>NZ_JBREXD010000001.1:0-290000 GCF_052920985.1 Pseudomonas sp. HK3
CCATATGCAAACACTTTATGGTGTAACGGCAGGGAATAATAAGGATGAACTAGGTGCTTTTTTTAGTTTCAGTGTCGAGCCGCAATCACTACAGTTATCAGCATCGAACACCAACATCACACTAGGTGAAACATTGGTATTGAACTGGAACACAGTGAACGTATCAGGTTGCACGGCTTCTGGTGATTGGTTAGGTGAAAAAACGGTCGACGCCAGTGAAGCGATAACACCGGCTAACACAGGTGAAAAAATATTTTCATTACATTGTGAGAATACCGCCGGAAAAATTTTCAGCCATTCTGTGCGCGTAACCGTTGAAGAAGACGATGCTAAGAATATACCTGACACCGACACCGACACCGACACCGACACCGATACTGGTACTGGTACTGGTACTGGTACCGATTCAGTCAAAGGTTCTGGTAGTTCAGGTGGATCAAACAGTCCTTGGTTATTATTAGGGCTAGCCTTGCTGGCAATAATCCGCCGTGAAACGCATTAAGCCCACGTTAGTTTGTGGCAAAAATATTGATTGGGTGTGAATCCTAGGTTGTTTTAAGCACCTAACCAGTATAACCAACCTCAACTTTTAAGGAGACAATTATGTCTATTGACGTAACGTACAGCGAATCGTTTTTTAATCTTGATTTAAATGGTTCAACCGACCAAACAGGTAACGTATATACGTTAGGGAATTTTTTCACTTGGGCCGACGGTATCTTGACCTCAACCGACTATGACAAAAGTGTGGGTGATTTTGCTGGTGAAGAAAACCCAGATCCAATTGTAGACCTTGGTTTCTGGGGCGCATTTGGCACCTTCTCTGGCACACAATACACGTTTAGTGGGACAGATAGTGCCAGCGATACAGAACTTGGTTTCATTATCGAAACCAGTGATGGAAGCTATTTGGATTACACCTTTTTTGCGGGCCCAACTCACACACTTTATGGCGAAATTACGTCTATTACATTTGGTTCTGGTTTGGTAAAAGACGCAAATGGTGAGTATTCATTCAGTGATGAGCTCGTCACGATTGATGGGTTAGACACCATTGGTTTAAACAATGGCGTAGATGCAAACGGTGATGTGATTGGTCGTAATGATGCAACGCAAACAAATGATACTCATGAAATTGTAAATGCATTAATGAACACAGATGTGAGTACATTAATCGATGCTATTGATGATTTTGTGGGTCTGAATGACGTAGTCACACCAGATGTCAGCGCTGATCTATTGCTAGCGGCTTAATCCATTAGCACTTACGTCTTTTGGCGTAAGTGCGTTTTATTTTAGGAGTACATGGTGACATTTATCTTACTTATAAAACGTATGTTTATGGCCGGTGTGATGGTGTGTGGTTTTATAAATATGACCATGGCAACCACATTAGTGGATGATATTAAAGTGAATTATCTCACGTCATTTCACACATTACCTTCAACGAGTCAATGGCCTGCTCCTGGTACAGGCTATCCTTTAAGCCCCCCATGGTATGACAATGAGCGAGAACAAATTATTGGGCTGGCTGGTGGCAGTATTTACACGATGCCGCCCACAAGGGGGCACCATACTAAAGTTGATGGTTTTGCTATGTCTGCGCCTTCAGGTTTTGTAAGGCATCCATTAACACATGAAATTTATGTGGTGGGCTCAAAAGGTGATGTGGCCAAAGCGAATCCTGATGGCGCGTCTCCTCAAATATTATATAAGGATTCTGAGAGCGGTAATATAATTAACGACGTATACGTCTTACCTGTTTTTGATGACGTAGGGCGTTTGTATTTTATGGATTCCAATGGTGAATCGTTATCACGGCTTTGGCGGTTTGAAACAGACCAAACATTCACACTCGTATATGAATTCCCTTCTGGCCCTGTGGGGCAATACAGCCATGCTAATGGATTTATGATTAGCAACGGCGTTATTTATGGTTTATTGGGTTATCGTCGGGGTATCCCTTATTTTGATACGTTATCTGCGGCGGATGATTTTGTAGTTGGGGCGTTATATCGGCTAGACCCCAACAGTAGTGCAATAGATAAAGGGTTTACGCTTTTACATGAATTTACGTTAGATCAAGGGGAGATACCTTGGGACTTAAATAATAATTATATCAGTGCGTATTTGAAAGAAGATGATCAAGGCTACTTATACGGTGGCACCTCAGTGGGGACATGTAACACCAAGGGCGTGACTCCCTTGGGCACGATAATGACTTACTTGAACGGTGTATGCGGCGGTAAGTATCAGTTTTTTTCATTTAAGAATGCTCACCTTATTCAGACACCTTACCCGCATATTGATGGTTCTAATCCTCATGGGTCCTTATACCGCATTAAAAAAGACGGCACAGACTTTTCAATTTTACATACTTTTTCTGATAGTGATGGTAGCCAGCCTCGCGGACCCATGACGATTGCTGATGGCTACCTGTACGGCACCACGATGGGCGGAGGTGATCATAAAACATATATTAGCACCAGAACAATAGAAGGGAATGAGTATCCTAAAAAACCCTTAAACATGACCTTAGATGGAACCATTTATCGGTTAAAACTGGCCGACATTCAAGTGGTGAACGGTGCCGTGATAAACAGTGGTTTTGAACATGTGCATAATTTTAAAAGCGGCCCCGGTGACGATACAGACGGTAAAGTCCCCTCAGGATTAATGTTGGCAGACAACGGTCGCCTGTATGGAACAAGTCGATTTGGCGGTCGTGGCTATGTTTCAAATAATTTTAAAAAATATCAGTTTGATATCCATGGCACGTTGTTCGAAGTGGATTTAAATGCCCGCGTAGTCGGTGGCAGCGTGAATATAAGTGGTACACCTACCTCTATTAAAATAGGTGAAAGCACCGAATTGGTTTGGAGCTCGGTCAATACATCGGATTGTATTCCAACAGGCGGAGCACAGGGGGATGGCTGGGCGCAAGACGCAACCATTACACCATTTGGCTCTTTAATATTGACGTTAGAAGCCGGCACGTATTATTACACCTTAAACTGTCATGATGATATTAAAGGTGGCCGTATTGGTGCTGTGACCACCATTAATGTCAGTGTTGAGGGTAAGGTTTCTAATTCAGAGCGCTTGTCATATGGCAACGGAGGCTCAATATTTTATCTTTTATGCATAAGCCTCCTTTTGCTTAGGCATAAAAAAGGATGCACTCATGATATCGAGTGATCCCTTGCGCCCTGTTCTTGATATGGCGCTTAAGCATAAATCAGAGTTTATTCATGCTGCGGCATTTAGCGCATTAATTAATTTGCTGTTATTAGCGCCTGCGATTTACATGTTACAAGTTTATGATCGTGTATTAACATCGGGCAACGAAATGACCTTGTACATGTTGAGCGTCATGGTGATTGCGTTACTTTTTTTAATGGGATTTTTAGAGTGGATTCGCAGCCAAGTCATGGTGCGTATCGGCGGTGCATTTGATGAGCAAATAACTGAAAAAGTATTCAGCGCATCTGCGGCTCATCAAATCACGACAGGGCAAAATAATGCAACGGTGTTATTAAACGATACGCAAACATTGCGTAATTTTATGACGGGCAGTGCGGTGTTTGCATTCTTTGATGCGCCTTGGGTTATCGTCTATTTACTTTTATTATTTTCATTCAATGCACTGTTAGGTGGTGTGGCGTTAGTAGGGGCCGCATTGTTATTTTTGTTGGCATTTGCGAATGATTTGTGGGTAAAAAAACCACTCACGCAGGCCAGTAAAAAATCCGATGAGTCTATGAAACAAGCGGAAAGTTATATTAGTAAGGCGAATACCGCTAAGTCATTGGGCATGCTGGGTGTGCTGCAACGTCGCTGGCAAGACAATTATCAATATGGCCGCCAGCAACAAATATTAGCCAACGAACGCAGTGGACTATTAGTGGCAATGGGGCGTTTTTTAAGGGTGTTATTACAGTCATTAATTTTAGGTTTGGGGGCTTGGCTTGCACTTCAGGGTGATATTACACCGGGTATGATGATCGCGGGTACTATTCTGATTGGTCGAATGCTGTCCCCGGTTGAACAGCTTGTCAGTAGCATGCGACAGTGGGAAGGCGTTAAGCGATCGGCTAATCGTCTCAATACATTATTGGTTACGTACCCGCCTGAAAAAGAAAAATTACAATTGCCAGAACCAACAGGAAAATTGGTAGTAGAAGGGGCCACCGTGCTGCCACCTAATGCACAAAAACCGACATTAACCAGTATTAATATGACGATAAACGCTGGTGAGATGCTAGGAGTTATTGGCTCGTCAGGATCAGGAAAAAGTTCATTAGCTAAATTATTGTCAGGGGTTTGGCAGCCACGTTTAGGTCGTGTACGTCTAGATGATGCCGACCTACAGCAATGGCAATCACAGCAGTTAGGCTCACACATCGGTTACCTTCCGCAAAATGTAAACTTATTTGCTGGCACAATAGCCGACAACATTTCACGTTTTGGCGATCGCAATGACGAGCAAATAATAGCGGCGGCAAAATTAGCCGGCGTGCATGAAATGATTGTCGGTTTGACACAAGGGTATGACACCATTCTTGGGGATAACGGCAGCGGTTTATCTGGCGGAGAACAGCAACGAATAGGATTTGCTCGTGCGTTATACGGCAGCCCTAAATTACTTATTTTAGATGAGCCAAATTCTAATCTTGATGATGCAGGTGAAGCGGCGCTTATGCTTGCGCTAAAAACGTTAAAGCAATCAAAGACAACGGTTGTACTGGTTACGCATAGGCGCGCTGTTTTGAATGCAATGGATAGAATTTTAATTCTAGATAACGGCATGGTAAAAGCGTGCAGTACTAAGCAACAAGTTTTGGATGTGATGCAACAAGCATCAAATGCAGTAAAGACAACGGCTCACATGCCATTGGCGGTTTAGATATGAAAAATATGGCAACACTTAATAGCACCAAAAAAACCGTTTATTTAGGCTGGCTCGTAGTTGGTATGACCTTTGGTATATTCATAGTGTGGGCATCGTTCGCACCTTTAGATAAAGGTGTTGTTGTGGATGGTAATTTAATAGTTGCAGGTAACCGCAAAATTATTCAAGCGCAAGAAAAAGGAATTGTGAGTGATATTTTAGTAGAGGATGGGCAGTGGGTTAAAAAAGGGCAGTTACTGGTGCGCTTGGATGGCTCTGCAACTCAAGCAGAATATGATGCGGCTAGGCTTCAATACTATTCTAATATTGCTCAAAAACTGCGTTTACAGGCTGAGCGAAACGGCACACAAATTATATTAAACTCAACGTTATTAGCTGTCATCGATAATGATGACTCTGTCAAAGAAGCATTGCAGTTGCAAGAACGATTTTTATTGGACTCAAAGCGAATAATAGAAAGCGATAAACAGGTTTTCGTGGAATCCAGACTCAGTACCTCAGCAAGAATAGCGGGATTAAAAAATGTCATAAATAGCTTAGATGAACGCTTAGCACTTTATGATAAACGCATAAATAATGTGAATGAATTAGTCCAACAAGGTTTTGCAGCAAAAGATAAATTAGATGAATTGCAACTTATCGCATCCGAGGCGCGTACTGAGCGTGCAAGTGCACAAGCAGACTTACAGTACCAAGTCGCAAGAATTCGTGAGATTAATGCACAACTTACGCAATTAGTTTCCAATCATAACCATCAATTAAGTAAGCAGTTGATAGACAGTCAGATGACACTGGATGCCTCATTTCAAAAGTACAAAGCGGCTGAGTTGATTCAACAAAGTCGTGATGTTGTTGCCAGTGTGTCAGGTCAGGTGGTTAGTCTGAATATCCATAGCCAAGGAGGCGTGGTTAAACCCGCTGAAATACTCATGGAAATTGTGCCTCATAACAAGCAGTTGGTGGCTGATGTTCAAATCCCTGTTGATGTGATTGATAGTATTCACATGAACCAAGTGGTAGAGCTAATGTTTACGTCGTTTAATCGTAGCCAAACCCCAAAAGTAGACGGGAAAGTAGTGAAGCTGGCCACAGATCGGCAAATTAATGAAAACACAGGCCAGCCGTATTATGCCGCGAGTATCGCATTTGATAGTGGTCCAACGAATCAACTAGTGTTGCAGCCTGGCATGCCTGTGCAGGCATTTATGAGCAATGGTGAACGTTCTATGCTGAGTTACTTGTTTAAGCCTGTATTTGATCGCATTCCTAAGGCATTGGCTGAAAATTAAATTTTCAATAAAAAACGGTACTTTTATCAGTGCTGTTCGTCTTATATATAAATGGATAATTTAATATAGGAAATATCATGACTCAAGATGCTGTAGAGCACTTGTCTGAAGTGACTCATCCCCTTACGGTTCGATTGAAAATGAGCACACATGACAGCCATGAATCTCTTGATCAACTAATCATGAAAAGTAAGCCGTTTGCTAGCTTGGGTAATTATGCGCGATTTTTGCGTATGCAGTATTGCTTTCATTGGTTGGTGCAACCTTTGTATCATAACGAAACGTTAAATAAACAGCTTTCTGGATTAGAAGGTCATTGCCGTCTTGAGCAAGTCATTAATGATTGCTTAGATTTAATGAAAGACCCAGCCGAGCTACCTCTTTTCGTCAAAAATATTCCTGTCCTTAATATAACCAATGCACAGGCTCTTGGTTGGCTTTATGCAATAGAGGGTTCAAATATTGGCGGTGCATTTTTGTTTAAATTTGCTAAAGAGCTGGGTTGTCATGAAGAGTTTGGCGCGTCACATTTAGCGGGCCATTCTGATGGAAGAGGAAAACATTGGCGTGAATTCAAACACAAAATTGATGCTTTATCATTAAATGAAACAGAACAGCTACAAGCGTGCGAAGGCGCAGCGGCTGCATTTTCATTTGTTCGTGATCAGGCTCGCGCTGCTTTTTTGGAGTTCTAGTCTCGTGTTGAAATGGCCGTATTTATGCCTTGCCTATATTTGTATCGCCATTGCGTTTCTTGGTGTCGTGACACCAGGGTTACCAACCACAGAGTTTGTTTTAATCGCGGCATGGGCCGCGGGAAAAAGCTCTCCGCGACTTCAGCAATGGTTACACAGTCATAAATTGTTTGGACCCCCTTTGAAGGATTGGCATAACGATCGAGTTGTCGCGTTGAAATATAAAATTATATCTGCGTGTACAATGATTATTGGGTTAATCGGTATGTGTTTATTTGTTACACATATACCATCTGTTGTGTTGGCCGCATGTGGCATGGGAATAGGTGCTATCTGGATTTGGAGTCGCCCGAGTCGTTCGTCATCGAATAATGAGAATCAAAAATGTCAGTAAAAAAAATATCATCACTGCTAGTACTTTTCTTATGTGTGATCTCAATGGATGCGTTTTCAGAAAATAGTAGCGGTGAATTGAGCATAGATGCACTGCTAAACCAAGCTGATTGGGTTGTAAAAACTGTGATGGGCGCATTGATGTTTGCATCTGTTGTATGTTGGAGCATTTTATTTGTCAAACAAGTAGAGCTGACATCGGCCATTAAAAACAGTAAGGCGTTAAATATGAGCATCGTTAATGCCCAGCAGCTTGGTGAAAGTGTCATGATGAATAAGAACACGCCGGAATATGAATTATTAAGTGCAGCCAAGCAAGAATACGATTGGACAGTCCATCACACGGGGGATGATGAAAAAGCGAAGTCCCGCATTATAGAAAGATTAAATACAATCACCGTCGCACTTGTTTCTGAGCGATTAACCGGGACGGGAATTTTAGCTTCCGTGGGTTCGGTTGCACCATTTATAGGCTTGTTTGGTACTGTATGGGGGATCATGAATAGTTTTATTGGAATTGCTGAAAATGAAACGACTAATTTAGCCGTGGTCGCACCAGGGATAGCTGAGGCGTTATTAGCAACTGCATTTGGCTTAGTAGCCGCAATACCTGCCGTCATTTTTTATAATTACTTTAGCCGTAAAGTAACTGGATATCAAAAACATTTAGATGTCATATCGTCAAATATATTATTAATAGCAAGTCGACAATTAGAATTGCATTTAAAACAATATCACGGTTCTTTGCTTGACGATAATGCCGCTATAGCAGCGGTTAAAAAATAAATATGATGCCAAGTCCTTCACGTCAATCCAGTAGCCCAATCGAAGAGATATCAGAAATAAACATGACCCCCTTTATTGATGTTATGTTGGTATTGCTTATTATTTTTATGGTGGCGGTTCCGCTTTCTAAAGTCGAAATTCCACTCGAATTACCATCCTCATCGTCTGATAAAAAGGTAGAAGAAGACGATCCAATTGTTATATCTTTAACACCAGAATTAGATGTTTACATTAATGATGATAAAATAAAGACAAAGAAAGAAAATTTATTATCTGAAATTATGACGATGACGAACAATGATACTGGGCGTGTTATTTATATCCGAGCAGATAATAAAGTGGATTATGGCAATTTTGTAACCTTGCTAGATGACATTCGGTCTGCAGGTTATACAAAAATATCGTTAATCAGCAATAAGGCAGAGTAATAGCATGCGAATAGGAGGTCATTCGGTTCGTATGCTGTGGCCGATATCGTTACTGATTGCTTTTTTATTACACGCTGGTGTCTACTTTATGGCGATTCATTCATTTGAAATTTCGGTAATTCAGCCAATAAAAAATACGGCCCCTATTGCGATTACTATTGCACCGGCATCTTTTAATAACAGTATAGCGAATGACATATCAGAGAAATCTAGGCTATCAAATAAAAAGCAAGAAAAACCAGATAAAACACATGATATTCATGTTAGTCAGTCTGATAACGGACAACTTAAAAAATATATTGTAAAGAAAAAAGATGCCGTCATTGATAAAAAAGAAATAAATGAATTAGAGCTTAATGATCAACCGGACGTAAAAGAAGAATTTAGAGCAGTTGAAATTAAAGAAGAAAAAAATGAAAAAGAAAACAGTCAAGAAGTCCAAGGTGATAGCGCACTTGCGAATACAAAAATAGTTGCTGATTGGCAGGCAAAAGTACTCGCACATTTAATGCAATACAAGCGCTACCCAATAGCGGCTAGAAAAAAATATCAGCAAGGTAGTGTTTTGGTCAGTTTTGATGTTGATGTTTCTGGTTTTGCAACCAATATAAAAATTTTAGATGAATCTAAATTCCCGCTATTAAATCGGGAAGCGAAGGCGGTGATCAATCGAGCATTGCCCTTACCTTCGCCTCCTCATGTCTTTATTGCAAGTAATAAGAATGTGGTTGTACCTATTAATTTCTTTTTACTTTAATATTTTATTCTATGTTTTCATGTGCACTTTGTGCTTGAATCGGTATATAACGATAATGATGCTATAACCGATGAAACCCGTACTACGTTTGGGCTTGTGGTCTCGCTTTAGTATGAATGTAATACGCTCAATTATTTGATTGATATAATTAGGCTGCTTTTATGCGAGTAGAGAAGGCCAATAATAGTTTCCTATATACT
Organism: Pseudomonas sp. HK3; assembly: GCF_052920985.1. Taxonomy (NCBI): domain Bacteria; kingdom Pseudomonadati; phylum Pseudomonadota; class Gammaproteobacteria; order Pseudomonadales; family Pseudomonadaceae; genus Pseudomonas; species Pseudomonas sp. HK3. The sequence continues at coordinate 9,461 of NZ_JBREXD010000001.1, forward strand.
CGGGTATATTGACTTTTGGTAATTATCTATTTTCTGACTGTGTTTCATGGTTCACTCTTCTAGATCTAAGTAAACCAATTATTCTGTTACCCAAAACGCGACTTATTTAGGGAATTATGTCGATATCATTGCTAATTTAGGGGATTCTGCCTATTTCATCACGAACGACGTTTATATTGTTTATTTAAAATACAGCGTATGTATAATCCGCCAACTTTTAATTTTGCAAAGGAATATTTGTGAATACGTTGTTAAGAATGTTTGTTTCTTGTTTGGTGCTTTCTAGTTCGTTTAGCGTAATGGCGGATGAAGATAATGATCACATATACTTGGGTTTTGGGTTTTCTACTGGCTCAGGTACGATTGAGGCAGAATCACGTGGGATGATGACTGACACTGATGTTGATCAAGATCAAACTAGGCTTATAATCGGATATCAATTTCGATCCCAAAAACGTGTTCAGTTAAGTTTTACCTCTATTGATCTCGAAACGAAATCTTCTGGTGGGGAAACAGAATACTCTGGCGTTGATATCGATTGGCACTTCCCTTTTCTAAAGGATGCTACAGTACAGCCTTATTTAGGTGTGGGTTTTGGGTTGTATGAATATGAAGATACTGGCGAGCTTTTTTATAATAACGGTGATTTAGAAGGTGTGGCTTTCAATGTAATGGCGGGTCTATTGATCCCTGTTAATGAGCACATAGAATTTGAAGTGGCTTATCAGGTTAAAGTGATTTCATGGCAAACAATCGAATATCAGAATAACTATAGCTATGATTATGGTTATTATAGCGGTACTGAGGAGATTGAACTCACTTCAGTGTTAAGTTCTGTTGCTCTGTCTGCCCGTTATAAATTTTAATTTGTAATTTTCAATAAAAAAACCGCTCAATGAGCGGTTTTTTTATGCCTACTTATTTTTAAACTAATGTGTTTAAGGGTTGTGATTAATTACACTTGCTTTGTTTTGCGCAAAGGCATTAAAAGCAAAGTCATCTACCGTTAACATTTCCAGTACATTCGCTTCATATTTTGCCATGAATTCGGCTTCCCCTTCGCTGTAGATTTTAGCCTTGAGTGCTTCACTAAAACGTTGCTCTGGGTGAAGTGCTTCCATAGGAATATCCCCTTTGGCATAGGCTTTATTGGCTCGGCGATACAGCTCTTCTGCTTTTTCGTAGTCTTTTAATAGCTCGTTGTATCTTGCAACAGGGTTATCGACTTTGTCATTGCCGGGCGTGGTCCAACATCCGGCTAATATTTTATGACGAATGGCAGTATCGTTAGAGCAGCTAACAGCAATTTCACGCGTTAAGTCATCATGGGGTTTGTCCCAGCGACGACCTAGCGGCATGGTGAGTACGCGTAATGTTTGGGCGACGATTCGGTTGGGTAAGTTTTGTAAAAACTCATCTAATGAATTTTCCATGTTATATAACAGCAGATTAAGACTGTATTGCATGAGCGCTTTTTCGCCGTCTACTTTGTCTGATTCGTGCCAGTTTTTTAACACCATAGAGGCCAAATACATATTTGAAAGTATGTCGCCTAATCGAGCTGAAATAAGCTCACGCATTTTAAGCTCGGCGCCAAGTGTGCTCATGGCGGCGTCGGCACATAAGCCAAAGGCTGCGCTAAAGCGAGCAACGCCCTGAGCATAAGGTTTTGCGGCGTCATCAAATGGCACTTGTGCTTTACCAATGCGTAAACCAAGGGTGAGTGCGCGAGCGGCGTTACCAAAAATTAAACCAGCGTGTTTGAAGAAGGCGATATCAAACGCTTTGATATCATCATTATTTTTAGCGACCAGTTCATCCAATACATATGGGTGGCAACGAATGGCACCTTGACCAAAAATCATCAATGAGCGAGTCATGATGTTAGCCCCTTCTACCGTAATCGATACAGGGTTGCTGCTGTAACCAATGCCAAGATAATTACGAGGCCCAAGGGTAACGGCTTTGCCACCATGTACATCCATGGCGTCACTCAAAATACTGCGCTGCATTTCGGTTAAGTGATACTTTAAAATGGCAGAAGGTACCGATGGTTTTTCATCGTTATCGACCATGTTTGCGGTGTGTTTAACTGCGCTTTGGGCAATATAGGTATTGGCCATAATGCGAGCTAATGGTTCTTGTACACCTTCCATATCGGCGACGGGGGTATTGAACTGGCGACGTACTCTTGTAAAGCCACCACTGGTGCCGACCGCATAAGCGCCGGCGCCAGCGGCACCAGAGGGCAGTGTAATACAGCGGCCGACCGATAAGCATTCGACCAGCATGCGCCAGCCTTCCCCCGCCATTTCTTCACCGCCAATGATGTACTCAAGCGGAATGAACATGTCTGTGCCTTTAATAGGGCCATTTAAAAATGGCCCACCGATAGGGCAATGACGACGGCCAATTTCCATGCCTTTTGTATTGCGCGGAACCAGTGCGCAAGTGATGCCGCGGTCTTTGCCTTTGCCTAGTAAGTTGTCAGGATCAAGCATGCGAAACGCTAAGCCGACAACGGTGGCGATGGGTGCTAGGGTGATCCAGCGTTTTTCAAAATTGAGTTTTAAACCAAGCACTTCTTTGCCTTCAAATTCGCCTTTACAGACAACGCCAGTATCAGGCAATGACGTTGCATCTGAGCCAGCGCGAGGGCCGGTTAAACCAAAGCAAGGAATCTCACGGCCATCGGCTAAGCGTGGCAGGTAATGATCTTTTTGTTCTTGGGTGCCGTATTTTAACAGCAGTTCACCGGGCCCTAACGAGTTGGGCACGCCAACGGATACCATTAAGCTTTCATTGGTGGCGAGCTTTTGTAATACCGCGGATTGGGCTTTTGCTGAAAATTCTAAGCCGCCATAGGACTTAGGAATAATCATGCCAAAAAAGCCTTCTTTCTTTAGGTAGTCCCATACTTCTTTTGGTAAGTCGGCGCGTTCAACGGCCACATCCCAGCTGTTGCATTTTGAGACAACTTCAGTGCACTGCTTGTCTATAAAAGCTTGTTCTTCTGCGCTGAGTTCACCACATGGGTTCTCAAGTAATTTATTCCAGTTTGGTTTGCCTGAAAATAACTCGCCATCCCAACTGACGGTTCCGGCATCCAGTGCCACTTGCTCGGTGGCCGATACTTTTGGTGCCACACGTTTGAACATATTAAAAAGACTGGGTGTTAGCCATAAACGCCTAAAAGGCACTAAGCCTGTTAGTGCGGTTGCGGCCGCACCTAAATATAAAACAAATCCTAATAATTTGTGACCAACGGCGGCACTTGCCAACCCCATGGCGATAAAGACAGCGATCGCTGCGATTGCCCCTGCTTCTTTGCGCATGACGGTAATCAAGCCAGCAACGGTAATAAGTAATAAAAGCCAAAACATAGTAGATCCCTAACTGTGAAAGGTGGGTTAATCCTAGCGGGTTTTAATCTGTTTTGTAAGGTTAGACTGAGACCTTATAAATAGCCTGTTATTACTATGGTTAATGGCGTGTACTATATTGATTTGCATCAGGTGAGATGGCGCTCTAAGCGTCTAGAATTGTAGGGATAAGGTTTTTTTATGTGGATCATTCACTCAGCCGAAGGCATTAATTTTTACTCATGTGCTAGAAAAAGCGATGACGCTGGCACAAATTTTTTTGCATGTACTTGTTTTTGAAGAAAATAATACAAATTGAGTTCAAATATTAACGCAACAATTTAGATGTAATTTAGACGCAATGATGAGTATAAACGGCAAGGCTAAGCTCACAACTGACGTATTTAATCCGGACAAAGAAAAAACGGCTAGAGGATAAAAATTGGAAAAGACAAATTAAGTGTACAAGGTACTCAGTGTGTGATCGGTGAGTGTACTCAGCAATATAAGCTTAATCTCTTTGTTTATGTAAAGGCTTTAGCGATCGCCGCATACTTGATGCTCAATTGCATTTGAGGAGACTCATCGCAATTTCAAAAACAAGTACCATGACCGACATAGCTGAAGCGCTTTTATATGTGCGCTAAAAAGGGCCATGCGATTAAAACTAAGTTAAACGATGACGTGAATGCGAAAATGCCGGTAATTAGTTTTTAGCGTATGTGACAACTGGAATGCTGGGATTTCGCCATTACGCACCAATAACCAAGCCGCTACAAAATTCAAAGTATCATTGATCACACTTTGATAAGTAAAAGCAGGCAATATAAATTCATAATTTTGTGCCAATAATTTTTTTGATTGTGTATTGTTTGATACCAAATTAAACAAACTAACACCCATATTCGAAGCAATATCATTCAAGCTTATTTCTTTTTCTGCTTGGATATTAGCGCCGTCAATACGCAATATTGAACCGGACTTTAATAACCCGGATAAATGACGGTTGGCATCTACAATACTATTAACAGTAGGGCCTTCAAGTACCATAATGATGACTCCAGGTAAAAGAGGAATATCAAAATTCATACTTGGATTGACATCCTTTAGCTGAGTTAAAGTCATATCATATGTTTCCATAAGAGTGACAACGGTTTCACCAGCCACCACTGTATGTTGCATTTCGATGCGGGAATATTCGTCGGCAATACTTGCAAGGCTATCTACTGCCAATACAGGCATAGGTAGAGAGTCCATTAAATCTAATGCTGTTTGCGCTCCATTACGTGCAACCATCATGAAATAATCACGCTGCACCATTTGTGCAAGCGATTCTGGGCTATTGGAACTAGGTGTAACCGTCAGTAAAGAAAACGGATCGACCGCGTTATCAACACCGTAATTAATTTCCATTTGTGAGAAATATTCCGCTACCGCATCTTCGTATTTATTCCCAACTTCACGATAGCTTGAAAAATCAATATCAGGACGACCCGTTTGTATTAAGGTCAAAGGAGGTAGCACTGGTATAAATGTGCCACTGGTGGAACTTACATGCGCGGTATCTGCGGTAAAGCTGCCAATAGAAAAAAGATAATTTTTATCTAAAAATTGTTGCAATTGGGCAATACTAAAACCATCACCTTCTATATCTGTATTATTTAAAATCATATTCAGGGTTTGTAGCTCACCACGATCAATATTGCCGCTTAAGACCGTCGAATCATTCATCATCGCTGTAATAGACCAAGCTAACATACCTTCAATTAATAAATTGAAAGGCAAACTTTCTGTGCTATTGGTGCTGTGAGCATGGTCAGCGCTTTGTAAGCTCTGCGCGTTTAAGTTTTTTGCATCAGGGTGAATACCATTTTCAACCATAAATGTTAAAACAACCTGATTTGACACATCACCCTCACCGCGATCTTCTGGTAATAAATCACTGTTTTGTGCAACCGATAACATAGGTAAAACTAAAACCGGTATGGGTTGAATTTCATTAAAAACTGACACCGGTTCCCAATTAAGGCTTGGTGTTGGGCTTACTAGATATTTAGTGACCGCAAGAAAGCTCATTACTGATGTTTCAATATGATGTTCGCGTAATCGACCTTTTATAGCTTTATTCATATCACAGGATAAATGTTTGGCCGGAATACGATTCAAAGGCGTATGCCATTGCAATCGATTTAAGGAGTGTATAGCGCGTTTATGTAGACTTTGTTTACGCCCTAATGGCAATGCATGGTTCTGGCGTAACGTTGATTGAGTGCTATGAGGCAATGGCGCGTCAGGATTAACCACCCAGGGCGCATAGGAATGACTACCAATTGTAAATGATAAATCTAAATCCAAATTAAAACTAAAATGTATGCGTACAAACAATACTTTAACACTGGCTTTAACACTAACCTCAACCGTTAGGTACACATCAGAGGGCATATGGGCTTCAATAGTGAGTGTGACACTGGCTTTTGCAGTAACGGATACACTCACTTTAATAACTTTAAAATCAACGGCCCCGTACAGTTTACCAACTATGGCTGCTGTCCCGCGTACCCAGTAATACTGTGCTACCTCTTTGTCATCGTTATACGCATGAAACCACGCTAACGAACCTTCCAATATTGCTTGCACGGTTAAAGATAAACCAGCACGTAACGGCCCTTTATTAATTTCTTTACCAACACCAATAGCCAGCGCTAAGCCTAATTCAATAACAGGTGAAAATTCACCATTGGTGATTTTAGGAACGCTTTTTGATGCGACACCCACTAAGTATCCAAAATAAATACCACCTTTGCCGATAAATGGGAAAACCTGCAGGCCAAACGACTCTGTAAAATCATCACTCGTAGGAAAGCCCAAATCAACTTTGAAATTACCATTGGTATAAATATCAACTTTAATAACAGGTAACGTGACGGACACTTCGCCAAATTCTAATTGACGAAACGCTTCTGGTACACGCAATACAACTTTATACACACCTAAATTATCTGTAATGCGTTTATACAATAATTCAAATTTCAAACCTGACAATGAACCGGACACATCGCCACTTAATTCCAGTAATAAGCCATATAAATAGGGGTCATTAAATACTGCTGAGAAATCAATGCCGCCTAGTATGGTAAAACGAGTACCAAATAACCAATGGCTATCTTGATCAAAAACCAAACCATGTTGTGCTGGCTGACTTAAAGGGTTTTCATTATCATTAACGACAGGCAGCATGTTTAGCTCTAATGCATCGATAACATCCGCTACCGATTCAAAACTGGCAGAGTCCGTCATTGAAATATGCTGCCCTAATCCTAGGTACTTAAGATCAAAGAGTTGATTACCTCGACCAGGTACTGCGGGGGCGGGATCATTCAATAAATCCCATGTTAAGTCATCCTCGCCTGCTTCATCACCAAAACTAATATCGAGAAAGCGGCCTTTAATACTTACTACTACGCCGCTTTTTCCATCGCTACGTTTAATATAAGTAATACCGATTGATTCGATATAAATAAAGAGTAATTCAAGATCGAACCGGTACTCGACACCAACGGTATTATTTGTTAAATCCACAACCAATTGTAGATTTTTAAAATTAAGTGAATTCAGAATATCCCAAGGCGTCGTAAGTTGAAAAGTAGAATATGGGTTCGCCAAATTTACTAGATATTCAATAATATCCCCGACCGATAAGTCACCTAAATTAACTTTTAAAATACTAACGGTCGTATTTACATTATCTATTTTTTTGGTAGTACGGCTTAGCGTGGCATAAAGTGCTAATTTTTTATAAGCAATGATAAAACTATAATTTGTGTTAGTAGGATCAAACGCATAACCCACACCTACGTTTAAAGAATTAATGGCCAGAGTGCCATCAATTTCTCCTTTATATTTTGTTTGCTGGTTCTCAACAAAACTTGAGACAGCTACTGCAGCTGTCACATTTAATGCAGGCTTACCCGGAATAATATCCAGCGTCCAACTGCCCGCCACCGCACCTTTAAAATCATACGTAGAATCTGACAAATTATATTTAAAATACAATTCGGTCATATTCACGGCCGGAATATCAGCAGGATTAAAATTTAAGAACTGCGCAACCAGATCACTCAATGCGACTACATTGCCGGATGCAAGTTGCACCAGAAAACTCCAATTACCTGAGCCAGTATCAAGCGGTGGTAAATAAGATGCGGATACAACCCAAGGGGCATTAAAAAGCTGCAGCTCGGCCATCACCGTGCCATACAGTTTATCTTGACGATAATTTGTGCTTAATGTGACACGATCTAGTGTCAACTCAGTAATAATAAGGTTCAGCGTAAAAGCGGGAACCGGTCGTATACTCCCTTCGAATTCATAAACCTTGGTATCAAAATTGGCAACTATTTGAAGATCATCAATTATTAAGTCTTGCGATAAATTACCCGCATCTGGAAACCACTCAGATAACGCATCCACTACAGAGATCTGATCCCCATCACGTAAATTCGCATTAATAATATATTCAGGTATTAAAGCCACCACATCAAGGTGCACGGGATTTGTTTTACCAAATACTAAGCTGCCACCCACCCCGCCCGATTGACTGCGGGTAAGATTATTAAATGGTCGTTGTATTTGCCACTGTACAAATAAGTCCTCTACGGTTACATAGGGAATAGGAGGATCCCAAACCTTATCAGAACCGACCTCTAAAAATACAAATTCAATATCTGTAGGGTCAAAAGGATTCACACCCACATTAACACTGGTTAAACCAAAGTCTCCCAATACTCTAACGGAGTCAGGCATATCAAAATTACTAGCATTGCCACCCACAAACCCCGATAGGGCCGACAAGCCATCTGAAAGCGTTAAAGGTTTATTGAAATCTGAAAAGAATGCCCAAATTGAAGCTGACGGGTCGCTTGATGAGGTTAACTGGGTATCAACACCGATGCGTGCTGTCACACTTTCGCTTATTTCTAATACACCCGTAAAAATAGTTCCCGTAAAATTTTGTGAAGCGTCATCGGAGTAATAGACAGTACGAATGAGCAAATGAAAGTCATTCATTTTCATCGTGCCCAGCGCCATTGAAAAGCCTGCAATGACAGCATCAAGATAAAGCTGAGTATCACCGCCACGAGGAAAAGAAACCGGGCCAGCAAGGCGAACCGTTGTAATACCCGTCAAATTGACGATATGTGTAAATTGATTATTAAGATTTATATCAGCTGAAAAATTTAACCCAATAGATGGGTAAACAACACCCTCTTCCGGTGTAATATCGGTAAGTAACCACTGCGGAGTTTCATAATCAAGCTGATAAAATAGAGAGTCATTATTTTCTAAGTACATACCTTCAGCTTGAGTGGTGCCAGCAAGGTCGGAGAATATTTGTTTAAGATTAACCGTTTGAAGTGGTGTAGCCGTTAAGGTAAGACCTAAACCTCCATTAATTAAATCAGCAATCAAAATAACATGTTGCTGTCCGTTCTCCTCACCGCCTAAATTATCAAAAAAGCCATTCCCAGTAATCGTTACCTGAGTAGAGGTGGATACAACATTCGCCTGTATCAATGGCATATTGCCTTGTTGTGCATATTCTAAAAGATCGGCTACTAGCTGGTTAATATCAACACCCAGCGTAATCGTTTTTAGATTCGCATTATACTCAAGCTGCACTTTCTCAAGAAAATCATCAATTACCGTAGCCATAATGTATTACGTCCCCCGTCTCTTTTTCTTTCTTGACGTTACTGCTGTTGTTCCTTTTGTTGTCAGAATCACAGCATCTGTTCCTTTAGTGATTGTTGCAGCCGTACTTGAGGTGATCTCAAAAATCCAATTTGATCCGATCATTTCAAGATAAGGCTCTCCCGAATGAGAATCACGATTACGCTTACCAGATTTAGTTAATGTAGGAACTGAAATAGAACTCTCTTGAAATTTTTGCATAGTATTGAAAATAAATTCATTCACATCAGCATAATTATCGTACTGCTCCTCATCATCATCGTACATCACGAGGTTATGCTTTAATAAACCACTCTTACCGACAGTTGTTATACTATCGATGGTTTGTTGGGATGGGTGACCAAATGTAACACCGGCACTTGCACTCACCCCCAGTGGCTTTACAGCTTTATTTGTCATATCAGAATTAAATGAATCTGGGCTACCATGATGGCTCATTTTGAGCAAGCGGGTACTTAATGACACACTTTTTTCTACTGATTTATCATAAATAAACTGTTGTTGAACATTGGTTGCATCACCCAAAAACATCATCAAAAAACCATTGGCGTTAATAACAACCATGAGGCTGTTGCCATTATTATCAAAAATTGTTCTTGTATTCTTAGTATTGTGATAAAGATTAATATCACGTTTGAAAGGGGTATCAGGAGCATCATGGCTATATGGGTAATTACCACCGATAATCCACATTTTAAAATCAGTACTGTCAATAATAGTATCTTCATATAGATTTAAGAAATGTGGTTTTAAGTCTTTAATTAAACCTAATTTTGTACTTGGTTTTTTTGTTGTTTTATCATAGATATATGACTTATATTGAGATATTGTTCCACCGTAGTAAGTCGTTTTAAAACTGGTAATATCGAATAATTTACTCACTAAATTACAGTGATCTTTATCGCTATGGGTAAGAATTAAATAATCAATTTGGGTTTTACCCGTTTCTGTCAATACATCTTGAATTGACGTCTTTACATTATCTTCATAAATAGCGAAGCTATCACTGGTCCCACAGTCTATTAGTACCAAGGTATCGTCATCAGATCGGATTAAGGTACAGTCTCCTTGACCAACCCAAATAAAATAAACCTTGGCATTACTCATATAAATTCACCCTTAACGGTTACTAAAATTCAAGAAACGATATACAACTTAACTTTCGTTAACATAAGCGGCGTACCAACCCAGTAGATTTGCATCGCCATCGTCTGGATTTCCAAATAAGTACACCTCTATATCGCCAGGTGGAAATGCTAATGTTAAAAAATTAAATGACACTCCGCGAAACTTAAGCATATAAGATGTGCCTTCGGGCGATGGCCCTGATACTTTATTTACAATCGATTCTGAAATACGCCGACTACTTAGATGTTTATCATTGGTATGACTTTCAATAAATTCACCAATAGGTAGTACATTATCAGGTATCAATTTTGGCTCGATCACCACCAGTTCAATCTGTTTAAAATTCAGGCTTAATAACCCTTCGATCGGAATACGAGTTTGAGAACTAACAGAGCCTGGTAATTTCAAACCGACATAGACATTTTGTATTAATCCAGCGGTAGACCATGCGGCCATTAACGTTACATTTAGACCTGCACTGGACGCTAATGCACCCAAGGTACCAAGATCAAGGTCAAACGACAGCCCATACCAAGGTTCTTCCATACGCCCCTGATTAAGAGGGGAACTCACGTCCATATAACCTAAATCACCAGGCGTACTTGATGATGAACCCTGAATAAAAGAATTAAAAACAAGAGGAAAGTGATTCACGATAGAGGTAGCCCGAGCTAAACTTTGGCTAACATTAATATTGATATCGTTCGCAGAAAAAACAAATTGCCTTATTTCTGGTATTTGAGAGTCAAACAACATGGACAATGTTAAGCTATCAAAACTTAAACCGCCTAAAATGTTATCTACTGAGCCATATGAAAAAACATCGAAGCCTTCTAATGCTTGAAAACGTATCATTCCGCTAAAAATAAACTGAGTACTAACACTTGTAGAGTCTTGATCAGAGTCTTTTGGTGCATCGTCCGTTACTGTAAAAAATTGCACCCTCTGTATATCAATTTCTGCTAGCACAAAACTTTTCATATCGAAAATATTAGGCTCGTTTTGCACAAAAATATAACTTGATGAATCATCATGTCGTTGATAAACACCGCTAAGAACAATATTATTACCATTATCGGCATAGCGCAGTGTCGAAGACTCTCCAAATAGAGTATTTAATTGAACTTGAACAAGAGAATTAAACGTTTGGATATGAGAGTTTTCAAACAACACAGACAATCGCTGTACTTTAAAGTCGTAATCTACACCCGTATAATTAATATCGTCATAGCTTTGGTAATCAATCAAACCAAATAACGTACTATTTTGTAACGCCAATGTGCCTGACTCCGTATGCACGGGTGAGATATTAATCCCAACGTGATGCACAAAAAAATCATCTGCAGCAATGCCTGCTGCGAGACCTTCTAGCTGTGGTGGTAATTCCTGTAGATTAAAGGGTACATTTAGAAAAATGATGCCATTCCAAGAGGGACTACTGACGACATTTTTAAAATTATCTAACTCTGTTCGACCTAAGTTTGAGTCCTCTATGCCGCTATTAATAATACTTAATAAAGATTCTTGTGTTTTTGCTGCACCTGTATCTCCGCCAGCGCCGTCCAGCCATGTCCATGCAGAAAGATCCGCCGCCATATCTAATAAGCTTCGATCGCCAAATTTAAAAACAGCAATGGTGTTTTTACTTTCATCAGTGCTCCATAACCAGTGATAAGGCGAGACATGAAATGTCCAATCATCTACATTTAAGTCAGCAAACGCACCAAAGTACAATAACAAAGATCGATATTGCTGATAATCAGCGGGTTGTAATGCGGATTGCAATGCTGCCTCATAGGAAGATGCATCCTGATAATATTGATCAATAATGCCAGAACTTTCGATTGCAGTGATAACATGATCGGGTATTGGTTGATGATCAGGCCCATCCGAATCAGAAAACTCAGTAAAAGCGCTTACTGTTAATCGAAAGGTGACAGATGCATTATCAAGTACCTTAACTGGATCATTTAAAACTAGAAAAAGTTGATTGCTCTGGAATGCACTTTTTAACGGACCAACAACATTAACCCATTCAAGCTTCTGTTCGATATTCTCTAATGTCGATGAGGCTGTCTGGATCACTCTTGGGGTCTGCGCCAATATTAACTGGTGCCAATTCAATAAGTCAGCACTAAATTTACCTAATAAACCTTGTGGTGTAACACCGACAGGCTCTGCATCTGAAATATCCAATAATGTGCGTTTTTTATTTGATGTGGCACTCGTAAAATTATTAATTTCTGAGCGACGCACTGGGCTCAATACCTGAGCTTCCAATGCACGAAAAGCTTCCAAGCTTTTTTCTTGTAACCCACTATAAGGAACTGATGGGAAACTTTCTCTGGCTAATGGCTGGGCTAATATTTTTGCGGGTATTTCAAGTAGCCATAATACAGGGCTATCGGTATCGTCAATAACGTCATCCGCCACTCTAGCCATGGAGATTTGACCACTGCCTTGTGGTGGTGCTTGATAAAATTCTGAATCATGAGGCTGAGCAAAATAATAAACTGAATTATTAGCAGGGCCGGTTAAGTTAATCCATGATGTGGTTAATAAACCGTTTTTTGATTCCAGGCCAACAATACTTGATGATGAAACGGGTTCTATATCCTGAATGGGTAAAATATAATTAGGTGCATAGGCCGCCTGACCCGAAACAAAGCTAATATTATAATCTCCCACATCCATAAACCCGAGGTATTCAATTCCCGAAGCTCCAGGCATTAAACGCTCCTTAGGTTCAAGCACATCATCGTCAACCGCAGACTGTAATAAGGCCGTTGTTACACCAAAATCCCCCTCATAACTAAGGTAGCAAGGTGCACTTGCCACCGAGCCTGTTCCGTTGGGTAACAATGTAAATACCAATGCAGCACCAGATGTATCAGGTGTTCTTTTAGGGGTTAAATACAAAGTATGACCCAGTGCTGTACGCCAATAAGAAGGAATTGCGATGTCTTGTCCTTCATTCTCCTGAAATGCTAAAAAGCTACGCGAGGCAACCGTTAAATTGACAACATCAATTTGACCGTACAGAAAAAAATCATTAACCGGGGCAAGTACTGGATAACGAAAGCTGGTCAATAAGTCAGTATCAGGAAAATCGACATTATCAACAAAATATCGTAATCCTGCGTCAAGTTCTCGTAACGGTTTATCGGCATCATGAACATCGAAATCCAATGCAATTTTAAAATTAAAAGCACCTGTATTGAGTCCAGAAAAACTTAATGATATTTGACCTCGCGTTTCATTATACGAATAAGCACCATTCCCTGCGGTAAACCTTAAAGACGCCGGTATATTATTAACCGCTTGAAATATAAATCCGGTATCATTTAATGCTATTGAACAACCACGCCCAATTATCAAACCATAATTAATAAAATCAAAATTAATTAAATTTTTTACAATCCAATTATTATTAGTAAATGACGCACTCAATGCAGCGCTTTGCCATGTAGACCGAGCATCTGAGGGGTTATCAATCCATAAAAAACGAACCGCATTCATGCCCGGAGAAGAAAGGTAAGCCGACAATTGTGTTTCGAATTTATCTAAATCACTTGGCCTATTTTTTAAAAAAAGATACACACCATCATGATAATCATTCCAACTTTGAGCCAATGTTAATTCACTAGGTATATCCGTTCCGACAACCCAATAACCAAGCGCATAGTTGCTTACTAATGGCAAAACGTCAGAAACATCAGACCAATAAAGTGGATCACCTGGCGTTTCATTATTGAAAAGAATCGTAGTCATTACGTGTCAACCTATCGTGAGACGATCGCCAGTTAACAATGGTAAGTCATAGGCATCCTTATGCTGCAATACAATAGTAAAAGGATTAACAGTCAAACATATGGGGTCTCGCTGCGATACATCTAGTACCAAGTCTGATTGTGCCGCGCTTACTAGGTTTCCAGTCAAACGCTCAAGGTAAACATTGTTGACCTGCGTTCCTTGCGCCATTGGCATATGCGCATAACGCTGTACTAATTCACGCACAGTTGTGCCTACAGGTAATTGCTGGGGTACATCATTTAGCAATACCGATAACATTGGTGTACTGACCATTCGCCCACGAAAGAAAGTGTATGATATATCCGCTGTCACCGAGTCAAAATTTCCCGTGGCTAAATAGCTTACCGTCGCATCATTTAGCACCGTCCAACTATTGCACCCCAAAACAGCAACGTTACTGCCAATACCTACCTGACCTTCACTATCACTGGAGACAAGGTTTTGAGGATAAAATAAGCGATAGTAACGTCGGCGAAAACTGGTTGCATATAAGTCAATCACGCCTCCGGAACCACGGCTATTTGGGGAAACATTTGGTCGCCCTGCCGCAGACAGAAAAGCATTCATCCCTGTTTCACGCTCACCGTTAGAGGCCATATAAGCGCCTATTTCATAAGTACTACTACCAGAAGAAACAAAACCACTGACCTGAGTCGCACTGCCTGATGTCCCAACAAACTGATAAATTTCAGAGTCTAAGCGCAGCGCCATGCCCGGTTGTAAATCACAGTAACCATCAGCAGGATCAAAACCGTAACGATAAAATAGTGTTTCATCGAATGTCATGGGGACTCCTAACGCAATGACTTCGCGCACTAGGTCAAGACCAAATTCAGTCATGCCACCTTCAACCGCCTCTAATGCTTGTAAAAAAAGCTTATAACTTTCTTGTAATGGGCCCCTTATTGCATTGTTATTAAATGTCCAAATATCACTGGTATCTGAAAATTCAATCACATAAACATACGGCGTACTGGTTGTTGGCGTTAATGTAAAAGGCCCAGCAGGGTTAATCGTATTAGTTTGTGTGGTATTAAATATTTCAGGCAGGTACAAAGAAATGGCTTCAGCGGGTGTGGATGGTGGTGAGCCTTTCAATGTGCGAAATACATACGGTTGAACCGTGTCTTGGGCGTTTTCAATGTAATATTGAAAACCATCACTCTCTACTGAAAAGTCATCACTAAATGGGCCAGAAGTCGGACCAGAAATTGCTTTTATTCTTACAGTATAAGGCTCGCCTGCGGCCAAGGTGACACTTGCTTGAAGAGCACTATGCACCGAATCAAACGTGGCGACTGTACTACTGCCTTGACGTAATTGAACGTGATAGCCACTTACGTTAAAACCTTCCAATAATTCCCACGAAGCATCTAATATTGCACCGTTCAAACGTGCAGAAAGTAAACGAGGTATTGATGCAATAATAGGAGCTGGATGTGTAATTGGACCCGATGTATTTGTACCCGTTGCTTGAATCGTTACAGTATATTGTTTCGTAACATCCAATACTTCGGCAAAGACGGCTTGTGTATCAGTGACCGTACCGAGAACCGGATCGTTACCGTTTTTATATAGATATACAACATAGCCTGACGTAATACTCGACTGAGGTGGCGCAGAAAAATCAACCGTAACCGTACTACCATTATAGGTTGCACTTGTTATGGTGACTATTCCTGAAATAATATCGACAGGATCACTCGCTGGCCCGATGCTCGTAACAGTATCAGCGTCAATAATATATAACACTGCGCTATAAGTAGAAGATGTCTCTAATTCGACATCGATCGTTACCTGCCCACCAATGGTATGAATTGACGCAATACACGATTCATTTTCATCCATTATATTTAACAAATAATGGGTATCCGTTGTTGCACTCCACTGTGCGAACACAATACCTGAGTCATATACAACGCTATTAATAACAGGTTGATCCGTCACGATTAGGGTGCTGTCACCAATTGATATAACACCGCTATCGGCTATTGCGCGTATATCAACCATACTACCAGACGCAACAGTGGTTACATCAAAACTGCCATCTCTTGTAGCTGGGTTTTGAAACGTTTTTGAACTAACGGGAATGATTACTTCAGGCGGGCGAACCGCTAAAATAAATCCTGTTAAAATAGCCGATGCGTCTGCGTTTGCGTCCCAACTTGCCTCTAAGACACCAGCATCATAACTGACATCAATAAAGGTAGGTAAGCAGGTAATAATGGCCGCGTTTTCACTACAAGCCAACACACCATTAGGGTTAATTGTACGTAAACTAAAATGATAACGTTCATCTGTTGCTAACAAACCCTCTACAGACACCGTTCCGTTTACAGTACTGCGCCCATTAACATCCGCTGAAAATTCCTTTCCTGATATATCGGATGTTACAACCAAACTATAGCCCGTCACGTTTGTGTTACTTACTTGCGTCCATGATGCCGCTACCGTGCCGTCGGAATAAATAACAGATGTCATAACTGGTATTGCAATATCCAGCTCTAATTCATCACTATTGGTCGTCATTACGATTGCAGTGTTATTCTCAACGACCCCATAATTCACTAATGCGATCACCACTGCTGAGTATGTATCACCAGCAGGTAACGCCGCGCCAAGTAAAAGCGTCGCGCTATTAGTAAGAGCGCCTTCAACCACGACACTATTTACAGCACCTGACATCGTCGCCGTTACTGTTAACATATAACCACTAATTGCTTTATTTTTGGCTGGTGTCCATTGTGCTACCACCGTTAAGCTGTCATAACGTAATTGAGTGATCACTGGCGTTTCGACAACAAGTTCAACGGAATCACTAATCGAGTCAATCGCTTTATTTGTATTTGTCCATACTTGGACAATCCATTTTTGATCAGGATCGAGTCCACCTGCAGGCACTGAAATACTACCTTTAGTACTGGTTCCCCCCTCTATACTTGCTTGATAAGCTGCTCCACTATTTAACGAAATCAGTTTTATCTTATAACCTGTCACGATCACGTTCTGAGCCATGCTCCATGTCAAATGAATACTGTCACTGTCAATGTTAACGCTGTGAATTTCTGGGCGAGTCGTAATAACACCTTGAACTGTACTCATGCCTTTTGCGCCATCAACACTAATAGCCGATACAGAAAAATAGTAACTTTGTTGAGGGTTTAAGCGTTGAGGTATTGGTAACACACCCAAGGTGGCCGCAACATTAGGAATGAATATTTGATAATTCACATCATCTTGAATTGATGCAACCTGCATCAGGTAACCTGATACCGTATCTTCGCTTACTGATACGGCTTGCCAGCCCGCTTGAATACTATCACCATCATAACTGGCATAAGATAATATCGGCACAGCTGCAGGTAATGTTTTATTAAGACCCCATGCGCTCGTATTATTTTCATTTTCTACAACTAAAAATCCTTTATAGGTTTCTGCAGGAGACAAACCACCACCTAAATCATTAATTGTTAACGTACTTTGTTGAGGGTTATGACTTTCAGCTTTAAACGTGGTACCAGAGCCTTGCGCAACCACTTTTAATTGATAACCGATAATCGTCGCTACTGCATCAGTCACAGGGTCCCACTGACCCGTAATCACGGTTCCGTCATATACGAGTGAATTAAGCGAAACAAGATTGGTTGATAATGCGGTAACAGGTGTTTGAATAACGATGCCGTTATCTGTGCTGACTGATAGTTGAAATAAATAATCAGCTTGATCACCTAAGGTTCCAGGAACATCTATTGTTGTACTAACAGCCGCGCCACTATTTTCTGTTTTTGCGTAGTAGGTTTCTGCTTTTTTTGAAAAAACAGCCGCCGTAAATTGACTAGCACCACTATAAGTATCCCATGCAACAACCACTTTATTACCCTCATAGACGGCATATTGAATGGCGGGCATTTGTGTCAATAAAGAATCGCTTATTGATGAGGTTGATGCACCGTTGTTAGCAAGGGCATAAATCTTAATAGTGTAAGTTGGAATCAACCAGTGCCGATATTAATGAGATGACGGTGGAACTTGCTAAGGAATTATTCACCTCAACCGATTGCACAACATCGTTGCCACGTAGCAAAGATGCCCTATATGCAATTACTGCACTATTATCCTGATTCGTCCATTGTGTTATTAGCTGAGTGCCATCATAAGACACGGCATTAATTGTAATGGGCAATACTAATAATGAATATTGCTTACTTTGCCCTTCAATCATTCCATCAGCCGTGGCACTTACTATAGCAACCCATTCTTGTGACGCATCCAAGGCTGATGTTTCCACGCTGCCCGTTGCCGTGGTTAAACCTGACACCGTATTTTCAAATGTCTGACCTGTTGATAAGGATATTATTTTTAACTGGTATGCCGTCACAGCTATATTGCTCGATGCCAGCCACGTTAAATGAATAGATGAACCATCATAGTTCCCATTTTGAATTTGAGGAGCCGACGTAATAATACTTTGCATTAATGTGGCAACACCCACACCACCATTCGTTAAACCCAACAATTGAAATGTATAATTTTGCTCGGTATAAAGTGGAAAAGGGAATGATATTGCTCCATCTGTAGCAGCACTACCCGCCACCAATAATTCATAAACACTGCCATCAGCAAACGAAGCCACTTGAATCACATAATTATCAATACCTGACAATGCCTGCCAACTTGCAAGCAAAGATCCATCTTCTCGATAAGAAACATTATTAACACTCAATTCAGTTAAGGGCATTGGGAGATCTGAATCGACGGTACATGCTTCACAGGAATCGGCCCCTTCTGCACACACAGTAACAACCCACTGCTGAGCGCGATCTAATCCTCCTTGAGGTAAAACATCCGCACCAATTTTTCCTTGAGTAGCATTTGGGTTAGTTATTAATCCAGTATAAGTAGAACCTGTGTTCTGAGAGGTCACTCGTAACGAATATCCGCCAGACGCCGTCTCTGGCACAGGATCAAATTCAAAATCTAAACTTTTCCCGTTATACACAGCTCTACGCAAAACAGGTAACCGTGTTAACATTGCCACTTGTAGACTGGCAAGATCAGACCCGGATGCAGTCTGTGACTGCACCTGAAGCGTATACACAATATTAGTATCGAGCGGTTTCAAAAAAGACAACATACCAAAATTTGATTGACGACCTGAGATTAAATCACTCTCATAAACAGTTCCGCTATCACTAGACGCCACCAATATTTTATAACCGGTAACATTGCTAGACGTGACACTGCTCCACCAAACTTTAACCTGCGTACCGTCATAGCTCACTTTATTAACAACGGGGACATCCATTCCCATAAGCATTCTCCGCTTTATCTAGGGACTGATCGCTGTGTAAAGTCATACGGTTCTGTAATTCAGAGCTTTTTATCATTCAAAAAATGATTGGCCCAACAAGCTGCAATTTTGATTGCATAGGTAAGCACTATCAGCGCGTAACAACTTTACGCTTTGATATATAAATCGATCTTATTTTTTTTTCTTTCTAAATGAAGTCGATAATCTTCATGCCATTCTTTTGGAAGACGCTTGTATACATGATCAGGATCACTGGATAGCTTCTCGTATTCAGCGGCTATTAATGCCTCTTGCATGCGTAAGTCACCTGTCAATATTCCATTTGCGTATAACGTCCCTGACGCCGCTAACGATGCTTTTCGCTCACTTAAAATCAAATGATAGACTTTTCCATCATAATCTTCGCGACTAACATGACTAACGTTTGCAGTGCCCTTTTGCACATTAATTTTATCTCCAACAACAACGTCCATTGCCACTTTGGCGCCATCAATGAGTACAATTGCATGAGTTTCTGTTACTAATAATTCATGACCGCCATCTGTTTTGATACGCACCATTGGCTTTGATTCAATTCCCTTACTCGTTCCTAATACAGTCAGAACACTGCCTTCGGCACCTCGCACTAACTCTGTTTTATCAGCAGTAAAGTCTTCTACTTTTTTTAAGCTACCATCAGCCATTAAGATGTCAGCCCCTTCGGCAAAACACCCTTGCTGAATTTCAATAGGGGGCACAATATATATTCCATCCTGCCCTATTTGATTGCGATCGCTTGTGAAACGAAAGCCACCAATCGGTGGGGCACCGCTACCGCTTCCCTGTAGAGCAACGCCATCAACGGAAACATTTAATAATGTTGTTGTGCTGTTATAGTATTCAAGACAACTATTAGGATCAGGGAATGAAGCTGCCGCGTAATTCCAATTTAAGGTTTGATCACTCACGGTCCAAATAGTTGAATCAAGAGGCTGCGCTTCTTGGAAAACCAAATAACAACCGCCCCCCTGGGATGGATTTTGCAACGTTATCGTTACAATACCAACAGGAGGACTCACAACCTCATTTGCAAATGTGGCACTTCCCTCTAAAGGAAAAATAAAGTTTGTTGGATGATTAGGCGTCTGATTATAATAATCACACTCACCCTGACCACCTCGGGAATAACAAACCTTAATAGCTGTCGCATTATTTGGATTTGTATTGGTACAACTTGTTTCATATTCTCCAACAACACAGTTGTTTGCGTTATCACGCACGCAATAATTCGGTTTTGTCATACAGGCCGTAGTAGGGTCAACGCTATCTTCAGAATAAAAATAACTGACAATCGGTGGCGTACCTGGTGCACTGCCCTTTGGCACATATGCAAAAGTAGCCTGTGCTTTAGTCGTTGAATTTGTCGTTCCCGTAGGCACTGCACCATTAACCGGTACATTAAAGTTAACCCCAGCGGCATGCTGCGAATCTTGATTTGTCGCATACACATGGCCCGTTTCAGTAAGATAAAGTTCCATTACTACCGTACTGGTATCTGTTCCCCCATTTGCTGATGATAGACCGTTAGCATCAAACGTATTCGGTGATGAAGCGGTTAAATTCATCGAATTAATGTAATTAAGGGTTTGTGGTGTACCTAATGTTTCATTAACAGCCAACACAGGATGACTAGGTTCATCTGTCTTCATCTTGTTCGCTTTTGCTAATAGACTCATAAGATGAGGGTGAGTATCAGCGGTTATCCCACTGCGCTTAAACGTATTGATCACATGGCGATATTGTTGAGGATGAGTCATATCTAATTGGTAAGGCGCGGACGGTTTTGCATGTTTTTGCAGATACGCTATGTCTGCTTTTTCTTCTTGTGTAAAAGGCCTGCCTCCATTTTTTGGGACGCTCGTTACTTGTTGAGATGATCCTGCACTGGATTTAAGTGTGGGCTCATCCGCTGAATCACCACTCGAGCAGGCACTAATCGTTATTAAAAGGCCACATAAAAACAGAACTGTGCGCATAAGGGTTCCTTGTTTGTCATTTTCGTATATTGATAAAGTTCATTTTTGATGTGTACTCAAAGAGCAACCAAACACATCCATTTACAATTCAGTACACGCTATTGCGTACGAGAGGAAAGTAGAAACCTTAAGCATAAGATCACAAGTCGAAAAGACATGACTACTGAGGAAGCAACACTTAGATGCAGGAACGATTTGCACACTAGCAGAAATTCATATGCCAAAGAAAGCACTTATAACAATGCTTAAGCTATCTAGTTCTTTGGTATTAATTTTATAGAAATACTAAAATGGAGGAAAGAGAGGACGCTATGAGGAAACCTAGCGTTATAAGTGCTTATTTTATATGTATTAAATAAAATCTCATGAAATAAAAAGGCCAGCATTGCTGGCCTTTTTATACGATTTGAAAAGCTCAATTAAGCTTCTTCACTCACTTCTGGCTCTTCAGTTTTTTTACTTGCTTTAGGCTTCGATTCTTTATCGTCTGGTTTTTTAGTATCTGCCACGACTAATAATTGAGAGCGAATCTGGGCTTCAATTTCTTCTTGGATTGCTGGATTTTCTTGAAGATAAACACAAGCATTTGCTTTACCTTGGCCAATCTTATCGCCTTTATATGCATACCAAGCACCGGCCTTATCAACCAAGCCAAGCTTAACACCCAGATCAATAATTTCTGCACCACGGTTAATACCTTGGTTATACATGATTTGGAATTCAGCTTGTTTAAACGGCGGTGCCACTTTATTTTTAACCACTTTCACACGTGTTTCATTACCGGTCACTTCATCGCCATTTTTTACCGAGCCTGTACGGCGAATGTCTAAACGAACAGAGGAGTAGAATTTAAGTGCATTACCACCGGTTGTGGTTTCAGGGTTACCGAACATCACACCAATTTTCATACGAATTTGGTTAATGAAGATAACCATGCAATTAGCATTTTTAACATTGGCAGTTAATTTACGAAGCGCTTGTGACATTAAACGTGCTTGTAAACCTACGTGGTGGTCACCCATGTCGCCTTCAATTTCGGCTCTTGGGGTTAATGCCGCAACCGAATCCACTACGATCATATCAACAGCACCGGAACGTACTAAGCTATCAACAATCTCTAGTCCTTGTTCGCCAGTATCTGGCTGAGAAACAAGTAGGCTATCTAAATCGATGCCTAGTTTTTCTGCATATAGCGGATCAAGTGCATGCTCTGCATCGACGATAGCGACTGTTTTACCCTGTTTTTGTGCCTGTGCCATGGTAGAAAGACACATGGTCGTCTTACCAGAAGATTCAGGTCCATAGATCTCAACAATACGGCCGTATGGTAAACCGCCTATGCCTAACGCAATGTCTAAAGAAAGAGAACCCGTCGAAACTGCAGGAATAGCTTCACGTGGTTGATCACCCATTTTCATTATGGCGCCTTTACCGAACTGGCGTTCAATTTGGCTAAGGGCGGCGTCTAGGGCTTTTTGGCGATTTTGATCCATGTTTTTCTTCACCTTATTATCGTTATCCGTTTTAGGTCTGCGAGGCAGAATTTTAAATTACTGTAAATATAACCAGTATTTAAACACATGGATTAATTTTCGCAAGAATTAATTTAGAACGATTTAGCATAGAAAGATTTGTATGTTTTTCACTCACCAGTAAACTAAATTCATCAAAATACGTTCCGTAAGCAAGGCTCATACATAACTCATACATACAAAACCCCAAACCCTTTTCACAAACAGATTATTTCAGCCTAACGTTAGACAAAGCACTGCAGATATCTGCAAAAATCTATAATATTCACCCACTTTTCATATAACCGTCATTAAATTTTTAAGGATCACCATGGGCGAACGAAAAACGGTCATAAACTGGGGCGTTGGGTTCAGTGCAATCACAGGCATCATTCTGAGCCTTATCGCAACGCGTTTTATTCACTACATGCCTTCCATTGATAGTGTAAAAGCCTTATTTTTTATCTCTACTGGGATATTTAGCCATTTTACATTAATGAGTTTGTTGTTTTTTCTTCTGCTTATCTTACCGCTAGGTTTAATTATTCCCAAAGCCAGCAAAGCCATTCGTCATATGGCCATTATTGTCGCCACAATTGGCACGGTGTTATTAATTGCAGATACCTTTGTATATGCCCAATATCGATTTCATATTACAGGCTTTGTTTTCGAAATGCTGATTCAAGGCGGTAATCAAATCATTGAATTATCTTGGTTTACTTGGTTAATTGTTGTCGGGTTTTTAGTGGGTATCTATGCACTATATTTTTACATTGATAAGTGGGTTTGGTTAAACACGCATCGCCCTATTTTTAGTCAACACAAGAAATATTACTTCCTAGTATTTTTCATTGCACTTTTAGGCAGCAACATATTGCACCTTTATGCCGATGCTCAATACGACCAACGTATTACCTCATTGGTTCGTCATGTTCCCATGTATTCTCCTGCAACAGGCAAAGAAGCGTTGCTCAGTAATGGTTTAATTGATGCTCAAAGCATTCGTGAAAACCGCCATGAATTTAAACTCTCAAACTCAACAAATGTTAAGTACCCAAAAACAACCATTGAAACAAAAACGCCAGAATTGAATGTATTATTGATATTACTCGATTCAACTCGCTTTGATATTTTGCAGAAAGATGTGATGCCAAATTATTGGGCATTGAGCGAAGATCAAAACAGTCGCATATTTAATAACCACATTAGCGGTGGCAACTCTACGCGAACCGGCGTTTTTAATATGTTTTACGGTATCCCCGGTACTTACTGGGATGCGTTTTCATCAAGCCAAACATCGCCTGTGATAATGGATACTTTTCAAAAACATAATTATGATATTAGCATTCATGCAGCCGCGCCCTTAACCCAACCGGCGTTTGATCGTACTGTATTTGCGGGCATTAATGACTTTCCTCTAAGTACGCCGGGTAATACACCTTGGCAGCGTGATGAGCAAATCACCAATGATTGGATCGACTTTATCGAACAACGAGAATCCAAAAATGAAGAGTCACCCTTTTTTGGCTTTTTATTTTATGATGGCATTCATGGTTTCTCGACCCCCGAAGATGCAGAAAAGCCATTTCAACCCGCTTGGAAGCGTATTGATCACTTATCGCTAAACAACGACTTTGACGCTACGCCCTATTTTAATTTATACAAAAATGCCGCGTACCAAGTAGACAAACAACTTGGCCGTGTATTACAGCAACTCAAAGATAAAAATATCTTAGACAACACCGTGGTCATCGTTACCAGTGATCACGGGCAAGAATTCAATGATAACGGTTTAAATTACTGGGGCCATGGCAGTAACTTTACTCCGGCTCAAGTGCATGTTCCGCTTGTTATTCATTGGCCTGGTAAAACAAAATCTACTTATAATCACCGTACAACACACAGTGATTTAAGCGTGACATTAATGGAAGACTTATTCCAAACGTCCGCACCTAAAAGCGCTTATAGTTTAGGGCATAATTTGCTAGAAACTGAGCGTGAATCATGGAGTGTCGTGGGCAGTTATGTAAACTATGCCGTGATCGAAAAAGATTATCAGGTTGTCACTTATCAGACGGGGCATTATGAAGTGCTCGATAACACTGGTCGCCCGTTACTAGAGAAAAAAGTAAACGCAAAAACATCCGTTGAAGTAATGGAAGCCTTATCTTACTTTTATAAAGATTAGCGTTATATTTCGGGTTAATTGAAAACAAATAAAAACCACGGCTATCACTAGCCGTGGTTTTTTATTGCTACAACGCGGTTTGATTAAGCAAGATCAAAACGATCTAGATTCATCACCTTATCCCACGCTTTAACAAAGTCTTCTACAAAACGCGCCTTAGCGTCAGAGCTCGCATAAACCTCAGCAATGGCACGCAATTGAGAGTTTGAACCAAATACAAGATCTGCTCGTGTACCTGTCCATTTCACCTTACCGTTGTTGCGATCAACACCTTCAAACGTTTGCTCGTCTTTTGATGTGGCTTGCCATTTGGTTTCCATATCAAGAAGGTGCACAAAGAAATCATTGCTTAATACTTCAGGCTGATCCGTAAACACACCATGATTTACTTGCTCTGTATTGGCGCCCAGTACGCGCAAGCCGCCCGTTAATACCGTCATTTCAGGGGCTGTTAACGTAAGCAACTGCGCACGGTCCACAAATAAGTGCTCCGCTGGTACCGTAAATTGGGTTTTAAGGTAATTACGGAAACCATCCACTTGCGGCTCTAATACGGCAAATGATTCAACATCAGTTTGCGCTTGTGTCGCATCCACGCGCCCTGGCGTAAATGGCACCGTAATATTATGGCCTGCTTTCTTCGCCGCCATTTCAACCCCAACACAACCCGCTAACACGATAAGATCGGCCATAGAGACTGATCCAAACTCTTTTTGAATGCCTTCTAACTTAGATAGCACGCTAGCAAGTTGCTTAGGTTGATTCACGGCCCAGTCTTTCATTGGGGCAAGACGAATGTGCGCGCCGTTCGCACCACCACGCATGTCAGAGCCGCGATAAGTCGAGGCCGATGCCCAAGCCGTAGAAACCAGTTGTGATACCGACAAGCCAGAATCAACTATTTTACTTTTTAAAGTAGCAATGCTTTTAGCATCAATGACTTTACCCGTAGCTTTTGGTAATGGGTCTTGCCATAGCAACTCTTCTTTGGGTACTAATGGCCCAAGGTAGCGCTCAACAGGTCCCATATCTCTATGCGTTAGCTTGTACCAAGCGCGAGCAAAGGCATCGGCAAATTCGTCTGGATTCTTATGAAAGTGTTCCGATATTTTGCGATATTCAGGATCTTCTCGCATGGCCATATCGGCAGTGGTCATCATGATGCCCACCTTCTTGTTGGCGTCTTCTGCATCCGGTGCGTGATCTTTATCGGCTAAATCTTTTGCCGCCCATTGGTGCGCGCCAGCTGGGCTTTTCGTTAATTCCCACTCATAGCCAAACAGCACATCAAAGTAGCCCATGTCCCATTTAATAGGGTTTGCCGTCCACGCACCATCAATACCACTGGTGATCGTATCGCGTCCTTTACCACTGCCATGACGGCTTATCCAACCCAAACCTTGCTCGGCTAACCCAGCGGCTTCTGGCTCTACGCCTACTTTTGCCGCATCACCGGCACCGTGAGCTTTACCAAATGTATGCCCACCTGCCGTTAGAGCAACGGTTTCATAGTCATTCATGGCCATGCGGGCAAATGTATCGCGAATATCTTGCGCCGAAGCCAGTGGATCTGGGTTGCCATCAGGCCCTTCTGGATTCACATAGATTAAGCCCATTTGTACCGCCGCCAATGGGTTTTCTAAATCACGCTTGCCACTATAACGACTGTTCTTTTTATCACTGGTGGCTAGCCATTCTTCTTCTGCACCCCAGTACACATCTTCTTCTGGCTCCCATACATCAGCACGACCACCAGCAAAACCAAAGGTTTTAAAGCCCATGGATTCAAGTGCGCAATTGCCCGTCAGTATCATTAAGTCGGCCCAAGAGATTTTGTTGCCGTACTTTTGCTTAATTGGCCAAAGTAAACGACGGGCTTTATCAAGGTTACCGTTATCCGGCCAACTATTAAGGGGCGCAAAACGCTGCATACCTGCGCCAGCTCCCCCACGACCATCCGCGGTACGATAGGTACCCGCACTATGCCATGCCATACGAATAAAAAACGGACCGTAATGACCATAATCGGCTGGCCACCAATCTTGTGAGTCTGTCATTAATGCGTGAAGGTCTTTGCGAAGCGAGTCTAAATCAAGACTGTTAAACGCTTTTGTGTAATCAAAGTCGGGGTCCATTGGGTCTGACTTTGAAGAATGCTGATGCAAAATTTTGAGATTAAGCTGGTTGGGCCACCAATCTGTATTTCGTTGGCCATCACCGGCTGTATGATTAAATGGACACTTACCTTGCTCTGCCATGATGGCATCTCCTATAAAAACGAATGTTTAACAACGTGTGTATAGTTTTAGTCTCTTGCGCGCTAGATGGCTAATTTATTCTGACTAACACCTTAATAGCCTAGAGGTATAAGCACGGGTTATATCCATTACCTTTCATATTTTTCGCCTGTCTTTCATCAATATTGAACGGCCTAGTGCCTATGCTTCACTGATGCATCTAGAACCCTACCAAGCCACAAAAAACCAATCGTAATACTAACGGCCAGTAATATTTTTACAGGCCAACTCAAGACATCACCAGCAAATAATAAACACTGAGCAAGTGTTGAGAATACGGCAAAAATGACCAACATTTTTCCAGTATCGTATGACGGGCGATGACTATCAAATTTCACATAACCAGAAAGATCTCTTTTCACCCTAGGCTGTGATTGTTCAATATCTTTTGGTCGCCAACCGGTGGGCATAAACCAAATTTTTATTTTATCCCGATAGCGTTTCGTTAAACACGCGTCCTGCCATAAGCAATAGAGCCATTCGAAATGCACACTAATTGGGTTATAAGTTTTACATGGCTTTCTTACACCATAAATCACATCGCATGTTTCAGCTTGATACGTACCAAATATCCGATCAAATACCATAAAAATACCACCATAGTTTTTGTCGATGTAAATGTCGTTCATACCGTGATGAACACGATGAGCTGACGGGGTTGCTAGAATCCCCTCAATCAAGGGTATTTTATTAATTGTTCGAGTATGCAGCCAAAAGCCATAGAATTTATTAATTAACATGTGAGTGATGAACATTTCGGGCGAAAACCCCAAGGGGGCCATTAACATATAGATGGGCCAATACATGACATCCTGCAATGCACCCTGCCTTAAGCCTGCGGTTAAATTAAATTCCTCTGATTGATGATGAGGTAAATGCCCTCCCCATAAAATATTCATTTCATGAGAAACCCGATGCGCCCAATACCATAAAAAATCAAATACAACTAAAGCGGCAATCCAAGTTATCCAGCTATCATCCGGGTGTTTCGTAATAGCAAAGTGTTCAAATAAATAGGCGTACACTAGTAACAATAAAGCCTTGGTAAACACCTCGACAGTTGTTGTAAATGCACCACATGCTAGGCAACTCAGGCTATTTCTTAAATTGTATAAGCCCAAACCTTTTACATGGGAATACATGGCCTCTATGAAAATCAAGATAAAGGAAAATGGGAATGGCATATTGTAAGTAATCGATATTCATAATCAGCACTCATACTATCGAGCCCATCGGGAAAACCATTAAGCTAATTTGTTATATTTATGGGTTTAAATATTTGCACATAATCAGCGCTCGCTCAGCGTCTTATTCAGTCAATCCTATGCTGATTAAGCCAATATCTTGATACGGTTACCCATTATATTCTTGATAAATAAGACCAAACCGCCTATTGGTAATGGCACTTCGATCACTTGCAGGCCCTTTGTTTTAGGCTATCTCCACTTTCACAAGTGCTCTAAACGCTCTCTTTTGACCAATTTGTACATAAGTACACGCTCAGTAGGTAGACCTAACGCGCCTCACATACTGAAATCACACCTTTTGAACGATCGAAAAGTCCTGTTTTTTGAATAATGTAATAGCTTGAACTAATCTTTTAGTTGTACACGTATTCCGAGGTCTAGGCCTTTTACAATACGATAAAACAGTCAGACCCTAACAAGAGTTAATATCATGAAAGTTGCACATAAAGTGGTGATGGTTTCTTCTTCGGTGCTAATTCTTGCAATCACCTTATTGTCTTTATTTCAGTACTATTCGGTTAAGTCTTCATTATTAAGACAAACCGAAAGCAGTATTTCTGAGTCAAGTAATGCCTTGTCTACACAAATATCTAACTGGTTAAACGGCAAACTCATTTTAATTGATTACATTGGACAATCCATCGATGCCCAATTTGATGCAGGCGCAATTAGTCCTTACTTAAACCAAGCCATTTTAAAAGACGAATTTTTATTAATGTTTGGCGGACTTGAAACAGACGGAATCGCCATCACGAATGATCCAACTTGGGCGGTAGATGGCTGGGACGCAAGAAAACGCCCCTGGTACCCTCTGGCAAAAAAATCCAGCCGCGCAGTGTTAACTGAACCTTATGCCGACTCGTCATCAGGAGAAATTCTCATATCCGCAGTGGCGAACCTTTCTGATAATGGTAAATTCATGGGAGCATTTGGTGGAGACTTGAGCTTAAAAACCGTTTCAGAGGCAGTGAATACGCTAAATTTTCATGGTGCAGGGTACGCATTTTTGTTAACGCAGAGCGGTAAGATAATCTCTCACCCTAATAGTGAATTAAATGGCCAACCTATTAATGCGCTTTTTACAGAAGAATCTCCACAATTAATAAACCAACTGCAAAATATTAATTTTGCAGGTAAACCTCATATGGTTTACTTCACCGACTTAAAAGATTTAAAAGGCATGGATTGGGTTATCGGTGTTGTGTTAGATGAAAGCATTGTCATGGCAGAAGCTTATGACATGGGCTTAGCTGCATTCATTGGTGTAATATTAAGTGCCATCATCAGTACATTGCTTTTATTTTATGTGATGGGACATATTTTGGCACCGCTTCGTAATGTCTATGTTTCGCTGAAAGAAATAAACCGCGGCGAAGGGGATTTAACCAAACGACTACCTGTGCTTACAACCGACGAATTTGGTCAGGTCTCGGAACAATTTAATTCTTTTATTGGCAACCTACAAAATCTTATTAAAGATATGCAAGGCCTATCATCTTCGATAAACGAAAATACCACTCTAACCGCTAATACGGCATCGAGCGCGTCTAAACAATTAGTGACACAATTATCAGAAATAGATCAGCTAGCCACCGCTATGCACGAGATGTCTGCCACGGCGCAAGATGTTGCCTGTAACGCACAAAAAGCCGCCGAGTCTGCAAGTAACGCCGATAATTCCGCTGAAAAAGGCGCTGGTATTGTTTCTCAAACATCTGGGTCCATAACCCAACTGTCCGTTGAACTAGACGGCACCGTACAAACCATTAATGAGCTGGCCAATTACAGTAATAATATTGTGGACATTTTAACGGTGATCACAGGCATTGCAGAACAAACCAATTTGCTCGCACTCAATGCCGCCATAGAAGCCGCAAGGGCTGGCGAACAAGGCCGTGGTTTTGCGGTGGTCGCTGATGAAGTAAGAGCGCTCGCATCAAGAACACAGGACTCGACAAAAGAAATTCAAAAAATGATTGATCAATTACAATCGGGCGTCAAAAGAGCAGAGGAAACCATTACACGAAGTAAATCTGAAGCCAGTAATGCAGCCGACATTTCAATTAAGGCTGATGAAGCACTAAGCGCCATACGCGAAAATATCAAAGAAATAAATAATATGAATATACAAATTGCCACGGCTGCCGAAGAACAAAGTGCCACCACCGAAGAAATTAATCGCAACACCACTAATATTCGAGGTATATCTCAACAGCTATCAGAAGGCGCGCAACAACAAAAAACAGACTGTGAAGAAACCAGCAAACAAACATTACAGCAAGACAAATACCTATCTCAATTTAAGGTCTAACCTTAAGTTTAAAACAGTAATAAATTTAAAAATAAACTCACAAAGTGCGTTTATTTTTAAATGCTATAAAAAATTAATCATACCTGTAATCAATTTAACCTTTCTAGCCAAGCCGTTTAGCCAACTATAAATAATCGCTGTATCAATGCTTAAACACAGTTCACTCTCGCGTATAGATATTATATATTTATTCAGATAAGTCCCCTATAAACATTAGCTTTATTGATATTTCATCATGCACTAAATTAATTGGGGTTTGATTTACATAATTTATGCAATATTTTTTTAAATCGCTATAAAGCATTCAATATAGTGTGTCTATATTCCAATCACCATTTTACTGGAACAATCATTATCTTAAACAAGCCTTATGCTACCGAGCACTTATCTACTACCATGGGTACAAATCACTAACTTATATAATTCAATTGTCCACTGTAAGATGACAACCTAATTATTTTAAGCATCAAATTAAATGCACAGGCAATCGCCTCATTTTAAATAACGAGATCACAGCATGAGTATCAACAGCCTTTTTAAACCGTTTAAACTTGCCAACCTAGAACTCAAAAATCGAATCGTCATGGCGCCCATGACTCGTAATTTTTCTCCGGACAACAATATTCCAGGGCAAAACACGGTTGATTATTATCTCCGTCGCGCAGAAGGCGGTGTAGGCTTAATCATTACAGAAGGCACCTGCATAGACCACATTGCCGCTAGCGGGTACCCAAACGTACCCTATATGCATGGTGAGTCACGCTTAGCAGGTTGGAAAAAAGTGGTTGATGCTGTGCATGATGCTGGCGGTAAAATTGCCCCTCAACTTTGGCATGTCGGTGGCGCACGTAAATCAGGCGTAATGCCCGAAGGTGATGTCCCTGGCTATACGCCTTCGGGCATGTTTGTAGCTGGTAAACAAAGCCGCTATGAAATGACTAAACAAGATATCCAAGATGTGATCATTGCATTTGCCAAAGGCGCTGCCGATGCCAAAGCCGTTGGTTTTGATGCCATCGAACTGCACGGCGCACATGGCTATTTAATCGACCAATTTTTCTGGGAGGGTACTAACCAGCGTGAAGACGAGTATGGCGGTTCAATGGAGAACCGTAGCCGCTTTGCTATTGATATTATCAAAGCGTGTCGCAAAGCGGTTGGCCCTGACTTCCCAATTATTTTGCGTTGGTCACAGTGGAAACAACAAGACTACACCGCTCGTTTGGTACAAACACCAGCAGAACTTGAACAATTCTTAACACCACTAAGTGAAGCGGGTGTCGATATATTCCATTGCTCACAACGCCGATTCTGGGAACCAGAGTTTGAAGGCAGTGACTTAAATCTTGCCGGTTGGACACAAAAAATCACAGGTAAGCCTGCCATCACAGTAGGCAGTATTGGTTTAAATGAAGACTTTATGCCCAAGCCGGGTGAAACAACCTTCAGCGAAGCTGAAACCGCAAGCCTTGACCAACTGTTAAATCGTATCGATAAACAAGAGTTTGATTTAGTTGCGGTAGGCCGAGCCCTTATTGCCAACCCTGATTGGGCTAACAAAGTTAAGCAAGATCAATTAGACGAACTGAAAGCCTTTAAAAAAGAAGACTTAATGGCGTTAGTTTAATCATTTACATTTGATATAAAATAAAGCCCTAATATTGTTTAGGGCTTTATTAAAGGTGAAAATTGACACTATATTATCACTTGGTATCTTCTGGGCCATTATCGGCAACAAATGCTCCCCTTTCCCCTTTTGGTTTCTCGTCTCCAGTTGTTGTATCTTGCGCTGTTTGCAACTCGGTTGATGCGTTTATTGCTGCGCCAAGTAAGATGGTGTAAGCCGTCACATAAAACCACATTAATAAAATCACCACGCCACCCATAGAGCCATACGTTTTGCTATAGCTGGCATATTCACCAATATATAAATTAAAAAAATACGACCCCACTAACCAAAATAAAGTGGCGAGTACCGCGCCAGGCGTAACCCAACGCCATTTAGCAGATGCACGGTGTGGCGCATATTTATACAAACTTGCCAGCGCAACATTAAATACAAGTAATAAGATTGGCCATGTGATCCATCCCAGTAACGTTTGAACTGACTCATCAAGAAAATTAAGTACCAATGGAATACCGACAATTAGTAGCAACATCAATAACATGGTCATGACGGTTGCTAGTGTCAGCAGTATTCGAACAAGCATCATCATAAAAAATGAGCGTGCGGTGTCTTCTTCGTAACTTATATTACATGCACCGATGAGTGCAACTGAGCCTTTACCGCCGCTCCACACAGCCAACAAGAAGCTAAAAATGAACCCTAAGCTCAATGCACTGTTATCCGTTGATATTAAGCTTCCAATCTGGGCTTCTACTATTTGTCTACCTTGTTCTGGAATCACATCAACCAAAAGACCAATATGCTGAACCAGTGTTTGTTGATCTGTAAAAAGGCCATACATAGAAGCTAACGCGGCTAATAAGGGGAATATTGCCAATAGAAAATAAAATGCAACCCCTGCTGCAATAAGAGACATATTATCTTTTTGAATTTTTTGTATGACACGCTTGGTTATTTCCCACCAATTTTTGATTGAAAACTGCTGAGGGTGCGTCACTTTATTCTTTGAATTCATGATATTTGAACCTTAATGTTACGCATTTTTTAAATAGGATACGCTTGCCGTCTATATGCTTTCCCATTTCTTATTATATAACTTAAACACTATACCTATTAGGTTACTCTATTTTTAACCGTCATTGAGTTAAATATAAATCAAATATGAGTGTGGTATACGGCACATCATCTCGGTATTATTCATGTCGTGTTAATAATTGCAAAATTTAACGATTAGTAGCTAAACCTAAGGAAACAATATGAATTGGCATAAGTCGATTAAGGTGTCTACCATCGTCTTAATCAGTACAGTCATGTTTTTACTCATTGTTAGAGCATCAGCACCCAGTCTCGCCACATGGTATATAAACCGAGCAATACAACAAGCAGAAGGTATTAGCGGTACAGTAAGCGACATAGACTTGGCCCTTCTTAGAGGTTCTTATACGATTCACCAAGTTAACATCAAAAAAACTGAAGACGGACAAGACCTACCGTTATTTTCTGTAAAGCGAATCGATATTTCAATATTATGGAAGGCGTTACTAAAAGGTAAACTGGTCACAAAGATAGCGATTACCCAGCCTAAACTTAGTTTATACGAGCGCTCTAAGAATAAAAAGCCTGAATCAACGTCAAAAAAAGATAAAAAAACGTGGCTAGGCCTGGCTCAAAACATCATTCCATTTTCGATAAATACGTTAACAATCACAAATGGTGATTTTACGATGGACGCAAAATCACAACTCAAGCGTGCAAAGTTAACGATACAAAATATAAATATCGACGCATCCAATATTGCAAACATTCAAGGTATCAACACAACCGCCAAAATTGCAGCAACGGGTGACATTCAAAACCATGCCGAAATTAAAATAGACGGCAGTTTAGACCCTAATACAAGTAAGCCCACGTTTGATCTTAACCTCGAAATGGCAAAGCTACCGGTATTGTACATTGAGGATATCGTAAAATTCTATGCCCCTTTTGATGTTGAGGCAGGAGAAATTGACATGGCTAGCGAATTAAAATCCGCTAATGGTAATGTAACCGGCTATATAAAAGTGGGAGTATATAATTTAGATGTATTCTCTTGGCATGAAGATGTCGTTGAAGATGATGATCATCCAATAGCGGTTTTACTTGAAATGATGGGCGGCGCACTTGCTAGTTTATTTGAAAACGACAATAAAGATCTAATAGCAACACGCATCCCCATTGAAGGCTCATTGAATGACCCAGATATCTCTGTTATCGATGGCATATTAGGCATACTCAAAAACGCATTCATCAAGGCTTATGATCTTAAAGTAGAGAATTCGGTTCCAGAACCTGAAGCCTAAACAAACGAAAAGGCAGTGAAGAAGACTCTGATTAGCGTTTACTAAAATTAGTCCCACAGCGTAAAGTAATTGAAAAATTTACATGCATTATTTATTAAAGACCGAAATTTTAATCATAACTCATTAGCTTTTCGGTAATGACCCTTGATAATCAAATATTCTATCTTTAATGCGCCAGTAATATTTTTGCTTTTTGGCTATAACAAAATCAGGGAAAGGAAATATATTCGATAGCTTTAATACTTGGTCAAGGCTTGTTACTTCGAACTTTTCTGTGGTACCTAATTTGGCACCAATATTAATACTAATACGTTTAGAGAAAATGTCATTAAACACTTTAACTTGATTTGGTTTAGAAAAATCAAACGTTTCACTTAAATTTACACCTTGTTCATCATGATACGTGATTTTCAACTGATCATTTTTATCAACTTTATCTAAACTCACTCCGGCACAGCGAATAATTTTCGAATCTTTAAGTTGCAGTGCTTTTTTCAACATATCATCAGGGTCGACCAACACCTCTTTACAGCGCAGACAAGTACGTGCCGCAATGTCATTCTCACCGCCACAATGAGGGCATTCCTTAAACACAAAGCGATAATCACATTGATGTGACTGTAATTGTGCACCACTAAGGTCATCTATGAGACCCTGGCATCGTCTACCATAATGCTCAACTAAATCACCGTCATCATCACAGATCCCCCAAAATATATTTGGGAACTCACAGCTAGGACAAACCACTTGTACCGGTTGGCTCTGGCTATTCGGTTTTTTCTCCCCCACTTCAGGTTGGTAAAGGTCAAAGTCGTTACCGGTATAATCAATCACCAAGCAATCTTTTTTATTATCACTTAAACGTAATCCTCGACCGATAATTTGTTGGTACAAACTTACTGATTGTGTAGGGCGCAATATGGCAATCATATCCACATGGGGTGCATCAAAGCCTGTGGTTAATACCGATACATTAACTAAGTATTTAATCTGTTTTTGTTTAAATGCCTTAATTAAATGATCACGTTCAATGTTATCAGTCGCGCCTGTAATCAGCGCGCTATATTGCGCAGGCAAATAACTAAACACTTCTTTTGCGTGATCAACCGTGGCAGCAAATATCATAATACCTTGACGCTTTACCCCTAGCTCAATGACTTGCTCAATAATGCCTTTGGTAACGCGGTGATTTTTACTTAATAAATGGTTTACATCCGTCGTATTATATTCGCCTGCAGCATTGCCTTTAAGACGGCTGAAGTCATAGTGCTCAATAGTGGCATCCACTAATTTAGGTTCAGTTAAATATTGACGCTTAATTAAATAGCGTAAAGGCAGTTCGTAAATGCAATGCTCAAATGGGCGCTGCTGCTCACTGCGCACAAACCCTCGATAATGTCTGCGGTAAATCCAACCCATACCTAGGCGATAAGGGGTTGCTGTTAATCCTAGTAATTTCACGTCAGGGTTAACCATCATCAGTTTATGAATAATTTGTTGGTATTGATTGCTGCTTGATTCACTTTTATTTTTGTTTACTTCTTGATCATCATCTTGACTATCTAGCTTTTCACTCGAAAGATTCACCCTGTGACACTCATCAATAATAATTAATGAGTAGGCTTCGTTAAAGTCGTCTAGGTTGCGGGCCGCTGATTGAATACTGGCGAATGTGACTTGATGCTGAGTTTGTTTCAGTTTTAGGCCAGCAGAATAAATACCCGCCGTTAAACCTAGGCTTTCATATTTTAAATGATTCTGCTCGACCAATTCCTTAACGTGAGTGAGTACCAATATTTTTCGCTTGGCCAAACGGGCAAGCTCGGCGATCACCAAGCTTTTACCTGAACCAGTGGGTAATACAATCACGGCAGATTCATTGGTTTTACGAAAATGTTTAAGCGTCGCAGATACGGCTTCTTGTTGATAATCTCTAAGTTTAAAACTTGCCACGCAGTTGAGGGCCTATGGAGAATGGGATGAGGCTATCATAACAAAAGATAAGTTAGATCTATAACTTTAGACGGTTAATTATTACTTATATTCATGCAGCATTTAATCGTCAAAAAATAATCACCTGCTAGTGAAACCACGCATACAAGCGACCTATTGACCACAACAACTGGTTAGCTCTGATACAAAAATGCCTTGCTACTGAGTTATTCAAAGCATAAATATATATATATATAAGTTCATGCTAGCGATGTAATATTGTCTAACAAGATTAATTCAACACACGATATACACCACGCTTTTTTAAATTCCTAAAAACCTTTCGGTAAACAACTGTTTTCTCAGTTATTGGAAACTGTTTTAAAAAATAATAACGAATAAAATTTTTATTTTTACTGTACCAACGTACGGTTTTAATAGGCGATTTCATCCTTATTTTTAAGGCATATTCATCAGATATAAAAAAACCTAAGGCAAATATTGCCATAATATTACATTTTTCAGTCTTTCATTTTTAGCTTCGATATAGTGCACCTGACTTTTAAATGAAGTCATGCCCCTCATCAAAATAAAATAATAAAAATAGGAAAAACAGTGAAAATAAAAAAAATAAGTAAGGCAATTGCTTTTTCTTTATGTGCATTAATAGCTTCGTTTTCAAGCCAAGCAGACACATCAGGGAAAACGCAACATCCCATTGTACTTGTGCATGGCCACGCTGGGTTTGACCAGATGTTAGCCGACTACTTTTATGGCGTTAAAAGCGCACTGCGCGGCGTGGGTGCGATTGCCTACACACCACAGGTTCCAGGGTGGAACAGTGATGAAGTACGCGGTGAAATTTTATTAGCCTACATTGAAGATTTACTCGCCACTCTTGGCGCAAGCAAAGTAAATTTAATTGGCCATTCTCAAGGCGGTAATACCTCACGCTATGTGGCAGCAGTACGCCCTGATTTGGTGGCTTCTATCACCACCATTGCAACACCGCACTTTGGCTCACCTGTAGCCGACCAAGTGAACGGCACACCATTAGAAGGCTTAGCCGTCACCCTTGGTAATGCTATCGCCACTTTTGAAGCAATTCTTGCGGGTGAACCTAACCAAGCCGTTGATACCATGGCAACCATTCGTGCTCTGAATACTAAAGATGCATTATTATACAATGCGCAATATCCACAAGGTGTTCGCAGCACGTCATGTAAAACGGTACCGAAGAAAAATGTTGGCAGATGGTGGTGGCCTAAGTATGTAAAAGACTACTCAGTAAACGATGGGGCTCATAGCTCAAATGGCGTGCGTTACTATTCATGGTCGGCTACCTACAATCCATTACTTAATTCAAATGTACTTGATCCAGCAGATGCAGTATTAGCCATCACGTCTGTTTTTGCAGGCAATGATCACGATGGATTAGTACCCCGCTGCTCAACGCACTTTGGTAAAGTGATCCGTGATGATTATGTGGGTAACCATGCCGATGAAATCAATGGCATGTTTGGCTTACGTGGTTTATGGACAACCAGCCCAGTGCCTTTATATGTAGAACATGCTCGCCGCTTGAAAAAAGCAGGCTTGTAGTATCTGAGTTATGGAACATGGGATTGTAGACATTACAAACCCATGCTTTCATTTTGTAACCCACAGAGTTAGCTATGAATAAACCAATATTAAATAAACGCGTAGGTCTTAGTGTCGGCATTGCATGTGCCGTACTAGTTATCGGCAGTTTTGTACTAACAAAAAACACACCCACAACACTGGATTTAAATCATTCAACTGATAAAAATGCAAACAAGCCTATTGAATTTGAAAAAACAGTATCAAAAGAAAGCATTCGCGAGTTATTTAACACAGCTGAACTAAGTGCAGAACAAGCGGCTATCTTCCATGCTAGCTTACCGCAGTCACTCGCTGACAGCCCACCACCCAGTCCGCTCGATACGAATACGCAAGGTGAGTTAATTATTAATACGAAGGTAAAACGATTATTCGAATTTTATTTATCCGCTATGGGTGAAGATACCCTAGCAGAGTGCATTGTACGTATTCGCCATGCTCTAACTCAGCAACTATCAGGTAATGCGCTTACGACAGGCATGCAGTTACTAGAAGGGTTTTTACAGTACCAAAACCACATCGGCGAAATTAAAAATGATTTTTCATCACGCTACGATGATCAAACATACAGCCTTGAAAAAGTGAAAGAAATGAAGCAAAACGTACGAGAATCACGTAGTTTGTTTTTTTCACAAGAGGCAAGCCTTGCCTTTTACAAACAAGAAGATGAATACGACGACTACATGATCAAAAAAGTCGCTATTAGAAGCAATCACGATTTAACCGCTGAGCAAAAACAGACTGAATATGAATTATTAAACAGTGCATCACCATCATGGATATCTCAACAAGAACAGCAGGCCAGCTTGGTTAATAACGTTAAAGCACAAGAGAAAGCACTACGTGAAAAAGGCGCGGATGATGCCGCAATTAATCAATTGCGTGTTGATAATTATGGTGAACAAGCTGCACAAAACTTAGCTGCATTAGATCAAAATCGGGCACAATGGGCATCCCGTGTGACACAATATAGAGTTGAAAGCGAACAAATATTATCTAGCTCAAACTATACACAAGAAGAAAAAACACAATTATTACAAGATATACGCCAACAACATTTTTCAGGCAGTGAGTTAGTACGTATCAGTGCGTTAGATAAGATTGCCGCAGATAATACTAAGTAATTAAAGTTTAGGTCGTCTGCAATGCCCAATACGCTCTACACTGCAAGTATAAAGATACATTCGGCATTGCAAGCAACATCAAATATATTCAATCAATTCGTATTTATAACAGCCAAAAAATCAGCTCCATATTTATCCAATTTCTTTTGCCCTACCCCATTAATATTACCAAAGCTTTCTAATGAACTCGGCTTGCTATCCAACATATCTTTTAGTGTGGCATCATGAAAGATCATAAACGGTGGGATACCTTGTTCACTGGCAATATTTTTACGACATGCACGCAGCGCTTCCCACATGGCAAGATCGTTATCATCAATATCCATCGATTTAGATTTTTTATTACCGCCGCCCATACTGCTTTTGGTTTGCATGGTATCAACACGTAACATTAATGATTCTTCACCGCGCAAAATAGCGCGACTGGTATCACTTAAAAATAACTGGCCATAATCAAAATTCACATTCAAATAACCACGTGCCACTAACTGACGAAAAACCGAACGCCACTGGGCATCGCTTAAGTCTTGGCCAATACCAAAGGTCGATACTTTATGATGATCAAATTGTGTTATTTTATCAGTGATTTTTCCGCGCAGCACATTAATTAAATGCACCACACCAAAACGCTGATCGGTTCGATACACGCAGCTTAGCGCTTTACGCGCAGCCTCTGTGCCGTCCCAGGTTTGCACTGGGGTTAAACAGTTATCACAATTACCGCAAGGTTCGGCTAACGTATCACCAAAATAACCGATTAAGGTTTGACGACGACAGGTCGTCAGTTCAGCCAAACCCAACATGCCGTTTAGTTTTTGTTGCTCGATGCGTTTAAAGTTTTCATTGGCATCACTGCCCGCCATCATTTGCTTGAGTTTGATTACATCTTCTAAACCGTACGCCATCCACGCAGTGGCCGGTTCTCCATCACGCCCTGCTCGACCAGTTTCTTGGTAGTAAGCTTCTATACTTTTAGGTAAATCTAAGTGCGCTACAAACCGCACATCCGGTTTATCAATCCCCATACCAAAAGCAATCGTGGCGACCATGACGATACCTTCTTCGCGTAGAAAACGTTCTTGATTTCGCTGGCGAATGGTTTTATCTAAACCTGCATGGTACGGCAAGGCATTCACACCTTGTTCGCTTAACCATTGGGCGGTGGCTTCGACTTTATTGCGTGATAAGCAATACACCACACCCGCATGGCCAGAGTGCTCGGCTTGTAAAAACGTGAGTAACTGTTTTTTGGGGTTATTTTTTTGCGTAATACGATATTGAATATTAGGACGATCAAACCCAGATACAAACACCCGGGCACTCTCTAACCCTAAGCGTAAAATAATTTCGTCACGGGTTTTAGCATCGGCCGTGGCAGTTAATGCAATACGTGGCACTTGCGGAAACATTTTCTGCAATACGCTGAGCTGTAAATAATCGCTGCGAAAGTCATGACCCCATTGACTCACGCAATGTGCTTCATCAATGGCAAATAGCGAAAGCGTACACTGACCCAGCCAATCTAGCGTGCGCTGCAAGGCTAAACGCTCTGGTGCAATATAAATAATATCCAACTCGCCCCTTAGAGCTTGTTGTTCCACTTGAAAATTATGATCACTGCCCATGGCCGAGTTCATACAAGCGGCGCGCACTCCTGCTTGAGTAAGCGCACTCACTTGGTCTTGCATTAAGGCAATTAATGGCGAGATAACAATTCCCAAACCTGGGCGAACTAAAGCCGGTATTTGATAACATAACGACTTGCCGCCGCCTGTGGGCATAAGCACAAAGACGTCTTCGCCATTTAATACAGCATCAATCACTTGGTCTTGTGGTGACCGAAATGCACCGTAACCGAATACCGTATTTAAAATTTTGTAGGCTGATTGCATCATATTAATGATTCTCTTTCGGGCCAGTTAAGTATTAGTATTATTGATGTCCTCTGCCGCCAGCTGTATGGCAAAAGGTCAATTAAAATCCATTAGCTCAAATATAGGGAGTGTATAATCATTGAAAGGAAATATCTAAACGTTATCCCTATTCATAGGGCAATTGCATTAGGTACTTTACTTGAAGTATTCAAGGTCGAGCTGTACTAGCATATTACTGATGCATTAATGTCATCGCGTATTAAATGGTTATCGTTACACCTAGTTCTAACTCAATCTGCTCATTAATTATTTATATAGGTAAACACATCAATAGACTTACTTATTAGATAAAATTTATTCAACATCTAAAAAAATTATGTGGCCATACTATAAAAAAAGTGAACACAGTTGGGTTCACTTTTTTTATAGTATGGCCACATTATCAACCATTATATTAAGGCGTGTATTAAAATTAATTAATAGCAGCGTCTTCTTCTTGTGACTGAGCAATTTTAAGCAGTAATGCATCAATTAATGGTTCGACCGGAATTTCGAGCTCATTAACCGTTAGTTTACCTGCGGTTAAATTCGCAACGCTGATTACATTGGTATTATCTAGCTTAATCAAGCCTTGTTCTAGGAAACCATCTACCATTGGTGCAATCGGTGTTCTTAATAATGCATTATTATCAGCAGTAACCACCATAGTGGCTGCAACAGCTTTTATTGCAACCTTTGGATCCGCTAACGCTGCAATTTCAACGCCATCTACACCTGTGTATTCTACATCTAGTTCTACCAACCAATCACCACCAAATGCATTCGCTTTTAGTTCTTGATTAATGTGCAAACCAGGTTGGAAGGTCGTTGTTAATAATTGGTTAAAATATACATCAACTGATTCAGGGTTTATTTCCATGTTATCTAACTGCTGCTGTAAGTCTTGAATCAGCAAGGCTGACGCCATCGATAAACCGTTCACATCCATTTTGTAACTTGCAGAGCTAACAGGCAAAGGCGATTCAATACTTTCAATTATATAACTAAAGTTAGTATCAACTTTATTATCAACTAAATCGCTCACCGCTGATAAAGTCATGTTATTAATCTTAGCTTCACCCATTGCAGATACTATTGATAGTTGTGCAACTTCCATTACGCTGCTGCCTAGCTCAATACCACTAGTATCCGTTCTACGATCACCGACCGTCGATAGATTATCAATTTTTACATTGAATTCCGCGCTTTCAATATTTGTGCTCGGTAGCTTAATATCAAATAGGGTTTCTGACCCATCTATCTGGCCACTGGAGTTAATCACGACTGAATCCATTTGAATATTAAGATCACCAGCTTCACTACTAAAATCAAGATCTGTAGTACTTAATACGCTATCAAAGCTACCCAGTACATTGGCACGAGAATAACCAGAAAGAATATAGCCACCCATATTTTCATTTACAAATGCAATTAACTCTTCAGGGCCTTGTGAAAATGAAAGGCGATCTTGTGAATAAATTTCAAATAACGACAGCCCAAATTCATTCATATGAACAGGTGCATGCTGCATATTGGATTCAAACAAGATTGAAATCGTTGGAATTTCATTACTTGGATCCGCAAAGGTCATCACAAAGCTGGCATCTGATTTGGCATAGCCACGATTAAAGTGAATGTCCGAAACGAACATTTCTGAATTATATTCAACTGATAATGTTTCTAATTGACTAGTGAACTGGTTTTCTGCAACCAGCCCCATTATATATGGGCTAGTAATACCAACAGCAGTAAGTAGTACAGCGGGGATGATGATCGACTTTTTCATTTTAAATTCCATTTGTTTTCACGCGGCATTCTAGAGAATATATTCTGCATGTAAACAAATTAATTTTTATCTATTTATAGGTAAAATACGCATACAACACACCGTAATACTGTGAAGCACAGCCCATAATAATTGTCGACGATGATTTAATTGAATACCCCTGAAACATTACTTGTGCCAGGTCAAATTTACGCCGCCAGTCAGCATTCATACAAGTAGGCCTTCACTACCAAACAGTCCGGTTAAAGTGTTTAAGTAAATTGATCATATTTAGCACCATCAGGTACAGGTTCGCTTTTTTAGTGCCCACTTTGATTTAACCCACGACATTGCTTTATAAAGCCAACCGATAAACAGAGAGGATGCCACCCCTAAAAAAGTTCTAAGCTGTGTATATACGCAAATACTTATGATTGCGACTTAGCACTTAACAACAATCTCCTGCTTTGGGCTTGCCGAGCAACAAGACCATCAGCCCAAGCCTTGTTAGGATAATGTGGATAGAACACTAAATTATTATAACCAAACGCACTTTATGGTTATAATTGCGCCAAATTTAAGACTCGCCCAGTAATTATTGATTTATACAGGTAAAGAATGGCTTTTTTTGATCTAGAAACACCAGAAAACAACGAAACAGACAACCTAGTATGGTTAGGCCACCTAAGCCCAGACAGCGACACGATTGGTTCAGCTATCGGTGCAGCTGAATTATTTGGTGGTGAGCCACGCCGTGCAGGCGAATTGAACAAAGAAACCGCATTTGTCGTGGATTATTGCGGTGTTGAACTGCCAAAAATGATCTCAAAAGTAGAAGGTCAAAAAGTGGGCCTAGTGGATTTCAACCAAAAAACCCAGCTACACAAAGATGTAAATACTAACGACATCGTTGCCATCATCGATCACCACGCCATTCAAGACCAGCCAATTACCTTTAATACACCGGTATCGGTTGATATTCGCCCTTGGGGCAGTGCGGCGACTATCCTTGCAGATCGTTTCGAAAAAATGGGCAAAGAAATGACCCCAACCACAGCCTGCATGCTATTGGCCGGTATTCTATCGGACACCCTGATTTTCGAATCCCCGACCACTTGCCCACAAGATAAGCCATACGCTGAGAAGCTAGCTAAAATCGCAGGTATCGATGATTTATACGACTTTGGCCTAAAAATGATGGAAGCCAAGTCGGACCTTGCTGACGTATCAACCTACGATGTATTAAAAGGTGACTTCAAACACTACGAAATCAACGGTAAAAAAGTGGGCTTTGGCGTCGCTGAAACCCTATTACCTGAACAGCTACTCGACCGTAAAGCCGACTTACTTGAAGAAATGACCGGTGAAAAAGCCAAACAAGGCCTAGATTTCATCTTCTTCGCCATCGTAGACACCAAAACCAAAAACGCACATTTAGTGGTTTACTCTGATGCCGAAGCAGAACTTGCTGCTACAGCCTATGGTGCAGCCACTGAAGACCAGCTGATGTACCTACCAGGCTTAATGTCTCGTAAGAGCCAGTTGATGCCAGCAGTACAGGCGGTTTTGTCAGCTTAAGCTCTAGAGCGCCGGTTTAAGGTT
The DNA here is from genome assembly GCF_052920985.1 of Pseudomonas sp. HK3. NCBI lineage: Bacteria > Pseudomonadati > Pseudomonadota > Gammaproteobacteria > Pseudomonadales > Pseudomonadaceae > Pseudomonas > Pseudomonas sp. HK3. The sequence goes on from NZ_JBREXD010000001.1 coordinate 54,338, forward strand.
TTTTAATAAAAAGCCCGCAGATAGTAAAAAGGTGAACCAATTGGTTCACCTTTTTTTTATGGCTATCGGGCGCGGGGTTACATACCCCGTGAGCGCAGCAAGCATACTGGGAGCACCCTCCTACAATGCTAATACATAAAGCAGTTGCTCACTCCCCCAACCAGCCAACTCACAACACCCACATGCAATGTCCGAGGGTGCCCCGCGCCCGATCAAAAGGAGTATTCCAAAATAATATAAAATAAGTGTTTACATTTTAAACACCTACACGTAATATCCAAAGCGTTAATTATTCCCATCTAGTTTATTTAACTAATTATCCAAGTGATAATTTGTGTTTTGCCTATCCCCTCTCAGTTAGACAGCACTACAAAAACAACAGAGCTAACTTATTGTCCATTTTTTCGAGAAGTAGTAACTTGTACTCGAAACAGAATGTCGTAATTTTTTAAAATTCCTTACAACAATAATCCAGCTCTTACTTAGTCAGCGCCTTTTGCGCACATTAGAAGAGTTTATTTACTATGCCTTATACACATCAAGGTCAGCATTATTCAATTATTTCGCCAATCATCTCGATTGCCGTTAACAAACTAAAAGTCATCGTGAAAGATCAAAAAGGCTCGCACCTATTTGAATTCACCGACCGCAAAGAATCGAAAGACTTTTTAAACTTGCTTTGCCAAGCTTAAGTTAAAGTTAAAGTTCTGATTCATAAAAACCACTTAGGCCTTTTGGCGTAAGTGGTTTTTTTAATAATTATCCGCATACTTCAAAATCCTAATATATCCATACCCAGATAATTATACCAAGCACAGCCTTACAGTAGCTCTTTATCAAACTACACTGTCCTATGTTGATATCATCACACCTATAAGCTTAATCTTTGTAAGTCTAGAAAAATTAGCATCATATAGAACTGCAAGTGCCACAAGCATGACTCTGCCGGCTAAATCAACACCGAGGCTTTATTTCAATCGTACTTCCTATTCTGCGTGGTATAATTTTTTACGGATTATTCATTTCACCCGCCACCTCAGATATATTAACTATTCGACACCGCTATCAACGTTCAACCATTTAATTACTCTCTCATCAAAAACATGCACAAACCCCAAAATGTGTTGCTGCTTTTTAAATAATGATGGCCGTGCTCTATCAACTAGAAAACCATAAAACATAAATTCAACAGAAAAAACGGACGGCAGTCTTAAATATTTCATAGTATAGTTTTTGCTTACCAACTGCTTGCCATTAAACAAATGAGCTTGCGAGAATAATGCACCGTTTATACCTAAATTATTCGTTAAACACCCCTGATCTCTGATCGAAATTACAGAATATCTGAAGCATTCCATCAAACCGTATTAATTCACTTCAATTGTTATTTCCGAGCAGGCGAATAGACGTTAGAATGAAGAAAATATAGATACTTTACTTAAATGAAAATTTCACGACGAAACATAATTAAAACCTCCATGACGCTACCTGTTGTATCCGTAATGGGCTGCTTTAATTCAATTGACCAACATGCCAAACGAATCCCTGGTGTTATTGAGGGCGCAAACCATCAGCGAGGCCATGAACTTCGTGATTCGCACGCCAACAATGAACCTTCTAACATTATTGAAACTCCCATTCTTATTGTTGGTGGCGGTGTCAGCGGACTATCCTGCGCTTACCATTTAAAAACGCTAGGCGTGACTAACTTTAAGCTAGTAGAACTTGAGCATAAACCAGGTGGTAATGCGAGAGGGGGACGAAATAACAGCACTCAATTTCCTTATGGTGCTCATTACGTTACTGTTTCAAATTTGAATTCTAAACCTCTGATAAACTTCTATAAAGATGCGGGTGTAATAACAGGATTTGATAAACAGGGTATCCCTTTTTATAATCCAGACTATTTCTGTAAACACCCCATTGAACGAATTAACAATGGACGTTACTGGGAACAGGATAACCTTCCTTATGGGACGATGTCCGCTTCAGAAATTTCCGAAATAGATCGCTTCTTTGTTTTTATCAATAACTGGAAAAACCATATCGGTAAAGATGGGTTAACGGCCTTTACTATTCCGATGGAAGACTCGTCCAAAGATCCTGATATCCTGAAGCTCGACAATATTTCCTTTTCACAGCTGTTGGCGCAACAAGGTTTCACTAGCACACCTTTAAGTTGGTATGCAGAATACTGCTGCAGAGACGACTTCGGTACAGGGATTGAGAAAGTATCAGCCTGGGCAGGTCTCCATTACTTTTGTGCAAGACAGGGGTTTGGTGCTAATACCGGTGACGACTCTATTCTTACCTGGCCTGAAGGCAATCAATGGCTGGTTAATAAGCTTCGAACCAGTGTTGATGGTCACATTACTAGCAATACCATGGCGACCTCGGTAAAACATGAAGATGGCTATTATTACGTGTATTGCCAAGACTTTGCGTCAAAAAGTCGGGTCACGTATAAGTGCTCACAACTTATTATGGCCACCCCGAAATTTATTAATCAATACCTGCTAAAGGGGCTGAAAGAATATCGCGCCATACCAGAATACGCACCCTGGATTGTAGCCACCATTTCAACAACGAAGGTTCCTGGCAACAAACATGCTCGACTGAGCTGGGACAATTTTAATTATCTTGGCAAAGGCCTTGGGTATATTTACGCGCAACATCAAACGGGGAAAAGCAGGAACGATGAATACACCTTGTCATACTACTGGCCCATCAGCCACCTAGAACCTAAAGAGGCAAGAAAATGGATGCTTTCTCGCAATAGAACAGACTGGAACACAGACATACTCAACGACCTAGAAACCATGAATCCAGGGATTTCGCAACACATCACATCTATTAATATATGGATATGGGGTCACGCAATGGCGATTCCAAAGGTAGGATCTATTTGGTCAGGTGAGCGAACACAGGATAACAAAAGTGATAATGGTCTATTCTTCGCCCATTCAGATATGAGCGGTTTTTCTATTTTCGAAGAGGCGTTTGATCGCGGCTACCGAGCGGCGAAGCAGATCCTCAAATAGATGACTTAAGACCCGGAGAAACGAATCGGCTTTTTAACAATAATATTATTATTTGGATGAAAGATGCTATTGCTATCTTCTTCAGTTTCGAATATCTCTTGCCAATAGGTTTGACTTTCGTATTTGTCTGAATGCTTATTAATATAACTGTTCATTGCATAGTTTACTTCCGGAACAGTTTTGTTATCAGGGTTTGTCAGCAAATAGAACGTCTCACCCGCCTGATCATGATCATCATAGGCGTAATACTCCATCATATCGCGAAAACCTGCCTGATACAGTGTGCTCATCATAACCTGATAATGATCGTAAAATGCATCTTTCGGGTACCCCCACGTTACAACCAAGCCTTTGTTAGAAAGTGAGTTAGCAACAAAATGGAAAAACTCTTGTGAGTAAAAATGAATCAACTTATCGGATAACAAACCAGGTAAATCAAGAACAATCAAATCGTATTTTTTTTTATTGTTCCTCAGGTAAGCAAAACCATCTTCGTAATAGGTATGAAGGTCCTGATAATAAAAAGCCTGCTGGTGCATATTTCTTAGCAGAGGATGGTGCTTCGTTAATTCTGTAAACTGCTTATCGATATCAACATGATCGATAGAAACCTGATAAGGCATCAACTGCTTAACGGGCAACCAGTCTCCACCACCTATCAGTAAAACGTTAAGCTTACGACCAGACTGTACCTCAGATAAGTACGCCATCGGCACATCAATTAAACCATGGTGATAGTCATCTACCCAACTACTGCACATTTGCACATGCTTATCGAGATTCATACACTGGTCGGGCTCATCTGAATAGCTGCGGTAAATATCGTAAAAAATAACTTCCTGGTAAGGAGTACGGTGATACCCTGTCACCTCAATTTCTTCTACCTCATCATCCATAGACCAGTAATCATCTGTAATCACTTTAGAGTAATACGTTTTGTAAGTTTGGTCTTCTAGGTTATCAATATCCGACCATAAGCTAGCGTATCCAACCACAATTATAGCCAATGCGATAACGATACCTCTTGCGGTATCACGGGCTGACATGAGCAAAAACAACATAGCTGCCACTAAGTTAAGCGCACCTATAATCACAGCAGTTTTAATTAAACCTAGTTCAGGGTAGAAATAAACGGCATACAGCACAGAGCCGATTAAACTACCAATATAATCAAACCCAAGCGTTGTCGAAAAAGCCCCGTCTTCCTGCTCCGACAAATCAGATAACAAAGGTAACTCTAAGCCAGACAATAAGCCTACTAAGGCAATTGGCAAGTGCGACAGAATTAACAATAGCAAATAACCGTTCTCTGAATAAAACGGTTCATAAGCAGTGCTATTTAAACCAATAATAAAAAACAAACCAGCTGGGCCAATGACACACAACATCAGCTCAACAAGAATAAAATTTCGTTTGATTTTATTAATATTTAGGAATCGATACAGTAAAGCTCCGACACCTAAAAATAATAAAAACAAACCAATAGTGATAGAATAGCGAACAACCGTGCCACCAAAAGTAATGGTTAACGCCTGGGCAAAAATAAGTTCATAGGTAATACTGCAAAGAGCAACAATAACTACCAAGAAACTATGATTTAACTTTTTAAATAAATTCAATTTTACACCGAGTGAAGACACAACCAAAATTACAACATATCAATACTAAAACAGATCATTACAATTACACATGAGAACGATCGAACAACTGAAACAAACCTGAGCAATAAACAATGTCAGAACTCAAAAACAAATTTCTTATTCAAAAGAATAAACTCCAACTACAATCTCCTATAGATAAGATAACATTTAGTTTACTTAGTACTCTTGACGTCCAATAAACAGCAGGAAGAATATAATCTAAAAATAATATTCAAATAAAATAATTTATTTTAAAAACGTTTACGATATATAAACTTCAATAAAAAATATAATAGAAAATAACATACTGAAAGCCCAATAAAATACTTAGCAATACTTCCCATCCAATCATGGTCAATATTTTTATAGTTAGAGGTTTTTCAATTTAGATATCAGCATCCTTAACTTCTATTTTAGCACTAGGAAAGCTACCTTTCAAAAAAACAAACATTAATTCAAATAAAGATCCAACTTCTTTTTCATTTATTTCATATACTGAAACAACAAATCGTTTTTTATCCATTAAATCAGAAACCTTAAACAACCTAAGATCATCTTCATTTCTTAGCTCATAGAGTATTGAGCTTAAACCACTCGGAAACTTCTTCGACTCATTTTGGATTGCTAACTTATTTCTATTCGCGAAATCCTGCACAACCTTAAACAACTCATCTGAAGACTCTTGCTCAAACTCAATATATATTGAGCTATCAGCATGAATATTTTCGTAAGAACACCCTGAATTAAACATAATAGAAACAGCCAGTAGAGTTTTAATCAAAGAATATTTACAAAATTTTATGACTTGTACGCTTCTGAGTACACTAATCATTAAAATGCGCTCCGAATATTATTATCCAAACTATCAAATCCTGACTTATATAAATCAATATTTAAGCCGGCTCTTAACGCTCTAGAAAAAGGAACACCACCTAACCTAAATGAGCTTGAGCTAGTAATTCCTTCTCCAATAGACTTAACATACACAGAGCCACCTCTTACATAAACCGAACGACTAACATAACCATCAGAGAAAATATGATCCGAATGTGTAACATTATAAAGAGTCATATTTGCATCATCCACAACATGGGAAACAGTGCCTCCATTCAGACCTGCAAATACAATTTTTGTCTCATCCCCTGTTGCCACCTGCTTTGAGTTATCCCACCCAGGAGCTGGATTTTTCTTTAATTCACCCCAAACGGCTCCAGCAGAGCAGGTCTCTGATAACGAACAAATTTCATTATTCATTTCATAGCGATGATAATAAGGATCATTTTCGTCGTAAGAAGATTCATACTTATGAGATTCAGAATTATACAAATGCACAATGGCTCCAATCATCGCTCCTTGAGCAAAGTCACCACCAGTAGCCGCAGAAGCTAAGCCTCCAAACGTGGCCGATACAGCTGTCCTTGCAGCCACATCCCCAAACCCTGCTCCATCAAGAAGACCTGCGCTTTGCATGGCAACACCAGACGCATGACCAGCAGCACCCGCTAACGCACTGCCCCAGAAATTTTTATTGCGCACCCAGCCTATGGTGCCCTGAGCTGCGCCGTGATACATCACTTTGTAAGCCCAGTCACTGTCACTGACATTGACATTACCAATCTTAAATGCAACGCCCGCCGCCACGGCCGAAAGTGCCGCTGACCGCAGTTCGGTGCCGGAAATGCGGCCAGACAAGGCTGCAGACGTCACCAAGGTTGTCGCACCCGCTGTAGCAGCAGCACCCGCAACGGTAGTTGGCTCAACAGCCCCCATGGTAGCCGCGGCTAACAAAACAGACGACAGTGTTTGATGAAACTGAGAGTCCGAGTAAGTGTGCGCCATTACAAAATAAATCGCAGCGATGGCCAACGGATTATGTCCGGATGGATCCGTATAAGTAGCAGGATTGTTATAGACATAACTATAGCGATTATAAGCTTGAGGTTTATTTACATCAGGAATGACGCTATCCGGTGTCATAAAGCGCCCCATCGCAGGGTCATAAATACGCGCATTCATATGAACCAGCTGTGAATCTTCCAGCATTTCATGGCCGGTAAAGCCACGCAGCCCATCAATAACACTGTTGACGGTTAACGCACGAGCCAATAGTTTGAACTCTTCATCAGATAATGGCACATCAGAAGCCTGCTCCGCCTGCTTCACCATTGCCTTAAAGAGGCCTGCAGACATACCACTGCTCATTATCTGATGCGTAGCCGCACGAGCTTTAGTCATGCCTGGCATTGTCGCACCACTGGATGCCGTCATCGCATTACCCGCTGAAGGTACCAACATATAATCTGGTAAAGCTTCCCCATAAGGTGTGAAACCCTTACGACTCAAGACTTCTGCTTTGGAGCCAGTAACAAGGACACCTGTTCCCAACATGTCTCTGTGGTAATAAGAAGCAAAATCGACAGGGCGTGAAATGTCATCACCTGCCGCATATTCATAGCGCTCAAGTGTTGCCACTGATTCGTAGCCATTACGAATATGGATACGGTGAATCACATCACCATTATTTTTAACGACTTGCTCATAACCAGGCGCGACATAATAAGTTGTACCGCTGCTATCAACACGTTTCACTCGGTTATTGCCAGCATCGTAACCAAAGGTAGTCACCTTGCCATTTGCATTAATACGCTTGGCCTTGCCAAAGCTACTCCAGTCGTAAGTTGATCCTTTAGCCGAGGTAACAAAGCCTTTCTCATCGAAAGTGATCGCTGCGCCTTTATGGCTGGTAATTTGATAAGGTTTGTCAACATCACCAAAATGGTTCAACTGCGTGCCTGATTGCTTATGGGTCAGATTACCTAACCTATCGTATTCATAATCGTAGCTATAGTTTTTTCCATGTCCGGCACGCGACCAAGAGTCGAGCATGTCTGCGTCATAGTTAAAAGTATCTGTATAGCCGCTAACACTATCCTCTATCGATTCAACATAGCCTCTGTCATTAAATTCATAATGTATATCGGACAGCACATGATCATTCGCATTCTGTGTTGTGATCGAATCTAAGCCGCCGGTGCTGTGATCAAACTTACGAATCGTGCGCAAGCCATTACCATAAATTTCATCCTTTAAGCGTCCGTCGGTATGCCAATTTAACGCAGACCAAACAATCAGTTTAGAATCCGAGCTCATCAACTCCGATTGGCTCTGTGCCAAGGACTTCAAGCGATCAATGGAGCCAAGTTGCTGCACCTGATTAAACAGAATATCGTAGGCTTTTTTCTCGGTGACTTTATCCTGACGTAAAGTCGCCAAGCCATCATTTTCGGTATCAAAACCCTTAGATTCGTTGGCGGCTAATCGAGAATAATGCTCAAACCGCTGTTTATAATGAGCCAACAACTGGCTAAGATTCGAAGCTTTGTAGTTGTCCACTGCTTCACTAAAGCCGCCACCATTATTGACTGCCAGCTTTTTAAGAGCTGTGGGGTTTTCACCCCTATAGTCTGTTTTAGGTAAACCGTTGATATACCATTTACCATCACTATGTTTTTTAATGTTGGCTGCTAAACTAGCTTCTGATTTTTTTGCGAAAGCGGTGTATTTTTTCTTTTTATCGTAGAGCGCTTTATAGTTATTAGCTATTTCTAAATATAATTCTTTTGGCAAATATTCTTTGACTTTACACCACTCATAAAATTTTGTGGTTACGTTCTTATATTTATAACCAGATTTTGCTGAACCTGTTTTAACACGTTTAGTTTCACTTCTTAGATACTTGCCCTGAGAGTATTTTGGATTAATCCTGGTACCACTCTTACCTGCGCTAATACGAAAATCACTCCACGTTGCGCGACACACTTTCGTATTTTTAGTTGTAGCAGATAACTGGTTAAATTCGAATTTTTCCATATTAACAGGGTAAGAATGATAGCGAGTACAACGCTTAAATATTCCAAGCGTTGTCTTCTTTTTCGCGCAGCCCCCTTGGTATTCAAACTTATGAGTATTGCCTTGTAATCCTTTATATATGAAACGGCGAACAGCATAATGTCCAGTATAGTTTTTGGATTTTTTCACATAGTCTTGCCACACTCTATAATTAGAAGACGCTTCATTAGAGTGCTGTAGTGCTTTTTTACGCAGATCTTTTACCAACTGATTGGCACTGCCGATGCTTCTTTCATACGTATCTGCTTTCGCCGAAAACTCGACTGCACGGGCTTCATGGGCAGTAACCCTTTGCAGCGCATCCGTAATCAATTTCTCTAAACTCTTGATACGAGCCAAAGTTTTAGTAAAGTCATCCTCTAAGCCATTAAAATCAAATGACTTTAATGCTGACGCAGGTAAAGAATAGCTTTGTAATCGACCGCCATCGTTATAGCTTTTATATAAAGGGGTTGGCATATCACCATCAGAGTTAAGTATCACCTGACTATTGCGACCAATTTGATCGTACTGGTGCTTGGTAACAATCTTTCGACCATCAATATTTAACGTGACTGTATTTAATCTTCCTTTTGGATCATAGGCATACAACCGTTCATTCCCGATCCCAACTTCTTTCTCAAGCTGACCAATGCCATTGCCAGAGTTGTGGTAATACCAAGATAAAGAGCCTTCAGGTGTGGACTCTTTTACTTTACGTCCAATAATGTCGTACTCAATTTCGATAACATTATTCTCTGCATCTTTCTGCCAATATAGCTCACCAAAAGCATTGTATTTGTATGCCCAAGTACCACTGGCAGAATCGCTCATGGATCGCTTATGGCCGCGATCGTCATAGAATATTTCTATTGTTTTCTCGCCCATATGGCTAGTTGTTGCTAATAAACCATCACTGTAAAAAGTATGAGAAACTGTCTTGCTATCTTCTGTGATAGATTCGGTCTTACCAAAAATATTAGTCTTGACTGATTTCTCAAAATCACCGAACGCAGTGGTAACGGTGAAACGGTTGTAATTTGATGTCGTAACCCTAATATTTTTATCAACTGATATATCCGTGATTGTATTTGCACGGCCGAAGTCATCGTAATTTGTGATAACCCATTCCGGTAACATTTCTGCGTCATTTTCGGAACGGACTGGGCGAGAAACCGCCTCAATTTGCCCATGACGATTATAGCTTTTGTAAACAATGGCCTTCGTCGTATCATGACCACTCTTTGATATTAAACTTGAAGATCTGATACCCCGTCCTGTACGGTCAAAGTAAGTAATAGCTTCTGCACCATCAGCTGACGTTTTGGTGACTCGATAAACAGCGGCTGAGCGAGTTGCACTAGTTGAGGAATAACGATTTTGGCTTACGCCAGGTAGCCTTTCAATTTTTGTTTCATTCCAGCTACCATCGTACATATCAGTTCGCTCGATACGACATGCATCATCATACTTATGCGTAGCAATTAATCGTTTTGCGATATCATATTGTTTCTCTACTGCGCCACAACGTGGGTGATACACTTGGCTTGAAATTAAACCTAACGCGTTTTTTTCACTCAAAAGCCTACCAACTGAATCGTACTCATATTGAGTGGTTCTAGATTGTGTCTTTGAATCATTAACCTTACCGGTTACGGTTGTGCTCTTAACCGTGCCGTTGTCATAGTATTGATAATCGGTTCTCAGGGTCATATTAGAATCTGCTTCAATCACCTGATATTGAAGTGAGCCATTATCATAATATTCAAAGTTTACCGTTTTCGTGACCTCAGACTGACCGGTGAAATTATGTCTAACTACTGTTTTAGTAGGCTTAGCCAACACCCATTTATCAAGGTTATGTCTAAATTTTGACGTCGTAATAATACTATTAACTTCAGTATCTTGCCGCGAAGTAACAATCGTTTTTCGTGGATAACCCAGCGTATCAATATCCTTAAACTCGGTAGTCACCTTCCTCAATTCTTCCTGTGACACTGGGTCATATTCAGTGGACTCTTTGGAAAGCGCATTCAATCTTTTAGACACACCTTCAGCTGTATCCGTAATAGCAACATTATTCACTTTATGAGAAACAAGAACACCGTTACTATAATTTGATATCTCGTATTCTTGACCCGCTAATTCACCCACGGTATAAAATTGTGAGGTCATTGTACGGTTAGCAGAAAGATCGTGTCGTTCTATCTTTTTAAATATAGCTTTACCTGTCTCGTTATCGTATTGAAGATCCGAGTATTTATACTCAACATGGTTATAAATAGGGTCCCCTGACTGATCATCCACGCCACTATCAACTCGAATGGTATCGACAAGTAATGATTTAGGTGTAATAGAATTACTCTGAGTTACTGCATAAATATTTTTTGATGATGCCGACGCGTAATCGAATTTTATCTTCGATTCCAAAGGCGTGATAACTTCGGTCAACAACGAGACAGGCTGAGCATGATGATTCGAATGACATTCGATGCCATTCACCGTTCTGGTACAAAATTCGCCCTTCTCATCCCCATTCAAATCATTAGTAAAAAGAGGAGCCGAATAGACACTTACTGATGAGAAGAAATAAAATTTGGTAGATACACCAAATCTTTCTCTAAGCCAATTTCCATAAATCTTAATTTTTTCTAGATGAACATCACTATCTACGACAAACCCAAAGCGTCTTTCTAAATCATGGAAAGAATCACCTTTATTGTAGGCACAATATTGGCCAGTATTATATTGGCTACAAATATCTTGATGTCCATCACCATTAACATCAGCAATGTGAATGCCACTTAGAAGAGCATCAACACTACCATCAGTTTGCTCATCTTTGAAACTAAGCACAGCCACTGGCGCCAAAAAGCTTTCTTCATTATTAAATGCGCAACGGTAAGTTTTTTCTGAATAAAAACAGTAATCTAGAAGGCCATCACCATTCACATCAAGAAAACGAAAACCGAGACTTACATCATTATTAACTTCTTTTTTTGCATTCGCTGACGGCTTATCATCAGCCCTAGAGATAGAGGAATAAATTGGCACATCAGAATCAAATATAGTATCAGAGAACTGATTCACACCGTTTTTATAGAAGCCAACATGACACTGAACTCTTCCACTGTCTTCAAAACAAATATCAAGAATGCCATCAGCTGTAATATCAACAAGAAGTGGAGAAAAGACACGGTAATCTGAAGTTTTAATATTAGGAACAGTGCGCCGCCCCTGCATTTTCATACCATCTTGATAGGCATATGATCGTTTATCACTCAGATTGCCAGTAAAATTGATCACTGTACCATCAAAACGAGAACCATTATTCTGGTAGCACTTCAGATTTTTATTCCCTGACTGCACACTACAAAAGTCAACGACCCCATCTTGTGTAACATCAGTAAACTGATAATAACGGTCTGCACTGATCCCTGTTTTCCATGTTGTTACTCGTCCGAAACGTTGAGAAGATTCGTCATATATTGCACAGCGAACATCATTTCTAACAACAATACACAAATCTTCTCTATTATCATTATTAAGATCAACAAAGTTTAGCCTTTTAAAATGCTCTGCATCCTCACTCAATATAGCTTGACGAAACCAGTTCATATCATGTTCTGAATACCCGAAACCTGAACCATAAGCCTTCAAGCTTGATGAGTCAGCCGCACCACTACGACAAAGAAGCTGATCATCTTTACTATAAAAACAAAACTCATCAACACCATCATCATCGAGATCTACCGTAGTAACCCCAAAAAATAAACCGTCATTGCCCGAAAACTTATTAGTCTCTAATTCGGAGTTGGTTATCACAACAGTGCGATCATCGGCGTCAGCGAATCCATTTCTTGGTTCAATATAATCTTGATACTTAAACTGCATAGGCTCAGTACAATTTGAATCACCAACAGCATAACAACGCTTAAGGGTGCTTAAGCGATCAACAACAACTGACTTATACCCATTAGTTTTCTCATATCCAAAAACATACTCATAGAGAAATACATCATCATCGGTGCTGATTTTTACATTATTGATAGGACCAACATGCCCAATTTGGTTCCCGCCGCCATATATTGGTGCATTATCCGCTACCTTTTTATAATCAATACTAACGACATAACCTGGGTACCGAATTTTTTCCAATTGTTGCTTGTCGCCGTATTCATATACAACAGCATTAGAGAAAACATCTTGCTTATTCGTTAACAGCCAAGATCTTGATATTTCACTATATCCAGCTTTAAAACCATAGGTATAACGAAATCCTTGCTCATCATAAACCTCCCATTCATCAGGATTAGCATGAGTACCTTGGGTAATAGTGACCTTAGTATTATCATCGATGTATTTACGATAACTGCCATCCGAATGCTTAACCAACACACTACCGTCGAGGCAGTACACAGAATTTTGCCCGATTTCAATTCCAGACATCACTCCGTGCGATAGTTTTTGAGTGGAACAGCGTCCAATTTTTTGGGTTAAACCCAAGGTAAAGCTCATACCAGCATTTGAGAGCCCACGACTTTGGTTGTAGCTCAATACTGCACTCGGCTGGATACCATGGAGGGTCTTAGGGAATTCAAGTGGAACAGAGTACGCCAGCTCTCCTTGAATGTTCGCAGCATCACCGACTATATCTTCAACTATTGGATTTTCAATCGCTGAAACTTTAGTCGAAATAACAACCAATAAAATAATGAGATAACAACGCATATTATTTAACAACTTCATTACTTACCACCAATCCCTGGGTATTCATTTTTGAACTCATCTGGAGTAATACCTAGATTTGAATCCATATCATTCATTCTTTCGATTAGTTCTGCGTCTGAATCTAGCAGTTGCTGACTTCTTATCTCGGCATCTTGATTTGACAATTCAGATTCATTTATCCATTGGTCAATTTCTTCTCCACGTTCGATGAAGTCCTGATACGACTCTTCTTGTTCTGAGGCGATTTGAAAGTCATTAATGAAGTAAAGTAAAGTGAAAATTAGTAAGCCTAAAGCAGCGACAAGCAAAGAAATTTTAATTCGGAGTGGAAATTTATGTGACAACTCAAAACATCCTTTTAATCGAGAGCTGCGCATAATAATTATACTTTTAGCAAAAAGCAATTTATGAAATGACTCACAATATAAAAGTGAAGGCGTTCTCAATAACTATGATTCCTTTATTGAGATATCTAAATATACGTAGAGTTAATAAATGTTATAATAATGGCCTTAACAGCAACAAGTAACATGGACGAAATTCAAATGAATAGCGCAGTCAAATCACAAAGTATTGGGTTAATGGAGCGCGACGGTAAAGAGTTTGCTGGACTGCATGTTATTGTTGATATTTATGGTGCTGAAAAGCTGGACGATCCAGACTACGTGGAGACTGTTCTACGCAAATGCATTGATCAATGTCAAGCTACCTTACTTAATATGACACTGCATACATTCCCCCCAACTAATGGTGTGACTGGTGTAGCATGTCTATCAGAGTCACACATCAGCGTACATACTTGGCCGGAGCATAAGTATGCTGCATTTGACATATTTATGTGCGGTAATTCTGAACCTGAAATAGCCGCCGATATAATTATCAAAGACTTTGGTGCTTCGTCTTATACAATTCAAAAAATTCAAAGAGGGGAGCCTATCGAAATGAATAAAAATAAGATTCTAGGCACGAAACATGATGTACAGATAATCAATAGTCATTCATAAGTATTAGTTTCGGCTAATTTAAAAAATAATTTGTGGCAAACGATTAATATTGCTTTAGTTGAATTAAATCTAATTCAAATGGGATACATCTAAAAAAAGGTAAATCAGCCTGGATTATTCATTATAATAAAACGACCTTAGATTCGGTTATAATTATGAGATAGGGCACATAAAAGATATTGTACTTGAGGCTGTAGATAAATCTGTGTAACTGCTTATCATCAAAGCCAGAAATGGCTAAGGATAGGCAGCAATGAACAAAGAAGCACTAGAAGCCTTTGCCCGCGAAGCGGCAAAGGGTATTAAAACAGAACAAGACCTTAATGAATTTCGTCAGATGCTCACTAAAGTGACAGTTGAGCGGGCTTTAAATACTGAGCTTGATGAGCACCTTGGTTATGAACGGAATGAAGAATCCTCTAACTCCAATAGCCGCAATGGCACCACCAGTAAAACTTTACGCACCGAAGATGGCCAGTTTCAACTAGATACCCCTAGGGATCGCGAAGGCTCTTTTAATCCTAAATTAGTAAAGAAAAATCAGACTCGGTTTACCTCGATGGACGATAAAATTTTATTTTTATACGCCCAAGGCATGACCACACGAGAAATCGTTAAAACGTTTAAAGAACTGTATAACGCAGATGCCTCTCCAAGCCTAATTTCAAAAGTCACTGATGCGGTCATTGAAGAAGTGATTGAATGGCAATCTCGTGAATTAGATGCGGTGTATCCCATTGTTTATCTTGATTGCATCGTGCTTAAAATTCGTCAGGACAAACAGGTGATCAATAAATCAGTTTACCTTGCCTTAGGCGTCAACATGGAAGGCCACAAGGAGTTATTGGGCATGTGGCTATCTGAAAACGAAGGGGCTAAGTTCTGGCTAAATGTTCTGACTGAGCTGCAGAATCGTGGTGTGAAAGACATTCTCATTGCTTGCGTGGATGGCCTGAAGGGCTTTCCAGATGCTATCAATGCCGTCTATCCAGAAACGCAAATTCAGCTGTGTATCGTGCACATGGTTCGTAACTCAGTGAAGTACGTTCCTTGGAAAGATTACAAAGCCGTCACCGCTGATTTAAAGAAAATTTACCAGGCCGCGACTGAGGAAAGTGCCTTGCAATCACTGTCTGATTTTAGTGAGAAGTGGGATGGTCAATATCCACAAATCAGCCGATCTTGGCGTAATCACTGGGAGAATTTAAATACGCTTTTTAACTATCCTGCTGATATCAGAAAAGCCATTTACACAACCAATGCCATTGAATCTCTGAACAGCGTTATTCGAAAAGCGACGAAAAAACGAAAAGTATTTCCAACAGAAGAGTCGGCTAAAAAAGTGGTTTACCTTGCGGTACGACAAGCTTCGGAAAAGTGGACTATGCCCATAAGAAACTGGAAAACGGCCTTGAACCGATTTATGATCATGTTCGAAGACCGTTTGAAAGATTACATTTAAAACTGGCGGTTACACAGAATGGCTTACATCCTCTTGTACTTCTCTCAATACATAATCTAACACTACTCTAAATCAATGATGATATAATTTTTTAAACACACAAAATTCCAATCAATTAATGAATGCGAAAAAAGTAAGGTAGCAGCATAATAAACAATCGTTACATTAACCGATTGAGCATCTGCTAAAGACATTTATTAATAATTCACAGAGTATCAACATCTACAGATTTTATTCTTTACCGTTCACACTTTCATTTCCTGCTCACTGACTATCGAGTTTAAAATCCATATAAGCTCGGTAATTATTTGAAAGACCCAGCCACCGTCGTTTAATAGCACGATCAAGTGTTTTTAATAACCCATGCTTTTTACGCGCAATATACACCCAACCATCTTCAACTAACTTACCTATAAACCCGGTACTAGTGGCTAGCCTTGCTTAAATACTTCACCCAATTAACATAGCGTCATAAGACTAGCATTAGGGTCAATTTCGAAAATTAGTAACGGATTACTTGTTAGCTGAAACACTATCGGATCATGCTCCTTTAGAAATTCGAAGTTACTCGCATGAATTATGCTTGAGCTAATCTTACCCTTGTATAGCCCGCTCATTTCATATTCAGATCATAAGCAATATATTTGGTGCTTTTGTGCAAACCTCTGTATACATAAGACTCATGATTTTCACTACAATGATTCCACTCAAATAAAATAGAACTCGAATAAATTCCTTCGATTTCACCCCTTACCCACACCCCTATATTCCCGTACAATTGCCCTCTTTATTTTTATCTATTACCTAATATAAGAGCAGTCCCATGGCCGCCAGTAAAACTGCCCCAAAGCCCATGAATACAGACAAAAACGCCGAACATACCCCAATGATGCAGCAACTACCTAGGCATCAAGGCGGAGCATGAGAATCAGCTTGTGTTTTACCGCATGGGCGACTTTTACGAGATATTCTTTGATGATGCGAAAAAGGCCTCGCGCCTGCTTGATATCACCTTAACGGCACGTGGCAAAAGCGGTGGTAAGCCAATTCCTATGGCGGGTATTCCGTATCATGCCGCTGAGGGCTATATCGCCAAGTTGGTGAAAATGGGTGAATCCATTGCGGTGGCCGAGCAAATTGGCGACCCTGCGACTAGCAAGGGGCCGGTTGAGCGTAAGGTTGTGCGTGTGATTACACCTGGCACTTTGACCGATGAGAGCTTTTTGGATGAACGACGCGACAGCTTATTAGTGGCGGTAAGCAGCTTTAAAGATGGCCGCAGCGATAAGGTAGTCCATGGTATTTCGTCATTGGATATCAGCTCGGGCCGTTTTACGGTTATCGAGGTGCAAAGCGAAGAAGCATTACTGGCCGAAATCGAACGTCTGCGCCCAGCTGAATTACTGATAAGTGAAGAAAAGGATTATCCAGAATCCCTTAGCAAACGTGCAGGCTGCCAAGCCTTACCGGCATGGGAGTTTGAGTTCGAGACGGCATTTCGCCTGTTGACCACTCATTTTCAAACCAAAGACTTGCATGGCTTTGGCTGCCAAGACTTTAAACAAGCCATTGAAGCCGCAGGCTGTTTGATTCATTACGCACAAGAAACCCAGCGTACGGATCTACCCCATATTCGCATGTTGCTGGTCGAGCAAGCTGACGACGCCATCGTGTTAGATGCCGCCACCCGTAAGAATTTAGAAATCGACGTGAACCTGAACGGCCACACAGATTTCACCTTGGCTTGGGTGTTAGACCGCACCGCCACGGCCATGGGTTCGCGTTTATTACGCCGTTGGTTGAACCGCCCTCTGCGTGATCAAACAACATTAGAGCAACGCCAAACGGCCATTAGCGCGATGATTTCAAGCTACGGCTATGAAGATATTCACGGCGTATTAAAGCAGATCGGTGACATCGAACGTATTTTATCGCGCGTGGCTTTGCGCAGTGCTCGCCCACGAGATTTAGCCCGCTTACGCGATGCCTTAGCTGTATTACCCGCCTTGCAAAATGCCATGAGCAGCGTGGATGCCGAACCCGTTGCGCAACTGGGTAAGCGCATCAGCACGTACCCAGAACTCGTAGCAACGCTACAAAAGGCTGTGATCGAAAATCCACCCGTGGTGATTCGTGAAGGTGGCGTCATTGCCGACGGTTATGACTCAGAACTCGACGAACTGCGCGGCCTAAGCGAGAACGCAGGCCAGTTCTTAATGGATATCGAAATCCGTGAAAAAGAACGCACAGGCTTAAGCACCTTAAAAGTGGGCTACAACCGTGTACACGGTTATTACATCGAGATCAGTAAATCACAAGCGGGTGAAGCCCCTACCGAATACATTCGCCGTCAAACACTCAAAAATGCTGAACGTTTTATTACGCCAGAACTTAAAGAGTTTGAAGATAAGGCACTTTCTAGTAAGAGCCGCGCGTTATTCCGCGAAAAGGCTTTGTATGAGCAATTAGTAGAGTCGTTAGCGCAACAACTGGCTGGCCTGCAAGATACATCCAGCGCCATTTGTGAGGTCGACGTATTATCAAACTTAGCCGAACGTGCCATCACCCAGCAATACGTGCGCCCGCAGTTAAGCCAAGAGCCTGGCCTGAATATTGAACAAGGCCGCCACCCTGTAGTGGAAGCCATGATCGAAGACCCATTTGTGGCCAACGATGTAAGCTTCCATGACCAGCGCAACATGCTGATTATTACCGGCCCGAACATGGGCGGTAAATCCACCTACATGCGCCAAGTGGCCCACATTGTATTGATGGCCCACATCGGCAGCTACGTACCGGCTCAGTCTGCCAATATTGGTTTGGTGGATCGCATCTTTACCCGTATGGGTTCCAGCGATGACGTGGCCGGTGGCCGTTCTACCTTCATGGTTGAAATGACCGAAACCGCGAACATCCTGCACAATGCCACGCAGCATAGCTTGGTATTAATGGATGAAGTGGGCCGCGGTACCAGCACCTTTGATGGCTTGTCATTGGCTTGGGCGTGTGCTGAGCATCTGGCACAGCAAGTGGGGGCTTACACCCTGTTTGCCACTCACTACTTTGAAATGACCCAGCTTAGCGAGCAAAACCCAGCCGTGGTCAACGTACACCTAACCGCCACCGAACATAACGATCACATTGTATTCTTACACCATGTAGAAGAAGGCCCAGCCAGCCAGAGTTACGGCTTACAAGTGGCCAAGCTTGCTGGTGTGCCTGAGCATGTGATTGATCAGGCCAAGTTCAAATTAGGCGCGCTAGAACAAACGCAAATCAATGATGGCCAACAACCTGTTAAGCCTCAACTCAGCGCTGCGCCTGTAATTCAAGCACAAGCGAACGAGCCAGTGGTTTCGCCTATGCCCTCTCCTATGCAGAGTGACATGTTTGCTACGTCGCCGTCTAAAGTTGAGCTTGCCCTTGAGAGCATGAACCCAGACGAGCTAACCCCAAGGCAAGCCCTTGAATTGCTGTATGAACTAAAACAATCGCTCTAATTTATCCAAATAGCGGTAAAACCGATTAAGCTCATTATTTTAATCGGTTTTAAAACTATAGAAAAACCCTGTATAAAGGGCACACAATTTACAAAGCAAGGTTTTAACCTTGCCCCTTGGCTTAAGCATCTCTAGAATGACGGCCAAAATAGATGGCAAGTGATCCTGAATTGCCCACAAGAATTTGATGAGATCGAGAAAACGCTATGACATTCGTTGTTGTTGAAAACTGCATTAAATGCAAATACACAGACTGTGTAGAAGTATGCCCTGTAGACTGTTTCTACGAAGGCCCTAACTTCCTAGTTATCCACCCTGACGAATGCATCGACTGCGCATTGTGCGAACCAGAATGCCCAGCCGAAGCTATTTACAGTGAAGATGAGATCCCAGCTGGCCAAGAGCACTTCATCGAGCTTAACGCTGAGTTAGCCGAAGTATGGCCGAACATCACCGAGATGAAAGACAAACTACCGGACGCTGAAGAGTGGGATGGCGTTGAAGGTAAAATTGATCAGCTAGTGCGCTGATTCTGCGAAAGACGATCAATGGGAGACGTTAGATAGCTCTCCCAATAATTAAACGGCCTCCGGGCCGTTTTTTTATTGCCATAAAGTAGCGATTAAAAACAAGCTCCCCCTTGAGCTCAAAAAGAATAGAAGGGCTATAAAGTATTAGCCTTATTAAAAAACAAACCATAGGGTGGACATTGCCCACCGTTTGTTGTCAGGCAGTGCCTGACCTACAGGTGTTTTGAATTATTCACTCGCAGCTGCAGAGTTTAGATAGAAGCAATCAAGTAAGTTGATTCTACGAAAGACGATCAATGGGAAACATTAGATAGCTCTCCCAATAATTAAACGGCCTACGGGCCGTTTTTTTATTGCCATAAAGTAGCGAATGAAAAACAAGCTCCCCCCTTTAGCTCAAAAAGAATAGAAGGGCTATAAAGTATTAGCCTTATTAAAAAACAAACCGTAGAGTGGACATTGCCCACCGTTTGTTGTCAGGCAGTGCCTGACCTACAGGTGTTTTGAATTATTCACTCGCAGCTGCAGAGTTTAGATAGAAGCAATCAAGTAAGTTGATTCTACGAAAGACGATCAATGGGAAACATTAGATAGCTCTCCCAATAATTAAACGGCCTGCGGGCCGTTTTTTTGTGTGAAATAAAAGCTCAAAATACTAACTACAGAGCTGATGCAAAATGCGCCATAATTTCTGCTGTTGTCATTTCTTTTGTTTGATTAGAAAAGCAATAGTAGCTAGGTCTAGCATCGCTAAAGTACTGCATATCCATCTCTAGCCCTTTTAAATTGGGGAAAAGACCAACAGTCATATTGTAATCGCCGCTTTCTTTAAATTTATAAAACAAATGGGTACCACACTCAGAGCAAAATCCGCGAGATGCCCAAGCTGATGATTCATATAACTTGACGTTTTCATCACCTTCAATTTTAACCTTTGTACCGCACTTTACAGCGAAATATGGTGCGCCGCCCCAAGTTCGGCACGATTGGCAATGACATACCGTAAATTTAGGGTCTATTTCTTCTGCGGTAATTTTCACTGCACCACAGAGGCATTGAGTTTTAGATTGGGACATTTCCGCTGCTCCTTAATAAATATTTAAAACTGACACAGACTACAACTGGTGAATTACGATAGCTTGTTAAACATTTTGTTACTAATCATGTGGGTGCTCGTCAAATTGCTTGGCGCTATCACCAATTTTGAACCAACAGGGCTTTTCAGAAACAAATTCATGAAATGCATTTTCAAGTTTAAGTTCGCTATCAATACAGTGTGCTGAAATAGGAAATGATTCTTCTTGTGACAATATTTCACCCAAAGCCGTACCACAAACACTGCAGAAGCATCGGTTATATTTATAGGGTGGTTCAGCGTTAAATGTGGTTATTTGATCACGACCTTTCGTTATCTCAAGTGCTTCAGATTTTACAAAAACTAAACTGCTTGCTCCCACTTTTCGGCACCGACTGCAGTGGCACATGCCCATCATACTAGGGGCTTCAGATAAGCTAAATTGAATCGCTCCGCAACAGCAGCTTCCGTTAATCATATATCACCTCAAATCATCAATTATTCATGAGTGCTTAAAAATATCACGACACTGTATAAATATACAGTCAAATGTAAAGTGGTTTTTTACCCTTGATATTACTAATAGCAGACTATTGGCATTAACTCTCATGGCATTGATGATATTAATGATTAAGGTGAGTGGTGAACGATTTGAAATTTAAACATGTAGGGCGGGCATTGCCCGCCAACAATTGGTGCGTTTAACCATGTGTCACTTTTTATCACGCACAAAGTAGCCGCCTATTCCCTCATTAAATACGCCACTTTATGCAGACGAATAATAATAGATTCATTCATCGACTATTCGCACCATATCATATTTCGACTTTTGGTATCGCGAGCAAGCTCGCTTCACACTCTGGATTAATGGCGTAAAATAATAGTGTATTAGGGGGGATTGAATATCACACTAAGATAAGAGAATCGGGCGACGAATTATGGCATTGCTTGATGCAGCGCAGCGCGCTGTGATTTCAAACTACCTTGCCATAACGGGTGCATCGCTTTTAACAATGCCACCCATTACTTAAATAAAGAATTACTTCTTATTTTTGTGCTTCGGTTTTTTAGGCGCGTTTGCTTTTTTTGATTTAGTAGCCGCCGGTTTACCTGATTTAGCTACGGCAGGCTTTTTAGCTTTGCCAGACGTTACTCCACTTGGCGCGCTTTGTTCGGCTTTCTTTTGACTGCTTTTATTCGTGCGATTAGGACGCTGTTTTTTAGACACGCTTTTAATCAACGCATCGCGGTTACTCACTTCAAAGCCTGGTTGGAATACACGGTTAATGCGACTGCCAATTAAACGCTCGATATTATCTAGTGTACGTTCTTCTTCACGGCTCACAAATGAAATAGCGTTACCTTTGTTACCAGCACGACCTGCACGGCCAATACGGTGAACATAATCTTCGGCAAGGTATGGCAGGTTAAAGTTTAATACGTACTCTAATCCTTGAATATCTAAACCACGGGCTGCGACTTCTGTAGCGATTAAAACTTGAATATCACCGGCTTTAAAATCGGCCAGTGCGCGTCTACGAGTGCCTTGGCTTTTATCACCATGACAAACCGCAGAGGTCACCTTGTGTAATTTTAAGTCCGATAGTAAACGATCCGCTTGTTCCTTGGTGCTGGTGAATACCAATATTTGAAACCAATTTTTCTCAGTTAACAAATCCATAAACAAATCAATTTTGCTGCGCTCGTCAACCGGATACACAACATGCTTAACGGTTTCGGCCGTTACATTTTGCCTAGTCACGCGAATGTCTAAGTGATTATTTAATATCTTATGTGCCAGTTCGTTTACGGCAGGTGATATCGTCGCCGAGAACAATAGGGTTTGACGTTTTTTGGCAACGTGCTGAAAAATAGTCCCAACTGCATCAATAAAACCCATGTCTAACATACGGTCGGCTTCATCTAATACCACAAATTCGGCACCTGATAACTCAACGTTACACTGGGTGATGTGCTCCATTAAACGCCCTGGTGTTGCAATTAATATATCCACACCAGCTTTTAATTTGCGCTCTTGACCACCCATTTTTACGCCACCATATACTGCTGTGACATTAAGAGATAAAAACTGCGCGTAGGCGCCAATGGTTTCGGCTAATTGCTCAGCCAGCTCTCGGGTTGGGGTAAGAATAATGGCTCTTGGGCTTTTAGATTCGTCGGTACGTGGCTTGTCGATCATTTGCTGCAATATTGGCAATGCAAATGCCGCTGTTTTACCTGTACCGGTTTGTGCGTTAGCGAGCAAGTCTTTGCCGCGACGCGCAGGTACAATGGCTTGCTCTTGCACAGGGGTCATCTCGGTATAGCCACAGGCCTCTATGGCTTGCAGTAATTCGGGGGCTAAACCTAAAGATGAGAATTTCATGGCAATACCTATCGCTATTAATACGGCTAATAGACAGAATTGCCATGTGTAGCCTAAATCGGGGGCGAATTATAAAGGATTTATAAACAAAACGCTGAACTGATTATAGTTAAAACAGTGAGTGGCGCTGCGCTTATAGCGGTTATGCCGAATCAAGTTAAGCTCGTGAAGGGCTAGGCCGGTATTACAGGGCATTAATGCTTAAACCACGTAAATCATCACGCAATGAGCCATCACAACGAATGCTGTCACACGTAATCTAAGCCCTAGATAATAGTGTGGCCGAGATACGTGACGCATAACAAGCATCTCCAGCACATAAAGTGCGATAAAGCCCAATGCAAAGGTGATTAAAGCAGCCTGCGTACTGGCCAATAAGAATGCAAACCATGCAGTCAATGTCACCGTATTTGAGGCTAGCGCTACGCGTTTAACATCAATAGATTGATTCACCACCTGCCCCCACAGCGTGCCGCCCATGAAGCTCAAAATCACTAAACTGTAGGTGATAAACCACTGAGTACCGTCGACGCCTAAAAATGGATAATTGAACAGGTCGAGCCCAATAGCTAAAAAGAAGGGGACCGCGCCCAAATAGGTCAGTAATTTCATTAAGATAGCGTTAGGCATCATTCACCTGCAATTTATGCTTTTAGGAAATACGTTTTTGCCATTAAAATGGTTCACTCATGCTTCGCTACAAATACCGAAGCACTATGAACGAGGTTGCCTAAGCGCTAAAAAATGGAATATTCAAAAATACACACGCTCATGGCCGTTATTCTTATTTTAAATATATTGGCATCATTTTATGTTGGCCGTGCCGTTATTTATGATAAAGCCCAAAAGAAGATTCAAATCATTTTGATTTGGTTGTTCCCGTTTTTTGCAGCCACCGGATTTAGCTATTTTCTTTGGTGTGAGAGAAGACAGGCGAAGCTAAAAAGAAAAAGACAAGTGGGCAACGGTACTCATTTATCTAATGCAGACGCTATTTCTCACGCGAGTGCTTATTATCAAAACAAATAATGACCAGCCAATAAAAAAGGGTAAATGTTTTCACATCTACCCTTCTTGTTTACACCCTAGGTGTCATCCTGACTTAGCCATCCTGGCTTATTCCCTATATCGTCCTTCACGTCCTGTTTGCAATCGTCCTTAATTGCTTGCTATTCCGTGTCGGTATTCCCTAACCTTTGAAATTAAAAATAGTCCGCTTTATTCCATTAGCAAGTCATTTCACGCCAACTTGCATAATTACACGGCTTTTTATGCCTTAAGTCGAAGATACTAGGCTATCTAAGTCACGCTATTCTTCATCGGCAATATCCGACCACCATTTTTGAAAGAGATTTTCTTGATCCACCATGATGGGTTCACCCATTTTGGGTGTATGCACTTGTAATCCCTTTTCTTCGCCCAGAGTCGAGACTTGCTCTAGCGGATCTTTCCAATGGTGAAACGACAATTTAAACGTGCCGTTATGCACAGGCAGCATCGCTTTACCGTTTAAATCCATATGAGCTTGAACGGTTTCAGCCGGAAACATATGCACCATGGCCCAGTCAGGGTTGTAAGCACCGTTTTCCATAATGGTTAAATCAAACGGGCCGTATTTTTCACCAATGGCTTTAAAGCCATCAAAGTAGCCACTGTCGCCACTAAAGAAAATACGGTGCTTTGGCGAGTTGATCACCCAAGAGCTCCATAAGGTGCTATTGCGGTTAAATAATCCGCGACCAGAAAAGTGCTGGGAAGGTGTACTTGTAAATGTAAATTCACCAAATTGCTGAGATTGCCACCAGTCCATTTCATAGATGTTTTCACTGGGTACACCCCAATCCAACAAATACTTGCCCACACCTAATGGCACGACAAAATGCTCTGTAATACTGGCTAAACGCTTAATGCTGCCCTCATCTAAATGATCGTAATGGTCATGGCTAATCACTACGGTGTGAATATTGGGTAGTTTATCCACATCCAGCGGCACAGGGTGAAAGCGCTTAGGACCCACCCACTGCACTGGGCTCGTACGCTCTGAAAACATAGGGTCAGTTAAAATATATTGGCCCGATAACTTCATCAGTATCGTACTGTGACCCAAACGATAGACAACATCATCTTGCTGCTCATTTAGTTCTTTTAAATCAATGGGTTGAATCGGTATTAAACCAAACGGCTCAGTATTAGGGTGACTTTCAAAGAAGAACCGCTGGGCAATAGTAAAAAACTTACCAAAGCTAAAATCCTGTTCGGTATTGATTGAATTATAAAAAACCCCATCAGAATCATAATGATCACTTTGCCATTGCTCGCTAGGCTGGGACGCACAGGCCATTACCGTAAAACTGACCACTAAAAATACAACAAAAAAGCGATTATTCATGCACAAAGCCACTCACAGTCTAAACTTAACGAAAGCCTCAATACTAAAGCATGATGATGCATTTTAATATTAAGCAATATTTTGCGTTGCTCACGTTTATTATTCTCACCTCACCAAGCTTGGCTCAAGATAGCTTAAGGCTAGGTATGACTAACCTTAAGCCCTTTACCTACCATGAGGACAATACGTTCAAAGGCATTGCTATTAATCCCGTGAAAAAAGCCTTACAAGCAAGTGGGATTAAATACGAATGGGTGTTTATAGAGGATTATTCACTATTACTAAAAGCCATTCGTAATGACATTATTGATGGCTTTTTTATTGCCACTAAAAATGTTGAGCGTGATAAATACGCTAAATTTAGCAAACCGATTTTTATAGATTATTACAGTTGGTTTATTTTAAAAGATGCACCGTTTGATTTAGATTCTGATGACTTTAAAATCAACGCTAAAATTGGAGCGATGGTTAAAACCAATTCTCACCGCCTCACTATTCGACGCGGGTATCAAGTGTACGGTCAACCACCGCGATTGCTCGCACAACAATTTATTCATGGTACATTTGATGCTGTATTTGCGACACAATCCCCTTTTATGTATGAATTAAATGCCATTAATTTTTCAAAACGTAAATACGATATTGTGATGGAATCTGAACGCCCGTTTGGTATGTATATTTCGAAAAAATACTTAAGCCGTTACCCTGACACCTTAGAAAAAATAAATAAGCACATCATAACGCAATAGATTTGGTAAAATTTAGGCGAAAAAAAACCAGCTTAAAAGCTGGTTTTTTTTATTAGCTGATATTACTCAGCCGATGCTTCTTTACGTTGTGCAGGCTTACGATCGCGCGCTTTAGTGCCGCTACCATCTTTAGCCTTGTAACCTTCTTTTTTAACACGCTTAGGTGCTTCGCTGCCTTTTGCATTGATATCTTCAATGTTTAGTGGGCGACCACAAATGCGGGTTTTCTTAAGATGATTAACCACTTCGCTTGGCATACCGCTTGGTAAATCAACCGTTGCGAAGTTGTCGAAAATTTCAATGTGACCAATGAATTTACTTTCGATGTTAGCTTCGTTAGCAATCGCACCAACAATGTTGCCTGGCTTAACGCCATCTTTATAACCAACCGCTAAGCGGTAACGGTTCATTTCAACATCTGGATTATCTTTAAGCGGCATTGGGTTTTTATCCAATGGCTTATCGGCATCACGACCACGACCTTCACGACCTTCACGTCCACCGCGTTCGCCACCACGTTCACCGCGGCCACGACTTTCACGGCCACCACGATCGCCACGATCATTACGTTCGCTGCGCTCTTTATATTCACGAGGCTTACGCTCGCCTTCACGAATAAACAAACGCTTACCGTTTTGGCCCATTTCTGCAAGAGAAACAGCCACATCAACCGCTGTTAGATTTTCGTTTTCAGCAATCACTTCTTCAATGATTGATTTGAAAATTTCTGTATCCAAACCACCTACAGACGCTAAGATACGGGCCTTGAAACGTTCACGACGTTTTGCGTTTACATCGTCTGCACTTGGCAATTGCATTTCAGCGATTTTTTGACGAGTAACACGCTCAATAGTGCTAAGCATGCGACGCTCACGTGGGCGAACAAACAAGATAGCGCTACCGGTACGACCAGCACGACCAGTACGACCAATACGGTGAACATAAGATTCAGCGTCATATGGAATGTCGTAGTTAATTACATGGCTAATACGTTCAACATCAAGACCACGTGCCGCAACGTCCGTTGCTACTACGATATCAATTTGGCCTTTCTTCAAACGATCAACGGCACGTTCACGTTGTGCTTGGGCAACATCACCGTTCAATGCTTCACACTTGTAACCTGAGTTACGTAAGTATTCGGCTACTTCTTCGGTTGCTTGTTTGGTGCGCACGAAAATCATCATGGCATCCATATCTTGGGTTTCACAAATACGTAGCAGACCTTCGTTTTTGTCTGTCTCACGTACTAACCAAAATGATTGAGCAATTTTGTCGTTTGTCGCTGTTTTGTTTTCGATGCGCACTTCAACAGGCGAGTTTAAGTGTTTTTCGGCCACTTCTTTAATTTGACGAGGCATAGTTGCTGAGAATAAAGCAACCTGACGCTGTGCAGGTACGTGCTCTAGAATCCAATCAACATCATCAATGAAGCCCATGCGTAGCATTTCATCAGCTTCGTCTAGTACAACTGCTTTGATGTCATCTAGCTTTAGCGTGCCACGACGGATGTGATCCATCACACGACCCGGCGTGCCCACTACAAACTGAGGGCCATTTTTTAATGCACGGAACTGAGTCGAGAAATCTTGACCGCCGTAAATACAGGTCGTTTTGATGCCTGGAATGTGTTTCGCGTAAGTTTCAATGGCAGCTGCTACTTGCTGAGCTAGCTCACGAGTCGGCGCTAACACTAAAACTTGTGGTGCACGTGCGCTTGCATCGGTACGCGCTAAAATAGGTAAAGTAAACGCGGCTGTTTTACCAGTACCGGTTTGGGCAAGACCTAAAACGTCTCTGCCCTCTAATAAATGTGGAATTGCTTGTAATTGGATTGGGCTTGGGATTTCGTAACCCTGCTCTTCAATCGCGCGTAAAACGTTAAATGGTAGACCAAGACTGGCGAAGCCAGTAGGAGTATCAGACATGCAAAAAAACCTGCTTTTTGGGGAATACATCTAGATCGGCACGGGGAGGCACGGGGCACTCAATGACGGCGCGATCAAAATTCATTCACATTAAATTTTGACCATTGATCCCGTCATCCCGCTACACAGCTAGCCTCGAACGGCAGCTTAATCTGTTAACACAGTAGAGTTGAGGCAAAAAAATTGGCTCACACTCGAATAGGAAATTGGGAACACTCTGGTTACGGCGCGCATTGTTACACTTTTGGCGGCTTTGCGCCAGAACTAATCCTAAATGACTGCATGTTTTTTGAACAATCATTGAAATTTATATCTGAAAGCTAAACTGCCAGCCTTGCTCGCAGGCGTAACCTTGGCATACGAATAAGCCCGGTACCGCCACCACTTCGCCGTTTTTAAGCAGCACAGGCCAAAAGGGGCGCTGCCATGGTGGAATATCAAATTCTTGAAACCATTTCTTTAATGCCTTATTCGGACGATTAATCGGCCGCGCCTTTAACCCCCCCTGATAAAGCGCCAATTGATATTCACTGGGCTTTAAACCTAAACCCGGTTGCCAGCTTAATTTACCCGCGGGCAAATTAGGGGGACTAGCACCGTTAAAGTTTTGCATGAAGGCACTGGTGTCCACTTCAGGTAAAGACGGCATGACATAAAGTTTACCATTGTGTCGGCGCACTTCATTCCCCTGCCACCGAAACACAGGTTCTGCATCAATGCGCGCATTCATGACATCCGTCAGCAACACTTTAATTTGTTTATCCGCAAGCAATGGGTAGCGATTATGATGTTCAAGCCACTTACGAATCAGTTGACACTGAATACTCCACGACTGACGCCCCAATTTATTGCTATCCAAGCGCCCTTGATTATCAACGACCTGTTGATAAATAGGATCGATTAAGTCATTCAGTAACGTGTGCTCTGTTTGTAGAATACTAATGGTTTTAACAATACTTTGATTCGCTTGCGGGTAACGCATATTTAGCATGGGCAATAATTCATGGCGCCACCAGTTACGGTCAAAACTCACATCGTCATTGGATTCATCATCGACAAATGGCAAAGCAAACGCTTGCGCATAGGCCTCGATTTGCTCACGGGTAATTGACAATAGCGGGCGTAATAAGCGCCCATGATGGAAGACGCGCTCGCTGTCCATTGCCGTTAGCCCTGTCATACCCGAGCCGCGCATTAGGCGCATCATAAACGTTTCAATTTGATCGTCTTGATGATGCCCTAACAAAAGAACATCACCAAAGAGTACATATTTTTCAAACACGTCATAACGCGCTAAACGGGCGGCTTGTTCTAAGCTGCCGGACTCAGTATTCACAGAAATACGATCGCTGACAAAATTGACCCCCAAGGCTTTACACTGGTTTTCACACAAGGATAACCAATCATTCGCATGGCTCGACAAACCATGGTGCACATGAATGGCAATAATGGGCTGGGGGAGTTTTAATTGAGCTAGCGCGTGCAATAGTACCGATGAATCAGCACCACCACTGAACCCTACAAGTATGCGTTTTGGCTTCGCTTGCGCAATACACTCTGCCAATACATCAGAAATCTGCGAACTCATAATGGGCGGCCGATGTCTCTGAATTTTTCGAAGCGTTTGGTCAGTAACGTCTCTAAATCAATCGGTAATAACGAAGACAGTTGATGCTTAAGGGCTTGCTTTAAAATAGCGGCCGCTTCGTTTAAGTTTCGATGTGCACCACCAGCTGGCTCGGTAATCATTTGATCAATTAACCCAAGCTCCAATAACCGTGATGCCGTTATTCCCATTGCCGTTGCGGCTTCTTGAGCATGGCTGGCATTTTTCCACAAAATAGAGGCGCAGCCTTCTGGGCTAATCACCGCATAGGTGCTGTATTGCAGCATCATCAATTGATCGCATACTCCAATAGCAAGAGCACCGCCACTGCCACCCTCGCCGATCACCGTAGAAATAATGGGCGTGCGTAAGCGACTCATTAACGCTAAATTTTCAGCAATGGCATTGCTCTGTCCGCGCTCTTCCGCGTCAATGCCAGGGTAAGCGCCGGGTGTATCAATAAAGGTAATCACAGGTAGATTAAAACGTTCAGCCATTTGCATCATACGCGCCGCTTTGCGGTACCCTTCTGGGCGTGGCATGGCAAAGTTACGTTTCATTTTGTCTTTTAAGTCGCGGCCTTTCTCTTGGGCAATCACCATTACGGCTTGGCCGTCTAATTTTGCAGGCCCACAAATAATCGCCGCATCGTCAGCATAAAGACGATCACCATGAAGCTCTTCAAAGTCATCAAAAATAAGCGGGATATAATCTAAACTGTGCGGGCGCAACGGGTGGCGAGCCAGCTGCGCGTTTTGCCAAGGGTTGATTCGAGAAAATACACGCTGCGTGACAAAATTTAGCTCTTCTTCTAACCCGCTGATTTCGGCTGCGATATTCATATTATTATCCGCATCGGCAAGATGCTTTAAATCATTAATACGCGCTTTTAAATCCGCAATGGGTTGTTCAAAGTCTAAATAATTTGGGTTCATGTACCACTCATAGCCATTTTAGTATTAGTCGTCGACATCTTAGTCATAGCAGCATTCAACGCTGTCTTCACCATAATGATTTTTTAATCGATACAACAAATCATCACTTGGCTCTACTTTGTATTCTTGACCTAATTGTAGGTTAGCTTTGGCGGTTTCTCCGTGATATTGGACTAAAACCGGGCTGCCCTGCGCTTGGAATGGTTGTAATGTATCATTTAATTGGCGCACAAAATGTTGACCAAGTTCATGATGCTTTAAGGTCAAGCGTATGCCTGAGCTAAAATTGCAACGTGCTTCACTGATATTCCACATATTAATCAAGTTAGCGCCTAACGAGTCGTTGTAGTTATCATGCTTGACTTCGACTTCTAACACCACCAAATGATCGACGATCATTTTCTCTCTAAATTTATCGTACACATCACTGAACAAGCGCACATCTAAACGGCCGCTGCGATCATCGATGGTCAAGATGGCCATGTTACCGCCACGCTTTGTTTTCATGACGCGCTGCGCCACAATAATGCCAGCAATTTTTTGCGGCTTTTTGTCGGCTTGAATATTGGCAAGCTTGGTGCGCGCCATTTTACGCACTTCTTTTTCGTATTCATCAAACGGGTGGCCCGTCACAAATAAACCCAAGGTATCTTTTTCACCTTGTAGTTTTTGTTTGGGGTTCCAGTCGCGTACTTTATTTAAATAGTCATCGTATGGATTAACGTTGGCTTCTTCTTCAACTTCACCAAACATGTCCATAATGCCTGCGGCCGCATTTTTGGCATTCTGATCAGCGGCCTTGAGTGCGTCTTCGATTGTTGCAAACAGAACCGAACGATTAGGGCCAATGGTATCAAACGCACCACAGCGTACGAGCGCTTCCATTACTCGTTTATTTAATTTGCTTTTATCAACCGATTTACAAAAGTGGAAAATATCAATGAACTGCCCTACTTCGTTACGCGCTTTAATAATCGCTTCAATTGGGCCTTCACCCACCCCTTTTACGGCACCTAAACCATACACAATCGAACCCGCTTCATTCACAGTGAAACCAAATTCAGATTGGTTAACATCCGGCAGCACAAGGTCGATGTTCATATCTCGACACTCTTCAATGAAGATAACGACCTTATCGGTATTCTGCATATCAGAGGTTAATACCGCCGCCATAAACGGCGCAGGGTAATGGGTTTTTAACCAAAGGGTTTGATACGACACAACCGCATAGGCGGCGGAGTGCGATTTGTTAAAACCATAACCGGCAAACTTTTCTACCAAGTCGAAGATCTTCATGGCTAGGTCGCCATCAACATTAATAGACTCAGCACCTTCGCGGAAGGTTTGACGTTGCTTCGCCATTTCTTCTGGTTTTTTCTTACCCATGGCTCGACGCAACATGTCTGCGCCGCCCAGCGTATAATTCGCCAAAACCTGTGCGATCTGCATAACCTGTTCTTGATAAACAATTACGCCGTAGGTGGGTTCTAGAATTTCTTTTAGACTGTCGTGCTGGAAATCAGGGTGTGGGTAGGCCACTTCTGCG
The DNA here is from genome assembly GCF_052920985.1 of Pseudomonas sp. HK3. Lineage (NCBI taxonomy): Bacteria > Pseudomonadati > Pseudomonadota > Gammaproteobacteria > Pseudomonadales > Pseudomonadaceae > Pseudomonas > Pseudomonas sp. HK3. The sequence goes on from NZ_JBREXD010000001.1 coordinate 86,748, forward strand.
CGACCGTGTTTACGGTTGATAAAGTCATCGACCATGCCGGATTCAAGTGGGCCCGGGCGGAACAAAGCCACCAGCGCGATCATTTCTTCTATGTTGTCTGGCTCTAAGCGGCGAATCAGATCTTTCATACCGCGCGATTCCAACTGGAACACGGCGGTTGTTTTGGCTTCTTTTAATAAGGTGTAAGAGGCTTTGTCATCCAGTGGAATCTCTTCAATGAACAGCGGCTCTAGATCGGTTTTCGCGCGAGTCGCATTAATGGTTTTTAATGCCCAATCGATAATCGTTAGCGTACGTAAACCCAAGAAATCGAACTTTACCAAGCCCGCGCTTTCTACATCGTTTTTATCAAATTGAGTAACCAGACCTTTGCCTTCTTCATCACATAAAGTGGGTGAAAAGTCGGTTAATTTTGTAGGCGCGATCACCACACCACCGGCGTGCTTACCGGTTTGACGAGTGATGCCTTCAAGTTTTGTGGCCATCTCCCAAATTTCTAGTGCTTCATCGTCTTCTTTTAAGAAGTCGCGCAGAATCTCTTCTTGCTCGTAAGCCACCGCCAGTTTCATACCTGGGTCAGCTGGGATCATTTTCGAGAGTTTATCGGCTAAGCCATAACTTTTACCCAGCACCCGCGCCACATCACGTACCACAGCCTTTGCCGCCATGGTGCCATAGGTTACGATTTGCGATACTGCATCACGACCGTAATGATCGGCCACGTAATCAATCACCATTTCACGTTTTTCCATACAAAAGTCGATATCAAAATCGGGCATGGAAACACGTTCAGGGTTCAAGAAACGTTCGAACAGTAAGTCGTATTCAAGCGGATCAATATCGGTGATTTTTTGTGCATAAGCCACCAGCGAGCCCGCACCTGAACCACGACCTGGACCAACTGGCACGTCGTTATCTTTCGCCCACTGTATGAAGTCCATTACGATTAAGAAGTAACCGGGGAATCCCATTTGAATAATGATATCCAGTTCGAAATCTAAGCGGTCGATGTATTCTTGACGGCGTTCGTCATAATCGCTTTGGTCTTTGTCTAAAATGAACTCAAGACGCTCTTCTAGGCCTTCATAAGAAACCTTACGGAAAAAGTCGTTCTCGGTTAAGCCATCAGGAATGGGGAATTCAGGTAAGAAATATTTGCCCAATAAGACTTCAACACTGCAACGCTGTGCAATCTCGACGGTATTTTCAATGGCGCTTGGAATATCGGCGAACAGCTCAGCCATTTGCGCTTGGGTTTTTAAGTATTGTTGGTCGCTGTAACGCTTCTCACGTCTTGGGTCATCTAGCGTAACGCTGTCGCCGATGCACACTCGGGATTCATGAGCATCAAAATCTTCTTGATTCATGAAGTGCACATCATTGGTGGCAACCACTGGGCATTGCTGCTCACGGGCTAATACTAAGGTTTTTTGCACTAGCACTTCATCATTAGGCCGACTGGTACGCTGTAACTCTAAATAAAAGCGCCCAGGAAAATAGGCTTGCCATTGTTTTAAACGGCTCACCGCTAATTCGGTTTTGCCTTTTAGCAAGGCTTCACCAATGTCCCCTTGCTGAAAGCCAGACAAGGCGATCAAACCCTCACTGCGCTCAGCGAACCATTCAAATTTTAGTTGGGATTTATCATGGTGTTGATTTTTGGTGTAACCAAAACTCACCAATTCAGTGAGATTGCGGTAACCCGTTTGATTTTGTGCATAAAGGGTTACGCAGTAAGGATTCGCCGGATCATCTTCGCGTTCGATGTACACATCTGACGCCAAAATAGGCTTAATACCAGAACCTAGGCAAGCATTATAAAATTTGACCAAAGCAAACATATTGCTTTGGTCGGTAATGGCCAAGGCAACTTGACCATCACCCGATGCCCCTTTAATGAGATCTTTAACGCGAACGATGCCATTGACCAAAGAGAACTCGGTGTGAATGCGTAAATGTACAAATGAGTCGGCCATGGTTTACCCCTTAAAATCTGGGCCTATTGTAACCAAGGGCTTCTCTAAATAATACACAAGAGGAGCCTAACTCACGCTCTGTTGCTCGCATTCATAGACTTTTTTAGAATCGATTTTGTAAAGCCTCTAAAAACGATTCAATACGGGCCGCATTGGCGCCTAAATCACTTTTGCCCACACGGCTCATGCTGCGCACATCCACACGTGTTTTGGCCGGTACGTCTACGTTTTGCTCTGGCGTGGTGAAGGCTTCCATGCGAATCACAATGTCGTCTTTAAAGCCAAATAGGAAACTTTCATCCACGGCTTCAAGGGTAAAAGGTGACTGCGTGGTGTTGCTAGCAAGTACAACCCAACCTAGGTCTTTTACAACGTTTTGCGCCTGCGCTAAAACCGATTCAACCGGCTGGTTTAGCTCTAATGTTGTCAAGTTTGGGTAACCCGCCACCTGTAACTGAGCAACCGCATCACCTTCGTAGTCAACTGGGTGGTCATCGCTGGTACGGTCCGCCACCGCCGCGACAAACTGCGGTGGGTTTTGTATGTCGGTGGTGATGTCATGAATAAACGGTAACGTGCGAGCCTTAATGATATTTGAACCCAGCAAACCTAACGGAATCGCGGTTAGCACAATGGAGATCAAGAGTGCTTTGGATTCGCTATCTTGCCCTTTTGAAAGCTTAAAAATCGACAATACTAAGACAATAAATCCAATTAATGCACTGACAATAAATATTAAAAAACTATTGCGAAAATGCGTGATATCCAGACGAGCAGCCATAATGGCTAACGGATATAAAGCCAAAAGAATGACCGCCAGCCACTGCAGTTTATTTGCTGGGATTTTATTCAACATACCTTGCTCCTTTATTTAAACAGCCCCTTAAGATAAAGCAGACCGTTGTTAGTTCACGTTCTACTCTCAATTCACTTTAGGGCAGTAACGATCGTCTGTGCTCACGGCCGTTTTATGATAATTCAAACACATGACCTTTGGCGATACGGCTTGTCCTTGCTGATTGTTACCCCAACAGTGAAAGCCTTTGTGCGTGGTTTGTTTAACAAACGCTTCACCTTCATACAAACTCATCGTGCAGGTAAACCCATTACCGGCCGCAATGCTGCGTATATTGTTTTGCACGTCTTGAGGTACGTCGAGTAGATCCGCTTGGTTTGCTTTATCCCCAAAACAATCCGCTTGAAGGTTGCTTTGTGTGTCTGTGCGCTCACTCACCTGATCAAGAATACATGCGTGACGTGCACCGGCTGAGATAAAAACTGCCTCACTGTATACATCTGGCGCTTTCCAGCTTGATGATCCTGTATTTCCCCAGCAACTCACTTGGCCTGCACTTATGGCACAGACAAAATCAAAACCCACCGCAACATGGCTAACCGCCCCAAGGGTTTCTGGGATATTGCCTTGCCCTGCACTTTGATTACCCCAGCAACGCAAAGAGTCATCCTCATCAATGGCACAACTGGTATTACCACCCGCCGCTACCCATTTAGGATTATTTAAAGACGGCACATCGGTTTGTCCTTGTGCATTATCTCCCCAGCAATACACACCATAGCTGTCTACGGCACAATTATGATTGTCGCCACTGGCCACCACATACGGTAACTGCAACCAATGACCTCTACGGCTTTCAACTGTGGTCGCGACGTCAGGGTTAAGGGTTTGCCCAAATTCATTATCGCCCGCACAGCCTACTCGTCGGCCACCAAAGTCGCTTAATGTGGTGCACACGTGGTCATCGCCGATGCTCAGCATTTTGTACGAGCCGGTAATGTTTTCGGAGACGTAATCACCAATAATACGATTACCCCAACATTTTAAATAACTGGTGCTCAGCGCATTTAACACACCGTAAGCGCAAGCTCGGCCATTTCCGGCCATGAGACTGTATTGCTCAGACAAATAAGGGGCTAGTTGATCTTCTTTGCCGCCATTGACGTTTATTTCAAGGTTGGAAGTGTCGCGGGTGAAACTAATGCTGTCGTCTTCGCTGCCACAGGCCGCCAGACACAGCAGCACGATGGCTACTAGGTATTTATTCATAGTGTTCACTTATTATTTTTATTTGATCAGTGAGTGTAACGCTTAAGTGGGTGCAAATCTTTGATGAGTCGCTCATCACCGATTGGTACCCACTTAAAATTTTACTGCTGTGCGTGCTTTAAATCTTTTTCTAATTCTTTCATTTTATATTGGCAATCGGCTAATTGCTGCTTCAATTGCTCACGTTCAGTTTGGGCATCCTCTAATAAAGATTTTGCCGCTTTTAGATCGTCTTCGTATTGGTTTGCTCGGTTATTCGCAGAACGTGCAAATAAAAGGTAAGCAGTCACCAACCCCAAAATAAACGTCCCAGCTGCAATGAATGGCATAACGCCTCCTTTGATTACGTCAAAAATATTACACTTTTGTTTATCCCCAGTTACTGTGGATAACTCTGTGAATTAGTTTGTGATAAACGCCGCTAAACAGCGCAATATCACTGCCCCGCTTAAAACGTTCATATTTTAACCAACCCCTTTAAAACCCTTTAAAATCAACACTTTGTGTATTTTTAATAGTCTTTTTTTTCAGGCTGCTCGCATTTTATACACATTTTCATATTGACGATCTATTTTGTGCATAAAGTTGGTCAGCTTGTGCCGCTGTCAATCATTTTTGAAAAGAATTTCAAAGTGTATAAAAATTAAACGGCTATTCGTCAATTAAATGGTGGGCATCATGAGCCATTCGAAATGACGCGATCAATGTTTTTTATACACGCTTGCACAGAACGGAATTGTTGCTGCCAAACGTGTTCAGCCATAGGCAATATTTCGCATTTACTTGGCAAAACGTGCTTACATTCAACCATGCTCATAAATGTAGGCAACATAACAAACTGCAGCCATTGCTCAAAGGATAACGTGTCCACACAAAACGGCTGAATACTGGCAAGTGCTTGTGTATTAGGTTGCTCTGCTGACCAAAGCTTATGATGTTGCATTTGCGTAACCAGTTCATCTAATGCACTGACAAGCGCACTATACCGTGCATCACTCAAACGGACTCTCCGTGCTATCATTGTTGACCGCCGATATTATGCGTGAATCACCATGTTTAGACAGCAGATAAACCGATTTTTTAATGCCCTTACTTTTTATAGTCGTATACCCGGCCCCAACTGGGTGGATTACAGTGACCAACAGCTTAATCGCGCCAGTGGCTATTTCCCGTTTATAGGGTACTTATTAACGCTTTGGTGTTATGGCATTTATGTTTTGTGCGCCCAAGCGCTGCCCCATGATGTGAGTATTTTGATCAGCATGATCTGTGGCATTTTATTCACAGGGGCATTTCACGAAGACGGTTTTGCCGACTTATGCGACGGCTTTGGCGGAGGTTATACCCAAGCCGATATTTTACGCATCATGAAAGACAGCCGTTTAGGCACCTATGGTGTGTGCGGTTTAGTTATTGTGTTATTGCTAAAGTGGCGCGCATTAAGTGACTTACCTGTCGCTTGGTTATTCACAGGCTTATTAGTGGCCCATAGTTTAAGCCGAGCATGGGCAATCAGCCTGATTATGGTCATGCCTTATGTTCAGCAAGATGAGGCCAGCAAAGCCAAACCCATCGCCAAGCAATGGTATAAACAGGATATGTTGCTCGCGTGGTGCTTTGCACTCGCGCCCCTTTTTTTATTGCCCGCTTGGATCAGCATCGGTTTACTGATAGCTGGATTTGCTGTGTTTTTACTGACTTGGCGCTGGTACCAGCAACGCTTACAAGGTTATACCGGCGACGCATTGGGCGCGAGCCAGCAGGTGCATGAAATTATTATTTATCTATTTTTACTGGGTGCTTTGACTTACTAAATCGCGGCACTTTTTGCCTCACAAACGTGTGATCTTAGGTATAATGCCCGCCTTTATCTAATAGCGTGAAGGCACCCCATGGAATTAAACGAATATTTAGCACAGCTTGACGGGCAATATCGTTTATATGATGTGGGCCGTCGCATTCGTAAGGTTGATAAAGCCCAGTTTAAACAGTTTGAATCCCTCGAAAGCGCGTACCCTCACCCGTATTTACAACATGCTTGGCTCGCGCTTTATATCAGCCCACCCAAGCAGCCTGACAACGAAACCCTGATGTTTCTAAAGTGGCCATTAGACGAACAAGGCAAGTTAGTCCCATATGTTCGCGATGATTTAGTCCACAGGCTGATGAAGCTGAGCGACACACCATTACAAGCGGATACCGAAATCGAAGACCCGCTAAAAGATAACCCGTTTGCGTTTAAGCCCGACGACGTGCGCTTAGCCAACTTGCACGCCATGATTCAAGCCAGCCAGCACCGCAAATCCTCTGAGCGTTGTGATGCTGTTGTTAAATATTTGCAAGCAGGCTCACTGAATTCTGAACATTTGTCTAAATTTGAAGGTTTAGGCTTGCAGGGCATTGCCGATGTGAGCGCCCGCTTAAATGAACACAAAGCCAGTCTTAAAACCTGCCTGCCTCATATGCCAGCGGAAGCGTTACTGGCATTCTCGCAATGCTTAGAACATCAAGCTGTACCATTGGACATGGCTCAAGTCATGGTGAAACGATTTAAGCAGGACTTAGCCGCTGCCGGTAACGTCATTACAGTAGAAGCTGCGATGCGCATTATAGGCGCATGTCACAGTGACAGTGTGCGCATTGACACTTGGCAGACTTGGTTTGCCAGTGACTATGCCAATAACATTGCGTGCATGCTGGCCTTTGCGACACGCAACTATGATGACCTTGCGTTTATGCCCGAACGCATTGATGAGTTTTTGGTTAATCTTGCCGAGCTTAATCAAGATGTAGACAACTCATTCACAGCGTTTACTAAAATCGTAGGGGATCTATTATTCTTACCCGGCATTCGTAATGTATTACTCAACGCGTTACGCAAAGAAGACCGCCCACCTGTTTTAACTCAAGCAATGCAGGCTTTAATGAACAGTAAACGCGCATGATTTGCCCGTGCCAACGTCAACAGGCCAACCCACGTGTTTACGCTGAATGTTGTGAGCCTTTTCATCAGGGCGTCACCGCACCCACGCCCACGCATTTAATGCGCTCACGTTTTAGCGCTTATGTTTTAGGGTTAAGCCAATACGTAAGCGAGTCATGGCATGCATCCACTCGTCCAAGCGACTTACAATTAACACCGGATAATAACTGGTTAAAATTAGATATCGTCAAGGCGCAAGGCACGCAAGTGCATTTTAGCGCCTATTTTAACGATGATAATACATTTGCTGCATTAGAAGAGGTCAGCGACTTTGTATTTGAAGGTGAGCGCTGGTTTTACGTAAACAGTAAAACCGAAACACACACAGTGAGCCTTGGGCGCAATGATGTGTGTTTATGTGGCAGCGGTAAAAAGTTTAAAACGTGTTGCGCCTAAGCGTACTAAAGAGATCTCCACTTTTTTGCTTTCATTTGTTCACTCGTTTTTTAGCCAGCCAATCGCTCACCGCTTTGCCGGTTGGTCCTGGCCATGTTTTTAGTTTATGTAAAGGGATGACTCTGTAATCATCTAGCTCATGATTCAATGTAATCGCGCCTTGCGCTTTCACGGCATATGCAATGATCAACTGGTTTTTTCGATGAAACATATAATGCCCGACAAACTGCGGGTCATACGCGTTTAAACCCAACTCTTCTTGGGTTTCACGTAGGGCGGTTTGCTCCGGTAATTCATGAGGATCCACATATCCTGTGATCACACTCAGTATGCCTTGTGGCCAAGTAACATCGTGCGCTAACACTACACCATCAGGGGTTTCTACAATAATGGCCACCACAGGTGTTGGGTTATCAAAAAAACCAAAGCCGCAGGCTGCCGCACACACCTTTACTATTTGGGTTTCTATTTTTCGATCTTTTGTCTTTGATCCACACTGCGGACAATAGCGATATTGAGGGGCAATAAAATCACTCATGGGGCTCTCTATGTTTATCTCATTATTATTTTCTTTGGGGATTGAACCAAATTAGCAAAATTTGTCCAAATATCATTGACGATAACACGCTCAACATTGTTTAACGCTTTCCAATAAGCGTTTATTTATGGCAAGGTTAAATACATTTTTATATTGATCGAATCACGCTAAGTAATGAAGTCTGCGTTACGCTTTACCATTTTACTCAGTCTGCTTTTACACCTTTTGGTTTTTACCCCTTGGTTTTTAAAAGACACTATTCCTTTGCCCCAAGAAAAGCCTGAAACAACAGTTGAATTTACCTTGCAGCCACAAGCAACGCCACCTGAACCAAAAGCTCAGCCCAAGCAACAAATAAAAACCCACACACCACCGCCGCCTCGACACCTTGAAGATGACATCACAAAATCGAATACCAGTAATGGTTTAGCCGAAACACCCAGAGGCCAACCTCTGCCACCCACTGAGGGGGAACGTAGCGCACAAGATAATTTACAAGCACAAGACACCCCAGCTGAGACATCACCTAGCCCCACAAGCACGCGGGTCAACCCCAACAGTCCATTACTGAGTGACTTTTTAAAAGCACAAGAAATCGCTAAACAGAACAAACAAAAGAAAGGACTTAACCTTCAAGAATTAACCGAAGATGATTTAGCAAGCAATGCCGTGGAGTCTTCTCAAAGCAAAGACGAAGAGGAAAAAGCGCGCTGGTATAACGAGGTGCTTAAACGCATAGAAGAACAGGTTAATTTTGTGTGGGTAAAACCACAAGGCATCACCAGAGACACTTGGGGTATTATTCGATTAGATATTGATGAGTATGGTTACTTAATAGAGGCTCGGGTCCATTTACCCAGTGGTAACCCTCAGCTTGATCGCTCGGCCATTCGCGCCGTGAATCAAGTGTATCGCTACGACATTCCACAATCACAAACGTTGTCTCGCTTCTATCGCCACCTTGAATTTCGTTATCGTGGTGGCGAATAGCATGTCTTTAAGTCGCTAAGCTTAGTCACGATCCTTAGGGGTCGACATACCTTTTAGAATCATGCCCCATGTGCCCATCACTAAGCCGACAATTGACAGCAACATCCCGCTATTCACCCAAAAGCCATGACGAGTCATGAAAGAGGTAAACTCATGATTGTTCTGCTTGTCACATAGCCCTTTCACATAATCCCAACTGCCGCCGTCGTCTAAACAACGGGCAACGTCTTGAGCTTCAAGCATATATAACGTAATTAACACCACGCAGGGTAAAAACAGTAAAATCATGCCCCATCGCAACATTTTTGCCTCCTTTTCTTAGTACTTTTAAGTATATCGGTGGAAATTAGCACAATCAGACCGATGCAAGCATTGCATTATCCCATATGCCTAGGCAATAATGGCCATGAAATACTGAATAAAAACAAAAAACTGAGTATTGCCTATGAGAACCCCATTCAAGACGGCATTGGCCTGTTTGTTAGCCTCTGTGGTTTCAAGCGCAGCAATCGCCGATGCAAAAATCGATGCGCTATTAGCCAAAATCGATGCGGACATCAGCGCAAAACGCTTAAGCACACCCTCCAGTAATAATGCTATTGAGAAAATTTGGCAATTTAAATCCATCGCGCCTTACGATCAACGCATCAACAGCCGTGTTTACAAAGTGGGTTCTATTTATGTTGAACTGGCGAACAAGTCCATCAAAACCAAAAACTTCACACAAGCACAGTTATATTTAGACAACGTGTGGATGGTGGCGTATTTAACACCTGGCCTTGAAGCCGCACAAGACACATTAGACAAAGCCTTTAACGGCTCATCATCGATTGCCAAAGCGAAACCGGTTAAGCAACAAGCAAAACCGGTCGCGGTTGCCAAAAAAGATGACTCGAAAGCAAAGGCGGCACAAGCCAAAAAGATTCGAGCACAAAAAGAGAAACAACTAGCAGCTGCGCGCCTAGCCAAACAAAAAGCGGATAAACAATCCTCTGATCGTCGTCGCCTAGCCGAAGAAAAAGAGCGCAAACTGGCTCAACTGCGCAAAGAAGAACAAGCGAAACGTGAAGCCGCCGCTAAGCTTGCAACCCTTAAAGCCCAACGTGAAAAAGCCAGTGCAGACGCAAAAGCCATTGCGTCATCTGAAGAAACGTCTAAAGCCATTGCTGACTTCAACCTTGATCAAGAGTTAATTGACGGTCGCGAGACCCGCGAAATTCGCACAGCTTTAATGCCGATTTGCCAAGAAATCATCGATAACGAAGCATCGGTTGTCTTGCATACGCGTACTACTCAAGATTATCGCTGGTTAACCGTTCGCTTAACCCTGTGTGTACGCCGTATCGATAAGAACTTCCGTTTGCGTCACAGTCATCAACAAGTGGCCGACCAAACACCAAGCATCAGCTTACATCCTGGTCGCAGCATGTCTTTGCTGAAGAAAGTACGCAGCTAACTTATTCCATACGTTTAAAGAGACACAAAAAAACCGGCTATTGCCGGTTTTTTTACGTTTGGGGATCAGCTTAGCTAGCCCGTTAAATCGGCGATTAAAACACGATGGTTTTATTGCCATGGCGCACGACTTTATCCTCAAGGTGTAAACGCACACCACGGCTTAACACCATTTTTTCAACATCTTTACCCAATCGCACCATGTCTTCTACGGTGTCTTTATGACTAATACGAATCACATCTTGATCAATAATCGGCCCTGCATCCAAGTCTTTGGTGACATAGTGGCACGTTGCCCCTATTAGCTTCACACCACGCTCAGCCGCTTGATGATAAGGCTTCGCACCCGCAAACGACGGTAAGAAACTGTGGTGAATGTTAATAATACGCCCTTCATAAGCCGCACAAACATCCTCCGGTAATATCTGCATATACCGAGCAAGTACAATGCTATCAGCCTTATGCTCAGCGATAAGCTGACTAACACGATAAAAGTGCTCAGCCTTATTGGCTTTATCAACTGGCACGTGAAAAAACGGAATACCATGCCATTCAACCAAGCTACGTAAATCGTCATGGTTGGATATCACACATGGAATATCACACTTAAGCTCGCCACTGTGCCAGCGATGTAGCAAGTCCACTAAACAATGGCTTTCTTTTGACGCAAGCAATACTAATCTTTTATTCTCAGCACTGTCGGTTAATGCCCACTCCATAGAGAATTCCTCTGCAATAGGGGCAAATTTTTGCTTAAACTCTTCTAATGAAAACGGCAAAGATTCTGCTTTAATCGAATGGCGCATAAAAAACCAACCGCTAACAGGGTCCGCATAATGATTTGCTTCTATTATCCAACCGCCATGGCTTGAAACAAACTGACCTACTTTTGCCACAATACCCACACCATCAGGGCATGAAATGGTTAATCGAAATGTACGTTGCATATTTTCACCTTAAAATCCTGAGCACGTTATAAACCCAAAGCGCTTCAAACTCAACGTTCCCTTGAATATACATAGGATCAACCGCACAATGTGCGCAAGTATTCCGTTTAGAAGAGTTAATATGCGTTCCTTTTTTTTATTCCTCGTTATCGCTATCCAAGGCTGCAGCTCCGCGCAACAAGTACGCTTATATGATGGCCCGGCCATCGGCAACGATAAAGAGGTGCAATTAATACTGCCCCTTAATTTTGAATTAATCAGCCTTGATTCACAGCCTGTCGCCCAATTCGCGCAAACCTTTCGCAACCATGATTTAACCATCAAACTCACACCGGGTGAGCACACACTGGTATTACGCTATAGCGACATTTGGCAAATTGATGCCGATAATCATGAAACCCTGAGTACCGGACAAATTACATTTATCGACACATTCTTGCCTGGTGAAACATTACGCATTCAAACGCCACCCGTTGACACCCTGAACCAAGCTAAACAATTTATCAAAGACCCTAACGTTAAAATTGTCACAAAACAGCGAACAATCAACGGCAGCCATTTAGAAAAAGAAAACCCACTTGTCTTTAAACAAGATGAAAAAATAGAAAAAGTTACCTATCCTCACTTTAAGCAATTGCAATTTTGGTGGCTAAAAGCCAGTGAATACGAAAAGCGCCAATTCAAGCAATGGTTAACATCCACACCTTAGGAATTTGCTATGCCCTTTATCATGATTGATCAAGGCAGTGCCGCGATTCGCCAATACACAACACCAAAGCAGTCGGGCACGGCGCCATTAAGTGCAGCCAATCCTAGCCGTGCAGTAAAAGGGAAACCTGAATCAGGCTCTCAAGCCTATCAGCAACAAGCGGCGTTAAACAAACCCAAGCAAAAAATTTTCCAAGCGTTTGAAATCATGAGTCAGCCCGTCATTAGTTTGGACATTGACCATCTTGATTTAAAAACCGCGTGGCAATTAATGTTGCAACATAAAATAAAACACCTGCCTATTACTCAAAACGGCACGCTCAATGCAATCGTATCTGAAGGTGACATTTTAAAGGCACTGGCGTTTAAGCAAAATCAATCACAGTGGTTGCAACATAAGGTATATGCTGCAACCGAAACAACCGACATTCATCAACTGGCCCATGTGATGTTTGATGAGCACATCGGTTGCTTACCCATTGTCAGTGAAGAACACTTAATATTAGGCATGGTGACACGCAGTGATATTTTAAAACTCACTAGTCAGTATGGTGTGATGGAGTTTTGGGCATAAAGGTATAACATAAACAAAACTAACCACTGCATATCACCAGTGCTAAACTAATTTGAAACTATAAGAAGATGGATGATCTATATGGCTGTAGAAAAAGTTCGTATTACCCCTCGTAAAGCACTCAGAGTTTTATCCCGCCACGAAGTCAATCGCTTAAAAGATGTTAGCCAAGGCGGCCTACACGAAATTTTCAAACGCTGTGCATATGCTGTTTTAAATTGTGGCAGCATGGGCGATGACTGTATGGCCGAGCAAAAAGAATACAGCGCGTTTGATATCCAAGTGATTCAGCTTGATCGCGGTATCGTCTTAGACTTATATAACGCCCCAGATGATGCATTCGTTGATGGCGAGGTTATTTTTGGTATTCGAGAGCATTTATTTGCCGTGCTCAGAGATATTATTTACACACACGATGAAATTATTAATAACCCCAGTTTTTTAGCATCTAACGACCAAGAACAAAACAGCGAACAAATCACCAATATGGTGTTTCATATTTTACGCAATGCCAGCATGCTGCGTTACGGTATGACATCGGACTTAGTCGTTTGCTGGGGTGGTCATAGTATCAGTCGAGAAGAGTATGACTACACCAAAGTCGTTGGATACCAACTAGGCCTGCGTGCATTAGATGTTGGTACTGGCTGCGGCCCTGGTGCGATGAAGGGCCCAATGAAAGGGGCTACTATTGGACACGCTAAACAGCACAACCGACGCGGACGTTACGTGGGTATTACTGAGCCCGGTATTATTGCAGCCGAAGCCCCTAACCCGATCGTGAATGAACTGGTTATACTTCCAGATATTGAAAAACGCCTAGAAGCATTTGTGCGTTGCGCCCACGGCATTATCGTCTTCCCAGGTGGTGCTGGCACCGCTGAAGAAATTCTTTATCTACTGGGCATATTGCTTCACCCTAAAAATAAGGACATTCCATTTCCGCTTGTCTTTACTGGCCCTAAATCATCAAAGGCCTATTTTGAACAAATTGATTCATTTATCGCACAGTGTTTAGGTGACGAGGCTCGTAAAAAATATACGATTATTATTGATGATCCTGAAGGCGTTGCGGTTTACATGCGTAACAACATCAAAAAAGTGACTCAATTTCGTAAAGAAAATAACGATGCATTCTTTTATAACTGGATGCTTACAATTGACAAGGAGTTCCAAACCCCTTTCATTCCAAGTCATGAAAATATGAGTAAATTAAATCTGTCTTTGGATCAAGAAATTCATATTTTAGCCGCCAACTTACGCAGAGCCTTTAGTGGTATTGTGGCAGGTAATGTTAAGCAAGATGGTATCTTAGCGGTAAGAGAGTTTGGTCCGTTTGAAATACACGGCGATACAAAAATCATCGCGCCGATGGAGGCGCTGCTGAGTAACATGGTAAAACAAAATCGAATGAAGCTGCCTGGCGGCAGTACATACGAGCCTTGTTTTAGAATTGTGAGTTAACGCCATCTCAACAGACATAAAAAAACCAAGCTTAGCTTGGTTTTTTTATGTCTTGAATATATTAAGTATTAATGATCAAACAAAAGTTTAAGCTTCTCATCAATGGCTTCATCACCAATCTCTTTACTCAAATCGACCTCATAAATACCATCGTATTTACGACGTAAAATTTCTTGGTTGGTTTCTTTATCCAAGATCACCGATGGTTTCAACAATACAATTAGGTTTTGTTTAACATGCTTCTCACTGGTCGAACGGAACAACCAACCAATAATTGGAATATCACCAAGAAATGGGACCTTACTTTGGCTCTCTTCAACGGCATCACGAATCAAGCCACCTAACACAACAATCTCACCGTCTTCAGCTAAAATTTGTGTCACGATAGAGCGTTTGTTCGTAATTAAATCGGACTGACCTTCTACTTTAGTGGTTGATACAGACTCTGTACTTTGCTCCACTTCTAAGCGAATGAATTTACCATTTTGCACATGAGGAATAACTTTTAATGTTGTACCAATATCTTTACGTTCGATGGTGTTAAATGGGTTTGAATTTGAGGTACTCGATTGCTGCTGCCCCGTCACGAACGGGACGTTTTGCCCCACTATAATTTCAGCCTCTTGGTTATCAAGTGTCATGATACTTGGTGTACTGAGTAAGTTTGCATTACTGACTGACTCTAATGCTTGAATCAGTACCGCAAAGTCGTTTGAACCCGCCTTGCCTGCACCACCTAATGTTAAACCTGAACTTAAAGGGATTTTAGTTGCTGCTCCACTGCTAAGACCTGCAATACCAGAAATAAAGTCTGTCATACTGACACCGCCATCACCAAAACTAGTGGCACTTAAAGGGGTGTCACTGCTGCCGTTAGAAACCGCATTAGCATCAACCAAGGCCGTTTGTACGCCCACTCGATCATCAACTTGACCCGTTACTTCTAAGATAGCGGCTTCAATTAATACTTGAGCACGACGAATATCGAGTTGAGAAACGATTTCTTTAATTTCAGACATGGTAGAAGGTTCGGCACGTACCACTAATGCATTTAAGCCAACATCCGGGTGAATACTCACACCGCTTGCGGCTTGGCTTTTGCCTTTCTCTTCTTTCACATCACCCATTAAGTTTTTAAGAAGGTCTGCCATTTCTTTTGCATCAGCGTGCTGCAAGCGAATTACCGAAGCCTTACCTGAAAACTTAGACGGTTTATCTAAGCTTAAAATAAGTTGTTTTACTTTTTCACGTGCGCTTTTTTCACCACGAATAATTAGGCGATTGGCGCGTTCATCTGCAACCACACGAATACGACCCGCAACACCACTGGCTTCTTTGGTTTTACCACCTTGGCTTACTTTTTCTGGATCGAGACTTGTTAAGATATCAACAATGTCACCTACCCACGCTTCTTCCAACTGCACCACTTCTAATTCTGATACGCCTGAACCATCTAAGCGTTCAATAATTTTTTCTAAACGACGAACGTTAGACGCGTGATCTGTGACGATTAACGCGTTAGCACTTTTAACACCGGCTAAATGACCGTATTTTGCAACCATCGGGCGCAAGATAGGCACAAGATCGAGAGCCGGTGTGTCTTTAATTTGAATAACCTGAGTGATTAACTGCTCACTTTGCTTTGTGTTACGCAGCGCAGTGGGCATACCACCTTCTTGCTTTGTATCGTTTTGCTGAACGATTTTAATAATGCCGCCTGCCGGAATAGCGGCAAAGCCATGTACCTGTAAAACAGATTGAAACATTTCATACACATCTTCTTTCGACATAGATGTATTTGAATCAATTGTTACCTTACCCTTTACGCGAGGGTCGATAACGAAGCTATAGCCAGTAATATTGGCCACCTGAGAAATAAAGGCTTTGATATCCGCATCTTTTAAACTCACTTTCCATGTTTGTTCGTCGTCAGCAAATGCTAGCGTGCTTGGCAGCAACACTAATAAAATGACGGCGTGAATCCAATTTCTTATTTTCATATTCAAAACCATAATTAAAACGCGTGGTTAATAGTCATACGTCGACTGCCACGTTCAATGACAATACTGGCACTTCCAGATGCGTAAACTTCATCAATAATTGTTTTATCCTGTGAAGGATCACCAAGAGAGTGACCATTCACAGAAATTATTTTATCACCTGGTTTCATACCAATCCCCATTAGCATTGTCGAAGACGGTGTTAACACGTAACCATCCCCTGTTGATTGCAATCCTAGGTTTTCCATCGCTTGCGACGGATCTTCAAGTTGGTCTTTAGCAAAACCGACAAACTGCTCTGCGGTTCGAATACCGCGGAGTTCTTGCTTAAATTCTTTACGATTCGAGCCATTTGATTTTCTAGTATCTCTTTCCGCCACTCTAGGTGCACTAGCGGTAATGCCCTTAAGTGCTTTTTGTGTGTCTTCAAAGGTTAGCGTTTCAAATTTGCCGCTATTATCAAGTATGACCTTGTCCTCATATACTTGAGATAATAAAGCACGACCTTGTACGCGATCACCAATCTTAAAAAACTCACCATTACGACCCTGCTCTGAAATAATCGCGCTGGAGTGTGTTTTATCTTTTGCAACAAATACGCCCATCAACAGTAATCGTAAGCGTGTTTTAGGCGCATCAATTTCTTGCTCGGTTGCTAAAGGGGCTTGGGTTGCACTGCCAAAAATATCCAGCTGTGCCAAGCCATAAGATTGGGGTAGCGCAGATGTTTCCGTGTGTGCTTGAGTCGCTTCGGGCAAAACCACAACTGGCTGATCAATAATCAGCCAGGTCAAAACCGCTAGCTGATAAGACACGCATAGACCCAAAATCCACTTTGCGGCCGTAATGCTGGGTTGAAATGCTTTATGTTCTGTCCAATGCACAAATAAACCTTATTACTAGCGAGTAAAAATACGCTCAGAAACTTCAAACACGATGGCATCAGCCGATACTTTGTTAGGCCATTGTTCGCCCACTAAATCGATCATCGCTTTTCGTACCGCCAAATTAGCCCAGCCATCTTTTTTCAGGCTAACGCTTGCCACTTGCACACCATCCGCTGTGGCTGCATTGGCTTTTAATTCATTATTTTCACTGCTTATTTTAGCCACTAACATGGGCAAATTAGCAGAGGCCATCTTACGGCCTTTAGGATACTGGACTTGCCCACCCAACCAAACCACTTGCCCGCTGGCTTGCGAACTTTCACCTGTGGCAAGATTATATTCAATATCGGTGTTATTTAACTCAATATCGCCATTAATTTTCGTTTTAGATTGTGCGATCACTTGGTTAATAAAGCCTGCGGTCACAAGACCACTGGTTTTTTCTAAATGTATAGATTGGTTCAAACCATTAAACGTTACGAGGCTTTTCACATCGAACACACTGGAATCAACAGATAACTGAGCTTTAACACTCCCAGTTAGTAGACTTAACGGTTGCAGTGACCACTTGGCATCCACTTGACCTGTCATATTATGCTTAATAACAACCTTGCCCTGCCAAACAGTGCCGGACACGGCTAAGACTTCAACAGGTAAGTTACTGGGCTCAAGCACACGATAAAGTACATTCAATGGCATCAATGCAATTAAACAAACAATATAAACCGTGATACATACGGCAATTAATCGACGATTTCCTTTGGCCTTGGCCACTATGTTATAACCTTGTACAAATTCTAAGGGGCACC
Organism: Pseudomonas sp. HK3; assembly: GCF_052920985.1. Classification (NCBI taxonomy): domain Bacteria; kingdom Pseudomonadati; phylum Pseudomonadota; class Gammaproteobacteria; order Pseudomonadales; family Pseudomonadaceae; genus Pseudomonas; species Pseudomonas sp. HK3. The sequence goes on from NZ_JBREXD010000001.1 coordinate 104,540, forward strand.
ATTGTAAAGCAGGCGAGCCGCACTGTAACGCCACTGTATGACAAAAAAGTGAAACAAAACGGTAAAAATTCAGAAATTATTCGACTAAGTGAGCCAACGCACAAAAAATCATCAACATCTGAAAAAATATTGGCCAAAAAAAAGGCCTCCAATAGGAGACCTCTTCTTAAACAAAGGGTTCAGGTGAATTACATCATTCCGCCCATACCACCCATTCCGCCCATTCCGCCCATATCTGGCATACCGGCACCTTTCTCTTCTGGAATCTCTGCAACCATTGCTTCCGTAGTGATCATTAAACCACCAATTGAAGCCGCGGCTTGTAGAGACGAACGGGTCACTTTCGCAGGGTCAAGGATCCCCATTTCGATCATGTCACCGTAAACACCAGTAGCGGCATTGTAACCAAAGTTACCTTCGCCTGATTTCACTTTATCCACAACAACCGAACCTTCGTCACCTGCGTTCGCAGCGATTTGACGAATTGGTGCTTCCATTGCGCGTAGCGCGAGTGCGATACCCACGTTTTGATCTTCGTTATCACCTTGAACCGTTACATGGCTTAGGGCACGAATCAGTGCAACACCACCACCGGCTACTACGCCTTCTTCAACCGCAGCGCGCGTTGCTTGTAGCGCATCTTCAACACGGTCTTTTTTCTCTTTCATTTCGATTTCAGAACCCGCGCCAACCTTGATAACAGCAACACCGCCAGCTAATTTCGCTAAACGCTCTTGCAGTTTCTCTTTGTCGTATTCTGAAGTAGACGCATCGGCTTCGCTACGGATTTGGTCACAACGCATTTTCACGTCAGACTCAGAACCGGCACCGTCAACGATAACTGTGTGCTCTTTATCAATAACCACTTTTTTAGCTGTACCTAGATCGTCTAGAGTCGTGGTTTCTAAGCTCATGCCCACTTCTTCAGAGATCACTTTACCGCCAGTCAAAATAGCGATGTCTTGCAACATGGCTTTACGACGATCACCAAAACCAGGAGCTTTAACAGCCGCTACTTTGAACGTGCCGCGCATTGTGTTTACAACAAGAGTTGCTAGCGCTTGGCCTTCAACGTCTTCGGCTACGATTAATAGAGGACGGCTAGACTTAGCAACCGCTTCTAGTAATGGAATGATTTCTTGTAGGTTGTCGATTTTTTTATCCGCTAAAAGAATCACAGGATTCTCTAGCTCAACATTCATTTTTTCTTGGTTGTTGATGAAGTAAGGTGACAAGTAACCACGGTCAAACTGCATACCCTCAACCACTTCTAGCTCATCTTGCAGGCCTTGACCTTCTTCAACTGTGATCACGCCTTCTTTACCAACGCGCTCCATAGCTTGAGCAATTAAGTCACCCACAGTGCTATCAGAGTTTGCAGAGATAGTACCTACCTGAGCGATGGATTTTCCATCTGCGCATGGTTGCGCCAATTTAGCCAATTCTTCAACAACCGCAGCGGTAGCTTTATCAATACCACGCTTAAGATCCATTGGGTTCATGCCAGCGGCAACGGATTTAAGACCTTCGTTGATGATCGCTTGCGCCAATACTGTCGCAGTTGTTGTACCGTCACCGGCTTTATCGTTTGCTTGTGACGCGACTTCTTTAACCATCTGCGCGCCCATGTTTTCGAACTTATCTTCTAGCTCGATTTCTTTTGCTACCGATACACCATCTTTGGTGATGGTGGGTGCACCAAAAGACTTATCTAAAACAACGTTACGACCCTTAGGTCCTAAGGTTACTTTTACGGCGTCCGCTAAAACGTTAACACCCGCCAGCATTTTTTTGCGGGCGCTATCACTAAAAATTACTTCTTTAGCCATGATTCAATTCCTTAACAATATATTTTGACAATGAATAACGTGAATTGAAGATTAAGCTTCAATGATGCCGTAGATTTCGCCTTCGCTCATAATCAATAGCTCTTCACCATCGATTTTTACAGCGTTAGTACCGTATTGACCAAACAACACAGTATCACCCACTTTAACGGCTAGGGCTTGTATATCACCATTTTGTAAAACGCGGCCAGTACCGACTGCTACGACTTCACCTTGGTTTGGTTTTTCCGCAGCTGCACCAGGAAGCACGATACCGCCAGCCGTTTTAGTTTCTTCTTCTTTACGACGAACAACGATTCGATCGTGTAACGGACGGATTTTCATTTACGTATCTCCAAACGAGTTTCAGTGTTGAATGGCTAAATCAGCCAATTCTTTTATTATTTTAAGGTGACAACATGTCACCTTATTAAAATTTGTGAACTTAAGATGGGGGCAGTGAAATATATTTCAACACCTTATTGCCATTTTTTTCAATTAATCTTCGCGACGGTATTGCCCTTCGATGACATTTCCATGCTCATCGGCTTGACGGGCTTTTGTTCCTGCTCCCTGAACAATAATGCCTTTTTTCAGAATTGCAGCTGCTAAACCATTGCGAACAAAAGGCAATAAGCCAATTAAGCCAAGTGTATCGGTCACAAACCCTGGAATTAACAACAATGCGCCACACACAAACACCATTAGTCCACTCAAAACAGTCTGCGCTGGCATTTGTCCTTGTGCTATTTGTTCACGCACAAGGCTTAATGTGCGAAAACCTTGCGTCTTAATTAAAAACATTCCCAAAAATGCTGTCGCCAATGTCATAAACACTGCGTTCATCGCACCTAGCTTCCCACCAACCTGGGCAAAAGCAGCCACCTCAACCAAAGGCAAAAGTACCAATAACAATAAAAATCTCATAATTTCTCTCTTTTTTATCAAGTTATCTTAATGGTGGTGTTGTTTTTGCTTTTCAAGGATAACCACCGATTTTTTGACGCGGAGTCATCATGCAAGAACTGATCGTCATTTTAGATACCAGCATCAAGGTCACCCTTGGTGCCATGATCGCCGGCTTATCTGGTTACTGGCTATCGGGGATGCGCCTTAAGCACAACCGGGCCCAGCAGCGCCTAGACCACCAGCGTGATTTATTAGAAGGCATTGCGCAACAAGCAGAACAAGTTCATCACGTATTTATGAAGTATTTCGAATTAATCAACGAATACATGAACGCGACAAAAAACCGTTACGACTGGCCGCAAAGCCGCCGCAGCGAGCTGTATCTGGTGCTCGACGAGCTCGTACACAGCTTTAATGAACTCACCGCCGCTGAGTCTAAGCTGCTGCTGCTCAATGAGAAGCCCTTATATAAAAGCCTGCGTAAATTTCGCAGTAAGGTGATCTTTTTTCGCCGACATTTTTATATCGACAAAAAAGACTTAAACGAGCAAGAAGCCCAAGATATTAAACGTGAAGTCAGTAAGCTGAGGGAGCAATTTTTTGATGCCCTAAGCAACCGTTACGCCGAAGTGTAAACTCTCCTGTTATGTTGTATAGACCGCTTGCCCCGAGGTTTCCTCGGGGCTTTTTTATGCATAAAGCAAACATAAAACCTGCCTTGCCAATCGTATTTACACACCCGCGAATTGACTCCCTCCCATCTCACCTTATAATGCGCGCATCTTAGGGGAGTAGCCTGCCAGTTTTTCTGGTGATGTCGTCAACATAATTAAGCCCTCAATGGCTTATGGTGGCATCGTGTTAGCGTACTATGTACTCGACATCGGCAAGACTTAAGGTAAATAGCCACCCAATGGCGGGAGGTTGCTATTTGCCTTGGTTCTTATTCCCGCTGGAGCCTTTCATGGAATCGTTACTCATCTCGACCACAACCGTGGCACTTGCCGAAACCGGTGATAAAACCCAACTTCTCTCTCTACTATTAGCCACCCGTTTTTCTAATAAACACGCCATTATTGCCGGTATTTTACTTGCTACTATTATTAATCACGGCTTAAGCGCTTGGCTGGGCCAATACTCGATTCAATGGTTAAGCGAAAGTTGGGTACAATATTTGGTTTCAGGCAGTTTTATCGCAGTGGGCCTTTGGGTATTAATACCTGACAAGCTCGATAGCGAGCCTAACTTAATGGCGCATTTAGGGCCGTTTTTTGCTACCACGCTTTTATTTTTCTTGGCTGAAATGGGTGATAAAACTCAAGTAGCCACTATTATTTTAGGGGCCCAGTACCAAAACGTGCTCTTGGTTACAATTGGCACCACCGTCGGCATGCTGATGGCCAATATCCCAATCATTTATTTTGGCGACGCTTTAATGAAACGCTTACCGCTTAATATGGTTCGTATCATTGCGGCCAGTGCATTTATTCTATTGGGCTTCGTTTCTGCTTTTTGGCCAGCATAAACAATGAGATTGGCGAGTCCCTAAGAACACGCTAATGTAGCGTCAATTTTCACTATATTGAGAGTAAGTCATGCAAATAGAAAACAGCGTTATCGTGATTACCGGCGCCGCACAAGGTTTAGGCCAGTCTATGGCACTGTACCTTGCCAATAAACGCGCAAAACTGGTACTGATTGATTTAGACGAGCAAAAGCTCTCGCAAACTCAATCTTTATGTGAGCAAGCCGGCAGCCCTAAGGTTAAATACTATTGTTGTAATGTCGCACAAGAAGATGCTGTAGAGCAGGTTTTCAGCCAAATTGCACAAGATTTTGGCGCGCTTAATGGGCTTATCAACAACGCAGGTATTCTTCGCGATGGCTTGCTCATTAAGGAGAAAAACGGCGAGCTTACTAAACTTCCGCTCAATCACTGGCAAAGCGTAATAGACGTCAACTTAACTGGCGTATTCTTGTGCGGTCGTGAGTTTGCCTATCAAGCTGCAAAGCTGAAGCAAACAGGCTGTATTATCAATATTTCGAGTATTTCGCGAGCAGGTAATATGGGGCAAAGCAATTACAGCGCCGCAAAAGCAGGCGTGGCGTCATTAAGCGTAGTCTGGGCAAAAGAACTCGCGCCTTTTAACATTCGCAGCAACGCCATTGCGCCAGGGTTCATTCGCACTGATATGACCGCCAGCATCAGAGAAGACATTCTTGCCAAAATGACCAACATGATTCCGGCCAAGCGCATGGGCGAAGCCGATGAAATAGCCCAAAGCGTGGCTTTTTTACTTGAGAATGATTACATGAATGGCCGCATTATCGAGTTAGACGGGGGTCTTCGCCTATAAGATAAAGGGTGGCATAGAAACCTGCACATCGCCAAATCAGTACTAGACTTACATTAGGTAACACTTTTTCCTAATGGAGGACAGTTATGTCGATGGGTTTACGCGCCAAATTATTAGCCATTATTGGTTCTGGCATACTCGGTGTCGGTATCATTAGTGGCATTTCATTTTTGTCACTATCCGACCAGGTTTCTGAATTTGAAGATGTGCTGGGCCAAGATGTGGCTTCAGCGCTGGCCGCAGACGCCATGGCAATCGAATTTAAAGTGCAAGTTCAAGAGTGGAAAAACGTATTACTGCGTGGCTACGACGATACCAAGCGTGAAAAATACTGGGGAAAGTTTCAACAGCAGCATGACAAGGTGCAAGCGCTGGGTAATAAAGTTATTCAGCTAACCGTAAAAAACGATACCAAAAAACTCACACAAGAGTTTTTAGCCGCTCATAAGGTTTTATTCGATAAGTACAAAACCGGTTATAACGCCTTTTTGGCCGCTGATAAAAACCATATCGAAGGCGATAAAGCCGTATCGGGTATTGATCGCGAGCCCACCAAAATGGCCACCGCCATCACTGAACTCGCTTTCAAGCAAGCACAAGCACACAGTAAAAGCACCACAGCCGCTGCTAACAACACAGTCGTTTATGGTTTGGTTGTCATTTTAATCACTATGGTCTCGTTTTTTATCATCGCCTCTATGCTGATCAACCGCTGGATTTGCCAACCCATTACACAAGCTGGTGTATACATCACTGACTTATCACAAGGTAAATTAGAATTTACTGTCACCCCACTCAGTGGCGATGATGAGATTGCACAAATGTATTCAGCGGTTGCTCAATTGCAAAGGAACTTGAATGAAGGTACCTCAGCCATCAGTGATTCGATTAATCAGCTAAGCGAAGGTGCACAGTCATTGCACGAAATTGCCAGCACCATTCAAACTGGCACTCAGAACCAATATCAGCGTACTGATCAAATGGCGACGGCAATAACCGAAATGTCGGCCGCATCAGCCGAGGTGGCTCGACACGCACAAGAAGCCGCAAAAGTGGCCAATAATGTAGAAAAATCAGCCTCTAAAGGGGTTGGTATTATGCGCCACGCCATTGCCACCATTAACGCAACCAGTGAACAAATCGCCAGTACCGCTGAAGTGGTTCGCAATTTAGAAGTCGATACAAAAAATGTCGGCACAGTTCTCGATGTTATCAAAGGCATTGCAGAGCAAACCAACTTACTTGCCCTTAACGCCGCGATTGAGGCAGCACGCGCAGGTGAGCAAGGCCGCGGCTTTGCGGTTGTGGCAGATGAAGTGCGCACACTTGCTCAACGTACCCAAGAAAGTACTGCCGAAATTCATACACCATCATTGAGAACGTACAAAACGGCGCTCAAAATGCGGTAACCGCCATTGAGTCAGGGCAAACCCGCACAGAAGAAAGTGTCACTCAGGTGAATCAAGCCGGTGAGACGATTGAAAAAATCAGTCATGACATTAAACAAATATTAGGGACTAACGAGCAAATTGCTCAGGCGGCTCAAGAACAAAGCACCGTGGCAGATGATATTTCACAAAATGTAAATGAGATCACTTCGATTGCTGAAGATAGCTCAAAATACGCTAAACAAACATTAGATTTAAGCGAATCATTAAAAGGAATGTCACAAAAATTAAGCTCTCAAATCGTCAAACTCAAAGCCAGTTAGAGTGGGGCTGACCTGCATACATGTGATAGTATGCGGGCATGAATTTCGACGACATTATTTACATTGCTCTGAGCCAAGTGCCATACGGTCATACCGTCAGTTATGGTGCATTGGCTCGATCTGCGGGCTTTCAAAATCACTCACGACATGTGGGTCGGCTGCTAAAAAACTTACCGAAAGATACTCAACTACCTTGGCACCGAGTGGTCAATTCACAGGGGAAAATTAGTTTGCCCGAAGGCTCTGACAGTTACAAAGAACAGCGCGCTAGGCTTTTATCTGAAGGCGTGCCTATTATCAAAAACAAGATTAAAAAGCCGCATTTTCTTGGTTAACGCTGCGCTCCGTAATATCTAAAGATCGCTGCACCATGACAACCAGCACCAATATTGGTAAACCAATTAAACCCGTAAAAATGAAGAAACCTGGATAGCCAATACTTTCCACAATACTGCCAGAGTAACCCGCTAGCACTTTTGGAATAAGGGTCATAAGCGATGAAAAAATGGCATATTGCATTGCCGTAAACTTCACATTCACCAAACTCGATAAAAACGCAATAAACGCTGCAGTCGCAACACCGGCCACTAAGTTGTCAGCTGATACAACGGCGTATAAAACCATCATATTTTTACCCGCAAAATACAACACGATAAACATCATGTTAGTGATAACCACCAACAGCGCGCTCACAAATAATACTCGCATTACGCCATAACGCATTACCCAGACGCCCCCCATAAAGCCGCCGACAATGGTCATGGCCAAACCAAAGAACTTCACCGCATCCGCAATCTCTACCTTGGTAAACCCTAAGTCTTGGTAAAATAAATTACTCATCACCCCCAATACGATGTCACTAATGCGATACAGGCCAATTAAAGCCAACAACCACCACGCCGTTTTAACACCATAATCATCAAAGAATTGCTTAACGGGTGAAACATAACTGTTGACTAACATTTGACGATTGGCCACACCGGTTACAATACAAAGTTTGCCGAATACAAACGCGACCATTAGTGCAAAGGACAAGCGCAGTAGCTCAATAATAAAACCTGATAATGCCTTGTTACTGAGCACATCACTTAACACCGCTTTTAATTGATTAGACACATCTCGAGTCAAGTAAAAACAGACAACAAAGCCCGCTACACAAATAAAGAACGCGCCTAACAACCCGAGATATTCATTAGCAGTATGAGAAAATTGAGATTCCCGTTTAATGGGTTCTGAAATCAAAAATGTGGCAAATACACCCACAAGACCCAGTAATGCCATAGTAAAATAGGTTAATTGCCAAGCTTCGTAGAGGTATTGTTCTTTGGTTGAGCCTAAATAACTGGCTAAATATAACGCACCAGCGCCAGCGACAATCATTGCTATACGAAAACCCGCAATGTAAGCGGCACTTAACAGACCTTGCATATCCGCACTGGCTACTTCTATTCGATAAGCGTCAATTGAGATGTCTTGAGTGGCCGCACTGAAGCCTAACAAAACAGCCCCGATGGCCATCCAAGTAAGGTGGGTTTCTATCACCGGATTAGAAGAGGCCATCAAGCAAATAGCACTGATAATGCCAAGCTGAGCAAGCAATAACCATGAGCGACGTAAACCCAATAGTTTGGTTAAGAAAGGAAGCGGCAGGCAATCAACTAAAGGCGCCCAAACAAATTTAAAACTGTAACCCAGAGCCGCCCAACTGAAATATGTGACGGTGGATTTGTTAATCCCCGCTTCGCCCAACCATAACGATAGAGAAGAAAAAATCAGCATTAAAGGCAAGCCAGCTGAAAAACCCAGTAACAGCATAAAGAAAACTTGACGCTGAAAGAGCGCTTTAAAGCTTTCACTCCAACTGTGCTTAACCTCTAAAGATTTAATCACCGTTAATCTTTAAAGTTTTTAAACTGTAACGGCATGATGATGGTTTCATCGCCTTTCCAAAGCGCCATGGCTTCTTGCAGGTCGTCACGTTTTTTGCCCGTCACACGGATCGTCTCACCTTGAATGGCAGCCTGCACTTTTAACTTATTATCTTTCACCATTTTTACCATTTTTTTACTTAGGTCTTTATCAATACCTTGCTGCATGGTGACGGCCATTTTTACAAGCTTTCCGGCACCGGTCAGCTTGCCGTATTCAAGGCAACTTACTTTAATGCTGCGCTTAATTAGGCACGCTTCTAAGATCGGTTTCATTTGATCAATATGAAACTCTTCATTGGCGGTTAGGGTGATAACGCTATCATTTAGGTCAAATGAGGCATTCTTACCTTTTAAGTCGTAACGACGTTCGACTTCACGGTTGGCTTGCTCAACAGCATTACTGGCTTCATGGCTATCAATTTCTGAAACAACATCAAACGATGGCATGGTTATCTCCTAAAGAATCGTTTTTTACATATAGTGCTCAATTCTAACGAGCTACTAGAAAAATTCATGTGTTATTTGCAAAGTAGTCAAAAACTGACAATAAAATCACACAAACTCTATTAAATTGGTAAAAAAGCCAAGGGCTGTCTATTTTTTAATTATGAACAAAAAAATTAGCCTTGATTTAGCTCAACATCATTACTACTTACACATACCCAGTGCGCAACAACAACGATTGTTTCACTGCGTGTTTGCCTATGATGCATTACTGCAAACCCTCGAGCAGCATCCTGATATCGAACTCTATGGCTATTGCCTGTTCCCAGATAGTTTACATCTTTTAGTCTTCAGCCATAAACCGCCTAGCCATTGGTTAGAGGCTTGGTTAATGAATTACAATCAATGGCACCAAGATACCTGTCATGACACTGGCTATTTATTTGATGATGAACATATTCATCAAGTATTAATACAACCAAAGCACCTCTGTAAAACATTACGCCATATTCATTATTTGCCCGTGCAAAACAAATTATGCAGCTCCCCCGAACAATTTTCATACAGCTCTTATCATGATTATATCGCCAGCCAACAAACAGGGGTCAATACAAGCCCTGTTTTAGCTACACTATCACCTCATTACGGCCAACGCCTGCGTCGCTTTCATGACTATATGGCAATACCGAACCAAGAGGATCAATCCCTATTTCATCAGGGTAGCCATGATTATTACTTAGCTTATGCTGATGCGCATTTTGTCATGCAGGCAAGAGCTAATTACCAACACAAACTCAATGAAGCCCCCGAGAGTGAATGGGTGCTACTGTGGCAAAGCTGCATGAACAGCCTAGTCGAACAAAGTAACTTAGAACCTGAGTATTGGCTAGGCCAGCAGCGTCATCATAGCCTACCAGATGCCCACTATATTTTATCTTGGCTATTTACCAGCGTGGCGAAGGGCCCGCTGTACATTGCCGCAAAGCAATTAGGAATTGATGAGTCCACATTAAAATTGAAAATTAATTCTATCCACTTACACCACCCTGCCAAATATTTACGGTATATTGAGCGCTCTTGGAAAACCGCCACCGTTTAACACATCACTATGCATGATATTTACATTTTAGGTTCAGGTGCCATGGGCAGCTTATGGGCCAGCTACTTTTATCCAAATAGCAGCATTCACTTCATTAGTCGTCATCATGACAATAATGATTATGAATTTACGATTGAGCCTTATAAGACACATATAAAAGGCCATATTCTCAGCGCAAATACTATAAAAGCAAGCATCCAATCGTTAGTGGTTGCCACAAAAGCCTATGACGCCTTATCGGCAATAAACAGTATTAAATCTCAACTTACTCCAGATGCAAACGTTGTGTTATTGCAAAATGGTTTAGGCTCCCAACAAGCCATAGCCGCTGCGTTTCCTAAATTGCGTTTGTATGCATGCAGCTCAACAGAAGGCGCTTATAAAAAAGACCCTAATACACTGGTGCACGCGGGCAAAGGTATCAATATTATCGGGGCTTTGACTGACGCCGCAACGCAACAGCATTTACAACAATGGATGCCAACAACACACTATCAATGGCAAGATGATATTAATCACGTGCTGTGGCGAAAATTCATGATAAATTGCGCAATCAACCCTTTAACGGCTGTGTACAATTGTCAAAATGGGCAGCTAATTAAACAGCCTGATTATCTTATTCACATGAAGCACATCTGTAACGAAATAGATAACGTGACACAAGCACTGCATTATTCATTTGACCCAGCATTTGAACTTGCAAAGCCAGTTTGTGAGTCAACCGCTGAAAACTTTAGCTCGATGCTACAAGATCAGCGCAAGGGCAACCCAACTGAGCTCAAGTACATGACGGGATACCTATTGCAAAAAGCATACGAGCTAAATATTGCTTGCCCCTACAATCAAGCTCTTTACGATCAACTCAATCAGCCCTAGTTCTTGGCTCACCTTAAAAACTAAGGTAGTCTGAGACCACTGATTTTCATACCGCTGATAACCATAACAATATGCGTGATTTCTTTCGCCAGCTTAAAGTTCGCCAAAAGGTCTTTGTTTTACTCGCCATCGCCATGGTGGGAATATCGCTTTTGAATGTGGCCAGTAATTTCTGGTTGGCCACACAGAACCCAATTCAGCAACATTTATCCGTACTGACGCCCCTACTGCATGGCCCGAATAAAAAAGTATTCAATAGTACACAGTGGCGCGATTTTTTGAATAAAGAACAAACCGCATTTACCATCACAGATGCGGCTATTTACAATGCAAATGGCAAGCGACTCAATAGTACCAGCGACGATTTCCCTCTGCATTTAAGTCAAATCCATCTAACACCACTAGACCATGACAGCGTGTTATTACCTGGACCAAAATTCACATTAATGGCAAAAGTAACGGCCCATGTTACTAAGATATTTTTATTAGAAGTTGTCATCATTAGCTTATTAATACTCGTTAGCGGTTTTGTATTAATTTATGTGATTTTATATTTTATTAATCGCCTAATTATTCGGCCGATATTTTCTTTAACCGATACCACGAATGAAATCGCCATGGAACAAAACTATGGCCTGCGTGCTCGTCGTTTTTACCCTGATGAAATTGGCACACTGGCAGAGAATTTCAACTATATGCTTAATCGCATTGAACAAGATGACATGATGCTACGCCAAGAAAAAGAAAAAGCGGAGCAAGCTAGACAGCGAGCATTAGAGCTTTCAAAAAAAATGCATGACACCAATGCTCGCTTAGGTTTTGAAGTAAAAGTAAGAGCGCGAGTTGAACATAAACTTACTGATTTCCAGCACTACCTCAATAATATTATTGACTCGATGCCCAGTGCCATTATTGCAATTGATCATGAACTAAAAGTCACACAATGGAATAAAGGTGCCACTCAAATTACACATATAAAACGGGATGATGCTATTTATCAGCCGTTGGAAGAGTCCTGTGGTTTTCTATTTACTTACCTTACCCTGATAACCAACTCACTTGAGAAAAAAGTCATCAATAAAGTTGAACGTATCTCGTTTGATTTTAAAGGACAAAAAAGCATTTTGGATTTAACCATTTATCCACTTGATGACACCACGCACTCAGGCGCAGTTATCCGCATTGATGACGTCACTCAGCGAACCCAAATGGAAGACATGATGGTGCAATCTGAGAAAATGATGTCACTTGGTGGGTTAGCGGCCGGCATGGCTCACGAAATTAATAACCCGCTGGGGGCGATTGTTCAAACCGTACAAAACATCAAACGTCGCTTAAACCCTGATATAAGAAAAAATATTGAAAGCGCTGAAGAAGTCGGCGATAGCATGGAAAATATTCGAGCGTATATCGAAAAGCGAGGCATATTCTCTTTCTTAAATAATATATCCCAAGCCGGTGAACGCGCCTCAACCATCGTTAACAACATGTTGCAATTTAGCCGCCAGAGCCCTAAAAAGTTACAACCCCAAAATTTGCATCACATTATTGATCGCTCTATTAGCATTGCTAAAAACGAATATAGTTTAAGTAAAGGTTATGATTTTAAAGCCATTGACCTGATAAAAGATTTTGATCTGACCTTAATGGATGTGCCTTGTATTCCATCAGAGATCGAGCAAGTCATACTGAACCTTTTAAAAAATGCCGCACAAGCATTACAAGACTACAAACAGACAAAAGAATTTGACTTAGACTGGTATAGTCAAATTCAAATCAGTACCCGCAAAAATAACCAAATGGCCGAATTAATCATTGAAGACAATGGCCCAGGTATGGATGAAGACACCACTCGTCATATATTTGAACCCTTCTTTACCACCAAGGAAGTCGGTATGGGTACAGGCCTTGGGCTATCCGTCTCATTTTTCATTATTACCAACCATCACCTTGGGCAAATGCGCGTTCAAAGCAGCATAGGCAACGGCACTCGCTTCACCATCATGCTGCCATTTGCGAGCCAAGAACAAACCACTAACAGCACCCCAGCCTAGCCCTAGGCAAGGTGAATCGCCTTGACCTTTAGCTCATGCTTTCGTAGTATGCGCGCTACTTTTAGGTGCTTTGACTGTTATCTTAGGTCAAAGTTAAACGGGAAACTGGTGCCCCTGTAGACCCTACAGCCACTCCAGTGCTGCCCCCGCAACGGTAAACAACTTAGATTTAACACACTGCCACTGAGCAAGCTTGGGAAGGCGTTAAATCATGAATCGTAAGGTTTGAGTTGTGAGCCCGGATACCGGCCTAATCATCTATAAACTGTAGTTGCGGTGGGCGACGAAGTGGCAGCACGTTCTATATTTTTCATTTGCTGGTTACTTACTGTTGTCTAACCTTGGTTGGTTAGTGTGAAACTTATTAGTCATTTACCTCTGTTATTCTGTTTGAGCTTAATGCTATTGCCATGTGTATCTGCCGCTAAAGATGCACAATTGGATAAAATTGAAATAACTGGGAATAACTCAACGACCAATAGTGCTCTTAATCAGCAATTTTATTCTAGGGACTATTTTATAGGGAAGTTCCAAAATTTATCTGACGTCTTACAGCTCACACCAGGTGTTCAAGTAAGACGATCCTCATATGGGAATCCTCCCAAAATATCCATTCGCGGCTCAACTCATAAACAAGTCACCTTTATTATTGATGGCCAAGTGATCAATACGGCACAATCAGGCTCTTTTAATGTTGACTTAATTCCACTACAACAAATTGAGTCTATTGAAGTATTGCAGTCTGGGAACTCTAGTGGGGTTCAGGCAATCGGTGGCATCATATCAATCACAACAATATCACCTAAAAATAAAAACAATGTATCTCTATCCACTGGTAGCTTTAGCCATAAAGAAATAGGCGTTTCATTATCAGGTAAAGTGCACGGCAACTTAATCATTAGCGCCAATCATGCGTCAAATTCTGGAGACTATGAATACCCTGTACCTTCACCAATTGATGATCCTAATGATAAAAATAGAATTGAAAAAATAAAGAACAATCAATACAAAAATAAATCGATCTTACTTAAATGGAACAACCACAAGTTAGAAAACTTAAATGTGGACCTTAAAACTCAGTATACTGACACTGAAAAAAACATTCCAAACTTCCAAATGAACGATAACGGAAACAATGCATTCCTAGAAGAAAAAAAGTGGTCTCATGATATCGGTTTAAAATGGGATATTAGTAAGCACCTTTCATCACAAACAAACGCTGGAATATCAAAATCAGATGAAAAGTATGAAGATATCAATGGTATTTTAAGTTATACACCAACATCTAATAAGTATGAAAATGAGAACTACTATATATTCGAAAACATATCGCTATTAAAAAACAACTCAATTTATGATATTTCTTTAAACTCCAACACAGAAAAATACAGTGAAGATAAAACACTCATTCTAGATAGTAAAAAATGTACCAGCTCTATATCTGTATGTGATGCTATTGCCAAACAAAATAAAACCTCAATCACATTAAGTTACAGCTATATTGCATCAGGATTTGATACATCCATAAACATCAATAATACGTGGCTAAATAGGGTACAAGATAATCGTACCGGCGTTTCATCAGAAAATGAAATCAATCAAGAATTCAATACTTGGGGGCTCTATTACCAGAGTCGTAATTGGCCCATAGGGAACTTACGATTAGATATCGGCAAGGGTATTCGACTCCCCTCATTATTTGAACTATTCGGAGATAGAGGTTTATTAAAAAGTAACCCTAGTATTCTTCCTGAGAGTTCAATTAATCGCAGCCTCGAATTTACATTTAATGAAGTAAAAATTGATAGCACTGATATTAATATTGCAACCAGTATTTATACAAAAGAAATTAGCGATGCAATCGTACCGATATATTCAGGGTTTGTTGGTAGCTATAGCAACACTTCATCGGCAGATATTATTGGTTATCAAGTAAATATAACTATCAATAAAGAAAATATAGGTTTTTCGCTTCAAAAAACGGTACAAGATAGTTCAACAGAGTCGTTAATAAAGTCATTTAACGATAAAAAGTTAGCAGGTATATTTCATGAAAAAACAATTTATAGCATGATTTGGAACATCAATAAATACTCTAATATTTCTTTAACACATCAAACTGAATCTGGGCTTTACATTGATATGGCCAACCTTAATCCTAGTATCAAGAATCAAACCACAGGATTCAAGTTCAGTTATGCTATCGAAAATAGTTCTTTTAATCTGTCAGTTAACAACTTATTTGACAATGAATATTATGACCAAAATAACCGCCCGGTTATTGATCGAAATATCTCATTGAATGTTCAACACCAATTTTAAATGGAGAATAACATCATGATAAATAAACTAAAAATATACACTATAATAATAGCTGTATTATTTGTATCAGCTTGCGGTAGCGATGATCGATCAAATGTAGAAACACCTAAACTTCCAGAAACACCTGAAACACCTGAAACACCTGAAACACCAGAAACACCTGCATGTGATGATGATTTTAATTTAGCAATACAAACAGTTGCACCAAATTATGGGGCAAGTAGTGCAGTCGCACTTGGGTGTTCTAGCACCGCAACCATCACTGATTCATTACTCATCAAAGGGGACAGTGATTATTCTATCTCTACAGGCCGTGATAGCTTTTATCATATCGGACGTAGTGGTATTGATACCATTGCAAAATATCAGTTTGAAACCAGTAACTTACAAGATTGGGAGTATTCAACAAACAACGCAGGCGAAGCAGGTTCATCGAACCCTTACAAATTCATTGAAGTAAGCAGCACAAAAGCTTATATCATTCGATATGGAAAATCCGATGCATGGATAGTAAACCCTTCAGCAAAGGATGCCGCTTCATTTAAAATTGGCACCCTTGATCTATCAAGTTATTTAGGCGATGGCGAAACTACTGTCAACATGTCTGACGCAACAATTGTTAACGGCAAGCTATTTATTGCAATGCAAAGAATTGGTGCAAGCTATAACTATACAAATGATTCGAAAATAGCTGTTTTTGATACCACCACAGATACAGAGATTGATACTACACCGTCTGACAGTTCAGATGAAAAAGCAATTACATTGCAAGGAAAGAATGTATTGAACATAGCCTCCATCAACAATACTTTACTCATTGCTAGTCGGGGCGATTATGCTAGTAATTATGGACTATTAGAAAGCTTAGATACTTCAAATTTTTCACTTAAGACTGTTATTTCAGGCTCCAATGCAATTGGTCACATAACACATGTTGCGCCTATTTCAGAGGAAAGGGCCTATGTGTTAAGTGATTTTTCAGGGCGTGTTAATGGCTCCTATACATACCAACAAAATATTTTAGATATTAATATCACAACCCAATCTACAACTACAGAGCTATCAAAATATAAAGGGACCCACCTTTCAGATATCAAAATTGGTCCAGAAGGTAATTTATGGGTTGCAAGCTCAGTAAGTAGTAACCCTGGTGTTTATAAAATCAATCCAGAAACGAATACTGAGTTATCTTTTATCGAGACTAACCTGAATCCAATTAAAATTGTCTTCAAAAAATAACTCTATTCATGAATTAATGTGACACAAAAAAGCCGAGCAATGCTCGGCTTTTTCTTAACACGCCTTATAACAAGCTACACCTGAAATCGCTCCAATTTCTCTTGCAATGAATGCGTCAACGCAACCACTTCCTTAATCGCCTTAACGGTATGTTCTGAGTCTGCAACCGTCGCCCTGCCTAGGTCATTAATTTTTATAACATTTTCATCAATGGTTTTAGCAACCTGAGTTTGTTCATCTGCTGACACTGATATTTGCCCATTAATACCTGAAATACTTTGTATCATGGTGACAATTTCATCTAACGCAGTCCTTACTTTTGAAGATGACTCCACTGTACTCTGTGCCATTTCATGACTTTTACCCATCACACCCACGGCATCGCTGATACCAGTGTGAATTGTGGTCATCACTTCATCTATTTCTTGTGCCGATTTTTGTGTTCGACTAGCAAGCGTACGCACCTCATCAGCCACTACAGCAAAGCCTCGACCTTGCTCACCAGCGCGTGCCGCTTCAATGGCGGCATTAAGTGCTAATAAATTTGTCTGCTCTGCAATACCTTTAATAACCGCCAGCATACTCGCTATGTTGCTAGAATTTTCTGATAGTTGATTGATAACATCCGTACTGTGGATGATCTCATCGGCAAGGGTGTTAATTTTCTCTAGGGTTTCCGCTACCACTTCATTGGCTGTACCAGCTTGGCTCGTAGCGTCATTTGCAAAATTTGCAGCATCTGCACTTTGACGATTGACCTCTTCTGCCGTGGCCGCCATTTGTGTAATCGCAGAGGCCACTTGTTCAGATTGCTGCAGTTGTTCGTTAGCCGCCTTGTTACTTTGATCAGCATTACCGCCAACTATTTTCATGCTCTCGCCAACATCGATTGCCGTTTTATGTACCGCCTGTAACAGCTCATGGATCTTATCGACCATGACATTAAATTCGCCTGTTAGCTCCCCCATTTCATCCTTGGATGCCACTTTTACTCGAATGCGCATATCACCCTGTGAAATTTTTCTAGCAGCGCTATGAAATTGCCCAACGGTACTGCGTACAGACCAAAAAAATGCAGCGTATAGATAAATAATTAATAACATTACCAGCGCAATGGCGACTGCAACAATAATCAGTTTGTTCATTAACACATTGACACGCTCATTCAAAATTTCGTGTATTTTTTGAAGTGCCAATTCTTGAACGCTATAAAAAGGAGGTAACTTACTAACAAAAAAATCATTAAAATCGAACCATGTAATAGCAACACTGCCAGCTGAAATAACCTCTTCGTCTAATTTAAACTTTACACTCTCTATATTTTTTTCAGTTTTCTCAAATATATCAGAAAACTCATTTGAGAATTCAGGGTAACTGCTGAGCAAATCTTTATGATTTTGATGTATTCGTTTTTGCTGTGCATCCAATAAGTCATAGGTTTCATTCAGTGTGTCATAGGTGCCCGTCATGATGTATTTTTCAACAATTGAATAAACACCCATGGTATTTGCAAATCCAAGTACTTCTAAGGATTTTGTGTAGTCCTGTAATACTAGCTTCAATAATAATTGAACTTTTTCATTGGTATCTTGCAGTACGCCAGAGTCTTGAGCGATTTTTGTAGCCAAATGAATAACATCAAGTTGCACTTGATTGTTATTTTTGAATTGATCATTGATAACGGGCTGTTTATTTTCGCCACTGCGCTTTAGCTTTGCTTGCCAAATGGGTTCTTTTATTTCAATTTCTTTGGCTACGGATGTGCCTTTATATTTATCTTTTAACTCACCAATAAACTTAAACAGTGCTGTTTCAAGTTCATTTACTTGGTCATTTAACCCAGGTCGTTGATAAAAGGTATCAACCGCCGATAAATCTCGATAACCTCCGACTTGGTGTGCAAGCTGAAGTATATCCGTCACAACGACTAGGGAGTCACTGGCTTGCTCTGCCTTCTTAATGTGTTCATAGGTTTGATTAACGATGACATAGCTAAGTAACAAAAGAGGTACAAAGAAAGTAATACTAATCACACCAAATTTCTTGGCATAGCTTAGTTTATTCATCAGCGCGATAGCGGGTGCTAACAATCCATTCACAGGCTTACCTCCTAACAACTACTCTTATAAAGTGTAGCTGTTATTTTTAACCTGTCTTGAGTTAGCAACCCTAATTCATCGCTATATTGGATTAACTGGATGCAAGCCCATCACAATAATAAATGACGAACATCGGTCAGTAATTCGCACAAATACCGCGCAAATCGGGCCGCTTGAGCGCCGTCTATTACTCTGTGATCATAAGATAAACTCAGCGGTAGCATGAGTCTTGGCTCAAATTCAGTGCCATTCCAAACAGGCTTATAATTAGCTTTAGAGACGCCTAATATGGCTACTTGAGGGGCATTTACAATCGGTGTGAAGCTCGTGCCACCAATACCGCCTAGGCTTGATATGGTAAAGCTCGCGCCACTCATGGCGTCCATTGGCAGTTTTTTCTCTCTCGCTTTCTTCGCCAAACTGGCACTGTCGGTAGCAAGCTCAATCACGCCTTTTTGGCCAGCCTCTTTAATCACAGGTACTAATAGTCCATCTGGTGTTTCGACGGCAATACCAATATTCAAATACTGTTTTAAAATAAGCGTATCGGCATTCGGGCCTAGGGATGAATTAAACTCAGGGAATTCTTTTAGCGCCTTCGCGCAGGCTTTCACGATAAACGCGAGCGGGGATACTTTCACACCGTCTGGTAATAACGGGCCCATGGATTGTTTGCGGTAAGCTTCAAGTTCAGTGATATCCGCTTCATCAAACTGAGTCACCTGTGGAATGGTCGTCCAACTGGCCACCATGTTACGGGCCGTGACTTGCTTAATTTTAGTTAATGGCTGCTCACTCACCACACCGTATTTAGAGAAATCTTCATCGCTGCCTTTCACGCTCATCGGTGATGATACTGGGTTATTCACCCTCTGCTTAACAAAGTCATGCAGGTCTTGTTTTTGAATGCGATTACGTGGCCCTGAGCCGCCTACTTGGGTTAAGTCGACACCCAGCTCACGTGCCAATTTACGCACAGCCGGTCCGGCATGAACATGCCCTGAGCCAGCTTGGCTTGATGAGGGTTCAGCTTGTTTGGTCGCTTTTTGCATCGACGGTTGCGATGCTTGTGAAGAAGATTGCGAAGGTTTGGCGTTATTCTCAGCCTGTGATCCAGAGTCAGCCTGAGCACTGGTTTGCTCTTTGGCTCCTGCCACGCGCATTTTGCCAACCACATCACCTTGGCTTACTTTATCCCCTACCTGCACGCTAAACGATAATAATTTACCGGCATGAGGTGCTGGTATCTCCATGGTGGCCTTGTCGCTTTCTAGCACCATTAAGCTTTCTTCAAACGCTAACTCATCACCGACACTGGCAGATAATTCAATAATTTCGACGGCATCAACGCCACCTAAATCCGGCACGATGACATCAACATCTTGAGGTTCTGCGACTGTATTGGATTTTTGTTCTGACGCTGTATCCGCTTCGGCTTCTGGCTTAGCATCTGATTTCGATTCAGTCTGAGCTTGAGCATCGGCAGCTTGCGGTTTTGCATCTTCGGCAGGGGCTTCACCTTGTGTTTCCATGTTCGCCACATGAGTGCCAGAGCCGACTTTATCCCCAACCGCGACTAAAATATCTTTAATCGTGCCGGAAAATGGCGCGGGTACTTCCATGGTCGCTTTGTCACTTTCTAAAACAATAAGAGCTTCTTCGTTTTCTAAGTTGTCGCCAACTTTCACGCAAATTTCAATGACCTCAACTTCATCAATTCCGCCAAGGTCGGGCACGTTTACCTGTGTGTGAGCCATGGTCTATTCCTTAATGATAAAGTGGATCAAGTTTATCGGGTGATATGCCAAATTTTTTCATGGCCGCTTTTAATTGCTTCGCTTCTACTTTTCCTTCTTGCATCAAGGCATACAAGCTAGCAATGACCACAAAGTAACGATTCACTTCAAAAAATTCACGTAATTTTTCGCGGCTATCACTGCGACCAAAACCGTCTGTGCCTAATGTCACATACGTTTTATCTTTGGGCATGTAAGCACGCAATTGTTCGCTGTATTGCTTCATGTAATCGGTGGCGCAAATAACAGGCCCTTGCGTATCTTGTAAGCATTGTGTGACGTAAGGTACTTTTTCTTTATCGCCTGGGTGTAATAAATTTTCACGCTCAACTTTACGCCCTTCACGTGTTAATTCATTAATACTGGTGGCGCTCCAAACATGAGCTTGAATGTTAAAATCTTTTTCAAGAATATCTTTAGCGGCCATCACTTCTCGTAAAATAGTCCCGCTGCCTAGAAGCTGAACGGTTAAATCGCCATCCGCGCCACTAAGCAATGGATACATGCCTTTTATAATGCCTTCTTCTGCACCTTTTGGTATCGCAGGGTGAGCATAGTTTTCATTCATAACGGTAATATAATAATAAATACGCTCATGCTCTTGATACATGCGACGTAGACCATCTTGAATAATAACCGCCAGCTCGAACGCAAACGTTGGGTCATAAGTAATACAGTTTGGAATGGTATTGGCTAAAATATGGCTGTGGCCATCTTGATGTTGTAACCCTTCGCCATTAAGCGTGGTACGCCCTGCGGTGGCGCCAATTAAAAAGCCTTGTGCTTGACAGTCCCCTGCCGCCCACGATAAATCGCCCACGCGCTGAAAACCAAACATGCTGTAGAAAATGTAAAACGGCACCATGGCTTTGTCATACGCACTGTAAGCGGTGGCCGCAGCTAACCACGCGCTAAACGCGCCTGCTTCGTTAATCCCTTCTTCCAGAATTCGGCCGCCTTTTTCTTCTTTGTAATACATCATTTGGCCAAAATCCACAGGCTCGTATTTTTGCCCTTCTGAACTGTAAATACCCACCTGTCGAAACAAACCTTCCATACCAAATGTACGCGCTTCATCAGGGACAATCGGAACAACTCGCTCGCCCATGGCTTTGTCTTTTACGAGGGCAGTCAGAATGCGCACAAACGCCATGGTCGATGAAATTTCACGATCCCCTGTGCCTTCTAGCTGCGCTTTAAATGAACTTAATGCTGGTACAGGTAACGGGCTGGTATTCTCCGTACGCACGGGTAAATAACCGCCTAATGTTTCGCGGCGTTTGCGCATGTACACCATTTCTGGGCTGTCTTCTGGTGGACGATAATACGGTACGTCTTTTAAGTCGGTATCGCTGATGGGAATATCGAAACGATCGCGGAAGGCTTTCAAACTTTCAATATCCAGTTTCTTCACACCGTGGGCATCATTTTTACCTTCTGCGGCGTCGCCCATACCATAACCTTTAATGGTATGCGCCAAAATAACCGTTGGTTGACCTTTATGGCCAGCCGCTTTTCGATAAGCAGCATAAACTTTATAAGGGTCGTGACCACCACGGTTGAGTTTATAAATCTCTTCGTCTTTCATGGACGCAACGCGCGCTTTTAACTCAGGGTATTTACCAAAAAAATGCTCTTTGGTGTAAGCGCCGCCTTTTGCTTTGTAGTTTTGGAATTCGCCATCGACAACTTCGTCCATGCGTTTTTGCAACAAGCCATCATCATCTTGCGCCAGTAGCGGATCCCAGTGTCGACCCCACACCACTTTCAGCACATTCCAACCGGCACCGCGGAAGGTTCTTTCAAGCTCTTGAATAATTTTGCCGTTGCCTCGCACTGGCCCATCTAAGCGCTGTAAATTACAGTTGATAACAAAAATTAAATTTTCTAATTTTTCACGGCCTGCTAAGTTAATCGCGCCCAGTGTTTCTGGCTCATCACACTCGCCATCGCCTAAAAACGCCCAAACCTTACGGTCCAATCGCGGCACTAAGTTACGGGCCGATATGTAACGCATAAAGTGTGCTTGATAAATCGCTTGCAGTGGGCCCAAGCCCATAGAGACCGTAGGGAATTGCCAGTAGTCAGGCATTAATCGTGGATGTGGGTAAGAGCTTAATCCTTCGCCGTCTACTTCACGGCGGAAGTTTTCCAATTGTTTTTTCTCTAAGCGGCCCTCTAAAAAACTGCGCGCATAAATACCTGGGGAAATATGACCTTGGTAATAAATTAAATCCCCCAGTGGGCATTTTTCGCTGGTTTTATTCGGTGCACGGAAAAAATAGTTAAAGCCCACATCATAAAGCGTGGCGCTGGAGGCAAAACTTGAGATGTGACCACCAAGGTCATCACCTGTTTGATTGGCTCGTACCACCATGGCAAGGGCATTCCAACGAATTAGCGATCGAATACGACGCTCTAGGAATAAATCCCCAGGCATTTTCGCTTCTTCATTAACCGGGATGGTGTTGCGATAAGGCGTAACAAATGAATACGGTAGCGGTAGGCCATTACGCGTGGCGCGTTCTGACAACCGTTCTAAAATATAACGGGCGCGTTCAATGCCAACTTCACGAATCACACTGTCGATTGAGTCTAGCCACTCTTTGGTTTCGACGGGGTCCTGATCTTGCTCAAAGGAATCCATTGTTCATCCTTGCCTGTAGTCAGTAAATAAAGAAGTATTAAAAGAGTATAGACAAGGATTCTATGTAGCTTGTCAAATCACAACAAGGCAAATTACGCCAAAATGTAGTTTTTTTACAAGAAAAGAGGAAAACGCTAAAACACAATTGCGGGCAGAGAATTTCACTTATAACAAGGAACAGGCACGATAAAACACCATCAATGAAATCACTAATGGTGGCCATAGATGACTCTTACAAGCCATTCTTGTAATTTTACTACAAGATCAAAACATATTAGCCATGCTTTAAAAGCTGATAATGGTACGGCTCACCGTAGTTCACACCAATTTGTGTCATCGACGCATAAGGCACATTCACCCGATTAATGTTTGGGTAAGGCAACCCTAAAACTTCTTTTAACAGCATACGGATGACACCGCCGTGGCAAATAATAAGCTGCCTTTCGTCTTTACGCGACAAACAACCAAACCAATCCTTAAGAACACGAGCCTCAAAATTCAGTACGCTTTCGCCTTCTGGCGAGGCAAAATGCATAGGGTCATCCCATAATCCTTTTATGCGCTCAAAATCGTGTTCGAAGACTTTATCCATGGGTTGATTTTCCCATACACCAAAATCAAATTCACGCAGGCCATCTGCCTGTAGCAGCTCAACATCCAACTCATTTGATAACCACTGCGCAAATGCCCAACACCGAGACAGTGGACTGGCAACAATCACATCCCACTGTTTACCCTGCACCGACGCTTTCATTTGCGACCAACCCAATTCAGTTAATGGGTGATCGGTGCGCCCGCGAAAAACATTTCCACCTTCTGGCTCGCCATGACGCAGTAAATCAATGGTTTTTCTAGGCTCTGTCATCTTATTCATCGGCCTCACTGACACCGGCTTGGCTGAACGTAGCCATTTCATTATGAAGAGCAACCGCGCTTTGCATCAGACTCACCACAACCGCGGCGCCACTGCCCTCGCCTAAACGCATACCAATATTCAATAACGGGCTCGCCCCTAAAGCCGCCAGCACTTTTTGATGCCCAGGCTCATGACTTTGGTGACTGTAAAATAGCCACAGCGCAATACTCGGGTTAATCGCTTGCGCCATAAGTGCAGCGACACTGCTAATAAACCCATCGACCAATACGGGCACACCCATTTGTGCGCAACCAATGTAAGCGCCTACTAGGCCTGCAATCTCAAACCCACCAAGACATTGGAGCTGCGCCAAAGGGCTTTGCGCATTATGCAAGGTAATTGCATCTTCGATAATCTGGGCTTTCATGGGCAGTTTATCTTCAGCTAACCCTGTGCCCGGACCAACCAGCTCTGCCGCAGGGCGATTTAAAAAAGCAGCGGCCAATGCACTGGCTGATGTGGTATTGGCAATGCCCATTTCACCACCAATAAATAAATCACAAGCCGTATCTTTTGCTCTATTGGCCGCGGCTAAGCCCTCAGCCAGCGCCTCTTCAAGTTGCTCTGAAGTCATAGCTGGCACTTGAGAAAAATCTTGAGTACCCGCAGCAATGCGCGCATCAATGATCTGGATATGAGGCGCCACTTCAAATACCGTACCTAAATTCACCACTTCGAACTGCGCGTTTAGCTGACGCGCCAATACCGAAATAGCCGCGCCCCCTTGGGCAAAATTTTTCACCATTTCAGTGGTGACCGCCTGTGGGAAAGCCGACACACCTTGATTGGCAACACCATGGTCACCCGCAAAAATACTGATAAAAATTTTATTTAACTCAGGGTGCACCTGCCCTTGGCAACCCGCCAAACGAGTCGCCACTTGTTCTAATTGCCCAAGTGCTCCGAGCGGTTTTGTGAGCGTTAGTTGATACTGTTGAGCTTGCTGCTCAACCTCACTATGAATAGTGGCGGCGTTATGTAAATACCAAGCCATGTTAGATCCTTAGAATACTAATGATAAAACCCATCTTTTTATGGGTTTGATTTAACAACCATCGGAATGCCAGCCACCATGAGCGTCACCTCATTGGCCTGTTTAGCGATTTGCTGATGCAAGCGACCCAAGTTATCCACATAACGTCGAGATAACTCCCCCATAGGCACAACGCCCATGGTAATTTCATTTGAAACTAAAATAACCAACCCTTGAGCTTGTTTAAGGGCGCTCAGTACGGCGTCCACTTCTGTGGATAAATCTAACTCATGATGCATGACATTCATTAACCATAATGTCAGGCAGTCTACTAAAACAACGTTATCAGGCTGGCTGTAAGTGGTAATAACATCGGCTAACGCTAAAGGTTCTTCAAGGGTATGCCAATGATCAGGCCGATCGCGTTGATGTTGAGCGATACGTTCATTCATCTCGCCATCAAGCGCTTGTGCTGTGGCCACATAAGTGACGCCTCTATTGGCCTGCTTAGCTAGAGATTCACCATAGCCGCTTTTACCTGAACGAGCGCCGCCTAAGATCAAATGCACAGAAGGTTGGGTGATTATCGCCATGTTTTTGTCATTATGAGTGAAAGGACTAATCTTATAAGGTATAGACAGCAGGGGCCAGTCAGATGAAAGATCAACGCCAATTTACCCGTAAATCATTGCAGTGCATGGTATCGGTTTTTAATGAACGAGGGTCCTCACTGGGCAATCTAGTGGATTATTCAGACGGTGGCGTCATGATCGCCAGCTACCAAGCCATCCACGTTGATCAAACCATTGAATGCACCATGGTCGATTTACCGAATAACATTGGTCGTAAACGCACAGGGAAAATCACGCTCTTATGCGTGTGGAGCAGCCAACTCACGAACACACTGTTTGGCAGTGGCTTTAAATTAACAAACGCAGATGAACAAGCCAAACTCATGTTTACAAGTTATGATGAGGACCAAGAGTCATAACGTGTAGCGCGATTTTTTATGAACACCTCCCCTGTTTTACTCGGCATTGACCTTGGCGGCACTAAAATTGAAATCATTGCGTTAGATAAAGCAGGTCAAAGTCTTTACTGCACTCGTACAAGCACGCCTCAACATGATGACCCCGCACAACAATACAATTTAATTATCCAACAAATTATACAACTGGTTTTTGATTGCGAATCCGCTATTGGCGCAAACACTTGCCCCGTTGGAATTGGCATTCCCGGTAGTGAGTCACTCATTAGCGGACTCATTAAAAACGCTAACACCACCTGCTTAATCGGCAAGCCATTTCGCCAAGACCTTTCGGATCATTTAAAACGTCCAGTAAAATTAGAAAATGATGCGAATTGTTTTGCTTTAAGTGAAGCCATTGATGGCGCAGGCAAAAGTGAGCCTAGCGTGTTCGCCGTTATCTTAGGCACTGGCGTGGGCGGCGGCTGGGTTATTAATAAGCAGCTCATCGTCGGCCCTAATCGTATTTGCGGTGAATGGGGCCATAACCCACTACCATGGGCCGATAACAACGATGAACCCAAACAAATATGTTACTGCAAAAAACAAGGCTGTATCGAAACCTACTTGTCTGGGCCGGGCATGAGCAAACAAACCGCCCTGCAATTTAATGTAAACATGAGCAGCCAAGACATAATGACTCAACGTAACAGTCACCCAGATGCACAAGAAAGTTACCAGCGGTACATACGCCGGCTCGCCAAAAGCTTAGCGAGCGTCATCAATATAATGGACCCAGAGATTATTGTATTAGGTGGCGGGCTATCAAACATTGCTAGCCTATATCAGGATGTGCCGAAAATTTGGGGCGAGTATGTATTTAGTGATGATGTAAAAACAAAGTTGGTTAAAAATCAGTATGGCGACTCCAGCGGTGTACGTGGAGCCGCTTGGCTTAATCGATATTAAAAACCAGCAAATACGGTTAAACAGGCCACCGCCAACAACCAAATAATGGCACAACGCTGCATGAGTTGATTACTTTCTTCTAACTCGGCCACCGCTTGAGTACAGTCAAAGTTAGTATCTGTGCGTTCATCATGCTTAAACATGGTTTCGTGCAGCACTGTTTGGCTAGGGCTTTCAAAATCTAGCATGAAGCGGCTTGCCGTGGTAAAGCTTTGTACAAAGTCCCCTGCTAACGCGATACTCACTGCGAGTAATCTCACGGGGCCCCAAGCCAATGCATGTAATAAACTTTTCGCCCATAATGCTTTCGACTGTGTATAAAACCAAAACGTTAATAAACACAGCAATGCACCACTGACACCTGCCACTAAAAACCAAAACGCAAAAATAAAAAAGCGTTTAAACCAAGCCATCACAATCGCTTCTTGCACATTTTGATGCAATTGCAGTGGCGTTTGGCTCTGTGCTTGCTCCTCTACATTTAAAAACTGCTGCGCACAATGATAAGCCGCTTGATAATCCTGACGTCCCCAGCAACCTTTGTAATCTTTAAAGCGCGAACTAAAGTCATCGCGGCCTAAAATGTATAAAAACAACAAAACCTGTAACACAATGGAGATTACACTGCCAACCACACCATACAAATAAGACAGGCCAAAACCAATCGCAATACAAGGCAGCCCGACAAGTAACGCATATGATAATACTTGGCCTTTGACGCTCATTTCCTCCAACTTAAAGGGTTTGAGCAAACGAAGATACCACGCATTATTGCGTTGATAGCCCTGATGTTTTGTTTGACGCTGTAACAGAACCGTAAACAGCAACACAATAAACTTCATGAATTATCTTCTTTAATAAGTTGTTTAAAATAGGCCCAGTCAAAGCTTGGCCCTGGATCCGTTTTGCGCCCAGGGGCAATATGGTTGTGACCCACGATTCGGTTTGCCGTGATCTCAGGATAATACTGGCACAAGCAATCCGTTACGTCAGCCAACCTTTGATACTGCTCTTGAGTATAGGGCACGTCATCCGCCCCCTCTAACTCGACTCCAATGGAAAAATCATTGCAGTTTGTCTCTCCCTCATATTCACTGACACCGGCATGCCAAGCGCGCTCGTTAAATGGCACAAACTGAACCATCTCTCCATCACGCTTAATGAGCAAGTGAGCACTTACTTTTAAATCTTTAATCTCATCAAAATATGGGTGCACAGAGCAATCTAACTGATTACAAAAAAAATCTTGAATGTAAGCACCACCAAACTGCTTTGGCGGCAAACTGATGTTGTGCACCACTAACATAGAGACAGCACCAGATGGCCTTCGATTATAATTCGGTGAAGGCTGCCAATACGCGCCTATTAACCTGTGATTGTGTATTTCCACTGTCCAATATTACCACCCCAAATAAACGCCAAGCATTGATGAATTTAAATGATTTAGCAAGACACCCTGCATAACACGCTTTAGTAAGCTCCCACAACCAACCCAGTCTTCTGTTTTACGCCCAGACAAGTGCACTCAAGGACCTTTCAGTATAAAATCCTGCTTTTTAAGGTGTATGGCGTTGGCTAACTCAGTAAATAAGGCCTTGCAACGTAACACAGCACCCTTAAGGTGCTACATCTGTTAAGCCACATTTATTTAGGCAGCGGCCATACAGACCATAAATCAGCGCTCACAACCCAATTACTAAAAAGCAGTATGACCATGAACCTAACCCACACACAGATTCAAGCCGACATTAAACAAGGCGTACAACTCGCATTGGCTGAAGACATTGGTTCTGGCGACATTACGGCACAGCTTATACCAGCAGACACAAACATAGCCACGCCCGCATCATCAGCCGTGATGACGCAACCATTGCTGGTTGTGCATGGGTAGATGAAGTATTCAAGCAACTTGATTCAACGGTCGAGGTCATTTGGCATGCCCAAGATGGACAGCACGTACAGGCAAACGACACCTTATTTGAATTAAAAGGCCCATCCCGCAGCTTGTTAACAGGCGAGCGCACCGCACTGAACTTCCTGCAAACGCTATCAGCCGTCGCAACCAAGTGCACTCATTACAGCCAGCAAGTAAAACACACCCAAGTAAAACTGCTCGATACACGCAAAACCATACCAGGTATGCGTAACGCACTTAAATACGCAGTGACACAAGGCGGCTGCTTTAATCACCGTATTGGCCTATATGATGCGTTTTTAATCAAAGAAAATCACATCAATGCCTGCGGCTCGATTAAACAGGCCATTGAACAAGCAAAAATAATTGCACCAGGCAAGCCAGTAGAAGTTGAAGTTGAAGGCTTTGAGGAGCTAAACCAAGCACTAGACGCGGGCGCTGACATCATCATGCTGGATAACTTTTCAATCGAAGAGACCAAACAAGCCGTTGAGCACGCCAATGGCAAAGCAAAACTAGAAGCCAGCGGTAACATCACCGATAAAACCTTAGTGAAGATTGCTGAAACCGGTGTGGATTATATTTCTATTGGTACATTAACCAAAGATATCAAAGCGGTGGATTTGTCCATGCGCATGGTTTGATGCCCCATTTTCAAGATTAAACTGAAAAACGGCTCTACAGCATTATTTGCTCAACAAACTGGCCAAACAGACGCTACTCGTCGCTAGGTGACATTTTTTGTCACCCTGCAAGTTGACACCTTTGCTCACTTTACAAACGAATGTGATGGAGTGCTCACTTTATGAGCATTTCTTTACTGGTTTTGCGACTGTTGCGTCTTTATTTTGACATGAAAATCATGAATACTATGCGCCATCAGTTGGCACAAGACCTGCTGTAGTAAAATTAATAATAAGGCTGTTCTAACAGCTAGATTATAAACAAACTAATAAATTATGTGGAGCGGTCTACTATGAAAGGTCAAAAAGGTTTTACCCTTATTGAATTAATGATTGTTGTAGCAATCATCGGTATTTTGGCATCTGTTGCGGTACCACAATATCAAGCATACATTGTACGTACTGATGCAATGACATCAACATCTGCTGCAGTTCGCCCATTGCAGTTCGCACTATCTGAATATGCTCAAATAGAACAAACACTACCTACAGCTGCGGCTATTGCTATCTCTCCATTTAATCAATGGGTAGCAGGCGAAGGCGAAAACTGTGTAGGTCCAGTTAAAGATGTTGCGCTAGTTGTTGCAGATGCTAACAATGCAGTGATCACAGCAACTTATTACGGCATTGCAGAAGCAGTAACTGCAAACTGTGCAGTTAACCCTGGCGTACTAACAGGTGCTGGTAATGGTGTAACAGCTGACCTAGATGGTAAAACTGTTACTCTTTCTGCAACTATGAACGGTAACGGTGCTGTATTCTACCGCACTACTGGCGGTACCTTAGACGCTAAGTACCTACCTAAAATTGGCGGCTAATTTAGCGCTAGTTTAAAAAAAACCCGCTTCGGCGGGTTTTTTTATACCTATAAGAAAGCCAGCTTCACTTTAGCTAGACACAAAGCAAAAATACCAATTAGAGCACTGTTTAAATTTACTAAAAACGGTATGATAAACAGCAAATTACAACAAGAATACTAGCAATATGTCCAATATTAGTGGCATCGCCCGTCAATTCGTTGAGCGTAAATTAATCAATGAACAGCAAGCTTTAACCCTATTCAACGAAGCCAATAAAGAGCATCGCTCATTTATTATGCACAGCTTACTCTCAGGCACCTGTAAACCTAAAGATGTTGCACTACTGGTTTCTGACGAATTTGGCCTCCCCTATTTAGACCTTGCGGCCATGGACCCTGAACACTTTGCTATAGACTTAATTAGCAATGATTTATTAGACAAACATAAAGTCCTACCTATTTTTAAACGCGGAAACCGCTTGCATATAGCGCAAGCAGACCCGTCTGACATGTCGGCACTGGATGATGTGAAGTTTGCCACGGGTATGACCGTTGATGCCACCATCGTTGAGTTTGACAAACTCAATATTATTTTAGAAAAGCTACAGGCTGGCAGCACGGCCTTTGATGATCTAGGTGAGGACCTTGACTTAGAAGATGATGAGCCTCAAAAGAAAGTAGCGGAAGACGATGGTACAGGAGATGAAGCGCCGATCGTCCGTTTTATCAACAAAATGCTACTGGATGCCATTAAAATGGGGTCATCCGATTTACATTTTGAACCCTATGAGAAACGTTACCGCGTACGTTACCGCACAGACGGCGTATTGCACGAAGTGGCATCACCTCCGATCAATCTTTCACACAAAATTGCGGCAAGATTAAAAGTTATGTCGCAAATGGATATTTCTGAGCGACGTGTGCCACAGGATGGCCGAATTAAGATGAAGATTTCCAAAAATAAGTCCATCGATTTTCGTGTTAATACATTACCCACATTGTGGGGAGAAAAGATTGTTCTACGTATCTTGGACCCTTCAAGTGCACAATTGGGCATCGACGCACTCGGATATGAACCCGCTCAGAAAAAGTTATACATGGACGCACTGTCTCAACCTCAAGGTATGATATTGGTAACGGGCCCTACTGGGTCCGGTAAAACCGTTTCACTTTATACTGGGTTGAACATATTGAATGTTGAAGGTACGAATATCTCAACCGCTGAAGACCCGGTTGAAATCAACCTTGAGGGCATTAACCAGGTGAATGTAAATGCCAAGGTCGGTCTAGACTTTGCTGAGGCGCTGCGTTCATTTTTACGCCAAGATCCCGATATTGTCATGGTTGGTGAAATTCGAGACCTTGATACGGCTGGCATTGCGATTAAAGCGGCCCAAACGGGTCATTTAGTATTATCGACACTTCATACCAATAGCGCCCCAGAAACACTCACACGATTAGCTAATATGGGCGTACCTGCTTTTAATATTGCCACATCAGTCAGCTTAATTATTGCTCAACGGCTTGGTCGTCGTCTATGTAGTATTTGCAAAACCAAAGCCGATATACCTAAAGAGGCGTTAAAAGAAGCGGGCTTCACCGATTCTATGCTTACCGATGCGACACTCTTTAAACCCGTTGGCTGTGATGCTTGTAGTAGTGGCTACAAGGGTCGTGTTGGCATATATGAGGTGGTTCGCATCACTGATGCTATCTCTCGTATTATTATGGAGGGAGGAAATGCGATCCAAATTGCTGACACAGCCCGTAAAGAAGGCTTTAATAATTTAAGAACATCTGCTCTTATGAAAGTTGCTCAGGGTGTTACTAGCCTTGAAGAAGCTAACCGAGTCACATCAGGGTAGTAGGAATTTAACATGGCCAAAACCAAAACTATGACTTTCCAGTGGGAAGGCATAAATAAGCGTGGACAAAAAATTGAAGGTGAGATGCTAGGAGAGAACTCCGCGCTCGTAAAAGCCCAATTACGCAAGCAAGGCATATTACCCAAGAAAATTCGCCGAAAATCTGAAGGCTTATTTGGAATAGGCGGTAGTGGCGGCGGTGGTTCAAAGAAAATTAAAAATATGGATATAACCATATTTTTACGTCAATTGGCTACCATGGCAAAAGCTGGGGTACCATTAATGCAAGGATTAGAAATTGTAGCTGATGGATTAGAAAACCCATCGATGCAAAAGATTGTTCTTGGGGTGAAAGATGATGTTGCCGCAGGTAATGATTTTGCTTCATGTTTAAAAAAATACCCTGATCAATTTGACCAACTAACTTGTGCATTAATCGAATCTGGTGAGCAATCGGGTGCATTAGAACAAATGCTTGACCGAGTGGCCCTATATAAAGAAAAGTCAGAGGCTTTAAAACAAAAAGTTTCTAAAGCACTCAAATACCCAATAGTAACCTTGATCATCGCGGCCATTGTGACTGTTATCTTGTTAGTTAAAGTAGTTCCAACCTTCCAAGGCATGTTTAAAAACTTTGGTAGTGAATTGCCAGCTGCAACTCAATTTGTAGTTAATATTTCGGAATGGCTACAAGCTAATTATCTTATTTTATTTGGTTCTATTATTGGTATCATTTTCGGCCTTAAAGAAGCGGTTAAACGCAGTCCAAAAGTTGCTGAAGAAAAAGACAAGTTAATGTTAAAACTGCCTATTGTTGGTGAGATAATGAAAAAGAGTGCGGTTGCTCGTTTTGGTCGAGTCTTATCAACCACATTTGCAGCGGGTGTTCCTCTAGTAGATGCACTTGAGAGTGTTGCAGAGGCGTCTGGGAATGTAGTTTATCGTGATGCCATCCTCAAGATTCAAGATGAAGTATCTTCTGGTACACAAATGAATGCTGCCATTCGTGCAACGGGCGTATTCCCTAACATGGTTGTTCAAATGGTAGCCATTGGCGAAGAGTCAGGTGCACTTGATGCTATGTTAGAAAAAGTGGCTACATATTATGAAGATGAAGTGGACAATCTAGTTGATGGGTTAACCTCAATGATCGAGCCGCTTGTTATGGCTTTCTTAGGTGTCGTGGTTGGTGGCTTACTTATCGCTATGTACCTACCAATATTCTCTATGGGCGACGCGATATAATCGTCGCCTCATTCTTATTTGACAGACAAAGCTAAGAAGTAATTATGCTAGATGTTTTTATTCACAACCCAGCTCTATTTTACAGCTGCGTCTTTGTATTCAGCTTATGTATTGGCAGTTTCTTAAATGTAGTTGCGTATCGTTTGCCTATTATGATGCGCAAACAGTTAACCGCTGATTACTTCGAAACCACCGAACAAGAAGCGGAGTTTGAAAAACTACAAGAACAGCCAGCATTTAATTTAATGGTGCCTCACTCTGCCTGTCCGAAGTGTCAATCTAGTATTAAACCTTGGCAGAATATCCCGGTCATCAGCTATCTATGGTTAAAAGGTAAATGTGCTAACTGTCAAACACACATTAGCGCTCGCTACCCTATTGTTGAAGCGGCTACAGGTTTACTCGGTTTATTTATCGCTCTACAATTTGGTGCCACGCTGCAAACCGCTGCACTGCTTTTATTTACCTATTTTTTGGTGGCTCTAACTCTTATCGATTTAGATGAGTATTTGCTACCTGACAGCTTAACCTTACCGCTTATTTGGATTGGTTTATTTGCCAATAGCTTCCATATTTTCACATCGCTCGAAAGTGCCGTTTATGGTGCAATCGCTGGCTATCTTTCTTTGTGGTCAATATTTTGGTTATTCAAAATTGTGACCGGTAAAGAAGGCATGGGCTACGGTGACTTCAAATTACTCGCAGCCATCGGGGCTTTGTTAGGCTGGCAAGCATTGCCTATGGTTATTTTGTTATCCAGTGCAGTCGGTGCAGTTGTGGGGATTGCTATGATCATTATTCTAGGGCGCGACAAAAACATCCCAATTCCATTCGGGCCGTACTTAGCAGCTGCAGGCTTTATTGCCGCATTATGGGGAGATGAACTCACCCAGCTCTATTTTACCTTTATAGGCATTGGCTAAATGTTTGTATTGGGTATTACTGGAGGCATCGGTAGCGGCAAAACGGCGGTCACCAACGAGTTTACCAAGTTAGGTATCAATATAGTCGATGCTGATATCGCGGCTCGCGCTGTTGTCGAAAAAGGTTCAATTGGCTTAAAAGAGATTCAACGTCATTTCGGTGATGACATATTATTAGAAGATGGCTCACTTAATCGCGCAAAATTACGTGAAATTATTTTCAAAGATAGCGACGCAAAAGTCTGGTTAGAAAAGCTAACACACCCACTAATACGGGCAGAAATTATCAAAGATTTGGAGTCCAGCAAAAGCCCTTATACCGTATTAGTTTCACCTTTATTGATTGAGTCGGGACAACACCAGTTAGTTAATCATATCCTTGTGGTGGATGTTCCCTGCCGAGTTACAACTAGAGCGAACCTGTAGGCGGGATAACAATTCGCAATCTCAAGTAAAAGCCATTATGGCGAGCCAGCTAGATCGAGAGAAACGATTAAGCTACGCGAATGATGTAATTGTGAATGACCAAACCTTAGAACACTTGCAGCAACAAGTGGCTCAGCTGAATCAGCAGTATTTAAGATTAAGTGAGATCGATAATGAACGTTAATTGCCCAACATGCTCAAAATCAGTGGAATGGAATGAAAGCTCAAAATATCGTCCATTTTGCTCTGACCGCTGCCGCCTTATTGATCTAGGCCAGTGGGCGAACGAAGAGCACGCTATTCCAGGAAAAAACGCTGAAGAAGAGCTTATGAGCGAGCAGCTCAAGCAATTAAATGAAGATTCATTCCACTAAATATAAAACAATTGTTCTACAATATAAAAATAGAAGCTCTGCTTCTATTTTTTTTTGCAATTGGTAATGCAAATCATTTCAAAATACCTACAATTAGGTAGAGAAAATTCTTTTCGCCTGTGCATAAAATAGTTTTCTCACTCGCAGATGATGCATCCATTGTTTATTGCATCGTACATACAAAAATAAATATAACTTCTCAAATTACTAGTAGGAAATACTATGCGTTCATTAGCGCTTCTATCTTTACTCTGCTTTAGCTTATTTAGCTATGCCGAGCACCCAGACAGCACATCAACTATAAAACGAGAGCACATCAAAAGTATCAGTGTTGTCGCCCCTCAGTGGAAAGACTATACGAATACAGACGGCACCGGCGTCTATTGGGATGTCATACGAGCTATATATGAGCCTCTGGGCATTGCCGTTAAAACCAATAACATTGCATGGAATCGAGCCATGAAAATGGTCAGTAAATATCATACTTACAATGCTATTATCGGCGAATATATCAATACAACCGAAACACTCATCTTCCCCCTCTACCCTATCGATGTTGAATACATGTCTTTACTAAGTAAAAACACGCAAGAGACGACATTCGTTAATATGGCCAGTTTATCCGGTAAAAAAGTCGGCTGGATCAAAGATTATGATGTTATTGCTAAAGAAAAGCGTGATTTCGAATTGGTTGAATTTCGCGGTATTGATCAGGGCATTGATTTTTTAAATTCGGGCCGTATTGACTTTCTTATAGATGATTGGGATGAGATTGCAGCCGCTATGAAGTCTAACAATATGAACACTCAAAATTATTCAGTTGACCCAATGCCAGAGGGTAAACACATTTATACCGCATTTGCTGACGATCAAATATCAAGAGAGCTCATAAAAATCTATAATGAACGTATTCCTGTATTATCGAAATCCGGTGCACTGGCAAAGATATATGAAAAATGGGATAACGCAGAGCTACCAGAAATAATTATAAATCTATCGAATTAGTACATTGAAATGCAAAAAACCGGCCTTGTGAGCCGGTTTTTTTATGCATGCTAATGGATAATTAGCATGCTATTTATATTTAAAGCTTTTCGCTTCAACTATTTATTATTATGTTTATGAACCGTTTGCCATATATAGGCGACGCTTTTTTTCACCATCAATATAAGCTAACCACTGTGATGCCGATTTCTCAACCGCTTCAAATGCTTTTGCTTGTAAAAATGTTTGTTTAGCGTTTTCTAAATCATTTAGATTGAATTGAATTAAGCCTTTTAAGATGAATGCATCATCCTGCTTTTTAAATGTTTCATCTGTTAGCGCTTGCTTCACATTTTTTAATGCTTTTTTCCACTCTTGACGTTCGGTATGAATCTGAGCCAGCTTATAAAAATCCTTTCCTGCTTGGGTTTCGCCTGCGGCTTGTGTCATAACTTGAATAGCTTCGTCATATTCTTTCGCAATCATTAAGGCATCACCTAATAACGAAAGATTTTTACCACTTTCTTCAACCACGTTTGCTTTCATACCTTTAATTAAAACCTGTGCGGCTTTGTAAGGTACTTCTTGCGATAACATGGCCTGGGCAAAGCTGACGACATGAGATTCTTTTTCTAATAAGCCTTGGTCGTAGGCCGTTTCAATAACAGACAATTCTTTTTCAGGCTTACCAAGCTCATTGTAAACCGCGCCTAACTGTACCCAATACTGTGGCTTTGGATACAATGTAATCAAATCCTTTAAGGTGCGCTCCATGGCTTTAAAGTCTTTATTTTGATAGTACACTGCACGCTCAACCAATAGCCAGCTCTCACGAGGTTGCTTGCCCTGCTGCTGAACGATTAAAATCGCTTTTTTAACATCAGGCAGAGCTTGATTATAATGTTCTAACTGGTAATTCATTTGTGCCCGTAATATATACGCTTCAGGCCCTGGCTTTTCAACAACCGCAAACCAGTCATTTAATGCAGCGATGGACTTTTTATAATCCTCCTGAATTAAGTATAGTTTTGCCACACTATATAAGGTGGTTTGCTCTAAACTTTCAGGTAAATTTTTAGTCGATAATACGTTTTTATAGGCTTTTATCGCTTTCTGCATAATTTTCACGATTAAATTCAACATAGGCAACCATATTCCACGTCATGGCTTTCTCGTATGAATTGCGTGGAATTTTTTCAATCGTTTTTGCATACTCAAGCGCTTCATCGTATTTTTTATCGTCTGATAGCTGACGAATATTATCTAATTTTTTGTATATCGCAGGACGCATGGTTTGAGCGCGCTTTACTCGACGAGGCTTTTTTTCTTTTTCAGCCGCAACGCTTTCTGAGACCGTTAGGGGCGTAAGCGATGTTACGCCAAATGCCAGTGATCCAAGCAACAGTACTGAAATAATTGAGTGTTTCATAATCGCTACCTTCACTTACTGCTTTTATCTAATTCAAAACGAATGATGTTACGAATACCTGTAACTTCAACCGCTTCGCCATTTTCGATCTTTGGCTTATATTTGAATTTTTTAGCCGCACTTATTGCTGCACGATTAAAAATATTTGGCGGATCAGCTTCTATTACTTTAGGGTCAACCACTGTGCCTAATTTACTAACTGTAAACTCCAACACCACATACCCTTCTATGCCTTTTTGCGCAGCACGGCGTGGATACTGTGGCGCAACTTTAACAATCGGCAAGTACTCGCCATCCCCTGTACTGCCACCAAGACCTGCATCCACACTTAAATCTGCACCTAAATCTAACCCCCCTATCTCCATGTCACTTGAACTGCGATCAAAGTCTGGTTTCGACATTTCAGGCTTGGGTGGCTCTTGTGGTGGCACAGGTGGTTTTTTAGGTTGACGATCTTTGGTGCGCACTTCGTCATCTTGTTGAACATGAACAAACTCAACGAGTTTGCCCAAGTCATTATCTTGAAGAACAGATCCACCTGACGAAATCAAACCCTGCATCATCAGTGCTACACAAAATGTAACACCGGCTGCAACTGCCATGGCGAATCCAAATCTAGGTGCTGCATTCAACATGTTAAGGTGACTCCGTTGCCAGTGATACATCGTAAATACCTGCAGCTCTTGCTGCATCCATCACGGCGACAAGGGTCTTAGTTCGTGCTTCTTCGTCCGCCTGCACGACAACGGTTCCCTGAGGGTTCTCAGCGTGTAAACGCTCGATGTTTGCACGTACTTGGCTTTCTTGTACTTGACGTTTGTTAATCCAAATCTCGCCGCCTTCATTAATAGCAATTAAAATATTGGCACGTGGTTTCGCCGTTGATGTACTTGCATCGGGGCGGTTTACTTCGATGCCCGACTCTTTAACAAACGATGCCGTTACGATAAAGAAGATCAGCATGATAAATACAACGTCCAACATCGGCGTAATATCAATCTCACCTTCTTCTGCTTCTGGCGTCAGATTTTGAAATCCGCGTCTCATAATGTCTTCCTCAAAATCATCACTAATTAACTAGTGATCAAATGTTAATTTATCTTCAATGTGCGATTTTTGGCGCTTGGTGTAGCGTTGAATCAATGACTGAGCAAATAAACCCGTCAATGCACCAACCATGCCCGCCATTGTTGGAATCGTTGCTTTTGAAATACCGGAGGCCATGGCTCTAGGGCTGCCGTTGCCAATAAATGCCATTACATCGAATACTTCAATCATGCCTGTCACCGTACCTAACAAACCAAACAACGGACAAAGACCCACTAGCATCTTGATTGTTCGTGTATTGGTTTCTAATCCCATTTCGACATTGGCGACCAAATCCAAACGGATTTGGTGAGCATGCCAGCTGGTTCTTTCTTTGCGTGATTCCCATTCAGCAATCACGTTAGATACCAGCTCTTTATGGCTTATAGAAAAGTAGGCAACGCGTTCTAAAATAAATAACCAAAGTAAAAATATTAAACCTAATATGGCTAAGACTACGTCTCCACCACGTTCTGTAAATAAATATACCTGCTCATACGCGTCATAAAACATAATTTAAGCCGCCTTTGCTTGATATTCTTCTTCTGCTTTACGGGCTAAAATACCAGTTGCACGCTCTTGCAGGATTTGAATCAATTCACGGCTTTTGTTATTTGTCATGGTATGTAAGAACACACATGGAATCGCCGCAACAAGACCTAATACAGTGGTCACCAATGCCTGTGAGATACCACCAGCCATTAACTTAGGATCACCAGTACCAAACAAAGACATGGTCTCAAATACATCAATCATGCCTGTGACCGTACCCAGCAAGCCTAATAATGGCGCAACTACCGAGATTATCTTGATCCAGTTAATGCCTTTGCTTAAACGAGGAATTTCATTTGAAATGGCTTCACCTAAGTGCAGCTCTAGGGTTTCAGTGTCAGCGCGGCTATTAGCATGGTATGCCGCCATAACGCGACCTAGTGCATTGTCATCCGACGGCGCTTCATTTTCCATTTGACGCTTAATGCGTTTTGATTCAGAGGTCAGCCATGTCATGCGAATAAGTGACAATAGAACACCAATAATAGCTAACGTTAAGATAATGTAACCCACCACACCACCTTGCTGAATGCGCTCAGTTAAGCCTGCCGTTTGTCCCATAATTTTAAGCAGTTGGCCACGGCTTGGGTCAATCCAAAAGCCTGTTAGTTCCGAGTTAGCATTTTCTAAATCAGCCGCAGGGCCGTTGTAACGAGAGCCTGGTTGAACTTCTAGTTCGACTAATTTTTTAGCTTCAAGGTCCCATACAAGGTAATTACCTTCAGCGACTACGTTAAAGCCACCAACACGTGTAACGGTTTTAGTCACCGTTTCACCGCTCGGTAAAACAACAGAGGCATCATATTTTGCTATGTCTCCGGTGAGTGTCATTTCACGTTGCATCTCGAACCAAAGCTGCTCCAAGTGATTAATGCTCGGTAGTTCAGAAGACGAACCTGCTAGCTTAATAAGATCAGTCAAAAATACTTCACGACCTGAAACTTGAGAACTGATAACAGAGCCTTCAAATA
This sequence comes from Pseudomonas sp. HK3, assembly GCF_052920985.1. Lineage (NCBI taxonomy): Bacteria > Pseudomonadati > Pseudomonadota > Gammaproteobacteria > Pseudomonadales > Pseudomonadaceae > Pseudomonas > Pseudomonas sp. HK3. Next base: position 144,927 of record NZ_JBREXD010000001.1, read on the forward strand.
CACCTTGTGTATCACCTGCTACCTGTTGCAAGACACCAAACATTTCTTTTAGTGAACCCAAGCGATTATTCAATCGCTCTTGTGCAACATTGATTTTTTCTTCGTTATTGGCAAAGCGCTGTTCTTTTTCGGCGCTTTCTTTTTCTAGGCGAGTACGCTCTTGTTTTTCATTTTTTAATAGTTTTTCTTGATCATATTTCGCGATATTAAAACGCTTCATACGCTTATTAAATTCAGTGTTATCACGTGCTTGACCTTCTTTAACAAGGGTCAGCAATGCATCCATATCCAAGCCCGATTTTGCTTCGCTTGCTTGAACCGGCATGATTAACGAAACAGCCACCGCACTGATTGCAACGATATTACGTAATTTCATTATTTCGCCTCCGCGGTTACAACAACAGGGGCAGCCACCGGTACTTTAATTAATTGAGGCGCTGCTTGCTCACGAGCAATACGAATACCCATCATGACTTTACTTTTATAAGATGAATCTAGTTCTTCGAACTGATTGGTTTGTGTATTCCAGACACCTAAAGTTTGACCATCAAGTGTTTGGTAAACAAGAGAAATACGGCCTGTACGTAAAAAATCCACTTCACGCTCAGAGCCATTAATCACAACATCACCACGATACGATTCGATCGTGCGGCCATAATCAATTTCTGTTTGATACGCTTCCATCACCTTGCGATATTTCTCTGCAACGGTGACATCTGAACGACCCATCATGTCTTTAATTTTAGCGACACGCTTAGCACGCTGCTCTATTAAGAAAGGAATATCGGCTTTTACAAATTGATCAACCGCATCAATCATGCGAAGCATCAAAGGCGTGATTTGACGTTCAATAAGGGTAACTTGACGAATACTTTCATCAATTTTAAGCAGTTCGCTTTCTTGGTTTAAAAGCTGTTTATTGAGTTGCTCAATATACACATTAAGGCCTTCAACTTCTTTAACAACACTGCGATATTCACGCTCAGCCGTACGGGTTTTACCATCGACATTATCTATTTTTACTTGGGCTTGTTGCGCCTTACCAACACGATCAACGCCTTTATTTATTGCTTGATCCATATCGGCGGCTTGTGCATGCATTACGCTGACCGAAAGGAAAGCGCTTGCTAATAAGCAGCTGGCTTTATTGTGAAACGGCATACAATATTTCCTGTTATTTATTAACGCTCTTTAATGAGAGCTAGAGTAATGATTGACAGGAAGGACGATACGCCGATTTTATGACAGCGATATTACATGACAGTCTGGTTTCAAAGAATTTTCAGTTTTATGTATGGGATATTACAAAGTGTCACAGAAGTGAAACATTTAAATTTTTATATAGTAAATCACAAGCAAAAAAAAAACGGCACCTATAGGTGCCGTTTTAACAGTTTTTAGATATTAACGATCTAATGAACCATCAATGATCCAACCTGCATACCAAGCTGTAGCAGCTGCTTGACCTGGTGCAACCGCACCTACATAAGTAGTTGTATCGAACACGAAGTTTGATCCGTTATCCGTTGCAACAGGTGTTGTAGAAGCAACTGTTCCATTGCTAGTTAATGCAAAAGCAGTATCAAAAGCGATATCAGCTTCAACTAGGTTAACATTAGTATCAGGGTCTTCTTTCTTGAAAGTAGAGCCACAATCTGATGCCACAATGTTTGTTAGGTTAACTACTGATGCAATTTTATCTGTAGCATCTGGGTTAGATGTCTCACCATCAGCCAACTTAGAATCACCATCATGATCAGAATAGTCGATACGAACACATTGATCACTAAAACCAGCTACAACAGTGTTGTAAATGTTTGCAGTGACAGAACCGCGTAGACGCATGCCAGGCTCTTCTTTATCAGCAACATTATTAATTTTGCTACCTAAAATAGTAACGTTAGCAATAGTCGCTGCAGTTTGAGGAACATAATCAGTATCAGATGAGTTTGCTTCGATTGCGCGGGGATCGTTAGAACCGTAAGGGCCAGTACGTGCTGCATCTTGGTCTTTCATAATAATAACGTGTTGAATATTACCCATATAACCTTCATCGAAATCGATATCGTCATCATTCATTATTGGTTAGCACTGCATGTTTTACGTTTACTGTACCACCAAACCATTCGATACCATCATCTAGGTTACCGTGTACTTGAACATAATCAACGATAGTTCCGTGACCAACACCTTGAAGGGTTAGACCATTAAGCTCATTATTAGGGCCTGCAACTTTACCGGCTTCGGCGATACGTACGTATTTGATAATACCGCTGTTATCAGCCTTATCAGCACCACCATAATTACCAACAAAATCACCACCTTCACCAGCAACGTTACATACTACTGTACCGCATACGCCAGTATTACCTGCACCGTACTGTGGAGCAAAACCTTGAATTACAACACCACCCCATTCGCCAGTACCATCATATCCAGCATCTGAAGAAGCAAACGTAATTGGGTTTGCTGCAGTACCTTCTGCATTTAATTTAGAGCCACGAGTTACAAGTAACACACCGTCATTATTTGCTTTAACTTCCACACCAGGCTCAATCGTAAGAGTTACGCCAGCTGCTTTAACCGCTGAAATTCCTGCTGCATCCGCAATCGTTCCGTTACCTTCGCCAATCTGAAACACATCATCTAGTGTATATTCAACACCTGATTTTAAAGTCAAGTTTTCTTTAAGTATGCCCTTAAGCACACATTCTGTCGCTGAATCAGCACAAGGTGTGAATGCTTTCTCAACCACATCATTTGAGTCGCTATCGCTGCCACAACCTACTAAAGTTGCACTTAGAATCGCTGTTGCCAATAGAGTTTGTTTTTTCATTATCAGTCCTCTGACTTTTATTTTACGTTTTAATTTATTATGTTTTGGTGATAACTAACTTAGCTTTTTTTTATGACAGTTTTGTTAATGAAATATGTATTTTTTATTTTCTTCACCCATAAAAAAACCAGCTGATTAGCTGGTTTTTTTAATAAAATATAATTAAAAAATATAGTCAATTCCAACTGATGCATCAATTCCTGTTTTATAGCTTTCAATGACCTGATCATTTTGAGTATATTCAACCGGTTCGTCAGTCAAGTTACTAGCCTTACCCTTTATAGTTAAATTTTCTGTAAGATCCAATTTGTATACTAAATCCAATGTAGTGCGGCCCTTTTCATATTCATTAGCAAGTGAACCACGTACAACTTTTTCAATCCGATCTCCAAAATGATTGATTAAAACTGTAACAGTTTGACCAGTAGCTAAGTGATCGACACCAAACTGAACATTAGCAAGAACCTCCGATTGCCCCTGTAATTCACGTGTTTTATCACCTTCTAAACGTGCAGATTCAAAATCTAAAGTCACTTCGGAATCAATCCAAGCAAAGTTACCCGATAAAAATCCACTAAAATTATCGGTATCCAATATATCTACTTTAAAATCTAGCTCTACGCCTAATAAATCTGCTGAGTCAGAGTTTTCATAAGTATCACCTTGGCCTGCGCTACCAGATGCATCAGGTACTGTTTTTTCAATAGGTTTATCTATTGCTTTATTAAACAATGCTAATGAAATGCTTTCAGAGTCAGATAAATAATACTCAGCACGGAAATCCAAGTTTGTAATTTTTGATAACTCTAAATCTGGATTACCAATAATGGCGTCATCTGTTTCTGGGTCATAAAATTTAGATTTAGCTAATTCAGTTAAACCCGGGCGTGATACAGTATTCGATGCTCCAAAACGAAATTGCCATTCCTCCACTGGCTTCCAAATAGCTGACATCATCGGTAATATTTCACTGGTATCGAGTGATGAATTCGCGCTTGGTTTTTTCGAATATGTAATTTCTTGTGAGGCATCCTCTAAGCGTGCACCAGCTAAAAACACCCATGATTCATTTGGCTCATATTGATAGGATTGGTAAATAGCAAGCATAGATTCAGCGGCATCATAGTTATCTGTTTCGGTAGTATTTGCTTTTAGTCTTAAATTATAGCTGTCATTAGCGAAGATTGTTTCTATATCTTGGCCAGGAGTGAAGTTTTCAGCACCGTCTACAGAGTATCGAGCTAGCTCAACTTCACGATCTTTTTGACTCAATAGCATACCCGTTTTAATTTTCATTAAACTACCATTATCAAATGCACGTTCAAAAGTGTGATCAACACCTGTATCCAAACTTATTTCAGATAGTTCAGAAAAACGTCTTTCTATCATACTTAATATAAGTAGATTGTTTTCATATCCATATGTACGACGATCTGGCTCATAACGACTGGTATGTGAAATACCTGCACGCCAATCCAGTGTATGCTCTGCCCCCAAGAAGACTAAACCACTAAACTGTTGGGAAAAGAACTGACGTTCAACCCACTGTAATGTGGTTTGATTTATATCTTTACCTTCTTTATTTATACCTACTTGCTTTCGAGTCGTGTCATCCGTTTTACGTAACAAGATAGTTTTACTTAAATATTCATTACCTGCATTTGTTTCAATACCCGTTACAAAATAACCGGTTAAATCCACTTTGTATTGACTACGCTCATAATCAAAATTACCAGAGGTATCACGAATATAAGCATCCTCACGATTTGACCATTCACTTTTATATTCAAGCGCGCCGTAATAGGCAAGTTCGCCATAACCTTTCTCTAAACGATCACCAAAAGAATACGCAATTGAAACATCCGGTATAGCCGTTGTTTGCTTTGTATTGTATTGCGAGTGATCAAATTCATTTAATAGAGCTTTGTTGCCGCCATTACTGCCACCATCCGTTTCGCTATCAACACGACTTGGTACTTCACGGGTTCCGTCATCAATACCAATAAAGTCAGTATCACCGCCTTCATATGAGATAACATCTTGGCCGGTCACTTGTGAGTTAAAACCAATCGAAGCCGATAATTTACTGGTGTTATCGTCCGGTAAGTCTTTAGTGCGCATACGAATGGCACCACCCGTTGTATCCCCTGGTAAATCTGGCGTGTAGCTTTTTTGAATTTCAATTCCACCTAAAACACTAGCCGGAAATAAATCTAACGGAACATCACGACGCATTGGGTCAGTACTTGGCATCCCCAAGCCATTTAGGGTTGAAGATATATAACGACCTTGTAAGCCACGTACAACTGCATACTGACCACCAATCAGTGAAACCCCAGCCACACGTTTAAGCGCAGACGCTGCATTTGAATCACCAAAACGAGACATTTGTTCTGCACCAATCGCACTTAGCACCGCACTTGAGTCACGCTGTTGAGACGTTGCCGTAGAGGGAATGTAAGAACCCACTGCCACCACTTCTTCGATAGCGCTATTGCCGCTTAGGCTCATATTAATGTTTAAAGCCGTTGCGCGATTACCAAATACGCGCATGGCTTTTACATCACGATTACCATACGAAGAATGGGCAATGCGTAAGTCATATTCGCCACGTGGTAACTCTAATTCAAAATAGCCTTCACCATTGGTTTTAGCCGATACGTCTGAACCGTCAACGGATACACGTGCACCTTCAACGCCACCACCGGTTTCGTCAGATTCGATATAACCCGATATTTGTCCCAATACAGCCGCGTCTTCAGCGCCTGGTGTGTACACGCTAATATCCGGTATCGCTTCACCGCCGATCATATCGACTTTAATTTCAGCATTTTGTTCGCTGCTTGCGTTGAATTCAAATTCGCCAGCCCATTCGCCGAATTCGCTTAATTCAACTTGATGCTTACCGCCTTTAAGGTCAAAGCTAACCACACCATTTTTTCCAACCAGCTTACGGTTTCCATCCACCGTCACTGACAAGGTATCCACAGGCTTACCTTGTTCGGTTATATAAAAAACAGTCTCGCCTGCAAAGGCACCCGAGGCACTAATCGCGGCAATCAGACCTGCCAGCAAATTACGTTTCATATTCACTCCAACTCTCTTGAATTTAGTTTTTAAGATGGCGCTGACGATAGTTCTGCTATGTGACAGCTGTGTTACATGACATTTGAGTTGCAGTTAGGCTGCATTTTTATGGCGAAAATATGACAAGTTGATTGGCTAGACCCCAGCATTCACAGGGGGTATACAGTTAAGTTCATGAGGGGGGCTTATATATGAAATTTTTATGACAATTTGACTAGCTAGGTCTAATACTAATAAGCCGTGCGGTTTTTCACGATTTTGTCTGTTCAGCGGATATGCCGCTCGCCTTTAACCGTTAAGGCCTTTAAAATGCTCTCTCATTCTTTGCACATTTAGTTACCGTGTCCGATACCGTCAACATCATCGAAACCCAAGACATTACGCCTGCAACAATCACAGCTGATAACAAGTGTGATTTTTGCTCAGCCCTATGCTGCTCCTATATCACCCAAGAGATTGATACGCCACGTACCATGCATGCGTTTGATGTACTACTGTGGCAAGTGGCCCACAAAGGCATTCATGTCTTTAAGGATGGCAACGGTTGGTATTTGCTCAGTATGAACAAGTGTGAGTTTGTGATGCCAGATAACCGCTGTGGGATTTACGAAACCCGCCCGATGATCTGCAGAGACCATAGCAATAATGCCTGTGAGTTTGATGTTCCGATTGATGAAGGTTGTGACCTGTATTTCCAAGCATTTGAAGAGCTAGACAGTTACTGCCGAAAACGCTTTAAGACCTGGGATAAGCGCCTGCAAAAGTTCGAAGACGAACAAGCCAAGGCTCGCGCAAAGGCCAAGTAACATCATACCTTCCCAGCCCCGTCGTACTAAAGACGGGACTTAAGGTATAGCGCATCTTCACATATACCCATTACTTGAGCGTCTTAATCGATAACGGCCTTAGCTGCTTTTACTAAACGCTCATTTTCTGTCTAACAACCGCTTTTGGTATATTTGCACATATAAAATAGGCTAGATGGCGCTTTTTATATTCCAACGGCTGTTCAAACACCTGTCTAATGCCTCTTTATCATCTATGCTCAATTCATGATAGATAACGAAAAGAGCACTCCATGTATTGGCGAATTGTGCCAGCCCTGCTTTACCTATTACCGACCCTTGCGTATAGCCAAACGGGCTTAGCAAAAGCGTATCAGGTGCATTTTGTTGATGATGATAACCAGCCAATACAATATGTGGTCATTGCACACCCCACCACTGCGGTTAATAAAAGCGCCTCTTCTCAAAAAAATGCGGTTATCGATCAAATTAACATGCAGTTTTCCCCAATGGTCATTGCGGTCGAGCAAGGCCAGTCTGTCAACTTTCCTAATAGCGATAACATTCGCCACCATGTTTATTCGTTTTCAAAAGCAAAACGATTTGAAACAAAGTTATACGCCAATAAGCCAGAAGCACCGGTTGTTTTCAATCAACCTGGGCTTGTGGTTCTAGGTTGTAACATTCATGACAGCATGGTTGGCTATATATTTGTATCTCCTTGGCAAGATTTTGGAGTCAGCAACATTCATGGCGTCGCGAACATAAATGCACCAGAGCCACCCAAAAAACTAGAGTATTGGCACCCTTGGAGCCTCACACCCAACCAAGTTAATACTTATCAGATAAAAGAATGGCCGCAAACGGGCCCTCTGCTTATTCAGCTTATGCTCAATAAACCGGCATCAACGCCAGTATTTAAAACCTTTAAACGTGGGTTTGGCAGCCCATGAAAATACGCCTAGGCAATCGTATTGCCATATTGTTCCTAAGTATATTAATTATCAGCGCAATCGCGACGATTGGCTCTGTACTCTTGGCGACCAATAGTAGCGTTAAGACACAAGCGCAAGCGAAACTCAAAGTCGGTAAAAATGTATTTGAACAACTGCTATACGAACGTGGTAATCAGCTTTTAAATGCAGCAACGGTATTGGTTGCAGACTTCGGCTTTAAAGATGCAATCTCGTCAAACGATCAAGCCACAATAGAATCAGCTCTTATTAACAATCGTGCACGCATTAACGCAGACCTAATGTTTCTTATTACATTAGACGGCAGCATAATTAGCAGCGATAGCGAGCATCAAACGAATAAATACTTATTTAAAGAACTTTTATTATCGGCTCAGATATCAAATGGTACTTGCAGGCATACTATTTATCAACGATGGGATTTTTCAATTTGCCATGCTACCGGTTAAAGCACCGGTAATACTTGGTTGGGCTGTTATTGCAACAAAAATTGACCAAGATTTTGCATTACAATTAAAAGAAATTACGACCCTAGATGTGATATTTAAAGCGGAGAACGAGAAAAATCAATCATCTATTATTTCAACCATAAAAAACGACTCAGAAGATAGCAATACATCAAAAAATAACATTATCGCTATAAATGAAATATTAGAAAATAGAAACGAACAATATTTAACACTCCCTGTCACACTGTCTGAATCAAAATTTTACAACATAAATGCCTACTTAAACACGTCTCTTAACGAGTCTTATTTACTTTTCTATCAGTTAAAAATACAAGTCATAGTAATCGCTTGTATAACATTAATACTATCAATTATTAGCGCTTTTATTATCGCCAGAAAAATAACAAAACCGATTACAAATTTTGTTAAAATAACAAAAGAGATAAGTTCAGGCAATTACAGAGAGGAAATCACACAGGAATACAAAAGCTATGAAATAGAAAACCTGAGAAAACATTTCAATAAAATGCAAAAAGAGATTTCACTCAGAGAAGAGGAACTTACATTCCTTGCTTACAACGACAGTTTAACGGGCGTTGCAAACAGAAGCTACATAATAAAACAACTGTCCGATTCAATACTCAACAACCCAAAAAAAGAGCTCGCTATCGTAAGAGTTTGCATCGATAAATTTAAAGAAACAAATGATACATTTGGCTATGATATTGGCGACGAGGTTTTAATTTGCTTTGCTCAAGTATTAATCTCTTACACTTACAGAACACATTACGTAGCAAGAATAAGCGCGGCAGAGTTTATTATTATATTTAACGACATCAATGAAAACACAATATTAAACAAGCTAATTAATTTACAAACAATACTGCAACACCCGTTAACCGTTAATGATATACGTTTAATAAATCATATTATCATGGGTATTTCATTCTACCCAAAACAAGGTATTGGTGCAGAACAGCTATTACGACGAAGCGAAATCGCCCTAAACTATGCGAAAAGCTTGAACCAGGATTACGCTATCTACCAAGACGGCCAGGATGAGCGGCATTTACGACAAATTGATTTAATCAACGACCTTAAAATCGCATTAGAGAACAACGCACTCAATATTTTTTATCAAGCCAAAATTGATAACAAAATAAATAAAGTCACGCAAGCTGAAGCGCTTTTACGCTGGACTCACCAAGAATATGGATTTATCTCACCAGAAGAATTCATAAAACTAGCCGAGCAAACGGGTTTAATGCCAACACTGACACAATGGGTATTAACCAATGTTTTTATGCAAGTTAAGCAGTGGCATAAAAAAGGGCTGAACATCAATATTGCGATCAACTTATCGGCCTTTGACCTTGTTAATGATTTCCCGGATAAAATATCATCACTTTTAATTAAACATGATTTATCACCTAGCTGCATTTTACTTTGAAATAACAGAAAGTGCATTCATGAATAACCCTGACGTTGCAATTGACGTATTGCATAAGCTTAAAAACATAGGTTTTTTATTATCAATTGATGATTATGGAACTGGGTATTCCTCTCTATCGCAACTCAAAAAAATGCCTGTGGATGAGTTAAAAATAGATAAGTCATTTGTGCTTAACTTAGAGCATGATAAAAATGATCAAGCCATCGTAAAATCAACCATTGAACTTGCCCATGATATTGGCTTAAGCGTGGTGGCTGAAGGTGTTGAAACATTAGAATCCTTTACCATGCTAAAAAAATGGGGCTGCAATAAAATGCAAGGTTATTATATTAGTCGCCCTATTAATGCAGACGACTTTGAGACATGGATAAAAACATACAAAGTGCCCGAGGTACCGCGATGAGATTTGTCATTTTAAGTGCACTAATTTTACTGTTTATCAATAATACCTCGGCAGAGAATGGGAAACTGTTAGCAACATCAGGTGTTAGCCCAGTCGAGGGTGGCGGCGGTGGTGGCTTAGTACCTTGGGCATTGTTAAGTGGATATACCACTCAAGAAGAAATTGGCCTTAGTGCCACCATGAGTGAGGCTGATGTTACCGATTACACGCTGTCATCTCATGGTTTTTCCGCCAGTTTTTATGATCGTTTCGAGGTATCGTTTTCTCAATTACGCTTTGAAAATAAAGTGGGCGGCGTGGATATAAAAGAAAATATCATGGGTATCAAAGCACGAGTATATGGTGACGCTGTATATGGCCAATGGCCACAAGTTAGTGTCGGTTTTCAGCATAAAAGACTGTTAGATGAAGACGTTGCCAACTCACTGAGTGCAAGCGACACCAAAGGCAATGATATTTATATCAGCGCGGCGAAAGTATGGCTTAACGGGCCATTAAACCGAACCGTTCTGCTTAATTCCAATATCCGTTATTCAAAGGCCAATCAACTGGGCCTACTGGGTTTTGGCACACCGGATAATAATGAGGCTGAATTCTTACTCGAGATCGCAACCGCTTTTTTTATTAATAGGCGCATCGCAATAGGAATGGAATATAGGCAAAAACCAGACAATATCAAAGGTGTTAAAGAAGACGATTGGCAGGATGTTTTTATTGCTTACTTTCCGAGCAAGTCTCTTTCTTTAACATTCGCGTATTTGCAGCTAGGCGAGATTGCCACTAAAAAAGATCAAACAGGTATGTATTTTTCGTTACAAGGGTCTTTTTAAGGAGGGGCTCATGCAAGCATCATTCAAACTTAATTTAAATATTGTAATCACGATTATACTTGCGCTGTGTATTTATGGCTGCAGTACGGTACAGAAAAATAATCGCTTATTTGAGCAGTTAGGCGGCCATGATGGCATCGCCTTGTTAACCGACGCCTTCATTGAACAAATACAATATGACAAAGATGTGATGCCCTATTTTTTAAAAACCGATGTCGCACGCTTTAGAGAAAAGTTCATTGAACAAATTTGTATGATCAGTGAGGGCCCATGCCAATACACGGGTGACACAATGAAAAATGTACATACTGGCATGGATATTAACGAGCATCATTTTAATGCAATTGTGGATGATTTAATCATGGCAATGGATAGTATTGACTTACCCACAGCCACACAAAATCAATTATTATGTTTGCTCGCCCCCATGCGTAAAGACATTATTTATCGCTAACTGAGCGCTAAAAATCAAGCGATAGATTATGCGTTTGATGCTCAGCTAAATTCCAATCAATGGGCTTTTTATGGTGTTTGTCTAAATAAGCATTCGCTTTAGAAAAACAACTAGAGCCTAAAAACGCATCAAAGTGTTTACCCTGCTTTGTCGCCCCTAGCGGGCTTGGGTGAGATGTTTTAATCACATAATGCTTTTGCGTATCAATTTTGGCGCACACATCATGAGCAAAGCGACCCCAAGCCAAAAATACAACCTGCTCTTTGTGTTGGTTAATATAATCAATACAACCTTGAGTGAAGACCTCCCAACCCTGTTTACTGTGACTGGCAGGCTCACTTTCACGTACCGTTAAACACGAATTTAATAACAGCACGCCTTGTTCCGCCCAAGCTTGTAAATTACCTGAGTCAGACACCGTTAAGCCTAAGTCACGGTTTAATTCTTTAAATATATTTTTAAGTGACGGGGGGATTTTAATATTGTCTTGAACACTAAAAGACAAGCCATGAGCCTGACCCGCACCGTGATAAGGGTCTTGCCCCATAATCACGACGCGTACATTTGATAGCGCGGTTAACTTGAATGCATCCCATACATTGCCTTTAGGTGGGTAAACCGTTTCATCAACATATTCTTCCTCGACATATTCAAGCAAGGTTTGCATGTAAGGCTGGCTTAACTGGCTAGAAAAATATGCCTGCCATGATGCATCCAATGATTGCAATGGGTTCATTAACACGCCTAATCATCCGCATCTAAGTCAGAGTTTGAATCGGGTTTACCATCACCCTTTTCAAATTGTTCTTTTGATACAACAAATAAGCGATAAATAAAAATAGTAAAGTAAGGCAATACAATGACATTGACGGCAAATTCAAGAATGGCTTGAGCCATTGGCCCGACGGCCACCATTAAGCCAATAAGAACAACCGCTGCAACATAAAAAAGCATCACGAAGCTTAGAGTCATGAAGCTTCTAAAAATAAAGGTATTATTTTTAATCAGTTGATTGCTGGCCTTTAACGCATCAAACGGGGTTGTACCGTCGACTAAGGTAAAATAAACCGCAAAAAAACAGCGATACAAGTAAAAACACATAGGCACGGCAACAATCAGCGCAACAAGCGTGACCTGTAGCTGTTCATCCGCAATACCCGCTGCTAATAAACTGCCTACAATGGCCGTAGGGATTGAGATCACAACGGCACCCAAGCCAAATATGATACTGGTGCCGGTAATAGGCAGTACCTTTTGCAAGGTCATCTGAAAAGCATCACCCAAACTGTCGTTTTGATCTTGTGAAAATTGATGAACCAGCACCATCATATACGCCGAGAAGAACATGCTAATAAGCATGACTAATAAGGTGCCCATGACACTTGGTTTGCCCTCGCCCATGGTGGCAAACATCAAAAGCGGTGACAACGCTGAGGCAATACTCAGCCAAAAGACCTTATTGAATAGACGCCCATAGAAATTGAAACTTTGTTTTAGTATATCTGTAGCCGTTGCAGTCATATTGAACACATCTCAAATATTAATGATCACGATACCGAGTATATCGGGAGGTATCGATTGATGCGAGCGACTTAGTTGATCCACGTAGTCAACTTACTCACATTCTGGCGAATAAAGCAGCAAGATTGAACGAACGATTTAACGTTGGAATAAACAGTGACTGATCTATAATAACCGATTGAAAATGATAGCCTGAGAGTCAAATGGATTTACTCCCTAAAATAGTATTAGCTGCATTATTATGTGGCATGACCGCCTGTACTTTTTTACCCGGTATTGATGACGAACAGCCTTACACCAGCGAAAGCTGTAGCTCATTACCCAAAACTTAGATTTAAAAGCATATTGGGGGTTTAGTGAGTCATCAGAGCTAAACTCATCTAGTCAAAATACCTCAGAAGCAGAAACTGACAAAATACCTAAAAGTGATAACAGCTTTTTTTCGGGGGGCTCTAATCGTTCCGATGACTTTATTTTTCGTGCCCTTTTAGCCTGGGGCGCCAGTACATTAATCATATCTGGCAGCATTGTTGTCTCAGGCAACATATTGCACTGGAGCGAATATCAAGGTCGTTGTGATGAAAGTGAATTACGTCAATTTGTTTACCAACTTTAAACACTTCTGATTAATTACCGTCTAAAATACAGACATAAAAAAACCCAAACTAATTTAAAATTGATTTGGGTTTTTTGTATTTACGCGCTTATTAGTAGTTAACTATTTTAACGGGCGCATATGCGGGAACAAAATGACATCCTTGATGGTTGGGCTGTCTGTAAACAACATCATCAAACGGTCAATACCAATGCCTTCACCAGCGGTTGGTGGCATACCGTATTCAAGCGCTTGAATGTAGTCGGCATCGTAATGCATGGCTTCATCATCACCCGCATCTTTTTCATCGACTTGACGCTGAAAACGCTCTGCTTGATCTTGCGCATCGTTAAGCTCAGAGAAACCATTCGCTAACTCACGACCACCAACAAAAAATTCAAAGCGGTCAGTGAAGAATGGATTATCATCACTGCGACGAGCCAGTGGTGATACTTCCCATGGGTAAGCCGTGATGAACGTTGGCTGGTCAAGTTTGTGCTCTGCGGTTTCTTCGAATATTTCACATAACCACTTACCTGGGCCCCAAACGCTTTGCTTAGGCTCATCTTTAATGCCCACTTGCTTGGCGTATTCTTTTAATTTTTCAATATTGTTTTCACAATCTTGAATCACAGCAGGATCAAAGTCTGGGTTATATTTAATTACCGCATCGGCCATAGCGATACGCGCAAACGGCTGTGCAAAATCGTAAACCACTTCAGTTAGTACATTGCCGTCACTATCTTTGGTTGTGTTAACAATGTCAGTGGTGCCCATCACATCTTGTGCAAGAGTACGTAACATATCTTCTGTTGTATCCATCAAGTCATGATACGTGGCATAGGCTTGATAGAATTCAATCATGGTGAATTCAGGGTTATGACGCGTAGACAAACCTTCATTACGGAAGCTGCGGTTAATTTCAAATACACGCTCAAAACCACCCACAACCAAACGTTTAAGGTTTAATTCTGGTGCGATACGTAAATACATTCCCATGTCTAATGCATTATGGTGTGTTTCAAATGGCTTAGCGGTTGCGCCACCTGGAATCACTTGCAGCATTGGGGTTTCAACTTCCATAAAATCACGTTTGGTTAAATAACTGCGAATACCAGCCACTAACTTTGAGCGAATTTTAAATAAATCACGGGTATCTTTACTCATGATTAGGTCAACATAGCGCTGACGGTATTTGGTTTCTTGATCCGCAAGGCCGTGAAACTTATCCGGTAACGGGCGTAGTGATTTAGTAAGCATCACAATGTCTGACGCCTGGGTCACGTTAACGAACAACTCACCCTTACCTGATTTATGCAATGCACCGCGCGCACCCACAATATCGCCTAGGTCATAAACGGTTTTGTAATTGATTTCTTTTTGCACTTCTTTTGCAATATAAATCTGAATGGTGCCAGATGTATCTTGAATTTGAGCAAACGGGCCACGTTGAAACATGATGCGACCAGCAACCGATACTTGGTTGTCTTGCTCTTCTAATGTTGGTTTATCAAACTCACCAAATTGAGCTTGTAGGTCCGCGGCCACGTGTTTTCGATCAAAATCGTTCTTATGTCCATTAGCTGGGCAGCCTTCACGAAGTGCATCTAATTTTGCACGACGTTCAGCGATCAATTTATTTTCGTCACGTGGTTCAGTCATTTTTTTACCTTAGTTTAAAGTCTGATTTTTTAGCCAGACGTTTTTAATTTTCTTGGCCCTAGTCAGATGGCAGACGTAAGGCTCGTATTTTTTATGGAAGGGCGCTCGCGCTCGATTCAAATAAATAATCGCGCGCGAGCGCCCTCCCACATTTTATCTCGCTAGTTGCACAATGGGCTGCGCGTATAACTTAATTCTATTACACCTGAGCTGTAATAGCGCAGATGAGAGAGGGCAAAATTAACGCCGAAACACAGTTTATAAATACTAAATGAGTATGCAGAATTAATTTTTAACGCACTATCATCAAGTTAGTGCGCTCAGAGGCCTGCTTTAAGCGAGGCTTCCATAAACGGATCAAGCGCCCCGTCCAATACAACCTGCGTATTACGATTTTCGACGCCGGTGCGTAAATCTTTGATACGTGAATCGTCCAACACATATGAACGAATCTGCGAGCCCCAACCAATATCACTTTTTGTATCTTCAAGTGCTTGGCTTTCTGCATTACGAATACTTAACTCGCGCTCATACAGTTTTGCTTTCAACTGCTTCATGGCTTGGTCTTTGTTTTTGTGCTGGCTGCGCTGGTTTTGACACTGAGTAACTGTGTTGGTCGGTACGTGAGTAATACGTACGGCAGATTCAGTGGTGTTAACGTGCTGACCACCGGCACCCGATGCACGGTATACATCGATCTTTAAATCCGCAGGGTTTATGTCGATCACAATGTTGTCATCAATTTCAGGGGATACAAACACTGACGCAAACGAGGTATGACGACGGCCACTTGAATCAAATGGAGACTTACGCACTAAACGGTGTACGCCTGTTTCAGTACGTAACCAGCCAAATGCGTACTCGCCTTCAAAGCGAATAGTCGCGCCTTTTATACCAGCAACATCGCCAGCGGTGGCTTCCATCAACTCGACTTTAAAGCCTTTAGCCTCACCCCAGCGTAAGTACATTCGCAGAATCATTTCAGCCCAATCTTGGGCCTCAGTGCCACCAGAACCAGACTGTATATCTAAGTAGGCACTGCTTGGGTCCATTTCACCGGAAAACATCCGACGAAACTCAAGCTTTTCGAGTAATGCCTGTAAGCTTTCAAGCTCTGACTCTACCTCTGTAACACTGTCGGCATCGTCTTCTTCGACCGACATTTCGAGCAATTCTTGGCAATCGTTTAGACCTGAATCCATACCGTCTATGGTTTTGACAACAGCTTCAAGACTAGAGCGCTCACGGCCTAGCTCTTGTGCTTTTTCAGGGTCATTCCAGATTTCAGACTGACCGAGTTCTAGTTCAACTTCTTGTAGGCGCTCGGCCTTTGTATCGTAGTCAAAGATACCCCCTAAGCATGTCTGTACGTGCTTTGAGGTCTTTAATCTGATTGATGATTGGTTGAACTTCCAAGGAAACTCCTAGGGGCTAGGCCATAATAAAAAATAGGGCCGGATTTTAACCAAAATAACGCATTAAAAATAGATCAAACAGAAAAGAAAGTCGCTTCAATTGTATGTAAAAAGCAATAAAGACGGGGGTTACAGCTCCTTCATCCACCAACAATCCAATCCATCCAGCAGCATATGAATTAACAAACCAATGCCGACCCAGCCCACGACACTCTCAACGGGCTTAACCTTTTGTTTTAAACCCCTTTTAATCCATGGCCATGCGGCCATAAGTGCATAAACAGCAATGGGTGCTAATTGATGCAAAGGATGAAATAAAATACTGCAACGATTGGGCGCATAAATAGGCGCTGCCAACAAATGATCAACATCCACTGCCATGGTGGCAATCATGATCATCAGCACGGCTTTCCACCGATGAGAAGGCGCACACCAATAAGCAACCACTAAAGGCACCAAGGCATGTAAAAACAAGTGAATAATCGCGCGCTGCTGATCGATAAAGCTTAAAACAGGTTCAAGCATATTAACTACGGTAAAGGGTTTTAATTAGGTGATAACCAAACTGGGTCTTAATCGGCCCATGTACTTTCAGTATTGGTCGTTTAAACACCACCTCATCAAAGGCTTTTACCATGTCACCTTTTTGAAACTCACCTAGATTACCGCCGTTTTTCTTACTCGGGCAGGTACTAAATTTCTTGGCAAGCGCCCCAAAGTCTTCACCTTTGGCAATACGCTCTTTTAACGTTTCAGCTAAGGCTTTATCTTTTACTAAAATATGACACGCACTGGCTACTGGCATACTGCCTCCAAATCAAACTAAATCAGAATTAGCGGCATTTTACCGTATAATCGACCAATTGATGATTAACATTTGTAACCGTTTAGCAATTAGGTGAACTATGGCATTAACCGCAAGTATCTTTAAAGTACAACTACACATCAGTGACATGGATCGCCATTACTACCAGAGCCATTCATTAACGTTAGCCCAACACCCAAGCGAAAACGATTTACGCATGATGGTGCGCCTAATGGCATTTGCCTTAAACGCACACGAAGAGCTGAGTTTCACTAAGGGCTTAAGCAACCAAGAAGAACCTGACCTGTGGCATAAAACATTAAGCGATGAAATTGAGCTTTGGGTTGAATTAGGGCAATTAGAAGAAAAGCGCTTACGCCAAGCCTGTGGCAAAGCAAAAAAAGTGATTATTTACACTTACAGCGACAAACAAGCTGGCCCTTGGGTCACACAAATGCAGCCTCACTTTGCACGCCAAAAAGCGTTGTCGGTATTTCACATCAACAGCGAAGCCAGTGAACAACTTGCTAAACTTGTGAGCAAAAACATGGATATTCAGGTCAGTATTCAAGACGGTGAAGTGTTTGTAAGCAGTGAGCAAGGGGAAATTAATTTTACGCCAGAAAAACGTTTTCCTATTTAATCACTCGTAACAAAGACTGTCTTGCAACAGGGTGTACATAAACACCCTGCTGCAATCTTAAACAAAAACCATTATTCCTTTAGTTGCTTTGTTGCAGCCTGCTTGCGAATATCATCAACCAGTTCATAACCAATCCCCCAGTTATCCAATTTCACCTCATCAATCACCACAAACGTTGTCGCAGGGTTTTTATTTAACACATCAACCAATAACTGAGTTACTCCAGTGACTAACTGTGCCTTTTGGTCACGGGTGACGCCTTCATCGGTAATTTTAATATTGACATATGGCATTGTATTTTCCTTTATGTACAGTGAGTTAGATTTTCTTAATTAATATTAACGGCTTAAGTTATAGGCCTGATACTTTCTTACGTTCAGGAAGACTAAATCTCATTAACACCTCTTCAAAAAAGTCAGGCGAATTTGAGCCCGAAACTATGTACTCATCATTAATCAAAAAAGCAGGTATAGACGTAACGTTTAATGTTGCGACTCTTTGCTGTTTTTTGCTTATCTCTTTTAATAAAACAGGGTCAGTTAACGATTGCAGGGCATCGCTGCGATTAAGGCCAAGTTGCTCAACAAGATCCAACAACACAACCTCATTACTTAAATTGCTACCTTTGGTAAAATAGGCATCAATCATGAGCTCATTAAGTGCTCGGTGTTGACCAAATTTTTCAGCCCAGTGAATCAAACAATGTCCTTTAAACGTATTGTAATAATGAGTACGTTTAGAAAAGTCATAAGATACGCCAGCCGCCGTACCCGTTCTGATTAAACTGGTCTGATATTTTTTTAATTGATCAGCATCCCAGCCCATACGCTCTTTAAAATAATCAGCAATCAGCTCACCTTCTGGCGGCATTTCCGGATTAAGCTGAAAGGGCAGAAATTGAATATCAGCCGTTACGCCATCCTCTATTCGCTCTAACGCAACCTTTAAATGGTTATAGCCAATCGGGCACCAAGAGCATACAAGGTCATGAATCATTTCTATTTTGATTGTTTTCATTATTTACTCCTGTGCTATTGAGTAAATTACTTTCAGCCGACATATCGGTATACATTTTATTAACAATCAGCCATCGTTGGTTTTCTTTTAGCAGCCCTAAAAAATCCACATAAGAATAATCAAACAAAGGACATTCCACCTTTACCATGGCTTGATCTTGTAATATTTCTATCGACAATACTTTAAAACCATATGCGTACCCTTGTTGAGCCGGCACTGGTCGGGCGCCAACCGCATTTAACCATTCTGTTTTAGTTCGCCTAACGCCTGGCGCTTTCAACACAACATCATCATGAAAAATAGCATTCAATTTTTTCACATCCGCAAAATGCAAACCGTCAAAATAATCTTGAATGACCGTTAAAACACCTTCAAATTCCTGCTGCATATTCATACTCCATACATGCGTATGTTAAGAGAGTTTAATCAAGCCGCTTGCGCAGCTTCTGCATCAAGAGAAGCGTTTAAACTTGGCAATGACAAAATAGCATCAAGCATAGATCGTGTGCACGGCCCTATCTCAATTGCTACAGGAAAATGCTCACCCCAGCGGGAATAAACAGCCAACATAATGTCAGCGGCTGAATAATGCGCGCCACCTAAAAATGACTGTTCGATTAAACGACCTTCGACCACTTGCCATAATTCGTTAATCCACTCTTGTGCCGCTTGAAACGCGTCTTGTTTGCCCGTGTCACTCGTCATACTGTGTGCAATAAAAAACAAACGACTATAGGCTGGGTGCATAGTGGCATTGGCAAACATAATGTTTTGTATTGCCTGAATTTGGCCCACCTCATCTTTGGGGAATAATGGGTTTGGGTGCTGCTTTAAAATATGCAGCATCACCGCAGCGCCTTCTTTAATGATTTGCTTACCATCATCAATGACAGGGACCGTGCCAACTGGGTTAATGGATTTGAAATCATGATGATCATTTTTATTCACCAGGCGTACATCCTGACCTAACTCGCGCAATACTGTTTGCGTGGCCAATGAACATGCCTGTGGTACGTAATAGAGGGTATACATGTTGTGCTCCTAATCTTGAGTCTGCCCGTTAAGTAAGCTAACTGAGTAAGATCAGTTTAAGCGCTGCCCTTTCAATGAAAAATAGCTACAATGAGAACCAAATGTTCTTAATTTGGAAACAGTATGGATAAACTAAGAGCGATCAGACTTTTTGTTAGACTGGCCGAGCTGGGCAGTTTTACTCAGGTGGCTAACGAACAAAACAGCTCTAAGTCTATGGTGAGTAAAGAAATTACTCGTTTAGAAGAGTCTATTGGCGCACGCTTGCTACATCGCTCTACGCGCCACTTACAACTCACGCCAGTTGGCGAGGGCTATTTACAGCATTGTCGCGAAATTTTAATTAAGCTCGACGATGCCGAGGCCTATGTACAAGACTTACAAGAAGCGCCCAAAGGCAAGCTCAGAATTAACGCCCCCATGGCGCTGGGCCTAACCGATCTTGCTGACATGTTTGCTGCGTTTATGATCAAATTTCCAAACATTGAATTAGATATCAACCTAGATGACGAGCCCATCGACTTAATCGAACAAGGTTTTGATCTTGGTTTTCGCGCGTCGAGTAAACCATTTGATTCTAATTACATTGGCAGACCGCTTACGCGGTTTAGCTATAAGGTGTGTGCGTCCGAAGATTACTTAAAAAATCACCCAACTATTACAACCCCACAAGATTTAACTCAACATAACTGTTTTATTTACCGATATTTTTTAGGCAAGGATGTTTGGCCACTGGATGGCCAAGTGCATATCTCAGGTAACTTAAAAGTAAACAGCACACTCTTTATGATGGCCGCCATCAAATCCGGTATCGGCATTGGCTTTATCCCTGACTTTGTATGCAAAGAGTTACTTGAAAAAAAGGAGGTCATCGAAATATTGCCTGACGCTAAGCGCCCAGATTTAACACTGTATGCTTTATACCCTGCACGACATCACTTACCGCCAGCGCTAAAGCATTGCATTGAATTTTTACAGAATTGGTTTGAACAAAGAGATGGAATCTAACAAGGAAAATAAAAAAGCACTTAAGTAACCTGCTTGGCTTAAGTGCTTTTCATTAAGAATTAAACCTCTTTTAGGCGTAATTCTTTAGGTAGGCTAAAGGTAATGTTTTTCTTCACGCCCTTCAAGCTCTATGGGCAAGGTGCCACCAAGTTCTTGCACACGAGCAACCACTTGGCGAACCAATACTTCAGGTGCGGATGCGCCTGCGGTAATGCCGACTTTTTTGGAGTCAGTAAACCAGTCTGCTTGAATCTCATCAGCGTTATCAATTAAAAACGCCTTGGCGCCCATACGCTCACCTAACTCACGTAATCGATTGGAGTTTGAACTGTTTGGGCTACCGACCACCAAGATTAAATCCGATTGTGTGGCTAAATCTTTTACGGCATCTTGGCGGTTTTGCGTGGCGTAACAAATATCATCCGTTTTAGGGCCCTGAATTTCAGGAAACTTAACGCGCAAAGCTTTAATCACTTTTGCGGTATCGTCCATAGATAACGTAGTTTGACTCACATACGACAACGCGGTGGGATCACGTGGTGTCAGTGCAGTTACGTCAGCTTCATCTTCAACTAAATAAATTTCGCCGCCAGCACTGTGATCATACTGCCCCATGGTGCCTTCTACTTCTGGGTGGCCTTTGTGGCCAATCAAAATCACTTCGCTGCCTTTTTTAGCGTAGCGGGTGACTTCCATATGCACCTTGGTGACTAACGGGCAAGTGGCATCAAATACTTTTAAACCACGGCTTTTTGCTTCGTCTTGCACCACTTTTGATACGCCGTGAGCACTAAAGATAACAATGCAATCATCAGGCACTTCATGCAGCTCATCTACAAAAATAGCACCGCGATCACGCAGGTTATCGACCACAAATTTATTGTGTACAACTTCGTGGCGGACATAAATGGGCGGTTCAAATAAATCTAATGCACGGTTAACAATGTCGATAGCGCGATCAACACCAGCACAAAAACCGCGAGGATTGGCTAACGTGATATCCATATTATTGGCCATCGCTCACGTTGATAATTTCAACGTCAAACGTTAACTGTTTACCCGCCAATGGATGGTTAAAATCAACAACCACTAGGTTATCTTCAACTTTTTGAATGACACCCGGTAGCTCCGCTTGGTTAGCATCCGCAAACGAAACGACCATTCCTTCTTCAAGCGCCATATCGGCAGCAAAATCACTGCGTTTCATGTGCTGAATATTATTTGGGTTAGGCTGAGAGAACGCTTTTTCTGGTGGTACAACAAAACTTTTTTTATCACCGGCTTCTAAGCCAATAATCAATTCTTCAAAGCCTTCAGGTAAATTACCATCGCCCACTTTTAAAGTAGCGGGTTCACGATCAAACGTAGTATCAACAACCTGACCATCCGCCAGCTTTAATGCGAAATGGAGTTCAACTTGTTTACCTTGAGCAATTTGCATAACGTTTACTTCACTTTAAATAGGTTTATTTCGCGGTTTGCTTTTTTTGCAAAAACAAACTGTCGATCAGCAACATGGCAGCACCAACAGAAATAGCACTGTCTGCAATATTAAAGGCAGGAAAATAACTAGGCCCCCAATGAACATGAATAAAGTCCACCACGTGACCATACGCTAAGCGATCATATAAATTACCAATCGCCCCACCAATCACTAACGACAACGCCGCCGCCAGCCATTTTTCATTTTCTTTGAGCTTCATTAACCATACGCATAATACGCTACTCACAGAGATGGCGATTAAGGTAAAAAACCAACGCTGCCAACCGCCTTCATTCGCTAAAAAGCTAAACGCTGCGCCTTTGTTGTACAACAAGGTTAAATCGAACACAGGCAATACATACACAGGCTGAGCATACTGTAAAAAATGCTCTGCCATTTGCTTAGTTGTAAAATCTAAAATAATGGTCAGCACGGCCAACCATAACCATTTTAAACGGGACACTTGCAAACCGGTGAACTGTTCTTGAATGAGTTTTTTAAGCATTAAGCATAAGCCCTTTGTTCACCATCACCAGCTACGTTTTCAACACAGCGACCACACAATGCTTCGTGCTCTTTGTGTGCACCTACGTCTTCACGATGGTGCCAGCAGCGATCACATTTCTCGTGTTCGCTTGCTTCAATCAATACACGTAAGCCATCAATCTCTGTGGCTTGCCCTGCATTGCCATCAAACGCTTTCACATCAGCGGTTGAAGTAATGGTGACAAAACGCAACTCATCCCCTAGGCTGGCTAAGTCTTTTGCAAGTTGGCCGTCAACATATAACGTGACTTTTGCGCCTAAGCTTGCCCCAACGATTTTTTCGTTACGGGCTTTTTCTAGTAATTTATTCACTTCAGTTTTCACCGTCATGATTCGACGCCAGAAAGCATCATCAAATTTTTCATCTTTAGCATTGAACAAATCACCATACCATTCCGCTAGCAAGACACTATCTTCTCGCTCACCTTTGATTTGTGCTGGCATTTGTTCCCACGCTTCTTCAGCCGTAAAGCTTAAGATGGGGGCCATCCAACGAATCATGGCTTCAGCTACGTGATATAAAGCGGTTTGTGCAGAGCGACGCGCTGCCGAGTCCGCTTTGGTTGTGTACTGACGATCTTTAATCACATCTAAGTAAAAACCGCCCAGTTCATTCACACAGAAATGATGCAGCTTTTGATAAATGTTAATTAATTGGTATTCGTTGTAATGCGTTTGAATTTCACCTTGCAGCTTATTGGCTTGGTCAACAATCCACGCATCCAGCGGCAATAACTCATCGGCTGACATCATGTGTTTTTGTGGCTCAAAACCGTTAATGTTCGCCAATAAGAAACGCACCGTGTTACGGATACGGCGATACGAATCTGCGGTACGATTAAGAATCTGATCACTTACCGTCATCTCACTGGTGTAATCCGTAGACGCCACCCATAAACGTAAAATGTCACCACCCAGCTTATTCACCACATCTTGCGGTGATACTGTGTTGCCGATTGATTTCGACATTTTTTTGCCGTCACCATCAACGGTAAAACCATGAGTTAACACAGTTTTGTAAGGTGCTTTACCACGGGCACCTACACTGGTCAGCATTGAAGACTGGAACCAACCACGGTGTTGATCTGACCCTTCTAAATATAAATCGGCTGGCACGTGTAACTCAGGGTGCTCTTCAAGTACGGCTGTGTGTGTCACACCTGAATCAAACCACACATCTAGTGTGTCAGTGATCTTTTGATAATCATCCGCTTCGCTACCCAATAGTTCACTTGGCTCTAAATCAAACCATGCATCGATGCCTTCAAGCTCTACTTTTTTCGCAACTTGTTCAATTAAGTCTTGAGTATTTGGGTGCAACTCGCCGGTTACTTTATTTACAAACAACGCGATAGGCACACCCCAAGTACGCTGACGAGAGATACACCAATCTGGGCGAGTCCCCATCATGGCTTCGATGCGCGCTTTACCCCAACTTGGACGCCAATCAACTGCATTTTCGACTTCGTCCATGGCTTGCTCTAACAAACCATTTTGATTCATTGAAATAAACCACTGCGGCGTCGCGCGGAAAATAATTGGGCTCTTGTGTCTCCAGCAGTGTGGATAACTGTGCGTAATGTTTTGCTTTTTAAGCAACGCCCCTTTCTCATTCAAAATGCCCAGCACTTTAAAGTTACCTTTATCGGCAACACTTAAACCTGAAAGCTCTAACGCACTTAACGCTTCGTTTTCAATGAATAAGCCTTCAGCGTTTACCAGCATAGCTTGAGAGGTAATACCATATTTGTTCGATACAACGTAATCATCCGCACCATGGAAAGGCGCGGTGTGAACAGAACCCGTACCAGAGTCTGCGGTAACGTGTAGGCCTGTGATGATGGGTACAAATTTTTCTGCTGCACCTTCATCGCTAGGCATAAACGGATGCTTCACGCTAAATGGCGCGCTGTCGCTTTCTTCACGTACCCAACCAAAGTCTGCACCTTTTGCGAAACCGATGGTTTCGTAACCATCAGCCGCAATACCGTAACGCTCCATGGCATCACGCACTAAACCTGTGGCTAAAACGATTAATTCATCCGCTTCTTTTAAATACACTAATGCGTATTCAATTTCTGGGTGAACCGAGACCGCTTCGTTTGCAGGCAGTGTCCACGGAGTGGTTGTCCAGATAACGATGCTTGACGTTTTTGTTGTAAATTCGGCTGCGTCTTTTTCTAGCTTAAATTTCGCTAATAAATCCGTTGTGTTTTGAAATGCAAATTTTACATCAATGGAAACCGATTTTTTATCTTGATACTCCACTTCCGCTTCTGCCAATGCAGAACCACAATCCATACACCAGTTAACCGGCTTCTCGCCTTTGTGTAAGTGACCGTTATTAATGATGCGACCAAGTGTGCGAATGATGTTGGATTCAAATTTGAAATCCATGGTTAGATAAGGTTTATCCCAATCACCCAAAACCATCAAACGTTTAAAGTCATTACGCTGACCATCAACTTGTGTTTGTGCGTATTCACGACATTTTTGACGAAAGGTTTTTGCATCCACCGCGACGCCCGCTTTACCAATTTGTTTTTCAACGTTTAGCTCTATTGGTAAACCATGACAATCCCAACCTGGCACATAAGGGGCGTCTTTGCCGCTTAGGGTTTGAGATTTGATAATGATGTCTTTTAATATTTTATTCACCGAGTGACCAATGTGAATATCACCATTGGCGTACGGAGGGCCGTCATGCAAAATGAATTTTTCGCGACCAGAACGGGCATTACGAATGGCTTTGTATAAATCCATTTCTTGCCATTTTTTCAATGTGGCAGGCTCACGCTGTGCCAAGTTTCCACGCATTGGGAAATCGGTTTCTGGAAGATTAAGTGTCGATTTATAGTCGGTCATTTTGGCTCTTACTGTTCGTTAAAATAGGCCTTGGCCAATTGGATATCGTTGAGAATGGCCGCTTTAAGTTCGTCTAGTCCGTTAAAGCGTTTTTCATCTCGTATTTTATGTTTGAACACCACTTCAATTCGCTGCCCATATAAATCACCGGCAAACCCGAATAAATGGGGTTCTAAAATAGGCTTCGTGCCGCCTACTGTTGGACGCATACCAATATTGGCCACGCCATTAAAGTTACCCGCTTGGGTAAAAACTTCGACCGCAAACACACCCACTAGCGGAGTATGATTGCGCTTTAATAAAACATTGGCGGTGGGCACACCAAAGGTGCGGGCTAATTTTTGCCCGTGGGCCACTCGACCAGAAATACTGTATTCACGCCCTAACAAGGTTTGTGCTTGGGTAAGGTCTGCATCGCTTAATGCTTGGCGAATCAGCGTACTGCTAACGCGCTCACCTTCTTGTTCAACGGTGCGCGTGTCTTGCACCTCAAAATCAAATTGCTCGCCGCTTTTTTGCAGGTAGGAAAAATCACCTGTGCGATCGCAACCAAAGCGAAAGTCATCACCAATGATAATGGCTTTTACATTTAGGCCATCCACCAATACTTGTTTAACAAATTGCTCTGCGCTTAAGCTACGAAAACGATTGTTAAACGCCATACACGCTAAGGCATCGATCCCCTGGGCTTGCAGCAGCTGTATTTTTTCTGCCAGTGTACTTAGCCTTGCTGGGGACGCTTGTGCGTCAAACCACTCTTTGGGTTGCGGCTCAAACACCATCACCACGGTCGGCAAGCCAAGCGCTTGTGCAGTGGCTTTAAGCTTATTCAATACACGTTGATGCCCAAGGTGAACGCCATCGAAATTGCCGATGGTCAGCACACAGCCTTGCTCAAAGGTTTGAATATTATGTAATGCGCGGAAAAACTGCATAGTACAACTGTAAAATAAAAGCCCGCATTATAGAGGAGCCAAGGCCCAGTGAATAGCCATTAAGGCCCAAGCGATGGCTTCTGTGAATAATTAAGCACGCAAAAGCGTAATTCCATGGCGCAATCGTAAAACTAAGCACCTGTCCTTGCGGATAAATCTTTGAATCGTACGCCCATCAATATCAGACTTGCACCATAGCTACCTGCACCCGCTGACACCAGTGCCAGCATCCACATGGCACGCTGCCACTCCCCAAACACCATCCACTGCTCAATACTTGGATTTATCGTTAAAATCACCGCAACCATTACACTGTTGGCAACCGCAATACGAATGATCCATTTCGACCAACCATGCTGTGCTTGATAAAAGCCCGCTTTGCGTAACCCTAAAAATAACCACAATGCATTCAGGTACGCCGATAGTGTGGTGGCCAGCGCCAATCCCGTATGAGCCAATAGCAGCACCAGTGGTAAATTAAACACCATATTGGCTACCATGGCCTTGATCCCAATTTTCACCGGCGTTTTAGTGTCTTGGCGTGCATAAAACCCTGGTGCCAGTACTTTGATTAACATGAACGCCAACAAGCCCGCGCCATAAGCCATCAAGCTTAACGACATATTTTGCACATCATAGGCGGTCATTTCACCACGATAGAAAATCGTCGCCATCAGTGGGGTCGCTAGCAATACGAGCGCCAGCGCCGATGGCAGGCCGATAAGCAACACCATACGCAAGCCCCAATCTAGGGTTTCATTAAATTGCTGCTGATTCTTACCTGCGTGCTTTTGCGATAGGCTGGGTAAAATCACTACGGCAATCGCAATCGCAAACACACCCAAGGGCAGTTGCGCCAAGCGGTCTGAGTAGTACAGCCAGCTCACTGAGCCGCTTTCTAGGAACGACGCCAGCAACACATCAAGTAACAAGTTAATTTGGCTTACCGACACACCAAAGAGCGCGGGCACCATCAACACCAAAATGCGCTTAACGCCAGAATCAGCAAAAGCGGGTTTTGGCACAGCCATCAACCCTAGCTTCATCACAAACGGCAACTGAAAACCAAGCTGTACAATACCCGCTAACATTACGCCCCAAGCAAGCGCCATTAACGGCTCATCAAACCAAGGGGTAAAATAATACGTAGCCAGAATCAAACACAGATTCAGCAAAACCGGTGTGACGGCAGGAATGGCAAAATTGCCATAGGTATTCAACACGCTACCGTAAAAGGCGGTTAAGCTGATTAATAACAAATAGGGAAACGTAATTCGCAGCAGTTCGCTGGTCAGCGCAAACTTTTCTGGGTTGGATGCAAACCCTGGTGCAAATACCCAAGTTAACAAAGGTGCTGCGGCCACCGCCACAATGGTAAAAGGCCCAATTATGGCCAATAGCGTCCCCGAAACAGCCTTAACTAACCCCTTTACGTCCTTGTCTTGCACCTTGTACTCGGACAAAACCGGCACAAACGCAACACTAAACGCCCCTTCTGCGAATAAACGGCGAAAAAAGTTAGGAATTTTAAACGCCACGAAAAATGCATCCGCGCGCGCCCCAAAATACGATGCCACCAGTACATCACGGACCAAACCCAGCACTCGCGACACCAATGTCATGGCACTGACAATTGACGATGAGCGTAACAGGCCCGATTTTACTGGGGTTGGTTGAGGATTGGCAGGTTGTTCAGAATTACTCATACAAGCAGACTTAAGCCATTGTTTTTATTAAAAGTTGAGCGTCATTGTAATCTGAGCCTGTCATTGGCACGAGCCTTAAATATCATTTAGCCTTAAACAGACAAAGGGTTTGACAAAAAGCTCGCTACTCCGGATAATTCGGCACCCTTAAATCTAATGTAAATACACTTTTTCGAAGGAGCCTGATAGTGGCAAATTCAGCTGGATCACGTAAACGCGCTCGTCAGGCGGTTAACCGTCGCTCTCATAACGCTAGCCTACGTTCAATGGTTCGTACTTATCTTAAAAAAGTACGTGCAGCCATCGATACGAAAAACTACGACGAAGCTCAAACCGCACTAACTGCTGCAGCACCATTTGTAGATAAAATGGTAACTAAAGGCATTATGCACAAGAACAAAGCGGCTCGCGTTAAAAGCCGTTTGAACGCTGCGGTTGTTGCCCTTAAAGGTTAATCGCTCAGTGCGGGCTTGTTTGTAAGCCCAATAAAAAAAGCCAGCATTGCTGGCTTTTTTTATGCATGTCATTCTCGCTCTAATACCATGAATCAATCACAACTTTCACCCTACCAATGAATATGACAACGCATTCAACAGAACTCAAAGCTATGTACAAAATGTCTATTAGCTTATTTTTACCCTAAGCGCCTTTCTGCATCGCCACCTGCCAATCATGAGCTAGAGTTATCAACAGACTCCCTCAACCTTGGCAGGATTTACCGATGAAAATAATACTCGCCAGCTTAATTGTGACCTTGGCCACCTATGCACAAGCCTGCAGCGCTCAAGATATGCAAATGAGCATTTTCAGCGAACAACAAACATTTGATCAGTTCAGCCAAAACACAGTGCAACCCACCTGGCTCATCGGGCAAACAGGCAAACTACAGGTTATGGGTTTTACACAGGTTACTCGCACGCACCGGCATTTAGATAACGACCACCAAGACTCGACTACTAGGCATCATCTTGGCTTTGGTGTGCATCAACAAATAACCTCATTCTTTTACACTCAAATGGTTATAACCGAACACAATGGAGGACAGCCTACTGTGAAACTCGGAGTTGAGTTTTAACTGATCACTCACCTAAACGTTAGGTGATGATAATTGAATA
The DNA here is from genome assembly GCF_052920985.1 of Pseudomonas sp. HK3. Taxonomy (NCBI): domain Bacteria; kingdom Pseudomonadati; phylum Pseudomonadota; class Gammaproteobacteria; order Pseudomonadales; family Pseudomonadaceae; genus Pseudomonas; species Pseudomonas sp. HK3. Next base: position 174,546 of record NZ_JBREXD010000001.1, read on the forward strand.
CCCCCTAACAAAACCGCCATTCAAAAATGAGTGGTTTTTTAATGTCTAGCTCATACTAATTAAAACGCCATCCTCATCAAAACGAAAAGTTTGGGCTGCATATTAAAATACCAATACGTCAATTTTTCCACGTATAAAAACGCCAATAAAATCGTCTTTTTGACTTATTTTATCTAAGTGTAATGTATTGTTATTTTATTAGACTATTTTGAAACATAACAAGAATTCTGACAGATCCTGACTAATCTCACAGTATAAGGACCTGCATATTTACGCAGACAGCACCAAGGATGCAGGTCGATTCGTAACCAATAGGATGTTGTTATGAAATCGATGATACTAAGCATCACATTTGCAACCATGCTCAGCAGTGTATATAGCCACAGCGATAGCTATTCCTCGCAAAGAAGTCTTGATGACATTATCTCCAACATGCTGCTGAAAAACACCATAGGGTTGCGTTATGGCTCCCCTAGCGGCAAACAAATTATCCCCATCAATACTAAAGAGTTTTATTTTCAGCATCGCCTGCACCCCATAACCGGCTCACTTATTACACCTGCATTTGAACTCAGTGTCAGCCAACTAAATGTTGGGGAAGAAAAAGGCTATGTGTACGGAATGGGACCGGCCATGAGCATTCCCATTGGTGGCTCCAATGGGAATTTGCATTTTACCGCCCACGGTAAAGTGCATTATTTAACAAGAGATGATTTCGGCAGAAAACAATACGGTGGCCCCATACACTGGACTTATGGCTTTGGCGTGAAAACCAATCTAACGATCAATACATTTGCCAGCTACATGTGGCAACACATGAGCAATGGGGATGTGTATGACTATAATCCTGCACTGGAAACACATACCGTGACACTAGGCATTAATTTTTAGGGATGACAACCTAGCATACAAAAATTATAAACCTCATTTGCACTTAAAACGCTAGCAGCACTTTTATGCGTTATCGGTAGAAGAGTGCCTACACCTGACCTAAAGCTTTTTTACAACCCGCATTAATTAGAACAGCGAGCATATTGGATATTGCACACAACAGGCTAAGCAATCATTGAATTAAAGAAAGGCTAATCAAACTATCTAAACGACTATTTTAATAGTCGCGTGCAAGCACCCTCCCACAATAAACAATAAACAATAAACAATAAGCAATAAGCAATAAGCAATAATAACGAATTGAATTCGCTTATTTAAAATCCAACATATTATGACTTTGCATGTATTTAATTATATTGTCGCAGGTAAAGTGGAATTGACAATAAAAACTGCCGTTGATTTGACCATAATCCAACAAGTATGCACGAAAGCGATCTGAGAACTCTGCATCTGGTTTTTGCGGGCTCACCCAAAACTCGGCTAATGCCTTTTGATCGGTAAGTCCTGGCATATTAAAAAATGCATTACCCATTACTTTAACCGGTGCCTGGTGATAAAACGCTTGCAATGCTGTCGTACTGTTAATGGTCACAACACCTTTACACGCTTTTAATAACGTCGGCAAATGCTGATCATGTATGTAAGTAACGTGTTCAGAAATACCTAAATCTTTTGCGAGTGTTTTAATATAAGCGGCATAATTTACATGCCCCCTATCCATCGGGTGGTGTTTAATTACCAAGCGCTCAGAGCCCTGATTTAACGCAAATGACAGCATTACTTCTTGGATAAAGTGCTCAATGGATTCGTACTGGCTATGAAACGCAATCTGCGCATCATTATGTACCTGCAAAGGCACTAAAAAGAAATCACCTTTACGCGCAATACGAGCAGCGGACGACTCCGTAAATTTATACAACTGCTTTCGCGCATACGCACGAATCCAAAACAGAGCCTCGCTCAACGCGCTATAACATCTGTGATGTAAATAGTCAGGAAAGCCCATTTTCTTAAGAGTACTTTGTATATAATACGCAGCCGCATAACGAGCACGCTTAAGAAAATTACCAGGCATCACCACCTCATCATGAATGATATGCATGGGCTGGTATGCATCAACACCTAGATGCTTAATTGGGCTGTGACCGTTTACACCGCCCTCTTCTAACGTGATGTAGTTAGGCCTTAAATAACCCTCTTCTAACGCGATATATTGAATATCGTTGTTTAAACAAATTCGCTTTGCTTCATGATGATAAAAGCGACAATCGCCATAAGCCATCACTAACTGAATATTGTTATCACGAATAAATCGAGCTAAAAAATGAGGCCATTGATCAGGACGCCCACTAAAAGACACCGCATGATTGTGCTTGTAATAGGATTGATCACCCGCATTAAAATGAATCTTGTGCACGTCCAAACCAACTTGGATAAACGATTCAGCGAGATGATCAAAAAATGGCCCTAGAGGCCCTTGTAGCAGCAGTACAGGCAAACTTAGCTCCTAGACCCAAAACGAAGTTTGAATGGACGATGTGATTTAAATAATGCTTGAGATAAGTAACCTATTTTACGTGATTGTCGGGCAACCCAGCTAGTTTTAAGTTGCATACTTTGCGGTCGATCACATACTAAAGCATTAATCGTAGATTCAACTGTGGTGATTTGTCGCGTCTCCCAGCTCACATAACGCCCATAAAGCACAAGTGCGATATAAGCTAACTCTTCTATTGATCGAATTCGATTTCGCCGAGGGAGGTCACACTTATCGTAGGTTAACCCCCAACCTGCATAAAAAGGTAAACCATAAGTAGTAACGTTTATACCTCGTGTAAGCGCCTCAAACCCCGCCAATGAACAAATGGTACATAGGCGATCACTAATACCAAACAAATCCGTCAAACTGGTATCGGTCACATAGGCGTCAGCATAATTAAATACAGTCTGCTCATCTATGCGACCAGGGCGAACACCACTGTAAACATCCGGGTGCTCTTTATAAATAATATATGCCCTAGGGAAGTCCCTTCTCACCTGTTGCAACAAAGTTAAATTATCGCGGATCGATTCGGCACCAAACTCCATGGATAAATCTTGCTGAAATTGGCCTGTCACTAACACTATTTCTTTACCATTGGCCTGGGTAATAAAACGCGCAACATCGCTGCTGCTTTCAACATTGTATTTAGTGATATTCGAATCACGTAATTTTACCAACAAGGAGGCAGCACGATGCTGCTCATAAGCATTAAATTCATAATGTTCTAACAAGGTTTCTAAACGGGAAGCTTGCTTGCCATTGTAATAAATCCCCTGATCATCCAGCACAAGAGAGCTAGGGCGACGTAAGTCCGCACCTAAGCCTACCGAACGAATAAAGCCATCTTCAATACGCCAACAAGACGTCACATCTGGTTTCTTCATCCCCCACAACAGCGTCATATCACTATTTTTAGGCAATCCAAAACGTAAACAAGATGCCGAAGCTGAAACGAATTCAGGAATAAAACTACGTTTCCACAAACTGACATTAGGTACAGCCAGTACATCACACTGCATGTCTCGTGTTGAAAAATGCGCTTGTAAGTAATCTAGGATTTCTTCGATTTCACATTCTTGCTGCGTATCTGGATGCAAATAAATAGGGTAATCAATCAAGGCTGCTTGTAGTAATTTTTCAAGCGAAACCTGCTCCCTTTGATAACTTAAGGGTTTCTCACATTTATCGCTTGTTAAGCCCCGCCCAGCATAAAATGGCCAAGCAAAACAGGTTACCGTTTTATGCTGCCACAGCGCCTCAAATCCCATTTGACTGCTTACTGTTGCCACTTCCCTCGACATGGCAATTAAATCACTCGGGGCGATATCATCACTTAATATATGAATTCGCGATGCAACCGTTTTATCTAATTGCTTCGCGTTTAATGCATCAAATAAATAACCAGACTTTTTACCCAATAAAACATCTGGGTGGATTTTTATCACAGCATGCAAATTTTCATCTTGCTGTAAACGATCAATCGCCCAAGCTAACATGCAATTAAAGCTTTTAGTTGAACCACCTGAAAACGCAATAGAAGCATCACCAGCGGTTTGATCTAACAACAATAAAAAAGGCGAATTACTTTGATTTAAATCCAGCAGCCAAGCTGGATAATTTTTAGGTTTGCAGCGTGCTTGATTATATTTGCTGACTTTTAATTTAAGCAGTTGTGCACGCAGTCGATTAATTCTAGCACTGTCAACATTAGCTTGCTCAATGAGCAACACATCCAAACCCGAAGGCTTCGATGCATCGTAATACATACCCGTTTTATCAATAATATAAGACAAACGCTGATAAGGCTTAGACTGGCTAGGGTGGTTTAACCAACTGATAAACCCATCTTCTAATGCCCAATAAGGCAGCTGATGTTTTTGCGCTAACACACGTGTTTTTAAGGTATTGGGTTTATAACCCCAGCCCACTAAAACCGGATTTGATTTTGCAAAAAGCTTAGGCGATAAAAACGACAAAAGACGAACCTTGTTCGTCTTTAATAAATGGCTAACTTGAGGGTTGCTAGCAATGCCGCGAGATGCTGTAAAAAAATTCATTACTAAAATCTAATTTCACTCATAAAGCTTAATACAGTCACCTATGTGAATATTAAAATCCTAGGCTAGATTATCGCCTGCAAGCAACCATAAAAGGCAGGAGGCTGCTTGCAGGTGACCAAAAACTTACTCAATAATCACAGGCGCAATAACTTAACTTGTACGAGGGTGCCCCGCGCCCGATAATCAAGGTAAAGGATTTAACCAAATCATCAACCGCTTTCATTCAAGCACAGATAAAAAGTGGCTTTAACGCATTACCTGCTCGCTACCGTCGGGCAATGCCCGACCTACTCCTGTACAAGGTACACCCGAAAAATCAAATGTACGAGGGCGCCCCTGCGCCCGAAAAATTTACTCAATAATCACAGGCGCAAATGATTTAACCAAATCATCAACCGCTTTCATTTGCGCTAAATACGGCTCAAGCTTATCCAACGGTAAGGCACATGGCCCATCGCATTTGGCTTCATTAGGATTAGGGTGAGCTTCTAAAAACAAACCAGCAATACCTAACGCCATACCCGAGCGCGCCAATTCAAATGCTTGAGCACGGCGACCACCAGCACTATCCGTGCGACCACCAGGGCGTTGCAACGCGTGGGTGGCATCAAAAATAACCGGAGCCATCACTTTCATGTCGTCCATACCCAACATATCAACCACAAGGTTGTTATAGCCAAAGCTAGAACCACGCTCACACAACATAATGCGCTCGTTACCCGCTTCTTTGAACTTGGTAATAATATGACGCATTTCATGAGGCGCTAAGAACTGAGGCTTTTTGATATTAATAGCCGCACCAGTTTCAGCCATAGCAACTACTAGGTCAGTCTGGCGAGCCAAAAACGCAGGTAGCTGAATCACATCCACCACTTCAGCTACTGGTGCCGCCTGAAAAGGCTCATGCACATCCGTAATGATCGGTACACCAAAGGTATCTTTGATCTCTTGGAAGATTTTCAAACCCTCTTCCATACCTGGGCCACGGTAAGAGTTAATAGAAGAGCGGTTCGCTTTATCGAAAGACGCCTTAAATACGTAAGGGATGCCCAGTTTTTGCGTCACCTCAACGTATTTTTCACAAGTCTTCATGGCAAGATCACGGCTCTCAAGCACGTTAATGCCACCGAACAGCGTGAAAGGCTTGTTATTACTGACTTCTAAATTGGCAACCGTTACTTGATCAATCATCGACTTACCCTATTAAATTTGATGCAGAAATATACCTTAATCAAGCAAAAATCGCCATGCCAAACAGCGCTGAAATTGGTATCATATTGGCTTTTATGACAGGCAGCCAGCCCCCGTGGATTTAAGCGTTATATACCCAGTGCATATCACCTTTGAGACTCGCTATATTTTAAAACGGTTGGAGACCTGCCTAAACAACACTTGCAATGGATTAGCCAACGCCGAACACATCATTGCTCTATCAGGCAAACCTCGCTACATAAAGCAAGCCAAACACATAATTAATAACCTAAAGTTACCTGTACACAACAAGATAATCATCATTGATTACGACACACCTACCACCCCTTACTCACCGGGCATAGCACGTAATTTCGCAGTCAAGCACTGCACTAAAAATCACCTGTTATTTTGGGATATTGATTTATTAGGTAGCGAGCAATTATTTAAAGCCATACCTAACCATATAGCAGGCATCTCAAAACAAACAAACCGCTTTGAAATGTACCCCTGTTTATATTTATGCCAGCAATACACCAAGAACTTAAAAAACTATTCTAACCAAACTATTGAACAAGCATGGGTTGATGCTACAAACTTAGAAGTAAACAGCATTGAACACTTTGCAATGGCAACCTCGACCATACTTTGCAACAAACAACACTTTTTAGATATCGGTGCATTTGACGAAGAGTTTGTAGGCCACATGGGGGAGGATTTAGAATTACTCAATAGGCTATCTATTTCCTATGGAAAATATGATTTCGAGAACGATCACTGTGAAGATAGACCTTCAAAAATAGCATCAGAATTGAAAGGATTTAGAAAACACTTTTTAAGGTATAGCGTAAAGAATTTAAATAACTATGCGTATACAATACATTTACACCATAATACTCGAAAACATACTGAATATAAAAAAAACAACAATACTAACAGGCAAAAATTACTAGAAAAAATTTTCAAGCAAGTGCAGACTAAAAAAAACAACAGACTCCCATTAAAAATAGAATTACCTTTTCACCTAAAAAATAAATCATACACAAGGCAGCCATTCGTCGACAGATTTACCAGAAAAGTAAACAAATTTATTTTAAACCCTAAAAAATTCTTCAAAGATATAAAATGAAAATACTCAAGCGAACAGAACCAAAAATCAACAACCCTAAAAGCAGAAATTTCTTAGTTTTTGCTGAAGATAATGTTAAAATCAATAATACTGAAATTTTTGGTACTATTTTCTTTGGTTTTTCTTCTTATATAAACTCTGGAATAATTCGCTCTTACTGCGAGATTGGCAGGTACTGCTCTATAGGAAGAAACGTTTCAATTGGCCTAGGCAACCATGATATAAATGGCCTATCAACATCTCCATTTTTTGAGCACCTAATCCCTCAAGGATCTTTAAAGCTAGCATCAGAAACACCTATAAGAAGGGTTATAATAGGTAACGACGTATGGATTGGCGATAATGTAATGATTTCTAGTGGGGTAACAATCGGTGACGGAGCAGTCTTAGCCGGTGGTGCAGTTGTTACAAAAGACGTTGAGCCTTATACAATAGTGGGAGGCATTCCAGCTAAACTCATAAGAAGCAGATTTCCGCCCGAAACAATTGAACAGTTAAAAATAATAAAGTGGTGGGAGATTAAACCCGAAAATTTATTGAAGCTAAACTTAATTAATATACATCATACTATCCAAGAATTATCAAAATTCGAAGAATCAAAAGAAAGAGCCCCAATAAACTATCATAGAATTTCTGTGTGAAAATAAAGAGGTAGTTTAGCGCTACCTCAATGTTCATAAATTAAATTTATTAGTACAAACGCAGTTTCATACAACAAATGCACTCAAACTTTCACATCAGGAATAGATGGCCAAGGGTTATGCATAGAAACTATTTTACTTACTTCTGTTTTAATTGATCCATTTAACTGCTTTTCTTCAAATATACCAAAATCCATATCAGGGTGACCTTCCATCCATTTTTCTTTTCGGTGAAGCGAAATCATCTTTATTGATTCATTCCTCATATTGATAGCTAAAAGTTCGTCATTCGCTAGCGGATGATTTAGTAGTAAACCACTATCAATAAATTTTAAAACCTTCGGTGGAAATAATGTTGTACCTGAGCCTAGCATATGAACTTCAGTATCTACATCTAGTCCACTCTGAAAGTTAAAAACACTCTTTCTACACTTGCTCGCATCTTTAACATACGCCTTGAATATAGAACCATGAACCCCTATAACAGCTTCATCATTGTATTTCTTTGAACACTCGACTAGTTTTTTCACGTAGTCTGATGGATACAAGATATCATCGTCAATTGTAACTACATAACAATTAATAGATGAAAGCCATGAGAACTTAGCTGATGCTCTAAAATGACTGCTTGGATCAAGAATATATTCTATTTTTTTAGAGTCTTTATGCTCTAATATTTCACTTGGAACTTCATCATAATTATTTAAGTATATATATAGGCGATCAACTTGATTTAAAATTGTATCAACTGTATCCAAAAAGATATGACGTCTAGCAGGGTAGGTTGCCATACACGCAACAACACTTTCGTTTGATAGAGGCTCTACAGGTTTAAACGAATCACCTATAAGACTAACGTCATCAATGATCAAGTCTAAGTCGACCTCATCATTTACTTTTAATATAATTTCACGAGTATCCAAGGATGTTTGAAAAATAGTATTATAAGATTTCTGGGTCTCAATATTTCTCCTTAAAATCCTAGTACCATCAACATCAAAACCTTCTAGCATTATTTTTTCATGTGACTTCAGTATACTTTGACAGGAGTACTTATATATTTTTCCAGCTTCAACACTATGACGTGCAATGATCTTTTTTTTGCAAGGCTCACCTAAAGATGTAGGAGAAGGAGTACTATCAACTATTTTTTTGACAGGGCTCTTAACACAAGTGCCCTCTTCAGCCTTAACAAACGAACGGTAACTCCCATTCTCAACAATCCCAAACTTTTCAAAATCAACCCATACTTTAGCACGAGACTTGAAATTTATAAATATATTTACATCATACTCAGCATCAAGTGAAACTTTTTTTTCTAAAATATTATTTTTTAGATCAAACTCTCTAAGAAAAACACATTTTTTAGTATTCTTATCAATACCAGCAATAAACATTCGATCAATTTCTCCTAAAAAATCGTATTTCGATTTCAAGAAAAACTGCCCACTAACAACAACACTATCTACTAGTTTATTAGAGGAATATGATTCATCTCCATAATGTTTATACAGCATGATCACTTTCCTTTTTTAATTTCTTAAACATATCTAAAAAAAACAAACTAGGTGTTTTTTTGAATTTTTTAATTTTCTTTGAAAAAGCACTCGGATAAACGTCTCTATTATTATGATCATTAAGTGTAATTTCATCCCAAGGCGAATTAAATGAAATTAAATCTGAAGCCTTTTTTCTTAAGCTAGAATTAATTTGTTTCTCTTCATGCAAACCAAACTCAACACCTTCAGCAGCTAGCATCCAGTTATCTTTTCTCTCTGGCGTATATAAACCAATTTTATTTATTTTTGAAAAACAAGCCAACCACTCATCAGTAGAAGCAGCATATTTCCATAATTCGCTAAAACCTTGAATATTCAACGTTTTCACATTAAAACACAGGGTGCCCGTTCCTACCAAGTGAACCCTCTGAGTAACTGAAAGTTTTCTTCTGAAATTAAACACATGCTCTCTAGAAGCAATAGGGTCGACTGCATTTTGCTTTGTATATTACAGAATGCACACCCAACACACTCCCCTTATCAACAGTAGACAAACAAGAAACCATTTCTTTTACATAGTTTTTTGGATAAATAATATCATCATCACAGGTTAAATGAATGCCACATATTTTATTCACCCAATAAAACTTAGCAGCCGCACGCTTTTCACTTGCACTATCTAGGACATAAGTAATTTTATTTTTTTGAGAGTGATTAAGGATAAACTCAGGGACATCCCTGTAATTATTTAAATAAATATACAAGTGATCTACTTGATCAATTAAGGAACTAACTGCTTTTGGCAATACATTAATTCGCGGAGGGTAAGTTGCTATTGCTGCAGTAATAGAGTCTTCATTAGTCTTATAACCTCTATCTTTATATATCTCACATACATAATTCACTTCAGCAAAATTAATAGATGAGACATTAAAGTCAACCGTAAGAATATTTACTTTAACCTCATTATTACTATCATTTTTAAAGACGGTATTATATGCATTTTTACCAGAGACAATATTCCGACGACAAAGCACCGCTCCTTTATTTGTACGAACAATTACACTCGTTTCGCTTTTTGGCTTACTAATAGTAAAAGATAGCTTATTAATTGAATTAGGCGCTATTATGATATCTTCTAAATTCACAATTTATAACCTCACATCGACAATTGAGTCACTTAAAATAGATTTCATATCAAATACAACATGTTCATTTTTAGCTATCGCGAACAATGTCTCTTTTGAAAAATCTTTAAATTGATCATGGCCAACAGCGCATACAACCGCATCATATTTTTTACCATTATAAATGCCATCCTTTAGCTCCAGTGAGTACTCATGAAATACTTCATCAGAATTGGCCCAAGGATCATATACATCTACATTGGCATTATGATAGCTTAGCTCCTTAATTAAAGTGGCAACTTCTGTATTTCTAACATCGGGACAATTTTCTTTAAATGTAAAACCCAGGACTAAAATATTTGAATCTACAACATGAATTTTTTTAAAGTTCATTGTACGAACAAGCTTTTGAGCAGCATAGCTAGCCATTCCTTTATTAATTCGACGAGCTGAATTAATAATCTCAGGGTAATACCCAACTTTTTCAGCTTTGTGCGCTAAATAATAAGGGTCAACACCAATACAATGACCACCCACCAAGCCAGGGAATAGTTTTTGAAAATTCCATTTAGTTCCAGCAGCCTGAATCACAGCATTAGTATCAATATCTAATTTATCAAAAATAATCGCTAATTCATTAATTAATGCAATATTTACATCACGCTGGGTATTTTCAATAACTTTTGCAGCCTCTGCAACCTTAATAGAAGGTGCCTTATGGGTTCCTGCTGTGATAATGGTTTGGTACACGGCATCAACGTAATCTGCAATTTCAGGAGTTGAACCTGCTGTTATTTTTGTAATGGTTGGTAAACGATTAATTTTATCGCCTGGATTGATACGCTCTGGGCTATACCCAACAAAGAAATCTTTATTGAATACAAGACCTGATACTTTTTCTAAAGCAGGGACAGCTACTTCTTCTGTAGCACCTGGATATACGGTGGACTCATAGACAACAATATCACCGTCAGTAATAATACTTCCAAGCATTTCAGATGCTTTTTCGATAGGCGTCAGGTCCGGTACCATATTTTCATCCACTGGAGTGGGGACCGTCACAATATAAAAATTTGCAGCTTTCAATTCTTCAATACTATCTGTAAAACTGATATGAGTGGCACCTTCGAAATCACTTTTATCTGACTCATTAGTAATATCGATATGTTTTTTAAGCTCTTCCACTCGCTTACTATTAATATCAAAGCCTATAGTCGATGATTTCTTACCAAACTCTAACGCTAATGGCAGGCCAACATAACCAAGTCCAACAACGGCAATTTTTAAGTTATCCATTCTCTAGTCTCCTAATAAAATCTATAAAGCTAAAACAACAGCAGCAGATACCGCCACTTGATAAATTACTTGCATAATATCTTTGGTTAATTGCAAAGACTTCACATCTGGTTTTGCGAGTACAAAAACTTCATCACCTGGGTGAATTTCGTCTTCATCATTTAAATCTGAGTTCACATCAATGAACGAACCGTTTGGCTTCATGATGAGTACGTTCATGTCGTCTACATCAGCTGTGCTGCCACCGGCTTTGTTGATGTACTCTTGGGTATTCATATTTTTATCGTAGGTAATGGCCGTAGGGAACAGTACTTCCCCGTGCACCATTATTAAGCTTTGCTTAGCGGGTACTACAATGCGGTCTCCTTGTTCTAAGGTGACTTGTTTGGCATCGTAACCATCGGCCAACAACACTTGACCTTTTGGTTGTACATCTTTTGCTTTATCAATCCACTGTAAAATAATTTCGGCTTCGGCTTTTCTTAACTGTGCAGTCTCATTAGTTGCTGAGCGAGCGGTCAATACACTTTGTTCTAATGATGATAGCGATGCCATTAACATATCTTTTTGGCGCTTAGCCCACAGACTTGCGATACAGCTGAATAGCGGTTTGATTTGAAAGCTCGGTGAACTCTACTTTTGCTAGTAGCTCCTCAAGTGTGGCCCCCCAAGGTAATACCATTTCATATTGAGAGTTATGCTCACCTACGACTTCAACACTAATACTGTTAGCCCGTAACTGTGATGACACCTTTACGGTAGAGCCAGCTTGAATATTCACATTTTTAAGCTCGCTTAAACCAAACTGCTTTGCGCTGACTTCTTTCATACCGTTTTTATTAAACGGTTGTACTAGGGTCACATGGGTAGCGTTTTCGTTAATGGCGACGGCGGCTAATATTTCATTTAGGTTGGCTTGCTTACCTTTTAGTTCATATTTACCAGCAAAACCCACTTCACCCTCTATGCTGATATCACCGGTTTTGGGGGCTACAAAAATCACATCACCTTCGTGTAGTTGCACACTTGGCATGGTGCCTTCTTGAATAAAGGCGTATAGGTCGATCTCTTTTACGGTTTTACCATTACGCTTAACACTAATATTACGGTAGCTGCCCATGTGCTTGCGGATGCCAGCTGCTTTATCAATAAACGCTAACACACTGTCTGCACTTTGGCCTTCGTATAAGCCTGGGTTGTTTACCATGCCAGATAGAAACACCTTAACCGTTTGGCTTGATAGAAGCGTTACATAGGCTTGTACGTTGGCTTTGTACACGCGCTTAATGGATTTAAGTACTACCGCATTAAGCTTTTTGTTTTCAACGCCCAATACTTTTACTGGGCCAACTTTTGGGATAAATATATTGCCTTGTGCGTCTACTTGCGTTTCTTGTTGGTAATCTAACCCACCCCATAACTGCACTAATAAAGTGTCACCTTGATTAATGCGATATTCTGGATTTACGCCACTAAACCCTTGCTTTGTAAATGCGCCCGAAAACAACCACTGCGCAAACTCTGGTGTGCTATTACGTTCAACTAATACATTTTTTTCTTCAGCTTGTTGATCTTTTTGAATGTTGAGCGCCTGCGTCGTAACTGCGGACAATAAACAAACACTGACCAGCAATCCTTGTAAAAACTTCATCATGATTATTCCTTATGTTCTTTTACAATGGCCCATATCAATCGGCCTAATAAATACACCAATAACAAAGATACAAACCAAGTGAAAATGCTGTAGATACGTCTTGGGTATTGATCGGTTTCTGGTTGTGCTGGGTGCTGCACTATGAGTAAGTGCTTTAATTTGCGGTACGCGTCAGCTCGTACTACCTCCATGCTTGATAAACCTGCTTGGTATAAGCCTGTGGCTAGCTCTGTGCTAAGTTTAATCTCCTGGAAGTTGGCCGTTATTTGATTTAACGATTTCTGATCATCTGAGGTTAATTTACCTTGCTCCTCATTTAACTGCTGCTGCAATGACTTAATTAAAATACGCTGGCTTTTCACTTCAGCTGCATCATCACGCATCACCGCTAACATCTCTTTTAATTTTGCTTGAGCTGTTATGATTTTGCCTTGTAAATTGCCAATTGCCGCTAACATGGCACTGCCTTGCTGCTCTGGGCTGTATAGCTCGTTATTATTTTGAAAAAGCACCAGTAATTGCTGCTGGCTTTTCATATTATTGTATAAGCGCTCAACTTCTTTTTGGGCATAAGCTAGTTGCTCTTTAGCCATTTTATCACCTAGGGAATTAATAAAGCGTTCACTTTGCTCTAATAATGTCTGACCCAGTAACAGGCTATATTCAGGGGTAAAGGCTTGTACTTCTATGTGCACAATGTCGGATAGCTCATCATGGCGAACACTAATATGGTTTTTATAAAACTCTACGTAATCTTCAACAGTGGCATCTTCGCTTAAACGACTTAATGCATCCCAATCGCTATTTTGATAATGTGCTTTTAAATCAATTGCGGTATCCAACGATTCTGCCATTTCACGAGATTCAACATACTCTTTAATAATTAACGCATCGCGCATTGCTGATGATGTGGTACCCAATGCAGCAATACCCATCAAAGCAGCTTCGTTACTGCCAGCTTCTTTCACCACAAATTGTGTAGAGGTCGCATAACGGGGAGAGGCCACTATGGTGTAATAACCTACCACTAAAATAGAGGCCAATAACACCAAAGCAAACGATCCAAATTTGGCCCAAGCGATGTAAGCCGCTTTGCGCGTACCCACATAGGCTTTGCTATCAACCACAAATTGTTTTGGGTCGCGCTTTAACTTACGTACTTTACGCTGTAACGGCGAGAGCTGCTTATTAGCCTCTTGTACCGTAGGCTCTTGCTTATTAGGCTGTGACATAGGTATCTTCGTATTCTTGTATGGCGTCTTCCAGTTTCGGGAAGAATATTAATTTTTGGTTTTTTACAACGATGCCCGCTTCGCAATATTTACGTAGCTCACCCATGGAATGGCTCACCATAATTAACTTGGTGGTTTCAAATTTACTTTTTAATAAAGCTTGGCTTTTATGACGGAAATTCGCATCGCCCACGGCACCTAGCTCATCGATTAATAACACGTCAAAGTCAAAATCGAACGCCATGGTTAAACCAAATGCCACTCGTGAACGCATACCGCTTGAATAGCTTTTTACTGGCTCATCAAAATATGCACCTATTTCGGCAAAGTCATACACCTTTTGCTCAATCTCATTGGTGTCTTTATAGCCATGAATCCGTGCTACAAAGCGGCAGTTTTCGCGGCCGCTCATGCTGCCCTGTAAGCCACCCTGCAAACCTAGCGGCCATGAGATTTTTTTATCACTAACAATCTCACCCTTATTGGGATAATCCGCCCCGCCAAGCATGCGCACCAATGTTGATTTACCCACACCGTTTGGCCCTAAAATGGCAATACTTACATCGGTAGGCAGCGTAATATTAACGTCTTTAAACACATAACGACGCCCTTGCTTGGTTGGATAATATTTACTAACGTTTTCAAGCTTAATCATAAGGTGGCAAACCTTATGCGATTAACGCGGTACAGCATCAAACCAACTGTCACAAAACTTAGCGATGTAAGTGCTAAATACCCCCAACTGCCAACGGGGGTGGTATAACTTGCAAAAAATGCATCACGGCTTAATTCAATGGCGTGAAAAATAGGATTCCAACTAAATAAATACCAGTACTTGGCTGGGATCATAGTGGCGCAAAAAAAGATGCCTGATATAAAAAACATGGGGGTCATCACCATGCTCAATAGTTTATTGGCGTCCCTCCAATATAATAAGGCGCTACTCATGCAGAGGGCTATACCAAACCCAAGTGACATCAATAACAATGACGCTGTAATTAATGCCAATAAATCTTGCGGCCATACATCCAGTCCGAGCCAGGCCATAACACTTAAAATAATCATATAAACAATAAAAAATGTGGCTAGCTCGATCATTAAGCGAGTAATAATTGGGTCTATGGGGCTTACTTGACGATAGGCAAACAAGGCTTTATTGGCAGAAATCCCCGAAGATAATTGAGTCACTGTCTTGCTGAATGTTTTAAAAGGCATAACCCCTGAAATTAAAAATAGTGCAACCGGCACACCTGCTAAACTAGTGCGCCCAATAATGGTAAATAATATTGCAATAATGGAGGCTTGTGCAGCTGGTTCAGCAATCGCCCAGAAATACCCCAACTTGGACGAACCAAAGCGGGTTTTTAGCTCCCGCATTAATAATGCGTGAACGGTGTCTCTCATAATTTGTAGAGAAGAGCGAGCCACGGTGAATCCTTGATTGTTTAATTAACAACCTAAAACAGCAATAAAACTTGATAAGATTTATGAAAACGCATGAAGAGTGTTAGAGCTTCCTTGACTGCAAATTCCATAACTTTTTACGGGGCGCATTATAGTTTCAAAATGTGACACTTCAAATTAAAACGTTACAAAACGACAACACTTTTGGCATATTAATTTATTGACCTATAACTTTGTAGGAGAATACTTACACGTCTGATCATTTTTCAGGCAACTTTGATTTATTTGTATTTACCTTGATCTTTTTTTGCACACATAGTCTATTTATATTTGTGCAAACCATAAAACCCAAAACCAATGCTTTATAATTGATTTGATTGTTAATTAAACTATTGTTGAATTTTTTTGTGATGAAGTTCATCTTTATAAATTAGTACTGTCTATTTCTTACTCAGACTGAATATCAGTAAAAATTCTTAAATAGCACCTTATTAAAGTATCTTTTTGTTTGTTTATTAACTAAATATGAAAGGCTAAATTGCTCAAATACAGCGTATAACTGACCATTTTTTAAGCTAACTAATCAAAAGAGATTCTGGAAAGTTAAATATGCAAAAAGCCTATTCCTCATAAGCACTTCGCTATCAAGTCGCTTAATGAACAATGCGTCTTTTTGGGTCGCGAGTAAGCTCAACACCTACCGTTATTTTTATAACCCTAGGCGCAGATTTTTTAGGCCATAAAAAAAGCAGCCATTGGCTGCTTAATATTTAACCTGTTACTCTTTATTCTACTCAAATGGATCTTCAAACCAAAACTAGGTTATCACGATGTATCAACTCTGGCTCATCCATGTAACCTAGTATTTTGATAATATCTTTGCTGTCTTTTTTTAGAATCTTTTGGGTTTCAAGCGCGCTGTAATTGCTTAACCCTTTGGCTATGATTTGCCCAACTTGATTCACACAGGCAACCACTTCACCACGACCAAAGTGCCCGTTAACGGCAATCGCTCCAACGGGCAGTAAACTCTTGCCGCTTTCTCGTAGTGCTTTTACCGCGCCATCATCAATGGTGATTTCACCACGAGTTTGTAAGTGGCCAGCTATCCATTGCTTGCGTGCAACCATGGGTTCTTGGTCGCTCACTAATAACGTGCCTAGGCTTTCGCCTTTGAACAACCGCATTAATACATTTTCAATACGACCACCTACAATCACAGAGCACGCACCGCTGCGTGCGGCTAATCGTCCCGCGCGCACTTTTGTAATCATGCCGCCACGGCCTAACCACTCCGCCGTCACCCGCCATCGCTTGTATCATTGGGTCTTCTGCGCGAGCACTTTCGATGAGTGTGGCGGTTTTATCGGTACGAGGATCAGCAGTGAATAAGCCGTCTTGATCCGTAAGTATGATAAGCGCGTCAGCTTCAATTAAGTTGGCAACAAGCGCACCTAATGTGTCGTTATCACCAAAACGTATCTCGTCGGTGATGACGGTGTCATTTTCATTGATGATGGGGACAACACCCAAGTCAATTAACGTGCGTATGGCAGAGCGGGCATTCAAATAGCGATTGCGATTAGAAAGGTCAGCATGGGTTAACAGTACTTGTGCTGTTAAATATTCGTGACGAGCAAAGTTGCTTTCGTAACATTGCACTAAACCCATTTGGCCTACCGCGGCGGCCGCTTGCAATTCATGCAGTGCACTTGGGCGTTTTTTCCAGCCTAGGCGAGTTATGCCCTCAGCTACTGAACCTGACGATACTAGGACCACTTCTATACCTTGGCTGTTTAAGCGCGGCAATTTGATCGACCCAGTTTGCGATGCCTTGTTTATCTAAACCGGCGCCGTCATTGGTGAGCAGTGCGCTCCCAATTTTGATTACGATGCGTTTGGCGCTGGTCAGTGCTTGTCTGGACATATGTTTGGTTTTTATCTGATATTGAATATGGGTAATCTTAATGGATTAAGGCCAGCCTATAAATAAGTTTTTCTGTTTACGTGGGGGGGCATGGGGTGAGTACATTGCGATGGGAGTGCTTAGTATGTTTTACGTTGAGGTTTGTTCGGGTATTTTTGTGTGTTTGTGAATCGGGCGCAGGGCACCCTCGTACAGGTTTGTTCGCGTATTCTTGTGTGTTTGTGGGTCGGGCGCGGGGCACCCTCCTACAGGTTTGTTCGCGTATTCTTGTGCCTTTGTGAATCAGGCGCGGGGCACCCTCCTACAGGTTTGGGCTTTGATTTTCGGGGGAGGTGACGTTTAGATTTACAAGGTAGAAAAGCACTTGGCTGCGCTTGTGCCTCGCTTGTAATGAGTACCTGTAAAATAATGCTTAGAGTTAAGTATAGAAAGGAACAGTCATTGTGTCGTGCAAGCACTCTTACAGTATATTTAGACATGCATCTGTACGAGGGTGCCCCGCGCCCAATATTTCTATACAGAAGTTTAAAAATGAACGTAAATTTGAAAGGGCGCTGATTAACGGTGGCCCGCTAACAGCCTCCTACTGCTTAGGAGGCTGTATATTCAGGCTTTTGATTTTTTATTCGTAGGTGTAGATGAATTCTGGGCCGTCACCATCGTCGTCATCATCATCAAGCTCATCGCCTTCTTTGGCAGCCAGCTTGGCCGCTTTACGTGCCGCACGATGCTCATTACGACGCTCGTATAGTTCTTCCATACGGTCTCGGGCTTCATCTTCGACAAGCTTACGATGTACAGCTTCTTCTTCTAGTAATTCTGGGTTTTCGATAGCGGCTTCTGCACGTGCATCTAAGAAGCTCATAATATCAAAACTAATTTGCTGAGTGCCTTCTTTGCTAATGGCGCTGATTTTATAAACCGGGCCTTTCCAATCAAGAGCATCAATTACATCTTGGCAACGCTGCTCACGTTCATCTTCTGGCACAAGGTCTAACTTGTTTAACAATAACCAACGTTCACGATTCACAAGTTCTGGTGAGAATTTTTCTAATTCGTTAACAATTACTTTTGCGTTTTCAGCGGGCGTCGATTCATCAAACGGGTTCATATCTACGATGTGCAATAGAATACGAGTACGTACTAAGTGCTTTAAGAATCGAATACCAAGACCGGCACCTTCTGATGCGCCTTCGATCAAACCTGGAATATCAGCAACCACAAAGCTTTTGTATTTTGCCACACTCACCACACCTAGGTTCGGCACCATAGTGGTAAATGGGTAATCCGCTACTTTAGGTTTTGCCGCAGACACAGCACGAATGAAGGTCGATTTACCTGCGTTAGGCAGACCAAGCAAACCTACATCCGCAAGTACTTTCATTTCTAATTTAAGGTTGCGGCTTTCACCTGGCGTACCTTTGGTTGTTTGACGTGGTGCGCGATTCACTGAACTCTTAAAATGAATATTACCTAAGCCACGCACACCGCCTTCGGCTACTTTTAGAGTGGCACCGTCTTCGGTCAAGTCACCTAAAACCTCTAAGGTGTCTTCATCTATTACCGTGGTACCAACAGGAACTTTAAGATAGGTATCCTCACCTTGCTTGCCGCTCATTTCACTGCCCATGCCGCCTTCGCCATTTTCAGCTTTGTAACGACGCACGTAGCGATAATCTACCAAGGTGTTTACGGCTTCTTCGGCAAGCAAATATACACTGCCACCATGACCACCATCACCGCCGTCAGGCCCGCCTTTAGGAATATATTTTTCACGACGAAAGCTTAAGCAACCACTGCCGCCATTTCCCGCTTCAACACTGATAGAAGCTTCATCAACGAATTTCATATTATTCCTCTGGGCAACCCATACATCTAATAATAGCCCACATATTTTTGTACACGATCATCACTGGCTTGGGCTTAACCAGCAGTTACACTTTTAAAGTGCGATTTTGCAATTAAAAAAAGCCCTGTGCCTAAGCAACAGAGCTTTTTGACTGAATACAGGCATTTACCTGAAACCCAGTTTATAAGGCCGTATTAGTTAGAAGCAACAATGCTTACTTGCTTACGGAAAATGCGACCTTTTTGTTCAAACTTCACGAAACCATCGGCTTTCGCGAATAAAGTGTGGTCTTTACCACAACCAACATTGTCACCTGGGTGCACTTTAGTGCCACGCTGACGAATGATGATTGAACCAGCTGTAACAAACTGGCCACCGAAGGCTTTTACACCTAAGCGTTTACTCTGGGAATCACGACCGTTACGGGTAGAACCACCGGCTTTTTTGTGAGCCATGCCTTTTCTCCTTCACTGATATATCACCGTTACCAACAATATATCGAGCTTTAATTTAGTGTTTGCTTTAATCACATTCGAGATTAAAGCCGTTCAATTCTTTGAAAATATTAAGCAGAGATGCTGGTAATTTTCAGTTCAGTGAACCACTGACGGTGGCCCATTTGCTTCATTGAGTGCTTCCGGCGACGGAACTTGATGATTTTCACTTTTTTGTGACGACCATGAGCTACGACTTCTGCAGTCACTTTAGCACCTTCAACAACAGGCTGACCGATTTTAACGTCGTCGCCGTTGCCAACTAGTAAAACTTTGTCCAGCTGAACAGCTTCACCAGTTGCAGTTTCAATTTTTTCAACTTTAAGGGTTTGACCCTCTTCAACGCGGTATTGCTTACCGCCAGTTACGATAACTGCGTACATGTTTCTCTCCAAAGAGCTTTTAATGGCATAAGCCAATCAATATCGCTTGTCTCTCGGTTGCTGCTTGGCTGCCACCCTTTCGGGCTGATGGCACCTACTTCTATGAACTTCGCTTTGAAGCTCTATGGTAGGGAGCGGACCATGTACATTTAATGCACTACAAGTCGGTCGCGGATTATATAGTAACCCTCATCAATAAGCAAAGATTTACGGACCAAGCGAAAAGCGCTGCCATTTAGGCCTTAAACCCATGAATTTAGAGGCAATTTAGGCAGTTTTCTTGCCTCTTTTAGCATCACTCATTAGGATAGCCATTCCTTGAGGAAAGTGATTTACCCCATGCTAGTAAAAGACATATATCAAGTTGTAGAGCAGGATTTTCAGCAAGTTAATCAGCTGATCTTAGAACAACTCAGCAGTGATGTCCCATTGGTTGTTAAAATCGGTCAACACATCATTGAAAGTGGTGGCAAACGCATGCGTCCACTGCTCGTGCTGCTTGCAAGTAAATCCCTTTCTTATGACAAGCAAGATCACGCACTATTAGCCGCTATTATTGAATTTTTACATACCGCAACGCTTTTACATGACGACGTGGTGGACACCTCTGATTTACGCCGTGGTAAAGCCACCGCTAATGCTAAATGGGGCAATGCCCCTAGCGTATTAGTTGGTGACTTCTTATATAGCCGCGCGTTCGAGATGATGGTCGAGCTTGGCTCACTTAAAATCATGGATATTCTGTCAAAATCAACGCGCGTCATCGCCGAAGGCGAAGTGATGCAGCTAATGAATGTAAAAAACCCCAATGTCAGCGAAGAGCAATATATGGCGGTCATTGAAGGCAAGACAGCCATGCTCTTTGAGGCAAGCTCCCATTCCGGTGCTGTATTAGCTGGCGCAAACACGGAACAAGAAGAAGCATTACGCCTATATGGCCACCACACTGGCATGGCATTTCAGCTTGTGGATGACGTACTTGATTACGTTGGCAACGCAGAAGAATTAGGTAAAAACGTGGGTGACGACCTAGCTGAAGGTAAGCCCACTCTACCGCTCATTTACACCATGCAACATGGCAGCGATGAACAGGTACACATGATTCGTCAGGCCATTCGCAAGGGCGGCACCGAAAATTTAGCGGAAATCATTGAAATCGTACAAGCCTGTGGTGCCATTGATTACACCAATCAAAAAGCGCGCGAACATGTCAGTGCGGCCCAAGCGGCTATTGATGTACTGCCCAACACCCCAGCTAAAGAAGCCTTGGTGGCACTGGCTGAAATGGCGCTTTCGCGTAGCAGTTAACAACTCCAATTAAAATCCGCCATTGCCTCTGGGCAATGGCACTTATTTGCAGCATCATGGTCTGAATAAAAAATTATCGGAACATTTAAGATGCTACAGCGCGTTTTACTCTCTTTATTCTTTTCTTTTTTTGCCGCGCAAGTCAGCTGGGCAGGTTTGTTTTCTGACGATACAGCCGGACCATTGCCAGCTCATGAAGCGATCAAATTCAGCCAAATACAAGACGGCTCGCAACTCAGTATTCAGTTTGAATTATCTGATAACGTTTACCTATACCAAGATAAGCTAAAACTCAGCCTGCTTGATAAAACGCCCTACCCTCATTCACAATTCGTAGAAACACCACAAATTATCAGCGACCCAAGTTTCGGCGATGTAGCTGTCTTTTTTAATTCAGCCACTGCCCAAGTGGAGCTATCGCAACTACCAGACAACACTCAGCAATTAAAAATGCGCTATCAAGGCTGCGATCAAGCCATTGGCCTGTGCTATCCACCACAAACGGCATTACTTGAAATTGAACCTTTTGATCGCACCGCTTCAGCTTCAGATACGACACAGCCAAACAACACAAGCAACCTTGATCAGGCTAACGGTATTTTAAGCTTCTTACAAAGTGCCGGTTTAATTTTAATTCTCGCCACATTTTTATTGCTAGGCATGGGCCTGACGTTCACACCTTGCGTACTTCCGATGATGCCAATTATTTCAAGTATTATTGCAGGACAAAAATCACTAACAGCACGACAAGGCTTTGTACTGTCTGGCGTATATGTTTTAGGCATGGCGCTAACGTTTGCACTGGCAGGCGTATTAGTGGGGTCGCTCGGCGCCAGCTTTAATATTCAAATTTATATGCAGCAACCTTGGGTACTGAGTATTTTTGCAGGCTTATTTGTCATATTGGCGCTTGCTATGTTTGGCTTATTTGAATTGCGCCTCCCTCGCTTTATTCAAGAACCGTTAGATAATTTAAATCAAAAGCAACAGGGTGGCAGCCTAATAGGCGTGCTACTAATGGGCGCACTCAGTGCAATCGTCGTTAGCCCTTGTGTAAGCGCCCCACTTGCTGGCGCACTACTTTACATCAGCACAACTGGCGATGCCGTATTAGGCGGGTTTGCTTTATTTGCGCTAGGCCTAGGCATGGGCTTACCGCTTATCATCATCGGCACAAGTGGCGCATATGCCTTACCCAAAGCAGGCGCCTGGATGGACGGCGTTAAACATTTCTTTGGCGTATTACTATTGGGCGTAGCGTTATGGCTACTGGGGCGTTTTATTCCTGAAACCATTTACATGGCTGGCTGGATTATATTGATCGCAGTCTATGCCGTCGTACTCGGTGCTTTTGAGCCTGCCGCTACTTATGGCAAGCGCTTAATCAAAGGTGTTGCGCTATTAGGTTTTATACTTGCAAGCGCTCTTATATTTAAACTGGTATTGGGGCCGTTAACAGCAACCCCTACTTCGCCCTCTACAACCTCAGCGCAAATCAATGCTCAATATAGCAATGGCTTTTTTCAAACATTAAGTGAGCAAAGCGAGCTGAACGCGGCTTTGAATCAAGCCAAGCAAGATGAAAAAATTGTATTTTTGGATATATACGCTGACTGGTGTATTGAATGCAAAATCATGAGCAATACATTATTCAAAGATGCAGAGGTACAAGCGCAGCTAGAAAATTTTGTGCGCATCAAATTTGATATCACTCGCTTTGATGATTTTCACAAAGCCTATCTTGAGCAACATAATTTATTTGGCCCCCCTGCATTATTGTTTTACGGTTTAAATGGTGAATTAATAGACGAGGCCAATATTTTAGGTGAGATAAGTAAAGAGAAGTTTATTAATCACTTACAACAGTTCGACCCTTAACAGATATATAAGACAGACATAAAAAAACCCAGCATATGCTGGGTTTTTTTATTACCACCAAAACACAGTAAAAACTATTTAGTCTTTTTAGCTGTGGTTTTCTTAGCTGTCGACTTTTTCGCTGTAGTTTTCTTAGCGGTGGTCTTTTTAGCTGTGGTTTTCTTAGCCGTTGTCTTCTTAGCGGTTGTTTTCTTCGCCGTAGACTTAGCTGTGGTTTTCTTAGCTGTTGTCTTTTTAGCAGTGGTTTTCTTCGCTGTCGACTTTTTAGCAGTTGTCTTCTTCGCTGTGGTTTTTTTCTCAGCGCTGTCGTCTTCTGCTTTCACTGCTGCTTTTTTAGCAGTGGTTTTCTTGGCGGTTGTTTTCTTAGCCGCTGTTTTCTTAGCTGTCGTCGCTTTCGCTGACGTTTTTTCAGGTGCGGCTTTTTTAACAGATGATTGCGGTGCTACGCCACTTTTTACGAATTCGGCTATTTCAGCTAAGCGCTTTTTCTGCGCAGCATCAAGCTTACCAATTCGATCTAAGTTCTGTAGACGCTTCTGCTCTTTCTTCGCTTCGACAAGTTGTTTTTTCAACTCTTTCTTGTCTAGCTGCTCGACCTTCAGCTTTTCTTGCTCTTCTTTGTAACGAGCCTCACGCTCTTCTTGCTGCTTAATCAGCTCTTGCTGAAGCTTACGACGCTCGTCTTCACGAGATGCACGCTCTTTAGAACGCTCTACCTCGAGTGCTTCGATTTCTGCCTTACGCGCTGCACGCTCATTTTCTAAGCGCTTTTGTTCCTCAGGATCTTTTTGAGGCTCAGCTTTGGCTTTAACCACATCCTTAGAATCATCACTGCCGCCACCTAGTAGAGCTTCTAATGCCGCGATTTGATCGACAATATTCTCTGGTTGGCTTTCTTGCTGCTTGATGATTTTTTTATAGGAAGGGCGTTTCTGTGATACTTTTGAACGCTTGCCAGGTTTAGCCATGAATCAGTTGCTCACTCCTGAAATAGTTTTGATGACATCTATAAATCTAGTCGCGCATATTATACGCATCTTCGCGCAATAGGCCAAAACTAATACAGTTAAAAATTAAAATACTCTCCATTTACGGTGAGTTATTGTACAAATTCGAGGTATTTCACTCGAATTGCCCAACAATAATCACAAAAATAGGGATATTCAGGTTAATTAAAGACCACTTTCCAACCTGCTGCTGATTTTATTTCAGCAACGGTTCACCTTTCATCTGCTGGTCTGCATGGTATGAGGATCGAACCATGGGACCACTGGCCACACGTTTGAATCCCATTTGTTTTGCCAGTTCACCCAGCTCGTCAAATTCATCAGGGTGTACAAAACGCTCTACAGCCAAGTGATGTTTACTTGGTTGTAAGTACTGCCCTAAGGTAATCATATCGATATCATGGTCACGCATATCTTGCATAACCTGAATCACTTCTTCTTTGGTCTCGCCAATGCCTAGCATCAATCCTGACTTAGTCATGATATCGGGACACAAAGCCTTATAACGCTTTAATAAATCCAAAGACCATTGATAGTCAGAACCCGGGCGCACCTTTTTATATAAGGACGGCACCGTTTCTAGGTTATGGTTAAACACATCTGGCGGGGTTTGCGCCAGAATTTCTAAGGCTACATCCATACGCCCACGAAAATCAGGTACTAATATTTCCATCTCTAAAGTTGGACTTAACTCTCGAGAGTAACGCACACAATCAGCAAAATGCTGAGCACCACCATCGCGTAAATCATCTCGGTCAACCGAGGTAATCACAACATATTTTAGTCCCATGTCGGCAATGGCTGTGGCCAGTTCTTTTGGCTCATCTGCATTAAGCGGGTTTGGACGACCATGTCCTACATCGCAAAACGGACAGCGACGTGTACAAATGTCACCCATAATCATAAAGGTAGCGGTACCACCACCAAAACATTCGCCAATATTAGGGCAAGAGGCTTCTTCGCAAACGGTATGTAAACCATGTTTACGTAGTTTTTGTTTTACCTCATTGATTTTTGGGCTTGCCGGGATACGCACACGAATCCAATCTGGTTTACGCGGCATCGTTTCCGTAGGAATCACTTTAATTGGAATACGAGCGACCTTATCAGCGCCGCGCATTTTTTCACCCTGAACCACCTTGGCTTTTTTCTCTGTACTCATGGTAAGTGATTACCTAATTCTAGTGTGCCCTCGTAAGGCAGGCAGGTTGCAATTTGATCGACTAGCTTTTGGCCAACGACCTTTATATTTGGTTGAGAAGTATGCTCAGCCATGTGTGTCATATTCATTCCGGCATAACCACAAGGGTTGATGCGTAAAAAGGGCTCTAAATCCATATCAACATTAAGCGCGAGTCCGTGGAAACTATACCCTTTACGAATGCGTAAGCCTAATGATGCTATTTTACTTTCACCAACATACACGCCAGGCGCATCTGCTTTAGGGTAAGCCTGGATATCGTACTGGGCCAATAGTTTTACCAAGCTGATTTCGATCCCATCGACCAATGACCGTGGCCCTAAATCCAAGCGTTTCAAGTCAGCCATGATATAGGCCGTGATCTGACCCGGGCCATGATACGTTACTTGTCCGCCGCGGTCTGCTTGAACAACAGGGATATCACCTGTCAGCAGTAAATGTTCTGGTTTACCTGCCTGCCCTTGGGTAAATACTCTTTGGTGCTGAAGTATCCATATTTCATCTTGAGTGTGCGCATCACGCGTATCGGTAAAGGCCTTCATTGCCTGCCATACGGGTTCGTATGCAAGCTCACCTTCCAAATAGCGCACACCTAGCTGCATCACATAACCATCTTTATACGATCATGGCGAATAAAATCAGCATGTAACTCTTCTAGCTGCTTTTGAGATGTCGCCGTTACAAAAAAAGTAACCGATGTAAAACGACCATTACTGCTGTGATTGACTTTGAGTTTGTTAACATCAAAGTCAGGTGCATGCACACGCATGATATCAATCACAAATGATTCGTAGTCGTCACCTGACTGACCCAATACTTTAATCGGGTAATTTGCGCAGGGGAATTCAATTTTAGGGGGTTGTGTTTTCTGAGCCATAATTCGTCTAGTGGTAACCTGTTCAACCCCAATATGGTTGTTAAACAGGCAAATGCAAGGGCCTAACTAAATAAGGAGTAAAAGAACAATTTAATATAATCTAAAATTCGCGAGAAAAAGCCAGCTTCTTCAATCTCACTCAATGCAATCAAAGGTTTATCCATCAAAACTTTATCGCCTAGAGAGACCGTCATATGGCCATATTCCATGCCTTTAATGATAGGCGCTTTAATTACATCATCAATACTGTACTGAACATCTAAGTTACCTTTTTGCCCTCTTGGTATGGTGATATAAGCACCGTTTTTAACACCTAAAGCCAACTCTTCTTCTTGGCCTAGCCATACTTTTTGAGTTTGAAGGGTCTCTTGTGCATCATATAATTTATGGCTTTCGTAATAGCGGAAACCATATGTTAATAACTTTTGTGATTCACGAGCACGGGAACGCTCTGAGCTAGCGCCCATTACAACAGCGATTAAACGCATGCCGTCTTCTGTGGCACTAGACACTAAACAAAAGCCCGCTTCTTCAGTATGGCCTGTTTTAAGACCGTCTACTCTTGGGTCCCAAAAAAGCAATAAGTTACGGTTAGGCTGCTCAATGTTGTTGTATTTGAATTTCTTTTCTTTATAAAGAGGATAGTATGTTTTGTGATCACTGATAATGTGCTTAGCTAAATTGGATAAATCACGAGCTGTGGATGCATGCCCTTTAGCAGGTAATCCAGTTGCATTTTTAAAGCGAGTATTCACCATGCCTAATGACGCTGCATATTGATTCATGACATCAACAAATGCTTCTTCTGTTCCGCTAATATGCTCAGCTAATGCAATACTGGCATCATTACCGGACTGAATAATCACACCTTTTAATAAGTCTTTCACCGATACGTAGGTGCCTTCGCGAATAAACATGCGAGAACCTTCGGCTTTCCAAGCTTTCACACTAATCCGCGTTAGGTCGTCTTCTTTGATATTGCCGTAATCTAGTTCTTCGGTGACGATAAAGCTTGTCATCATTTTGGTTAAGCTGGCTGGTGGCAGCACATTATCGGCATTATGCTCAACTAATACATCGCCACTATTGGCATCAATTAGGATATACGAGCTAGCGGCTAAAGCCGGAGGCTGAGGAATAATATTAGGGACAGCAAAAGACGCAAAAGAAAACAAAAAGACCAAGCAAAAAGTAAGTAAACGCATAGGACCGTAATTAGCTATGAATAAAATGGTGACGCATTGTAGCATGCTTATTGTGTTTGGTAAGAGTTGCTAAGGCACGATCAAGGTAGAATGAATATCTTGTGCTTGTAATGTGCTCTGGACCACGTCTATTTTAGCCGGGTCCAAGGGGCCGATGCGCACCTTGTGTAGAATTTTACCATTGCTTGCATCTTTGGTGATGTAAACCGGCTCTTGCACAGCCGCCGCTAACGTCTCCTGCATTTTTAAAGCCGAAGGCTCGGCTTCAAATGCGGCCACTTGTAAAAATAAATATTCACTTGGAGGAAGCGGTGCGGCCAATAAGTCGACCTTTACGTTGGCTGTCCCCTGTTTATGAAAGCCCAAACGAACCGCTGCGGCATAAGATAAATCAATCAACCTATCACCATGAAAAGGCCCTCGATCATTTACCCTAACCACTAAGCTTTTTTGGTTATCTAGATTCGTCACTCGAACATAGCTAGGTAATGGTAATGATTTGTGCGCGGCGCTAAATTGATAAACATCAAACTTTTCACCGTTGCTGGTATCGTGTCCGTGAAACTTTTCACCATACCAAGACGCAACACCCTGCTGTGAATATTCGGTTAAGCCTTTATGTACATCATAGGTCTTTCCCCATACTTCATACTGGTCAGGATTAACCTCGCCTAGAAAGTGGTTCCCGAATCGGCTTGGGTTCGTCTAGGTTTAAAATGCTTGCTTGAAATAACGGCGTACTATCGTGACGTTGCTGATAGCGCGAAGTGGAGCAAGCTTGCACCAATATTATTAAACCAATAATGCTGCAAGCCTGAATCAATTTCATGGTTGTTTCAATATCTCACTAAAGTCAGACACAGCACGTGCATACATGCTGCTACGATTATAACGAGTGATCACATAAAAGTTTTTATACACAAGCCAATAATCTTGACCTTCTTCTAAGTCATACCGAAAAAGCGCCGCATCGCGATCTTTCATATTCTTTGGCGTATTGACACCGCGCGTCTTCCATTCAGAGACCGTCGCATTTAACGATAAACCGGTATTGGCAAATTTGTCTGCCTCTGCGTTATAAAGCGTTACTGAGCTTGCGACTGGCTCACCCGCTTGCCAACCATGGCGTTTAAAGTAATACGCAACACTTGCGATGGCATCATCTACATTGGTCCAAAGATCTTTTTTCCCATCGCCATCAAAGTCCACGGCATAACTAATGTAACTTGATGGAATAAACTGACCCAAACCCATTGCACCCGCATAAGAGCCTTTAATCGTTAGAGGATCAAGATCATTATCACGAACCATTAGGAAATAATTTTTAAGTTCACGGTAAAATAACGACCGTTTTGGGTAATCAAACCCCAAGGTCGCTAAAGCATCGATAACACGATAACTCCCTGTGATTCGGCCATAGTAGGTTTCAACACCAATAATGGCGGCAATAACTTCACGAGGAATGCCATATTTTTCTTCTACGGCATCAAATGTCGCTTTATGCTCTTTAAGGAATGCCTTACCTGCTTTTGCGCGACTCTCGGTTAAAAATATATCTCTGTATTCATGCCAAGGTTTCACTTTTTCAGCTGGGCGAGAGATCGCTTCAAGGATCTTATCTTTACGCTCAGCTTGTGAGAGCACGTCACGCAATACTTTTTCATCATAGTTATGTTCTTTTATCATCTCCGCGATAAAAGGCTCATATTTAGGGTGGTCTTCATAACCACCCGCAGAAACAGAAATGCTACTTAACAACACAACAAAACCAGCTACTAACACAGTAAACCTCATAACATTAAATCCGACGATGCATATAAACTGACATGATAACGCCAAATGCCGCCATTAGGGTAACGATGGACGTACCACCGTAACTAATTAGCGGTAAAGGCACACCCACTACCGGTAAAATTCCACTCACCATTCCTATATTAACAAACACGTAGATGAAAAACGTGACGATCAACGCACCTGCAAATAATCTTGCAAAGGTATCTCGACCACGCGATGCCATATAAATTCCACGCAGAGTAATGAGCATATACAGTATTAATAAGAGCAACACCCCAATTAACCCTTGCTCTTCTGCATAAACGGCAATAATAAAATCGGTGTGACGTTCAGGTAAAAACTCTAACTGAGACTGAGTGCCCTGCATCCAGCCTTTACCTTCTAACCCACCAGACCCAATTGCTGTCTTGCTCTGTATTATATTCCAGCCAGAGCCTAATGGATCACTTTCAGGGTCTAAAAATGTCAGTACTCGCTGCTTTTGATAATCATGCATAACGCCATACCACATAACAGGAGCGACGGCTAAAACCGTCACAATAGCGATTACAATCCAACGGCCGCTTAAGCCTGCAAATAGTAAAGCAAAGATACCAGCCGATGAAATTAACAGAGCCGTACCTAAATCTGGCTGTTTAAAAATTAATAATGCCGGAAACATAATCAAGGTAAACACGACAACAATGACTTTTAATCTTGGTGGTAATAATTTAGACGACAAATACCACGCAATCATCATAGGCGTTACGAGTTTCATAATCTCAGACGGCTGAAAACGAAACAAACCAAATACACTTAACCAGCGCTGGGCACCTTTTGCCCCCACGCCTGCAACTAATACCAAAATCAAAGCAATAATGCCGACACCATAAACCCAAGGCGCCGACATCTGAAACCAACGAGGATCAATTTGTGCAACCACCACCATGACCAAAAAGCCTAAGCCTAAATACACCATTTGGCGATATACCATGCCCATATTTTGCCCACTGGCACTATATAAAATAAATAACCCACCAGCACACAGCAGCAATAACAAACACAGCATGGTGATATCGATATTTAAGCGCTGCAAAATACCACGACCACTTTGCATACCGGAATCATCAAGCTGACGGATAAAATCACCGGCCATGGCACACCTCGCAAACGCCCATCGACACCTTCATAAGGCAACCGCGTTAATGTTGTTAAAAATCATAGGCGATTCCTTTGGGCCGATCATCGTTTAAAAATTGATCGATCACTTTCTTCGAAATAGGCGCCGCAGTCGCACCCGCTGACTCTCCATTTTCAACCACTGCGGCTATTGCAATTTTAGGGTCATCAACTGGAGCAAAGCTTACAAACAAGGCGTGATCACGCTGACGCTCAAGCAAGGCCTCAGAGTCATATTCTTCGTTTTGCTTAATGCCAACAATTTGTGCCGTACCGGTTTTACCCGCTAAACGATATTTCAAGTTTCGTTTTAAACCTCTGGCCGTCCCCAAATAATGTTTAATAACACCTTCCATAGCATTATTCATTTTATCCCAATTTTCGGGGTTCTTTAGGAGAATATCATCCGGCTTGGTTTCTTCTACTAGTGGCTCGTTATCAATAAATTGAACCAATTTTGCTCGATGCCACTGCCCTTTTGCAGCGTATACATTCATGGCCGTTGCCAACTGCAATGGTGTTGCCAACATAAAACCTTGGCCCAAACCTAAATTAAGTGTATCGCCAGCATACCAAGAGCGCCCTCTGTATATTCGTTTCCATTCTCGGTCTGGTAGCAGTGCAGGCAATGCATTGGCTATATCTAAACCCGTATTTTGACCAAAGCCAAATTTTGATAAAAAGGGATGTAAGTTATCAATGCCGGTTCTAAATGACATTTCATAAAAATAGGTATCACAACTCTGAATAATGGCATCACGTAAATTAATGTGATCACCATGGCCCCGACGCTTCCAATCTCGATAAACACGCTCGTCGTTTTCAAGCATGTACCAACCAGGGTCTTTAATTTCTTCTTTCCAATTGGTCGCACCCGTCTCTAAAAACCCTAAACCCAGGAACGGCTTCATGGTGGACCCTGGCGGGTATTGTCCGCGCGCCGCACGGTCAAATAATGGTGTGTCGAGGGAATCTCTTAATGAATTGTAATCTTTGTAGCTGATGCCGTTTACAAACAGATTAGGGTCAAAAGATGGGCTGGATACCATGGTCAGTACGCCACCGGTTGCTGGATCCATTGCCACAAGTGAGCCACGGCGCCCTTTAAATGCTTCCATGGCGGTACGCTGTAGTCGAGCATCTAAATTTAGAATGATGTTTTTACCCGGAATCGAGCTTTGCTTTTCTAGAACTTTTAAAATACGGCCCTGAGCATTAGTCTCAACTTTTTGATAACCCACTTGACCATGCAATTCTTTTTCGTAATGGCGCTCAATACCAATTTTACCAATGCGTCGAGTGACCTTATATTGAATAGGGTCTAATCGTTTTTTCTCTGCTTCATTCATTTGCCCAACGTAACCAATCACATGGGCGAAATCCTCATCCATTGGATAATGGCGCACTAATTCGGCTTCGACTTGCACACCTTTTAAGAAATAATCGTTCACCATTATTTTGGCAATTTGGGTTTCATCTAGTCGATATTTAAGAGCTATCGCTTCGTAGGGCCGACGGTAAGCCGTTACTCGCTTTTCAAAGCTTTCACGCTCTTCAGGGGTTATGCCTACCAAGGCTTCGATTAGCCCAAGTGTTTGAGACATGTTATCCACACGCTCCGGCACAATGGTTAAACTATGACTGGGCAGGTTTTCGGCCAATAAAACGCCATTGCGATCAAAGATCAAACCTCGAATGGGCTCTACGGTTTTTAATTGCACACGATTGTTTTCAGACTTACTGGCATAGAGATCGTGCTGAGTAATCTGTAAAAATGACATACGTGCTGCCAAAGCACACACTAACAAAAACACACAAAAGCCCGCTAAATAAGCGCGCTTAGTAAATATGTCTTTTTCAATTCGTGCGTCCTTTGAGGCAAAACTCATTTAGTCATCACTTATGGAGCAGATAAATAGATTGCGTACCATTTAGGCTTTTTTATTATTAAAAAACAAGTAGTTACTATCTTACTTGTGATAGGGATGATTGTTCAAAATCGTCCAAGCTCGATAAAGCTGCTCTGCTAACAATATACGCACAAGTGGATGTGGCAAGGTTAACGGCGACAATGACCACTTATATTTTGCTTTCGCTGAGCATTCTTTGCTTAAGCCGTCCGGCCCACCTATCAATAAATCCACATCTTGGCCAATCATGCGCCAGTCCGTTAGCTGCTCAGAGAGTACTTGCGTGCTCCAAGGCTTGCCTAATACTTCAAGTGCCACACAGGTGTTTTGCGGTTTCATTGCCGCTAACATAGCTTGGCCTTCTTTTTCGATGGCTTTAGCAGGCGATTGATTTTTGCCTCTGGGCCCCAGTGGCAATTCCACTAACTCTAGGCGGCATTCGTTAGGTAGACGCTTGGCATATTCATTAAAACCTTGCTCTACCCATGAGGGCATTTTGCCCCCAACGGCGAGAATTCTAATCTTCATGGACGGTTATTGCGCAACGCGCGGCTCACTCCATAAACGCTCAAGATCATAGTGTTCACGAGCTTGGCTGGTCATCACATGAACAATCACATCACCTAAATCGATCAATACCCAGTCGCTATTACCACGACCTTCAGAGCCCAGCGGCATTAAACCTGCGGCTTTTGATTTTTCAGAAACGTTATCTGCGACCGCTTGCACGTGTCTGCTAGAGGTGCCGGTGGCGATAATCATTATATCGGTTACGGATGTGCGGTCTTTTACATTGATGCTCGTAATATCTTGAGCTTTTAAGTTCTCAAGCGCATCAATTACAATTTCACTTAATTTTGCAGTGTCCATTGATTTCAGTTTTTACCTCGATAGAGCCCATGTAGCTCAATATAGTTCATAACAGGCTGTGGCACATGGCCATCCACAGGTTCTTGTTTGCGCAATGCCTGTCGAATCTCCGTCGACGACACTGCAACTGGCTCAAGTGCCACTTGCATCAAACAGCCATTTGCTTGCTGTTTAAATCTTTCGATGTTTGGTTCTTGCTTTGCTGGCCATAGATGGGTGTCTTGGTCAGCCAATACATCGCCCGCACGATTAATCACAATGAGGTTGGCCAACTGAAAAAACAGCGTCCAATCTTGCCATTGCGTTAACCCTTTTGCTGCGTCTGTGCCTAGCACCCAGCAAATATGAGCCGCTTCACCCAGCTCTTTTCGTAATTGAATAAGGGTATCAACCGTATAGGTCGCACCTTCGCGCAGTGTCTCTCTTGGGTCAATAAGTAGCGTCAATTGATGCGCTAGCGCCTGCTTCAACATGGCTACTCGATGCTTAGCGTGTGACGCGCCTCGTTTATGATAGGCATCACCGCAGGGCATCATGTAAATATGGGCATACCCCATCACCTTAGCTAATTGTTGCGCACTTTTTATATGGCCATCATGCACTGGGTCAAATGTCCCACCCATAACCACATAATGTTTCGCCGTATTAGTTGCGGATATGACCATCACCTAATACCACCCATTTTTGCGAGGTTAAGCCGTCTAACCCCACTGGGCCACGGGCATGAATTTTATCGGTACTAATACCAATTTCAGCACCCAAACCATACTCAAAACCGTCAGCAAAGCGAGTCGATGCGTTAACCATTACCGAGCTTGAATCCACTTGGCGCAAGAACTGGCGAGCCTTTGTATAGTTTTCCGTAATAATGCTGTCGGTGTGGTGAGAGCCGTATTGGTTAATATGAATAATGGCTTCATCCATGTCATTCACGACTTTCACCGCTAAAATTGGCGCTAAATACTCGGTAGACCAATCTTCTTGCGTTGCAGGTAACATGCTCGCAACGATAGCACGGCTATTCTCACAGCCGCGTAATTCAACCTCTAACTCGCCATAGGCTCTGGCAAGCTGAGGCAATACTTTTGCCGCAACCGCTTCATGAACCAATAACGTTTCCATCGTGTTGCAGGTACCATAACGATGGGTTTTAGCATTAATGGCCACATTCACGGCTTTGGTTAAATCCGCATCATTATCAATATACACATGACAAATACCATCAAGATGTTTGATGACCGTCACTTTAGCGTCTTTGCTGATGCGCTCTATTAAACTTTTACCGCCGCGAGGCACCACCACATCGACATATTCTTGCATGGTGATCAACTCACCGACTGCCGCACGGTCGGTGGTTTCAACCACTTGTACGACCTGCTCTGGTAAACCGGCTTCTGCCAAGCCTTGGCGAATGCACTTAGCGAGGGCTTGGTTTGAGTCTATTGACTCGGACCCACCCCGTAAAATAGCCGCATTACCAGACTTTAAGCATAAGCTCGCCGCTTCAATCGTTACATTTGGGCGAGACTCGTAAATAATTCCAATCACACCTAAAGGCACCCGCATTTTACCCACTTGAATACCCGATGGGCGGTATTCTAAGTCCGTAATTCCACCAACTGGATCCGCCAAGGCGGCCACCTGATTTAAGCCTTCAATCATGGCGTCGATTCGAGCGGGCGTCAGCTCTAAACGGTCTAGCAACGCTGCGTCTAGGCCATTAGCTTGGCCACGCTGCATGTCTTGTTTATTTGCCACCATGAGTTCATCGCGTGCCGCTTCAATGGCGGTGGCAATGGCAAATAAAGCTTGGTTTTTCTCTCCACTATCGGCTTTGGCAATAGCGGCACTGGCTGCTCTGGCTTGTTGGCCTACTTGCAGCATGTAGTGTTTTACATCCATTAAATCTACCCAATCGCTGCCTACCTGATTATGTGGCCTAGGGCCGTGGAGGCAAATCGTAAGAAAAGTGCCGCGATTATACCTGAACCGCGAGCTTACCCAAACAATGATTCGTCCGTGCTAGTATTAAACCTGTGTGTGTGGGTAATATATGCTCGCATTTATAGGCCAAGGGCAGCGTTTTGCTCTTTATAGGACACTCTTTCATGCAGGCATTAACGGTTAATCACATTCGCATCTTATTTTGCGTCATCGGCACTGTGATTTTAAGTTTGATTGCTTACCTTGAGTACCTGACAGGGGCCAATACCATTGCCTTATTCACCCTGTTACTTGGTCTTGTGCTGACGATTAACGGCGCCTACATTATATTTGGTAAACAAGAGCAAGTTGGTAATCACGTCGACACACTGTTTTTAATATTACTGGCTGTATTTTCCTTATTCACGGCCGACATCAAAGCCGAACACAGCTATTGGTCTTATTTTTTTCCTATTGCCGCATTCTTTTTGTTTTCACTGCGTACTGCCATTTGGTGTGTACTCGCCTACACGCCCTTGGCAATTTACATATTCATCCAGTACAGCCCAGCTCTTATCCAAGCCCAGATTCTATTTAGTTATGCCGCCATTAGCACCATTGCGTTATTTTTAGCCATGGTAAAATCTCGCACCAACCAATTGCTTGAACCACTTATTAGCAGCGATGAAGAAACAGGGGCCCAGCTGGAAAAGTTTTTGCGCTCCGCCCTTAATACCGAAATCAACCGCGCAGAACGTGAAGGAACCGGTTTATTGCTTGTTTATATAACGTATAACAGCAACAGTAAAAAGGGAGAAAAAACCACATCACTAGCCAAGCTCTGCGCTCAGGCTATCGAGCATTTTTTACGCCCCTTTGATCAATACTATCGACTTCAAGGCAACGATTTTGCCATTATTATGCCCCATACTAATTCGCACAATGCACTGATCACGGTAAAGCAAATGGTCAGTGAAATGCCTAAAAGCATTCAAGGTTACACCCAAGTCGGATTTGCCAGTTTAAACGTGGGAGACACTGAAGACAGCTTGATTCAGCAAGCGCATCAGGAGCTTAAGCATGTTTGATATCAGTATGGAGAAAGAACCTGCATTAAGTTTACTGTATGCGCTCATTGCTGGGGCCATGAGTTTATTATGCATTACACATTATTTTTTTGGGCATTTTGATGTATTGCTGATTCAACTCATGACCATTGCTATTTTGATTTTCACCTCCGTTTTTTTATTTCTTAATCGCAATCGTGCAATGAGCCAGTACATTAATTTAATGACCCTCTCATCGGTTGCATTATTAATGCAGTACCAATTAAATTTCAATCCAGAGCTGACCATGCACTGGGTGTATGTCTTTCCCGTTATTAGTTATTTTGCACTGCCTTTAAGCTGGGCGTTTTTATTAAATACGACTGTGGTGCTATGCACACTGTCACAACTCATATTTATAATAAGTACAGAGCAAACATTAAAGTTTGTTTTCATCTATATGCTTATTAGTATGTGCTCCTTATGTTATGCGTATGTTAATACACTGAAGCAAACTAACTTATTGAAATTAGCCGTCACCGATTATCAATCCGGCGCTTATAATAGTCGCTACCTTTTAAAAAAATTACATCAAGAAATTGCCCGAAGCGAAACCACCAGCCGAACGCTCTCTATGCTGGCGATTACCATTGATGATTACCAACAAATTCAAGATATTCATGGTAAAAACGCCAGCAACCGCCTTGTTAAAATTTTTCGCCATAAATTAATCGCACTACTGCGAGCTGGCGATGATATATTTCACAATGGTAAGGGCACATTCTTTATTTTATTACCAAACTGTTCAATGGAGGGTGGCGTCGTATTAAAAGAGCGTTTACTCAAAGAAATGGAGGAGGAGCATTGGGGTGACGTTGGTGACTTACAATTAAACGTTGGTTTAGCCAGCTTAAATCATAAAGAAAGCGCTGAAAGTTTCCTAGATCGAGCCAGTGGCTTTGTTCACAAACAACAGCAAACCGCTTTAAGACTGATGTCATTCAACAATTAATATGATCGATTCTATTCTTATTTTTCTATCGCAAAATCCTGCGTATATTTTTGTTGCTATCTTTGTTGTTGCGTTATGTGAATCACTTGCAGTGGTAGGCATTATTGTACCGGGCGTGGGATTAATTACAGCGGCGAGTATTATGGCTGGCAACTTACAGTTAAATGTTTATTTGCTATTAGCTTGCGCCATATCGGGTGCTTTTATAGGGGATTTAATCAGCTTTTATATTGGTCGTATTTTCCAACCTCATTTACCTAATGCTTGGCCTTTCAAAAATAACCCTCAGTGGATAACAAGTGGTCATGATTTTTTTCATCGCCATGGCGGAAAAAGTATTTTCTTTGGTCGCTTTATTGGGCCCATTCGTCCGTTTATTCCAATGGTGGCAGGCATGATGGACATGCCCGTTCGATATTTCATGCTCTTAAACGGGTTATCCGCTATCGCATGGGGGTTAGCTTACTTATTACCAAGTTACTTATTAGGTGAAGCGGTTAATATTAAGTGGTTATTAAGCTGGGAAGGATTGTTACTTTTGACGCTCATCACACTCATTGCAATGGCCGCAAGCTACACACTCAAGAAAAACAGTGCTAATAAAAAAGATGATTAAAAACACATAAAAAAAGGCCGTGATTCCTTCACGACCTTTCTCACCTAGGGTGCTTCCTTAATAGGCTTAATTAATACTTTAGCCGATTACTTACTTTGCCTTAGATTAAGTTTGTTTAATAAATAAAGTAAACATGTGATTTAAGGATTATAACTTAGGGTGACAAACTGGCGGCTAACATTATTTGCACTGTCGTACGCAGCCACTTGCAACTGATTTTCACCTTTGCTCAAGCGCACTAATACGCTGAAGTGAGTGGTGTAATCAAACTGGCCAAGAAAAATATCACCATCGGCATTCACAACTTGTATCTTTTTAATGCCCATTCCCATATCGAACGCCATACCGCGAATAGCGACAATGCGTTCTTGTACGGACTCTGGCATATCCATAACTTCGAGTACTGGGCCTGACTGATCGGGAAAACTTTTTTTATTGTTAGGATTGGTGCCGGCCTGCTGCTCTTGTGCATTTGTAAAGCCATCGCCATCACTGTCGGTATCTTGTGTATCACCGACGCCATCGCCATCAACATCGGCACTTTCTTGAGCATTACGAGGAAACGGATCTTGCCAGTTATTGACACCATCGCCGTCAATATCCAGATCATAACCATCAGGGATGCCGTCACCGTCTAAATCAGCTGGTTTGCTCTTGGCATTTTTGGGGTCGGTTTTTAACAAACGTTCGAAGCGATCAGCAATACCATCACCGTCACTATCAACATCTTTTGCTTGAGAGTATGAACTGATCAAACCTAATGCGCCGAAACACATTAGTAATAAGGCGAATTTACCCATGGGAATATGCTTTTTTAATTATTATTTTGCGCAAGTCTATCACACAGTCAACGAATGTCATCTATCACACAAGGCGTTGATATTGATTAACTGAGAGTGAGGTAGATAAAAACAGCCAGCACACAGAGCATTCGATCAATCACATAATGGGCTTGTTACTGCCCATACTGATTAGGAGACGTCTGCTGTGAATGTGCGACATCGTCTTGGTTCGATAATAATTTAGCTAATTCGAGTTTTCGTGACGTTATGCATTCTTTATAAGCGTGACGAATACGAGCTTGTGTATCACCTACTTGGCCATCAATGCTTTGTAACCATTGCTCAAACAACCAAATTTCACGTTCTAATTTATGGATCTGCTCGTTTTTATTATTGTTATTCATAAGCTGATTCTTTTAAGTTACGTCCCTTTGCACCTATTTTAAAGCCAGTGCATATTAATCATTAAAGGCTAGCCGTCCATGGCTAACCACACAAGGCTATTGGCCTGGTGCTAGTAATACTTTTGAGCACGCAATCGCTCGATTTTTATCATCAACGATAATTCCGGCAACCGCGTTTCCTGAATTATTTTTCTCTGGTCGTACAAGTAAATAACCATCGACGCAGAACGCTTCTTTATTTGACGATTTAGGTGACACTTTAGTGGTACTCTCTAAATCGACGGACAATACTCTAAGTGTATCTATGACGTTTTCGTCTTCAGCACTCATGTGTTTAATATAGCCTTTCATATCAAGCATAATGACGGCAACCGCAAACGCTAAAATAGCGGCAACAATGGCGACTTTAATATCTCGTTCTGTCAACTTCATTTGGACTCCTAATCCAGTCTCTATCTCATCAATAGTGCATCGACATTATTGCGATGCCACTAACTATTTATGAATATTTAAAATTAATTCATTCGCCCCACAAGGGCATTAGCGCTTGCTCAATCCCCAAGTGATTCAGCATTCTCGCCACCATAAAGTCCACTAAGTCACCAATGCCTTTGGGGTTGTGATAAAACCCTGGGCTGGCTGGCATAATGGTCACGCCCATATTGGCAAGCTTTAACATGCTCTCTAGGTGTATTGGGCTGAACGGGGTTTCCCTTGGTACAAGAATTAACGCACGCTTTTCTTTAATCGCCACATCCGCGGCACGCTCAATCAAATTATTACTCGCGCCTGTGGCAATCGCGCTCAATGTACCCGTTGAGCAAGGGCATACTATCATAGGGCCTTTGCGGCCCGAGCCACTGGCAACTGGCGCAAACCATTGTTCGCGACCAAACACGGTAATCTGGCCGTCTTCTGCTTGGCAGTATTGAGAGAGCACCGCTTGCATTTTTTCAGGTGTACCTGGCAGCTTTAAGTCCGCTTCTGTGGCAAAAACAACCTGCGCCGCCTTACTTACCATCACATAAACCGGTCGTTTTGCGGCCACTAAACATTGCAACAATCGCAAGGCATAAGGCGCGCCCGATGCACCTGTTATAGCAACGGTAATAGGAGCATGCTGTGTGTATTCAAGCGCCATACTTATCCTTTAAAGCCAGAGCTAACTGTTGATGAATCCCAGCAAAACCGCCGTTACTCATTAATACAATCACATCGCCCGCTTTCGCGTTTTCTGTAAGGTGGGCGATTATAGCGTCTACTTCGTCCATTAATAGTGCCGATTGACCTATTTCACGACACCCGTCAATAACGGGCTGCATATCCCAATTAAGACCTTTTGGTTGAAACCAAATACTGGTATCCGCATTTTTAACGGAAGTGGGCAATGCTTGTTTGTGTACTCCCATACGCATGGTATTGGATCTTGGTTCAATCACCGCCCAAATATGTTGAAAACGATCGCTATTTTTAACGCCTGCTAGGGTGCTTTCGATGGCCGTTGGGTGATGAGCAAAGTCGTCATAAACTTCAATATCATTAACCTTGCACACAAGCTCCATACGGCGTTTCACACCTTCAAAGCGATTTAAAGCCGTAATCGCATCTTTAGGTAAAATGCCCACGTGATAAGCGGCGGCGATACACACCAATGCATTCTTGACGTTATGAATGCCCGTTTGTGTCCAATTGACCTCGCCCACCATCTTGTCTTTTTGCAGCACATTAAAACGAGAGCCTGATGCATCAATAAGTTCATATTGCCAATCAACACCTATTTCAACCTTAGGCGTCCAGCAACCCTTTTCTAATGTCGCTTGTAGGTGTGCTTCGTCCGCTGGGTAAATAATTTGGCCATCGCTCGGAATCGTGCGCACTAAATGATGAAACTGCGTTTTGATGGCTTCGATGTCGTTAAAAATATCGGCATGATCAAACTCAAGGTTATTTAAAATCACTGTACGGCCTTGGTAGTGTACAAATTTTGAACGTTTATCAAAAAAGGCACTGTCATATTCATCAGCCTCTACAACAAAAAAATCGCTAGCGCCCATGCGAGCAGACACACCAAAATTCTTTGGTACACCTCCAATCAAAAATCCAGGCTCGAAACCGCAATCTTGTAATACCCACGTCAACATACTTGTAGTCGTGGTTTTACCATGAGTACCCGCGACTGCCATGACCCATTTATTCTTTAAGATATGCTCAGCTAAATAAGCAGGACCAGAGGTATAAGGGATCTGCTTATTTAATACGTATTCAACGGCCACATTACCGCGGCTCATGGCATTACCAATCACCACTAAGTCTGGCTTAGGTTGCAAGTGGCTTTCAGCAAAACCTTGCATGATTTCAATACCCGCTTGCTCTAGTTGAGTGCTCATGGGCGGGTAAACATTTTGGTCTGAGCCCGTCACACGGTGACCTTGTGCGATGGCCAGTTGCGCCAACGACCCCATAAATGTGCCACAAATACCTAATATATGAATATGCATCGTTAATCTGTATGACCTTGTTTTTGTGTTGTCTATTTAAAACTAAAGAGTGACGAATTGGTAGGCATGTCAGCATGCGGCACTTAAACCGTGGACCTGTACGAATTAAAACTCAAATACTGAACAAACAATGTACAACTCAGCCAGTCGCTTACTGCTTTTTTAGTATTTTCAAACCATTTTTAGCGCTTTTAAACATATGTGCTACACCTAATGTATGGCCCCAGCCTTACTTCGGGTTGTTCACTAATCAACATAAACAGGATGAATTATGGCGATGAAACGTATTGTCTGCGCAGCGCTTCCATTACTACTCACTGCGCTGCCAACTCAGGCTGTGACTTTAGAGCAGCTCAATCAGCAGGTTCAACAAATAAATAAACGTATTTCAGAGCAAGGCAACAAGCTGCGCATTAATGGCTTTGCTAGTTTATCGGCGACTATTTCGGATGAAGAGGTAAAGTATAACGACGTTAATGACGAAGTGAACTTCAATCGCTTTAGTAAAGTTGGCCTGCAAATGTCATTTAAAATAGATGACGATAATAGCGTTGTCACCCAGCTGGTTAGCAGAGGTGAAAACGAATGGAACACAAAAGCCGAGTGGGTTTATTTCAAACATCAGTTTAGTAACAATTTTTCAATGAAAGCTGGCCGTATTCGTACTCCAGCCTACATGTTAAGCGAATACCTTGATATCGGTTATGCGGTACCTTGGGCACAAATGCCCGCTGAAACCTATTCGGCACTAGAGCCGTTTTCAAATATGGATGGCTTTGATTTAACCTACGGCACAGACATTGGCGATAATTTGCTTAGCGTGCAGTTTGCTTATGGCCAATCATCCAGTGAATCATTTGCATTAAACGATATTTTATCATTAAGCTCCACCTTTCAAGCTGACACATGGTCCGCTCGTGTTGCCTATGCCATCTCTTCATTGGATGTGGTTGACGCTACATTACAAGGAGCTATCGGCCTTTATGGCTCGAATGAATTAACGGGTATCACAGGCACGTTTACCAGCGCTGGCGTGACTTATGACCCTGGTAATATTTACTTCACCACAGAATACACACAAATAGAAGTAGACGAACAGCTCGCTGATATTGATGCCGTTTATGCTACCTTTGGTTATCGCATAGGACGATGGATGCCTGCATTAACATACGCCATTGCTGAATCGCAAGATGACAAAGAACGTACCTTACAAGCAGCTTTCGATAACAACTCATCTTTAGCGCCATTTGGTAGTGTGGCTGGTTTACAAGCCGCCGCCGCAGGGGGTAATGCGACTGCTCAGCAAGTGATTGGTGGTGTGCAAACATTTCAAGCTGGTAATAACTACGATACTAATCGCATCGGCTTAAGTCTGCGTTATGACATGATGGCCGGCACCGCGTTAAAAGTACAATATGACATTATTGATGCGGGAGATGTGGGTGGCTTATTTACATCAGCTGATTATGCGACTGCGCAAGCAGCTAACAACGAACCTGACAGCGTTAACATGCTGACTGTATCAATTGATACTGTATTTTAAGGGAGGAGATAATGATGAATAATTTAACGTTTAAATTGCTAGCCACTCTAACCTTAATAAGTTGCGTCAGTATTGCGCACGCTGGCGCCGTTGTTGTGGCCAGTAAAAATAGCCCAATTAGTGCGTCGAACGAAAACGATGTAGTCAAAGCATTTTTAGGTAAAAAGAAAGACCTCAACGGTGTCTCGGTTGTGCCCATTGACCAAGGTGAAGGCAACCCTGCTCGTACTGATTTTTATACAAACATCATCAAAAAATCAGAAGCCCAGTTAAAGTCATACTGGTCACGCCTAATTTTTACCGGTAAAGGTCAAGCACCACAAGTGGTGGGTGGCGATAGCGAAGTAAAAAACATGTTGTCTAGCAGCCCAAATATCATCGGTTACATAGATGAGAGTGCCGTAGATGGCTCAGTAAAAGTTATTTATAAACCTTAAAGTTTATACCTCTATCAAAACCAGGTTATTGGCAACGCCATGACCTGGTTTTTTATACCTCAAATTAAGTACGTCATCCGTTCATTTTTAAGTGTCTCAATTTATCTAGGCGCCT
This sequence comes from Pseudomonas sp. HK3, assembly GCF_052920985.1. NCBI lineage: Bacteria > Pseudomonadati > Pseudomonadota > Gammaproteobacteria > Pseudomonadales > Pseudomonadaceae > Pseudomonas > Pseudomonas sp. HK3. The sequence continues at coordinate 218,450 of NZ_JBREXD010000001.1, forward strand.
TTTATAAGCGTAATCCATTATCTTTTTAATCTCTTATACTTTTTTTAGCACTTTTATACATATGTGCTACACCTAATGTATGGCCCCAGCCTTATAGGGCTGTTCATTAATAACCATAAATAGGATGAATTATGGCGATAAAATATATTGCCTGCGCGGCGATTCCTTTGTTAGCAGCCACATTGCCAACACAAGCGGTCACCCTAGAGCAGCTTAATAATCAAGTTCAGCAAATGAATAAACGCATTTCTGAACAAAGCAATAAATTACGCATTAATGGCTTTGCTAGTTTTGGACTTATACAGTCCGATAATGAAGCAAGCTATCACCGAGATATTACCGACGAGCCTAATTTTCGTCGCTATACCAAGGCTGGTATTCAGATGTCATTTAATATTGATGACAGCACCTCTATCATCACTCAGTTGGTTTCAAAAGGTGAAAACGATTTTAACACCAAGGCCGACTGGCTATACATAAAGCACAGTTTTGGTAATGGCTTAACAGCAAAAGCCGGTCGCTTACGTAAACCTAACTATCTACTATCTGAATTTTTTGATGTGGGCTACGCCATGCCTTGGACCCAACCACCGGTTGAGGTTTATGGGGTACTAGAATCTAGCGCAAATTATGAAGCTATCGATCTAACCTATGATTTTGAAATAGGTGATTGGAGTGCTTATACACAATTTCAATATGGTCGCTCGGAGACATCCGAAACGATTTCAAAGGACTTGCTAGCTTTCAACTTCAGTATGAATAACGGCGATCTCACTCTGCGTGCTGGATACTCTCAGGCTGACGCATCAGTTGTAGCAGGGTCAACTACTGCAGGCTTAGTAACAGGTATCAATGCTGCTATCGCGAATACAAACCTTGCTGGCGAAGCGGTTGAAAGTAGAAACAAGGGAACGTTTTATGGCTTAGCAGCCATGTATGATAATGGTCAAATTCTTGTTATCAGCGAATTTAATTCGCTTGCTGTAGATAGTGCGTTTTCTGACCAAGATGGCTATTACGTAATGGGTGGCTATCGCATTGGTCAATGGATGCCTTATCTAACGCTAGCGCATGAAGAAACCAAAGATGACAGTGACCGTAATGCAACGTCTCTTATCACCTCAACAGGAAGTGCAGCAGGCGATGCGGCAACACTTGCGGCGATAAATGCAAGCCTATCCACATTAAATACTGAGCAAGATCGCACTGCATTAGGCGTGCGTTACGATTTCAAACCTGGGGTCGCTATTAAGGTTCAGTATGACATGGTTGACGTAGGTGATACAGCAGGTGAGTTTGACGCAAAACCTGCCGACGAAAAAGCCAACATTCTTTCAATCACTATCGACACAGTCTTTTAAGGGAGGAGATGATTATGAAAAATTTAACGTTTAAATTACTAACTGCTCTAACCTTAGCAAGCTGCTTCACCATTGCACAAGCGGGCAGCGTTGTTGTGGCCGGTAAAAGCAGCCCTATTGGGGCATCGAGTGAAGATGATGTGGTAAAAGCCTTTTTGGGTAAAAAGAAAGCTTTAGGTGGTGTTTCTGTTGTACCGATCGACCAAGGTGAAGGAAACGCAGCTCGTGATGATTTTTACGCCAACATCGTTAAAAAATCAGAATCTCAGCTAAAATCTTACTGGTCTCGATTGATCTTCACTGGTAAAGGTCAGGCACCGCAAGTTGTAGGTGGTGATGCTGAAGTGAAAAACATGGTTGCTAATAACCCTAATATTCTCGGCTACATTGACGAGAGCGCGGTTGATGGTACTGTGAAAGTCATTTATAAACCTTAACGTTTATTACATTAAAAAACGGGCCTATGGCCACTGCTGTCCCATAGTTTTGGCTCATAAAGCGAACCCCATTTGAGGTTCGCTTTTTTTACGCCGAGAGGAAATAGGCTGGAGAAGTTGCCTGAGTGTTTTGCATTCAAATAAATTGGCTTGAAGCACGCGTAATATACGCTGAACTGTCCAGCCTTGCTTTGCCGAATACCGAGCAAATGACACCAATAAAAAGGTAATCATAGCAATCCAGATTTGTGTCAAAACGGCATTTTTAGAACGCCCTATAAACGCATGGATTTTAAGGTTCTGCTTAAGCGCTTTAAAGAATAGCTCCACCTGCCAGCGTTCTTTATAAATCGCGGCAATGGTCGTAGCAGCCAGTTGAAAATTATTGGTTAAAAATGAATACTATCGACCACTTTCGAAATCAATAAATTTAACCAAGCGCAGCACTGGCGCGTTCCTCTTTTTTGCGTGCTCACTGCTTAGTTCAATAATTTGATCACTGATGACACCCTTATCAGAGTTGCATTCACGCTGCTCGATGACATCAAATACAGTGCCTAATCTCATGCGAGTAACGAAGCTAACCCTTTGATTGGTAAGGTCTGCGAACCATTGATAGTCAATATAACCTTTATCGAAGGCCACCATACTGCCTTGCGGGAAATCAAATTTTCGGCCTTCAATCATGTCATTCTCGTTGCCGTCACTGAGCGCAACAAACTCAGGAATCATATTGCCATGATTCAGTGCCACACTGAGTTTTACATTGGCCGTATCATCTCTATGGGCGGCCCAAGGAAAAAGACTAAGGGATAAATCAATGGCGCTGGCGTCTAAAGAAAATAGCGGGTTTTTGAATCGAAATTTATGCTTATGGGGCGGCTGACGACAACGGTTCTGTAACGTATAAAATAAAGATTGATACAATTCCGAAGGCTGATTTTCATTGATTCTGGCAAGTGTGCTACGAGCAATTGGTTTGGCACCAAGGTGGTACAGTTTGGCTTGTTGCGTTTCTAAATTAGATTCGATATCCCGCAAGCTTTGACGGCCACAAAGTTGCGATATGGTCATGCCGATAAATTGGTCCCATCGAGTTGCAGAGCGCAATTTTTGACCAGAGTGATGTTGCTTTGCCAAGGTTTCAAATTCATGTCTCGAAATAGGTTTTAGCAACTGGTGAAAAGCAGTGTTAGAATGTGACAAAGCCTGATTCCTTGTTATTACAGCGTTTGTTCGCACTCACATTGTAACAATTTGGATTCAGGCTTTCTTGTTTATACGAAACTATGGGACAGCAGTGCCTCAGGGCGCTTTTTTTATGCCTAATACAATATTTTTAGTTCGAATCGTATTCAAAATACTGAGTCTGTTTACCTAAAATATAATGAAAGCCACTAGCGTCTAAAAGTGATCGCGCTCTAATGGGTTCATCTCCCTCATAAGGTAAATACAAAAATTCTGTATGTATTTTTTGTGCCCCCCAACAAGATTTAAGATCAACTACACAATTGGCTTTTTTTGTAATGTCGAATACTAAAAGCTCTAAACCAATATCCGTTGGAACATCTCTTGATCGATCAACTGATTCATCCAGTGTACTAGGAAATGGTGAGCCAAATGTGCTTTGCAACGGAAATATCATTCGGCCTGATGAGTCAGTATTAAAAACTAACTGATGGGTTCTGATATCTGATATAGCAAGTGGTTGATGTGAAAAACCCTCTGTTAAATAAGTAAACATGATTAACTTAGGGTTAAATAAAGCCGTCATATCAAATAAGGTTAAAGCCGTTGTGGGGAGGCTCCCTTGTGAAATTTCAAACTGACTAGAGTAAATAGAGACTATGTTCTGTGCACTAGGAATTATTTTTTCAACATACCCTTTTACAATCACACCATTAGATAAAGCCGGTTTCTTCGCTGATTGAGTCCCTATACTAAAGAGACGCCCATCACTCATATTATCAACATGATTCTGTTCTTCATAACCAATAGCAATATGCCAAACATCATCTAAGTTACTCGATACACTCATTATGTAAGTGTTGTCTTGCTTGTTTTCTGGCGTAAATGAAAGTGACTTTGAAAAAACATCTATTTTTTCAAAGGTATCTACTGAAGCCTCTGAACGATTCAAATTATAAATCTTAAGCCCAGCTTGAATAACATCACCAAACTCAAATAGCCCTACGGCAATAAGCACCCCATTCTTTTCATATAAGTAATCACCTATACTATCGGTGTAAAAAGAATCGTTCAAAATAAATTTTCTATCGTAAACTAGTTTATCATTCGCAACTCTATACCTATGGACATATCTTTTTGAAAAACTTGAATAAGTCAAATACACACTGTCTTTAAATACGCTCAACCCGGCATTTTGCATACCTGAGATATTCGATTGAATACAATGATTACTGTTAACAGCACCATTTTTCATGGATACATTTGATATATTAAACACCAAACTTGATAAATCAGGCATTATTTTATTATTGAGCGAAACATCCTCATTTACGATTAAACAGTTTTTTTTTGTTATGGATGTGACCGAAGACGTCAGCATAAATAAATTATGATTTAATTGCTGACTGTCAATTAACGACCCTGTTAATTTTACATCGTCAATCAGTGTTGGATTCTCAATTTTAGTCACATCAATTAGTTTGGCGTGGGTTACAAAGAAAGCAGATTGATTTGAATATTGAATTCGATTAGTGAAAACATCCATAATCACATTTTTATACTGATACAAAGAATGCTCACTGGAATTAATATTGGTTAAATCATGCTTTGAGAGCAGTTCATATGCTTCACCCTCTTTTTTAAGAATGTGTAAGTCCACCGGAATATTGCAATTAATATCAGAGCAAGCCGCCAATCCTGGTTCATCTGCCAGTACAATATATCCATTATACTCAATAATTCGATCCCCTATAATCACTTGATCAAGCTTATTATTAGAGTAAGCGAAAATTGAAATCATCAGAAAAGAAAATAATATAGTAGGTTTTATTATCATCGAGAGCATTCCTTTTTTACAGTCAATGTCTCTTCAATAGACAGCACCATTATTGAAGTTTTGGCATAACAAACAGCGACTATGCGTTCGTTATCATTAAGTAAAATAAGGTGAATAAATACCCTAAAATGAACTATGACATGCAAATAACCACTACAAAGGGATCATTAACTTGTTCAACAAAAATCATAATGTTAGCAACTGGTTATAACCCTATGAAAAACAAGCAATAATAGATGCCTAGCGACAGTAGTAGTACAAAAACGCCAGAATGATAACAGCTTGAATAAAAGAAAACGTTTGCCAAAATTTTAATGGGTTACGCTGCGATAGTGGTACAAAAGAAGGCTTTTTATATTTAGAGTTAGGGCGTTGTAAATCAAAAATAAATTCAGACATAGCCTCATGCCTTAGCTCTGGCTGAGGCGATAATGCACGCTGCAGGGCTTGGTCCATCCATAGTGGCACCATTGGATTAAATTGTATTGCACTGCGGTATTTCAAGCTGGATAGCTTACGCTGATCTTTCAATTTTTCAAGTTGATCGCCAAATGGCAATTGCCCTGTTAACACTTCGTAAATCACCAATGCCAAACTAAATAAGTCCGATTTTTTTGTTTTACGCAGCCTAAATCGTGTTTCAGGCGCACTGTAAACAGCGGTCCCCAACGCCTGCTCTCGATCAAAAGGTGTATCAATTTCTTCCACACCAGCGGCATAACACGAACCAAAATCAATAATTTTTGGGACGCCGCCAATACTTAATAAAATGTTATCGGGTTTAATATCTTGATGCAGAATATCTTTACGATGAAATGCTCGAATCCCCCGACTCATCATTTCAGCTAAACGCACCACTTCTTTGATATCGGGCTTTGGGTTCTCTTTGATCCATTGCTCTAAGGTTAAACCATCAACGTATTCCATTAATGTGTATAACGCTGATTTTTTTTCAGGCTCAACAATCTTAACCACATAAGGACTGTCGATGCGCTTGCCAATCCATTGCTCTAAAAAAAAGCGTTCAATATAAGCAGGATCATCATCAAAATTCACAGACGGTGTTTTTAATATTAAACGCTTACCTTCTGGGTTTTTAACAAGATATACCTGACTCCTTGGGCTTTCATGCAGTATTTTTTGCACCACTAACCCATCCAAACTTTGTCCTACGCAAAGAGGCGGCGGGAATGGCTGGTCACTTAGCTTTTGATAAACCTCTTGATTATTAGCATCGGGTAAAGCATCAACGCGCACCAGCTGACAACTCAAGTTATCAGCACTGCCATTTGATAATGCTTTATCAATTATACATAAGCAGCTTTCGTTTAAATCTGTGCTATTTTCGATTTCTTGATGAATTTCTTTTGGTGAAACAAAATCATGTACACCGTCTGTACTCAAAAAATAGAGATCACCTTGCTCAATATCAAATTGTTGAAAGTCCATTTCAAGATGGTTATCCATACCCATAGCACGAGACAAATACACGGTATCTTGATTAATACTAATAGAGTGATCGGTGGTTAAGCATTCAAAAAATCCCTTTCTTAAACGATAGATTCGAGTATCGCCGATATGAAAAATAGTCGCCGTTTGTGATTTTAAAATTAACGCACTTAGCGTGCTCACATGCCCTTTAATTTGACTTTGACCTACCAACCAGCGATTTAACGCCAATACAATCTTTTGACCTGAAGTTTTCACCGACCATGCATCCGGTGTTGCATAATAATCACTAATGAAATTACGCACGCACATTTCACTGGCTTCTTTTCCCGCTTCTGCTGCACTGACACCATCAGCAATTACCGCAACGGCACCTTTAATCGTTAACGCAGGTTGGTCTGGTATGCGCATACCAATGCAGTCTTCGTTGGTGTCTTTTAAGCCTGCACGGCTATGTTGCCCAACGGTTAGCGATAATTGAGAATGTAAATGCACAAATACCTCAAACAATAATCTTTATAAAAATAAAGAGCCCAAGTACTTATCTTTGCAACGGCTAAATACTTGGACTCTTCAAATTGTGATACTAGATTATGAACCTACTTGAATAAGCTCAACACTACCATCTTCATTCACTTCCGCAACATGACCTTTTGGCTCTTCAATAAATTGAACCGCCACCAAAATAACCGCCGCACACGCTGCAATCACAATAAAGAATGTACTGTAATCAACAAATGATAATACCGTTAAAAAGATCACTGCACCCACGTTACCATATGCTCCTGTCATGCCCGCTATTTGCCCTGTCATGCTGCGTTTAACCAATGGCACCATGGCAAATACCGCGCCCTCACCCGCTTGAACAAAGAAAGAACAACACATAGTGGCAATAACCGCCAATGGAATCCACCAGGTTCCTTCTATTTGGCTAAGCACTAAATAACCCACCGTTAAACCACAGATCAAAATAGATAGTGTTTTACGACGACCAAATTTATCGCTCAACCAACCACCACCAGGACGTGCCGCCAAATTCATAAACGCAAAACCTGATGCAAGTAAGCCCGCGGTTACGGCAGATAAGCCTTCAAATGTTTCTAAGAAATACAAAGGCAGCATCGATACAACCGCTAACTCAGAACCAAAGGTCACAAAATACGCTAATTGTAGGATCGCAACTTGCTTAAATTTGTACTGCTGTAGCTCAGGTACAGGTTGAGCAAGGTGCTCTTTGTTTGCATTAAAAATCTGTTTTGTTTGCACAAAGAAAAGCACCACTAAGCCCACATAAATAAAACTGGCTGCAAAATCATTGAGCAAACCTAGATTTTCTGGCGAGAGTTTCCACGTTAATACCGCAAGGGCGATATACATTGGAATATTCATAGCAAGATAAAAGTACAAATCTTTTTTACTACTGACCTGCAAGCCACCAGATTTTTTAGGTTTAAAATAAGTAGAGCCTTTTGGTGTATTACGTGCCACTTTAAAAAAGACCAAACCGTAAACAAATGCCACGACTGCTGTACAAATCAAGGCATAACGCCAGCCATTCTCACCACCAAACATAAGCGCAAGTGTTGGCATTAACATGGCCGCCGCCGCTGAACCAAAATTACCCCAACCACCGTAAATGCCTTCTGCTACGCCTACTTCTTTAGCCGGAAACCACTCACCCACTAAACGAATACCAATAACAAAACCTGCACCTACAAACCCCATTAAAAAGCGAAATAAAGCAAGCTGTTCATAAGTTTGCGACAATGCAAACGCGGTACACAAAACACCGGTTGCTAATAATAAGCCGGCGTACACATGCCGGGGGCCAAACTTATCAACCATCATGCCTATCACAATTCGAGCGGGAATCGTCAATGCTACATTCAAAATAAGTAAGGCTTTTACTTCTTGTGTGGTTAGGTCAAATGCTTCTTTTATAAACCCAATCAATGGTGCGTGGTTAAACCACACAACAAATGTTAAGAAAAATGCAAACCAACTCACATGCAGCATTTTTATTTTAGGCTCTTTGACCTTCAATAAATTCAGTCCAACTTCAGACATGTACAACTCCCAATCTCATAAGGTTTAAATTTAATTAACTCAATAGAGCAGGCATCATGCCAATACGATAAAACTCTAAAAATCCCCACTAAATCCCAAAAAAGTGCAGAGATTGTCTAACAATCACTATTGGAACGCCCAGAAAACCCAAATATGAGCACCAATTAAATCTTCCACGCCTTAATTAAGTGCGCATCACGCGCACCAAAAATACATGGATAAAGATTGATCTGCCCTTTTTTAGACCCTTTAAATCGCACCAAGTTAAACGTTTATGTTTAATCACGTTCGATTTTCGAATCAGGTTTGTGCATAACGTGTATTTTTCACTAACTTTTATGTGTTTACTAAATTTGGCATATGCGTTGCTCTAGCTAGTTATCGAATTAGTTTTAAATGAATAAAAATTTATCTTAACCTTAAAAAGGAAATCATCATGAAAAAAACATTATTGGCTACAAGCATTGCTAGCATCGCTTTAAGTTCATCTTTAAGCGTACAGGCACAAAGTTTTGATGAATTTGTGAAAAGCGGCAATGTTGATTTAAATTTTCGCTACCGTGTTGAAAGTGCAGATGTAAAAGGCGGGGCCGATGCTGCACTTGCAAACACACTGAAATCTCGCGCAACGATTAAAACAGGGAATCTATATGGCTTCTCTGCTTTGGTTGAAGGCGATAATGTGTTTCAACTAACCGACGATTTTTTCGATGGCGGCGAAAATGGTACCAAAAATACAGAATATGATTTAGTACTTGACCAAGAAACCACACAACTAAACCAAGCCTACTTGCAATTTGATGCCGGTGACACAAGCATTAAAGGCGGTAATCAACGCATATTACTTGATAACCAACGCCACATCGGTGGCGTCGCGTTCCGTCAAGATGAAGCGACTTTCGATGCCGTCTCTGTTACAACAAAAACCCTTGCCAATACCACTGTATTCGCAGCGGTTGCCAACAATCGCAACAACATCAAAAATGAAAACACAGAAGAATCCATCAGCTTACTTAATATGAAGTACAGTTTTGATAAAGATTTATCTGCCAGTGTGTATTACTACGGCATCACCGATGTCAACACACCCGACTCAGGTGTTGACCTAGATACCTTCGGCATACGCTCAACGGGGGCAATAGAAAGCATTAGCTTTGAAGCAGAACTGGCCACTCAGAATAAAACAACCGCAGGAGGCGGTGACTTTGATTCACTCTACTACCATATAAATGCAGGCACTAAATTAGGTGTCGTTAAAGCCACTATTGGCTATGAAGCCTTTGGCAGTGATAACGGCAAAGCCGCCTTTGCCACGCCGCTGGGTACTAACCACAAGTTCTTTGGCTGGAGCGATGTCTTTTTAACTGGCGCAGACAATGATGGTATTCAAGACTTTTATGCCAGCGGTGTCAGCATGGTCTCAGGCATTAAAGTGGTTGGTCAGCTTCACAACTTTAGTACATCAGAAAACGGGGATGCTCTGGGCAACGAAATTGGCGTTATGGTAGATAAAAAGTTTGGTACTTACGGTGCTAACCTAAAAGTCGCTCAGTATTTTGCGTCTAACTATGCAGAGAATAATTTAAATAAAGCCGATACAACCAAAATATGGTTAACCGCTAGCGCAAAATTCTAATCACCTGCAACCAAATAGTGAAATGGCAGCACATGCCATTTCATTATTACACTGTATCGATTATTTCATTATTAAAAAGGACGTTAAGATGAAAGCTCTTATACTCGTGCTAGCCTTTAGTTTAAGCGCTTTTTCGACACCTAGTTTTGCCGATATCAGCAGTTTATCTCAAGCTATCAATGAATCGGGGCGATTGCGTATGCTCAGTCAGCGCATGGCAAAAGCTTATTTACTTAAAACAATGGATATTCAGCCTGAAAAAGCAGAGCAACAATTTACAAAGAGTGTGCATAAATTTGAAAATAATCTTTTTGATCTAAATACGTTCTCTAAAAAAATTGGCTCATACGCTACCATTGAAACTAGCTTACAAATAATAAAGCAACAATGGTCGACCTATAAATCAGAATTAATTAAAAAAGAAAAACAATTCAATATCGATGCTCTTTTAGAATTAAGCGACAAAACTCTAATGGCTTGCGAAACGTTAGTAAGTGAGTTAGAAAAAATAGCCAAACGCGATAGCGCGCGCTGGGTCAATTTATCAGGCCGTCAGCGCATGCTCAGCCAGCGCATTGCTAAACTCTATAGTGCTATTAGCCTATCGGGCGATGTTCAACGTTATGATCGTTTACTTAAAATCACGGTGACCGAATTTGATCATGCCCTAACAGAATTGATCAACAGCCCAGACAACACCCACTTTGTTAACCATAAATTAAAAAAAGTAGCTACACAGTGGAATTTTTCTAAACAGGGTTTCAAAGTTCTCGATAAAGGCAGCAGCACGCCACTGGTCATATCAATGACAACAGAGAGCATTCTTCGACAAATGAACGATATTACCGCGCTATATGAAGAAATTGATCAAAACAAAAAAACGATTTATTAATCCTTTTTCGATGGACTCATAATCGAGCCTTGATTTTATGCACCATATCCTAGCACCGACCAAATACCCATCGCACCAACTTAGCTCAGTGATTTTTAAATCGCCCTTATATCTATCTCTTTAACCCATAATTTTGTTCATATAATCAATATTATCCTTTAAAAACAACGACTTAAGTTTATGGCACAGCCATTGCTAAACACTTATCAGATATGAACTTGTCCGCCTGTTTAACTCGGCATGGAGAGAGAGAATGACACATAAACAAAACCTCATCGTGATTGGCAATGGCATGGTGGGCCACAAATTCCTAGAAAGTTTGGTTGATCTTGAACAAGCCCAAAACTACAACATCACGGTTTTATGTGAAGAGCCTCGCCCTGCCTACGACCGCGTTTATTTATCATCTTATTTCACAGGTACAACCGCTGACGGTTTAAGCCTAGTCAGTGATGGTTTTTTTGAAAAAAATAACATTGCGTTAAAACTAAACTGTAAAGCAAACAGCATTGATCGCTCAGCTAAAATCGTCACTACTGAAGCCGGTGACACGTTAAGTTACGACAAATTAATTTTAGCCACTGGGTCTTTCCCGTTTGTCCCGCCTGTACCGGGCCACGAACGAGACAACTGCTTGGTTTATCGCACCATTGAAGATTTAGAAGACATCAAAGCCTCTGCCGCTAAAGGCAAAGTAGGTGTGGTTGTCGGTGGCGGCCTTTTAGGTTTAGAAGCGGCTAAAGCCTTGCATGACTTAGGATTAGAAACCCATGTTGTCGAATTTGCACCGCGCTTAATGGCCGTACAAGTTGATGAAGCTGGCGGCGCGCTGCTTAAAACAAAAATAGAAGAATTGGGCGTTAAAGTTCACCTCAGTAAAAATACACAAAATATTACCGACGGCGATGAATGTTTTCATAAAATGGAATTCGCCGATGGCGAAAGTTTAGAAACCGATTTAATCTTATTCAGTGCAGGGATTCGCCCCTCCGATAGCATTGCACGTCAAAGCGCACTTGAGCTTGGGCCTCGTGGTGGCATCAGTATTAACAACCATTGCCAAACATCCGATGAAAACATTTACGCCATTGGTGAGTGCGCGCTTTGGGGCGGCATGATTTATGGTTTAGTGGCGCCGGGTTACAACATGGCAAAAGTCGCGGCGCAGCATCTTTCACAAAGTGGCGATGCCGTGTTTGAAGGTGCCGATATGAGCACCAAATTGAAATTAATGGGCGTGGATGTGGCCTCTATTGGTGATTGTCATGCTCGTAGCGAAGGTGCATTAAGTTACGCTTACACAGATGAAGTGAATCAAGTTTACAAAAAGATTGTGGTCAGCGCCGATAAGAAATTATTACTCGGCGCCGTGATGATTGGTGACGCTGAAGACTACGGCAACCTATTACAAATGGCGCTCAACAACATTGAACTGCCTACCATGCCAGAAGCGTTAATTTTACCGTCATTAGACGGTGCCGCAAAACCAGTACTAGGAACAGATGCGCTACCTGATACCGCCCAAATTTGTTCATGCAATGATGTCAGCAAAGGTGCTATTTGTTGTTCCGTTCAAAACGGGGCACAAACCATTGGCGATGTAAAAGCCGCAACCTCAGCCGCAACGGCCTGTGGCGGTTGCACGGCACTCGTCACTCAAGTTATGAATGCAGAGTTAACGCAACTAGGTGTTGAAGTGAACACCGACATTTGTGAGCATTTTGCGCATACCCGCCAAGATATTTACAATATTGTTCGCATTGAAGGCATTAAGTCGTTTAGCGAATTATTATCGAAACACGGTAAGGGCCGCGGTTGTGAAATTTGTAAGCCATTGGTTGGCTCGGTACTAGCATCATGCTGGAACGAGTATGTACTCGACGACAAACACATTGGTCTGCAAGACACCAATGACATTTACCTAGGTAACATGCAAAAAGACGGCACCTATTCCGTTGTGCCACGTATTCCTGGTGGCGAAATTACACCCGATGGTTTATTGGTCATTGGCCAAGTTGCCAAAGATTATGGTTTGTATACCAAAATCACAGGCGGTCAGCGCATTGATTTATTTGGTGCCCAGTTACATGAGCTCCCTGCCATTTGGACACGCTTAGTGGACGCCGGTTTTGAAACAGGCCATGCCTACGGTAAATCATTACGCACAGTGAAATCGTGTGTGGGTTCAACTTGGTGCCGTTATGGGGTTGATGATTCAATGGGGTTAACCGTTGAATTAGAAAATCGCTACAAAGGGTTACGCTCACCCCACAAAATTAAATTTGCTGTTTCTGGTTGTACCCGTGAGTGTGCTGAAGCGCAATCAAAAGATGTGGGCATCATTGCCACCGAAAACGGTTGGAACCTATATGTGTGTGGTAACGGTGGCATGAAACCGCGCCACACCGATTTACTAGCACAAGGTTTAGATAAAGAAACGCTCATCAAATACATTGACCGTTTCTTATTATTTTATGTGAAAACCGCTGACCGCTTACAGCGCACCAGTGTTTGGATGGACAACCTCGAAGGCGGTCTTGATTACTTAAAGCAAGTGGTGATTGAAGATTCACTGGGCATGGCAGAGGAATTTGAAAGCCAAATGGCCGCGGTCGTAGACAGCTACCAGTGTGAATGGAAAACCACCATTGAGTCACCTGAAAAACTCAAACGCTTTAGTCACTTTATTAACGCTGACAAACCGGATGACAACGTACAGTTTGTTAAAGAGCGTGGTCAAATTCGTCCGGCCAGTGACACTGAACGCATGAATAAAGACAACTTAATCGCCATAAGCTAAGGATTGATCATGAGTAATTTTATCGACGTATGCGCATTAAATGATATCAATCTTGATACTGGCGTATGTGCATTAGTAAATGAACAACAAGTGGCGATTTTTCGCCCTGCTGCAGGTGATGGTGTCTTTGCCGTTCATAACTTTGACCCAATCGGCAAAGCCAATGTGCTGAGTCGTGGCTTAATCAGCGACGTAAAAGGCCACCTTACGGTTGCAAGCCCTTTATACAAACAGCATTTTCGCTTAGACACAGGCGAGTGCTTAGAAGATGAAACCGTGCGCATTGCCACCTATCAAACCAAGATAGAAAACAATCGCGTATTAGTGGCGGTGTAAACAGACACCTCCGAAACATTCAACGACTTAAACATGTGACGTTTTACTTTATTCCAAACGAAAACCGTAAAATGAAACATCGCTTAAGGTAGAGACCCCTTTTGGGTCACCGAATGCCTAATCCGGTGGCCCTTTTTTCTCGCCTTAACATAGTGACCAATATAAAGAGCAAAGCATGACAGCCAAATTAGTGATTATTGGCAACGGTATGGCCGGTGCTAAATTATTAGAAGAAATTATCAGTACCGAACACACCTATGACATCACTGTTTTTGGGAACGAGCCCTACGGCAACTACAACCGCATCATGCTTTCACCTTTACTAGCCGGTGAAAAAACCTTAAACGACATAATGATCTTTGATCGCCCTTGGTATAAAACCCATGGTATTACACTGAACGCTGGCACTGAAAAAGCCATTGTGACCATCGATAGAATCAAAAAATGTGTGATCACTCAAGACGGTGGGCGCACACCTTATGACCGCCTTGTGATCGCAACAGGTTCGAACCCGTTTATGCTGCCGATTGATGGCGTCGATTTAAACGGCGTGTTATGAGTTTTCGCGATATTCGTGATGTTGAGAATATGATCAACGTGGCAAGCCAGCATAAAAAAGCCGTTGTCATCGGCGCGGGTTTATTAGGCTTAGAAGCCGCTATGGGGTTATGTGGTCGAGGCATGGAGGTGACTGTTGTGCACAACAGCGACATCCCACTAAATCGTCAACTAGACCAAGAAGCCGGTGAGTTGCTCAAACACGCATTACAAACCCGTGGCCTGCATTTTAAAATGAATGCCAGCACACAATCGATTCAAGGTAATGTGCGGGTTGAAAAAGTCTGCTTTGCCGATGGCAGCGAACTAGAAGCGGATCTTGTCATCATGGCCATTGGGATTCGCCCCAATATTCAATTGGCCAAAGACAGCGGCCTATATTGTAAAAACGGCATCGTCGTCAGCGACACTCTACAAACCTATGATCCTTGCATTTATGCACTTGGCGAGTGCATTGAACACCGAGGCGATACCTTTGGTTTAGTGGCACCACTGTATGACCAAGCCAAAGTATTAGCCAATCATTTAAGTGAACATGGCGTTGCTCAATTTCAAACCTTACCCACAGCCACAAAATTAAAAGTCACAGGCGTCAATTTATTTTCTGTGGGGAATTTTTTAGGCACACCAAGCAGTGAATATTTATATTACCGCCATACCCAGCAAGGCATTTATAAAAAAATCGTGATTGAAAATAATCAAATCATCGGTGTGGTGTTATATGGTGACACCCAGGAAGGCCCGTTCTATCATTCATTGTTAGACGAGCAAACCAATATTGAATCCATTCGCCCTTATTTAATGTTTGGCAAAGCATTGTGCCAAGCTCAAAGTGACACCATGACCCAATCAAAAAAACGCGCTAACCATGATGAGGTTGCAGCATGAATGTCATTGCCTCAACCCAAAACAAAGCCCATACAACATTAACCACTAAACACACCACCTGCGCTTATTGCGGGGTAGGCTGTGGCATCAAAGCCAGCATAAATGAAACGGACCGTACGATTAGCATCACAGGTACTGATAATCACCCTGCCAACCTTGGGCGCTTATGCTCAAAAGGCAGCGCCCTTGATCAAACCATTTCATTAAATGAACGACTCCTTGAACCCAAAATAAACAATCAAGTGGTTAGCTGGGATCAAGCATTGGATAAAGTGGCCAATGGCTTTAGTGATATCATTAAACAGCATGGCCCTGACGCCGTTGCGTTTTATGTGTCTGGCCAGTTATTGACTGAAGATTATTATGTGGCCAATAAATTAATGAAAGGCTACATCGGCAGCGGCAATATCGACACCAACTCACGTTTGTGTATGTCATCATCGGTTGTAGGTCACAAGCGCGCATTTGGTACCGATACCGTCCCGGGTTGTTATGATGATTTTGAGCAAGCTGAACTAATTACGTTAGTCGGCAGCAACACGGCTTGGTGTCACCCTGTATTGTTTCAACGTATCAAAAAATACAAAGAAGCCAATCCCAATGTAAAAGTCGTGGTGATTGATCCGCGTCGCACCCAAACCTGTGACATTGCTGATTTACATTTACCATTAAACTTGGGCACTGATGTTTGGTTATTCAATGGATTGCTTAATAGTATTAACCAACAAAATAAAATTAATTCCGACTACGTACAACAGCATTGCGATGGCTTAAACGATGCCATAAAAACAGCGCAAGAAAGTACTGGCAATATTCAATCACTTGCCACCACACTTAGTATTAATGAAGACGATTTAAAACAATTTTATAATTGGTTTTGTCATACCGAAAAAAGCATCACGCTTTATAGCCAAGGCGTGAATCAGTCTAGTTCTGGCACTGATAAGGTTAACAGTATTATCAACTGCCACCTTGCAACAGGTCGCATTGGCAAACCAGGCATGGGGCCATTTTCTATGACGGGCCAACCCAATGCCATGGGCGGGCGTGAAGTAGGCGGACTAGCCAACACATTAGCGGCACACATGGATTTTAATGACGAAAACGTTAAGCGTGTGCAAACTTTTTGGCAGTCTCCTACCATGGCCACCCAAAGCGGATTAATGGCGGTCGATATGTTTGACGCTATTGACGCTGGTAAAATAAAAGCGGTATGGGTCATGGCGACAAATCCTGTTGTCAGCTTACCCAATGCCGATAAAGTAAAACGCGCATTAGAAAAATGTGAACTTGTGGTGATCAGCGATTGCATTGATCAAACTGATACAGGTGACCTTGCCCATGTAAAATTACCCGCCACTGGCTGGAGCGAAAAAGACGGCACCGTCACGAACAGCGAGCGCCGTATTTCTCGTCAACGCAGTTTATTTCCGCCTGCTTGCAATGCTATGCACGACTGGCAAATCATGTGTGACGTAGCAAAACGCATGGGCTTCACTGACGGTTTCAATTATCAAACCCAAGCGGATATTTTTCGTGAGCATGCTGCGCTTTCTGGTTATGAAAATTCAGAGGCAACGCAACACAAATTGCGCGACTTTGATATTAGCGGCTTGGCTAATATCAGTAATGATGAATATGAACACCTTGAGCCGATTCAATGGCCAGTGAATGCTGAGTTTCCAAAAGGACGTAAACGTTTTTTTGCACAAGGCGATTTCTTTACGCCTAATCGTAAAGCAAAACTGCTGGCTATCACGCCTAAATTACCCATTAACTTACCAACTAACGATTACCCGCTGCGCTTAAACACAGGCCGCATTCGTGACCAATGGCACACCATGACACGCACCGCGTTAGCGCCTCAATTAAATCAGCACATTAGCCAACCCTTTATTGAAATGCACATAAACGATGCCGCTGCACGTCACTTAACCGAAGG
This sequence comes from Pseudomonas sp. HK3, assembly GCF_052920985.1. Lineage (NCBI taxonomy): Bacteria > Pseudomonadati > Pseudomonadota > Gammaproteobacteria > Pseudomonadales > Pseudomonadaceae > Pseudomonas > Pseudomonas sp. HK3. The sequence goes on from NZ_JBREXD010000001.1 coordinate 235,841, forward strand.
CCAACTAGTAACCGTAAAAAGTAAATGGGGCCAAATGTTGGCACCGGTAACCATTAACCAAAACCCTAAGCCCAGCGATATTTTTGTACCTATGCACTGGACCGCACAATTATCGCGCACAGGTCGAGTTAACCCTGTTGTTAATCCCGAAGTGGATGCCTTCAGTAAACAACCTGAAAGCAAACACACTCCCGTACAGGTCAATGCATTTGATGCAAACTGGTTTGGCTTTGTATTAAGCCGTAACCCAATTGATTGGCCTAATACAGAATACGTGGTGTCCACACAAGGCAACCAACATACTCGACTTGAACTTGCCCATAGCAAACCGATTGATCAACCTATTAAAACCATGATGGCATGGCTAGGCTTTGAAAGCCTTACACAAATCGAATCACAAGAACTTGAAATACTCAGCTACGAAGATGAAACCTCTGGACTATATCGCCTGGCGTTACTCAATAAACAAGGTCAATTAGACGCTGTCGCCATGGTGGCTCCGAACACCCAATTACCTGAACGCACTTGGCTTGCTAGTCAGTTTTCAAACGACATCCTCAGCGAACGTGCCCGTGCTGCACTTTTAAGTGGTTACGCACCCACAGGTGAAGATATTGGCCGCATTGTATGTGCTTGCTTTAGTGTGGGCGAAAAAACCATCGAAGCGGCCGTAAAGTCGGGTTGCTGCACGCCAGCCATGGTGGGTGACACGCTAAAAGCGGGGACTAATTGCGGCAGCTGTGTACCTGAGATTAAGGGGATTATTGCTAGAGTTAATATTAATTGAAACTAAGATTGAATTTGATTATCTCCCAAAATTAATTGATACAAGTTCCGATACTGAGTTTGAAATAAGTTTATATATTTATGTGTATGAACACAGTGGAAGCAATGGAAATTCAAGTACTAGCTGCGCATCAATCGCAAACCCTCACTGAGCATAGACTCTGAGAATGGGACTCTAACGCTCACAATTTTAAATAACCAACACACAAAGCTTCAAACGATTATCAATAAAGCCCGTGCTTATGTTTATGCCAAATACGTAAACATAAACACTAGTCAAAATGATAGATTTCTTGACAGTGGCTATATTAATTTAGTCAATTTAGAAAGCTCAGTAAACTCCATCGGTGACGCCTATAATGCCGATGACTCTACGGTAATTGTTGATATCAAATCCTTATCTATAGAGCTACCAGCAGAATAACATTCTCAATCCCCCCTGATTCACAGCCCCTAGCCCCTAGGGGCCAGTGGCGTTATAATTATCTAAATAATTTGTTAACTGTAACTAATATAGGATTTCACCATGAACTTCGATCAAATCCCAGCAGGCAAAGACGCGCCTGAAGATATCTATGTAGCAATCGAGATCCCAGCCAACTCAAGCCCAATCAAGTACGAAATCGACAAAGATATGGGCGGCGCGCTATTAGTTGACCGCTTCATGGCGACCCCTATGTTCTACCCAGCAAACTATGGTTTCATCAATGACACCCTAGCTGACGATGGCGATGCGCTCGATGTGCTTGTCATTACACCTTACCCAGTACAAGCAGGTTCTGTGATTCGTTGTCGCCCTGTTGGCGTCCTTAACATGACCGATGAAGCGGGTGGTGACGCTAAATTGCTTGCCGTGCCGCACACCAAAATAACCAAAATGTACGATGACATTCACGATATTAACGATGTCCCTAAGTTACTGCGTGATCAAATCGCTCACTTCTTTGAGAACTACAAAGACCTTGAAGAAGGTAAGTGGGTAAAAGTGGAAGGCTGGGGCGACGCAGCTGAAGCTAAAAAAGCAATTATTGACTCTATCGAAGCATACAATACAGCAAAATAATTCGTATTTGTTTTGATATAAAAAAGCCCGCTCAATATAGCGGGATTTTTTTTTCGATGATTATCAGAGATTATCTCAGCCACTTAACATAATGACGCGTTATGCTTTTGCGTAAGCAATGCGCTTAATATTAAGCAAATGCTCATAGCTGACATTATCACCGGTTGAACCGCCACCCTGAGTTCCGCACCCCAGAGTCCAAGATAGTTGCAATCCGTTATTCGCACCAATACAGCCTAATGTACCCGCACCGTTTACAAGCACACGACTCACATCAACACATTGCGCATAAGCCTTAACCAGTGATTCATTTTTGCTATGAATTATCGCGGTATGACCTGCACCTTCGTCGGCTAAAATCATTTTTGCGATATCCATTGCCTGCTCATCACTGTGAATCTTAGTCACCGATAGTACAGGCAGTAACTTTTCTTTTAGCAAAGGTGTATTGGCCGGCTGCCCTTGTGTTTCAGCCAAGATTAGCTTGATCGGATAATCCCGTTTTATGCCTACTTCATCACTTATATCTTGTGCACTTTTTCCGACAAAGCGGCTATCTAAATGATCACCATGAAACACCACATCCAATAAGGCATGTCTTTCAAAATCATTCAGCACAGCCGCGCCGGTATCCGTAGCATGACGTAAAAAATCACTGTAAATACTGGCGTCCACTAACAAATTATTTTCTGATCCACAAACAATGCCATTATCAAAGCTTTTACTGAAGACCACATCGTGTGCAGCTTTTTGCACATCGCATGTTTTCTCAATCCATACAGGTGCATTGCCTTTGCCCACACCAATGGCCGGTGTGCCCGACTGATAAGCCGACTTCACCATTGAAGGCCCACCTGTGGCTAAAATAAAATGCACATGCTCATGAGTCATAAACGCTTGAGTCAAAGCACGAGAAGAAGGCTGTTGAGAAGTTTGAATTAAATTAACAGGCAAGTTTAATTTTTTTAACGTATTTTGAATAATTTCGACAGTTTGATTACCAACGTTTTTCGCTTTTCGATGACTACTAATAACAATCGCGTTACGCGACTTAAGCGCAATTAAACATTTAAACGTCAGCGTCTCGACAGGGTTCGTTACCGGAATCATCGCAAAAACGACCCCCATGCTACTGGCTAGCCCTGTGGTGCCATTTTTTTGCTCAATGATACTGCCCACACCGGGTTTACCTTTTAAATCGTCAGCAACAGCAAGCGTCCCTAATTTAATTTTTTTAACTTTGTGTTCAAACACCCCCATCCCACTTTCTAATACGGTTAATTTGGCTAGATTTTCAGCTTGATTGTTCACCGCTTCTGCAATGGCCATGATGGCATCATCTATTACGTATTCAGATACGTTTTGAATACCACTATGAGCATCATTAGCCCCACTGACAATGAATTCGACTTCTTTAATCGGCGCAGTATTTAAAGCCGCGTTCGCCTCATTTTGTAACGCCACATTTATTTGTTTACTGAGGGTATTTAGAATCAGCGAATAAAAATTAGGCTGCTCTATTAGCAGTTTTTGTAGATCAAGTAATGATAATGTAATGAACTCAATGTCAGAATGGGCAATAACGTTATGCAGTGATGCTTGATCGCTTAGTAATTCTTTTGCTGCGATACAATCGCCAGCGCCAAACGTGGTCGATAACCGTGCTTTTCGATCAAGCTCTTTGTCATAAACCTCGAGTTGCACTTGTCCACTTAAAATATAAAAGCAATGGGAAGGTTTACTCCCTTGGGATAAAAGACAGTGTCCAGCCGCAACTTCTGAGGGCAAAAATCCATTTAATTGATCCAAATTTGGGCGAAAATTTAAAGTTTCCATCTTACTTTCCTTAGTTGAGCGCTGACTCTAATTGTCTTCGGCAATATAAGCATAAAATACTTGTAAGAACAAATCATTAGATTAGAATTGCTATCCATAAAGAAAAAGAATAATGAATAATAAATATTCTCAACTAGGAAGGTAAGATGGAACGGTTAAATCGGCGAGAAGTGGAACAAATACTAGGTATTTATCCCCCTTTTAAGATCAAGGACATGATAATGGACCTTGAGAACGAAGTTCTTGAGATTCAAATCGAAGAGATGGTCAACAAGTCCAGAGGCTTGTTTAGCAATACGCGACAACGCACTCAAAAAGTTCGTTGGCATCACATTAAAACCGGCCGCTTCGATACCATTGTTGAGATGCAAGCATCACACCAAACTTTTTCAAAACACCGTACCTTAAACCCGCCTGCGTTTATTGGGCCTGAGCACAGTAAATATACGTATCAGTTACAGCAAACCGTTTTATTAGCCGCCAGTAAGCAATTAAGTTCTGAAACAATCCATAGTTTAACCGGTATTGATCGCACACTCGTCAGCGAGATTATTTCTGATAGTCAAACAGAGCAGCAAGAAACCCAAGTACAAAGCCAGTTACCACTGCAAACTGACCCGGTATGGCGAAATATCATCAAACACGAAGTCAGCTTTAAAACCAATCTACCTTCTTTAAAGTTCCTACTGTCACGTTTAGAGTTGTCTTGTTTTAACAGCAAAGATGATCCTAGTGTTATGCAGGATGCAGTGGCAACGTTACGTCAATTTTTCATTAAAAACCGTACGCAGCTAAAAAGTGAATACGCACAAATTGGCGTTATAGAAACAAAACCCGTTGCAGCCAACGAGCAAACATCACAGTCACCTCAAAACAAAAAAGTAACACTGACAGTTGACCATCCCATTTGGCACAGCATCTTAAGTGGCGAAGTGGATTTATTATCTAAAAACACCGGTTTAAGTTTATACATCACCCAGCTAAAAAGTTTGTATCGTAAAAACGATATTAACCAAGATGAAAAATTTCAAATTGCCAAAGAACTACTGTCCTATCTTAAAAAGAATATGGCCAAACTTAGACCTGAGTTATTGTCTATTTCAAAAATGGTTCGTCAGTTAAATGAGCAAAATAATGATATGGAATTACCAAATAGCGAGCATGCTATTTGGGGTGACATCATTCAAGGCAAAATTTTTATCGAGTCTGGTCAAATGGCTTTAAAACTATTATTAGTTAAAGCACGTACAACAGACAATGACGCCGAAGCCCGCGAAATGATTCAACAATATTTTGTTCGTAACTTACGCTCGCTGAATAATGAAGTGAAGCAAATAGAACAGCACCTAGCGATGGCTAGCTGATTCACACAGAATTAAGAGAAGTATATGTCAAACGTAACGATTACAAGCCAACTATTAGATTTAAGCAGCACCATTGATCGAATCGAATCAGGTGATTTTTTAATTATCGCTGCTGACGAGTCACTTTTATCTCAGCTGCCTAGCGGTAACTGGATTGGTGGCACCATTCCTTACTTCATGAGTGAAAACGGTGGCTTAGTCAGCAAAGAACAAATTTTTGTAAATGCAATTGAAGGTTTGAGTGGCAATACTCAACCGCGTATCACACCTTACGATACCAAGTCCATTTCTCGTATTGCACAAGACGCACCCGATAATGGTTTTACTATTACCATCTTACCCGCAGGCAGCAGTGTGCACGCAGAGTACGCGCAAAACGCACCAGGTTTTCCTAATATGTTTTTCTCACCACTAGTGGGCTGGATTGCTGGCGTTCACTTGGATGATGTAGAAACGCATCAAGCTAAAACCATTTTTGGTCCTGGCGCCATGGCCATGGCCGATAAAGCGGTTGCGATGCATGTGCCGTTACCGGCTAACCAAATTGCTAATATTCACATTGTGAATTTATTTGAACAAGGTAATGGCCCTAAAGTTGTTTTCCCAACGACCAACTTTAATGTCGATACATGTTTCATTGATGGCGTAGAAACAAACTTTGCCCAATACATCAATAACAATGGCATTGATACACGTTTGCCGTTAGTGGCCGACTATAATGGCATTAATGTAAACGTATCGGTTCAAGCGATTAACGGCGGAGATGTGGCACTTTATGCACCGGTTTTTGCTGACGTTGAATACCAGTTTGCAACGCCTGTTAATGATTATGTGTCTAGCTTCAACCAAGCCATTAAAAGCCAAGAAACAGATCAGGCCAGTTTCGGCTGCAACTGTGTCTTGAACTTCTTATATTCAGAACTTGAAGGCAAACAAACTGGTAATTTAACTGGGCCAATCACCTTTGGTGAAATCGCCTACCAGTTACTTAACCAAACATTGGTTTATATGACGATTGAAAACGCATAAGTTATATAATAACGAAGCTTTCAACGTAAAACGGCCTCAATAGAGGCCGTTTTTTATATTTGATACATTATGTTTAAATTAAGCCACCAGCCGTTTTTCTTTCACTGCATACGCTAACGTATCATCAAGCGCTTTTGCTAATTTTGTCATCATTTCATCGACATGTGCTTGAGTGCAAATCAATGGCGGGCAAAACGCCAGAGATGAACCCGCAACCGCACGTGTGATCATGCCGTGATTCTGACAAGCTTGCATAGCGTAACCGCCAATCACACCACCAGCAAAAGGCTGACCTGTTTTCTTGTTCGCCACCAGCTCAAGTGCTGCGATCATACCGGCACCACGAATCTCTCCCACAAGCGGGTGGTCTGCAAATTTTTGCAGTTCACTTTGTAAGTATTCACCCACAGTGGCTGCTTTTTCAAAAATATTATCGCGCTCGTAAATTTCTAATACTTTAAGTGATACAGCGCAGGCAACCGGATGCCCTGAGTAAGTATAACCATGTCCGAAAACACCGACTTGACTTGAAGGTTCGATCATCGCCTCATACATATCACCGCGAATCACTGATGCGCTAATAGGCATATACGCAGATGATAATTGTTTTGCCAATGTCATCATGGCTGGTTTAATACCCATAGTGGTTGAACCAAAATCGTTACCGGTGCGACCAAATCCCGTAATCACTTCGTCAGCCCAAAATAGAATGTCGTACTTAGCTAAAATCATCTGCACTTTTTCATAATAACCAGCAGGTGGCACGATAACACCGCTGGCACCTGTGATGGGCTCTGCAATAAACGCAGCGATGGTTTCAGGGCCTTCTTCTAAAATTAAGTTTTCTAAATTAGTAGTAATACGATCAACAAATTGCACTTCGGTTTCGTTTTCTTTTTTGCCACGATAATAGTGTGGTGCGTCGGTACGTAAAATACCTAACGCATCAAATGGCAAATCAAAATGAGTATGATTAGGTGGTAAACCGGTTAACGACGCAGACGCAACTGTTACACCATGGTAAGAGCGCTCACGCGAAATAATCTTAAATTTCTCTGGCTTGCCAATGGCATTAAAATAGTAACGTAATAACTTAATGTGACTGTCATTGGCATCACTACCTGAATTGCCAAAAAATACTTTGGCGTTATCCACTGGTACCATGGCCGAGATTTTTTCAGACAAGTCCATGCCAACTTGGTGCGTCTTACCACCGAACATATGCGAATAAGATAATTTACTCATTTGCTCGGTTGTCGCATCAATGATTTCTTGGTTGCCATACCCTAACGACGTACACCAAAGCCCCGCTAAGCCTTCGATATATTTATTACCTTGGTTATCGTAAACATACACACCTTCACCCCGTTCGATGGTTAATGTTTCGGTGTGTTTAAAATTTGTAGTTGGATAAATGATTGTGCTCATGATGATTCCGATAACCTAATCAAGGTTTCAAAAAGACAACCATGCAAAGCATGCATCGTTGTCGTTAATAATATTATTCGCTGGTACTACTTATTTATACCGCCGATACAGATGTATTTAATTTCTAAATAATCATCTAAACCGTACTTAGAACCTTCACGCCCTTGGCCTGACTCTTTCACACCACCAAATGGAATGACTTCAGAACTAATGGCAGTTTCGTTTACACCCACCATGCCATAATCAATGCTCTCGGCCACACGCCAAATACGGGATAGGTTTTCACTGTAAAAATACGCAGCCAAACCAAATTCAGTGTCATTGGCCATTTCAATGGCTTCTTCTTCGGTTTTGAATTTAAAAATAGGGGCAACTGGGCCAAAAATCTCTTCACGAAAAACCCGCATAGAGCGATCAACATTGGTTAAAATGGTTGGCTCATAAAAATAACCATTGCCACCTTTTGGTTTACCACCTGTCACGACTTTCGCACCTTGCTTCACTGCGCTTTCGACTTTCGCGTGAATATCGTTCATGGCTTTTTCAGTAATCACAGGCCCATGAGTCGTGCCATCTTCTAAACCGTTGCCAAAGTTAAAGTTATTAACGGCCTTGGTAAATTTTTCCACAAAGGCATCGTAAATACCTTCCTGTACTATTAAGCGATTCGAACAGATGCAGGTTTGCCCAGAGTTGCGGTATTTAGACATAAGTGCACCTTGCACCGCAGCATCTAAGTCAGCGTCATCAAATACAATCACGGGAGCATTGCCGCCTAGTTCCATGGACGTGCGCTTAACTGTTTCGGCGCATTGTTTCATCAATAATTTGCCGACCGGCGTAGAACCCGTAAAGGTGACTTTTTTAACGTCAGGATTCGACGTTAATTCACCGCCAATAGCGGGTGCATCGGTGCCCACAACCACATTAAATAAACCGTCTGGCAAACCCGCTTGCTTGGCTAGTTCGGCTAATGCCAACGCCGATAACGGTGTTTCTGCGGCTGGTTTTAATACCATGGCACACCCCACGGCTAAGGCCGGTGCGGCTTTACGTGTAATCATGGCATTTGGGAAGTTCCACGGTGTTATTGCTCCCACAATACCTATAGGTTGTTTGATCACAATGCCGCGACGATCCGGTGTTCCCTGTAATACGTCGCCGTAAATGCGTTTGCTTTCTTCGGCAAACCATTTAATAAACGACGCACCATAAGCCACTTCTCCTGACGACTCCGCTAAGGTTTTACCTTGCTCTAATGTCATCAACGTTGCTAAGTCGGCCTGATTAGCCATGACTAAGTCATGCCATTTTTCGAGAATCGCTGCACGCACTTTGGCTGGCTCTGCTTTCCACGCTGGCATGGCCGCTTTTGCTGCCTCTATCGCGCGCAAGGTTTCACCTTGGCCTGAGTCAGCCACTTGGGCGATCTCTTCCCCTGTGGCGGGATTCACCACGGCAAAGGTCTTACCACTGTCGGCATCGCACCATTGACCATTAATAAAGGCTTGAGTCTGTAACAAGCTTGGATTGCTTAATTGAATACTCATGTGAATTCCTTATGGCCCAACGGCCCTTGCGTTTATGAATGGATTTATAAAGCAGTATTTCTTTGGCTTATATAATGATTTAATATAACTTACATTTAAATATACAATTGTAAAACAACAAATTACTGGATGCTTTATGGGCCGCAAAAAAGCCGCTATCTCGGGTCAACTAGCCGACATCGACCTGCGTCTGCTGAGAGTATTTAAGTCGGTGGTTGAAGCCGGCGGGTTTACCGCAGCCGAACTGCAACTGAATTTAGCAAACTCGACTATCTCTAACTATATATCTGATCTGGAAAAACGCTTGGATATGCGTCTGTGTGAGCGCGGGCGCAGTGGCTTTAGTCTCACCAGTCATGGCCAAGTGGTTTATGATGCAACATTAGACTTATTAGGGGCCCTCGATAGCTTTCGCAATCGAATTAACCACAGCCATAACCGCTTAATTGGCCAGCTTCACCTTGGTTTTGCCGAACACATGCTGGGCGGTCATGACTCATGTGTTGTGAATGCATTGGACCTATTTTCTAAGCTTGCTCCTGATGTCAATGTTCACATTAGTACCCTGTCGTCTGATGAAATCACCACCGCAGTATTGGATAAAAAAATCGATATCGGCATTACTGTGCTCACCCAAGCGTTCAGTGAACTTAAACAAGTTAACTTATTCGATGAACACATGTCTCTTTATTGTGCTCTAGGGCACCCGCTGCATAAAAAAAACGACAGTCAAATAAAGCCCAATGATTTATTGGCGTATAAATTCGTTGAGTCCCCCCGCTTAATGCCAGGGCGAGAAATGCACCCTGATATGCTCAAATGGGAAAAACACGCAAAAGCACACCACCAAGAAGCCCGTGCAACACTCATTTTAAGTGGCCACTATCTTGGCATGCTGCCGACCCACATGGTGAATAATTGGGGGCTAGATAAGCAACTGAAACCCATTTTGAGTCAACGTTATGGTTATACAAATACCTTCAGTGCCATCTATCGTAGCTCTCACCCAAATCAAATGATTATAGAGAAATTTCGTCAATGTTTAGAGCAAGTAAAGCCGCTATAAAACATAAAAATAATGCGTGCTTATTTAATTAAAAAGTCGCACTATTGCCTCGATTTTTACGCTTACTAAAACGGCATAACCCCCGTGGTTGAACGCGCTAAAACAATATATCCCCTACTGGGTATATCAGCGTTGCCACTGGCGCAGTATCGTAACAGCATGAATTAATTGAGCTTAAAAACTAAGCTTGTTGCCTTAATAAACTAACCTAGATAGGTAAGAAGCACCCTAGGTCGAGGTAAAAGAATGACAACCCCAGAACACACAACATCGTATTACGCTGATTCCGCCAATGATAAAAATTTACGCCCATCGTTAAACGACAACATTACTTCTGATATCTGTGTTATCGGAGCGGGTTTTACGGGTTTATCAACCGCAATTCACCTTGCCGAAAAAGGGTTTACGGTTACCGTACTAGAAGCTAAACGCATTGGCTTTGGTGCTTCTGGTCGAAACGGCGGTCAGATCGTTCATTCTTATAGCCGTGACATCGACTTCATCGAAAAACATTATGGCAAAGAAGTTGGCACCCAAATGGGGAAAATGGCATTTGAAGGGGGTCGCATTATTCGCCGTTTTACCGATCAATATAATATTGATTGCCATCTTAAAGATGGTGGTATTTTCGCAGCCTGTAACGACAGACAACTTAAAGAATTAGAAAGCAAAAAAGCTTTATGGGAAGCCCATGGCCACAAAGACCTTGAATTATTAAGTGCCGATAAAATTAAAGAACACGTAGGCTCCGAACGTTACACCGGCGGCTTATTAGATAAATCAGGTGGTCACTTCCACCCATTAAACTTAGCCCTTGGTGAAGCAGCTGCGGTTGAATCAATGGGCGGCACGATTTACGAAGACTCTGAAGTCATCCGCATCGAAGAAGGCGACAAGCCTGTTGTTTATACACAAAACGGCAGTGTCACATGTGATTATATTGTTGTGGCCGGTAATGCTTACTTAGGTGGCTTGATCCCTAAGCTGCAATCAAAAGCCATTCCATGCGGCACACAAGTGATCACCACTGAAGTATTAAGCGAAGCACAACAAAAACAATTATTACCAAAAGATAACTGCGTAGAAGACTGCAACTATCTTTTAGATTACTACCGTTTATCAAATGAAGGGCGTTTAATTTATGGCGGCGGCGTCACGTACGGTGCACGCGAACCAAGCAAAATTGAATCTATGATTGTGCCCAACATGTTAAAAACGTTCCCTCAATTAAAGGGTACTAAAGTGGATTTCGCCTGGACAGGTAATTTCTTACTGACATTAATGCGTTTACCCCAGTTTGGTCGTATTGGTAAAAACATGTATTACGCGCAAGGTTATTCAGGTCACGGCCTAACGTGTACCCATCTTGCCGGTAAAGTATTAAGTGAAGTGATTGCAGGTGACAGCCAACGCTTTGATGTATTTGCAGGCTTGCCGCAATACCCATTCCCTGGTGGTCGCACTTTCCGTGTACCGTTCACCGCAATGGGCGCGTTCTACTATAATTTGCGCGATAAAATGGGTTTTTAAAGTAGCCCATTCGAACTTAAGCATTAAAAATAAAAAATACCCAGCACGGCTGGGTATTTTTTTGCTCATGTAAATACATCTACTCATTCTTTAAATGCTTACTTAGCGGTTGGCGAATAGCACCTGGTATTCGTCTTTTCATTTTCGTAGTAATGAATAAATCATAATGGCTAAGCCTTTAGCTACCATTATTAATTTTTTACGACAGCCTTTCAAAACGCATAACCCTAAATTGCACTATATGATTTACAGTGAATTCCACTATTATTGCCTTATTAAATAACAGTAGACAGACTGTTTTTCTCTATTTATTTATAAAAACGATAGAGGTAAGGGTAATGGCGTATTAGGTTCATTGCACAATACCCTCGCCAAAGTACTGCTCATAATAAAAATAACAACTTAGACCATGACAACAAACAGGCCTCAACACTGGTAGACATTTAAAAACCAGCGGCTGCACAATACATAAAATAAGGAAATATTATGTTCGCAAATTGTCAATTGGGTGGCACAAACATGGCTATGCCCGATGTATGTAAAACTCCGGTAGGCCCTTCCATCGTGCCAATCCCTTATCCGAATATTTCAATGGGGGCAACAGCTAACCCTTCCACTATAGCGAGTAAAATTCTAATTTCGGGCGCCCCTGGTCACACGATAGGAACTGAAATACCCATGAGCGCTGGAGGCCTGCCAGGCGTTGCAGGGGGGATTGTTTCAGGGAAGGTCATGGGGCCAACAAAAGTATTAATGGGCAGTACCTCTATTTTTTTTGGGGGAAAGCCTGCTGCACGATTAACCTCAATGACAGGTCAAAATGGTAGCAGCATGAACGCTGTAGGGGTCACGCTATCACCGTCTCAAGTGAAAATACTCATTCTTAAATAACAAACAATTATCGATTTAGTCGTAATTAAAAATAAATCTATTATTTTTCATTTAATGGTCATTCCAACGTTTAATTAAAACGATGACCATAGGAAAATTTTTTAGACTTAAAAGTACTTAGTGAATAATCGACTATTTATAACCCCATTAAAATAAGGATATTTTTATGAGAAAACCTAAATTTGAGCTATCAAGTGACACCTATAAAACTGAGCTAGAAATCATGTCCATATCAGGGACAGAATCAATATCAACGTTATTTAGCATAAAAGTTGGCTTTAAAATTGTTGAATCAGTCGCCAACAAACTCAACCATGCATCTTTAACTCAAGATGATATAAAAATCTTGGTAACAAATATAAGCAATCGTAGCGATTACACTATTAAAGGGGTTTTCATTCAAGTAGAAGAGGAATTTAAAACACTAAATTCACCAAAACCGTTAGCCCAACAAAAAAAATATAAATATTATTCAGCAACCTTAGTGCCAGCCGTTTGGCGTCAGTGTCATAATCAGTCGTACGATATTTTCACCAATACGACCGTTCCTGATATTTTAAGAGGTGAATTAAGCAATGACCTGAATTTGAACCATCAACTCTCTCTAAATGGCGATTACCCTGTTAAAGATTTTATATGCCAATACAGCGAATCTAACTTTCAATTTATTTCCCGTTTAGCAGAACACTGGGGGGTATATTATTATATTGATCACGACCAAGACGGTAAGCTAATACTCGCGGATGATACACTCTATGACATGCTGCCTATAGGTGTTATAAATTTAGATCAAAATAAAAACCCTAGTCAAAATTACAATTCCATTCGTAATCTAAAAAGACAATTTAATACCGTCCCTACCAGTGTGGTGATTACTGAAACAAACCCTGACCAAGCACGAGAAGGATTCCAAGGGACGGCTGGCAAGCTAACCAATGGAAAGGCCAGCATTAATATGGTCAATGAAGGGGTTGATAATAAAAAGGAAGCTGAAGATCTGGCTCAAATTCGTTTAGAAGAACTGCAGTCTCAAGCTGTTGTTTATTCTGGCACCTCAGGGCTTGCATGCATTACGCCTGGCTTTATATTAACGGTTCGCACGCCTACTGAAGAAATTGCAAATCCTTATTGTAAGCGTCACCCATAATGGTAATAACCTTGATGATTCTGCACAAACACAAATTCTGGCGAATAGCCCGCCATATTACCAGTGTTCATTTACTGGCATTCCCAGTACAACTCAATACCGCCCCAAGCGGAACGAAAAAATACCCAACATTGTATCAACTACCGCACGGGTATATTCCGCCGCAAGCGATCAAACATTAGCACAACGAAATGAAGTAGGCCGGTATCAAGTCAGCTTTGATTTCATGAGCCCAGAAGCGGGTAAGGTTTCAAACTGGATTCGCCATGCTAGTCATACTGCTCGCAATAATCACCTTGATATGCCATTAACACCCGGTACAGAAGTTCAAATTGGATTTGTCGGTGGAAACCCCAATAGGCCCTATATTCTAAATGCATTAGAAAATTCTCAATCGTTTATTCATCCTGTTACCAGTGGGAACCCACATCATGCAGCAATAATAACTGATGGTATGTTGTATACAGCAGCACTTAAATCTAGCCAGACGCTTCATATTACAAGCGAATTTGATCCTGCTGTAGTGAAGGATCACATCAATAAAAATGCGCTGCAACAACTCGACGTAGATGGTGGAAAGTCACCAAGGCATCCAGTCGATGTGTTAAAAGGGGATGTTCATATTAACCGCATTTACGGAGATCAATACCAGTGGAGAGAAGGGGTAGACTTTAACTACGGAGCAAATGCCTCATTTTCCTTTGGTTCTCAATATGTTGAAAACCATGCATCACAAACAAGTACGGATGGGGAAACTTTTGATATTGAACTTAACAAAGATGACTTCTGCGCAGCAGATAAAGCAAGAGGCGAACAAGGTGAATTAGGTGGTGTTGCAGCCTATGAACGCTTAGCCGGTTTAATACAAAAAGACTGGGGCAATACCTACACGTACCATGAAGGTTATGCATATAACTGGTCGTCTGGCCCCAAAGGCAGTATACATAAAACGTTCAATTTTGGTGGTTGCTATGTTGAAAACAATACAATCGCAGAGAAGCCAAATGATTTACTAAATACACCGCCTTTCGCAGGCTTTAGCAAAACCCCCACTAAAAATGACTTAATCACTAAGACCATAGGCCATACTTTCGATTTACATAAAGGTAACAAAGTAGATGTTCATGAAGGTGACGTAACCAGTGAAATGACGGGCGATACTAAAGAGTTTATAGTTGGTAACTTAGATACGGTCACACATGGAGATGTTGAGGCGTTTATTTTAGGCGATGTCGAATCACAAATAACGGGGGATGTCATAGACACTACAATCGGTAATATCAAAGATATTATAACTGGAGACACAGATAGTCTTCACACTGGTGATCAAAAAAATGTCTCGATTGGGGATATTATAAATTCTCACATTGGGAAAATCAGGTCGCAAGATCAAGGCTCTGAAAATTTATCTATGGGAGCCTCTGGTGATATATTTTTAGGAGAAAAAATTGATATTTTTGGTGGCTTATTATTCGAAAGCGCCTTACAGGGTCTAATATCTCAGACCGGTAAGATGAACGTAATAAAAAGAAAGGTTGTTATTAATGATGATGATGTGAGTTTAATGAAAACTAAAAAAGCAAAAGTAGAAAAAAGCAAAGTAAACATCAATAATTCAAAACTTTCAATGTTTGGCTAGACTGTATAAGTCAAGACTTAGCCTAGCACTTGACATTAAAAAAGAGAGAGTTACCATATTTAATATTGATGTCGAATCAATAATCAAAACAAAGGTAACTCTCATACTTCGCACTAAAAATCCTATCATAATACATAAATCTGGCTTGCTAAACATTGGCTAAAGAAGCTGTACGCTCTGTATTCCGCTTACTACCATGATCGCGTCTCATTATAATTTTTACAATAAGGTTTGGTCATAAATAAAAGGGATTTATTCGTGTCTATAAAAAACCATTAGAACCGCTAATGATTCTTTATCGACATAGATAAATTAAATTCAATAGTGAAACCGTAAATTGAATCCATAAAGTAAAAAAAATTAATTTTTAAAAAATAGCATCGCAAAAATTGCTATTGACGATACTATCATTGATCAATTTAAAGCCACATATAAAGCTAAATTAATAGCTTATCTCCCAAGTAAAAAACATGCACGCAATAGCGCCATTCTTCTTACAAATCATAATATGGGTGTTTTATTTTTTACCAATGATATAAATTGCGTGAATAATGCCCGGGAAATATCCTAACAAAGTTAGAATGATGTTAATCCAGAAGTGCTTCCCTATCCCTACTTGCAAAAACACACCTAATGGTGGCAATAAAACTGCAAAAATAATTCGAAAAATATCCATAACTTTCCCTTAAATAATGAAGTGAATGATGTGGCGAGGCATAAATCTAACATAAAATCATTAAATAATGCTATCCCATTGCCAATATGAGAATCAGCCAGATTATTTTTTGACTTAGATAATTTAGAATTTTTGCTAAATGCAGGCTAAAAATCAGTTTACATGATATGTAAGTCTATTTACGTTATGATCACAATGAGTATCGACCATACTTAAATAAAGCCAATAACGGCTTATCCATTGAATCTATCTTAAATTGGTTAAAACTTCACTCACAACAATAGGAATCGATGAATGCATTCGTTACATAAAAGAATACCACTACTGATACTTTGTTTATGCCTAACGGCATGTGAATCCGTTTACTTTAGTGCTATGGAAAAAGTAGGCATACATAAACGAGATATTCTTGTTGATCGAGTAGGTAATGCAAGGGATTCTCAGGTCGAAGCAAAAGAAACGTTCAAGTCAGCATTAGAGCGCTTTCAATCAGTATTAAGTGTAGAGGATTCTGATTTACAAGAAAAATATGACATCATTAATTCGGAGTATCTAGAAGCCGAAAAGTCGTCCATTAAGGTAAGTGAAAGGATTGACGAAATCAAAGAAGTTGCAGAAGCACTGTTCGATGAATGGTACGATGAGCTTGATCTATACACAAATAAAAGCTTGAAGAATCAAAGTAAGCAACAACTTAACGATACAAAAACCAAATATAAACAGCTAATGCGCTCTATGCGTCGGGCAGAAAGTAAAATAGAGCCGGTATTATCCGCACTAAGAGATCAAACATTATTTTTAAAACATAATTTAAATGCACAAGCCATCAACACAATGAAGGGTGAGCTAGCTAATATCCAAGGCAATGTATCGCGTTTAGTTAAAGATATGGAAAAATCCATTGCAGAGTCAGAAGCCTTTATTGCGCAACTTGAAAAGAGTTAATATACATAAAATCAGGAGTAAATCACACGACTCTTAAAGAGCTAAAAAAGCCCCAGTTAAACTGGGGCTTTTTATTTAAGATTCCATGCGATGCAGAGCGCAAATTTTATTCCCAGAAGGATCCCGTAAATACGCTAAATATAATTTAAACGGACCGCCTTCACGTACACCAGGAGGCTCTTCACAACTCATCCCCCCATTATCAATACCAGCCTGATGCCATGCATCAACGAGTGCTATGGTAGAACTCGAAAATCCAATCGTACTGCCATTACCATGGCAAGCGTCCTCGCCATCAATGGGTTTGGTTAAGATAAATATTCCCTTGCTCGACGTATAAAAATAACGACCTTTTGGGTCCATAACGCCTTCGCTGTAGCCTAATGCCCCCAAAGTAGCATCGTAGAATTGCTTTGAGACTTCAAGATCATTTGCCCCTAACGCTACATGACTAAACATAGTTTTTCGCCTTTTTGCTATTCATTACTTGAAACCGCGTAATCCAGTATTCAACAAATAAATAAAATTAAATACCTATGATGCCGAATAACACTGTTCGAATGTTAAATATGCACCGCGCTTTAGGCCAGTTTTAACTGAGTAAATATCATGTTCATTATTAGATCAATCAATGTTCAGTTTATGTACCCTATGTCTTATCGCTCAGATGCTCTGTTAACTTAGCACGTACATCATCGGGTAGCGCCATGGCTTTTTCATTTTTATAATCAAAATAAATCATAACGGCTAAACCTTTCGCAACAATTTTACCCCTTTGCCATGCTTCATGACTCACATGGCAAGAAGAATTACCTAATTTACTGATATAGGTTTTGATTTCTACATTATCACCCCAGTATGTTTGGGCAAGTAAATCAAGTTCTATTCTCGCAATAATTAATGGCCAAGATTTAACATCTAATGATGGGTGGCATATTTCAAACAGAGGCGTACGCGCTTCTTCAAACCAAATGGGGAAAGCCGTATTACTAATGTGCCCAAGAGCATCTGTATCACTAAACCGTGGAACAATAATATGTGAAAGCATTTTAAAAGCTCTTTAAATTTGATTGACTGTGAAATACTAACGTATATTCGCCGCCCATTGTGATTTAGTTATTGTATACAGACAGTGCTTTGATAACTCATGGGATTCAGCTAACGCTGGATGATAAAACGTTTGCTTATTATCATGCATTCCCAGTTTTTCCATTACGCGTCTCGAAGGGAGATTTTGCAAAGCAGTAAACGCACAAACTTTCTGTAATTGCAGGCAATCAAACGCATATTTTAACGACTCTTTTGCCGCCTCGGTTGCATAGCCTTTCCCCCAGTGATCATTGCTCAATCGCCAGCCAATTTCGACAAATGGTGCATTAGGGAACCCACTCTCTTCAACTATGTTATTCAGCCCTACAAACCCGATAAATTGGCCTGAGGCCTTAATTTCTACCGCCCAAAACCCCCAGCCTTGTTTATCGATTGCTAGCTGACCTCTTTGCGCTTGAGCATTACTTTGGTTTTCTGTTAAAACCGATGGAAAGTAATGCATCACGTCAGGGTTCGCATTCATAGATGCGTAAATTGGCAAGTCGCTCTCTTTCCATTGCCTTAAGGTCAATCGCTGGGTTTCCATTTTTTACCTTTTAACGGTGACTTCATTTTACTAAAACAAGAACAAGTAAACTGCATCATCCGTTTACTTATGCACAAAGACAGAGACTAGGTTTTCACTATTTAAATCTACACAAAAAATCGAAAACCCTACTACCCTAAACTGCAAAGTCATAACAGCCATATAAAATTATTTAGGCACTCAGCGATAAAACAGATGCTAATATAAAGTAGATTAAAACACTCGCTAATCTAACATATCACTTAACTGGTCAATTAAGGTTTGGGTTTGCTCCCAACTAATACACGCATCGGTTATCGACATGCCGTATTTTAAACAGCCATCATGTTCACAACCTTCCATGGATTGTTTACCCGCTTCAATGAAGCTTTCTAACATGATGCCACTGATATTTTTATTGCCGTTAAGGATTTGCTGCACAACTTCTTGTGCAATTTGTAATTGTTTATCATGGTTTTTTTGTGAATTATCATGGGAGCAATCAACGATTACTTTTGCATGCAATGAGTTACCCGCTTTTGCTTTTTGCAATTGAGTGAGCGTCTTTGCAATGCTCGCTTCATCGTAATTTGTGATGTTGCGCCCGCCACGTAATACAACATGGGTATCTGGGTTCCCTGGTGTATCGAGCATGGCAATATTTCCGTGGGCATCCATACCTAAGCAATGATGCTCTCGACTGGCCGATATCATGGCGTTAACCGCTGTATCAACGGAGCCGTCCGTACCGTTTTTAATGCCTACGGGCATGGTTAAATGGCTTATCATTTCACGATGTACTTGTGATTCGGCTGTACGTGCACCAATAGCTGTCCATGTGATGACATCGTCTAAGTACATCATTGTCATTGGGTTTAACGCTTCTGTTGCCAATGGCAAGCCTTGCTCGACGAGTTTTAGCATGAGTGCACGTGAACGGCGTAAACCTTGTTCAATATCGCCCTTACCATCACGATCAGGGTCATAGGCTAAGCCTTTCCAACCTGTGGTGGTGCGGGGTTTTTCAACGTAAGCACGCATAACAATGAGCATTTTATCGCTGACTTGATCACTTAAATGCTTTAAGCGACGTGCATAATCTAATGCGGCAATTTCATCGTGCAACGAACAAGGACCGGTTATGACGAGTAGTCGATCATCTTTACCGTCTAAAATATCTCGTAACTGTTGTCTGTGATCCTCAACTTGAGAACGCAGTGCCTCACTTAACCCTAAATTTTGCTTTAGCACGTTTGGGGATGGCAGTGCCCGTGTCGAAACATTTGATTCGTTTAAGCTAATGTCTTGTGTCTTGAGCGCTGAGGCTTGAGCCGATTGCATATTGTTTTCCTTTCATTTTTTAAGTTTTCCCCTATTTGTATTTGATTTATGTGTCGATCAAATGACCGCTAAAAAAAAACCCCGATCAGCTGACTGCTAATCGGGGTTTTTAGGCAGTCGGCTGATTGAGCCGAACTGCCAATTATTTAGTTATATCTCAATGGCGATTCGGCATTTGGCTAAAATAGCCAAAATAAAACACAACCGAATACCAATAAGACGCCATTAAGGTTACTACTTTTTGCACGCACGCTGAAACACTCGCAAGGCTTACCATGCGGGAGTTTAAGTTGCTTTTAATCGTAGTCATCAATGTTTTCATACTTTTTATCATAAACCCATGCGTTTATTTTGCAAGACTGTTTTTACTTTAAGATTTTTTTTGTCTAAATTCGAGTGGTAACGACTGTGTTTCTTTGACCTCTTCCATCACGATATAACTCTTAGAATGCTTCACCCCTGGCAAAGTGAGTAGCATATCGCCCAATAGCGCCCGATACTCAGACATGCCATCAATACGGGCTTTTATTAGGTAATCAGCATCACCCGATACCAAATGGCACTCTAAAATATAGGGCAGTTTTTTTACCGCCTGATTAAATGCTAAAAAAGCATCTGGTGATTGATATGACAAAGATATCTCCACAAAAACCAGCATACTAAAGCCCAGTGCTTCTGGGTTTAAGCGGGTGTAATAGCCTTCAATGTAACCATCTTTTTCTAAGCGCTTCACTCGCTCAATACAAGGGGTCGAGCTTAGGCCCACCTTTTCGGCCAAATCCACATAACTTATACGAGCATCATTTTGCAGTGCCCGCAAAATATTCATATCTAGCCGGTCTAATTCTCTTTTTTTCAAGTTCTTCATCAGCAACCTTTTTCACTGCATAAAATTACATATGGAGTGTTTTATCCTTTTATTAGATAAAAATCAAAGCATTATTCTCATATTTTTCACCTAAACTAGCCGTTATCAATACTAACAATAATACGGTTTCTCGAGGCGATCATGCACATTACGATATTAGGTGGCGGTGTATTAGGCGTAGCCAGCGCTTGGTATTTAGCGAAATCAGGGCATCAAGTCACCGTAATTGACCGCCAAAGCAGCGTGGCGCAAGAGACCAGCCATGGCAACGCGGGCATGATTTCACCTGGTTATAGCTCACCATGGGCGGCACCTGGTGTCCCCATCAAAGCCATTGGCTGGATGCTGCAAGACTTAGCACCCTTCATGATTAATCTTAAAGAGCTCGACGGTTACACCCTTTCTTGGATGACTAAGATGTTGGCCAACTGCAATACCCGCTCTTATCAAACCAACAAGGCCCGTATGTTGCGCATTGCAGAATACAGCCGCGATTGCTTTGTGGATATCCGCAAAGAATTAAACCTAGATTATGACGCCCGCCAACGCGGAACATTACAGCTGTTTCGTAAGCAAAAGCAGGTTGATGCGTTGCAAAAAGACATTAAGGTATTACAAGATTTAGGCATTAAACACCAAGCACTCGACATGAATGGCTGCATTGAATACGAACCCGCACTGGCCCATGTAAAAGAAAAATTTGTTGGCGGTTTAAGATTACCCGGCGATGAAACCGGTGACTGTTTTAAATTCACCACCGCGCTTGCGGAAGAATGTAAAAAACTGGGCGTGAATTTTATGATGGACACCCGCATTGAACGCTTAAATGCCGCCGGTGGAAAAATTACCAGTGTAACAACTGATGCGGGGGTCGTGATGGCGGACGCATTTTTGTGCGCTCTGGGTAGCTACTCACCACAGGTATTAAAAACCGTTGGTATTAATGTGCCTATCTACCCGATAAAAGGGTATTCACTCACACTTCCCATTGAAGACGAAAGCCGCGCGCCGCAATCCACCATAATGGATGAAACATACAAGGTCGCGGTTACTCGTTTTAAAGATCGCATTCGCGTGGGCGGTACTGCCGAGATCGCATCGTACAATTTAGAATGCCCCACTAAACGTCGTGCCAGTGTGGACTTTGTGATTCAAGATATGTTTCCCGGTGCCACTGATGTAAGCAAAGCTGAATTTTGGACAGGCCTGCGCCCTATGACACCAGACAGCACCCCTGTGCTTGGCGGCACAACTTACTCTAATTTATACCTTAATACTGGTCACGGTACATTGGGCTGGACCATGTCACTGGGTTCTGCAAAATTTGTCAGCGATATTATTAATCAAAAAACGCCTGACATTGATCCAGAAGGTTTATCCATCGAGCGTTTATTACGCTTAACATTATGAAATTTATTAGTGCTGCCAAAACACTTTTATTAAAAAGAATACGAGAGAAGTTCCATGGGTAGAGCCGCCACCGCCACCATTAATCTAAACGCGTTTCGCGATAATTATCGTTTGGCAAAATCCATTACGCCTGCACAACGCGCTGTCGCTATTATTAAAGCCGATGGTTATGGCCATGGCGCCGTAAAATTAGCCTTCGCACTTGAAAATGAAGCCGATGCGTTTGGGGTTGCTTGCATCGAAGAAGCTCTCGAATTAAGAAGTGCAGGCATTAAAAAACCCATCTTATTATTAGAAGGGTTTTTTACCTCTGACGAATTACCCGTTATTAGCGATAATGATTTTTGGTGTGCCGTGCACAGTCTTGAGCAAATTGAAACCATTGCTCAAGCGACCTTAACCAAACCTCTTAACATTTGGCTGAAAATGGACAGTGGCATGAATCGGTTAGGTGTTATGCCCAAGGATTATCGTCACGCTTATGAAACCTTAAAATCACTGAAACAAGTAAACTCTGTGGTGTTAATGAGTCACTTTGCAAGCGCAGATGATTTAACCAGTAAATTAACTGCGCAACAGATTCAATGT
Source organism: Pseudomonas sp. HK3 (assembly GCF_052920985.1). Taxonomy (NCBI): domain Bacteria; kingdom Pseudomonadati; phylum Pseudomonadota; class Gammaproteobacteria; order Pseudomonadales; family Pseudomonadaceae; genus Pseudomonas; species Pseudomonas sp. HK3. The sequence continues at coordinate 258,613 of NZ_JBREXD010000001.1, forward strand.
TTTGAGTCTGCGTCTGCAGGTATTGATGCCCCCATAAGCCTTGCGAACAGTGCTGCGACATTAGGTCATAGCAGTGCACGCCATGCGTTTCAGCGCCCCGGTATTATGCTATATGGCGCAACACCATTTGAACATTCACACCCATTAGCCGACCAACTAAAATCTGTTATGACATTAACCTCTGAAGTGATCGCCATACGAGAAACGACTGCCGGAGACGGTGTGGGTTACAGCCATCGATACACATGCAAGACACCTACTAAAGTTGGCACCGTCGCAATGGGTTACGCTGATGGATACCCACGCCATGCCAAAGATGGCACACCCGTTATTGTAAACGGTCAACGTACCACCATTATTGGTCGTGTTTCTATGGATATGCTTACGGTGGATTTAACACAAATAAAAGATGCAAAAATAGGATCGAAGGTAGAGCTATGGGGGGAGAACTTACCTGCCGCAGAGATCGCTCCCTTTGCTGATACGATTCCCTATACATTATTCACCGGCATTACCCGAAGAGTGCATAAAATATACATCGATGATTAAAAAATAAACGAGCATGTCTTTATTTTTAAGCAATCCTTTTAATCTTAAAGTAATACTTGTGCTTATTTATATAAAACAGTCTTTTCGATACATTTATTTACGACCTAAATCATAGTTTATGTAATAATTTGGATTCAATTAACGTTCATTGACAGGAAGTCACTAATCAAGTCATTCCATCTCTGCGCCTTAACTTGACTCTGTATTTTAATTAAGGAAGTAAAATGTTACGAATTATAGTGGCTGTATTGTGCCTTCAACTGGCTGGCTGTATTACTATCACCAAAGGAGAACAGTTCAATACAAACGTTGCGACCGTTAATTTTAAAGACTCAAAAATAGTCGGCCTATCCTACGTTCAAGTATATGAAACTAACTTGAATAACAGCGAAGAAAAAGAAAAGTTTGGCCTGAGCCTTGATCAAGGTGAGGATAGCATTAACATCTTCCCTAAAAATATCACTCAGTTGCAAAGTGACATACAAGTAAGCATGACCCAAACAACGCCAACAGGTATCACATTACCAAATTTTGCTGATATTCAGAAAGGTTATTCTGTTGATGTTTTCTTTACCGAAGGCAAGCGTTTTATCTCTTTAAAAACGGGTACTGCTTATATGGTTTTTGATGAAAACAACATCAATAAACTGTTAGTCATCATCAATAAAGTGGCAGCTAAAAACGAAAGTTTAAACAACACAGCATCTGCATTATAATATTAAACCTAAAGGCGTTTGTTACGTAACAAGCGCCTTCAACATGTTGTTAAAAAATACACGCTAAACCATTCCCAATTCTGCATTCTCTCTCACCTTTAATCATTACGTTTTTAAGTATCAATTTTTTATCCATTTAAATATTGTTTTGCTTCATCGATTACGGTTTCTATTCTTTTAGGTGAACGTTTATTACGTAAACGTGCAAGGTATAGCGTCTCAGAAACGGGTATCGTTAACCTGTGTACCTTAATCAATTCAGTCTGTTTAAACGCCTCTACCGCATAAGCGGGCAACACAGTAAAACCCAGGCCTAAACTGACAGGCTCTAGTATTAAGTGGATTTGATTTGAAAAACCCGTTTTATTAAACATATCGCTGTGTTGAAACTCTGAGAAATTCTCACCTAATAATAATTGCGCATGATGCACGCCATCGGGATGATCAATAAAGCCCAAGTTTTGTAACTGTGACCACGTGGGATTCACAACCGATTTAGGGGTGACTAGCAACAGCGGCTCTTTTGCCACGGCTTCACAAGTTATATCACCGATATTAGATATTCGAGTCATAAAACCAAGGTCAATCTCATTATTCATTATGGCCTTTTCGATACTGGCATTGGGTGCAAAGCGATAATCCATTACTAATTTTGGATGCTTTTTCTGTAAGGCAATAAGCTGTGGATACAACTTCAAGCCAACACTGCCAGGGGACATCAACCGAACGAGCCCCTCATGGGTAGGATCCAAGGCAATCTGCTGCTTTAAATTGGAAAGTGACATAACAATATGGCGTGCTTCGTCATATAAACGCTCACCCGCCTCTGTGAGCGTAAATTGCTTACCCTCCCTTGCTAACAAGAGCTGCCCCAGCTGCTCTTCTAACTTGTGAATATGCTGGCTCACACCTGATTGTGTCATGTTCAGCTGCGCTGCGGTGCGGGTGAAATGCCCCACTTCCACTAGCGTGCAAAAGCTGCGTAGCCATACTGGATTTATCATTACAAAATATACTCATAATTATGAATTTTGATAATTTTAAGTAATTATTGACCTTGTGTATTCTTTATTCAACCTTAACCAACAAAGAGGCATAAAGATGAACAATGTTTACCCCCGCAACTTTTTTCCCATATCGGTATCTCTGTCCCTGATTTGGAGGCCGCCGTTAAGTTTTACACTGAAGTGCTAGGTTGGTATCGCATCATGGAACCCACCGAGATTACTGAAGATGACAGTGCCATCGGTGAAATGTGTACCGATGTATTTGGTGCAGGGTGGGAAAGCTTCCGCATTGCGCATTTATCCACAGGGGATCGAATTGGTGTTGAATTATTCCAATTTAAAAACCAGAAAAATCCAGAAGATAATTTTGAATATTGGAAAACGGGTGTCTTTCACTTTTGTGTACAAGACCCCAATGTTGAAGAACTTGCTGAACGAATTGTCGCCGCTGGTGGTAAAAAGCGAATGAAAGCGCCACGTTATTATTACCCAGGTGAAAAACCTTATCGCATGATTTATATGGAAGATCCATTTGGTAATATTCTTGAAATTTACAGCCACAGCTATGAGTTAATTTACAGCGACGGCGCTTATTGATTAACCCATAACTATCATGGCAGCAGTCGCTGCCATGATGTAAATACTTCAATTGCACTGCACAAAATAGTTTTAATATAACGTATAATTTCGCCCTTACTCTTTTATTAGTTTATTTATGTCTTCCTCAGAAACACATTCACCTTCTCAACGATGGCTCAAAGGCGCATTAGCTGTCATGCCATTAAGTATTGCCGTTATTCCTTGGGGTATATTAGCGGGCTCACTTGCATTAGATGCCGGTTTAAACCCATTTGAAAGCCAAGCAATGTCAGCCATTGTATTTGCTGGTGCCGCTCAACTAGTGGCCGTTGGCATGATCAAAGCTGGCATCGGACTGGGCAGTATTTTAATCACCACACTGCTCATTACCTCTCGACACTTTTTGTATTCTATGGCCATGCGCCCAAACATTAGTCCGTTGCCATTAAAATGGCGATTGATTTTAGGCTTTTTACTCACTGATGAATTGTTTGCCATTACCGCTAAATCAAAGTCATCGAAAGAAACACCACACAATTTTGATCGCTGGTATGCATTAGGGGCTGGATTAAGTTTTTATTTAGTTTGGAATATCGCCACAGCAGCGGGTATTTTAGTCGGCAATACGATTCCTGATCTTGATAGCTGGGGATTAGATTTTGCCATTGCTGCCACGTTCATCGCCATTGTGACACCGCAGATTAATAAACCGTCTATTTTAATGTGTGTATTAGTCAGTTTAGTCACCTCTGTAGTGTGCGAATTATTTCAAATCCCATCAGGGTTATTAATCGCAGCACTCTTTGGTATGACGGTAGGTACCTTATATGCAAAGGCAATGGGGGAAGATAAATGATCACACTGACCATTTTACTCATGGCAAGCATTATCTTTTTTAGTCGTTATAGTTTTTTAGAGCCTCGTTTGCCTATCACATTAAATTCGGCAACCTTAAAGTTTCTAAGTTATTCGGCACCGGCTGTGCTTACTGCCATTTGGGCACCGATTGTATTTGTAAGTGAACACTCTTTAAATATTAGCTGGGACAATCATTACTTACTGTGCGCTATTGTGGCAACAGTGCTGGCCGTTACCACTCGCAATACATTGCTAACCACCATATTAAGCATGGCATTATTTTTTAGCTTACGCTTTTGGCAAGTGTAAGCACGTTCTCATCTTGGGTTTTGTGTTTGTAAAAGTACACGAGCCATCCAACGTGCAATGGTTAGATCATCCATTGATATGATCTGATCATTCATTTTATGTAATGCCTTTTGTGAGGGCTCAAGCGCAATGTTTTTACCTTTATGAAACTCTAATAATGTTTTTTCATATTCACAGGTAAATTCAGGATGTGCCTGTATGGTTAAAATTGAATCCCCGTACATTAATATGGCATTTTCACAAAATGAAGAACTCGCTATACACCTCGCGTTTTCCGGCTTCTCGATCACTTGATCTTGATGTACGGCATTTAACTGAATCTCGATTTTACCGTCTAATTCAAAGTTATTGAGCTGATACACTTGCGGCCCAAGACTCCAACCGCCTGAATACTTTTCGACGACACCCGCAAAAGCTTCTGCAATAATTTGATGGCCAAAACAAATACCGACCATAGGAACACCCTGCTCGTGAGCATGGGTAATCCACCGCTTTAATTTCTGCATCCACGCTGTATTATCGTATACACCACTTGCCGAGCCAGTAATTAACCAGCTATCACAACTATCGATGGTTTCTGGCCATTGATCATCAATCACATTAAAAACAGCGTATTCAAACGTAACATCTGCTTTTTTGAATAACTGCTGAAACATGTGTGCATAACCTACATGGTTACTTTTATGGGGTTCATCAATATGGCCTGTTACTAAAATACCAATTTCCATATCGCTCCCCCTCGATTATTCACACCACAAAAAAGCCGAAGCAGACCACTGCATCGGCTTTTCTATTTAATAAAAAAATGGGCCACCATTAGGCATAACACTGACCCATATAAAACGAATGACTATCGGATTAAACGCGCGCCTTAATAAAATCAGCCATCCAGTGAGCAATTTTATCTGATTCCGTTTTAGCACCAGCCTCTCGTAAGGTTTTAAGCCCTTCTTCGGCAACATCAATTGGCACCACTGGGCCTTTACGCGCTTCAACTAACGCATCTTCATAGTCCAGCGTAAACTCAGGGTGCGCTTGAAAAGTAAGAATACGATCATCATAAACAAGGCCCCCATATTCACAGAAATCAGACTCAGCAAACACCACTGCGTTTTCTGGTTTAACCAACACCTGATCTTGATGCATAGCATTTATGATAAATTCATTAGAGTCATCTGTAATAAAGTCATGGTCACCCGATAATTTATAGGCGTGTAAACCTACGCCCCAGCCACCAGAGTATTTATCAACCTTACCACCAAATGCTTCTGCAATTATTTGATGGCCAAAACAAATACCAACCATTGGCTTTTTACTGGCATGCACCTCTAAAATAAATGCTTTTAGTTTTTGCATCCATTCAAGGTTTTGATATACGTTAAATTTTGACCCTGTGATCAACCAGGCATCACACTCCTTTTCTGATTGAGGAAACACATCATCACGTACATCATAAACTTCGTATTCAAACTCATAGCCGTTTTTTGAAAACAGATCCATAAACATATTTGAATAAGAGCCAAACTGATGAATTAATTCATCTGGCGTAATACCTGTGGCTAAAATACCAATTTTCATTTTTTAACCTACTGACTTTAAGGTGTTGCTGGCAACACCTTGTATTAATTATGACTAGCCCTCTTGGGCTGCCGCCAACATTTTGTTTTGTTTACGCATATACAACATTGCAAAGATGACACCAATAGCAACAATGGCAATCATCAAGGTGGCCAACGCATTCACTTCTGGTGTAACGCCTAAGCGTACCTTAGAGAAAATTACCATTGGTAATGTGCTATCACCTGGGCCCGATACAAAACTGGCAATCACTAAATCATCAAGCGATAACGTAAATGACAATAACCAACCAGCAATAATCGCAGGGGAAATCAGTGGCAATGTTACTAAGAAAAATAACGAAGAAGGCTTAGCGCCTAAATCCATTGCCGCTTCTTCTAGCGTGTCATCTAATACCACCAAGCGTGACTGCACAATGACCGCCACATACGCTAAACAAAACGTAGTATGGGCAATGATCACCGTCATTTCACCACGGCCAGCAGGCCAGCCAAACGCACTTTCCATTGCCACAAATAAGAGCAGTAACGATAAGCCGGTAATCACTTCTGGCATCACCAGTGGTGCACTGACCCAACCGGAGAATAATAATTTACCGCGAAAACGACCCATGCGTGATAATGCAAAACCTGCCATGGTACCCAACACGACCGCAAGGGTCGCACTGATAAATGCAATTTTTAAACTTAAAAATGCTGCATCCATGATCTGATCATTTTTAAATAGCTCGCTATACCACTTAATAGACCAGCCACCCCAAACCGTTACCAGTTTGGATTCGTTAAAGCTGTAAATGATCAGCGAAATAATAGGCGCATATAAGAATATAAATCCAAAGGCCGCCGTTGAGTTTAAGAATATAGAACGTCTTTTCATTACATGGCCTCCTCTTTACCAGACTTATTACGTATTAACATGATTGGTAATACCAAGAATACAAGCATAACGGTCGCAACCGCTGATGCCATTGGCCAATCACGATTTAATGAAAACTCATCCCATAACACACGTCCAATCATTAGAGTGTCAGAGCCACCTAACAAAGCAGGTATCACGTATTCGCCAACCGCTGGAATAAATACCAACATACAACCGGCTATAATACCTGGCATAGCTAACGGTATGGTGATCATAAAAAAGCTTTGAATCGGACGCGCACCTAAATCTTCGGCGGCTTCTAATAATGAGATATCCATTTTTTCAAGGGCTGAATATAAGGGTAAAATCATAAACGGCAGGTAGGTGTACACAATGCCAATGTAAACCGCAAAATCCGTTTGTAGCATTGTTAGTGGCTCGTTAATAATCCCAAATGACAACAATACTTCATTGATTAAGCCTTGGTTTTTTAATAAGCCCACCCAAGCATAAACCCGTAACAGAAACGAAGTCCAAAAGGGTAAAATAACCAATGCTAATAATATACCGCGAATTTTTTCATCACTTCTTGCTATCAAGTACGCAATAGGAAAGCCAACTAACAATGTAAAAAATGTTGAAATTGCGGCTATCTTTATCGAGCTTAAGTAAGCATCAAGATAAAAACTGTCTTCCCAGAGATAAAGATAATTACCAAGATTTAACTTCATGCTGACGTAGGCTTCTTCAACATTAAAGTCTAAAAGGTCAGTATACGGTGGAATCGCAATGGCCGACTCAGATAGCGATATTTTAAACACCACTAAGAACGGCACAAAGAAAAACACAGCCAACCAAAGGTAAGGAACCGAGATCACACTCAAGCGACCCCAATTTATTTTAGAAAATATATTTAAGCGCGCTTTCCAACTTGAGAATCCAGAAAGCCACACGTTTCCAGAAAATGAACTCATGATGTCAGTACCACGCTACTGTCTACATCCCAAGACAAGAAGACTTGTTCGTTCCAAGTGAAACGTTCACCCATATCACGTGCAAAGTTTGGTTGGGTCACGCGAATTTCTTTACCGCTTTGCAAATTCACTCGATATACTGACAAACTTCCCATATAGGCAATTTCAATGATCTCGCCTTTCATTAGGTTTTCTTCTTGCGTTGGCTTAATGCGCGTCATTTTAATTTTTTCAGGACGTAACGCTACATGTACTCGCTGTTGAGGTGCACAGCTAATCCCATGGGGCACAAAAAATTCGCAATCGGCTTCTGTTGATTTGATTCGCACACTGTCAATATTGTCTTCAGTGATGAAGCCTTCAAGTAAGTTAACCGAGCCTACAAATTCAGCCACAAATCGACTATTCGGATATTCATACACATCATGAGGCGCATCCGTTTGTACAATTAAACCTTGATTCATCACGCCAATACGGGTGGCAAGTGTCATGGCCTCTTCTTGGTCATGGGTTACCACAACAAATGTCACACCAAGGTCTTCTTGCAGATTCATGATTTCAAACTGGGTTTCTTCGCGCAGTTTTTTATCCAACGCTCCGAGTGGTTCATCAAGTAATAATAATTTAGGGCGTTTCACTAACGAACGGGCTAATGCAACACGTTGGCGCTGACCACCTGAAAGCTGATGAGGCTTACGTTTACCTAAATGCCCTAGCTGAACCATATCTAACATTTCAGCAACACGTTTTTTAACATCGTGTTTGTTAGCACCTTCACGCTTTAAACCAAACGCGATATTGTCTGCAACGCTTAAATGAGGAAAGAGCGCATACGATTGAAACATCATATTAACTGGGCGATTCCAAGGCTGAATGCCTTCCATATCAACGCCGTCAATAATAATACGTCCACTGGTTGGGCTTTCAAAACCGGCTAACATGCGTAGCAATGTACTTTTACCAGAGCCTGATCCGCCCAGTAAACAAAACAATTCTTTTTTATAAATATTTAGTGAGACATTATCGACCGCTGTAAAGTCATCAAATTTCTTGGTGATATTTTCGATGCGCACAAAAGGGGCCGCATCCGGTTGTTTCCATAGAGGTAGTTCAGTATTCACAGGATTCGCCACACCGGTTATGGTTGATTTTAGTTCAGATACATTCATGGTTTACCGCCAGTATTCCGCTTATGGCCACAGGCCATTTCAAATTAAGTTGCCTGCCTTGCAGCAGGCTCTACTTATTAACGCCCGGTTTTAATACCGGTCCATGCGCGAGATAAAAGACGATCAAACTTCGCTGTATGTGCTAACTGCGGGAACAACTTTGCTTTAACAGCATCAGTTGGATAAATACCCGGGTTATCAAGTACGGCTTTTTCTATAAATGGCGTTGCCGCTGTGTTTGGTACAGCGTAATAAACATAGTTCGCAATATTCGCAGCGGTTTCACCACGTAAAACAAAATCAATAAACTTGTATGCGTTTTCTTTATTAGGCGCATCAGCAGGAATAGCCATCAAATCAAACCATACCTGTGTACCTTCTTTGGGAATTGAGTAGCCGACTTTAACACCTTGACCGGCTTCTTCTGCTCGGCTTTGCGACTGTAAAATATCACCATTATAACCCAGTGCTAAGCACACATCGCCATTGGCTAAATCGGAGATATACTGGCTTGAATGAAAATATTTATAGTTTTGACGATTATCTTTAAGTAACTTCGTTGCTTTTTTTAGGTCGGCTTTTTTTTCTGAATTAGGATCTAAACCTAAGTAGTTCATTGCAACCGAAAGCATATCCGCTGGCGCATCCAATAACGCAATACCACAGCCCTTCAGTTTAGCGCTGAGCTCAGGTTTGAAAATCAAATCCAGCGTGTCAAACGGCATGTCTTTGCCTAAACGAGATTGTAGCATGTCTAGGTTGTAACCTAAGCCAACGGTTCCCCATGCATAAGCGACGTTATGAGCATTTTCTTTGTCGCTACGCGCGGTTTTTTTTGCTAATTCAGCATCAATATTTTTATAGTTTTTAAGCTTGGTTTTATCAATTTTTGCATAAACGCCCGCTTGTAGTTGACGCTCAAGAAACGCACCGGTTGGTACAACTAAATCATAACCGCTGTTACCCGCCATTAATTTTGCTTCTAACATTTCATTAGAATCATAAACATCGTAGTTAACTTTAACGCCGGTTTCTTTTTCAAATTTTTTGACATCAGTAGGATCAATATAATCCGACCAATTATAAATATTTAAAACATTGTCTTGTGCAAGGGCTGTCTGCCCTAGTGCAAGTGTTAACGCAGTTGCAATACCTAGCTTAAACGGATTCATGTTGTTATCTCCAGTTTTCAATGTGTAATGTGGGGCCACATTGTCTTACCTTGTCCCAATTTTGATGTTTCAATAAACATATAAAAAAGAACGGGTATTATTTTTATTTTTATAGTTTTAGCTGAATCCGTCAGACTAAAACCTGCACGTTTCAAGTCTCTCTTTGGAGACTTTTAATTCGGTAAACACATCCCGTGTTTCTCATTTCAATGTACGTAATGGGTGGTTTAGACTATATACCCCTCATTGGGTATTCAGTCTATATACGCCACACCAAAGTAGCAACTGTGCACGATTAAAAGCACTCAGGTCTAAGCACGCATTATTTTTGTGCACTTAAACCTGACCTCTCGCGAATATCAGCGAGGGTTACAACAGACCTAAATACGACTCGTATTCCACGTCCGAAATTCGATCATCAAAGCGCAGTTGTTCTTGCTCTTTAGCCGCTGAAAATACGCGAATAAATTCTTCACCTAAATATTGGTTTAACACATCAGAATTTTTAAATATTTCTGTTGCTTGATCCCACTTATTAGGCAGCTCATATGCATCACTATAATCTTCTGCTTCGGTTTCAGTATAAGCATCGCCTTCGATAGGTTGTGGTGGCATTAATTTATTTTCAATACCGTACAAAGCCCCCGCAAGAATCGTTGCTAAAACCAAATATGGGTTTGCATCCGCACCAGACACACGATGCTCAATACGACGAGCAATGCATGGGCTTTCTGGAATACGTATTGCTACCGTACGATTTTCATAACCCCAACACGCAACCGTTGGTGCATGCGCACCTTTCATAAAGCGACGATAAGAGTTTAAGTGAGGTGCAAATACCAACATACCGTCTGCCATCGTGTGTATTAGACCAGCCACTGCATGTTTTAAAATATCGGTACCTTCATCCGTACCATCATCAAAAATATTGTTGCCGTCTTCATCTAGTAAGCTGAAGTGCACGTGGAAACCATTACCACTTTGATCAGCATAAGGTTTCGCCATAAACGACGCGCTAATACCATGTTTACGAGAAATGCCTTTGATCAAGCGTTTGAACATAATCGCTTGGTCAGCCGCTAACATTGGATTAGCCACATGATTTAAATTAATTTCAAATTGCCCAGGCCCTAATTCAGAAATAATCGTATCGGCTGGTACACCTTGAATTTCACATGTCTCGCGCACTTCTGTAAAAAAGGCCTCTAAGTTATCCATTTCATCAATGGAATAACAATCCGTTTCACTTAAACGACGACCATGGCCATCCAACATTTTTGGCGGGCGCGGACGTTGACTCTTTTCAGACTCAGCATCCATTAAGTAAAATTCTAGCTCCGTCGCCATCACAGGTGTTATCCCAAGCTTTTTGAAGCGCTCAGTAATGTGAGTCAGTATTTGTCGAGGGTCGGCCAAGAATGGTGAGCCATCAGGGTTAAACATCATGGCTAAAATTTGGTTGCGCGGTGATTGCGCCCACGGCACAGGAATAGGGTCTAAATGCACAGGCATACAAACGCCGTCACTATCGCCAGTTTCGAATACTAAACCGTTTTCCCAAACGTCATTACCCCAAACGTCCATACCTACAACTGAGCGCGGTAGTTTAACGCCTTCTTTCGCCATTTTTTTACTGGCATTAGGTGGCATACGCTTACCACGCAAATTGCCATTTAAATCAGTAATAAATAAATCAAACTCGGTATCGCTATTAGATGACATGGTCACTTCTCTTTGATCATAACCGCCAAGCGGCAAGGCAGGATTAACTGCAATTTACTAACTTTTTTGATTTCTACAACATTTTTGTGATCACAATAATTTATAAATTGTGATCACAAAAATATTTAAAGGCGCACCACAACCGAGTAACATACGCTTTATTCAGCAAAATGCGATCTCATTATGATCCGTACGAATCAGGGCCACTAAATACAATATGGACAAAAACTCTCCTATAGAATTTACCTTAGCTGAGCGCACTGCATCTGTAACTATCACTCAGTGGGTATATGCTACTTTGCGCAATGCCGTCATGTACGGAAAGATACTACCAGGGCGCGCGTTGACCATCCGCGAACTCGCTAAGGAGCTTAACGTAAGCCCTATGCCCGTCCGAGAGGCCCTGCGCCAACTCGCCGCTGAAAACGCATTAGAAATACAAGGTAATCGCCGCGTTATTGTTCCTAAAATGACCGCTATGAAATTCAATGAGTTATGCCAAGCACGCATGGCACTAGAAAGCCATGCAGCGGAGCGCGCACTACCTTATATAGACGAAACAAGGTTACAGCTTTTACAGCAAATCGACGCTCAAATCGATGACACCCAGATCAGTGGAAACCATGAACCGATCAGCGCACTCAACCAAGAATTTCATCGCACCTTATACACCGCAAACCCCCATCAAGTCACGCTTCCTTTGATAGAAAGTTTATGGCTGCAGCTTGGCCCCTTCATGAAATTAGCAAGTGCCCACTTAGAGCTGTCAACTCAAGTGGATCGTCATACTGAAGCCATGGCCGCCATTGAAAGTCGTGATGCGTTTGCCTTGCAATTAGCCATCAAAGCCGATATTCGAGAAGGCTTTAATTTTGCGAGCACCCCTGAATCACTGCAATGTTTTATTGATGAGTCAAATCGTCACAATTAAGCCAATCACTCATCCATTTACGCTCATCCCAGCAAACCCTTAACGCGGTGCTCGTCAGCCCCGCTGGCGTCATAATGCATTCGTTGTATGTGCCCTATTGCTTAGACCCTCTTTTAATAAGCGGCACTTCTTAACCGGGCAAATCGCTAATACTATTGACATATTCATTTTGTGATCACAAAATGAAACATAAAAATAACAAGCTAAACTTGATATTCGGCGATCTTAATAAGGAGCGAACATGTCAAAGCAATCATTAAACACCCAAGATATTCAGCAAATAGACGCCCAACACCATTTACATCCTTTTTCGAACACCACGGCGCTGAATGCCAAGGGCGCACGCATTATCGAAAAGGCCGAAGGTGTATATATTTGGGACAGCGAAGGCAAAAAACTGCTCGATGGTATGGCGGGCCTGTGGTGCGTCAACATGGGGTATGGCCGTAAAGAGTTAGCCGATGTCGCCTACAAACAGATGCAAGAGCTGCCGTACTACAACACCTTTTTTCAAACAAGCCACCAAAACGCCGCCGAACTCGCCAAAGAAATCGCCAGCGTTACGCCCCACGACTTAGATCATATTTTCTTTGCCAATTCAGGCTCTGAGGCTATCGATACGATTATGCGTTTGGTTCGTCATTATTGGGTGATTAAGGGTAAGCCTTATCGCAACATTATTATCGCTCGAGATAATGCTTACCACGGCTCTACACTCGCAGGGGCAAGCTTAGGCGGCATGGGTGGCATGCATAAACAAGGCGCGCCGTTAGTGCCCGGAATTGAACACATCCGCCAACCATATTGGTACGGTGAAGGCGGTGACATGAGCGAAGAAGAATTCGGCCTCGCTTGCGCCCAAGCACTTGAAGATCGCATCTTAGAAGTGGGCCCTGATAACGTCGCCTGTTTTATTGGCGAGCCAATTCAAGGCGCTGGCGGTGTTATCGTCCCACCCGCTAACTATTGGGCTGAAATACAAAAAATTTGTAACAAGTACGATATTTTATTAGCCGCAGATGAAGTGATTTGTGGCTTTGGCCGCACAGGTAGCTGGTTTGGTAGCGATACCTTCGGCATTAAGCCTGACATTATTTCGATGGCAAAAGGTTTGTCATCAGGATACTTACCCATTGCCGCCGTTGCCGTAGGCGGACGCATCAGTAACGCATTGATGGCACACGATGATGATTTTCATCACGGCTATACTTACTCAGGTCACCCAGTGAGTGCCGCGGTTGCGCTTGAAAATATTCGCTTAATGAAAAAAGAAAACATTATCGATTACGTAGCCAATGATATTGGCCCTTATTTTCAAAACGCATTGCGAGAGCGCTTAGGCGATCACCCATTAGTGGGGAATATTGTTGGTACGGGTTTAATTGCGGGCATGGCATTAGTAAAAAATAAAGCACCAAAAGCGTTTTTCGGTGACGACATCGATATTGGTTTAATTTGTCGTAATCATTGCTTTGATAACGGTTTAATCATGCGTGCAACGGGCAGCCGAATGGTGCTATCACCGCCATTGATTATTAGCCGCGATGAAGTCGACGAGCTCGTGGATAAAGCCCTTTTATGCTTTAACTTAACTTTGAAAACTGTCAGCTAATACAAATTAAAGTGCAGCCAAACTATTTGGCTGCAAAATTTTTTGACAGTGTATTTTTGACCGAGGCACCATGAATCCCATTATAAGCCAAGACCCTCATAAGGTTAATTGGCAAAAGCAGTTAGCATCATTAATTGATCATATTCGATTGCGCAGTTTTCCCAATGCGCTCGAAGATTTTCTTGCCAGTCAATGTCACTTTGATAGTGTGTTGATGCTGACCTTTAAGAAGTCGTTTAAACCCATTGTGCTTCACCCTACCAATCAAGCTGAACACAGCCCGACCTTGCGTAGCTATTTGAAAAAAGAATACATTCTTGACCCTCTGTGTACGGCAATAGAACAAGGCACGATTCCCAACATCAGCCGTCTAACTGATATTGCACCGGACTCATTTGAAACCACAGAATATTATCAAACCTGCTATAAAGATTTTGATTTTGTCGATGAAATAAACATCATTATTCATTTAGATAACGATGTGGCATGTGCCATTACCATTGGCCGAAAGACGCGTCTGGGCACCATCACCCGTGCAGAGCTAAAACGCTTAAACGATGTGTATCCGATTATTAATTCGCTAGTGCGCCAGTTTTGGCTATCGCAATCGCAAGAATATGTAAAATATGAAACAGAAGCAGGCGCCATGAATCATGCGCTATGTACGTTTGCAAATGGCGTATTAACCAAACGCGAGCAAGAAATTACCGCCCTAATTTTACAGGGTCACTCTTCAAAGGCCATTGCCAATCAATTAAGCATCAGCTTAGGTACGGTAAAAGTGCATCGTAAAAATATTCATACACGTTTGAATACGTCTACCCAGTCTGAGATTTTCACACTGTTTTTAAGCCATTTAAATGAGCTAGACTCGTCACCGTCTGCCTAGCCGCTCTCTTATTTATACTCAAATATAAAAAAAGCGCGACCAAAGGAAGAACTTGGCCGCGCTAAAAACACTCGATAAAATAAAAGACAGCACATCTAAAATTTTAATCAGTAAAACGAGTTTACTGCACTAAAATTGGCATCACTATATGTCTGAATAGGTAGACCATTAGCGAGACATTTAAGTTCCTATAACGGTCAATTTAACTAAACATCAGCGGTACTAACATAAAAACAATTAAGACTGCTTATTAGCCGCCAGCACATATAAATACTCTAATGCTAACGTCGCTGCAGCCAACGAGGTAATCTCGGCATGATCATAAGCCGGCGCCACTTCGACGACATCCATGCCAATCAAGTTAAGCCCTTGCAAACCTCGAATAATTTTTAATGCACAATCTGTGGTTAAACCCGCTGCCACTGGTGTGCCTGTGCCTGGTGCATAGGCTGGATCTAAACAATCTATATCAAACGTTAGATATACTTTTTTATCACCTACACGCTCTTTAATTCGCTTTAGAGTTTCATGGGGGCCGTTATCCCCCACCCAAGCACCGTCTAGCACTTCAAATGGATAATCTTTACGGGTGAAGTTGGTACGAATACCAATTTGCAATGAATGTTCGGTATCCACAATGCCTTCTTCAACCGCATGGTGTAAAAAGGTGCCGTGATCGTATTTACTGCCACCGCTGTAGGTATCGGTATGGGCATCAAAGTGAATCAATGCAACCGGGCCGTGCTCTTTAGCCACAGAGCGTAAAATGGGCAAGGTAACAAAATGATCGCCGCCAATGGTTAATGGATTTTTGCCCGCTTTTACAATATTTAAAATATGCGCTTCAAGGCTATCGACTAAGGTTTGCGGCTCACCATGCAGAAAGTTTACATTACCCATGTCGCCGACTTTTAAATGATCATCTAGGGCAAAATCCCACGGCCAGCGTTCGCCTTCCCATGCCATATTAATAGACGCTGCACGCACGCCTTGCGGGCCGTTACGCGAACCACCGCGACCCGTCGTCGCCATATCAAACGGCACACCGCTGACAATCACGTCTGCGTCCGAGGTCTTTAAATCGGTTACTAATGGGAATTCTAAAAACGTGACACCCAATGCACCATAAATTGGATAGTTCGCATTTGCAGCATTTGAGCTCGACATAATAAACCTTAGTGCAGGGTAAAAGATGAGCTAAGTGTAGACAGACCATGATAATTAGTGAAATGCATATTTTAAATACAAGTATGTATATAATTAATACTTAATCTAAAAGGATGCATCCGATGAATCTGCGCCAATTTGATTTAAATTTACTGATTATCTTTGAAGCCCTCGTGAGTGAATGCCATGTGAGCCGAGCAGCCAATAAAGTATTTTTAAGTCAATCTGCCATGAGTCATGCGCTTAACCGCTTACGCGAACAACTGGGCGA
This sequence comes from Pseudomonas sp. HK3, assembly GCF_052920985.1. Classification (NCBI taxonomy): domain Bacteria; kingdom Pseudomonadati; phylum Pseudomonadota; class Gammaproteobacteria; order Pseudomonadales; family Pseudomonadaceae; genus Pseudomonas; species Pseudomonas sp. HK3. Next base: position 274,974 of record NZ_JBREXD010000001.1, read on the forward strand.
CCCCATTCTTGTGCGCACCGAACAAGGTTTGCAACCCACACCAAGAGCATTGGCGATGGCACCACAGGTACGAAGCGCCTTACAACTATTGCAACAGAGCATCACCCCCAGCGATGAATTTGATGCCACCAATGCACAGCGCACCTTCACTATTGCCAGTACCGATTATTTTGAAGCCGTTATCTTCCCTGAGCTACTCAGCCACTTATTAAGCATTGCACCGAATATCAAAATTGAAATTGAAATGATTGCCGAAGATGCCAGCCAAACTCGTTTAGCCAATGGCGCGGTGGATTTAGTGGTAGGCATGGATGCCGAACAACCCTTACCCAGTCATTTAATCAGTGAGCACTGGTTGAATGAATCTCAGGTATGCCTAGTGGCAAGCGCTCACCCTAGTGTTAAACACAGTTTAAGTTTGAAACAATATTTAAAGTTGCATCATGTGGTGTTTTGGGATGTCAGCCAAGTAAGTGCTAACTCGGTAGATACTTGGCTTGAGCAACAAAACCTATCGCGCCAACACGTGGCCCGCACCGTTAACTATATGGCCGCGGCCCGTATTGTTGAGAAGACCAATGCCATTATGACCCTACCACTTCACATGGCGCAGCTATTTAGTGAGATGATGAGCGTACGTATTGTAAAGCCGCCTAAAGGCATTCCTACTATTAATATGACCATGGTGCACCACCCGCTTTATAGCGAAGACCCTGCCGTTAACTGGCTAGCCAAACATATTCATGATTTTAGCCAAGCCATTGACTGGTAATGCCAATTTATAAAATTGATATTAAGATTGCGCCTGTGTGACTTTCTCACAAATGTAAGCACCAATGGGTAATGCCGATGTGGCCGCAGGGCTGGGCGCATTACACACATGCAACGAGCGTGGACTTTGAGCAAATAAAAAGTCATGCACCATACTGCCATCCTTCATGACCGCTTGGGCACGAATACCAGCGGGATAAGGTTCTAAATCTTTAAGCGTTAAACTTGGGCAGTATTTTTGTACGGTTTTTAGGTAACCGGGTTTCCACCAAGAGTTCCGTGTTTCGATTAGGCCAACTTTAATGTTATTTTTTAGCACGCGCCAAAAACCGCTAAAGCACACCATATCGAAAATATCGTTTAAGCTTACATTGATTTTGCCATAACCTTCACGCTTCCAACCTTGTACCGCATTAGGACCAACGGTCACACTGCCATCAATCATACGAGTTAAGTGCACCCCCAAAAATGGCAGATCGGGATCTGGGATGGGGTAAATCAAATGATTCACAATATGGTTATGCTTCGCGGGCAAACGATAATACTCACCGCGAAACGGAATAATTTGAAAGTCCGTTTTAATACCTAACATTTTGGTGGTGCGATCAGCCATTAAACCCGAACACGCCACTAAAAAATCAGCGGTTAACATGACCTCTTGATCACCATTCATGGCTTTAACGCTTACTGCGTTGGCATCTTCGCTTAAATCCACTGCTTCGTGTTGCAACAAAACCGTGCCGCCCAATTGCTGAAATCGTTCAGCTATTTTTATGGTTACTTCTTGGTAATTCACAATGCCGGTTTGCTTAACAAAAATTGCCCCTATGCCACTAATATTAGGCTCACGCTGTTTAAGTTGTGTTTGATCTAATAGTTCAGCCTCTATGCCGTTGTCAGCGCAACGTGCGTACAAAGCAAGCATGCGCTCGTGTTCTAAAGCATTCGTTGCCACCAGTAACTTGCCACATTGCTCATAATGAATATTATTATCTTGGCAAAACTTGATGGTGGCTTGCACCCCTTCTTTACAGAACTTAGCTTTTAAAGAACCTGGCTGATAATACACCCCCGCGTGTATCACACCGCTGTTGTGTCCTGTTTGGTGACAAGCAAATTGAGTTTCTTTTTCAATAATGGCGATACGCTTTTGAGGGAATTGCTGCTGTAATTGCCATGCGGTGGAAACTCCGACGATTCCACCACCGATTATTATATAGTCAAATTTCATCAAGCTGCCTGTCACGTTATATTGCGCTAATTAACCACGAGTCTAACAAGAATACATTGTGTATAAGTAGCGTTTACCTGTTTTATCGGGCTTGGGATCACCGCAGAGCCTTAATCATTCCCCCCACATAAACGACAACCCTACTTTTTTTGCCTTTTCGCAATAAAGATCACTGGCAGATAATAATCATTCATTCTGGTATGACAACAATATATAACATCCCGTAGAATAGTCATGGTTATCCCCACTCACTTTATTGAGAACACCATGGCCAGCACTGCTTTAAATAGCAACATCAAACGCGTTATAGGCCAAGTGGTGAACATATTGCGCTTTCAGGTACATTCGACCTCAAAAGCAAGACTTAGCGAACCCAACAAAAATGAGTACCAGCATGCATAAGAATACCAACATGCTAACCACCCCTATTATTCAAAACCTAAAGCGTCTTGCCGTGCTGCGCTTAATTGTGTGTTGCGGCATAGCATTAGCACTTACTTTAATTGGCTTAGACCAAACCCCGCCCATGCAACAACTGATGTTATGGGGCGTGCTAACCACTCTTACATTATTAAGCTTACTTAACTTATGGCGCGCCAAACACAACCAAGCGGCGCCCTATGAGCTGTTTGTGTATCTATTAGCCGACACGCTATTAATCGCCGCCCTGATTTATGTAAGCGGCGGTGCCAATAACCCGTTTATTACCTATTTATTAGTCCCCATCGTCATCAGTGCTGCCACATTAAGCTGGGCCATGACTTGGATGCTGTGCATGTTGTCCATGGCGTTATATGGGGTTTTATTATTTTTTTACTTTCCACTGCCTGCTCTTGATCACCACCTTGCCCACGCAGGTTTAAGTTTCCATATTATTGGTATGTGGTTTACCTTTATTTTAAGCGCCTTATTAATTGCGTATTTTGTAGTTGAGATGGCGTTCGATATGCGCGAAAAAGACAAACAAACGGCCCACTATCGCGAACAAGTTTTGCAAAATGAACACCTCATGTTGCTCGCTAGCCAAGCCGCCAGCACCGCTCATGAGTTAGGCTCTCCGCTGACCACCATAAAAATGCTGAGTCATGAATTACAACAGTTAGCAAATTTAGATGACGACAGCCGCGAAGATCTGCAATTAATTCATCAACAAATTGAACTGTGCCAACAAAAATTAAAACGTCTCAGTCAACCCAGCCAACTCGATATAAGTGATGCTCAAACACTGCATACCTTTTTACACAGCACCACTCAACAATGGTTATTACTGCAACCAAAAGCCCAATTTAATTGGCAAAATGATTTAAAAGAAATAAAAAACAGTCCACAGGTACAATATCCACTGGTATTAATGCAGGCCATTATTAATCTATTAGATAATGCCAACCATTCGTCTAAACAACCCATTGAATTATCACTAACGTGGGACACACAGCAATGGCAATTGGATATTCAAGATTATGGTGATGGCATTGCAGATGATTTTTCACTGCCCAACCAACCCGTAGAGTCCAGTAATGGTTTAGGCATTGGTTTATTATTAAGCCACAGCAGTATTCTGCGCTTAGGTGGCAGTATCTCTTTGCGTAATCATGAGCAAGGTTGTTTAACCACTATTAAGGTGCCGTTTCATGTCGAATAATGACAATACATTTTTAGTGATTGATGATGACACCACCTTGTTAAGCGTTATGGTACGCAGTTTAAAACGTCGAGGCTTTAATGTTTTACAAGCTGAAAATGGCGAACAAGCCCTCAGCCTTTGCGAACAACACCAGCCTAAATATATCTCCCTTGATTTAAAACTCGAACAAGAAAGCGGTTTGCATTTAATTGAAAAATTGAAAAATCAATCTCCACTTTGCCAAATCGTAATGCTCACCAGTTACGCCAGCATTGCCACCGCGGTGGATGCGATAAAATTAGGCGCTCACCAGTATTTATGTAAGCCCGTGGATATTGATGAGCTATTGAACGCATTTGATGACTCATCAAATACAGAGTCATCAACTGATGCCGAAGTCGCGGATAAACCAACATCGGTAAAACGATTAGAGTGGGAAAAAATTCAACAAACCTTACAGGCAAATGACGGTAATATTTCAGTGACAGCACGTGAGCTGGGCATGCATCGTCGAACACTGCAACGTAAGTTACAAAAGCATCCGGTTAAACATTAATGTCATTTAAAAATGAATTAAAACACTCATGTACGAGGGTGCACCGCGCCCGATTGATTGATCCTCCCTTACCCTCTCTCATAATGACAACTATAAAGCTCAATAAATTTTTAGTGGTAAATCGTTTTACCGGGCGCGGGGCACCCTCCTACCGTTAGCGTCAAAAACATGAGTGTCTCAATCATCACTAAAATACTTATCCACATTAAACGAGCTTAATAAATGAGGAAACGTTCCCATTACCCCTGCCACCACCATGCCGTTGATAAATGCTTCGGGAAACAACATTAGAGGCAGGTACATAAAATATTCTTCATAGACCGCTTCCCACGAATACACCTGCAATAACACCAACATAACAGATGTGGTACACGCCACTGCCAATAGCGCAAAAGCGCCATTAAAAAAGCCGCATAAAAAAATGTACACAAATGGGTTGGCTGGTAATTTACGCTGAACCAATTGCAGGACAGCAAACGAGGTGAGCACGGGTAAGACTACCGATACCACAAAGTTGACCGCAAAACCGGTGTAACTTTCTAACCCAATAATGGTGACGCACAATAAACCAATGGCACCTGCTATTATGGCTAATGGCCAGCCCATCACAAGTGTGGCCGCCGTAAGCCCCATAAAATGAATGCCTAAACCGCTGCTTAAACCCGCTCGAATCGACCATAAAATAGCAAGTGCCAAGCAGGCGCTATAAAACACATGTTGTAATAACGACTGCTCTTTAAGGGCTAACCAATTTACTCGCCACAACGCCCAACCTAATATCAAAACACTGGGGATAAATAGCAGGTAAATAAACCATGCGGGTAGCAAACCAGATTCTATACTCACAACAGGCTCCCTTAATTTAACTGAATACCGCGCCTTAACTGCCTTAACTGGTTATTTTACGGCATTTTAGGTACTCTACGCCGCTATTTTCCGCTGTGCACAAAATTTAATCGAGGATCAGATGTTTAATCTCATCAGAAAAACCACCGACAATCCGAAAAACGATATTTTATCTGGTCTAACGGTCGCCCTCGCACTTGTGCCAGAGGCCGTAGCCTTTGCCTTTGTTGCTGGCGTTAACCCATTAGTGGGCCTATACGCAGCCTTTATGGTGGGTATTATCACGTCTATCTTTGGTGGTCGCCCAGGTATGATCAGCGGTGCAACCGGCGCGATGGCGGTTGTAATGGTGGCACTGGTTGCTGATCACGGTGTGCAATACTTATTTGCGGCGGTGGTGCTGTGCGGCTTTATTCAAATGTCCTTTGGTATATTTAAGCTAGGTAAGTTTATTCGCCTCGTGCCTCAGCCTGTTATGCTCGGTTTTGTAAACGGCTTAGCCATTGTGATTTTCTTAAGCCAGCTAGAGCAATTCAAGTTTGTTGATGATGCTGGCATGAAAGCTTGGTTAGACGGTAACGCCATGTACATCATGCTGGGGCTTGTTGCGTTAACAATGGCAATTATCCAGTACTTACCTAAGTTAACCACCGTGATCCCATCTGCGTTAGCCGCTATTGTCGTGGTGAGCTTTGGTGCGATTTGGTTAGGCTTAGATACTCGCACAGTGGGTGATGTAGCTAATATTGCGGGCGGCTTGCCTGAGTTTAGTATTCCTGCCGTACCCTTTACCCTTGAAACACTTTGGATCATCTTACCTTATAGCCTGATATTGGCAGGTGTTGGTTTAATCGAATCATTATTAACGCTAACTTTAATTGACGAGCTAACTCAAACCCGCGGCAACAGTAATAAAGAATGTATTGCTCAGGGCGCTTCAAATACGGTTAACGGTTTCTTTGGTGGCATGGGCGGTTGCGCCATGATTGGCCAATCGATGATTAACATCAACTCGGGTGGTCGTGGTCGCTTATCCGGTATTACCGCTGCCGTTGCTTTGTTATTGTTTATTTTGTTTGGCTCAGACATTATTGCGCAAATTCCATTGGCCGCTCTTGTGGGCGTCATGATGATGGTGGTACTAGGAACATTCGAATGGTCTAGCTTCCGCATTTTAAAGAAAATCCCTAAAAGCGATGCCTTTGTTTTGATTTTGGTGTCGGGTATTACCGTTGCAACTGACTTGGCCATGGCGGTTATTATTGGCGTGATCGTTTCAGCATTGGTATTTGCTTGGGAGCATGCAAAGCATATTCGTGCTGATATCAAAGAAGAGAACGGCGTGAAAACCTACGAACTACACGGCCCATTATTCTTTGGCTCTACGTCTTATTTCCTTGAGTTGTTTGACCCTAAAAATGACCCTAACAATGTGGTTATTGAATTCAAACACTCACGTGTTGCTGACCATTCAGGCTTAGAAGTCATCGATACGCTTGCTGAACGCTATAATAAAGAAGGCAAAACATTAAGCCTTAAACACTTAAGCCCTGAGTGCCGAACTTTACTTTCAAAAGCCGGCAACATGGTTGAAGTAGATGTGATTGAAGATCCAAAATATCATGTAGCAACCGATAAGCTTGGCTAAACGTTATTAGCAATATGCTGAACGCAAAAAGCCGTTACTGTTTACAGTAACGGCTTTTTTATTGGTTTAATTTTATTGGCTAGGTCACCTAGTCTTTAAACAATGGCAGCGCCATTAATATAGCGTCTTCTTTACCAGCGGTTGTAGGATAATAATTCTTACGTCGGCCTATTTCATTAAAGCCAGCTTGTTCATAAATATGCAGCGCTGGAGCATTACTCACTCGCACTTCTAAGTACATTTCATGGTTATCTTTATGGGCCGCATCATCAACTAAATGCTGTAGTAACAGCTTTGCAAATCCTTTGCCTTGCGCACTTGGGTCAACACAAATATTCAACAGCTCCGCTTCGCCCACCACATAAGACAGAATGCCATAACCAATAATACGATTTTCATATTCAGCCACCGCACAGTATTTTGTAGACTTTATCGCCTGTTCAAATAAGTTATGTGACCACGGGAAGTCATAACCTTGTTGCTCAATGTTCAATACAGCTTCGATATCGTCCAACGACATAGGGCGAAACGCAATCATGGGGTTACTCTAATTTAGTATTAATAATCTAGCTTATGAGGAATCAATTGTTGCCAAAGCGCTTTTTTAGCCATAGGCTCGTGCAGTAATTGTTGCAAGCTAACATCTAATTTAATATGAGGGGTTTGGGTTGGAAAATAATCACAATCGTTAAAAACGATCACGACATTTTTTTCACATGCTTGTTGCAGACGATCAATATGAGCCAATAAATATTTCGAGGCAATGTCTTCACCTTGATCAACATTCGGACTATCGATCATAGGCCAAGAAAATACATTAACATGACGTGGACGACGTTTTTTCCCTTGCATAAACTGAGCAAGGTTGTGCACTAACTTATGCTGTTCTGGCGTAATATTTACATCACCACTAATTAGCCAAACGCCCGAGCTGTAACACCAAAATTGAATATTAAACTCAACGCGTGCGACAGCATCTGCCACTTGCGTGACGGGTGGTGCCGGAAAAGCAGGAGCCGGAATAGAAGACGTCAATGCTGAACTTAATGCACTGGCTGCCGCAGGTTTATTTACCTGAGCCTGTCCTAACGAACTAGCCTGAGGCGACTGAACGGGCGCTGCATGTTCTGGTGCGAAGTGTGGTGTACCTGTTGTAGCCGTTCGAGCAGCAGGCACATCTTCAAAATGACTGGGCGCCACGTACGCCGTCGTATCATTTACATTCACTGCAACCTTAGCCGTCTCAAGTTGTGGTTGAGGTGCTTGAGATACTTCAACCGCAGCAACGTCTATTTGCATATCCTTAGGCACCCAAACATCAATGCCCAAGTGCTCAAGGTAGGTTAATTGTGCTGCGGTATATAACATTTAACTAAACACCTTCCGATTGCGGATGTGCTTTGCCACTATTATTTTCTAATAAGTTAAGAGCATTGATATACGCTTTTGCTGATGCCACCACAATATCGGTATCACTGCCTAAACCGTTGACAATACGGCCACCTTTTTCTAAACGGACTGTCACTTCGCCTTGGCTGTCGGTACCTTGGGTAATAGCATTCACCGAGTACAGTTGCACATTGGCACCCGACTGAGCGTTTTGTTCAAGAGCTTTGAATACGGCATCAACAGGGCCACTACCATCTGAGCTAACCACATGCTCTTTACCATCTACAGCGATGGTCAATTTCGCTTTCGGTGTTTCACCTGTTTGGCTGTGCGCTTCTAGTGTCACCAGTTGGTATTTTTCATCCATATTACGTGTAGCACTGACCAGTGCCTGCAAATCTTCATCAAAGATTTCATGTTTCTTATCGGCCAGTTCTTTAAAGCGAGCAAACGCAACATTCAATTCTTGATCACTATCAAAGCTAGTGCCTAATTCTTCTAAACGTGAACGAAAAGCAGCTCGACCTGAGTGCTTGCCCATCACCATTTTATTCGCGCCCCAGCCAACATCTTCAGCGCGCATAATTTCATAGGTTTCACGGTGCTTTAACACGCCGTCTTGGTGAATACCCGATTCATGGGCGAACGCGTTAGCGCCTACAATGGCTTTGTTTGGTTGCACAGGGAAGCCTGTAATCGTCGACACCATACGTGAGGTAGGAACGATGATTTCGGTATTAATCGCAGTTGTCACATTGAATAAATCACTGCGGGTTTTAATCCCCATCACAATTTCTTCAAGGGCTGCATTACCGGCACGTTCGCCCAAACCATTTATCGTACACTCAACTTGGCGCGCACCATTTGCAACAGCGGCTAATGAGTTAGCAACTGCCAACCCTAAATCGTTATGACAATGCACAGAAAAAATGGCTTTATCCGCGTTTGGAATACGCTCTAAAAGGGTTTTGATTTTGTAACCAAACTCTTCCGGAATCGCATAACCCACGGTATCAGGAATATTTATCGTGCTGGCACCTGCATCAATAGCCGCTTCGATAATGCGACACAAGAAGTCCATATCAGAGCGACCCGCGTCTTCACATGAAAATTCAACATCCGCAACAAGATTACGTGCACGCTTAACCGCATAAATAGCACGCTCAACCACTTGGTCTGGCGCCATACGTAATTTGTGCTCCATATGAATAGGGCTAGTAGCAATGAATGTATGTATACGTGAACGCTCAGCCGCTTTTAGCGCTTCAGCCGCTCGATCGATGTCACCATCAACGGCACGTGCTAGGGAGCAAATCGTGCTTTCTTTGACGGCAGCAGCCACAGCGGCAATAGATTCAAAGTCACCAGGGCTAGCAGCAGCAAAACCGGCTTCAATGACATCGACACGCATTTTCTCTAGTGCTTTACCAATGCGAACTTTTTCATCACGGGTCATTGACGCGCCAGGGCTTTGCTCGCCGTCACGCATAGTTGTATCAAAAATGATTAACTGACTCATGGTCACTCCTGCTGTACATCTACGCTCAAGATCAGGTCATAAAACAGACAAATATGAGGTATTTAGATGCAAAAAAGATTAGAAATAATGAGGCAAACTATAGCGGGAATGAGGTCTAATTTCCATGATTTGTATGGGGGTTAAGCCCTAGAAATTAAGGTATAGGGCTAACAGACAGTTGAGAGGTGAAATCAACATTTTGCATTTTTATGCCTTGCAGCATATTTGAAGAAGTCGAAGATGGGCCGTGCAACAGCTGTACGCTGTCTATGTTTAATTCTTTAAACTTAACATTATGGGTCATAAATAGTTCGGCAGCACCTGTTGTGCCCGCTGACGCAACATCAACTGTCACAGTGTTCTCGACTCCAAATGTGTTGGTGCTGTCATCATAGCCATCGGCTGTGTACATGTTGTTTAGCTTGATAGCCTGGCCCGTTCCTGCGACGCCGGCCGTGCGATTAACTTCATACGTGACCGAATTAGCCTTACCTTCGACGATGTTTTCTTGCAATAAAATGCGTTTATTTTTAATGGTTAAACCTTCACCGTCAGTGCCGATGGTATCAATCCAAGTACCACCATTCGCCGAGCATGCTGTTGCATCAGCGCCATTTGCTCCCATGCAGCGATTAACATTCGCTCCACCACCGCTGATGATGATTTCAGAACCTTTTTGGTACTGAGTCATGGCAATACCACCTAAGCTTTTACCCGTCGTGCGATCACCAAAGCGAATATCGTTAGCGGCAAATTCGCTCCACAGTTCGCCCAGCACAAGCTTGATACCGTCATTATCAACATCCATAGTCATATCACGCATATGAAACTCATACGTCACGGCATCTAAATGAATACCAACAGCACCAGACTTGGTCACGGTGAAATTACCATCCGTAATCAACATATCGGCATCAATGTTAATACCGCTGCCACTGGCACCACCACCACGCACTTCAATAGCACCATTTAATGTGAAGCTAGCATCACTGTATAAGCCAAGCATTTCATGACCATTTTGTAGGGGGGATGTTTCATCACCGACACGTAAACCATCTAAGCCGTAGTTGACCTTGTAATTACGAATACCAATCGCCAAAAAATCATCGTTGGCATCATTGGTATTATCGATTGATAGGCTGCCGTCACGAATATCAAGCGTTGAGTACCCTTCGCCATAAGCATAAAAGTTATCCGCCATCAGTGTATTGGTATCGTCGGTATAAAAATAATCCGCCGTCATATTCCACTGGTTGTATAAGCTAATACCATCAGATACAGAGCTCACCTTTGCATAAAAATTTGTCATAAAACTATCAAAGCCCGCAGCGGCAAGATTTGCATCGCTAAAAAAATCATTACCCGCAAACGCGATACCAGGTGCAAGCTTCAACTGGTTTTTATAATCAACCGAATTATGAGTCCCATCGCTGAAGTCAAAGCGGACTTCAAAAGCACCCACTTTATTACCCGCTATCTCAACTAAATCGGTTTTAAAATTACCTGTAACACTATCCCACTGCATGGCAATGTGATCACCTAAATTGGTCTCAGCGGTTCCAATATCAAACGTAAACCCAACCACATCAACCACACCAGACTGTTTAGCTATTTTAACCGTCGCATCATCCGTATAACTAGACACGTTACCGTCACCGGATGCATTCACACTGTCATCAAATTCAAAATGCATATCCATGGTAATACCCGTGCCTTCACGACCACCACCATAAACAAAGATGCTGCTATTTTTGTACGTACGAGATTGAGCAAAGTTACCCAATGAATTAGCAGCAACACAATCAACGTCAGAAAAACACACCGAACCTACGTTATAGTCATACGACATCGTCGGCATGCGTAACGCTAAGTAAGCCTTAACTCCATTATCTTCGATATCAATGGTCATATTGGTGAGGCTGCTGTTATATACTATGTCATTGACTTGCAACGTATTACCGTTGGTTGTCCAACGAAAATCACTGTCTGTAATACTGGTATCACTAGAAATAATAAAACCAGACTCACCCGCCGTTTTACCGTTAATGCTGAGTGTGTTTGTGCCCGTCCAATCGTATTGAATTTGGCCGAAGCTTTGGCGAGTGGCAAAATTATCTGCAACACTGCCACGGTGATTACCAACCGACATCGAACCAATTTGTAAACGTGTTGCTTGAAAGTCACTCACAATAACCAAACCGTCATTACCGTCAATATCAACTGTATGAACAGAAACCGCTTGTTTATTATTGATATCACTTGGATGACCAATCGCAATATCTTTAAAGTCTAAAATTTCACCTGACGTACCGTCTTTATCTGAATAGCGAATATCTTCAACTTTAATTAATTTATGCATCTCTACGGTTAAGCCAGTTTGACCAGAGACCGATTCAAGAAAGGTCTCATCCATACCAACCAGTTCGGCATTGGCAAGACTGACACTTAAAGACAAGGGAATAATCAATAGTGATTTCATTAGGGATTCCCCGTTGGAAACACAAGCATGTTCCCTTGCATATTAACGGAGCCATTAAAATTCACACCATGACGAATTTGTTGCTGATAGCCTGTATCCGTTGGGCGACCTTGTGAGCTAGTCACCACTGAATATTGAAATTTCTCAAACGTCACTTTATCCGGCAAACCAATTTCAAGTACGGTCATGCCATCAATGCCAACTTCGTTTTCGTCGCCGCCAAAATCATCAAGTACACCATCAATCGTGCGCGACTTGAGTGTTAGCCCTTCGAAAGAAATTTTACCTTTCATTTCATCTAAAGCGATCCAACCACCGTTTTCATTAGGCTGAACAGCAATTCGGGCGCCACAGCGTTCAGCTGATGCGGCTTGTTTTTCTACACAGGTCCCCCACACGCCAGTATTACCTATATCAGCTGATGTAAGTGGACCACCATTTTCGTTTAAATTTAATTCACCAGAAAAGTGACACGCCACTTTGGCCACTAACATTCGCCAAACTTTCATCCGATATTTCTTCTAATGCTTGAGCAGAAAAAGAAAGAAACACAAACAAGAACGTAAAGATTTTAAAGGTCATGGCTGGTGACCTCCAAGTACTGAATTTGTAAACCCTGTAACGATGAACTACCAAAACTCTCAGCACCAACCGTTAGGTTTGAGATAGTAATATTTGTCTTACGACCGTTTTCATAATAATCGTTATACCAGTTCCAAGTAGCCGCATCAGATGATGCTAACGTACCATCACTGCCGATAGTCCCTGTAGTTGAGCTAGGTACACGACTATCACCAGGTGAAGGCAGCGGCTGAATCATTATGCTAAGAAAACCTTGTTCCGTTACCGCAATGGTCATAGGCTGATAATACTTGGCGTCGCCTAAGGCTAATTCCATAGAAAAGCCTTCAAAGCCCACTTGCTCGCCACAAGCTGAACCATCAAGTTCACAACTATCAAACATCAACTTGCCTGCGTAAAAATTAATTTGTGCTTCCATCATCAATGTCTCAACAACACCGCCTGGGCCAGATGCACCATCTATGTCTGCATCCCCACCCCAGAAACGCCAGAAGCTACCGTCCATATTGGCGGACTGAGCATGAAAATTAAGATTAATGTCTTTAGTACTATCTGAAGGGAATTGACGATTAATACGAAAACCCATATCAAAACGTTCACCACGAAAAGAGCCGTCGCTAGGACGACTAGAACAGGTACCAGAACCCGCAACTGCGTTAGGGTTTGTACAATCGTAACCAACTGAAGCATTCACATGTGTCGGCATCGCAACTTGTAGTACTGATTTGTCTGCCCAACCATCCGCGCCGTTACCCAGTGTATCGCCGTCTTTTAAGTCAATCGTGATTGGGTTGTTTAGCCGACCGACGTTAACAGTCTTACCTGCTAAGTTGGTTCCGAATTCTGTGCCTGTTCCGGCAAAATAGTATTGTGCGATATCGACATTAACGGCGTTACCTGCCGAATCTGCAATACCTGTAATTTGAAATTGATTACCTGTTTCACCGCCTAATAAAACACCGCCAGCCCCATCATCACGAGCATTTAAGCTCTCGGCTAGCATTTCGATTTGGTAATCTTCATAGACAAGGCCAATCCCCTCGCCGGTAATGTCTGATAATTCAGACTCCGAAAGGTCAGCCATTTCAGCTTGTGTATTAAAGACAACTGAAAGTAATAGCAGTAAAAGTATTGAGTGCTGTAGCAAGAGTTGGCCTCTTTATTATTGTTTTAGCCAGCCAAGCTAGGATACAAACAATTACACTTTTTGAATAGGTTTTGTTTGTTTCTCATGTGGGTTTTTACAGGGTTTCACCCACTAAAAACATTTCAATAGTGACTTGATGTACTTATGTACCGATAAATAAGGTGATTTTGTTTTTAAGAATATTGAGACGTAGAGTGAAGGACTTTTAGACAGGCAAAAAAAATCCCCGATGCGCAAGCATCAGGGATTTTAGTGTTTAAAGCTTGACGATGACCTACTCTCACATGGGGAGACCCCACACTACCATCGGCGATGCATCGTTTCACTACTGAGTTCGGGAAGGGATCAGGTGGTTCCAACGCTCTATTGTCGTCAAGCAAACTGGTTCGGATAGACGTTTGTTCAAACGGCTTTCCAAATGCTTTGGATAAATTTTCTTCGTTCTTTGTTTTAAACACATTGTAGCAATCAAGTTGTGCGATCTTAATATCGTACTGAAGTTTTTAGATCAGTTTTGGCGTTATATAGTCAAGCCTCACGGGCAATTAGTACTGGTTAGCTCAACGCCTCACAACGCTTCCACACCCAGCCTATCAACGTTGTAGTCTTCAACGGCCCTACAGAACACTCGAAGTGTTAGTGAGATCTCATCTTGAAAGGGGCTTCCCGCTTAGATGCTTTCAGCGGTTATCCTGTCCGAACATAGCTACCCGGCAATGCCATTGGCATGACAACCGGAACACCAGAGGTTCGTTCACTCCGGTCCTCTCGTACTAGGAGCAACTTTTCTCAAATCTCAAACGCCCACGGCAGATAGGGACCGAACTGTCTCACGACGTTCTAAACCCAGCTCGCGTACCACTTTAAATGGCGAACAGCCATACCCTTGGGACCGGCTTCAGCCCCAGGATGTGATGAGCCGACATCGAGGTGCCAAACACCGCCGTCGATGTGAACTCTTGGGCGGTATCAGCCTGTTATCCCCGGAGTACCTTTTATCCGTTGAGCGATGGCCCTTCCATACAGAACCACCGGATCACTATGACCTACTTTCGTACCTGCTCGACGTGTCTGTCTCGCAGTTAAGCTGGCTTGTGCCATTACACTAACCGCATGATTTCCGACCATGCTTAGCCAACCTTCGTGCTCCTCCGTTACTCTTTGGGAGGAGACCGCCCCAGTCAAACTACCCACCACACAGTGTCCTCGATCCAGATAATGGACCTGAGTTAGAA
>NZ_JBREXD010000001.1:295000-2020000 GCF_052920985.1 Pseudomonas sp. HK3
AACGTGGCAATGCCCAACCTGCGACGCACTGGCTGAAGGTTGATTTTCAACCATCGCTTTAAATGTCGTACAGACAGTACGATAAACAAAAAGCTCATGGCCCACAGACCTAATGTATGTACAACGGCTTTTGCAGGCTCCGGCCCGTAATAGAAAATATCGCCTGCAAACTGGACTTGATAGAACCCATATACAAGCTGAGCAACCGGAAACAAAACCAATAGCCATGTTATTAGGCTGACATACCTTTGTGTTTTTATACGTTGGCTATTCATTAATAATTCCGCGTTAAATCCATGCCTTTGTATAAGTGAGCGACTTGCTCTTCATAACCATTGAACATTTGGGTAGGGATACGTTTTAAGTTAAAGAAACTGGTTGGTAGGCGCCGCTCACTTGCTTGGCTCCACCTTGGGTGATCAACTTTAGGGTTAACATTGGCGTAAAAGCCATATTCACTGGATGCAATCTGATTCCAGGTGGTTTGTGGCATCTCGTCGGTAAAGCGGATTTTGACAATGGACTTTATGCTTTTGAAACCGTATTTCCAAGGCACAACTAATCTAATAGGCGCGCCATTTTGATTGGGAAGCGACTTGCCATACAAACCTGTGGCCATAAACGATAATTCATTCATCGCTTCATCCATGCGTAATCCTTCTACATAAGGCCAGTCGATAGTGGAAAAAACGCTTTTTTGAGCCTTTAGGTTTTCAGGGTCATGTATCGACGTAAACTCTACATACTTAGCTTTTGATGTCGGCTTAAACTGTTTAAGCATGTCAGCCAGTGAAAACCCTACCCAAGGAATCACCATTGACCACGCCTCAACACAACGCAGACGATATATGCGCTCTTCAAGTTGCTGCTTCTTAATAATATCTTCGAGGGTGAATTTACCGGTTACCTCGGCATGCCCTTCTATTTCGATGGTCCAATCTTGGGTCTTAAGCTGATCTGCATTTCTGACAGGGTCTTCTTTGCCTGTGCCAAGCTCATAAAAGTTATTATAAGACGTGACCGCTTCTTCTGGTGTTAATGTGTCTTTTGCACCATAAGCTGTCGACTTGAAATCGAGTTTTTTAGCTAATAGAGATGGTGAGAAACCTGCAAAGGCCGTCGCAGCTAAACCATAAAGGCCTTGTTGCATAAATTTTCGGCGTTCACGATAAATAGATTCAGGAGTGACATCGGCTTCGGTGAGCGTTGAGCTTGATTTGTATTCGTGGGGCTTAATGATCATGTCTGGTCTCCTTGGGATAAAGATTAGACCAGACATGCAAAGAAAGTTCGATTAACTTACTTTTGAGCGGACTTTCGCTCTTTGAACATTTTCAAAGTGGTTACAACTGGGCCAGATAACCCATAAATCAAGAAAATGGCGAGCAGTATTAATGGCGGGTCAATTGCGACAACGGCAAAAGCACCAACAATCGCCAGCATTGCTACAAAAGGCACCTTACCTTTAAGGTCAAAGCCTTTAAAGCTGTGATACAACACATTGCTTACCATGAGAATACCAGTAGCACCGACCACTCCGGCCATTAGAATTGAAACGCTGTCACCAGAAACACCATAATCATTCAATGCCCAAACAGTACCAGCAACAATGGCGGCTGCCGCTGGACTGGCTAAGCCAGTGAAGTAATTTTTATCGGCGGTATCAATTTGAGTATTGAAACGTGCTAAACGTAGCGCAGCACCTGCCACATAAATAAAGGCAGCAATCCAACCAGCCTGACCTAAAGATTGCAAAGACCAGCTAAACGCAACCAGCGCAGGTGCAACACCAAACGACACCATATCGGATAGGGAGTCATATTCAGCACCAAATTCACTTTGGGTGTTGGTCATACGAGCAACGCGACCATCTAAGCCGTCTAAAATCATGGCAATGAAAATAGCGATGGCGGCTTTATCAAAGTGGCCATTCATCGATGCAACCACAGCATAGAAGCCAGAAAATAACGCACCGGTGGTAAATAAGTTTGGTAGTAAGTAAATGCCTTTACTACGTAGTTTTTCTTTTGCCGTAACCGGCTCTTGATCTTGGTTCAATGAAACGACCTTTTCTTCATCTGCTTGAGACATATTGGACCTGTTAATAATTAACGCTGCGTAATTCTACTTGGAATCGTTTGCGCTTCATAGGTCTCATATAACCAGAGTCTAGCGGTAATTCACATTTATTGCTTTAACCAGTCTTCACTGACCTGCCAAAAAGCATTAACCAGAGGGTGACTCATATGCTGATTAAGCACACACAACCCCACTGAAAAAGGCTCTAAACTAGGCGTAATATTGAGCACTCTCACTTTTTCTGCAATTGGGCTGTTGGTCAACACGAGCTCTGGTACCACACCCACGCCAAAGCCCAATGCCACCATTGAGACAATGGCTTCATTACCTGAAACCTGCCCATAAATATTCGGTTTGATGCTTTGCTGCTTAAACCAGCGCTCAACCCTGATTCGCCCTAGGCCTTGCTCTGATAAAATCATAGGCACATTTTGCCAGTCAACTTTAGACTCGGCCAAGGCATCAGCCACTGGACCAGGCTGATTAGGGGCTATAAATGCCAACGGTACTTGTGTCACTGGTTTAAATGAAAGGCGCGAAGATAGCTGGTCGGGCCTTGCTGCAATGGCAATGTCTACTTCACCATTTAAGGCCATACCCACTGCTTGGGCCGCATCTCCGGTTCGTAGACGAATATCCACATTAGGATGTCGCTCGCGAAATGCCGTTAATAAGTCGGACAAAAAGCTATAACTGGCCGTTACCGTACAATATAGGCTTAGCTCCCCTTGTAACTCACTGGCCTGGGTATGTAATTGTCGCTGAAACTGCTGAAACTGCTCTAACGTGCGCGCTGCAAACTCTTTAAATTCGCCACCCGCTTGGGTCAAACGCACTTCTCGGCGGTCACGCTCAAATAGTCGCTGCCCTACTTCCTCTTCTAGGCGCTGCACTACACGAGAAATCGTCGATGCAGAGGTATGACATTTTTGCGCCGTCTGGCCATAGTGTAAGGTGTCGGCCAGCACAATGAACTGGGATAAGTCTTTGAAATCCATCTATTTACACCTGCTATATAAGCAGCAAGAAAACACACAAGGAGTATATTGCATTTTCTGCAATAAGCTATTTCAAATATAGCGTTTTACGCAACAGCGTTTTTTGCCTACACTGCACGGGAATTTTACTCTCAGGGATTTTATTGAGAGAAAAGCGGAGCAATCGCTTTTCATCAATGTGAAAATCTCGGCACAATTTCTATCTGGAGAATACAAAGATGGGTCAGAATTACTTTAACACTCTTAACCTGCGCGAGCAGCTAGACCAACTTGGTCGTTGTCGTTTCATGGACCGCAGCGAATTCGCGAACGGTTGTGAAGCCCTTAAAGGCAAGAAAGTTGTGATCATCGGTTGTGGCGCACAAGGCCTTAACCAAGGTCTTAACATGCGTGATTCAGGTCTAGACGTATCTTACGCACTGCGTGAAGCCGCTATTACTGAAAAGCGTCAGTCTTACAAAAATGCAGCTGACAACGGTTTCACTGTTGGTACATACAAAGAACTTGTTCCTACTGCTGACCTAGTATGTAACCTAACACCTGATAAGCAGCATACTGATGCAGTATCAACTGTTATGCCGCTTATGAAAGAAGGCGCGACTTTAGGTTACTCTCACGGTTTCAACATCGTTGAAGAAGGCATGCAAATCCGTGAAGACTTAACAGTAATCATGGTTGCTCCTAAGTGCCCTGGTTCTGAAGTACGTGAAGAATACAAGCGTGGCTTCGGTGTTCCAACGCTTATGGCTGTTCACCCAGAAAACGATCCACAGGGTAAAGGTCACGAACAAGCTAAAGCTTGGGCGTCTGCTACTGGTGGCGATCGCGCGGGTGTTCTTGAATCTTCTTTTGTTGCAGAAGTTAAATCTGACCTTATGGGCGAGCAAACTATCCTTTGCGGTATGTTGCAAACGGGCGCCATCCTTAGGTTACGAAAAAATGGTTGCTGACGGCATCGACGGCCCATACGCTGCCAAACTGATTCAATTCGGTTGGGAAACAGTAACTGAAGCACTAAAGATCGGCGGCATCACCAACATGATGGATCGTCTGTCTAACCCAGCTAAAATCACAGCGTTTGATATGGCTGAAGACCTTAAATTGCTTATGCGTCCATTATTCCGCAAGCACCAAGACGACATCATGACAGGCGAATTCTCTCGCACCATGATGGCTGACTGGGCGAACGACGATGCGAACCTGCTAAAATGGCGTGAAGAAACAGCCGAAACTGGCTTCGAAAAAGCACCTGCTTGTGATGTTGAAATCGACGAGCAAGATTTCTTCGACAAAGGCATCATGCTAGTTGCTATGGTTAAAGCGGGCGTTGAGCTTGCGTTCGAAACCATGGTTGAGTCTGGTATCGTTGAAGAATCTGCTTACTACGAATCTCTGCACGAGACACCACTAATTGCTAACACCATCGCTCGTAAGAAACTTTACGAAATGAACGTGGTTATCTCTGATACTGCAGAATACGGTTGCTACTTGTTCTCTCACGCGGCAGTGCCTTTGCTACGTGAAGAGTTCATGCCTAACATCACAACTGAAGTGATTGGTAAAGGTCTAAACCTTAAGTCTAACTCTGTAGATAACGCACGTTTAGTTGACGTTAACGAAGAAATTCGTGAGCACCCAGTTGAGTGGGTTGGTCAAGAGCTTCGTGGCTATATGACTGACATGAAGCGCATCGTAGAAGCGTCTAAGTAATTACTTAAAAGCTAAAGCGATTCAAAAGAAACCGCTGCGGTAACGTAGCGGTTTTTTTGTGCCCCATAAAAGAACAAAGTGGTTACATGACACTATCTAGACAAGCTTGAAGCATATCGTAGAAGCGTCTAAGTAATTCTTAGATAGCTAATATCGAAAAGCCTAGGCAGTGATGTCTAGGCTTTTTTTTGTTTCTAGAAGGTCAAAAGCCAAGTGGCTACATGACACTATTTAGACAAGCTTGAAGCGCATCGTAGAAGCAACCAACTAATGCTTAGTTATTAGTTATTAGTTATTAGTTATTAGTTAACAAGAGATAAAACTTAGCGGATTTTGAGGCTGTAGATAAATCTGTGTAACTGCTTATCATCAAAGCCAGAAATGGCTAAGGATAGGCAGCAATGAACAAAGAAGCACTAGAAGCCTTTGCCCGCGAAGCGGCAAAGGGTATTAAAACAGAACAAGACCTTAATGAATTTCGTCAGATGCTCACTAAAGTGACAGTTGAGCGGGCTTTAAATACTGAGCTTGATGAGCACCTTGGTTATGAACGGAATGAAGAATCCTCTAACTCCAATAGCCGCAATGGCACCACCAGTAAAACTTTACGCACCGAAGATGGCCAGTTTCAACTAGATACCCCTAGGGATCGCGAAGGCTCTTTTAATCCTAAATTAGTAAAGAAAAATCAGACTCGGTTTACCTCGATGGACGATAAAATTTTATTTTTATACGCCCAAGGCATGACCACACGAGAAATCGTTAAAACGTTTAAAGAACTGTATAACGCAGATGCCTCTCCAAGCCTAATTTCAAAAGTCACTGATGCGGTCATTGAAGAAGTGATTGAATGGCAATCTCGTGAATTAGATGCGGTGTATCCCATTGTTTATCTTGATTGCATCGTGCTTAAAATTCGTCAGGACAAACAGGTGATCAATAAATCAGTTTACCTTGCCTTAGGCGTCAACATGGAAGGCCACAAGGAGTTATTGGGCATGTGGCTATCTGAAAACGAAGGGGCTAAGTTCTGGCTAAATGTTCTGACTGAGCTGCAGAATCGTGGTGTGAAAGACATTCTCATTGCTTGCGTGGATGGCCTGAAGGGCTTTCCAGATGCTATCAATGCCGTCTATCCAGAAACGCAAATTCAGCTGTGCATCGTGCACATGGTGCGTAACTCAGTGAAGTACGTTCCTTGGAAAGATTACAAAGCCGTCACCGCTGATTTAAAGAAAATTTACCAGGCCGCGACTGAGGAAAGTGCCTTGCAATCACTGTCTGATTTTAGTGAGAAGTGGGATGGTCAATATCCACAAATCAGCCGATCTTGGCGTAATCACTGGGAGAATTTAAATACGCTTTTTAACTATCCTGCTGATATCAGAAAAGCCATTTACACAACCAATGCCATTGAATCTCTGAACAGCGTTATTCGAAAAGCGACGAAAAAACGAAAAGTATTTCCAACAGAAGAGTCGGCTAAAAAAGTGGTTTACCTTGCGGTACGACAAGCTTCGGAAAAGTGGACTATGCCGATAAGAAACTGGAAAACGGCCTTGAACCGATTTATGATCATGTTCGAAGACCGTTTGAAAGATTACATTTAAAACTGGCGGTTACACAGAATGGCTTACATCCTCCGGATTTTTTATGTCTAATAAATACTTCCTGCTTTTCCGTCGACTCACATCTCACATCTCACATCTCACATCTCACATCTCACAATTTTAAAAGCCTCACCCTCTAAAGTGCGACAATATCTTTCACAACAGAAAACCGATACAAAAAGCCAAAATAAGTCATTTTCTGCCAACTTTATCTCTTGAGTCGTTTTCTTACATACATTCAAATATGAACTCATATAATACTTGATACTACTGCACCGCATAACAAGGGCCTCATTAGTGCAATTGTATGTAATGAATAACCAGATTAGTTCACCTTTAAATGTCATAAAATAGAAACATACACATTCCTAAATGAGCGTAACTATCAAAAATAAAAGGATATCTGTTTAGTTAAGTAGCCTGCTAAAGATGACCAGAATAATAAAAATAACAACTTAATACCATTGACCAAAAAAGCTGGATGCACAAAATAATACCGAGCCAAAGGATTGATATGCACATCATAACGACACTCTGTTTGATTACCCTACTCTTCATGACACCTGCTCAGGCAGAGCAAAACCTTTTAAAAGAAAGTTTAGATACCGCCGACAGAATTCAAAAGATGGGACGACACAGCCAGCAAGTCGTCGATCAACTAGCTAAGCAACAGCAAGAACTACTAGAACAATATCAAAAATTACTGCGTAAAACCGAATACCAAAAAGAATACAATCAAGAGCTACTTATCTTAAAAGAGGAGCAAACAGATAGCATTGCGGCACTTCAACAAAAAATTGAAGACGTCAAATTAACCAAACAACAGTTATTACCATTGTTGCGTGAAATGACAAAAACATTAGAAAGATTCATCCAATTAGATCTGCCGTTCCACAGGGAAAATCGTTTAATAGGCATCAATGATTTGAAAAAATTATTAAGCCGAAGCCGTGTCACGATTACAGAAAAATTTCGACGCGTCATGGCCTTTTATCAAGCCGAAAATGATTACAATTATGACCTAGAGGTTTACCGTGACAATGTTGAATTGGATGACGAGTCACGTTCAGTCCAGATACTGCGCGTTGGTAGAAATGCTCTATATATGCAAACACTTGATGGTCAATTAAGCGCATTGTGGAATAAAAACACGCAAGACTGGCAAATACTTAATAATGAATTCAATCGCCCAATTAAAAAAGCCATCAGAATTACAAGTCAGAAAGCCGCGCCTGACTTATTAACGTTACCCTATTTAACATCGCTAGAATCGAATAAAGGAGAAAAATAATGCTAACTCGTTTTACTCGATTCACTATACTTTGTTTCGTATTCATAACGACCACTAGTGTCAATGCAGATATTTTAGAAGACAACAGCATTAAAACCTTAGATGAGCTTTTAATAACCACAAAAAAATTGCAGCACAAAGAGCAGTTAATTTATAAAGAAAGAGAGGCTCGGTTTTTACGTGAAAAAAATCAGCAACAACAGATAGTCGATAACGCCAAATCAGATTGGGAAAAACAACAAGCCATTGGTAATCCTCTTTTAAAGGCAACCCAAGCACAAAAGAGAAAGCTGGACGACCTGCAAAAAGAACTAGATAAACATGTCAGTGAATTAGGTGACATTCATAGCCTACATAGTCAATTCAGCGGTGATTTTATTGCTCGCCTTCAAGACTCCTTAGTTCAAGCGCAGATTCCTGAGCGCCAAAAAGCTCTAACTACACTACAAAAAAATCAAGCGCTCGCTAGCATAAAAGACATGAAAGAATTATGGCTTTTGGTTATGGCTGAAATGACACACGCCGGGAAGAATTCGATTTTTCAGGCAACAGTTATTACCCCTGAAGGTAAGAGTTCTAAGCAAGATGTAATACGC
The DNA here is from genome assembly GCF_052920985.1 of Pseudomonas sp. HK3. Lineage (NCBI taxonomy): Bacteria > Pseudomonadati > Pseudomonadota > Gammaproteobacteria > Pseudomonadales > Pseudomonadaceae > Pseudomonas > Pseudomonas sp. HK3. The sequence continues at coordinate 303,285 of NZ_JBREXD010000001.1, forward strand.
ATGGGCACATTCAGTGCATTTTCCAATGGTCACTTCTTACGCTACATACCTCAAAATCAAGAGCTATTGGTCATTGGTGAACAACCTAGTGAATATAGTTTAATGGATACATTCAGTTCAAAAGCTCTCGATAATAAAGACGGTAAGCAAAATCCGGAACCCGTGTTAAGTGTGATTGACCCAACACGAGGTGAATTACTTGCCCTACTTGGACAAAGTCCAAGCTTATACGAGCGCTTATTACAGGGTAAAGAAGTGGGCTACGCCATCGTTATATTAGGCGCTATCGGAATGTTAATTATTTTATATCGTTTAATCTTCCTAGGAGTTGTTTGGCAAAAAACTAACGTACAACTTAAAAATCTAGATAAACCAAACAATGGCAACCCTTTAGGGCGCATATTTTTACAAGTAAAAGATATGAAGCCAGAGCAACGACAGGATGACGAGAGCTTACAACTAGTATTAGACGAAGCTATTATCAAAGAGCTGCCAAAACTAGAACAAGGCCATAGTTTAATTAAACTATTTTCTGCCATAGCACCTTTACTTGGGTTACTCGGTACAGTTATAGGAATGATCGCTACGTTTCAGAGCATCAGCTTATTTGGCAGTGGCGACCCCAAATTAATGGCATCCGGAATTTCTCAAGCCTTAGTAACAACCGTGCTGGGGTTATTGGTTGCCATACCTTTATTGCTCGGTCACAACATCCTTGTTTCATTTAGTAAAATTTTATTACAAATCCTAGATGAACAGAGTGCGGGGATATTAGCGAGAGAGCGTGAGTTATCCCAAAGCATTTTCAAAAAAGAAGTAGAGAAACATGCTTAACGAATCGTTAATCGTTTTATTTCAACAGTTCTTTGAACAAGGGGGAAATATTATCCCCGCTTTATTTTTGTTAGCACTTATTTTATGGGCACTCATCATTGAGCGCTTTTACTTTATTAAGGTTACTTATCCAAAATTATCTCAACATCAATTGAATAGATGGTCCATAAGAAAGGATAAACAATCTTGGAATGCCCATAGAATTCGAGAATTACTCATTTCAAAAAATAATGCTCAATTAAACCTCTGGTTATCCAGTATCAAGGTCTTGATTGCTATTTGCCCTCTATTAGGTTTGCTCGGAACGGTAAGTGGTATGGTAACGGTATTTGATGTAATTGCAGTAACAGGCAATAGCAATGCTCGGGCTATGAGTGCTGGCATCTATAAGGCCACGCTTCCTACCATGGTGGGGTTATGCTTAGCATTATCCGCATTGTATTTCAGCTACAGCATTAAACAATTAGTCATGAAACACAGTGCGCAATTTGAAGATAAATTAAACGTAAGAACCAATACACATCCGCATTCTCAGGGGGCTTTATGAGTACTCGTCGCCATCAAATTCAACAGGACGAAAGTGATTTAGATATTACCCCCATGCTGGATATTGTATTCATCATGCTTATCTTTTTTATTGTCACCACTTCATTTGTGAAGGAATCAGGTGTTGAAGTCAATTCACCTTCTGCAGCTACATCCGTGAATCAGGATAAAGCCAGTATATTCATTGCCATTAATGAAAACTCTGAAGTCTGGATTGATAAGCGACAAGTGGATATCACTACTGTACGAGCTATTATTGCACGACTCCATACCAGCAACCCTGATGGATCAGTGGTAATTCAAGCGGATAAACTTGTATCGGCCGATAAGCTTATGACAGTAATGGATCAAGTTAGGCAAGCTGGTGTGCATAACATTGCTCTGGCAGCGAAGAAAAAATAATGCGTATATTATTTTCTTTATTTACCTCTGTGTTTATAGTCATGACATTATTTTATTTAATAATTGGCTTGATTCATCAAGATGTACCTAATCTAGAATTAGAAGAACAACTGATACGTGTGAATATTGAAAGCGTAAAAAAAGAAAAAGATGAAAAGGCATCTAAACCTAAAAAAAAGACACTTATTGAACCCGAACCAATCCTCAAAAGTGAAATTCAACCAAGTATAACTCGTAAATTCAGCAACCTGAATCAACCCTTGATTAATCTAAGTGCGGCCCAAACGGAGTTTCAATTTCAATCGAAAGACATGCCAAAGTTTCAAGAAAACTGGATTCAACCAAAAGCATCCTCTCAATCAGATGCAGAGGCATTAGGAGAGCAACTTGGAAGTACCCCTGAAACTTTACGCAAGGTTATCCCCATTAGTACTCGACAACCCCACATTCCTAAAATTGCATGGGAAAATAAAATTAATGGCTGGGTGTTAGTATCATTAGAAGTAAAGCCTTCAGGGCGTACTGAAAACATACAAGTTTTAGATGCCTACCCTAGAGGGGTGTTTGAAGATGAAGCCGTAGCAGCTGTTAGCAGCTGGCTATACGAGACGTATACGGGGTCAAATCGTCGGTTACTGCAAAAAATTGAGTTCCAATGGAAGTATTACCCATACAACTGGGAATAAAAAAACATGATGAAATTTTCTAACCTCACATTACTATGCCAAACACTTATATATACATTCATTTTGAATATTGGTAACGGTTACGCTGATCAATATGAAAGTTATAGTATCGTCACGCCGCAAAAGAAAACAGCTGAAGAAGCCAAAAAAACCATCGCTGAACTAGAAAAAGACCTCAGCACATTAAAAGATAATTACACTCGTGATAGTACTGCTCGGTTTCTAGCCAGACACTATGCTCAAAAAAAAGGTGAAGGTAATATGAATAAGGCCTTAGCATATTACCAACAAGCACTGTCAGGCAGCGGATTGTCTGATATAGCCAAACAAGAAATGATCATTGAAGTGATTGAGATTCAATATTTTTTAAAAGACTACATCCTTGCTATTCAATCTATAAAACAATATCAATTATTAGGAGGGTCACTCTCAATCGACATTCAATTAAAGTTAGCATTTAGCCTTCATTTCTCAAACAAACCACAAGCCGCTATTTTTACAGCTGAAAAATTATACGAACACATTAGAACAACATTATTCAATCACGCCATTGACCCCTATATTAACCCTAAACTGGATATGAGCACTGAACAACTCACACAGCTTCTATTTATCTTTTTCGAAAATAAACGCTATAAAACCAGCATTGAATTACAAACCATAATTTTAGAGCAAAACAACTTGCTTTCTGATCATTGGATTAGGCTCAGTAAAATTTATTTGGTTGATGGGCAAACAGAAAAAGCCGCTGACATCTTGTTACTCGCCGTTCAAAAAGGCATAAAATTGGAACAAGAGCATATATTACTATTAAGTGATTTAATGGCTCAAAACAAAAACCCTTATATTGCCGCTCGATTTTTAGCACAAATGATCAATGAGTTCCAAGTCACTGCCGAATTTACTCACTATGAAAAATTATTTTCATACTGGTATGCTGCCCAGGAAATGGAATCGGCTATTAAAGTAGCCAACGTCATGGCTGAACTTATCCCCAGCACTGAACGTCAACTAGATATTGCTGAAATATATTATAAAACTCAAAACTGGGATCTAATGCGATCCACTATTTTAAACGCCTGTGATGGCGGGTTAGATAAAGTACTGGTAGGCCGTGCTAGCTATCTATTAGGTGTAAGCGAATTTAAATTGGATAATTTTGATAACGCTAAACAAGCTTTTATCAATGCAACCCTAACGGGGGGTTATCAAAAAGAAGCTTTTCAGTTTCTTGATTACATGAATGTGGATACCCAGTTTTCTCGTAATCCTTCTTATTTACGTCGTCATGATGGCCCCTGCGGTCCAGAAAATTAGTTTAATTATTAAATTGAAACTAATCATCCTGTTACACCTGATGCATCAAAGGGCCATGTATTAAAAATAAGTACTGAGTAAAAACTAAATCTCCACCATTTCAAATGCATCTTTTCCCACACCGCAGTCTGGGCATAACCAATCACTTGGGACATCATCCCATTTTGTACTTGGGGTAATGCCTTCTTCAGGCCAACCCTTGGCTTCATCGTAAACAATACCGCACACAGCACACTCCCAAATTTTCATACTGAACCTCACTGAGTACCTAGATTATCGACCCTGCATATATTTTTTCACATTGGTATTAAAATAACGTTTGAAGACGCTATTGGCTTCATCCTCAGATTGACGCCAGCCATAAACCTCTGGCTTGGTAGTTTCGATTGCTAGGGTTTTAAAAATTAACCAATCATAAATCGCCAATGTGGCGGTCACGTTTTTCGCTGAATTTTTACCACGTGAATGATGTTGATGATGCTGCGTGGGAAACGTAATTACATGGCACAAACCCCACATGATTTTACGCACCAATTTGTATTTATGATTCAAAAAATACAAATCGTAATTCCAATTTACATGGGTATGTGCAGCCCATAGCCCTTTAAATACTGTAGCCGCTAAAAACACCTCCGTTAAACCCAAGTATAAGCAAAGAATTTGAAACCAATAATTAGGTAAAATAAACCACCATGCCCAGCCATTAATAAAGGTTTGTGTTACGGATAACTGCCCTTTGTTGTCCATCCCCCCCGATAAATGATGTGGTCGATGATTCATTTTGTAAAAAGCTTGAATCCATTGCAGAGTTTTATTTTTTGGGCGCCTCGCATGGGCAAACAAATGGGCCGCGCCGTGTAAAAACTCTTCAATGCAAAAGAATCCAATAAGGGCACACCAAAAATACTCTTGCTCTAGCCAAGCAAGGCTACCTGCACTGCCTGGGATTAACGTCATCATCAATAATGACACGCCAATAACCAGCAATGGTCGCTGCACGACAATCATCATAAACGTCGCTAAAAATGCCATATGCCAGTCTTGCTTAGTCTTTTTGCCATCTTTCGTTCGACCGCTAGCAAACTCCCATAAAGCCGCCAGCACTATAAACACCGCTACCACCGCTTTTAATACATCTTCCATAGGGCACCTTTTAGATATTTCTAATTATTGTGAGTACCACATTAGGTGAGATTGCTTTATATTAAAATTCGATATTACTGATAAGTAACTTCCATGAAGCTGAACTTACGATCAATAGACCTTAATTTGCTGCCTGTATTTGAGGCCGTAATGGAAACCCGACAGTTCTCCAAGGCTGCAGAACACTTAGCAATGAGCCAACCTGCAATGAGCGCGGCTGTTCAACGACTTAGAGATACGCTAAATGACCCCTTATTTGTGCGTACCAGCAAGGGCGTGGTTCCGACACCGAAAGCCGAAGCTTTATATCAGGATATTCAAGGCGGACTATCCCAGCTACGCCAAGGTTTAAGTCAACAAAGGGGGTTCGACCCGAAGGCTCACCCCCACAGTTTTCGTATTTTAAGCGGCGATTATTTTGAGTTTGTATTATTGCCCACACTAATTGAGGAGGTAGAACATAGCGCACACAAAATTCGCTTTAACTTAAGACCGATTTTTGATGATTCAGCTAAGCAATTGATTCATGCTCAGGCCGATGTGATGCTTGATGCATTTCCCATCAAGGATGACCGCATTCATTGTGAAGTGGTGACAGAGGAGACTCTTGTAGTCGTGACCCGAAAGAGCCATCCATACATAAAAGATTCTATTAGTCTGTCTGATTTTTTTAGCGCTACTCATGCCGTACTACCGAATCGTGGGCGCTTATTACCTTTGGATAAAATTCTTGATAAACCACTTAGACAAGAGCGTAAGATAGGCGTGCAAGTCACCCAGTACATTAGTTTATTGGCGGCGGTTGCCAACAGTAACTATATTGCTACCGCCCCTAGGCAACTTGCTACCCGTTACGCAGATGCATTAGGTTTAAAGGTATATGATTTTCCTATAGCCGTATCACCAGTACCGATTTATATGATGTGGTCAAAAGCGTTTGATCATGACCCTGCAAATCAATGGCTATTAGATCAATTACGTTTAGTCATTAAGAAAATGAGCTTAAAAATCGATTCAAGTAGTTAAAAACCAGCTGTTTATTTGTTTAAAACGAATACGATTAGTTTCAGAAAAATAACCCCGATTATTGTTACCCAATAAAATGCCACTACCAATCGTATTAGATCAACCCGTACCATTCCAAACATCTAACGTTTCATACACGTTAACACTCCAGCAATGCCTACCAAATTTGGCATCGGGCCATTATTAGGAAAATATAATAATGCGCTGCTACCTATACTGATTCCTGCACACTTATAGCGACTAAAAAATGTATGTCCGCCATTTGATAAATACTGATATTCCTAATCTGGAAACCGGATATTTAATGCAACTTCGACACTTAAAATCGGCACTACACTAGTACCAAGGGCAAATGATAAACCTTCACCTACGCTTTTAGAACGAGAGTTATATTTTGCATAGCGATGCATGCAGCCCTAATTTTACAACCGTAATAATAGTAAATGAATACCAGGCAGCGGGTTCCTTACCTTTGGTATGACACAATCAATCGCTAAAACTTGACCCCTGCCGTCAAAAGCCAACTATCTATCTGTTTATAATGGGTTCGGTTAATTTCAAAAAAATAATAATAACTGTTATTTTTTAATAACACGCCACCGCCAGTTGCATCAGAACAACCACTACTCGTATCCCAATCATCCAAAGTATCCATCGCATTACCCACCCAACAATGGACACCAAATTTTGCATACGGACCGACATCAGGAAAGTGCAATACCACATTTGACCCAAGACTGACGCCTGAAAATATAAAATCGTGTTCTTCACCTCCCCTTGGATACCAAGCACTAGCCTCAGCTTCTAATGATAAAATAGGTAATAATTGCAAACCCATTCCGAGACTAATGCTATTGCCAGAACTAAATTTATCTCCTTCGTTTGTTGTACTTACGCTATGTGCACCGAATTTTACTGAAAAGGTATTGTATACAGAGCTGTTTTCATCGTGTTCCGGTGTGTAGTCAAGAAGATGACTAACATCTTGAGCCCAAGCAAATGATACGGCCAAGCTCAATGCAACGCTTATTAATGATTTCCGTTTAAATCCCACTGTGAAGCTTCCTTTTACTGCTTGTTTTATATTGCCTATGAGCACTAACTCGAATAGTGTATTTACATAACAAAATAAAAATACGAGCTAACATCATGATCGAACAACCTCTTACCCTCCCTTGTGGTCACACTATCAAAAATCGATTTATCAAGGCGGCCATGACAGAAGGTCTGGCTACGGCTGCGGATAATGCCACAATTGGCCACCAAGTTTTATATAAAACATGGGCACAAGGCGGTGCCGCTGCTTTAATGAGCGGTAATATCATGGTGGATCGACGTTACCTTGAACGTGCGGGTAATGTGGTGGTTGAAGATGAACAAGCCATTGAGCAGCTTAAAGCGTGGGCCAACGAAACCCATGCTGGCGGCAGCGAATTGTGGGCACAAATCTCACATCCTGGTCGCCAATGCCCACGTTTAATCAGCACTCAACCGCTATCAGCAAGCGATGTGCAATTAAACATGATAGCCAATTTCGGTAAACCCAAGGCCGCAACGCTTGATGATATTAACGATATAGTGCAGCGCTTTGCCACCACTGCAAAAATCTTAAAGAAAGCCGGTTTTGATGGCGTGCAAATTCACAGCGCTCACGGTTATTTGCTTAGCCAGTTTTTAAGCCCCATTACCAACAAGCGTACCGACGAATACGGCGGCTCACTAGAAAACCGCGCCCGCTTGTTGTTGCGTGTCATCAAAACCGTGCGCGATGCGGTTGGGCCTAAGTTTCCTATTGCCATTAAACTGAATAGCTCGGACTTTCAAAAAGGCGGCTTTAGCGCTGAAGACTGTATTCACGTAGTGCAGTGGTTAAACGATGCTGGCCTTGATTTACTAGAAGTCAGCGGCGGTACTTATGAACAATTAGAGTTTTTTCAACAATCTGATGACAAAGTACGTGCCAGCACCAAAAAGCGTGAGGCGTATTTTTTAGAGTATGCTGAACGTATTAAACAAGTCGCCAACATGCCCGTCATGGTAACCGGCGGTTTTCGTACGGTTGAAGGCATGGAAAGCGCGCTTAAAAATAAACAGACCGACGTAATTGGTTTAGCGCGACCATTCTGTTTAAATCCTAATTTCCCCAATGAAATGATCAATCAATCATTAAGTACGCTAGACGATGTGGAGAGCAAACTCATATTAGGCAAAGGCTTTTGGGGGCCGACGAGTTCATCTAAGTCAGTTCAGACACTTAACAACCAGTGTCAAGCGGGCTGGTATTACCACCAAATAGAGCAATTGGCTCAAGGTAAACCAAGTAACGAGGCCTTTTCACCACGTAAAGCCCTGTTTGCCCACTTGCGTAAAGACTTCACCCGAGCGATCAAGCGCAAATTTGCCTAGAAAATAAATATGACTTTGTGCTGTTGTACAAAGTCATTATTTTTTATACTGGGCCCGCATTTATGTAAATGGAATTCACATGCTCATCCTACCGCTGCAACACAAGCTATCTTGGCGCAAGCCCCCTGTTCTTACTCTCAGCTTAATTATCATCAATATTTTAATCTTTGTGTTTTACCAGCAACAAGATGAGCAAAAAATTGAAGAAATTTATGACGCCTACGATGAATCTGTCTTAGTTCACGCGGAAGCGCCCCATTATGTAGACTATCTTGAGCGCAACCCTATGCGCTTTCATGAGGATTATGTTGCGCATATTAAGCAATCTTTAGATGAGCACGGCCCTAGCAGCATTACTTATGCCATGGCGTTAGACTTAGAGTTTGTTCAGTTTCTTAATGCTTATAAAGATGTCATATGGGATGAAAAAGATAGCCAATGGTGGCAACAAACTCGATTAGAATTTTACCAAACAGAAATCAAAAAGCTCAGTAACTATGCCTACGGCTTTATTCCTGCTGAATACGAAATACACAGTTTATTTACCTATCAGTTTTTACACGGGGGCTGGACACACTTACTAGGTAACATGCTTATTCTGTTTATTTTAGGCTTTGGTTTAGAGCGTATTTTAAGCCTAGTGAAATTACTGATTTTGTACTTATTAACAGGTGCATTAAGCGCCGTTGCATATTCATTTGTTACACAAGGCAGCACAGGAACACTTGTGGGCGCATCGGGCTCTATCTCTGGTTTAATGGGGATTTTTGTTGGTGTGTATGGCTTACAAAAGATACGCTTCTTTTATTTTTTAGGTTTTGCGTTTGGTTATTTTCGCTTTCCTGCTCTAATTATCTTACCTATCTGGGTAGCCAACGAACTCATGCAGCACTTTACCTACACCAACAGTAATGTCGCTTACTTTGCGCACATCGGTGGCTTCGTCTCAGGTGGCTTTCTCGCATTTATGTTTCGTCAAACTTGGCTAAAGCCAAAACAAGATGTCATTGCCATGCACGAAGAGAGTGAATCAAGCTTTAAAAGTGAGTATCAACAAGCATTAGAACTAATCGAAAGTTTAAAGTTTGACCAAGCTAAAAAGAAATTTGCGAAACTGTGGCAATCAAATCACGATAAACCGTTCTTGTTAGACTACCTTTACCACTTATATAAAGTTGATGGTGATACTAAAGGCTTTCATCACGTAATGAACTTAATTATTGAGCATCAAGTTGAAAGCTTATCGCAAGAACAATGGACTCGGTTTAATAACTATATTACCGAGCCCAACGGTATACACCATATAAAACTCGATAATTTAGAGCGAATCATTACTCAAGCAATTGAAGATAAACAATTCACGTTTGTTGAGTACCTACTTGAGCACAATGACCACTCACGCTTCAAACCATTACTTACAAATATGTACCAAGCGATTATTGATTATGCAAAAAGCAGCGTGCTATCGTCTAAAGCCGAACACTATCAAAAACGTCTTGATAGCCTTAGTCATTAAAGACTAATCAAATGCCAAGCGCTTGGTTTCGATAATGACTTTTTCACTCTCGCTTGCTAAGTTAAAAGCAAATGAGAGTATTTTTTTAGCAAACTCATCTTGGCTCATTTCTAGTGTAATATCGGCTAACAGTATCAGCGCTTTAACCAAGTTTGGGTCATTTCTATACTGTTTATGCGTGTCTTTTAATAACAGGTATGCCCACTTGTTTAAGTGTTGTTTATTCAATACAACAGCCAATTGAATCCGTACAGGCAGCTCGGTAATTTTCATGCCGCCTGTATTTAATAGGTAAACAACAAACGGTTTAATTTCATTAAAGGGTTTTATCGATAAAAAACGTCTTAAAATATCGTCGGCTTTTGATTCTAACGCACTGTAACGCTTAAGCTGTAAGAGTAGATCCCATCGATAATGCTCAAGCTCTTGTGAAGCATTGGTCTTTATAAGGGCGTCTAACTTAATTAACGCTTGATCGTAATCACCCTTTTTAAGAAACAGCTTCACTTTATGCAAAGGCTCAGGCTCTGCTAGATCATGGTTGTCGATAACGGCGAACAAACCTAATTCACGCTGATACTGTAATAAGAAATAACCGCATAATGCATAGATAATAATGCTGGAATAAACAGAGAAAAACCCTGTCACAGCCATATAAATATATTCGGGGAGATCTTTACTGCTAATCCAATTTTCAATCGCGGTGATCACCATTAAAATCAGCACAAGATGCACAAATAAAATTAAATAACCTGTTTTTGTTTTTAAGAAAAAGTCTAATAATCGAACAGGGTTTATCGCATCAACCACGGACGACTCATGCACATAAATAATGGCACTGGCAGGGAATAAGAAAAGAATCATGAGAGCGGTCAGCCAACCCAGCCACTGCGCCACAAAAAAACCACTCACTGCAATAAAGATTAAGCCCGCCATCCAAATAACCGATTTAAGCAATATTTTCACATTGCCTTCAAAGGCGCTCATGATACCAGGGGGCACTAACTCACCTTTTGCCATGTGCTTTAACACGCTAAACGAATACAAGGTGTAAAGCGACGTGAGCGCCATAACAATTAAATACGAAGAGAGGGTTTCTCGTGTGCTCGCAAAAACCAATGTGGTTATGATAACCATTAAAAGACTTTGGCCTTTCAATGGGTATTTAAAAAAGGCCGAAATGCGATCCCAGAAAGGTTCTATTTCGTTACTGCTGCCAAGGTTTCTTAGTGTATTACTGCAATCAGGGCAGCGAGGCCCGTGCTCGGGCATACAAGTTGTACAGTAAAATCCATGGCAATGGTGGCATTGCCAGCGCGCTGGGTTTAACGGATGAAAGTCAACAGCTATTGAGCATGTCCAATCCATGGAGGTAAAAGAATCTATTTTACAGGGAATATTATCTAAATGGCCAACCTCATTTATGCTTTAACGAGGTTGACCATTTATTGAAAGACACTGCGCCAATTAACCCTCAAACAATTCCTTCACCGGCCAAACACCATCAAACGTTGCAGCGGTTTTGGTGGCTTTTGCGGCAAAGGTTTTCATCATGTCATTGGGGCGGAACATACCCGACTGCCACGTCGCCATGTATTTTAAGCTGTCTTCTACGGAATGATCACGCGAATAATTCAGCATCTCTTTACAACCCACTACCGCTAACGGTGAGTTTTTCGCAATGGTTGCAGCAATGCTCATCACACCATCCAATAGCGCTTCATGACTTTCAAATACTTCATTCACAAAGCCTAAGTTTTTGGCTTCTTGGGCAGTGAATTTACGGCCAGTGTATGCAAGCTCTCTCACCACACCTTGCGGCATTAATTTTGGTAAACGTTGCAATGTGCCCACATCGGCGGTCATACCTAGCTCGGTTTCTTTAATGGTGAAATAAGCATCCGCTGAACAGTAGCGGCTATCACTGGCACACACCATATCTAACGCGCCGCCAATGCAACCACCTTGAATGGCCGTTAAAACTGGAATTCGCACTTCCTCAAGTGAGCTTAAACTGGCTTGTAATTGCATCACTACTCGACGTAGGTTTTCACCCATACGACCTGGGTCACCTGTCATTGGCACCGCTTTTGGGTTACTGAACACGCCTAAGTCCATACCGGCGCTAAAGTGTTTGCCTGTGGATGAAATTACAATCACTCGGGCATCCCCTGAGGCATCAAGGGCTTTTACACACAGTGGCAACTCAAGCCAGAAGTCGGTATTCATTGAGTTCATGGCTTCTGGGCGGCTCAGTTGCACATGGGCAACGTGATCTTTTACTTCAACGTTAAACGATTTGTAATCCATGATTTCTCTCTTATTTTAATTCACGGCTTTATTTAGACACTGTCAAGATAAGCCAGTATTTGGACATCGTCAAGATTGGGTTTAAACTACCAGTATATCTATCCTTATGAAGACTCCATGAAAGACACCTCCCGCACCAGCAACCTGAAAGCCAGCGCCAACCAGCCTTATCATCACGGCAATCTACGCTTAGCGCTGTTGAATGCCAGCGTGGAAATTATTCGAACTCAAGGCGTAACGGCACTTTCATTACGCAAACTTGCCGATGTGGTGGGCGTCTCTCGCACCGCCCCTTACCATCATTTTAAAGATAAAGACGCGTTATTGGCAGCGGTTGCCAGCCAAGGGTTTGAAGAGTTAAGCCAACTATTAAGCCATGTGGTTAACGATGATGAATCGCAGCTGCAGTCCAAATTAGAGCAAGCGGTTATGGGGTATTTAAACTTTGCCATTCAACACCCAACCCAATACGAACTCATGTTTGGCCAAGCCTTATGGAAAGACAGCGAGCAGGATGCGTTCCGTCGCACCGCCAAAGATTGCTTTCGCCAATACGTCAAACTATTCGAGTTATTTTCAGAACAAGGCTTAATCAACAACCAAGAGCCACCCCTGCGCCTAGCGCAAATGACATGGGCCAGTTTGCATGGCTTAGCACGCTTGGCCAGCGACGGCATCTTTGCCAAACAAGATGATATTCACGACATCGCCCAAACCGCGGTGCGCCATCTTGAACTGATCTTACAAACCTAACTCGCTTAATTGGCCATATGTTACACACGGCTTTTGTGTGAAAACTTCCGCCACTGTTAACGTCATTTATGGCCATTGGTCACCCTCACGCCCCTGCTGTACTGTTATTGCCACACTGACGATATTTGTCATATTACGAATACAGCTGATAACAATAAAAAGGCCAAACATGAGTACAGATGCATTTATCTACGACGCCATCCGCACCCCACGCGGTAAAGGCAAAAAAGACGGCTCACTACATGAAGTTAAACCGGTTTCATTAGTGGTGGGCTTAATGAAAGCCCTAGAAGAGCGCAACAAACTAGACACCAGTAAAGTAGAAGACGTAGTACTGGGTTGTGTCACACCCATTGGTGACCAAGGGGCCGACATAGCCAAAACCGCCGCTCTTGCAGCTGGCTGGGATGAAAAAGTATCCGGCGTTCAATTAAACCGTTTTTGCGCATCAGGCCTTGAAGCGGTCAATATGGCGGCCATGAAAGTGGCATCTGGTTGGGAAGATTTAATCGTCGCAGGCGGCGTGGAATCCCTATCGCGTATTCCCATGGGCAGTGACGGTGGCGCGTGGGCCATGGACCCTGCTACCAATTTTCAAACCGGTTTTGTACCACAAGGTGTGGGCGCAGATTTAATCGCAACCCTCGAAGGCTTTAGCCGTGACGACGTAGACGCGTTCGCAGTCAATTCACAAATCAAAGCCGCTGCCGCACGCAAAAATGGCAAATTTAATAAATCACTGATTCCCGTTACCGACCAAAACGGCATCACCATTTTAGATCACGATGAATTTATTCGTGAAGGCACCACCACAGCTGACCTAGCCAAACTTAAGCCATCGTTTCAAATGATGGGCCAAATGGGGTTTGACGACAGCGCAAAATTAAAATACCCACAAGTTGAAGAAATTAACCACATGCACCACGCCGGTAACAGCTCAGGCATTGTGGATGGCGCTGCTCTTGTTTTAATTGGTAACGAAAAAATCGGCAAAGAATTAAACATGAAACCCCGCGCCCGTATTGTCAGCGTGGCACTTACGTCTACCGAGCCGACCATCATGTTAACCGGCCCAGGCCCTGCCTCTTTAAAAGCACTCGATAAAGCGGGCTTAACAGTGGACGACATTGATTTATTTGAAGTAAACGAAGCGTTTGCATCAGTTGTGATGAAATTTCAAAAAGACCTAGGTGTGCCTTGGGAAAAAATTAACGTAAACGGCGGCGCCATTGCCATGGGCCATCCGCTCGGTGCAACTGGTGCCATGATTTTAGGTACCTTATTAGATGAATTAGAAGCCCAAGAGAAACGTTATGGCCTTGCCACATTGTGTGTGGGTGGTGGCATGGGTATCGCCACCATCATCGAGCGGATATAAACGAGCCTAGTTGCGTTGCTCTAGCTGCGTTATAAATTTTATCGGGGTCGTTATTTAGGCGAGCTAAACGCCTCCCCACTCAAAAATTTATGCCTTGCTAGATCAGCCTCACTAACGGTTTTTACAATAAAAATGATCACAAAAGAATAAAATTATTAAATTGGGTGAATTAGACACTATTTTTAAACCTGATTTTGTAATTAAGGATAGGAATAATAAAAATGACAGACGCCATTCGTTTTGAAAAAGACGCCGACAATATCGTCACGTTAACCATGGATATGCCTGGGCAAAGTGCCAACACCATGAACGCGGATTTCCGCGAAGCCATCTTGGCCATCGCCGATCGAATTGAAGCGGAAATTGATTCCATCAGTGGTGTGATTTACGCCTCGGCTAAAAGCACCTTTTTTGCTGGCGGCGATTTAAAGGAACTGATTCAAGTTGAAAAAGAAAACGCCGCTGAGTTTTTTCAAATGGTTGAAAAAATAAAAGCGCCGCTGCGTAAAATTGAAACCCAAGGCATTCCGGTTGTGGCGGCCATTAACGGCGCGGCATTAGGTGGCGGTTTTGAAATTTGTTTGGCTAGTCATCACCGTATTGCCATTAACAATCCAAAATTAAAAGTGGGTTTGCCTGAAGTGACACTGGGTTTATTACCCGGCGGTGGCGGCGTGGCACGGATGGTGCGTTTATTAGGCTTAGAAGCGGCGTTCCCATTTTTAATGGAAGGCAAACAAGTCAACCCAGAAAAAGCGCTAAAAGCAGGCTTGATTCACGAACTTGCCGATGACGCTAACGACTTAATCACCAAAGCCAAAACATGGATTAAAGCCAACCCTAAATCCACTCAACCTTGGGACGTAAAAGGGTATAAATTACCGGGCGGCGCACCGAGCCATCCAGCGGTTGCACAAAAATTAGCAATCGTACCTTCAATCTTGCGTCAAAAAACCAAAGGCTGTTACCCAGCCCCTGAGAAAATATTAGCCGCCGCGGTTGAAGGGGCACAAGTCAGCTTTGATCAAGCTTGCACCATCGAAAGCCGTTACTTTACTGAACTCACCACCAGCCAAATTGCAAAAAATATGATTGGTACGTTTTGGTTTCAACTGAACGAAATCAAAGCCGGTGGCTCTCGCCCTAATGGTATTGATGCCTACACCACCAAAAAAGTGGGCGTACTAGGCGCAGGCATGATGGGCGCGGGTATTACCTATTCCACCGCCATGAGCGGTATTGAAGTGGTGCTTAAAGACATATCAGTTGAAGCCGCCGAAAAAGGCAAAGCCTATAGTGAAGGCTTATTAAAAAAACGCGTATCACGCAAACAAATGACACAAGAAAAAGCCGACAGCGTTTTAGCGTTAATCAAGCCAAGCGCGAATGCAGAAGATTTAGACGGCTGTGATTTAATCATCGAAGCGGTATTTGAAAATCGTGAACTCAAAGCCAAAGTCACTCAAGAAGCCGAACTGTTCATGGCAAAAGACGGCGTGTTTGCATCTAATACATCCACCTTGCCCATTACAGGTTTAGCCACCGCAGCAAAAGACGCACAAAAATTCATTGGCCTACACTTTTTTAGCCCTGTGGATAAAATGCCATTGGTTGAAATTATCAAAGGCGAACAAACCAGCGATGAAACTCTGGCGCGCGCCTTTGATTACGTGTTGCAAATAAACAAAACCCCAATCGTGGTAAACGACAGCCGCGGCTTTTTCACCAGCCGAACCTTCGGTACGTTTGTGGGCGAAGGTTTAACCATGTTAAGTGAAGGTATTCACCCACAATTTATTGAAAGCGCCGCGCTACAAGCGGGTATGCCAATTGGCCCGCTTGCCGTGCAAGATGAAGTCTCCATGACGTTAAGCCGCAAAGTGGTGGATCAAACCCGTTTAGACTTACAAGCCGAAGGCAAGGACTTACCCGTTACACCAGCCGAAACCCTCACCAATAAAATGCTGGATGAATTTAAACGTGAAGGCAAAGCGGCCGGTGCAGGTTTTTATGATTACCCTACAAACGGTAAGAAAAAACTATGGGCAGGTTTAACCGAACACTTTGTGAAACCAGAAGTGAGCATTTCGCTAGAAGATGCTAAAGAGCGCATCTTGTTTCGCCAAGCCATTGAGACTCTACGTTGTTTCGAAGAAGGCGTATTAACCAGCGTACGCGATGCCAATATTGGTTCGATCTTTGGAATCGGTTTTGCACCCTGGACAGGTGGCGCGATTCAATATGTGAATCAATACGGCGTACGTGCGTTTTATCAACGTGCCAAACAATTAGCTGAGCAGTATGGTGAGCGTTTTGAACCGCCAGCGATTTTGGTTGAGCATGCCGAAAAAGATGAGATCTTTAAATAAACGTTAACACTAAAAGTGACAACTGAATATTCAGTTGTCACTTTTACTTTATCTTCTAAAAACGAAACCTAATAAGAAAATAATACTAGGCATTGAAAAAAGTTTTAACCAATGACGTAGGGGATCGCTGCAATTCAGTTCCTACATCAGATAACAGCAGCTCTTTACAACTATGTATCAAGTGGGCTCATGACCCCCTTACCACCACGGTTTAACACATGCGTATAAATCATAGTGGTATTCACATTGGCATGTCCCAACAACTCTTGCACCGTTCTAATGTCCTGACCCCTTTCAAGTAAATGCGTGGCAAACGAATGTCTAAATGTATGACAGCTAGCATGCTTGTATATCTGTGCTGCAAGAATTGCCTGCTTTACGGGCTTGCGAACCAAGCTCTCATCCATGTGATGCCGCCCGCGCCGCCCAGTAATAGGATCTGTGGATAAGCGTTCCGATGCAAAAATATATTGCCAAGGCAACTGCTTACCTGCACTGGGGTATTTTTTAGCAAGCTGATTTGGCATGTACACGAAGTCAATACCTTCTGCCAGTGCTACTTGATGCAACGCTTTGGCTCGCTCAATGGCTTCATGCAATCCCTGCTCAGCCAATGCTGGCAGCATGGTCACTCGATCTTTTGCCCCCTTGCCTTGACGAATGGTGATTTCTTTACGGCCAAAATCCACATCCTTAAGGCGCAAACGCAATACCTCCATCACCCGCATACCCGAGCCGTACATGAGCTGCGCCGCCGTCAGCGCCAAACCTTCCATATTGGCAAGCACCCGCCTCACTTCATCCACCGTAAACACCACTGGCAAGTGTTTTGATTTTCTTGGTCGCACCCAGTCTTCAATTTCAATATTTTTACCCAATACTTTTTCATACAAAAACACCAACGCCGACAGCGCCTGCTTTTGTGTACTGCCTGCCACACGCTCATGAGTGGCCAAGTGGCTTAAAAACATCATTACTTCGCTTGCCCCCATATCTTTTGGATGCTGCATGTTATTAAACAACAAATAACGGCGAATCCAGTTCCAATAAGAACGCTCGGTATTTAACGCATAATGAGCCGCGCGCATTTTGAGCTGAAAGGTTTCTTGTAAACGAGCCATTTCCCACACCTTCAAAATAAAACACTGTATCTATATGGCTCTTCCCCTGATTTAGTGGAATGCCATATCTAGCCCGCCAAAACGAAAAATGATAGAAGACTTATATCGCTCAATATTTCTATAGCCCCTCGATTGTCTGCCTAGTGCCTTAATGTTGTTGTTTAGTGCTTCAGCTCGACCATTTGAAACACCGTAATGCATTGCATTGATAATACCCTCCAGATAATTTTCTATCGTTCCTACAACAGATGTTAAAGCTTTAATCCCTGCTTCTTTCGCTAGCTTAATCCATGTTTTCCACGCTGATTTAGCTTGGATGTAGCTCACCGTTTCCCAGATGATTCTAAATTGCTCTTTGAAGTACCAGGCTACGGCTGTTTTTATTAAATATTGTTTTTGTCCGTCAAGGATATCTTCAATTTCTTCGGTTCTATTTTTTTCGTTTTTAAACCATAAAAACCGTGACTTATGGTGCTTAAGTTTATTTAGATTAGGCATAGATCTTACTTCTGATCTTTGCACATGAAGTAATGCCTCATTCAGCATTTTGGCAATATGAAAGTGATCATAAGCAATTAGTTTTTTAGCTCTGCGTCCAAAGCGAGTAAAAACAGCTTTTTTATAGGCCGCACTTAAATCCATTGATATGGATTTCATTTTATTAATGTCGTGCACCGGTATGCTGGCAAAGCACTGCAATAGGCTCTCGCTAGATCGGCCGTCCTTGATGGTAAGTACCTGGCCTAGCTGGTTTGAAAGTACTGTAATGAAAACTCTAGGCTTTCCTACACATGTCTCATCTACAAATAGATGTTTACATGAGAACTTCCTTCGCCTTTTCAGGCCTCGATTAACACCTCGTTTAATAATCCCGTCAATTGCATTCCAACTGAGCTTAAGTTGTCGAGTTAGCGCTAAAATCGAGGTCTCGGCTGCCCAATTCAGAACTTGATTTTCGAATAGCAATGTATAGCGAGAACTATCTTCGGCCCATGGCACAGGAATCGTAACGCATCCATGTTCTTTGCAAGTTACCCTGGGAACATCAGCCTCAATTATTGTTTGAAATTGGCAGGTATCGAGATGACGCCACTGCCTTATTCTAGAGTCGTATCGCTTTGAATCAGTACCGCACTTTGGGCATGACATTGAAGACGCATTACAACTCACCACAACCGTTATTTGACCTGAGCTTTCCTCAAGACGAACACCGGATACTTCCCATGGTGCCTTAAGCTGCAGAATTTTATTATATAGGGTGCACTGATCCATGCTGGCCTCCAAAATCTAAAGGCTTAATCTATCAGGTTAGAGTGATGTTTTGCTAAGTTTCCACCAGATCAGGGGAAGAGCCATCTATATACACTATATTATCAAGATGGATCTGTATAACCCGATTTTAAGAGATCACTTACAAATCAGGCGACATGGGGGTTATAGCCCGTTTTTTAAGTCTATAGTCTGATAACCGGATTTATATCGGTTTATTTGATTGATTTGTTTTTAGGGTTGGGTAATATTCGGCACCAAATTGCATGGATCAACTAAACCGTTGAAAGCAAAGGGAAAATTGCAGTCCGTCTTTCTCTAGCTATAACTGGTTATCAAGATCCATCCGAATAACCAAATTGTTATGCACCTACGGAATTTGTTGGATATGAAAAATTTTATATTTTTAGTCGTATTTCTTCTGTCAGGAACTGCTCAAGCGGATTGGACAGCCTCTTGGGGGAAAATTACCGATGTAATGAGTCATGATGGAAAACATATTGTTTATACAACTATCACTGACAAAACTTGTGCTGGCACGGGAAGGTTTTGGTGGCCAGCGGATGATACAGATGCCAAAGACATGCTGGCACTTTCATTGGCGGCCTTCATGGGAGATAAGAATGTTCGCTTTGTTCACGAGACCCAAAATGAAGACTGTGTTTATGGTGGTATAAATAAAGCAACACATATACAAATTAAACGTTGATAGCATAACAAACTCATGCATCCGAAAAAACGGATGATGAGGAAGTTATGTATAAGAATATGAAATATTTACTATTAGTCCTAACAACATTGCTTTCACTTAACTCCTTCTCTTGGGATGGTGTCGATAAAGATCGAATTGGATCTATTCAAGTAACTGCTGCTGAAAACGCTGGCTTTCGAATTGGATTTGAAAGCGGAAAGGTATTCTGCGACACACATACTTGGGCTTATTTAAATAAAACAGACAGCAACTATGAAACCTACGTAAGCGTATTACTAGCTGCTAAGATGTCGGGGCAAGAAGTCACCGTTTACACGATGAAGAACGGAAATCATGGCTTTTGTGATATCGGTCACATTGAATTACATTAACCACTTAAACATAACCACAATGGGCTTCGGAGTCCCGAAGCCACAACCGTTATATCTAGTCACAATTTAAGCGGAGTCTCGAATGAGATCTATATCTATTTTTTACCTATCTATGTTTTTACTATTATCAGCAAATTTATCAAACGCTAGCACTGCTCTTTCTTCTAATAGCTTAACAATTACAGGGATGTCGACTCATGATGGGGGCGAAGTGACGTACATGTATATTAAATTTTCAGATGGTACTTGTGGATATATTACTGAAAATAAAAATGAGCTACAGAGCTTATCTTTAGCAGCTTTTATGGCAACTAAGACTGTGTCATACATATATTATAGTGACACAAGCAATAATGTTAACTTTTGGCTTGGTGATAGTTCTTGGGGAGGTGGTACAGCTGTGTGCGTTAAACTGCATAGGTTAGATGTTGCGGGTTAATTTCAAACATCATCAAAATCAATCATATAACAACGGTGGGCTTCGGAGTCCCGAAGCCCACCGTTATTTTGAGTACAAAAAAATGCTAAGATTATTGAGCGTACTATTTTTTCTAGTGCTTTTTTCTGTCAACACATATTCAGGAGGAAGGCATGAAGGGTTTGTCGAAAATATTGAAGCGGGAAACGCTGATGGTGCAATATTTTTCAATACTACTGAAGATATCATCACATACGAATGTACGAATCCATCAGGCTATATAGTTCCAAGTGATTACGCCGTTGATAAAGTACTATCTATATTGCTATCAGCCAAAATGGCAGACAAAAAAGTATATTTCGACATTAACGGATGTATTGGTTCATACCCCCGTGTAATTAGAGCGGGCCTTAAATAAAACAAACAAATAACAACAATGGGCTTCGGATCCCCGAAGCCACAACCGTTAGATATCTATGAAAAATATACTTACATCAATACTACTTCTAGTATCGCTTGAGAGCTTCGCAGCAAATAGCGGGATCATTACGTCATTAGGTGCAGCCGGTACAGATAGCCTGTCCCATAAAGATATCTTTCAACTTACGATTGAAGGTGGATTCAATAGTGGTGACTGCAATTCTACATTTGCAGCCATAAGAAAAGATGATACTCACTTAATCAGCTTGGCAATGATGGCGTATGCAACCAAAACACCAGTTTCTATCTTTTTAAAAGAAACCGATATCTACCATGCACCTGATAATCGATGCACTATACATCTAATTTATACAAATTAATCTAACAATGGTGGGCTTCGGAGTCCCGAAGCCATGGCCGTTACTTTAAAAAATAAATGGATCCCCGATCAAAGCGCTTCGCGCGTCGGGGATGACGATTTAGTAATCAAATATAATAAAAAATTTAAAGCCGTTATGATTTCATTGCAGCGGGCTTTTTATAGAAGAGAACTTACAATCTCGTTGAGGAATCACGAGTGGATAACTTGTAGCAATAGATTACTGATCAAAGCGCTTCGCGCGTGAAGAGATGACGGCTTGGCAAGCGAAAAAACTATTAAGCCGTTGTGATTTTAGTACAGCGGGTTTAAAGATCACACCACTACTGCAAATGAAATTCTAAACGGTTGTTCACTGCGGCAATCCCATTCCAATCTTTTGATAATGTCGCGCCTGCACCACTTGTGATAATGACGGGGTATTCTTGCTTGGTATAACTTGAGCCCATGTATTCAAACTCAATATAGAAGCCATTGTAAGTGTTATTCCATTGGTCAACTAATTGCATCCAGTCTTTTATTTCGCTGGCATCGCCCCATTCAAGATCGCTGCGTTTTACGCATTGGCTGATAGGGGTTTTATCACTGGCCAAGGTAAATGTTCCGCTGGCATTCTTTTCACAATAATTACCAGAGTGATAACGCAAACTTAAAGTGCCATTAAAACCTTCTTGTTCTAATCGAATTAATAATTCGTTCATATGAGTTTGCATGCGTAAACTCGTCAGTGGCTCTTGATAACCCAATTGATTGTTTTGGTTAAGCGCCCACTGTAACGACTGTGTTGGAAAAATGATTTCAATACCCATTGCAGGTGTACTGCTACTGCTTGAGCTATTTATTTTAGTTAGCAGTTGATCGGTTTTTTCACTGTTCGCCATTTGCACTTGAGTAAGATTATCAATCTTAGGCACAACAGAGTCATCGGCGTTTAACCACAAACCCAGTACCCCAACAAAAATAGCCGCCGTTAAACCCAAACCCCATTGTTGCCAGCGCACGGTTTGTGTTCCCATTTGCGTTACCGCTGGGCGCACTTCTTTTACCATGGTGTCCAGTAGTGCATGCTGATCTTGCTTGATGCTGTCCCGTTGTTCTAAAAACAACTGACGGAATAGCTGGCGCATAGAGTCTTTTTCTAAATCTTCACTGGCGCTGCGTGATAGCTCTTCTAAGGTATGTCGGGTTTCAGCAATAATTTCAGCCTGTGCTTGGCTAGCCTTATCTGGTGCGTCTTGTTTTGAGGCCGCAACAGGTGCTTTCATTACTCGGTCGTTACTGCCCGCTGGAATCAATTTTAGCTGCTGTAAAACGCGCTCAAGCTGAACCGGTTTAAGCTTTTTAGGTAAGACGCCCACTGCGCCAAGGGCACGAGCTTGATTAACGTACACCCCTTCGTCTTTTGAGGTGTACATAAGAATGGGGATTTTTGCGGTGCTGGGGTCATTTTTAATGGCTTGTACGGCTTGAAAGCCATCCATCCCCGGCATCATGTGATCCATAAAGATCACATCTGGCTTATGCGCGCTTAAGATCCCGAGGGCTTCTTCTGCTGATTCTGCGGTATCGACCTTAATTGCGTGTGCTACCAGCATTTCTTTCAATACATAACGGGCCAACTTAGAATCATCAACCACCAATGCTGACTTTTGGGAATGAAGAAATTCTGAGTCCATGTTACGCCCTAACTATGTAAAAAAGCGGCACTATAGTCAAAAAGGGGTTCAAGGGGCGGGGCTTAGATCACATAAAGCCGGGAATTTGAGCATTCTGTGATGCGTCATACACAATATGTGCTCTGTAATGGCTAAATGTCGTTTAAGTCTTTCAGCTCAAGCTCAAATTGGTTAACGAGCTCAAATAATCCCCACTGCGACATGGTCGCCTGCCAAGACTGATCGTTTTGCATTTGGTGAATAACACGATTGAACTCAGGTAACATCCAAGCATGGTCTTTAGAAAGTAACACATGCCGAGAGAAAGCATCTTGCGGCGTCAACGATACGTAAAATGCCTGTGTCAGTATTTTTTGGTTTTGCATATATAGAATGGTCGACCGGCTGTCTAAAAATGCATCTATTTTACCTAGCTTAAGCCTTTGGTAATTCTGGTAACTGCTTTTAGCATCTACCCTGTTAATGGTGCCCGCCTTAAAAAAAGGATTAAGATCCACGTAATAGTGACCATATCGAACTCCGATATTAAGGTCTTTTAAGTCTTGTGCCTGGTTAAACATGATCTTTTTATCTGTACTACTGACAAGGGTATCGGCATCCCAAAAAATCGCGGCACTGCTTAAAACATCGGGATCTCGATGTTTAAACCACAAATCGTTGGCCCATAATATTAAGTATGGTTTCCCGCTTTCAACGATGGCATTTAAAGCTGGGCGCTCAATATGTACCAATTTTAATTTTATATTCGACTGCTTTTGATTGAAGGCTTTAGTCCACTGTTGAGACAAATCTTCTTTAGAATCAATAAAGTACGGAGCATCATCATGATAAACATATACAGGGAAAGTGGCTGATATGGCAGCTGATGCGAGCATAAGGCCCAAAACAAGAGTCACAAGTCGATAAAAAATACGCATTTTTCTCCTATCCAGTTTTCATAGTATAGATAAGCCTGAGCAACCATCTGACTATTTTATTTGTTTTGTACCTTATTACGATGCCAACGCAGAAGCAATTTGTACACGCACCTCACCGTTTATTCTCCATGCCAGAACATTATCCTCATAAAACCAAATAAGTGTACTA
Organism: Pseudomonas sp. HK3; assembly: GCF_052920985.1. Lineage (NCBI taxonomy): Bacteria > Pseudomonadati > Pseudomonadota > Gammaproteobacteria > Pseudomonadales > Pseudomonadaceae > Pseudomonas > Pseudomonas sp. HK3. The sequence goes on from NZ_JBREXD010000001.1 coordinate 327,423, forward strand.
AGGTATTGAGTTATCTAGTGTTTTGGCTAACTTCAACTAATCTAATAATAAATCATGAGTCATGAGTTATATGTACCGTCATATCGCCATCTTATTAGGCCTTTGTGCATGTGAGTTCTCCTATTCTGATGACGTTTTTGATCTGAGCCTAGAAGAACTGCAAAGCATTAGAGTCGAAGTTGCATCTCTGTTTGAAGACAGCGCGTTGGATGTGGCTTCATCCACTGCTGTCCTGTATCAGCAAGACTGGCAACAAAGAGGCGCCAGCACGCTCGGTCAAACCTTAGAGGCCGTGCCTTCGGTGTTTGCTAATACTACATGGGGTGGCAGTGAAGTGCTTGCCATACGCGGTTACGCCACCGAGCTATCTGTTCGCGGTATTGCCTATACGATGAATGGGATCCCCCTTGGCTCGTACACTTATGCCAATACCGGTTATTCCATTCCCAGAATGCCCTTACCTCTCATGCAGCAAGTTGAGATGATCCGCGGGCCAGGGTCGGCCATTTATGGCAATGATGCCTTTCATGGCGTATTAGCATTCAAGCTTGCCAACGCTCCCGTATCGCAATCGCTGGGTTACACGCAATTAGGCGCCAACAATCGGCAGGTTTCTCTACTTAATAGTCACTTCAGTGGTAATTGGGATGTTCATTCAGGTGTCGCATATGAACAAGATGGGCCATACGATCAACCCTATGAATATGTTGATCCCAATTCTGGCGCAAACCAAACCAGTCAACGCGCACAGTCTGTAGAAAACATCAGCGCTTATCTATCGATGAATTACGGCAGCATCAGTAATGGCGGAAAGTGGTCATCATTACTGTTTTACAATGAACTGGATGCGGATGGTTTTCCGGGAATTGGCCGACAGTTCTTTGAACCATTAACCGCTTCGTTTGATTTAGACAGCACCAGCTTATCAACCGACACTGACATTACTGATACTGACTCTCAATTCTTACTGACAGGCCTAAGCCATGAAATTAAAATGGGTCATGACATTCAAATAAAAAACCAAATTTATTTTTGGCAAAGTGAACATCTCTGGACCTTTGACAACCGAGGCTACCCAGACGCAATCACTACATTAGGTAATACCGCACTCCCCTGTAAAACCGATGAAAATAGCACCTCACCCAACCCGCTTTATTGCAAACACCTTCGTACACAAGAAGATAATGAACAGCGCGCAGGCTATCAGTTGCAAATAAAACAACAGCACAATGCATTGAATACGCAGTGGGTTGTCGGCGCAGGGTATGATGAAATAAAAATAACCGACAGTCGCTTTGAGAGACGAGACCTTAACGATAATTTAATGATCGGCTACGACAATGCATTTAAAGACGACCAGCGTTTTCTTAACCACGTATTTGCCCAAGCACGCACAGGTTTTGATGATGATACCTGGCTGTTAAGCTACGGCGTACGCTGGGACAGCTACAGTGATGCCGACAATCACACGTCACCGCGTATTGGCTTGGTACACAAGATTAATGAACACTGGCGTCAAAAAATATTGTATGGCCACGCTTATCGCGCTCCGACTGCGCTCGAATTAAAAGGCTCCAGTTCATCTGTATTGGGGAATACTGATTTAAAGCCAGAAACAATCGATACTTATGAGTATGTTCTGATGTATCACCAATCGGATTTACAATTAGAAGCCGTTTTCTTTACAAGCGAGTGGCAAGATGCCATTGCACTCGTCCCTGTGCCAAATATCAGCAGTACAAATCAATACCAAAATATTAAAAATAACGATGCACAAGGCTTAGAGTTCACGGTTAATAAACTCATCAATAAATGGCAATTAAAAGCCAATGCCAGCTATGTAAAAAGTGAAAACAAAAGTGACGATATTGATTACCAAGCCTTTCCTGAAATTATGTTAAGCCTTAATGTCGAGCATCAATTAAGTCAGCGCTCACGGATCGGTGCTTGGTATCGACATATGCAAGACTACGCCCTTGGTGACGATACAAACTTATTCACAGACAACAATGAGTCTTATCAACGATTTGATATTTATGCATCCCATGTCTTCCAAGCCAATACCAAGCTGGGTATGAATGTATTCAACCTATTTGATCAAACACTGCCCTTGCCCTCTTACTACGGATCAGAAAACGGATTAGAGGATCGCGGCCGAGAGGTTAATATTTACCTAGAACAACGCTTTTAATATTTAAAAGCGCCCCATTCTTTTTTCTGATGCGATTCAAGGCAATAACTGGCATATTGCCTCTATTATTCTTAATACGCTGCAGATTCATGGATAACCTTACAGATTCACTTAAAACCATATTCGGCTTTGATGGCTTTCGCCATGGTCAGCAACAAACGATCACTCAGTTATTACAGGGCCAAAGCTCGCTGGCTATTTTTCCGACAGGCTCGGGGAAGTCCCTCTGTTATCAATTTACCGCTCTGCAATTGCCAAATTTAACTTTAGTTGTGTCACCGCTATTGGCTCTAATGAAAGATCAAATTGATTTTTTAAGGCATAAAGGCATTGCCGCTGCCAGTTTAGATTCAAGCCTAACCAGTGATGAATATCGGCAAGTGATGCAAGATGTTAGACACGGTAACATTAAAATTTTAATGATCAGTGTCGAGCGCTTTAAAAATGAACGCTTTCGTGAATTCATAAACACCGTAGCCATTTCAATGCTGGTCATCGACGAGGCCCACTGCATATCGGAATGGGGGCACAATTTTCGCCCCGATTATTTAAAGCTACCTAGCTACCAAAAAGCCCTGAATATTCCGCTAACACTGTTACTAACCGCAACAGCCACCAAAAAAGTGAAGTTAGACATGGCTGAAAAATTTAACATTCAGCCCCAACATATTGTACAAACTGGGTTTTATCGACCGAACCTTGACTTAAGTGTGGCACCCGTCACTCAAGACATCAAAAATAAATCGTTAGTGCAACACATTCGCCAACAAACCGGGGCCGGCATTATTTATGTAACGCTGCAACATACCGCCGAAAAAGTTGCTGCTTATTTGAATCAGGCCGGTATTTCTGCCAGTGCCTATCACGCTGGCTTTGATAGTGATAAGCGTCAAACCATTCAAGCCAATTTTATGGCTGATCGTGTTCAGGTTATTGTCGCCACCATTGCATTTGGTATGGGCATCGATAAAAGTAATATCCGTTTTGTTATGCATTATGACTTATCCAAATCGATCGAAAATTACAGCCAAGAAATTGGCCGCGCAGGACGTGACGGCCAAGCATCCAACTGTATTACCTTTGCCAACCTAGACGGCATGAATACCGTTGAAAACTTTGTCTATGCCGATACACCAGAGCAATCAAGCATAGAAGCCCTATTTCATAACATTATTCAAAACACCCATAATAAACAGTGGGAGATGCAAACGCTTTCATTATCAAAAACAACCAATATTCGAGCACTGCCATTAAAAACATTATTAGTACAGCTAGAGATATTAGGCGCCATTGAACCCGCTTACAGTTATTATGCAGAATATCGCTTTAAGTTGTTAGCCGATAAATCTACCCTGCTCAATCAATTTGATGAGCGCCGCCAAGTATTTTTACAACAAGTATTTAATCACACAAAATTCAATAAACTATGGGCGGTACCCGATTTAGATGCGTGTTATCAACAAAGTCAACTTGAGCGCAGTCGAATTTTAGCGGCATTAGAATACTTACACGAAAAAAACCTTATCGAGCTAGAAAGCAAACAAATGACGGAGGTTTATCATGTCAAATCCGATGTCATTCAAAAATCTGGTTTAGCGCGTGAATTATTTGATTACTTTAAAGATAAAGAAGCAAAAGAAATAAAACGGATTGCCGCACTTGTGCGTTTTTTCGAACTCAATAAGTGCTTAAGTCACATGTTGTCACTGTATTTTGATGATCACGCCTCACCTGAACATTGTGGCCATTGCTCTGTGTGCCGCGGGCAAGTGGCAAAACTTGAGTATTCCAATGCGCCCTCGTGGCCATCTGATGATGATATCAAGGCCAGCTTGCTAGCATTAACCCAACACTCATCGCAGATTCAAACGGCACCATTGAGTATTGATAGCATTTGTCGATTCTTTGCCGGCATGACCACCCCTTTAATCACTCAGCTTAAATTAAAAAAAATAACCGGCTTTGGTTTATGCGAACAATTACGCTATGAAGAAATCAAACAGAAGGTTGCGTCACTGACATAAAAAGGCCTGCATGGCAGGCCTTTTTTATCGTTTATTAATAACGGTATTGACCAAGGTCGATGTCTGATTGCAGCTCAGATGTGAGCCTTTGATAGCGGTCGGTATTGGGTAGCCAAACATAAATAGGCTGATCATTTTTATTCAGATCATAGCCATTATCTTTAAGCGGTCCCTTTAAGTGCTTAAATGTCCCGGTTACTTCCACTTCATTACTGAGCGTTAAAAAAACAGGGATGGCATAATGTGGCAGTAATGTTTTTAGCGTTGATAAAACGTGACTAAAATCCACATCACTTACATCACACCCCAATTTAATTGATGCCATGCCTGCGCGTCCATTGGTATTGGGGATCTCGACGCCATATACAATGGCTTCTTGAATTTCGTCAAGTTCTTCAAGCATCATTTCAACTTCGGTTGTCGATACGTTTTCGCCTTTCCAGCGAAAAGTATCACCCGTACGGTCAACAAACTGGGAGTGCCGAAACCCCATGTCTCGCATTAAATCACCGGTATTAAACCAGCGGTCACCTTGCTTAAATACGTTTTCTAAAATACAGGACTGAGTTTTATTTTTATCGGTATAGCCATGAAACGGTGATTTTTCAGTGATCTCACCGATTAATAAGCCAATCCCGCCTTTTTTCACTTTTTTCAGCCAGCCATTTTTACCCACTACAGGCATGTCTGCTTCTTTATCGTATTCGACAATGGCGTAAGGGTACGGCGACACTCCCACTGTTTTGTCAAAGTTTAGCAAGTTAGTAAACCCAATATTCCCTTCGCTTGATGCGTAAAACTCCATCACACGATCAATACCATAGCGTGACTTAAACTCATGCCAAATAGAGGGGCGCATACCATTACCCACAATGACTTTAACTTGATTATCACTATCAAGTTTTGATTTAGGCTGTTCAAGTAAGTAGCGGCATAACTCGCCGACATAACCAAATGCAGTGGCACCATGCGTACGGATATCCGATAAAAAATGGCTGGCACTGAATTTTCTCACCATAATCAAACAGGATCGGCCAGCCAGTACCGAGCTCCAGCAAACCACCATACCGCTGGCATGATAAAACGGCAATGGCACATACATACGGTCCTGTTTTTGTAAGCGCATCGCCGCGACACCAAATGAGCCATAAGCTTTCATATAACGGCCATGATTAAAAACAACCGCTTTAGGTAAGCCTGTTGTGCCTGATGTATAAATATAAAGGCAAGGATCTAATGACGTTGTATTGTAAGTTGTTGCAGGGTTAGCGGTTGGCCACGTAGTTATTTCTTTTGCTGCGTATACCCAGTTATCGGGTGTGGCGCCCGTATTATTTAACGTATCCACGTCGTCAAAATACAAATGCATATTGTCAGCGATATTGGTACTGCTGCGAATGTCTTCATAGGCTTCGCGGCATTCTTCACCTGCAATAATCAATTTAGGGTTGACCAAATTAATACTATGCAATAATACTTTAGAGCGTTGCGAGGTATTCACCATTGCACTCACGGCACCAATTTTTGCACACGCAAGCACGCTCACTAACAATTCAGGGCGGTTTTCAATTAGCACCACCACGGCATCACCCTTCTTGATGCCAAGGGAAAGTAAGTAATGGGCTAATTGGTTCACCCAGTTATTGAATTTTTGGTAGGTATATTGGCGGTCTTGATAAATTAAGGCGAGACCTTCACCGTTACTATCAACCGCTTGTTCAAAGCATACACCTAACCCAACGGGCTTACTTTGATCCGTGTTGTTCGCAACCTTAATGCCTCGCAGTATACTTGGGAAACTGGATAGAATTTCAGGCATTTTTTGAATTATTTTTGTTGCTGTAATTACATCACTCATAAGACATCCTCTTAAAAACAATATTGTGTGTGTAATCTTAAGTTATTAATATGGCCATTTAGCTCATCAAACTGGCAATTAGTAACATGAGTTAAAGATTAAGGTGCTTACGATACTGACCCGGTGTCACACCAAACCATGCTTTAAATGCACGATAAAACGCACTAGCGTCCTTAAAACCCAGTTTAAGACCGATAGATTCAATGCTGACATTATTGTCTGTTAATTGCTTAACAGCGGATTGCTTACGAATGTCTTCTAATAACAACCGAAAATTAATATCGTGTTGTTTTAGCTTGCGATGCAACGATTGGCGACTCATTTTCAATTCTTGAGCAACATAATCTGCGGTAAAACGACCTGATTCTAAATTACTCGATATTATGGTCTGCACCTGATCTGTAAACTCATCAAGACACAGCGTTTGGCGTTTAAACTGCTCTATTTGCTTCATCATGACATTTTTCATGTATTCACTTGATGAGCGTATCTTTAAATCTAAGTATTCAATGGCTAAATCAATTGAGGATTGCGGCTCATCAAATAACATTTCACAGCCAAACGCTTTTTTGTATTCATTTATATAATCTGGTTGTGCATGTGAAAAACGCACTTTGATGGGGGTAATATCCTGACCCGTTAACTGTCGCCCCCAAGTCAACAAGCCAGATAATAAACGCTCTGTAGCACTGATTGTATTGCTCGATTCTAACGCGGATAAAAACGTAATACGCAAACCCCAAGGGTAGGATTGTAATTGCATACTCTCCCCTTCGTTCATAAGAGAGATATGTTTTTCATATAGTGAGAGCGCTTCTTTTACATCTTGACTGTAGCCAATTAAATAAGAAAGCAAACCTTTTGCCTCTGCGTTTACTTGGCCTCCCACTAATAAACCAATATTATCAGGGGCACCCGCCTGTTTGGCTAATTGCCAAAGCGCATCATGGGATGCTAGAGGTATTCGCATTTCTGGATTCAGACATTCGTCACGTGTTATTTGCGTATCGTCATCCGATACATAACCACGACGTAACAACTCATCATATAAATCTAAATACGCAGGCGCAGAGACAGTTAACGGAGCCCCTGCTGATGTAGTGTGCATGTTTGATTTCATAATCATTATCTGTTTTTTAAATGCTCATCACGTTGCGCAAACCGTACTTCAATATCAATCCAAATTTTATGATCCGCTGAATCATCAAACTCGCTTAAAAGCGCTAACCCGTCACTGATTATCTTCCCAACTTTAACTAAATTCACGCGAACCATAATGAAGCCTATTTATACGCAACTATTTTCCAGTATAGTGCATCAAGCTATTATACTAATACAATGTTTTTAACGGTTATATGTTAAGCCATCGTCGAAGCTCATATGTCAGGCTTCCCAGCAATTAATTAGGTGTTTTATGAAAATATGGGTCGATGCAGATGCTTGCCCTGTGGTAATCAAAGATATTTTATTTAAAGCGGCAAATCGTACACACATTCAAACGACCCTACTAGCTAACCATACTATGACAGTATTAAAGTCACCGTATATTGGCTTTATCCAGGTAAGCCAAGGATTTGATGAAGCCGATAATGAAATTGTTGCTCGCTGTCATAGTGGTGATTTAGTCATCACCTCAGATATTCCATTAGCCGCGGATATCATAGCAAAAGATGGCCAAGCATTGAGCCCGCGAGGCGAGCTATTCACCAAAGAGAATATTAAAAGTTTATTGGGTATGCGTGACTTTATGGACACCATGCGCTCAAGTGGTGAACATACTGGTGGCCCTGCGCCCATGAATCAAAACGATCGGCAGCAGTTTGCTAACCAACTTGATAAAATCATCAACCGCTTCCAACGTACTCAAAGTTAAAATCGTGATTGACGCCCACAAAAAAAGCCCGATGCATTAATGCTTCGGGCATTCTTATTATTATTTTTTTACTATTATAATTTTAATTATTCTGTTTAATCAACGCTAACTTGATAAACCGTTGTTGTACCGGACACTTCATTCCCCACTGCAATAAAATGTTTATCGCCGCGCATAAAGTATTCGATTGATTCTGGCCCTAGGTCACCTGCTGCTTCATTATAAATGCCATTATCACAATCGGTACCATCTACCTCTGTACAAATGTCAGTCGTAAAGTCACGATTATTAACATAGGTTAAGAAGGTTGCCTCGCTTGGTTTTGACACATCATAAGCAGCGATACCACCTTGACGCTCAAGCCCAATAAACGCAATGTGTTTATCTAAAATGCGGGCCACTTCAATGGCTTCTGGCTCAACACCTTTATCATCAGAGCGATCATCATTATCTTGGTTATCATTACTGGTATTAAAATGGCTGGTTGTGTTCGCTTTTTTAGATAGCTCATCACCTGAATCAAATACTTGCTCTCCTGCCATATTCCAAATTGAAAATGAACGGGCTCCATAGGTATAGACATTTTCATTGGCGGCTACATTTTCGTGGTCCGCCACAACTTTCATTCGGCCTAATGTATTTTTATTTGCAATGGTGCCATTTTCACCGTACACCGCTTGATTCATGAGTGGATGGGCCATGGCTACATTCAAATCTTTACCACGAGCTTCATCGGTATACGAAATACAGTCGTCTAGTGTGTTCGCGTATTTGTCTGCGTCTTCATCGTCACCACCTACTTCGTATTCTTTACCGTCCCATACATGGTTTGCCTCATCGCAGGTTTGTTGTGTGGTTTCATAGATATATTCACGGCCATCCCCTTCATTGGCACTTAGCACATAATCGTGACCATCAACGGTAAAAGATGCCACGCTATCAGGCATGTAATAACCCACCAACTGTGGATAACTGGCATAAGACAGCAGCCCATCTTTATTGGTAACGTCTAACTCATAACCTTGACCGCCATCATTCATACTGGCCCAGCTTTTCACGCCCAGACCTTTTATGGAGTCTATTGCAGCTGTTGCAATATCAATAACAGCAAATGCATTGTTTTCTTGTAGTGCAATCACGGCTTTATTATTTGACGTTATCGTGATGTATTCCGGTTCTAAATCTTGTGAAACACTGGCACCGTGTGGCGAAGGCAAACGTACATTGTTTAATTCTGCATGACGCGGCTGGCCGACATTAAAGTCATGAAAATTAATTTGAGTCACCACCGCTTGCTCATCTGTATGGCCCGCTGCAATATTGATTAATGTCACCGAACCTTCTGGGTCATTGCTGTAATCACCACTTGGCTCGCCTTCGTTCGCGGCAATAATGTATTTGGCATCGTCTGTCATGGTAACCATGTCCGGTAACGCACCGGCTGAAAATGCATTCATCAAAGCAAGGTCGTTGCTTTTGTATAACGCAATGATGCCGTCATTTTGTTTCACACTGTTCTCAATCGCGACCGCGACTAAACCATTTTTTGCCACCACCGAATTAGCCGCGCCAATGGTAATGCCCGCATCGCTTGCTGCGGTTTGTAAATTAATGGTGCTGTCTTTAACGGGTTTGCCTTGCGCATCGAAACGCAATACATCAATGGTTTTATCTTGTGAATTAACCACATATAAACGATCGGTGGTTTTATCATAAGACACGATTTCAGCAGAAGAGGTCGCAAAGGCATTACCTGACACATAAGTTCCTATGACATCTAAGCGTAAATTTGAGAAGGTTGCTGGTGGGCTTGGTGCTTGTGTTTTTGGTTCTTCTACTGGGGGAGTATCGATTATTGGTGTCTGGCTTTTGTTTTTATGATCACTGTCGCTGCCGCAACCTGCTAATGCGGTTATACCGGCTGCTAGCATTATGCTCATCAAAGATGGTTTCATATACGTCCCCTAATTATTTTTAGGGGAGGTTACGGTAGAAATGTGAATGATTTTTTACAGTATTATTGCAAAATTAATTCAATTTAAAGACGCTTGTTATTGCCTCAAACCTTTGACTGATCAAAAGCATATTACACACTAGGCAATAACCTTATGTGTTTTAAATTGCTCAACTTCCTTGCTCACTAAAGCCAAGTTCTCGCAATACATGATGACTGTCAGCGCCAATTTTGCCTCCTGTATTACGAATAATATGATCTTTCATAATCGGGTTATTCAGTTGGTGAACCGCCTTACCATTAGCACTTGTGCTTTGTACCCACTGGCGTTGCTTGGCTTGCTCACTGTTACACGCCTCACTAAACGACAGCACGGGCTCGACACAACAATCTAACGAATTAAATACATCGCACCAGTGTTCAAAATCTTTCTGTAAAAACGCGTCGCTCATTGCACCTTTAAACAAGGCAATGTCTGCCGTTTTTTGGCTGCCTGCTTTACCGATATGTTGCTGAATATTGAGTGCTTGGCAAAGCTGCATTAAAAAGGGTGGCTCAAGTGAGCCGACACTCATAAAACGACCATCACGGGTTGGGTAATAATCATAAAAGCTGCCTCCGTTTAGCATGGTACTCTCAGCTTGCGGCTCAACATCGCCCCCTAGAAAACCAGAAGCAAACATGGCATTTAAACTAAATGCACAGTCCGTCATGCTGATGTCCACATGCTGGCCTTGCCCTGTTTGTTCACGCTCTATCACGGCGGCCAAGATCCCCATTACGGCATGGTGTGACCCACCTGCGATGTCGGCAATTTGCACGCCTTGTGGTGTGGGCTTTTCACCTTTACGCCGCGAGTAGTCGGCCACGCCTGACAAGGCTAAGTAATTAATGTCGTGGCCTGCGCGGTCTTTTAATGGCCCCGTTTGCCCATAACCTGTGATTGAGCAGTAAATAACACGGGGGTTAATCTCGCGTAATTGTTCATAACCTAAACCTAAGCGAGTCATAACACCTGGCCGAAACTGCTCTAATACAATGTCGTATTGATCGAGTAATTTTTTCACAATATCCAGTGCAGCAGGTTGTTTTAAATCCAGCGCCAGCGCCTGCTTATTTCGGTTTAAGTAACTATGGGCAGCGCTTTGTCCCGTGGCATCTAATGGTGGTAATGCGCGAACTAAATCAGGGCGGGTGGGACTTTCGATACGCAGCACATTGGCCCCCATATCCGCCAGCATTAAACTGGCATAAGGCCCTGGCAACAAAGTAGAAAAGTCTAGAATATTTAAATTGGTGAGTGCTTGGCTCGACATATTTGTCATCTCATTCTTATTATGACTCCAGCTTATCAGGCCCATGAATCTGGGCCTATACCGATAGCGATCAGAAAAATTGGCCAAAGCCATCACTGAACTAGGTGGCGAAATGCTTCTAATTTGTTGCACAAACGTCCTTACTTTGTCAGGATGAGCCATTGTGAATTTGGGTTCATCTTTTTCTATGAAAACCTCTACCATTGCCAGTCATTACGTTCGAGCGGCCCTTGCGGGTGCGTTAGCTCAAGGTCATGATGCGCAAGCGATTCTTCAAAAGGCCGGAATTGGTCGCGAGATATTGCATGAACCTAAAGCGCGAGTTTACCCAGAAACAATGGCCAAACTGCTGCGCATTCTGGTCACCCTGCTAGATGATGAGTTCCTAGGACAAGACTGTAAGCCCAGCCAACCGGGCAGTTTCGAAACCTTGTGCCAGCTTATAATGCCTTGTTCAACATTAGGCGAAGCCTTAGAAATGGGCTCTCGCTATTACAAATTATTTGATATGGCCCTGCACACCCAGTTTGAGCAAACCGACACGGGCGGGGCACTAGTGATTAATCAGCACCATGATTGCTTGAATAAATCACACTACTTAACCGAGTTTCAATTGGTGTTGTGGCACCGCTTATCCTGTTGGTTAACGGGTAAACGCATTCCTATAAAAGTGGCCGAATTTGCGTATTCAAGGCCAAACCACGCAGATGAGTATCAGCTGTTTTTTTATGGCGAACACAGATTCAACCAGCCTCGAACCTTGATTCGTTTCAACCAAAGTGATTTGGATTTACCCATTATTCGCTCACGCCAAGACCTGCCTGAGTTGATGCAAGAAGCCCCCTATGTGTTCTTGGTAAAACCCAATAATACCGCCAGCATCAATGCTCAAATTCGCCGAATTTTAGAAGTAAACACTGAAAGTGAAATGCCTGATTTTGAGTCTGTGGCGTTTCAACTCAACACCAGTACACAAACCTTACGTCGGCGCTTAAAAGACGAAAACACCTCGTTTCAGGCCATAAAAGATCAAGTGCGCCGCGACTTGGCCATTTGCCATTTAAGTGAAAGTAAATACAGCATTAACGACATTGCACTTAAAGTGGGCTTTACCGAACCAAGCACCTTTCACCGCGCGTTTAAAAAATGGACGGGAGTCACCCCAGGTGATTACCGTGCGGGTGAAACCCAAGACGCATCTAGCAGTACGCCTGCTTAGCCACACCTCAAATTATGCGCACAAAACCACGACTCCTCTAGTAATGTGCGCTTGATCATTACCTTCAGCAATTGCGCCAATGCATATGGTGTTTTTGATCATTGAGGGCTAAGCCTTGCGCTGCCATAGTGAAATCACGCACCAACTGATAATAACTATTTCATACAGAGGTTTGCCATGATTCCACGTACTTTATTCGACAGTGACCTAGAAGGCTTCCGCGACAGTGTTCGTAAATTTCTCGAAAAAGAAGCGATACCGTTTCACGCTCAATGGGAAAAAGACGGACAAGTCAGCCGTGAACTATGGACAAAAGGCGGCGAGATGGGCTTTCTATGCCCGACTGCGCCTGTTGAATACGGCGGTTTAGGCTGTGACTTTCGTTACAGCACCGTGGTCATGGAAGAAATTTCTCGCTCTGGTTGTTCTGGCATTGGTTGGCCACTGCACAGTGATATCGTCATGCCTTATATTGAAAACTGGGGCACACAAGAGCAAAAGCAAAAATACATCCCTCAGTTAATCAGTGGTGAAAGCATTGGCGCCATCGCCATGACCGAACCCGGTGCAGGCTCAGACTTACAGGGCATTAAAACCACCGCTATTAAAAAGGGCGACCACTATGTTTTAAACGGCAGCAAAACCCTTTATCACTAACGGCCAAATGGCTGACCTTGTGATTGTGGTTGCCAAAACCGACCCGACGAAAGGCGCAGCAGGCATCAGTTTATTTTTGGTCGAAGCCGGTATGCCAGGATTTGAAAAAGGCAGTAACCTAGAAAAAGCGGGCATGAAAGCACAAGACACCAGTGAGCTTTTTTTCAGTGATGTAAAAGTCCCGGTTGAAAACTTATTAGGCGCACGCGAAGGCACTGGTTTTATGGCCTTAATGCAAGAGCTACCACAAGAACGTTTACTGGTTGCGCTTACGGCTGTTGCCGCTTGTGAGGCCGCGCTTGAGTGGACCAAAGATTACATTAAAGAGCGTAAAGCCTTTGGTAAGCCTATTTGTAAATTTCAAAACACACGTTTTAAAATGGCAGAACTCATTACCGAAACCAATGCATTGCGCGTGTATACCGACCGCTGCCTTGAGCTTCACTTAGATAAAAAACTGGATATCCCAACAGCCGCGGGGTTAAAGCAAATCACCACCGACTTGCAGTTTAAAGTCATGGACGAATGCCTACAGTTACACGGTGGTTATGGTTACATGACCGAATACCCAATTTGCCGTGCTTGGGCTGATAGTCGAGTGCAAAAAATCTACGCAGGTACCAATGAAATTATGAAAGAGATCGTGGCACGGGCTGAGCTAGGCTAACGCTTCTTTTTACGTTATGAAAAAACCGCGACCATTAAAAATGAATCGCGGTTTTTTTATGCTTATTTTTTATCAATTACGAAATTTGTTTCGCAAAGGTTTTAACACCTTGCGGTATGTCAAACCAATCTTGTTTTTCACTGACCCAAATATGCACCGTTGGTTTAATGATGCGCGTATCCGATAGCGTGCTCGGTTTTAGTTTTAACTTGTTTGGCTCTTGCGGGTTATAGTGATAAAGCCGATTACCGCAAGTGGGGCAAAATTTAGCGGCACTTGTATTGCCGCTATCCGCTTTACGCGACCAGTCTTTCATCTCGCCTTTAAACGTTACGGTACTGGCGTCGACCATGGCCGTAATACTAAATGCACTGGTTGAAAGCTTTTGGCATTCTTTACAGTGACACGCGGCAACTAATGCAGGCGGCTCGTGCAGTTCATAGGTAACGCCACCACATTGGCAAGCTCCCGTTATTGGATATGTTATGTCGTCCATTAATCTATCCCTCACACTTAGCGTTAGTACTAAAAAAACAAAAAAGGCGCATCAATGATGCGCCTTCTTGGGATGAGCGTAAAGATTCAATTATTATTTAGCTTCAGCGCGTCCCATGAACTTACGGTCTTCAACATTAATCTTAATACGATCACCATTAGAGATGTGCTCTGGTACTTGTACCATCAAACCAGTGGATAACTTAGCGGGTTTAGTACGGGCCGTGGCTGAACCGCCTTTTAATGATGGATCTGTTTCAATAATTTCAAGCTCAACACTTGATGGCATTTCGAGCGCAACGGGCGTGTCGTCTACGATGATAACTTGCACGCCTTTTGTGTCTTCGCTAATAAACAATAACTCATCTTCAATGGCATCTTTGTTTAAGCTGTACATGGTGAAATCTTCGCTGTCCATGAACACATATTCGTCACCGTCAGCGTACGAAAATGTTGATGCGCGACGAACTAAGTCAGCTAGGTTTAGCATGTCAGAGTCTTTGAATGTCTCATCAATTTTTTGACCAGTAACCACGTTATACATGCGCATACGATACAAACTGCCGCCCGCACGGCCTTGTGGTACAGAGCGCTCGATGTCTCTTACAATGTAGGCGCCATCGTTATAATCGACAGCAGTATTCTTTTTAATGTCACTGGCTTTAGGCATCTTTGATCACTCTAAGATAGAAAAATTCGGTGGATATTATAATCAAATGCGCCGCTAATGGATAACACAATCTGATAGCAGCGCTTTAACAAGGTGAAATGGTCGGTGCTGTTATATCTTGCGACCATTGCTCAGCAATGTAATTAATAAACTGGCGTATGGCTGGTAACTGGTAATTGCGCGATAAATAGACCGCCCACAAGCTGGTTGAAGGCAATATGTAATCGGTTAGTAAAACATGTAATTGGCCTGACTCAATCAGCGGGTTTGCAAGGTCGCACGGCAGCATGACAATCCCTTTACCCCTAACCGCCAAGCGACATAACGTGCCCAGCTCATTTGCGCTCACACTCCCCTTTACCTGCACACTAAAATGTTCGCTGTCTTTAATCATGTGCCACTGGTTAAATTGCAAATGGGTAAAGCAATTATGATTGGTCAAATCATTGGGAGTCTCAGGCACGCCATATTGCTGAAGATAAACAGGCGATGCACAAATAACAGAATCAAGACGGATCAGCTTACGTGCAATGAGGTTTTCATCTGGCTGATTCGTGTAACGCAACGCAATGTCGATACGCTCGTCCACTAAACGGGATTTACTGTCACTGGCTAACACCACAATGTGCACTTGCGGATGACGCTCGGTGAACCCCTCTCAATGACATCCAACAATAAACCTTGTGCCAAACCTGTGGGCGCGGTGATGCGAATGGTGCCTGAAAGTTGTTGCGACTGGTGCAAAGCATGTAGCTCTAGCTCGCCAGTTTGATGCAGTATTTGCTCACACTGCAATAAAGCGTCCTCTCCCACCGCGGTCAAACTCACCTTACGGGTAGTGCGATGCAGCAAACGCTGCTGTAACCACGACTCTATTTCTTGTACATGACGCGAGACCTGTAAGCGGCTCAAATTAAGGCTATCGGCTGCTTGGGTAAAGCTAGCGGCTTTGGCCACCTCTACAAATGTGCGCATCGCGGTTAGTCGATCCATTACTCATACCCATTAGCATGCTAGATAGACATAATTTATATCAATTTTGAATATTTATCTCGACTTAGTTAACTACTAATCTAGCTTTATCGTCATTTAGACATACTAAAAACAGGAGTAAAACCATGAAAGTAGCCATCTTAGGTGCATCAGGCTGGATCGGTAACACCATCGCAAACGAAGCAAAATCCCGTGGCCACGAGGTTGTGGCACTGGTGCGTGACCCTAGCAAGCTAGACGGTGCTGGGTTCAATGTTTACAAGCTCGACATACTCGACGACCAAGCTGATTTAGCGGCTGCGGTAAACGGCGCTGATGCCGTTATTTCATCCATTGGTGGCCGAGCACAAGGTAACCACGATATGGTTAAACGCGTGGCTGAAAAGCTGCTAAACCAATTGCCTAACACGGGGGTAAATCGCTTACTTTGGGTGGGTGGCGCAGGCTCATTAGAAGTCGCACCGGGTGTTAGCTTGATTAACACGCCAGAATTCCCAGCCGAATATAAAGGTGAAGCCACCGCACAAGGAGAAGCCTTAGGTGTATTTAAAGCATCCAATAGCCCAGTAAACTGGACATTTATCAGCCCTGCCGCTGAGATATTCCCTGGTGACGCCATTGGCCAATATCGCGTTGGTGGTGACCAACTCATCATGGATAACGAAGGCCGTAGCCGTATTTCGGTTGCGGATTACGCCAAAGCCATGATTGACGAACTGGAGTCAGGCCAGCATTCGCAACAACGCATCGGCGTCGCGTATTAAACCATCACATGACAACACGTTATTAACGTGCTTTTAAGTGCTTTAAAGGCTAGCCAATTTGGTTAGCTTTTTTTATATCCAAAATACCCTTGCAAACTATTACATATATGAACTATATTTGATTCACATGTGTAGTAATTTGGCAAAACCATGAATCAACGTCTTTTTTATCTGTTAAACCTCGCGCATCAACGTATATACAAATACGCCGATCAAAACACCGATAGCCACTTGGGCATTAGCATTACCCAATTAGGTGCCTTGTTATTGATCAGGGAAGATGAAGGTTGCCTGCTTAAAGACATTGCAAACACCTTAAACCTGAATAACTCAGCATTAACCGGATTAGCCAGTCGTATGGAGAAAAACGGCTTATTGCTACGCAAACCTTGCGAGCACGATGGCCGCGCATCCCGCATGTATTTAACCCCTTTAGGTCACGAAAAAGTTCAGCTCGCATTGCCACTCATTAAACAGCTCAACAGCGCCATTGCAGCGGATTTTAGTGATGACGAAATCAAAGTGATCGTAAGGTTTTTAAACCATTTATTGACTGTGTTTTAGTCAGCTATTAATAAACGAGGATACACACAATGAATATCCCAGCTATCAAAAAAACAGCCCCAACAGACGTGCAAGACATTTTTATTCAAACGCAAAACGGGCGCAAAATTGGCGCGCGAATCTTTAAAGCAAACAATGCGACTTCTGTGGTGATTATTGCAGGCGCCATGGGCGTCGCCCAACACTGCTACGAAAAGTTTGCAAAATTTTTAAATACTAACGGCCATGACGTCATTACATTTGATTATTTTGGTTATGGCCAATCAATAAAAACCCACGTTAAACATTGTGATACCGACATACTCGAATGGGGCGAACAAGACTGCAATGCGGTTATTCAATATGCCAAAACTCATTTTAATAATGTGCCCGTACAATGGGTTGGCCACAGCGTAGGCGGCCAGTTATTAGGCATGACGTCAGACATTAACCAAGTCCGTAACATCGTTACCGTGGCAAGCGGCAGCGGTTACTGGCTTGACAACTCACCACCAACAAAACGTGTAGTTTGGTTAGTATGGTATTTTTTAACACCTATCTTTGTATCTTTGCTTGGGTACTTTCCTGGTAAAAAGTTAAACATCGTTGGTAATTTACCCGGGCGTGTTATGTGGCAATGGCGACGCTGGTCACTAAACAAAGGTTATGCGGTCGGCGCAGAAGGCAAAGCAATGCAAGCGCGATTTGATAGCGTTACGGTGCCAATCACCTCGCTTTCATTCAGCGATGACGAAATGATGTCGAAAGAAAGTATTGATTCACTGCACAGTTTTTATCGCGGCTCGAACATGACAATGATACGTGTCACCCCAGAAGAATTAGGCGAAACGTTTGTGGGCCATTTAGGTTGGTTCCGTGAGAAATTCAAAGATTCTATTTGGGCTGGGCAAATTTTGCCGTTGTTAAAGCGCTAACGTAGCAAAGTTGCAAAGTTGCAAAGTTGCAAAGTTGCAAAGTTGCAAAGTTGCAAAGTTGATTTTATATTAAGTAACAGATGAATCTAGCAACAAGTTGTGTCGGGCAATGCCCGACCTACTTTTTAAAGACCTGTACGAGGGTGCCCCGCGCCCGACCAACCAAATAGCCTTAAACTAAACAATCAACTCCCACATTCACAAAAAACGATTACGAATCTCTGTACGAGGGTGCCCCGCGCCCGACCTTATGATTGTCGGGCGCGGGGCACCCTCGTACAATTAAGTTAAACCGCTGCTAAGTGGCGCACAATCAACTGTACATTTTCTTGCCCGCGAAATTCATTCACATCCATTTCAAATACAATATGTGCTCGCTGCATATTCACCACCATGGCAGGCGTAATACCATGACGTTCGATGCCAAATAAAATCGCATCCACCGCCAAATGGCTATTAGGCACTTGCAGCGTTAACTTTAAATGGTTTTTATCCGCGCCTAATAAGCGATGATTGATCACCGTAAAGGTTTCATCAAATAATGGCTCAGGAAAGTTTTGCCCCCAAGGGGCCATAAAACGCAACTGGCGCGCTAGATTAATACTAAAATCTTGCGCCGCAGGCGCACCGTCTGTCACCACTTGGTTGACTAATAACTCAGGGGTTAACAAGGTTTTTGATACTTGTTCAAATGCCGCTTCAAATTCTGCTAAA
This sequence comes from Pseudomonas sp. HK3, assembly GCF_052920985.1. Taxonomy (NCBI): domain Bacteria; kingdom Pseudomonadati; phylum Pseudomonadota; class Gammaproteobacteria; order Pseudomonadales; family Pseudomonadaceae; genus Pseudomonas; species Pseudomonas sp. HK3. Next base: position 346,296 of record NZ_JBREXD010000001.1, read on the forward strand.
TGTTTTTGCTTAATCGATAAACCCGCCGCCATAGCATGGCCACCAAACTTACTTAACACATGGGGAATTTTTTTAGCCACTAAATCCAACGCATCGCGTAAATGAAAACCAGGGATCGAACGGCCACTGCCTTTTAGTTCAAATTCTCCATTCGCCATTTCAGCGTCGCTTAACCCATCTTGTGCAGGAGCAAATGCAATCACAGGGCGGTATAGTTTTTCTTTAATACGCGAGGCCAGTAAACCAATCACCCCTTGATGCCATTGCGCTTGATACAAACACACACTGACATTGCCATCGGCCTGCACGCTTAGTTGCTCTAAATGCTTAAGTGCCTCTTGCTGCATTTGCCCTTCGACCAATTTACGGTCTTGGTTTAAGTCATCTAATGATTGGGCAATCATTAATGCTCGATCTAAATCTTGCGCCAATAAACATTCAATCCCCACACTCATGTCATCCATACGCCCAGCCGCATTTAAGCGTGGGCCTAATGCAAAACCAAAGTCTTTACTGGTCAATTGTGGCGGATTCTTTTTTGACACTGTCAACAACGCTTGAATACCCGGACGAGCAAAACCAGATCGAATACGACGTAACCCTTGCTCAACTAATATTCGATTATTTTCATCCAACGGCACGACATCAGCCACTGTGGCCAATGCGACTAAATCTAAATACTGCGCCATATTCGGTAAAGTGTTTGAATCACGGCCCTGCTTTACAAGCGCGGTACGCAGCGCACACATCACATAAAAAATCACTGCACACCCGCAGGCCGATTTAGATGTAAATTCACAACCGGGCTGGTTTGGGTTCACAATCGCATTGGCATTGGGCAAGTCGTTTTCATCATTGCTTGCCGCTAAATGGTGATCCGTCACTAATACTTTCATGCCCAGTGATTGCGCTCGATTCACGCCATCAAAACTAGAAATGCCGTTGTCTACCGTGACAATTAAATCGGGGGAAAAATGTTGATGGGCGTAATCTACGATCTCAACCGATAAGCCGTAACCAAACTCAAACCGATTAGGCACAAGGTAGTGCACATTGTGTGCGCCCATTTGACGTAGCGCATCCACCGCCAGTGCCGTACTGGTGGCACCGTCAACATCAAAGTCACCTAATATTAAGATTTTTTGCTGTTTATCAATGGCACTGACTAATAAGTCACAAGCATCAGCCAGCCCTTTTAATGCCTGAATATCCAATAGGGTTTTTAACGAGAACTGTGTGTTCGCCTCATTTAAGCCACGAGAATGGAAAATTCGCTCTAATAAGGGCAGACTGGTATCGGATTCACGACGTATAATTTCTATATTCATGGCGACAATTGTACGCAGTCGCGCTATTACGAGAAAGCAAAGATTATGACACAAGCGAATATTCATCTACTGCTCACCGGCGACGAAATCATGAGCGGCGACATCATCGACAGCAACAGCGCCATGATCGCCGATCAGCTTGCCACACTCGGCTTACGCCCTCGTAAAAAAGTCACCGTAGGTGACCTACTTGAAGACTTAATCGAGGAAATGACGTCATTAAGCAACCAAGCAAATGTCCTTATCGTAAACGGTGGCCTTGGCCCCACCGAAGATGACAAAACCGCCGAAGCCCTCGCAGAGGTAATCAGCGCACCACTTTGCGAACACTCTATCGCCATCGCACAAATTGAAGCATGGTGTAAAAAACTCAATTACCCCATGAACGACGCCAATAAAAAACAAGGCATTTTACCGAAAGACGTGGGTATTTTAGAAAACACCAACGGCAGTGCCCCTGGTTTTTACTGTGAGCACAATAACTGCTTAATGTTTTTTACTCCGGGTGTGCCTAGCGAACTAAACGCCATGATGGCTCATAGCATTTTGCCCATGTTACAAAGCCGTTTTAATAACATTGAACCTCATACCACCAAACGCTTACAAGTATTTGGTATTGGCGAGTCATCACTGCAATTAAAACTGCGTAAACATATTCCAGACTGGCCAAACGATATTGATTTAGGCTTTCGCGCGGCTTATCCACAAGTTGAAGTAAAACTCACCGCCCATTCAAAACAAGCGGAAACAAAATTAGATAGATTATTTCAACGAATCAAACAGGTTTTAGATGGTCATGTGATAGGTGAAGGTGATATTCAATTACCTGAAAATTTCGTGCAATTATTGACAGATAAACAACAAACCATCACCACAGTAGAATCTTGCACCGGTGGTTTGATTGCGTCAAAGATTACATCCGTAGCAGGCTCATCCGCCGTATTTGGTGCAGGCTTTGTTACGTATTCCAATGAAATGAAAACCACCATGGTAGGCGTTAACGAAACCACGTTAAATCAATACGGCGCGGTATCAGAAGAAGTCGTGATAGAAATGGCAAAAGGGGCGCTTAACAAAAGTGGCAGTGATTGGGCCGTAGCCGTCAGCGGCATCGCTGGCCCTGGTGGCGGTACCGATGACAAACCGGTTGGTACAGTTTGGCTAGCCTGGGGGAACAACTCAGACATTAAAACCGTGAAACTATTCTTCCCGTTTTCGCGCGAGCGTTTTCAAGACTATGTGGCCAGTGCGGGATTGGATTTGATTCGTCGGGAGTTATTGAACATAGAGGAGCGTCCTAATTATTTTCCAAAAGCCTAATTCCACGAAGAACGAATACCACCGTCACCCCGGACGCGAGTAACGAGCAGATCCGGGGACCATTTCAAAATATTACATTCCGCTCTACTGTGATATTCATTTATAAAAGGTCTATTTAAATTTGATTCAACAAGCGCGAACCTGTATAAAATGCGCACTCTTTTACATTCGTTTTTTAACGGCATTTTATTCAAGGATTATCAAATGCTACGCCTATTTACAGTTATCACACTTTTTCTATTAGCCGCTTGTAATCCATTTAATACTGATGACGATTCAACCGTCACATTAGAAGGTACTGACCCAAACGGTACCTCCATCACTTTTGTTTCAGAAAATGGTTATCATGCGGTCAAACTAAATGATCAAGAATGGGTGCATGCAAATAACAAGATTAAATTAGATAGTTTAAGTGAGTCAGATACTTTAAATATAATAGAGTTGTGCGAAGAAAACGAATTTAGGTCATATTCTTCTGGCCACCTAGGATTATGGTTAATTCAATATCTTCACCTATATACAAATTCAAAAAATGAATTGATTAAAGAATGCTACTCTAAAGAAGGATATATTCTACCTGAAACTAAAACAGCAACACTGGTTAGTGAACAAACCCATGACGGTATAGTTATTATTGATGCCAGAATTTCTGACTACGATTATGTTCGATTTAATAAAGAAGAAAATATATTGACTATCCCAGTGGAAACTGACGATATTGAACATTCGCTCATAGCTGTTGGCTACCATAAGATTAATGAACAGTTTTATGTATATCGCAGTGAGTCTTTTGATTTTAATGATGGTGAGACCATCACTTTAGACTTTTATTCTGAAAATTCTGAAATTACAGTTGCCGATACAAACCCCTTTGAGCCATCAGATTTCAATTACATCAGGAACTATTGCGAATTAGTTAAAGATGTATGTATTAGAACAAACCACGATGTAAACAAAAATTTATACCTCAGAATACCGGAATCATTAAGAGTCGAGTCAAGTTTATACCTTGAAGTATGGAAGCCTAAATATTATCTCTCAAATACAATACAGGGCATGAGCTATCGTTTTTTAGGTAAAGAACCATCTGATACCAACCCGTTAGAAGCATTATCAACAACATTCCAATCAATGAAAGTAAGTTATGTGAATCAAGGCGTTGAAGTTGAGATACCTAGCATTCCAGTATTTAATAATAAGCCATGGTATTGCTACGTCACTCAACAATATGACGGTTTCACCATTTGGCCTGCATTGAATGCCACTACGTCTAACAATAAAATGACAGCAAAATTATTAGACATATCAAAACTACCAGCTGTTCCTGGTTTTTTTAATAAAACAAATAATGAAATTAACAGTGCGAATTTAATTATGAGTGTTTCAACTGGAGATATTGATACAATCAATACTCACAGGTTAGAAATTATAGTTCCAATTAATATTAAAAAAATAACTAATTAGAAAATAATAAGGCGCAGCATCTTTCGATACTGCGCCTTTTTTATTAATCAACTCAGAGCAAGCGTCTTACGTCTCCCGCCCCACGTCTCGCATACTTACTTAAACGTCTTCTCAGCAATAAACGCATGCACTGCTTCAAGATCAGCTGGCAATACATCCAAACGCTCTTCACGGTCCATTAAATCCGTTAAGTGGTGTGGCAGTTTTGGCATATCAAAACCGGCACGTTTAACCGCATCTTCAAATTTCACAGGGTGGGCCGTGCCCAGTGTGATCATTGGGATGTTGTTATTACGACGGGTTTCGCGCGCAGCTTTTACACCAATCGCGGTGTGTGGGTCTAACAAGTAGCCCGTTTCTTCAAACACGTCTTGCATAATTTTAACGGTGTCATCTTCGCTGACGGCATAACTATCGAAAAGAGCACGGGCTTTTGCGAGTTTTTCTTCGTCTAGTGAGACCACATCTTTTTTCGCATTCATACGTCCCATTAGCTCAGATAACGCAGCGCCGTCACGATCGTAAAGATCAAACAATAAACGTTCAAAGTTTGAAGAGACCGCAATATCCATTGAAGGCGTAATGGTGTGCTTAAGCGGGTGTACTTCGTATTGGTTTTTGCTCATTAAGCGATGCAGTACATCGTTGCTGTTAGTCGCAATCACTAATTGATCGATTGGTAGGCCCATTTTCTTTGCCATGTAACCAGCAAAAATATCACCAAAATTACCGGTAGGAACCGAGTACGCCATTGGGCGTAGCGGACCGCCCAAGTTTAATGCAGAGTAAAAGTAGTAAACAATCTGAGACATGATGCGCGCCCAGTTGATGCTGTTGACTGCAACCAGTTTACGCTCGCCTTTTAAGAAGCCTTGATTACCAAAGCTGGCTTTTACCATGTCTTGGGCTTCATCGAAGTTGCCTTCGATGGCGATGTTATAAATGTTATCGCCTTTTACCGTTGTCATTTGGCGACGCTGTACTTCAGATACTTTACCGTGTGGATGCAGAATAAAGATGTCTACATTCTTACACGCTTTGGTGCCTTCAATAGCAGCCGAACCAGTATCACCAGACGTCGCACCCATGATGACGACTTTTTCATGGCGACGCTCTAAAACGTAATCCAATAAACGCCCAAGCGTTTGCAATGCAAAATCTTTAAAGGCTAAGGTTGGGCCATGGAAAAGTTCTAACACGTATTCGTTGTGGTCAATTTGCTGCAAAGGTGCAACGGCTTTGTGACCAAAGCTGCCGTATACTTCGTTTAAAATGGTTTGTAGCGCGTCGCTATCAACACTGCCTTCAACGAATGGGTAAATCACTTTGTGCGCAAGTTCTGCGTACGGAAGATCACGCCAAGATTCAATTTCAGCCAGTGTGTAATGCGGCACGTCTTTAGGCACATACAAACCGCCGTCTTCGGCTAGACCGGTAAGCAGTACTTCTTCAAATGTTAACTCCGGTGCGTTACCGCGAGTTGAAATATATTTCATCATATTCATATACCCTGACAGTCAGGTTTAATGTTTAAAATCTGTGATTAATTTAATTCTTCAACACGAATGCGTGTGACCGCACCATTGATTTCAGACAGTGCTTCAATTTCAGCAATGGCTTCATTCATGATTTTTTCTTGTACTTTATGTATTAACATAATAATTGGTACAAGAATTTCGCCATCTTTAGGTTCTTTTTGGATCAGCGCTTCAATGCTAATGCCCTTGTTACTTAGAATGCTCGCAACATTAGCCAGTACACCGGCTTTATCCAGTGCTTCCATTCGTAAATAATAACCGGTTTCGATTTCACCAATTGGTAATACTTTCACATCGTCTAAGCTATCAAACGATAATGCTTCAACCTGAATGCCACGGGCAATATCGATGATATCAGCCACAACAGCAGAAGCGGTTGGGCCTGCGCCTGCGCCAGGGCCACAAAATAGCGTATCTTTAACCGCGCTGCCTTTTACAGCTACCGCGTTCATGACACCGTCTACTTTGGCGATCATATTGGTTTCAGGAATCAGTGTTGGGTGCACACGTAAGTCGATGCCTTTTTCGCTACGAGCGCTCACACCTAGGTGCTTAATGCGGTAACCAAGCTCTTCTGCGTATTGCACGTCATCACGTGTAATTCTGCTGATGCCTTCGGTGAAGCAGTTCTCAAACTGCAGTGGAATACCATAAGCAATCGACGACAATATAGTCAGCTTATGGGCAGCATCGATGCCTTCAACATCAAAGGTTGGGTCCGCTTCTGCATAACCAAGCGCTTGCGCTTCGGCTAATACGTCATCAAAGTCTCGACCCTTGTCGCGCATTTCAGTCAGAATGAAATTACCTGTACCGTTGATAATGCCCGCAACACGCTCGATGCGGTTAGCCGCCAAACCTTCACGAATCGCTTTAATGACAGGAATACCACCTGCCACGCCGGCTTCATAGCCAACGCTGACGCCCGCTTTTTTAGCGGCCGCAAAAATCTCTGTACCGTGTACCGCAATTAACGCTTTGTTTGCAGTAACAACATGCTTACCATTTTTGATGGCTTCAAGCACAAGCTCTTTCGCCACGTCATAGCCGCCGATCAACTCAACGACGATGTCGATTTCTGGGTTACGGGCTACATCAAAAATATCAGAGGTGATATTGATATTGCTTGTATCGCAAGTAGGGTTCTCACGACGAGCACCTACTTGCTCAATAATAATGTCACGCCCAGCACGACGCGCAATTTCAGCTGCGTTCTCCACTAGCACGTTAAATGTACCGCCACCGACGGTGCCAAACCCACAGATACCCACTTTAACCGGTTTCACAACATGGTCTCCGTTATATTGATGCCTGATGACGTGTCATCAAGAGTGTAAAATTTTTGGGGGCTAAATGTATCACAATCAACCTGTAACAGGCAGAGGGAATTTAGTGAAAACCCCCTGTTTAAGCCCCATAAACACAAAAGCCCCAATGCTTTCGCATTAGGGCTTTAAAGGCTGGGTCTATCTTAAGTTATAGGCCGATTTTTTTGGCTAACTCATCAGCAGGCATGTAACCCGGCAACAATTCACCATCTTGCAAAATAATGGCTGGGGTACCACGTACGCCAAACTCCGCACCAAGGGCTAACTGCTCTTCGATCGGCGCATCACAGCTTAGGTTTTCTTTGATAAAACCTGTGGCTTTGGCTTTGTTCATGGCGCCTGTACGGTCGGCATCACACCAAACGCTTTTCAGTTTTTTGTATGAACCCGTAAACTGTGTACGCTTTTGATCAGAGTAAATCCCTGCACGCGGGTAGGCCATGTAACGAACCGTTACGCCTAACTCATTCAAACGTGGCACTTCACGGTGAAGCTTACGGCAGTAACCACAATCAACATCAGTGAAGACATTAATTACAGCTTTCTCTTCGCCTTTACTGCTAAACACAACCATGTCTTTTGGGTCTAACTTATCCATTAATGCTAAACGCTTTTCATCGCTGCGCTTGGCGGTAATATTCACAAGTTCACCTTTGGTGGCTTGAAATAGTGAGCCATATACAAAGTATTGACCATCGGATGTACTGTATAAAACTTCACCACTTGTTAGCTCTACCTCATACAGATCTTGCCCAGGCACTTGCTTTGCGCTGAGTAAGACTAAGGTCGGCTGCGCGGCACGCAAGGATTTAGCGATGGTTTCTTCAACGCTTACCTCTTCTGCCGTTGCTAGGTTTGCCAGCAGGATCAAGGCGCTCGCACCTAGGATTCGTAAAATTGCCATGATGTATCTCTATTTAAATTTGTAGGCTAATTAGAACATTGAATGCATGGGAAGTTCCAGAGGCTATTTCGTTAAAGATAAAAGACACTCACTGAGCTTCATCATACAAACACATTGGGACATAAGGCCCCTATAAAATACACGCTTGAACAGACATAACGATTTGTTAAAGCGCCGTAGAGTTGATACTTCACCCATTAAGTAATGCGCCGGGCAGTGCCCGACCTACACTCAGGCAAAACATATATAACAAACCCTCAGAACACGTAGGGTGGGCATTGCCCACCAATTAAACAATGGCGACTGCCTGAGCACGACCGACCGTTGTCATTCCTCTGAAACGAAAAAACCGCACAAGGCGGTTTTTTTGAAACACTATTAAGTAACGCATGACTTGGTCAGTTTCTCTTTTGGGTTTATGTAGCCTGCTGAACGACCCTGCTCAATCAAACAATATTACCAGCCAGAAACGAAAAAACCCGCACAAGGCGGGTTTTTTGAAACACTATTAAGTAACGAATTACTTAGTAAGTTTCTCTTTAATACGTGCTGAACGACCAGAACGCTCACGAAGATAGTAAAGTTTCGCTTTGCGAACATCACCACGACGTTTAACTTCAACGCTATCGATTAATGGGCTGTGCGCTTGGAAAGTACGCTCAACACCAACACCGTTAGAGATTTTACGTACAGTAAAAGCAGAGTTTAGGCCACGGTTACGCTTAGCGATAACAACACCTTCATATGCCTGAAGACGTTCACGTGTACCTTCTTTTACTTTAACTTGTACAACAACTGTATCGCCAGCACCGAATGCAGGGATGTCAGTTTTTAATTGTGCAGACTCAATGGCCTGAATAATTGGGTTCTTGCTGCTCATGACTAAGCTCCTAAGTAGTTTCGGATAGGTTCAAGTATCACTAGGATCTTGAACGTCTCGAATAAATTCGTGCAAAAGGGCTTGCTCATCATCGCTGAGTTGCCTTTTTGCCAGCAAATCTGGCCTGCGTTGCCAGGTACGCCCTAGCGCTTGTTTAAGACGCCAGCGCTTAATTTTTTTGTGGTCACCACTCAGTAACACTTCAGGTACTGACTCGCCGTTGTATGCCTCAGGTCGAGTATAGTGTGGGCAGTCCAATAAACCATCGACGAACGAATCTTCGACGGCACTCATATCATGTCCCAGTACCCCTGGCACTAATCGGATGATGCTATCCATCATCACCATAGCCGCCAACTCACCACCACTTAAAACGTAATCACCGATGGACCATTCTTCATCCACCTGCGCTTGAATCAAGCGCTCGTCTACGCCTTCGTAGCGGCCAGCTAAGAAGATCAAACTGTCTTCTTTTGCTAGTGCATCTGCACCTGCTTGGGTCAATTGTTTCCCTTGCGGTGACAGATAAATTACTTTGCTGTTTGAGCCCAGCTTCGCTTTTGCAGCACCTATGGCTTGCTCAAGCGGAGCCACCTTCATCAACATGCCAGGACCACCGCCATAAGGTCGATCGTCCACTGTTTGGTGTCTATCTACGGTGAAATCACGAGGATTCCAACAATTAATGTCGACCAAACCTTTACTTACCGCCCGCCCAGTGACGCCGCTTGCGGTAAGCGCTTGGAACATCTCAGGAAAGATGGAGATGATGCCAAACTGCATGATTAGAATTCCGGATCCCAATCAACTTGGATAATGCGTTTATCAAGGTCGATATTTTGAACGCAGTCATCGCTATACGGTAACAATCGCTCACGACCATCAATACTGTCTTTCGTGCTCTTCACAACGAGTACGTCGTTTGCGCCGTTATTAAACAGATGGTCTATCTCACCTAACACCACATTTTCCGTGGTCACCACCAATAAATCTTTCAATTGGTGATAATAGATCTCGCCTTCTTCGGTCTCTGGAAGTGCGTCCATTGGAACCGCAATATCACATTGGCAATACTTCTGTGCCAGAGTCCGATCGTTACAACCGTCAAGTTGTGCAACTATGCCTTTACCATGGGTACGCCAGTCGCTCACCTTAACCGGTGTCCATTGGCCGTTCATATTTAACAGCCAATCGCCGTAAGAGAAGACGCTCTCTTTGAGCTCAGTGTGACTAAACACTTTCACCCAGCCTTTGATGCCATACACACCGGTCACTTTGCCGATAACGGTTAAATTCTCTGGTGCTTTATTCATCAAAATGTCTTATTACCTGCCCGATTAACCAGCAGCTTGTTGTTTTTTAGCATCTTTAAGAAGCTTAACAACACGATCACTTGGCTGAGCGCCTTTGCTCACCCAGTATTCAACACGTTCTAGGTCTATACGAAGACGCTCTTCTTGACCACGAGCAACAGGGTTAAAGAAACCTACGCGCTCAATGAAGCGACCGTCGCGTGGAAAACGCTGATCCGCTACAGACAAATGATAAAAAGGACGTTTTTTAGAGCCACCAAGGGCTAATCGAATTACTACCATGCGACAGTTTCTTCTCTTTATGGGCAGGTTTTGGTATCACCTACCGTTTAACAAAGCGCCTCCCTAAGTCAGATTACTACCTGAAATAGCCAGACACACTATAAGGGGCGCGTATTGTATAGTAATTAAACGGGAGAATAAAGCAGTTAATTGCCACCAAAAAGGCTTCAAATACTCCCACAAAAAAGCCCCAATGCGTTCACATTAGGGCTTCTTTTATCTCACACCGTAAAGGCTGCTTGATTACTCTTCAGGTACAACGTGTACAGTAAGAGATGTTGTCACGTCAGCGTGTACTTGCAGAGTGATTTCGAAAGTACCAGTAGTACGTAATGGACCATTTGGTAGACGAATCTCAGCTTTAGTCGCTTCGATGCCAGTAGAGCTGATTAGGTCCGCAAGGTCACGAGTACCGATAGAACCGAATAGCTTACCGTCTTCGCCCGCTTTAACCGCTAGCGTCAACTCAAGTTCTTTAAGTTGTTCTGCACGTTTTTCAGCGTTAGCTAGTTTCGCAACGGCTTCTTTCTCAAGTTCAGCACGACGAGCTTCAAAAGTCTCAACGTTTACAGCAGTTGCAGGAACCGCTTTCTTTTGAGGAATTAGGAAGTTACGACCGTAACCAGATTTAACGGTTACTTTATCGCCAAGTGAACCTAATTTAGCCACTTTTTCTAGTAGGATTACATCCATTTTTAAACACCTTACAGGGCAAGACTTTCGTCTTATATGTTAATGACCCAAACAATTGAGCCTTGAATTATGCCGTGTCTTTTAGACGCTTACGGAAATCAAATATGAGATCCAATAAAGCCACTAAAATTAGTAACGCGTACATATATGGCAGAAAGAACACAAAGCTAATGTAAAACGCCATTAACCACTGTTTACTTAACTGCCCCATGGCTATAACACCATGAACCAAACTAATACCCATGATAAACAAAGGCACCAGAATCACTGGCATCAATCCCACCCATGATGGGTCTGACACACTAATAAAAAACACCCCTAGGGCAATCGCCACGTACCAATAAGGTAAACGCAGGGTGTGGAACTCTTTTTTAAACCCGTCAGGGTTATATAATTTCGACTGCCAATAGCGACCCAACAACAGGCCACCAATGGCAAATAGCTGCAACATTGCGGATATTCCGCCCAACAGCATAGGAAAAATCCAAGGCTGAAACGCTTGTGCAGCCTGCACATCCATCCGGCTCTCAAGGGCTTTACCGTACTCTTGTGCGCCTTGCTGCAATATCTCAACCCATTGAGGGCTCAATAATGGCAACAACCACACAGACGCCAAACCCGCTAACACGGACAAACTAATGGCTTTAGGCAGTGCCGTGCTTACTCTTAACACGCTGGCCATCCCAGCACTGCCTAAAATCACTACAATTACAGTGATATCTTGTTGCGCTGCAAACCAAGCAATACCTGGTAATAACGCCGCTAACATCACATTTAAACCTTTGTTGAGGCCTTGGCTTAAAACCACTAAGGCCACAACCGCCGCACTCACCCAATACATCAGAGGAATAGCGGCGAATAGCACAGCCATAAGCGCTGCCTGACGAGGTCCCTGCATACTAAAGCGTGCAATGGCTCCCATAACAGCGCTACCGATTACTTGTGAGAATCAGTGTATGGCAATAGCGCTACGTAGCGAGAACGCTTGATAGCAGTTGCTAGCTGACGCTGATACTTAGCTTTAGTACCAGTGATACGGCTAGGAACGATCTTGCCAGTTTCAGTTACATAACCTTTAAGAACTTCTAGGTCTTTGTAATCGATCTCGGCAACGCCTTCAGCAGAGAAACGACAGAACTTACGACGACGGAAAAAACGAGACATAATCTATCCTCCTAATTATTCAGCGTCAGCAGCTGGAGCCGCTTCTTCTGTTTCAGTTGCTGGGGCTTGCTCTGAATCTTCACGACGTGGACGATCATCACGACGGTCTTGACGGCTTTCAGCAGCTTTAATTGGAGATTCAACAGTAACAGCATCTTTAGTACGAATAACCATGCTACGAATAACAGCATCGTTGAAACGGAAAGTGTTGTTTAACTCAGTTAGAGTTTCGTTGTCGCATTCGATGTTCATAAGAACATAGTGTGCTTTGTGAATCTTTTGGATTGGGTAAGCCAGGTGACGACGGCCCCAGTCTTCAAGACGGTGGATTTGACCACCTGTTTCTTTGATAGAGCCAGTGTAACGCTCGATCATAGAAGGTACTTGTTCGCTTTGATCTGGGTGTACCAGAAATACGATTTCGTAATGACGCATATAAAATGCTCCTTATGGGTTAATAGCCTTTTATCAGAGCAAAGCACTGTAAGAGGCAAGGAGTCCTATTTATCTAACAACAGATAAATCAGGGGGCGCGCATTATGCACAAAAAAACATCAAAAAACAAGCCATCACCACCCAACTTATTTAACCTTAAAGACCGATATTCACTGGGATACTTGGCACAAAAGACCACTATTTAAGGTCCTTTTTCCCTATTGGATAATGGTAAGAATGCGGTAAGCTCATGGCACACAATAAAAATAACAGGTGAATTATGTCGATAGCCAAAGTAATGGGCAGAACACTCGCTGCCTTAATCGTTGTTATATTAGTAGGCGCTGCCATCTTCCACACAGAAGTACGCCAGCTCTACAGCACTGTTCGCTTATTTGATGCAGATGTCATCGTCGAGCATTTCTCCAATATGGACGATGTCGCCCCGATCAAAACACTGAAAGCCAATTCAAGTGTGCGCACACTCACTCCTAAGCCAAAAGCACTGCCAAAAACATTTCGCTATAAAGGCGAAACGCACAACCTGCAAGATTGGATAACCGACTCCAGCGCAACAGCCCTTGTTGTGGTGCAAGGTGAGAGCCTGGTTTTTGAAGACTACTACCAAGACACTCAAGCTACGGATAAACGCATTTCATGGTCTATGGCAAAATCCTTCTTAAGCGCATTGCTTGGCATTGCTGTTAGCGAAGGCAAAATCACCGACCTAAAGGCCGCCGTAACCGATTACGTGCCCAGCCTAAAAGGCAGCGGCTATGATGGCGTGTCCATTAAAAACGTGCTGCAAATGAGCAGCGGTGTTTACTTCAATGAGGATTACGGTGATTTTAACAGTGACATCAACCGCTTTGGTCGAATGATGGCACTAGGCGGCAGCTTCGATGATTTTGCAGCTTCTCTCAACCAAGACCCAAAACATGAACAAGGCACCTTCATGCATTACGTCAGTATCGATACCCACGTAATTGGTATGGTCCTGCGCGCGTCAACCGGCAAAAGCATCACTGAGTACTTTCAAGAAAAACTTTGGAATAAATTAGGCGCAGAGCAAGACGCATTTTACATCACCGACAGCACGGGTGAGCCTATGGTTCTGGGCGGCCTAAATATGTTAAGTAGAGATTATGCTCGTATGGGTATGCTTTACCGTGACGGCGGCACCTACAAAGGCGAACAAGTCGTACCCGCGCAATGGATAGAAGACAGCATCACCCCAGATGCACCACACCTAATACCCGGTAAACGTGACACCGCCAACACCAATTTTGGTTATGGCTACCAATGGTGGTTACCTGAAAATCCAGATCAAGAATTTTTGGCCATTGGCATTTATGGGCAATATATTTTTGTTGATCGTAAAACCAATACGGTCATTGTCAAAAACAGCGCCGATCGCGGCTTTATGGATAACGATTACGAAAGCAAAGACATTGCCGTCGCGGCATTTCGCAGCATTGCTAGCAGCCTAAATCAACAGGATGCAAGCGCACAAACCGAATAAGCCGTTACTGACACGACTAATAAAAAAAGCCCTTTAAGCATGTCGCTTAAAGGACTTTTTTATGACGCTCTATTGTTTAAACCATTATTGCGCGTTTAACTCTCGCACTAATTTTTTAAACTTCAAACGCTGAAACGGGTTAGCGGTTAAGCTCACATCAATCGGCACAATGGTCACATTGCCCTGTGCATACGCCGTTGTATCAGCATGGTATTTTTCATTCACGTTATCGATAAGTGGCTTACCTGTGATGCCGCCGTAACTCACACTTCCTACCTCAGCATTCACACAGTCACTGTAACAACCAATCGGCAACGCAATCGGCAGTCCCCCTAAAGATGGCAACTTGCCTTGCACATTTAATGTGACCCCTGTGATTTCGTCTAAATACGAATACTCAGGATCACCTTCTTCATCATAACCAGAAATAATATTCGTCGGGTAATTGATATTAAGCGCAACGCCTTTAGGTAACAGTTGATCTTCATAACCTAACCAACCGGGTTTGCTTTCCAGCTCTTCTACAAACCCTACCATCCAATTAGCCACTTTTTTAAAGTGTTTATAATTCACATAAGCACAAGAATCTTCTTTACCGTCTGGGCAATAACGCTCAGGTATTACCTCATCCGTACTAAAGGCAATCGCAGGCACAGACACACCATTGGTATACGATAGTGCATGTACAACCGCGCCTACCGTGCCAGAAAGGTTCGTCAGCGCACCCACATTCCCGCCCGCATTGGTGCCCGAAATAAGCAAATCAACAGGCTCGCCGCTTTGCTGTGCAATGGCAATCGCCACTTGCCCTGCCGTTGCAGGCTCCGCACCGCTACCATCCGCTAGCGCAACCGAATATTCATTAGCACCCGTATCGCCATCATTATCAGCTTGCTTTGTAATACGCAGATTATATGTACCCAAATTAATCGCGGCACTCGAGCCACTTTGATTTTCAGACGAACCCGCCAGCGTAACGGTGTGTCCGGCTTCAACAAGTGCTTTTTTAAGGGTTTGAATACCTGCTGCGTCCCAACCGTCGTCATTCGTTAAAGCAATGTTAAGTGCTTGGCTCGCTTGCGCAGAGAATAAAAGAGGAAAACTTAACGCGAGCGTAGAGAGTGTGAGGCGTTTTTTTATTGTTGTGTGCTTCATGTGTTCATCCATGTATTGATTAATTACGTCAATGTCATTCAACCTGAATACAGCCAAAAAATAGCTTGGTTATTTATAATGACGCGGGCAGTCTAAACCAATCATTAGACGGATAGAATCTGGCATGAGTGTTCGAAAATCGCTCAATCTAATCGATTTTTCTTACAAGATGGCTTAATCGAACTAATGATTTTTATCTAATTAATTAAAACAATGCTTCAAAGTTCGCTCTGTATGAATAACGACCCTTTTAAAAAGAGTCGTTATTGTCTAATCATGATAATTGCGGGAAAAACAAACAAAACTCATGAAATTGACAAACAAGGAAGTGCATATAAAAATGATAAATGGCAGTAATGGGCTAATTTATGACATCCCCAAACGCTTTACCGAGCAATACTTACATTTTCTTTAAAATGGCACTCTGAATATCTTTCTTGGCTATGCGACGATATAACTTACGAAGGAACGGAACCTCATGCTCAACCACTTTTCTATAATCACACTTATTACAATCAATAAAAATTTCTAATATATTAAAATACCAAGCACGCCGCTTAAACCCACCATAATATTCATTATAGTCTTGCCCATATCGAACCGAAATCTCATCAAAATGACAACTTGGGCAACTTAATTTCTTTTTAATCGAACACGATTCAATTAAAACCTTATATAGCTCTACTTCATATCGATTGGGGTTAGCAGAGCAACCACAGTTATGACACGTAGCCGCACTCTTACTATTCGTTGCGTCGCATGCATTGCAACACCAATCATAATCAATCAATTAAACCTTCCTAGCGGTAACGTTATTACCTACCGCATTAAAAGAATACAAACGCCATCATATATGAATGGCCACTGAATCTTATGTAACAAGCACTGTTAAACCAGCCTACAATCTATCCATTCGTTTTAATGTTTGGCACCAGTGCAACACCAGCTATGACTATTTTTATTCGCTACCCATAAAGCGAGACTTTATTTCTTTAGTTGGCACCATACACATTTCTTGACGACCAAAAAGCGTGTACCGGTTTCGAGCAAATGCCTTATAAAAGAAATCCCTAATGACCCTTGGCACTAACGTTAAAATACCAAGCATATACCAACAACCAGTTAACTCTTTTGCTATTTCAAGAGCCGCACTCGAGAAAACAAAACACTGGTTATCTTTGATGAGTAAAAATGTATCGACCCCTACATTATGAATCTTATATTTTTCCATTAACTTACGTGCAATATCACTTTGCATTGGCACGAATACAAATTTATTGTCTGGGTCTCTTTTGATAATAAAGTTTACGGCTCCATTACAGACGTGACACACACCATCAAAGACGACTATATGGCGATTATCCATGAGCTCCTTCAAAACGTAACATCTCATGTAAGAGGTAATAAAATAATACTGGCTTACAACAAACATTGAAGCTTAAACAATCAGCAAACTTAATCAATAGCCACAAAAAAAGCGTCCCTGCTACCAGCGAACGCTTTTGCATCAAACGTGTACCAAACAACCACTAGTGAGCCGATTGATCATTACTCATCTGAGCTTTACGAAAGTGCTCTTTTGGCAACGTGCCGGTAAGTGCTTGCGCAAACATGACCCAATCGGACGCAAAACTATACAACGGGTATTGAAATGTCGCTGGCCGGTTATGCTCATAAAAGAAATGCCCCACCCAAGCAAAACCGTAACCAATGACCGGTAAAAACCAAAGCAAGCTATATTGTGCAGTCACTAAACCATAAGTGAGCAACGCCAACACGAAAGAGCTGCCAATATAATGCAATACCCGGCACGTGGTATTACTGTGCTCGGCTAGGTAAAACGGATAAAACGCTTTAAAGCTGCTAATTCGAGTTTCGTCAGTCATGAGCTCTCTCCTGCTTTTTTATTATGGTTGCCTTGATTATGCGCTTAACAACAGAAAAACCCAGTTGCATTTGAGGCCCTTTCTTTACTGAAAAGCGCCATTTACTGACATTAAATAACCACCTGGGGAACATTTATCGAAAATACGAATCATAATCAGCTAATTTTTACCGTTTATCATCGATAAATCTGCATATACTCTTAACATCAGTTGAATAGCATAGCGAGTGACTCTCATGGATCAATACAAATCCTCTCAGAAATGGCTACATTGGGTGAGCGCTGTATTGATATTAGGACTATTTGCCTTGGGCGTGTGGATGCGCACCCTAGGCTACTACGACACCTGGTATCAAACTGCTCCCAATTGGCACAAACAGATCGGTATCGTGTTGCTATTCATTATGGCCGCTCGATTAGTTTGGCGCTTTATTGCAAAAGCACCTGCGCCCCTAACCAATCACAAGCCATGGGAAGTAAAAGTCGCACATATCGCCCATTATGTTTTATATTTTGGCGTGTTTTCAATTATGGCCAGTGGCTACCTAATTGCCACCGCAGATAATCGACCTATTGATGTATTTGGTGTGTTTAACATGCCAGTATTATTTATGCCATTTGACGGTCAAGAAGATGTTGCAGGCCTGATACATGAGTACGGTGCCTATGCATTAATGGCCGTTATCGCGCTACATGTGGCCGGTGCAATTAAGCACCATGTTATTGATAAAGATTCGACTTTAAAAAGAATGCTGTGAACGCCTCAGGGCAAAAACCGATTTAACGTAAGACAAAAGTAAACCATAAGGAGATCAACAATGAAAAACTCAATCAAAGCACTGGGCGCAGGCCTTGTTTTAACCCTTAGCAGCTCTGTATTCGCCGCTGAAAACTATGTTATTGATACAAAAGGCATGCATGCTTTTGTCGAATTTAAAATTAAGCACCTAGGCTACAGCTGGTTAAAAGGCCGCTTTAACGATTTTGAAGGTGAATTTTCTTATGACGAAAAGAACCCAGAAAAATCAAGCGTTAACGTAACCATTAAAACTGCCAGTGTTGATTCAAACCATGCCGAACGTGATAAGCATTTACGTGGCAGCGATTTCTTAAACGTAAGCAAATTCCCAACCGCTACATTTAAAAGTACTAAGATCGTAAGTGATGATAAAGGCGAAGCCGACATTCATGGCAAGCTAACTCTAAATGGTGTTACTAAAGACATTGTGATCGAAGCGGAAGAAATTGGCGCGGGCAATGACCCTTGGGGTGGTTTCCGTCGTGGCTTTGAGGGCAAAACTGAGATCGCGCTTAAAGATTACAACATCAACTTTAATCTAGGCCCAGCCTCTGAAAAAGTTGAGTTAATCTTAAATATTGAAGGCGTGCGTAAGTAATCCAATAACTTACCTTAACGCATAAAAAAAGCCCGGCTCAATGTCTGAGCCGGGCTTTTTTATGCAGGCATCATATTAAAATCTATGCGGCTTTATCCGTATCTGTTGGTGCTTTAACATCCGAGGCAGTGCCTTTATCATGACTCAAACTTGGCAAGCATAAGTTTAGAATAATCGCTGAAAGTCCACATGTGGTAATGGCAGAACCAAATATATTTTGCACAAGCTTCGGCATTTCTTTTAATACATCCGGCACCATCGCCACACCTAAACCCAAGCCAAATGACACCGCCATAATCAACATGTTACGACGATCCAGTTCAAGGCTCGCAAGAATACGAATACCTGCCGCAGCCACGGTACCGAACATAACTAAGGTTGCTCCGCCCAATACGGGTTTTGGCAGCTGTTGAAACATCGCGCCTATAATGGGAAACAAACCCAGTAAAATTAACATACCAGCCGTCCACATGGCGACGTATCGAGAAGCCATGCCGGTTAACTGAATAACTCCGTTATTTTGACTGAACGTGGTGTTAGGAAAGGTACTCATAACCGCTGCAATTAATGAATTAACACCATCGCCTAGTACGCCATTTTTAATGCGCTTGGTATAGAGCGGGCCGGTAATCGGTTGCTTAGAAACCAGAGACGTTGCCGTTAAATCACCCGCTGATTCAATAGCGGTTATTAGATAAATTAACGCAACAGGAATAAACGCAGCTAAATCAAACGACATGCCATATTTAAACGGTATGGGTAACGTAAACATGTTTACACCTGAAAGGCCTGAAAAATCCACCTTTCCCATAAACACAGCTGCAATAAAACCGACCATCAAACCAAAGAAAATAGCACCACTGCGCAAATAAATATTTTTGGCTTGATTCAAGACAACAATTAAAACCAACACAGATAACCCAAGACCAAGATTGGCTAAACTACCAAAGTCTGCTGCTTTAAAACCACCTGCTAAATCGGTCATTCCCACCTTAATCAAATTAAAACCAATCGTGGTGATCACAATGCCCGTCACAAGTGGATTAATGAAAAACGTTAACTTATGTAAAAACCGACTTAGAAATATTTCAATGAAGGCACCTAAGCAACAAACACCAAAAATTAAACTTAAAATTTCTTCAGGACCACCGCCTTTGCCCTTTGCAATAAAGCCTGCAGCCAATATCGAACTTAAAAACGCGAAGCTCGTACCTTGAAGCGCCACCATACCCGAGCCTATTGGCCCAAACGTTTTTGCCTGAATAAACGTGCCCACACCCGATACCAATAGCGCCATACTGATTAAATAAGGGATTTCACTGCCCAAACCTAATACACCGCCAATAATCAGCGTGGGCGTAATAATGCCGACAAAGCTAGCCAGTACATGTTGCAAGGCAGCAAGTAATGTTGGCCCTATGGGCGGCCGATCATCTAAGCCATAAAGCAAGTCATCTGTGGTCGGCATAATTCTCTCCATTATTTTTGTAATGGTGCTTCCATGCAAAAACATGACCAACTGGTCAAATTATTTATAACCCGCAATAACGCCATATTTAATGACTAAATCTTCAATAGTCGCACCCGCTCAAAACACTGCGCACCATATGGGAACACTTCAGCGTAATTAATGGGAATGGCAGTAACACACGTGACGAAGGTAAATGGCTTTGCTAATATGGCGCCTTGGCAGATTAACACGCAAGTCACTGCCATGTTCCAACTCCCATTGGTGCATGGTCGCGCGTTAATAAATCAAAGCCGCATGCATCATTATTTTTAAGGAATACTGACATGCACGCCAACCCTCTGTGGATAAAATCCCCCCTCGCCACCTTCAGTGGTAAAACCAATCAAAACCAACATATTGCCAACGGCATTGTTATCCATAATGGCGTCATCACTGAATGCTTAGCCACTGGCCAGCAGCCCTCCATTGCACATTACGATGTATTCGATGCCCGTGAACATGTATTGCTACCAGGGCTTGTAAACACCCATCACCATTTTTATCAAACCCTCACGCGGGCATGCCCGCCAGCGCTAAACAAAAAACTGTTTCCTTGGTTACAAACGCTTTACCCTATTTGGGCGGGCTTACAACCCGAGCAACATGCTATAGCAACTGAATTGGCCATGGTGGAGTTATTACTCAGTGGCTGCACCACCGTGAGCGATCATCACTATTTATTTCCACAAAGCTTAACCCATGCCATAGATACTCAAGTGAAGGTGGCTCAATCGTTAGGCATGCGAGCGACGTTTACACGCGGCAGCATGAGCCTAGGTCAAGACCAAGGTGGCTTGCCGCCACAGTCAGTGGTGCAAACTGAGCAAACGATTTTGGACGACAGCGAGCGATTAATAAAACAGTACCATCAAAAAGATAACTTAATAGAAATTGCGCTCGCCCCTTGCTCACCTTTTTCTGTCACCACTAACTTAATGCATGATAGCGCTGCACTGGCAAAACAATTTGATGTCAATTTGCATACACACTTAGCCGAAACCGAAGATGAAAATAGTTTTTGCCTAAACATGTTTGGGATGCGCCCACTCGATTATTTAGAAAGCGTAGGCTGGATGCATGAGCGTACGTGGCTTGCTCATGGCATTCATTTTAACGACGATGAAATTAAACGCTTAGGAAAAGCAAAAGTCGGCATCACCCATTGCCCTTCATCAAATATGGTATTGGCCTCGGGGATTTGTCGCATCAACGAATTAAAAGCCGCAGGTGTTCGTTTAGGTTTAGGAGTGGATGGCAGCGCCAGTAACGATCACAGCAACCTTATGCAAGAAATTAGACAAGCCCTGCTGATTCAACGCTTACGCTATGAAGCGGATGAATTTACTCACGAAGATGCCCTAGCGCTTGCAACATCGGGGTCAGCAAGTGTGCTAAATCGAAATGATATCGGTGAGCTAACTGTCGGTAAAAAAGCCGATATAGCATTATACAAACTCGATGAACCTCGCTTTAGCGGCAGTCACGATGCCGTTGCTGCACTGGTACTATGTGGTGCTTATAAAGCCGATGCGGTGATGATTGATGGTCACTGGAAAGTCAAAAGCGGGCAATGGTTAGGCGGCGACATTCATGCGCTCATGGCAAAACATACCAAATGTGCGACTGAGCTTTTTCAAACTATTTAAAAATATGAACCGAAATATTCGTAAAACTAATTGAAATTAAGTGTGCGTTAAAACTATGGCATTGCGCGATATTTTAGCAGTAATTCAATCACTTCGTGGTCACTGTTACTGCTAGCAAGCGCATCGTCCATCGTTGGTCTTTGCGGTAAACGAATGTTTAATTGCATTCGTAGGGCTTCTTCTACTTGTGCATCTGAATTTGGATCGAGGTCTTTACCAAAAAAGTTACAAATTCGCTCGTGTAAAAATGCTTTCATCGCAGTAGGCGCCGTTGTTTGAGAATTCATCCAATACTCCTAAGATACTCATTATTTATCCTGTTACTTTAGCGAATCTAGTTATATAAATCACTATTGACTCATAAATAACAGGCAATAAAAAAGGGTAAACCTAATAGGCTTACCCTTCTTTTAATCAAACAATGTGCAATTTAGATAGCAACAATGTTTTCTGCTTGCGGGCCTTTTTGACCAGTCGTAACAGTGAACTCAACTTTTTGGCCTTCAGCTAAGGTTTTGAAACCTGAGCTAGTGATAGCACTAAAGTGTGCAAAAACGTCTGGACCAGATTCTTGCTCGATGAAACCAAAACCTTTAGCTTCGTTGAACCATTTAACTGTACCGGTAGTTGTAGACATAATAATATCCTGAATTTTTTAATAAGTTATTGCCTTAAAAAGGCATGAATTGCGTAAAAATTTTGACTGTAACTTAAAAACTGCAGGACGGAGGTTAATACGAATAAAACTGCGAAATGTAGATTGTAAATAATAGACGTTCTTTCTAGCTGCTGTAAACTATATAGAGCTAAGACCCAGCTGTCTACTAATAATTTAAAAAACTTATAAATGGGCCTGTAACGCCCATTTAATCAGCACATCTAATTATTTTTCAGTGGCCCAACGTATCATTTGACTGCGCTCTTGTTCCGTCATATTGGTCATGTTTGCCAAGGGCATATACTTTGTTTGAACCGCTTGTAGTATCCGAGGTTTATTGGCATTAAGTTGGTCAATGTTTTCTAATGCAATGCCACCTGGTGCCGCTGCAAAGCCTGGTTGTGTTGGCTTTACTGCATGACAAGAGGCGCAGCGTTGTTGCGAAATACTCACCACCTGGGCATCGGTAATTGCGTCATCTGACATATCCACAGGTTTTGGTAGCATGTAGCCAATAATGGCAAACAAGAAAACCAAACCAGCCACTAATATCCATGGCTTGTGTTGCCCTTGATGTTTTAAGTTAAAGTAATGACGCACAAACGCCGCATTAAAACTGATCAAGGCCAAAATCAACCACGCCTGCTCATGGCCATACGTCATGGGATAATGATTACTGATCATGATGAAAATCAACGGCAGCGTAAAATAGTTATTATGGGTAGAACGCAACTTAGCAAATTGAGCTGGCTTAGCATCTGGTTTCTCGCCAGCTTCAATGGCCCGTACAAGTTCACGCTGCGCGGGCATAATGCCAAAAAACACATTACCCGTCATGATGGTGCCAATGAGCGCACCGACGTGTAAATACGCGGCACGATCACTAAAGATTTCACCCAATGCGTAAGCCGCAAAAATCAAACCTGAAAATAAAATAGCGCCAAATATCTTAGGGGTTTGCTGCAACGGACTTTTCACTAATGCCTCATAAAAAACAAAGCCACCGACTAAAAATCCTAAACTAATGCCAATAGCCTGTAATTGCGTGAGGGCCATTTTACTTGGATCAATCAAGTATTGATCAGCGCCCCAGTAATACATAATGCATAACAGCGCAAAACCAGTTAGCCAGGTTGTGTACGCCTCCCATTTAAACCAATGTAGCTTTTTAGGCATGGCTTCTGGTTCAAGTTCGTATTTAGCCACTTCATAAATGCCACCACCGTGAATCGCCCACAAGTCGCCTTTAATGCCTTTATCTTGTTTCCATTGCGGCGGCGTTCTTAGGTTCAAATCTAACCACACAAAATAAAATGAGGCGCCAATCCAAGCAACACCTGCTATTACGTGAAACCAGCGAAAAAACAAATTCAACCAATCAACTAAGTATGCTTCCATATTATTCTCTATTCAGTCACTTCAATACATTCAACGCATGTTTTTTAACGTATTACTGCTTTTTATAAACAGATTTACCTGCCACATAGGTTTCACTAATAGCGCGATCATCACCGAGAATCATCAAGCTAAACAACACTTCATCTAGGGTTTTACAGGTGCCTATTTTACGAGCTATTAAATCGGTACTGGCCAAATCCATCACGATAAAATCCGCTTCTTTACCGCTTTCAAAATTACCGATTTTTTCATCAAGGCTAAGGGCTTTAGCATTACCCAATGTAATCATATAAAACGCTTCACGGGCTTGTAGAGCATGCCCTTTAAGCTGGCAAATTTTATACGCTTCGTTTAGGGTTTGAAGCATAGAGAAACTCGTACCACCGCCCACATCCGATGCCACACTCACTGGCACGTTATATTGTTGCGCTTGTTTTAAATCAAACAGACCACTGCCTAAAAATAAATTTGAGGTAGGGCAAAATGCAATGCCGCTTTGTGTTTGACTAAGGCGTTCGAAGTCTTCTTGCTCTAAATGCACACCATGTGCAAATACACTGCGTGAACCTAATAAACCATAATGGTCATAGACATCTAAATAACTTTTTCGCTCGGGAAACAATTCTTTAACAAAATTAATTTCGTCTAAATTTTCAGACAAATGAGTTTGCATATAAACGGTTGGGTTATCTTTTAGCAACTGCCCTGCTTTCTCTAACTGTTCATGAGTGCTGGTGATCGCAAAGCGTGGTGTCACAGCATACAGTTGTCGACCATTTTCATGCCATTGATCGATAAGCTCTTGGCTGCCGTCAAAACTGCTTTGCGGCGTATCGCATAAATCATCCGGCGCATTACGGTCCATCATGACTTTGCCACAAATCATGCGGCTGTTGTATTGCTGGCTTGCATTAAAAAAAGCATTAACTGAGCTTTTATGCACGGTAGCAAATACCAAAGCTGTTGTGGTGCCATTTTTAAATAATTCGTTTAAGAAAAAGTGAGCGGTTTGGCTCGCTTTATCTTCATCTTTAAAACTAATTTCAGTAGGGAAAGTGTAATTATTTAGCCAATCTAATAACTGTGCGCCGTAACTGGCAATGACGTCCACCTGTGGAAAGTGCACATGGCTATCAATAAAACCTGGCATAATCAGTTTATTGTCGTAAGTTGTAATACTGACATCCGGATTATTGGCAATTACATCGCTTGCCTCACCTACAGCGACAATGTCACCACTCTTATCATCCACCAATAGTGCGCCGTCATTAAAGTGCACTAAATTGTCTTGTGTTTGAAAATGTAAAATTTGTGCACGGTAAATATGTTGAGCCATTGGATCTATGCCATCTCTTTAATTATTGCATTAATAGTATCTGCTTCAATTATAATCTTGCAGTCACTTGAAAAATTTTGTTCTTCTAAATTATTACCGGAACCTGCGCGATCAACAACCCAAAACACCTTCATGCTATCAAGTGCTAATAACGGGTGATGCCAAGTATTAGCGTGATAGTTAACCCCTTGGCCTTTAACAACAAACAACTTTAACGTCGCCGGGTCTGGTGCAGAATCACCTTCACATACCAGCACTAAATACGGCGTATCGTCACTGGGTAAAAAAGCTTGGCTGCCTAGCGGGTGGCGTTCCATCATCGTTATGTTCATGGGTAACGTACGAGGCTGGGCCCGAAAGATACTCATAATCGCTTGCGCGTTTTGTGCGCCGTCAAACTTTTTTTTGCCGTTAAGCTCAACGGTTGCCAATTTATGGAAACGCTCCGTGGTGCCTTCGTTAATCATAATTGGCTTGATGCTCTGGTCATTATCATCAATATGAATAACATCGCCAAATATCGCAAAAGCCTGCTCAGTTAATCGTTCAGGCGTGAGTTGAATCACCGTAGCCATTAAGAGCCTCTATAAGTAGAGTAACCATGTGCAGTGATCAATAATGGCACATGGTAATGTTCATTAGGGTGCTCAATTTTAAAATCAATGCTAACGCTTGGGTAGAAGCAGTTTTGATTTAAGCTTTTAAAATAGCCGTCTGTATCAAAAGTAATGCGATACACGCCAGATTCACGCTGTGCGTTCCCCATCCAATCGACAATACGACCATCACTGTTGGTTTTGCCTTCTGCTATTTCAATATGATCGCCATGTTCTATTTTGTATAACGTGACGGCCACATTCGTTGCAGGCTTGCCTAGGTTCACATCTAATATATGGGTTGTGATTGGACTTTTCATATTCATCCTTATTTTATTCAACGAAACCTAACAGTTTATTAATGCGCAGCGCCGTGATTTTACTTTGTTCAATTGCTGCGTTTTGTATTTCAGTGTGGCGATCATTCGGTAAACGATTGCGTAATATTTCTAACATTTGAGCCGCACTTTTACCGGTTGCATACACAATAAAAATGAAACCATTTTTTTCAAAGTAAACATCATTGGCATCAGCGAGATCCAATAATGTTTGTTCATTGGCGTTATCAACACCACTTTGCTCATTAGAAGCAAGGCCTTTGGTGCTGGCGTATTTTTCACGTAAGCTGTTTACATCACCAATCTTAGGATGCCCTTCAAATGCCTGAAGGTAATCCGCTTCGCTTAAGCGATTCCAGATCGTTAATGCGGTTTGATGCATTGCTTCATCACTTGCAAACGGTCGTGCAGCGGCCATGCCATTGATCCAGCTATCACTGGAGCAGCAACTTGCAAACACTTGTTGCGCTTGCTCGCTGTTTAATTGATTAATGTCATCAAATGTCATATCAGCCTCGTTGTGGATAACCAATAACACGCAAACGGCTAATGCCACCATCTGGGTACATATTCAAACGAATGTGACTAAATTGCTGACCAGCACTCACCACGTTATCTTTATAAAAATGTTCCGCATCAGCGCTTAATTTGGTTTGATTAATCACGGTTTGCCATTGCGTTGTATCATCTGGCATTTGCCCTGATTCAAGTAAAACTGCTTCTAATGTAAAGCTATCTGGGAAGTTACCTTTAAAGTGTGCTGTATCGACTACGACTTTTTCAATGCTGCCCACCGCGCCTAATTTAATAATAATCCAATCACATTCACGACCACCGCGACGGCGTTTGGTCTCCCAACCATCCCCCATGTTCTTGCCGCGATCTGGCATGATTAAATTTTCCATTGACGAGAAAAACATGTCACTACAAGCCAGCGGGCGTGCGCCATTTTTAATGTACGCTAAATCAATCGGCTCATTTGGCAAGAACCAATCCCAATTAATACTCGGCTCGCCGTACACTCGTAAACGGGCAACACCGCCATCTGGAAAAATATTCAAGCGTACGTGGGTCCATTCGTTTGAGCTTTCGATATCAAAAAAGTTATCGCTATCAGGTTTAACATCGGATGTTTCTAAAATAGTAATCCAATTGGTATCCGATAACGGTGCGCCTTGAATCGAGCACGCTTCTATAGAGACCTTTTGCGGCGCATTACCGGCAAAGTGACGCGTACAAACATTAACGCCATGTACGATGCCTTGTGCACCTAGCTTAATGACACACCAGTCATGACCGACCACACGCTTACGGCGACTTTCCCAGCCATCCATCCATTTGCCTCGATCGGTGTACTTATCAAAAATAAACACCGGTGCATCGGGTTTTAATAGATTTTCCATTTCGGCAAAAAAATCATCACTGCAATCGAGTGTTTGACCACCAAGGCGACGACTGACTAAATCGATCCAAGTATTATATGGGTGTTGTTCTACGTTCAATTTTTTCTCCTGCCATAAAATTATTATGGACTTTAATTTTTTAAAATAATGTTCAGTTATTTAACTTTATTCGGCGTAGCAGACTGCACTGGCCCTTTGACTAAATCGTGTTTAATGGTTTGCCAGCTAACACCTTGGCGGATATTGGTTGCAGGCTTATGTAGCGCTATATGTTTGATTAATTGCGCTGAAATAGAAACCGCCACTTCCATGGGTAATTTACCCGCAATACTAAGCTCGCCTACTGGGCATATAAGCGAATCAATTACGTCTTGTGCAAAGTCTTTATGCTGCAAACGCATTTCAAATCGCTGCGCTTTTGTATCCGAACCAATACAACCCACATACGATAAGTCGCCACGCTTTAACGCACATTCAACCAGTTCGAAATCCAATTGGTGATTATGTGTGAGTATTAGCACTTGGCTGTTTAATGGAACCGCTTGCATGACATCAACAGGATGTTCGCTGTGGATGATTTCTATATTGTGAAACGGTTCATCGGGAAACATGCTTTCACGGCTGTCGACCCAACGTACCTTACCTGGCAATTGCGATAAAATAGCCATTAACGCTTTTGCAACATGGCCCGCACCAAATACCGTTAGGTTCAACCCTTTTATCTCGAAACTTTCAAATAACACACTGACACTGCCACCGCAGCATTGCCCTAAGCTTGCGCCCAATGGAAAGTGCTCAACATAGTTACCAACGGCTTGATCGACTAATAGTTGTTGTGCGTGTTGCACGACCTTGTATTCAAGATGACCGCCGCCTAGTGTGTCGTATTGTTGATCGGCTGTGATGACCATCTTACTGCCTTGATCACGAGGCACAGAACCAGCCGCCCCCATCACGGTGGCCAACACATAGGCTTGACCTTGTTGTTCGCATTTTACGACGGCCTCATACCAGTGCTGTGTTTTCATAAGGACGCCTTATGTTTTTGTGCAAACATCACCGCATTTAAAACACGCTCAGGTGTGGCGGGTGTGTCCATGGGCGGCGCAACTTTATAGTCCGCAACACTGGCCGCTGCATCACGTAACGCTAACCATACGGACATTCCCAGCATCAGTGGGGGCTCGCCCACGGCTTTTGAGTTGTAAATGGTTTGTTCATCGTTTGGTCGGTCAAACAACCGCACATTAAAAATGGGTGGCATATCGCTGGATGTTGGGATTTTATAATTGGCAGGTCCATTCGAAATTAAGCGACCCGTTTCATCCCAGTTTAATTCTTCAGTGGTTAACCAACCCATGCCTTGAATAAACCCGCCTTCAATCTGCCCGATATCGATCGCTGGGTTGATTGACTGACCCACGTCATGAAGAATGTCGGTACGCAATACGGTGTACTCACCCGTTAAAGTATCGATCTCCACTTCGCTGCACGCGGCACCCAATGAAAAATAAAAGAACGGACGGCCTGTGGCATTGTCTCGGTCGTAATGAATCTTCGGCGTTTTATAAAACCCCGTACTTGAAAGTGACACACGATGTTCATAAGCCATTTGCACAAACGAAGCAAAATCAAATTCCTCTGTGCCACGGCTGGTTTGAATGATCACATGATTATGTTCAAAGCGAATATCATCGTGACTCACGCTGAATTTTTCACAAGCAAATTCAATTAATCGTTGCTTGATCGTGATGCACGCATTTTGGGCAGCCTTGCCGTTTAAGTCAGTGCCTGATGATGCAGCAGTGGGCGATGTGTTCGGGACTTTTTCTGTATTCGTACTGCTCACTTGTACGGTATCTAAATCCACATCAAATTCATTGGCAACAATTTGTGCAACCTTGGTAAATAAACCTTGGCCCATTTCTGTGCCACCATGATTAATGTGTATGCTGCCATCTGTGTAAATATGAACTAACGCACCAGCCTGGTTTAAGTGTTGCGCAGTAAACGAAATACCAAATTTTACCGGCGTTAAAGCGAGGCCTCGTTTTTTATAAGCGTGCTGCTGATTAAATTCGGTTATGTCTTGGCGACGCTGACGGTATTCACTTTCAGCCTCTAATTGTTCAATGAGTTCAGCCATATGGTAATGCTCGATCGGCTGGCCATAATGCGTAGTATCACCATTTTTATATAAATTTATTTTACGTACATCTAAGGGGTCTTTACCTACTTTGCGCGCCACATCATCAATAATCAATTCAGCAACCATTGTGCCCTGCGGGCCGCCAAAACCTCGAAACGCCGTATTAGAAACCGTATGCGTTTTACAACGATGCCCGACTACTCGCGCATCTTGTAAGTTATAAGCATTGTCACTATGAAACATGGCGCGATCCACAATAGAACTTGAAAGATCAGGGCTAAAACCACATTTACCCGCCACCATAATATCACTGCCGATTAACTTACCGTCATCGTCAAAGCCCACCGTGTAACGATTTAAAAAATCGTGGCGTTTGCCCGTCATTACCATATCGTCTTGGCGAGCAAGTCGCGCTTTAACTGGTTGCTGTAAACGGTTTGCTAAAATAGCCGCCATACATGCCCAAGGTGCCGCTTGGGTTTCTTTACCACCGAAACCGCCGCCCATGCGGCGCACTTCTGTTTGCACATAGTTAATGGGTAAATCGAGTACTTCGGATACTAATTTTTGTACTTCACTTGGGTGCTGGCTTGAGGTGTAGACTTTCATGCCTTTGTCTTCAGTGGGCACAACATAACTGACTTGCGTTTCTAAATAAAAATGTTCTTGGCCTTTTACATACACTTCACCTTGCAGTTGGTTGGGTGCATTTTTAATGGCGCTTGCAAAGTCACCTTTACTCATAGTGTGTGTTGGATGAACAAAAAAGTTATTTTTAAGGGCATCTTCTACTTCTAATACAGCAGGTAGCGTTTTATATTCGACCTTTGCTAACAAAACTGCACGTTTAGCGTCTTCAAAACTAGTGGCGGCAAGGGCAAATAATGGCTGGCCAATGTATTCAACTTTTTCTTTTGCAAAAATAGGGTCCCCTTTAAAAACAGGACCAATGTCGGTTTCGCCTGGCACGTCATCAAACACAACCACATCTACTATGCCATCGGCTGATTTAACTGCGGATAAATCCATGCTGATAATTTCAGCATGGGCTTCACGACTTAACCCCACGGCCATATGCAGAGTGCCTGCCAGTTCAAGCATGTCATCGATATAAATCGCATCGCCTGTTACGTGTTTATCAGCACTTTCATGTTTTTGATCTTTGCCAATTTTGCCTTTTGCTGGGCGTTTTCTGCGCACGGAATAAGGCTCAAGTTTTGACGACATAAAACTCATATTAAAGCCCTCCCAAGCATTCTAAGCCGGTTTTGATCATTAAATTTTTGGCTACGTTTAAGCGATATTCTTTTGTTGCCCGAACATCTTTAATCGGCGAATAATCCTGTGCGATTTCATCACTTGCGGCTTCAAAGCTTGCAAGGTTAAACGGTTTACCGATTAAAGCGGCTTGTGTTTTTACTGCATGCAAGGGTGTCGCTGCCATGCCACCACAGGCAATGCGCGCATCAATAATTGTTTTATTATCATGCTCAATCATGACAGCCATTAACACTGCTGAAATATCATCGTCTTTACGTTTGCTTATTTTAAATACATGCAATCGTTGTTGCGCCGACAATTTAGGAATTGCTATGGCCTTTAAATATTCGCCCGCTTTTAAATCCGTTTGTTTGTAACCATGGTAAAAATCTTGTATCGCAATTTCACGTTCTCCCTGTGCACTGGATAAAACCAAGCGAGCATTGAGTGCAAAAAAGACGGGGGGCGTGTCACCAATGGGCGAACCATTAGCCACATTCCCCCCTAATGTGCCCAAGTTACGAATTTGGCGTGAGCCAATACGTTCAATAAGTTGGACAAACGAAGGAAAATGTTTTGCCAGTAGCGTTTCACTTTCGCTATAAGTGAGCATGGCACCAATGCGAACTTCTTTTTGTGAATGGGTCACGGCTTTTAATGATGCAATTTGATGCAAACTAATAATGCGATCAAACTGTTTAAATTGCTGCGTAATTTCTAAACCTAGATCGGTCCCCCCTGCCCATAACTTGGCATCTGGTAAGGTGGTTAAAAGCGTTTGTAAGTCTTGCTCTGATTGCGGCACATATAAATGTCGGCCATCTTTTTCTAGGTAAGGGGCCGTTGTTTTGGTGTTGTCCATTGGGTCAAACTGCATGACAGCCGCTTGGTTAATAACGGCGGTTGGCGCGGGTACTGGGTAATCAAACATGGCATGAGCCGCATCCATGATCGAGCGGTAACCTGTACAACGGCATAAATTGCCTGACAAAGCGATGTGAATGTCATGATCCGAAGCTGGGCCTTGTTTGTTATGCAGGCGATTAAAGTGCAGTGCGGTTAGTGCTGAAACAATACCCGGCGTGCAAAAGCCACATTGTGAACCGTGTTTATCGACCATGGCTTGTTGCACTGGGTGCAACTGTTCGGCTTCTTTAAGCCCTTCAACCGTAACAATAAACTGACCATGCAAGCTGCCCAACAATGTAATGCAGCCATTGATCGCCTGATACTCAAATTCGCCCGTATGGGTTTGCTGCCCCACTAAAATAGAGCACGCGCCGCAATCGCCGCCAGCGCAGCCTTCTTTTGCAGCAAGCTGCCTTTTATTGGTGCGAAGGTAGCGTAATACGGTCCAGTTTGGATCAATATCGTGCTCTTCAATCCAGTTTCCATTTAAACAAAAGCGAATCACGTTCATACCTCTTTACGGCCCTATCAGCGTATTTAGCGGGCTCTTTCCTATACGGATTAAAAGAGCGAGCGCGGGCGTGGGTTTATCTGATCATTACACAAAGCAATAAGCTGACCATTTAGTCAGAAAAAATCTTATTTGTCCAAAAATAAGTGCTCATAAGGCTTTTGGCAAAGTATTTGCTAATAACATCCTGTCCAAGTAGTCAGCTTTAGTTTAAAGGTTTTCATGTTTAATCAATCTATGGTCTTAAAGTAGTATGAATCGTCTGGCATTAACAGGTATTTGCAAACAATACCCCGGCTGTATGGCCAACGATGGCGTTGACCTCACGGTAGGCGAAGGAGAAATCCACGCGCTATTGGGTGAAAACGGCGCTGGTAAAAGCACCTTAATGAAGATTATCTATGGCGTGGTGAAACCGGACGCCGGTGCGTTTTTATGGGAAGGAAAGCCCATTACAGTAAGTGGGCCATCCCATGCACGCCGCCTTGGCATTGGCATGGTTTTTCAGCACTTTTCGTTATTTGAGACACTGACTGTCGTAGAAAACATTGCACTGAGCTTACCAAAAGCCCAAAGCCGCGACATGATGGCGTTGAGTAGCCGCATCAGTGACGTCAGCCAACATTACGGCATGGCACTCGACCCTCAACGTTATGTTCATACGTTGTCTGTAGGTGAGCAGCAACGGGTTGAAATTGTTCGCTGCTTATTACAAGACATTAAATTGCTGATTTTAGATGAGCCAACGTCTGTTCTTACCCCTCAAGAAGTAAAAGGCTTATTCGCCACGCTCAATCAGCTTGCGAGCGAAGGCTGCTCGATTTTATTTATTTCCCATAAATTAGATGAAGTCACCGAGCTATGCCATAGAGCCACTATTTTACGCCAAGGCAAAGTCAGTGGGCATTGTGATCCTCAACAAGTAAGCAGTCATGATATTGCTCGTTTGATGGTAGGTGACGACACGCCGTTGAATCAGGATTATCAAAAAGTAGAAGGTGGCAGCGTTGTGTTGGACATTGCCGACCTCAACTTTAAAAGTGATGACCCTTTTGCCTGCGAAATTAAACAGCTGCATTTAAAAGTAAAATCCGGTGAGATTTTAGGCATTGCTGGCGTTGCAGGTAATGGCCAAGACGAACTCATGCGTTTATTAAGTGGCGAAGAAACAACAAGCGCCGATGCCATTCGCTTACTCAATAAAAATATTGGAGCACTCGAGCCTATTGCTCGGCGCCAGCTGGGATTTGCGTTTGTGCCAGAGGAACGCCTCGGCCGTGGTGCCGTACCTGACATGTCGCTGGAAAAAAATACATTACTGAGCAGTGCTCATTTGGGCTTAGTCAAAAACGGTTGGATTAACATTGAAAAAGTCAAAAGCCTTGGCCAGCATATTTTAGATAAATACAAAGTAAAAAGTGCGGGGCTGCACGCACAAGCAAAAAGCTTATCGGGCGGGAATTTACAAAAATTTATTCTTGGCCGTGAAATAGAACAAGACCCTAAATTACTCGCCTGCTCTCACCCCACTTGGGGCGTTGATATTGGCGCAGCGGTTTTGATTCGCCATGCACTGATTGAACTACGAGATAAAGGCGCAGCCATTATTGTGGTATCAGAAGATATCGATGAGCTTTATCAAATCTGTGACCGTCTATGCGCCATTTGCGACGGTCAGCTAAGCCCTATTAAAAACACGCAAGATATCAATATTGAACAACTTGGCCAATGGATGGCAGGGCAATTTAAAAGCAGTGATCAGCCAGCAGTAACAGGTGCACCTGAATATGTTTAAGTTAGAAAAACGCCCTTTTGATTCGAAAGTAATGAGTTATTGCTCACCACTTATTGCATTAGTATTAACCCTGTTTTTTGGTGGATTGCTGTTTGCCAGCCTTGGTCATAATCCTTTTGAAGCGTTATATACCTTTTTCATTATGCCCCTAAGCGATGCTTATGGTTTAACCGAGCTTGGGATGAAAGTAGCGCCTCTTTTATTATGCGCAATGGGGTTGAGCCTCTGTTTTAAAGCAAAAATATGGAACATTGGTGCTGAGGGTCAATTTATTATGGGCGGTCTTGGTGGCGGCTTCATGGCTCTGCAATTTTTAAACACTGAATCGAGTTGGGTATTGTTACCCATATTATTGTTCGGTGCTTTATGTGGCTCAGCTTGGGCCGGATTAGCGGCACTGCTTAAAACAAAATTCCACGCGAATGAAATTCTCACCACCATCATGCTCAACTACATTGCACTTAACGCATTGCTCTGGGGCGTACATGGACCATTAAAAGACCCTAATGGGTTTAACTTTCCTGAATCAGCGATGTTTGCAGATGCGGCCATTCTGCCGTTACTTCATCAAGATTACCGCTTAACCATTGCCATATTTTTTGGCCTATTTGCCATGGTGGCCATTTGGACATTGTTATCGCGCAGCTGGCTTGGCTTTCAAATACAAGTATTAGGTGAAGATAAAGCCGCGGCACACTATGCAGGCTTTAAAGAAAATAAATTAGTTTGGTTTGCCTTATTAATGTGTGGCGCACTTGCTGGCTTAGCGGGCGTTAGTGAAGTGGTTGGGCCGATTGGTCAACTGATCCCTTACATTTCCCCTGGTTACGGCTATGCCGCCATCATTGTTGTATTCTTAGGTCGAATGCACCCATTGGGCATTTTACTGGCCAGCATGTTAATGGGCCTCACTTATATGGGCGGTGAAATGGTGCAAATTGAAATGAGCCTTCCAAAATCGATTACTGGTTTATTTCAAGGCATGCTGCTGTTCTTTTTATTGGCCAGTGATTTGTTGATTAGCTATCGCATCATCAAGATTAAAAAAGAAAACACCAATCAATCAGCCACCGCGTCATCGGCTGTATAGCCACCAGAATTTTAAAGGTTTAAACATGGATATTGATTTAATTACAAATATTTTATACGCCACCATTCGTACCGGCACGCCATTAATCTTGGTGGCGTTTGGTGAAATGATCTGTGAAAAATCGGGCGTATTAAATTTAGGCCAAGAAGGCATGATGCTGATGGGCGCCGTTGTGGGTTTTGTGGCGGCTGTGATTAGTGGCAGCTTAATGATTGCGATTTTAATGGCTATTTTAGCCGGCATTTGTATGTCGCTATTGTTTGGCTTTTTATCCATTACATTGGTTTCAAACCAAGTGGCCAGCGGCTTGGCTCTGACCATTTTTGGTGGCGGCTTGAGTGCTTTTATTGGTGCCAATTATGTGGGAATTGGCATAGAAGGCGTACCGCCGCTTGCCATTCCTGTTTTAAGCGACATCCCTATTATTGGTAAAGCCTTATTTCAACAAGATATTCTTGTGTACTTTTCATTTTTAATGGCTGGCATTTTATTTTTTGTACTCACCCGTACCCGCTTAGGTTTGAATTTACGCGCGGTAGGTGAAAACCCAGAAGCCGCCAATAGTATGGGGATTCATGTGCACGGTATTCGCTATATGGCCGTTATGTTTGGCGGCGCTATGGCCGGCTTAGCAGGCGGCTACTTATCACTGGCTTACACCCCATTATGGAGCGACGGTATGACAGCCGGTAAAGGCTGGATTGCCTTAGCATTAGTGGTATTTGCCAGCTGGAAAGTGGGGCGCATCATGTTAGGCGCATACTTATTTGGTATTGCCAGCATCATGCATTTAATTCTACAAGGCACAGGGTTTGAAATATCACCGAGCCTCTTAGCCATGCTGCCATATGCCGCAACTATCTTTGTGTTAGTGCTGCTTTCAAGTAACCAAAGTAAAGCGAAATTGAACGCGCCTATGTCATTAGGTGTGGCATATCGACCGCAATTATAAAAAGAATTTTTTGCAAACGTAAAAAATACATAACGAAAAAAAACGGAGAGATAAAAATGAAAAAAACACTACTTACTTTAGCGGGTACCGCACTACTCAGTTCGGCAGCGCAAGCTGAACAGTTTTGGTCAGACAACAGTGTTTCTGTTCTTTATGGTTCAAGCTATGAAGAACCATTTCAACAGGGCGATATTGATACCTATACAACCATTACACTGGAACATGTATCAGGCCATAGCTGGGGCGGATTATTTTACTTTGTAGATCGTCACAGTGGTGAAGGCTTCACCGATACTTATATTGAATTTAGCCCAACGTTTACACTGACAAAAATGGAAGGCACTCTTTCAAGCATCAGTGCCGCCTATACATTAGAAAGCGGTGCTGGGTTTGACAATCACTTATTTGGCGTAAGCGCTGGTATTACAGTACCAGGCATGGACTATTTAAATGTGAATTTATACCGTGCCGTTAATGATCAAATGGATATTGATAAAGGTGACGATAATTTACTGTCTGTTGTTTATGGTTACTCCAACGGCAACTTGACCATTGATGGCTTCATGGATTACCGTTTTGGTAATGATGGTAATGCGTTTGGTGATGTTGAAGACAGTATGAACCTAACCCCTCAAATTACTTATAACCTTGCACCTATGCTAGGGCTTAAAAATAAGTTAAAAGTCGGTATTGAGTACGCTTATTGGACCAATAAATTTGGGTCTACCGATGACCAAAATGCCGTTAGCTTACTGCTTAAAGCCCACCTTTAAGCCATTCCCAAAAAAGCCATACTCAGTATGGCTTTTTTGTTTTGGGGATTAAATTTTGTCCTTTATGCCGTTCGTTGTATCATGGCCCAATGGAACTAGGAAGGCTGTAACCTGTGACGACTCAAGAAACACCTAAAAAAAGTAAAATACGTGAGCGCAATAGTCAGCAAATACTCAAAGCGGCTGAAGATGAATTTGTATTGCATGGCTATAAAGGCACGAGTATGCAGTCAATCGCTGACCGCGCTGGGCTGCCAAAAGCCAACATCCATTACTATTTTAAAAATAAAGCGAATCTTTATCAGGCCGTTTTAGAGGATATTATTGGTAACTGGAACCAGATTCTTGATGATATGTCGCCAGAGAGCGACCCAAAGGAAGTTCTAACGCGCTTTATTCGCAGTAAAATGCAGATGTCTTACACTAATCCCAATGGCTCAAAGATCTTCGCGATGGAGATCATTCAAGGTGCTCCGCACATTAAGCAGTATATTAGTAAAGATATGCGTGTTTGGGTCAAAGAAAAAACCGGGGTCATTCAAAGCTGGGTTGATCAAGGTAAAATGAAAGCCATTGATCCTATCCACCTAATATTCATGATATGGGCCACGACACAGCACTACGCTGACTTTAACACTCAAGTGCTTGAAGTGATGAATCGCCGCGAATATGAAAAAGAAGATATTGAACATATCACGGGGTTTTTAACCAATATGATTTTAGCGGGCTGTGGTTTAGAGTAAGCCTCTGATAAATGAAGTCATTTAACGAAAAAAGGTGAAGCTGAGCTTCACCTTTTTTGTTTTAAATGGCCTTAAACGCAATCACACTTGTGCGGAAGATTCCGCTGATTGCTTAGAACTGTTTGCAAGGATCATGGCAAACACCGCGCCGGTTAAAAACATGCTTAAGCTGTAGCATGTTGCCGCTATTGCCATCTCTGTATTTTCTAGCAGCGTTAACGCAATAACAATCGCCAGCGTGCCGTTTTGAAAGCCTACTTCAATACCAATTGCCTTACTTTGTGCTTCATTTAACTTGGCCACTTTTGCAAGAAAGTAACCCAACATCATACTGGCAATGTTTAATATAATGGCGGCAATACCAGCCTTAGCAAAGTATTCAGCCATATTGTGCAGGTTTTCAAACACGATTAGCGCCACGATAAAAAACAAAAATAAGATCGAAAATAACTTAACCGGTTTATCTGCTTTTTTAGACCATTCTGGTTTTTTATAATTGATAAACATACCAATTGAAATAGGCAAAATGGTAATCACCACTAATTGAATAATCGTTTTGATAACAGGCAAGTGAATGTATTCTTCTTGGCCCATCAATAGACTCATGAACATGACGATCATAAGAGGGACGGTAAAAGGCGCGATTAAACTGACCAGTGAGGTTAATGTCACCGACAGTGCAATATCACCTTTGGCTAAATAGGTGTAAAGGTTTGATGTCGTACCGCCTGGGCATAACGCTAAGATCATGACACCAACCGCCACAGCACCTGTCATACCAAATGCCAAAACAATTAAATACGCTAAAATAGGGAGCATGATCATTTGCGCAATTAAGCCCAGCGCTACCGCTTTTGGTCGTAACATCACCAGTTTAAAATCAATGGGCTTTAACGCTAAC
Source organism: Pseudomonas sp. HK3 (assembly GCF_052920985.1). Taxonomy (NCBI): domain Bacteria; kingdom Pseudomonadati; phylum Pseudomonadota; class Gammaproteobacteria; order Pseudomonadales; family Pseudomonadaceae; genus Pseudomonas; species Pseudomonas sp. HK3. Next base: position 384,872 of record NZ_JBREXD010000001.1, read on the forward strand.
CCCATGCCCAACATGATAATAAACAGTGATAATGGCAATATCACTTTTACAAGAATACCAGCTTCCATAACGCCCTCTGCACATTTTTATTTTTATGATTTGAGCATACTCACAACCGATAACACTGCCAAGGACTTAGACAAGTACTGACCTAAAAGGCCATGTTTGTGTCTTAAATGGCGAATAGTGTCTAGCGTGTCATTTTCTTACACGTAAGGTATATAGCATATTTTGGCATTCATTCTGCGTTAAAGCTTCTAACAAAACGCTCCACCAGCGTATTGTCTCTACAATTTCAGCGGCGACATAAACTTTGTTTCATTAAATATAACGGATGCGTCCTCAGAATCCGAAGCCCAGCGTTGTTATTTACTCAAAGTTCATAATTACAACTTGTGGGTAATCGTCTTGCTCCTCACGGTATCTTAACCAGACATCTTTCTGACCAGATACTTTTGCTGCTATTGCGAGAGAGTACATTGGATTTAAGTAAGCAGGGTTGCACCGCTATTAAATGTACCTAATTTAAGCCAACCTGAATGCCCTGATACTTGGATAAGGGCTAGGCCAGACTCGTTCACATATACTTTGGTTATTTTTTGACTGCTTAAATCACCAGACTGAGCATTCGCTGTCATCAATATAAGACCGATTATTTGTTTCATTTATGATTCGACTATAGATAACGGCTCTCATCATCCCGTATGGGATGCATGAGTTTGTTATGTTATTTATACACTTCTATAAAAGAAGCTTTGGCGCAATTGCCTGTATTATCATATGAATAAATTCTAACTAATTTTCCGGCAGCAAAGGCCATCAATGCGGTAGAGTATAATCTATTCCATGATGCTTCGTTTGGAATATCAGTAGGATTTTCAGAAGTATTGACACCAGGAAAAATAACCCAGCCTTTGTTGTTATTTTCTGCACAGTCTCCTACGCCACCTGATAATTTCAAATAAAAGTTATCAGAACGACCGTCATTAGATGTAGAAACCGCTATTATTTCGGCATGATTAACTAAATCTCCTGCGTTAGCATTTAAACACGCAAGGGAGATTATGAGGATTACAATTCTATACATATAAATTTCCACTAACATAACGGTCGTGGCTTCGGGGATCCGAAGCCCATTGTTGTTATGTTGGTTGTACCAAAAACTTTACTAAAATAGGAAGGCGTTTGGTGTGGTTAATTTACTTAGGCTGGATCATATTGCACAATTTCGCAATAACTACCTGACGAACTAACATCAACATAGATGGTTGCTGTTTTATTACCCGCCATATACGAGGCTAAAGCAACAGATATCATTGTGGAATGCTCTTTTTTTATGATCATCCATCCGGTACCTTGAGTGCACCCTGACGGCTTACCGGTATCTAATAAAATTAATAGGCCTTCACGAATACTCGTAATATTACTTACAGTTCCACCTAACTTAGAATCACTTGAAAAGACTGAAGCAGAAAGAAAAAATAATATTAAAAATAGGTATTTCATTTTTTACTCTTTAAAAACATAACACCGCCTTCATCCGGTATCGGATGCAAGGCTTAGTTATGTTTAGTTATTTACAACATCAGTCCAAACAGTATCACCTAGCTGAACTTCAGTAATATTTGCGTAAGGTCCTCCCACACAACCACTAACATGTAACTTCACTAATTGATTCGAAGATTTTGCCGCTAGTAGTATTGCAAAAATACGCCCAGTCGAATCATTTAGATAATATATCCCCATGCCCTGTGTTCCCGAGCAAGACTCATTTACAGAAGCAGTTGCCATTTTAATATAATGAGCATCCCCAGCGGGATAAGCTCTAATAGATAATACTTTTGCTGCTGGAGTCCATGCAGCATGAACCCCAGAACCTAAAAATAGAAGAAATAAAAATAACGCAATATTATTCAACATTTAAAACCTTATTTTGCATAACTCCGTCTTCAACCGGACTCGGTTGCAAGACATAGTTATGTTGTTAATTTAATTTTAAACACCGTAGCTGTTAACACTGAAACGGCTTATATGTGCTATGTAAAATTCTAATTTATAGTATTTGCACATGAAGGATTTCACCATAATTTGCACCTGACCAAATAGGTACACAACCCTCATTAATATAAAATTTCACATCTTTACTAGCTGCAAAGGCAGTCAACAACATAGCAAGCATAGTTCTTTGAGTAGTTGGATTAAGTATTACATGACCTGCTACAGGGCCACCATTCACGCCACATTCAGCTAAGTTGTTATAATTTTCTAAACTTAATAATAAATTTTCTTCATCGTACACAAACATCGACGTTATCTTTGTTTGCTCTGTCCAGCCAGCCGTTGCCGCATATGAAGCGTGTGATAGAAAAATTCCAGCCAATGCCAAAACTATAACTTTCATATTCATTAATGACTCCAATATACATAACGGCTGTGGCTTCGGGACTCCGAAGCCCACCGTTGTTATGTTGTTAATATATAAAGCCATGAGCCCATGATTCAACAGCGTCAATATATTGAAGGCACTGACCTTTTCCATAAGCTTTTATTTTCTTATTAGATGCATGAGCAGTTAAAGCAAGACTATATATAGCTCTACCTGCTTCAGTTTTTAAATCAAATGAATAGTGCCCTCGCCAAGCGGGGTGAGTGCAGTCAGACGGACCTATAATCGCATTTGTAAACTGAATTAATCCATGACCATTATCATCAACCCTAACGTAAGAAATAGTACTATCAACTTCAGACGCACTAGAGAAAAAAGGAGTTAGCATCGCTATCAATAATACTAATTTTTTCACAATTATTTACTCTCTATCTACATAACAATTTGGTTATTCGGATGGATCTTGATAACCAGTTATAGCTAGAGAAAGACGGACTGCAATTTTCCCTTTGCTTTCAACGGTTTAGTTAATCCATGCAATTTAATGGCGGATTTTACCCTTCCCTAAAAACAAATCAATCAAATAAATCGATACAAATCCGGTTATCAGAAGATAGGCTTAAAAATCGGCCTGAAAGCCCCGTGTATACTCATTTTTAAGAGAAATTTTAAAATTGGGATATACAGATCAGCCTTGATAATCTAGTGTATATAAATACAGTACAATGAGACTCTGGGTTAATCAGGGGGCGTTAATTATGGCCAAATTACAGGCGGAATTTCACGATAACATGCGGGCAGCTCACTACGCGTTAAACACAGAGCGATCCTATTGGAATTTGATCCGACGGTATATCTTATTTCATGGTAAGCGGCACTCTAAGGATATGAGTGCATCCGAGGTATCTATGTTTTAACGCATTTGGCCGCAAGGGAGTATGTGGCGGTGTGACTCAAAAACAGGCTTTGTCAGCGTTGGTGCTTTTGTATGAAAAGGTGTTGTTTAAAGAGATACAAATAGATGAATGGGGGCGCCCCAGAAAAACCAAAACATTGCCCGTTGTGCTAACGGTTGATGAGGTGCGAAGAACACTTGCTTGTATGAATGGTTTGCCACTCACTGCTGCACAGTTAATGTACGGCGCAGGGTTGAGTGTGTGGAGGTTTTGCGCTTACGCATTAAGGATATCGATTTTGGGCAAAGGAAATAACCATTAGGCAAGGCAAGGATTTAATATTGTGCGACTATGTTGCCATGAATTTACACTCATGTGCTATATCGTTACGGGGAGGCGTGGTAAGTCCTTTTGGTGATAAATCAATGATCCAGCAACATAGGACATTCCATTCGAGGCCGTGCCAATGAATACACACGAAAAGAAAGCGAGGACACAACCATAACCTAGTAAACACTAATAAATTAAATTTTATAATCCACGTAAGATCAAGTAAGTTAAAATAAAGACAGTCTTTATCTTGTCATTTTTTTAACAAAAACAACTACAAACAATGCAAGAGTAAAACTGCCGGTAAAGGCTTCCATAGCCGCCAGTAAGCGGCTAAACCCAATAGGCACAAGATCACCATAACCAAGCGTCGTGAAGGTAACGACACTAAAGTATAAGCTCGTGCCCAAGTTCATTAAGTTTTGTTCTATTGATAAATCGGCTTGTAAACCTATTCCGTTACCACCGTCCGCTATTCCTAAAACCCAATAGGCCAACGCAAACAACACAATGATTACCAATGAAAACATAATCACACGGGCCGGTTTTTCTCCGTAACCGCAAAATGTATCCACGGCCTTTGAGACCAATCTTGGCCATGAGAATTTGGGCATCTGATAACGTCTATGGGTCATTTCTTTTATAAAGAAATAACCTGCTAGCTCAAACAACCCTTGGCGCTCGCTGACTTTTCGTAAGTTTCTACTCACTTCTTCCGCCTGCTCAAAGTACATAACCGCCTGTTTACGGTTACGCTCTGCGAATGCTTTTTTACCAAGCGATTCGTAATACATGGGTTCGCCCCAGTGTATGTTTTCGATTTTGGCCTCATCAAAGCGAGCGCCTAGCAAATTGGTTTGTTCGAGGTTCGCACAATGTAAATTGGCCTCTCGGCAATCGGCTTTCATAAGTGAGGCATGAGAGAGATCGACTTTAAACAGGTGAGCTTGACGTAAACTGGCATGGAACAAATCCGCATAGGCTAGACTGTATCCCTCACTGTGACCGTGCCGAACTAAGTTAATGCCATCTAGATTGGTATAGGCAAGGAATGCGCCCTCCATTGAGTGACCTTCATGCACCAACTGTGACAGCTCATCGCCAAGCGCTTGCCCTCTTTTATCTATGTCAGGGTCATGCCAGAAACATAACCCTTTTTCTGCACCGTCTAACTGACACTGCTTGCCATCTTTAAAACGATATATACACATACCAACTACTCCAAAGCTTGGTTAAGTGTAGTCCAGTTTTATGTGTAAACTCGGTGCAAAAAAAATGGCAAAGTGATTGCTCACTTTGCCATTTTTTAAAGCGGTTCAGCCGATTAGTGCTGGTGACCGCCTTCGCCATGTACATGGCCGTGCTCAAGTTCTTCTGAACTTGCATCACGAATTTCTTTTACTTCACCAGAGAAGGCAAGTTTGATGTCAGCAAGAGGATGGTTTGCATCCACGGTTACCACATCACCTTCAACCGCGGTTACTTCAACAACAACAGGGCCTTCGGCGCCGTCAGCGGTAAATGCCATACCCACTGCTACGTTTTCAATGCCTTGGAATGCTTCCATTGGTACTTGCTGTACTAGGCTTTCATCACGAACGCCGTAACCTTCTTCTGGGGTTACCGTTACGTCGTAGCTGTCGCCAACAACTTTACCATTTAGTTCCGCTTCTAGGCCGGGAACTAAATTATTAAAACCATGTAAATATACTAATGGCTCGCCATCTTTAGACGATTCAATCAAGTCACCGGTTTCTGCATTTTTAACAGTAAACTCTAAGGTAACTACTTTGTTATCTGCAATAGTCATGGCTACTCCTTATTTGGCTTCGCCGAATTAAACACGCATTTATAATAAGTGCTTAATGTGAGTGTTTTTATACAAATAAACCCACTTAAAATTAAGTAGGCTTATCTTTCTAATATAAATATTATTCAAATCGTGAGTGAGGCAGCTTATTACTGCATCACTCGATTCAACGATATCTATTAAGCTTCAATGCCTTTAAGGGTCAATTTAATACGACCTTTATTATCAACATCTAATACTTTAACTTTAATTTTCTGACCTTCAGTTAAGTGATCAGCCACGTTATCTACACGCTCATCAGAAATCTGAGAGATATGCACTAGGCCGTCTTTACCAGGCAAGATGTTAACAAATGCACCAAAATCAACGATTTTTTGCACTTTACCTTCGTAGATAGTGCCAACTTCTGCTTCAGCGGTCACGGACTCAAATAAACCTTTGGCTTTTTCGGCCGCTACTTTAGTCAGTGCGAAAATGCTGATTAGGCCTTCGTCAGAAATATCAACGTCCGCGCCGGTTTCGTCACAAATACCACGAATGGTCGCGCCGCCTTTACCAATCGCTTCAGCAATTTTGTCTGAAGGAATTTTCAACGTTAGGTAAGTCGGAGCATTGTCAGGCATTTCATCACGATGCTTAGACATTACTTCGTTCATTTGCTTCAAGATCGTCATACGAGCGTCAAGGGCTTGCTCTAGTGCAATCTCCATGATCTCTTCTGTAATGCCTTGGATTTTGATATCCATTTGCAGTGCAGTGATACCCGCTTCAGAACCCGCTACTTTAAAGTCCATGTCGCCAAGGTGATCTTCGTCACCCAAGATGTCTGTAAGAACCGCGAATTTCTCGCCTTCTTTTACAAGACCCATGGCAATACCAGCAACTGGGGCTTTAATTGGCACGCCTGCATCCATCAATGCAAGTGACGCCGAACAAACAGACGCCATTGAAGATGAACCGTTTGATTCTGTGATTTCAGATACAACACGTACTGTGTATGGGAAATCTTCTAGTTTAGGCATCATCGCTTGAACACCACGACGCGCTAAACGACCATGGCCCACTTCACGACGACCCGGTGCGCCCATACGACCACATTCACCTACAGAATACGGAGGGAAGTTGTAGTGGAACATGAAGTTGTCTTTGGTGACTTCGTGTAAGAACTCAACGGTTTGCGCATCACGGGTAGAACCCAATGTTACGGTACCGATAGACTGAGTTTCACCACGAGTGAACAATGCAGAACCGTGTGTACCTTTAAGAACATTGGTTTGAATGTTCAAGTCACGTACAGTTTTGTTGTCACGACCGTCAATACGAGGCTCATGGTTTACGATGCGCTCACGTACCACTTCTTTTTGAAGTTTTTTGAACAGCTTAGAGATGTCTTCAGAGTTATCGTCTTCGCCATCTTTCAATAATTTTGCTTTGATATCAGCGTTGATCGCATCGATTTGCGTGTAACGCGCCATTTTGTCGCTTGTTTGGTAAGCGGCTGTCATGGCATCAAACGCAAGTGCTTTCATTTCTTCGTAAAGCGCGGTGTTGGTTGCTGGTGCAGTCCATTCCCAACGCTCAGTCGCATCTTCAGCTGCAAATTCTTTAATCGCTGCGATGACGCACTGGTAGCCTTCGTGTGCAAATAAAACACCGCCTAGCATTTCGTCTTCGCTTAATTCTAGTGCGTCAGACTCAACCATTAATACCGCGTCAGTTGTTCCCGCAACCACCATGTCTAGCTCAGAGGTTTTAAGCTGTTCAAACGTTGGGTTTAAAACATAACCACCCTCACGAGTGTAAGCAACACGAGCAGCACCAATAGGACCGTCGAAAGGAATGCCTGAAATAGCTAGTGCAGCAGATGCACCGATCATCGCAGCGATATCTGGATCGTTTTCAGTGTCAGCAGACATAACTTGAAGCACAACTTGTACTTCGTTCATGTAACCCGCAGGGAAAAGTGGGCGAATTGGACGGTCAATTAAACGACTTGTTAGCGTTTCTTTTTCGCTTGGGCGATTTTCACGCTTGATGTAACCACCTGGGATTTTACCCGCGGCGTAGTATTTTTCTTGATAGTTAACGGTTAGCGGGAAAAAATCTTGACCCGGCTTCATTTCTTTCTTGCCTGTTACCGCTGCAAGAACTTGGATATCACCAATGGTGACCAAAACCGCTCCGCTTGCTTGACGCGCAATACGTTTGGTTTCTAATGTGATTTCTTGATTACCGAAGGTAAATGTTTTTGTTACTGGAGTAAGATCTAGCATATGTTTCCTTTTTTGATTTAACTGGAAACCTGCTCTCATTTTCTGTACTTCCAAGCATTGGCCCTTTCTCTACTTGAGATCAAGCGAAAAGGCGAATGGGTAGAAACACAGAGTGTGATAAGTCAGGTTATTCCATTTCTTATTACTGTTTTAACTTACAGTGTGTTTGTGACAACTTCATACACGATAAGTGCGAAGATTATACACCAACATATAGCAAAAACCCCCGTGAGGGGGTTTAGCAGTCTTAGCGACGTAGGCCTAAACGCTTAATTAGAGAAGCGTAACGAACAACATCTTTACCTTTTAGGTAATCCAACAACTTACGACGTTGGTTTACCATGCGAATCAAGCCACGACGTGAGTGGTGATCTTGCTTGTTCACTTTGAAGTGATCTTGTAGACCGTTGATGTTGTGAGTCAACAATGCTACTTGAACTTCAGGAGAACCTGTATCGCCTTCAGCAGTTTGGTATTCTTTAACGATGGCAGCTTTCGCTTGTACATCTAATGCCATGATATTTTCCTCATAGGTATATGCGTTCATTTAGGTTAAGGAAGATAAGCACCGTGCATATAAACAGCGGTATCCACCTGAAAGCGACATTACTGCTCAAAAAGAGCGGTTAACTGCGGCACTTTCACCAGACGTTTTAGGGCAATTAAGCCGTTGGCGTCCATTTCACCAAGGCCCACAAGATAGTCTTGCTGGTCGTGGCAAAGGCGCAATTGTACCTGAGGCAATGGCTTGTCACCAGCGTCTAAGGCATGAATTGCACGTCCAAATTGTAAATCTCGAGTCTGCTCTAAAGTCACCTGAATGATAGGCACGCTTTCAAGCGCTGTATAGGTCGGAAGTAGCCGATCCTCTAGGGCGGTAAAGTCGTCACAGCCCTCGGGTTTCAAGGCGATCAGCTCATCTAGAGTAATCATCATTTCTGGCTTATACGGCCCTGCACCCAAGCGTCGAAGCACGGCCACATGACCCAATGTGCCAAGCGCTTTGGCGATATCTTCAGCTAATGAACGAATATACGTGCCTTTTGTGCAGGTTACGTCTAGCTCAATGAAGTCATCACCGAAATCAAGCAACTCAAGTTCAAGAATCGACACCTGTCGTGCTTTTTTCTTAATATCGAATTCAATCCCTTCACGGGCAAGCTCATACAGCTTACGCCCTTCATGCTTAAGCGCACTGTACATAGGTGGGATTTGCGTTATCTCACCACGAAACTGAGACAACACTTGCTCGATTGAGTCCGATGTTAACTTGGGGATACTCGCGGTTTCGAGAATGTCGCCTTCTATATCAGCCGTATCACGTGACTCGCCGAGCTGCACTCGTGTCACATAACGCTTATTGCTTTCAAGTAAGCGCTGGCTGAATTTAGTGGCCTCACCTAAGCAAATAGGTAATACACCTGTTGCGATTGGATCAAGAGCACCTGTGTGACCCGCTTTTTGAGCTTGAAATAGCCATTTCACTTTTTGTAAAACGCCATTTGAGGTCATGCCGGAGGGCTTATCGATGACAAGAATGCCGCTAATATCGCGGCCTTTTCTTTTGCGGTTCAAAACGTCTCTCCGCTCATTTATTTGAACTGAAGCTATTGGTTATCGTCGCCAGTATTGCGACTGGAGTCTTCACGCATAGCTTGGTTAATCAAGTTAGTCAGTTTATGGCCTCGGCCAACTGACACGTCATAATGAAAACGTGGTAACGGCGTAACACGAGTCTTCATTACTTGAGACAGCTCTGTACGCAAGAAACCGGACATATCGTTTAATACTTTTTCAGTTTCTTTGATGGTATCTGTATCCGCATCAACCATACCGGGCTTCATGACGGTAAAGTAAATATCCGCATAGCCTAAGTCGGAAGCGACTTTCACTGCATTCAATGTCACAAGACCTAAACGAGGATCTTTCACTTGGAATTGCAGCATCTGAGCAAGATCACGTTTGATTTGCTCACCCAAGCGCTGAGTACGACTGTAATCTTTCGCCATTTTAAAATTCTCTTAAAACAAACAATCCCCAAGAAGCATGCCTCCTGAGGATTTGGATCTTTCCCTCAGAGAATAAAACTCTGAAGGAAAGTTTAATGGGTCGCCAGTATTAGATAGTACGAGCAAACTCTTTAACATCAAAGACTTCGATCTGATCGCCTTCTTTAACGTCATTGTAGCTCTTAACTGCGATACCACATTCAGTACCGGTACGAACTTCTTGCACGTCATCTTTGAAACGACGTAGAGATTCAAGCTCACCTTCGTAGACCACCACGTTGTCACGTAGTACACGAATTTTCTTATTACGGTGAACCGTACCTTCAATAACCATACAGCCTGCAACCGCACCAAATTTAGGTGAACGGAATACATCACGTACTTGTGCGATACCCACGATTTCTTCACGAAGCTCAGGTGCCAACATGCCTGACATGGCTTGTTTCACATCATCAATTAGGTCATAAATGATGCTGTAATAACGCATATCTAAGCCGCTGTTTTCAACCACACGTTTTGCTGCCGCATCGGCACGTACGTTAAAGCCAAACAGAACCGCATTCGATGCAGAGGCTAAGTTCGCATCGGTTTCAGTAATACCACCCACACCACTTGATACGATGGTTACTTTCACTTCATCAGTAGAAAGTTGATCAAGCGCGCCCACTAAGGCTTCAAGCGAGCCACGAACATCGGTCTTAATAACCAAGTTCAAGCTAGACGCCTGCGCTTCACCGCTCATGCTAAACAATGCGTCCAACTTGGCCGCTTGTTGTTTCGCGTGGAATTGCTCTTTCTCTTTCGAAGAACGAATGGCCGCTACTTCACGTGCACGTTTTTCGCTTTCTGCTACTAAGAAATGATCGCCTGCACCAGGAGGCGCATCCAAACCAAGGATCTCAACAGGAATAGACGGACCTGCGTGATCAATCGGCTGACCATTTTCATCAAGCAGCGCACGTACACGACCGATAGACGTACCAGCCAAAACGATGTCGCCTTTCTTCAGCATGCCGTTCTGAATAAGCAATGTAGCAACAGGACCGCGACCTTTATCAAGACGAGATTCAACTACTACGCCTGTTGCAGGACCGTCAGCAACCGCTGTTAGCTCTAGCAACTCAGCTTGAAGTAATAACGCATCAAGTAATGCATCAATACCTTCACCAGTATGAGCCGATACAGGTACAAACTGTACGTCACCGCCCCACTCTTCAGGTACGACTTCTTTCGCTACCAATTCGTTTTTAACACGATCGATATCGGCAGACTCTTTATCCATTTTGTTAACAGCAACCACAATCGGCACACCCGCTGCACGAGCATGCTGAATGGCTTCTTCTGTTTGCGGCATCACGCCATCATCGGCAGCAACTACAAGGATAACGATATCCGTAGATTGAGCACCACGAGCACGCATAGATGTAAACGCTGCGTGTCCAGGTGTATCTAAGAAGGTCACCATACCTTTATCAGTTTCTACGTGGTAAGCACCAATGTGCTGAGTAATACCACCCGCTTCGCCAACGGTTACACGTGTTGAGCGAATGTAATCAAGTAGGGATGTTTTACCATGGTCAACGTGACCCATTACAGTAACAACCGGTGCACGTGATACTTGCTGACCTTCGTATTTGATTTCTTCTAAGAAATCATCTTCAACTGCGTTATCGCTAACTCGCTTAAACTTGTGACCCATTTCTTCAATCACAAGAATCGCTGTATCGATATCAAGAATCTGGTTGATGGTCGCCATCACACCTAGCTTCATTAACTCTTTGATCACTTCGCCAGCTTTAACAGCCATGCCTTGTGCCAATTCGCCAACCGTGATCGATTCACCTTTTAGCTCAACCTCACGCACGATTGGTGCAGTTGGTTGCTTGAACGCGTGCTCGCTATCTTCACGACCACGGCGTTTAGGGGCACCGCGACGACGACTGTCATCCATACCGCCTTCACGACGACGGCCTTTACCGCCTTTGTTCTTGTCGCCAAAACGCTTATCTTTATCTTTGTCTTTATCTTTATTACGGAATTCTTTTTTCTTGCTTCCGCGATCATCATTACTAGGGGCCGCAGCCGCTGGTGCAGATGAAGGAGAATCAGATGGCTTACGTGCAGCTGGCTTAGCGCCTTTTGCATCGGTTGGCTTGCGCTTAGGCGCAGGCTTAGCATCTTTCTTAGCCGCTTCATCTTCTTGAACGATGGTGCGTTTCTTACGCACTTCGATATTAACTGCTTTTTTACCCGCACCCGTATTCAGGGTGGTGGTGGTTTTACGTTTAAGCGTGATCTTTTTAGGACCATCTGCTTCAGTCGCTTGCTCACCATGACTCTTTTTCAAGTAGGTTAACAAAACAACTTTTTGCTGATCGTTTACTTTTTCGTCACCACTTTTGTGTGGTAGACCAGCTTCGTTCATCTGAGCGACTAAACGTTCAACTGGTGAGCCTACTGCTGCGGCTAACTGTTTTACCGTGACTTCTGCCATTCGAATACTCTCCTCCCGCCTGCTGCTGCCTATTCGGTTTCTTCAAACCAGGGCTTACGCGCGGTCATAATTAGTTTGGCGGCCTTCGCTTCGTCGATATCTTCAATACCAACAATATCGTCTACGCCTTGCTCAGCAAGGTCTTCCATTGTGCGGATGCCACGGCTTGCCAACACTAAGGCCAAGTGTTGATCCATTCCTTCCATATTCAGCAAATCGTCTGCCGGTTTTGCATCTTCTAGTTTTTCTTCACTAGCAATGGCTTGGGTTAGCAAAATGTCTTTTGCTCGAGATTGCAGTTCATCAACGATTTCGTCATCGAAACCCTCAATATCTAGCATCTCTTCACGTGGCACATAAGCAACTTCTTCAAGGCCTGTAAAACCTTCTTCTACCAATACCGCAGCTACGTCTTCATCAAGATCAAGCGCCGCCATTAGAATTTCTACTAATGAACCCTGCTCTTCTTCTTGTTTTGCACCTGCTTCTTCTTCGGTCATTACGTTAATGATCCAGCCGGTAAGCTCAGATGCTAATTTAACGTTTTGACCGCCACGACCAATTGCGATTGGCAGTTGATCTTCTAACACGGCCACATCCATCGTATTGGTTTCTTCATCCATTACGATCGAAGCCACTTCCGCTGGGGCCAATGCATTGATAACCAATTGCGCAGGATTATCATCCCACAACACGATATCAACACGCTCGTTGCCAAGTTCGTTAGATACCGCTTGAACACGAGCACCACGCATACCAACACATGCACCAATTGGGTCAATGCGCTGATCGTTGGTTTTCACTGCAATTTTTGCACGGCTGCCTGTATCACGAGCAGCGGCTTTAATTTCAATGACGTCTTCACCAATTTCTGGCACTTCAATACGAAATAGCTCAATCAGCATTTCGTTTGACGCACGGCTTAGCATCAGTTGTGGACCACGGTTTTCTGGGTTCACAGACATCAGCACGCAGCGAACACGATCACTGATGCGAAATACTTCACGCGCAACCAATTGGTCACGTGGTAATAAGCCTTCAGCGTTGGCGCCCAAATCAACAATGATGTTGTCGCGGGTGACTTTTTTCACGGTACCGTGAAGCAAGTCACCAATACGATCAACATACGCGGCTGTAATTTTAGCGCGCTCTGCTTCACGTACTTTTTGCATAATAATTTGCTTAGCCGCTTGAGCTGCGATACGTCCAAAACCTGGATTATCAACTTGCTCTTCATAGACATCACCTTCTTTTAGGTTAGTGTCTATGTCTGCCGCTTCTTGCATGTTTAATTCAGACCCCAAGGCCGGAACCACTTCATTGCTTACAATGACCCAGTTGCGGAAGGTTTCATAATTACCGGTACGACGGTCAATAGAAACTCGAATCTCAGGCTCTTCGTCTTCGTAACGTTTTTTCGCCGCTGCCGCTAAAAAGCTAACTCAATAGCTTCAAAAATTACTTCCTGCTCTACGCCTTTCTCGTTAGAAACAGCCTCGGCAACTAGCAGTATCTCTTTGCTCATAACCTTGCCCCCGGTAATCCTATTTACCCTTGTGATCTTGAAATATTAAGCTGGCTTTATCGATAGCATCAATCGGTAACAAATACTCATGGTCATCTACATGAACCACGATGTCTTCGTCATCTTCAATACCAACTAGTTTGCCTTTGAATTTACGACGCCCTTCAAAGGCATAACGTAATTTCACATCAACAAACTCACCAACGTAACGCTTATAATGCTCAAGTGAGAACAATGGACGGTCCACACCTGGAGACGATACTTCTAAGTTATACTCGGATGAAATGGGGTCTTCGACGTCCATTATTCCGCTAACTTGACGACTTACTAACGCGCAATCATCGACATGAATGCCGTTCTCGCCGTCTATAAATACACGCAGTACCGAGTTATTGCCTTGTGCAATGTACTCAATACCCCAAAACTCAAAACCCAGAGCTTCAATCACTGGTTTTAGCAAATCTATTAATTGCTGTTCTTTACTCGCCACACGCGCTCCACAGATATAAAAATTGGGCTAAAGGATGAGCCGGTGTTTTCACTACCAGCCACCCGAGCCCAATCTTTAGCGTTTAAGTACTATGTACTTTAATAAAAACCGCTAAACGTTGATTGCCTTACGCGACCAACAAAAAACCCCTTATCGGAACCACTTTAATTATCTTAAAAGCAGCTCCACAGGGGTTTCAATCATCAAACCCTAGGGCTTGGAAATAAAAACTAGTGGCTAAGCCACCTAGCAAGTTGATACTAGACCAATCTCACTAAAAAACGGACGATATAAGCTCAACTGACATCTATCGCCTACCAAACCAATATATTTCGGTGCCTATCTTGAATTTATAGAGGTAAACAAACTCAAGATACTTAATACGGCTTGGTTGCGGGGGCCGGATTTGAACCGACGACCTTCGGGTTATGAGCCCGACGAGCTACCAAACTGCTCCACCCCGCGCCAATAATTGTGCACATTATAGAGACATCCACTTTTATCATCAAGGGAAGTCTCACTTTATACTAAGCAGGACTTTTAAACCTGCTTAAATGTAAAAAAAACGAGCAATGCTCGTTTTTTTAAATTGGTGCGGATGGAGGGACTTGAACCCTCACGTGCTTGCGCACACAGCGACCTCAACGCTGCCTGTCTACCAATTCCAGCACATCCGCAAAATCGATTTAGTCGATGGTTGGGATTTCAGAACCTTCGGTAGACTCATTAATCACAGGCTCTTCACCATCAAACGTTTGCACTTCTTGCATTACCTGAGGCAAGCCTTCATCTGCCAAGCCTGTTGCTTTTTCTTTAGCAAAATAAGCAAGCGAGAAACTGGTAGCAAAAAACAGAGCAGCCAACAAAGATGTACTGCTTGTTAAAAAGTTACCAGAGCCTTCGCTACCGAATACCGTTTGAGAGGCTCCACCACCAAAGCTTGCGCCTGCGTCTGCGCCTTTACCCTGCTGTAGCAATACCAAGGCAATAATAGCCACGGCAATAATAATGTGAGCAATTACAATCAAGCTTTCCATAGTATCTCTCTAACCTGCTGCGTTACAGATTTTAACAAAATCATTTGAATTTAAAGAGGCGCCACCAACTAGGGCGCCATCCACATCTGGCTGAGCAAAAATAGCATCAGCATTATCTGGTTTCACACTACCGCCATACACAATTTGCAATGCTTGAGCGATATCGGCGTCGTATTGAGCTAAGTGCTGTCGAATTGCTTTATGCACTTCTTGAGCCTGCTCTGGCGTCGCCGTCTTTCCTGTGCCTATGGCCCAAACAGGCTCATACGCTACAACTGCATCTTTAAAACCCGCAATACCTGCTTTAGCCAATACAGCTTCAATTTGTTCTACTATTACCGCCATAGTGCTGCCACTTTCGCGCTGAGCGAGTGACTCACCACACACACAATACCGGTACAATTGAGCTACTTAACAGTGCTGCAAACTTATCAGCCACTATTCCATCGCTCTCATGAAATAACTCTCTGCGCTCACTATGACCAACCAGTGCATACTGACAAACAAAGTCTTCGAGCATAGAAACGGATATTTCACCCGTGTAAGCACCACTTTTGTGCTCGCTCACATCTTGCGCACCCCAGTTAATACCTGAGGCCGCTAATAAACTTTTACACTGAAACAAGTAAGGTGCTGTTGAAAACACAGCAACATCGATCGCTTCATTACTTTTTAACGCGGATACCAATTGCGTCAATCTGGTCTGATTTTCGGCTAAAGAGCCGTGCATCTTCCAGTTTCCTGCGACTAATTTACGGCGCATATTCATTCCCCTACTTCAGGAAGGTGGCGATACTACCTAAGATAGCGATATCAAGCAAGTCAAGGGACTTAGCAAGTCGCCTACTTTATTGTGATTCGCGTTAAAAAACAGGACGTTAAATGGCCAAGGTGCTTCACACCATGGCTATTTCAACATCATGTTGCATTTGCGACTATATCGACCAAGCGATCAACAAGCTTTTCAACCAATTCGGCATCTTCACCCTCAATCATAACTCGAACCACTGGCTCGGTTCCGGATGGACGCAATAAAACACGACCACGACCTGCAAGCTCAGTTTCAGCCTGATTTACCGCCTCTTGAACACTTGCATGCTCAACGACTGACTTATCAATAACGCGCACGTTTTTCATTATTTGCGGAAACTTAGCCATGCCTTTTTTATAGTCATGGAGCTTTTGACCACTGCCAGCCAAAGCTTTCAAAACCTGCAAGGACGCTGCAATACCATCACCTGTCGTTGTCGCATTAAGGCACAAAATATGACCTGAGTTTTCACCGCCTAACGCCCAATTATGCTCTTGCAACAACTGCATCACATAACGATCGCCCACATTAGCGCGAACAAACGGGATGTTCATATCTTTAAGCGCGAGCTCCATTCCCATGTTACTCATCAAGGTACCAACAACACCGCCTTGCAGTTGATCGGTGTTTTGCTGATGCCTAGCAATCATAAAGATAAGCTCATCGCCATCAACTAGCTCGCCTTTGTGGTCAACCATCACCACACGATCACCATCTCCATCAAAGGCAATACCGAAGTCCGCCTCTAGTTCAAGCACTTTTTGTTGCAGTGCTTTTGGTGAAGTGGAACCCACTTGCTCATTGATATTCAAGCCATCAGGCTTGTTACCAATGGTAAATACTTCAGCCCCAAGTTCAGAAAAGACAGATGGTGCGATTTGATAAGTGGCACCATGAGCGCAGTCCAACACAATTCGCATGCCTTTTAGGCTCAAACCAAACACGGTACTTTTGCAAAATTCAATGTAACGGCCAGCCGCATCTTCGATACGCTTTGCTTTGCCTAAGCGATCAGAAGCCACTATTTCCATCGGCTGATCGAGCAATTCTTCTATGGCTTGCTCTGTTTCATCATCCAGCTTGCTGCCTTGAGCCGAGAAAAATTTAATGCCGTTATCATAGTAAGGATTGTGCGAGGCACTGATCACAATACCCGCATCTGCGTGAAAAGTGCGCGTCAAATAAGCAATACCTGGTGTCGGCATTGGGCCAAGTAAACCAATATCCACACCTGCTGCTGATAAACCCGCCTCAAGGGCAGATTCAAACATGTAACCTGATATGCGCGTGTCCTTACCAATTAAGATATGGCGCTTACCCTGACTCGCAAAAACTTTACCCGCTGCAAAACCTAATCGCATGACGAACTCTGGGGTGATTGGCGCATCACCCACTCGACCACGAATACCATCTGTACCAAAATATTTGCGAGACATCTTATTATTCCTACTGTGTCCGTTTAACTTAAAACATAACCATTGTTCTATTTTACAACTGTGCCTGCATCGCTTGCACGACTTTTAACGCTTCAACGGTTTCTTTAACATCATGAACTCGAATGATTTTAGCGCCTTTCATCGCTGCAATCACGGCACCAGTCACACTTCCTATCACTCTGTCACCAACTACAGCATTATTTAACACGCCTGCTATCATGGATTTTCGCGACAACCCGATCAACATCGGCACACCTAAAGCATCAAAATGCTCAAGCTTCGCTAGCAATGCATAATTATCTTCTAGGGTTTTGCCAAAACCAAAACCTGGGTCCACTAAAATTTGATGACTCGCAATCCCTGCCTCATGACACGCCCGAATTCGCTCAACCAAAAAACCTGACACCTCTTCAATCACATGCTGATACCTTGGGCTATCTTGCATGGATTTTGGCTCACCCTGCATGTGCATCAAGCAAACAGGCAAGTTAGTCTGCCTAGCCGCCTGTAAAGCGCCTTTTCGCTGCAACGCTCGCACATCATTAATCATATGGGCACCAGCCTGCTGTGCAGCAATAAAAACGTCAGGACTGCTCGAGTCAATACTGATAACCACATCTAACTGCGCGTGTATTTTTTCTATTACCGGCATCACACGATCAAGCTCTTCTTGCAAAGAAACCGATTTTGCCCCAGGGCGAGTAGATTCACCGCCAACATCGATAATCGTAGCACCTTGGCTCACCATATCACTGGCATGCCTCAATGCCTTTTCGATGGAGTTAAACTGACCACCATCGCTGAAGGAATCAGGCGTGGCATTCAGTATGCCCATTACCTGAGGGGCTGATAGATCCAAGGATCGATCACCACAAATAAACGTCATTGCTGGGTCCTAAAATAGAAAAAGGCAACACAACTGGGTTGTGTCACCTTTAAAGATTTAACGCGAAGAATTAATTACCGTTGGCAGGGTCTGCTGATGGCTTCAAATCTGACTGATCATCTGCAACATCTACTTTTACATCTTCAGCCGTTGGTGCTGCACCACCTTGATCATCATCGGACCAAGATTGAGGCGGGCGAGGCTTTTGGCCATTCATGATGTCATCAATTTGTTTGCTATCAATGGTTTCATATTCCATTAATGCGTCTTTCATCATTTCTAGCTTGTCACGGTGATCAACCAAAATTTTCTCAGCACGGTCGTAACAGTCTTTTAGTAATCCTGTGACTTCTGCATCAATGGTGCGAGCGGTTTCGTCTGAAAGATGCGCCATCTGGCCACCACCGCCACCACCTAGATAACTGCCTTGCTCTTCATCTGTGTACAGCTGAGCACCTAACTTATCAGACAGGCCCCACTTGGTCACATAATTACGAGCGTATTGCGTAGCACGCTCAATATCATTTGATGCACCTGTGGTAACACCGTCTTTACCTAGCGTCATTTCTTCCGCAATTCGACCACCATACAGTGAGCAAATACTGCTTTCGATGCCACGCTTACTAATTGAATAGCGATCTTCTTCCGGTAGAAACATCGTCACACCTAGCGCACGACCACGAGGAATAATCGACACTTTATACACAGGGTCATGCTCTGGCACCACTCGACCAACGATTGCATGGCCTGCCTCATGGTATGCAGTATTTTCTTTTTCTTTATCGCTCATGACCATGGACTTACGCTCAGCCCCCATCATGATCTTATCTTTTGCTTTCTCGAATTCTTCCATCGAAACAGTAGAGCGACCACCACGTGCCGCAAATAATGCGGCTTCGTTTACAAGATTGGCCAAGTCCGCGCCCGAGAAACCCGGTGTACCACGAGCAATAACACGGGCATCGATGTTTTCAGATACTGGCACTTTACGCATATGCACTTTCAAAATTTGTTCACGACCACGAATATCCGGCAGACCCACAACCACTTGACGGTCAAAACGACCTGGACGCAGCAATGCAGGGTCAAGAACGTCTGGGCGGTTAGTCGCGGCTATTACGATAATGCCGTCATTACCTTCAAAGCCATCCATTTCAACCAATAGCTGATTAAGTGTTTGTTCGCGTTCGTCATTACCACCGCCGATACCCACACCACGGCTACGACCTACCGCATCGATTTCATCAATAAAGATAATACACGGCGCTTGTTTTTTAGCTTGGTCAAACATGTCACGAACACGAGACGCACCTACACCTACAAACATCTCAACAAAGTCAGAACCTGAGATCGAGAAGAACGGCACTTTCGCTTCACCGGCAATGGCTTTTGCTAGCAAGGTTTTACCGGTACCAGGCTGACCAACCATCAAAACGCCACGGGGAATCATACCGCCTAAGCGCTGATACTTAGCTGGGTCACGTAAAAATTCTACTAATTCTTGAACGTCTTCTTTTGCTTCATCACAGCCTGCAACATCTGCAAACGTGGTTTTAATCTGATCTTCGCCTAGTAGCTTGGCTTTTGATTTACCAAACGCCATAGGGCCTCGACCACCGCCACCGCCACCTTGCATTTGG
This sequence comes from Pseudomonas sp. HK3, assembly GCF_052920985.1. Taxonomy (NCBI): domain Bacteria; kingdom Pseudomonadati; phylum Pseudomonadota; class Gammaproteobacteria; order Pseudomonadales; family Pseudomonadaceae; genus Pseudomonas; species Pseudomonas sp. HK3. The sequence continues at coordinate 404,895 of NZ_JBREXD010000001.1, forward strand.
CGCATGAAAAACATAAATACCGCGATAATCACTAGAATTGGGAACGACGCGACAAGTAATTGCGTCCAGATACTTTGTTGCTCTGCTTTTTTGCCAAGGACTTCTACTTTGTGCTCAAGAAGATCATCCATCATTTTAGGATCATGGCCGGGACGAATCGTCTCGAAAAGTTGTCCGTTATTAAACTCGCCATCAATGGATGCACCAGCAATGGTGACTTTTTTCACTTGACCGTTTTGCACAAGCTCAATGAATTGAGAATACGCAATCTCTTGATTTGAAACCGGAGAATCAAGCTTTTGGAAGACTGTCAGCAAGACAGCGGCAATAATGAGCCATAAAATTAAATTCTTTGCCATTTTAGTAAAGGTCCAACCCCTAATTTATTTGATTCTCAGTACCCTTAACAGTACTACATATTCATACTAATAGTCACTTTCAGTTACTGAGTTTGGCAAGCAATTGCCCATGACTCCAGTAAAAGTGTTTCTTTTTACGAAGGAAACCCAATTTCGGCTCGCCCAAACGAATACTTTTGCTAGCCAGCGAATAGATCTAAACGCTCGATGGCTTACACTAGACCCCTTTATTGGGGGCCATATTGCTAAATACAAGGCAATTACATTCAATTAACAGAAATACTAAGAGCAGTACTCATCAGCCCAAGTTCCACGTTTTAACACAAACTAAGCGATTAAACCCCCATATTTAATAGTGATTCGCTCGGTTAATACGATTTGTCATTACGAGGGTCATTTGTGCTGTTATAATACTAAAATTAGACGACACCGTCGTATTTACCCTTTATTTCAGAGATTTTAATATTAATGGCCCTTTCTCAAGACCGCAAAAAAGCCCTAAGAACCATCGGACACAAGCTTAACCCTATCGTCACAGTGGCTGGCAACGGCTTGAGCGAGAATGTTTTAATTGAAATCGACCGTGCTCTAGAAGACCATGAGCTGATCAAAATTAAATATTCTGTTGGTGATCGTGACCTTAAAAATGAGCTAATTAAGCTGACTGAGAAAACAACTCGCTCAACTTTGATTCAAAGCATCGGTAATGTGGGCTTGTTTTATCGTGCAGCCAAACAACCTGATCCGAAAGAAATCCAACCTAGCACAGCGCTATTAATTAGCACAAAATAAAAAGGCCGCTCAATGAGCGGCCTTTTTATTGCCCTAGCCTAAAATACCGATCAACCTTTCGCAGATGACATTACTATAATCAAAGGCCTATTCTTCGGTATAACTCTAACAAACAGCCTTCGTTAGATACTTAAGTCTCTTTTTGTCTTCATGTCTTACAGAACCTAGAACGTGACGCTGCAAGTATCAAAATCTAAACTCCAACCGAGTAAAAATAATTTAGCTTTCCAGAGTACCACCGGCTCCCCTCACCCCAAAAATGACGACAACAACCTACAAATCTCTAGTTACAGCACTTAAGCTGGCTTAAAGAGATAAGTTCATATAGGAAACCGTTATTTCACTATTATCATATTTCAACAATAGTTAAATCTTCCCCTTAAATGGCAGTACTACTATGTCGGAGTACCTGGATTGGTCTAAATTATTGTCCTCTAAACGATTAGAACCTGAATCTCAAAAATACAATTCATGAACCTAGATCCCCCTTCGAAAGGGATTGTAGCCGGATTATATTTACAGATTCTTTTCGTCGACTGGGGCGTAAAACTCAGGTACACCCCTTAGCAAAAAACGATCATATCCATACACGATTGACGCATAGCCAAGAAGTTTCTGTTTTCGGCAATAGCTTAGCTTGCTGCGTATGGGATTATATGGAGTATCTCGCAGGTGAAGAAAAGAATAAACAAGCAATGCATCGTTTTACTAAAAACATTAAAAACGATTCTAGTAAATGTGATCCGATTAAAAACGGGTTTGTCACCATAACAAAAAATATAAACCGAAGTGATTTTGCATTAATTGTCCAAGCTGCCGGCTATGCACACGACATAGGTAATCCTCCATTCGGGCATGCCGGTGAAGAGGCTATTAGAGAGTGAATGAAAACCCATGAACACTTTATAGAAAAAATCTACCAAGAAGATAAGAAAAATGACATTCGCTATTTTGAAGGTAATGCACAGGGGTTGAGACTGATTATAGAATCAGAAGGCTTTCATGAAAATACTGGCTTAAACTTAACCATTGCAACAATAGGCGCGATGATCAAATACCCTCGCACATCAACAGAATCCACCAACAAGAAACACAAATACAATTATCTTCAATCCGAGATCAAGAAAATCACATCTATCAATAAAGCTTTAGGTCTTAATGAATTAGACAATCAACTTCACCCTAGACATCCTCTTTCATATTTAATGGAAGCTGCCGATGATATTTGTTATGCCATAATTGACGTAGAAGATGCCATGGAAATGAACATCCTAAGTGTTGACGATATTATAAATTTACTTCGAAAAATAAAAAAAGAAATGAAAAAAGAGATAAAAAACAAGAAAAAAGAAAACAAACTCAATTCATGCGCCAAAGATAGATTAAATCAAGCCATTGAAGTACTAAAAAACTCTAAAGGCTTATCTGTAAGGCGATCCATGGCCAAATATGAGGCTGTTCAAAATTCTGTGTCAGTTAAATTTTCTACAGGTCGATGTGTTCATCCAGTCGACCTTCAAAATGAATCGCCAGCTGCGACAGCGTAAGATTCCAATTTTGCACGGGATACGTCCAACGCTCCGAGACTTTCAAAATACCCGCGTACAATAATTTCAGCAAGCCGTTTTCGTTGGCAAAACCGCCTTTGGTTTTTGTCAGTTTTCTAAATTGCCGATGTACCGCTTCAACGGCATTGGTGGTATAGATGGCTTTGCGCACGTAATCAGGGTATTTAAAATACGTTGTAAGGGTATCCCACTTGGTTCGCCAAGACTTAATCACCATAGGGTATCGATCGCCCCACTTAGCTTCTAGCTCGTCGAGAGCGCTTTCTGCAGCATCCAGGTTAGTCGCCTTATAAACGAACTTTAAATCCGCCATGAACGCTTTCTGATTTTTACTGGCAACGTATTTAATTGAGTTGCGGATTTGATGAATAATACAGTGCTGGATTTCAGTGTTTGGGGTAGATGGTCGTAATCGCTTCAGGGAAGCCTTTTAAGCCATCAATACAGCAGATTAAAATATCTTTAACACCGCGATTGTTTAAATCGGTTAACACACTTAGCCAGTGATGAGCGCCTTCAGAGTCCGATAAATACAGGCCAAGCAGCTCTTTTTGCCTTCAATATTCACCGCCAAAATGGTGTAAATAGCTTTACTCACGTAACGGCCATTGTCTTTTATTTTATAGTGAATAGCGTCAAGCCAAACAATGGGGTACACCGCATCTAACTCACGCGTACGCCATGCCTGAAGCTCTGGCAGGAGTTTATCGGTAACGGCATTGAGAGTGCCATTGGAGAGGTTTACACCGTACAAATCTTCGATGTGTGAGCGGATATCTTGATAGCTATTGCCCAGTGCAAACAAAGCCAATACTTTACGCTCGAGCTCATCCGTAAGCTGTGTCTGATTTTTCTTAACGATTTGAGGCTCAAAGGTTCCGGCGCGGTCACGAGGGGTTTCTAGCTCGAATTTGCCTGCGGGAGATTTCATGGTTTTTTGGGTTTTACCATTTTTACGATTATGATTGGAATCATTAGCAAGGTGATCTTCGAGCTCAGCTTGCAAGGCGGCTTCAGTGAGTTGCTTGATTAGAGGGGTAAGAATACCGTCTTTTCCAGTGAGGTCTTGACCTTCACGTAGGGCTTTAAGGGCGGCTTCCATATCGAATGTTGGTTTGGTCATATGTCATCTCTTTTTTAGTGATTTTAAAGAAATGACACAGAATTTTGAACACTACCCCAAATTCGCTCCCCTTTAATGAACCTATTAACAAATCAAATCGCTATTTCTTTTTTAGAAAATTATGAAGAGATAATGAAAGGCTCATTAGAAAAAGATTTAATTGATAGTTCTGATAATCCTATTTTAAAAACAATATTGAGAGAATTTAAGCAAATTGCTAAAGAAAAAATATTTGAAGATAGAATAAAAACTCAGTATGAAGTGGGCTTTAACACTGCTATCGGGGTTTTACTTGAGTCATTTTTTATGGCGGCTGATGACCTAGTCTCAAACGGTAGGAGTAAGATTACTACTCGAAGCAAACAGGTTTTGAGCCTAATGTCTCATCACACAGAGATTACAGATAATGATGACCATTATAATGCATATTTAAAAGTACTGGATTTTATTAGCGGAATGACAGACAACTATGCATCTTACCTTTCTAAGCAGTTACATGGCGTATTTAACGCCTAATTGTATTAAATACGACCGCCTCTTTCGAGATTCAAAAACTAAAAAGGCCGCTCAATGAGCGGCCTTTTTTTATTCCACACAACGGCTTGGTTATTTACACCAAGCACGTGCGTTGCGGAACATACGCATCCAAGCGCCATCTTCGTGCCACTCATCCGGTACATAGCTGTTTTGTACCGCACGGAATACACGCTCAGGGTGAGGCATCATAATGGTCACACGACCACCAGCGGCGGTAAGACCGGTAATACCATCAACTGAACCATTCGGGTTCGCTGGGTATTGCTCGGTTACCAAACCAAAGTTATCCACATAACGCAGCGCCACTTGACCTTGCCTGGCAACTGATTCAATGTCGGCCGCTTGCGCGAATTCTGCGTGACCTTCACCGTGGGCCACAGCGATTGGCATGCGTGAACCTTCCATGCCTGCCAGCATAATCGAGTCACTTTTCTGCACTTCGACCATGGCAACACGCGCTTCAAATTGCTCAGACTGGTTGCGCACAAAGTGCGGCCAATGATCAGAACCAGGAATTAACTCGTGCAAGTTAGATAACATCTGACAACCGTTACACACGCCTAATGTGAAGGTGTCTTCGCGTTCAAAGAAGGCTTTAAATTGTGTGCGTGCGATGTCGTTAAACAAGATCGATTTCGCCCAACCTTCACCCGCGCCTAATACGTCACCGTAAGAGAAGCCACCACAGGCAACTAAACCACGGAAGCCATCTAAGGTTACGCGGCCTGACAACACATCACTCATGTGTACATCGACAGTATTAAAGCCCGCTTTATCAAATGCGGCTGCCATTTCGATCTGACCATTCACACCTTGCTCGCGCAAGATGGCAACATTAGGACGATTGCCGCTGGCGATTAAGTCAGCCGCGATATTGTCATTCACATCGAATGATAATTCAGCGTGAATACCAGGGTTATCGGCATCTAATAAACCATCAAACTCTTGCTTGGCACAATCTGCATTGTCACGCATGGCTTGCACTTCGTAAGACGTACGCGACCATAGACGCTGTAGATTCACTCGAGTATCGCTAAATAAGCTTTCGCCATTTAACTCAACCACAAGGTTATCTTCGTCATTCAAGTTGGCAACAACCGCTGCACAGTCACCAAGCCCGGCTGCATTTAATTGCGCAAGCACAAACTCAGTATCATCTTGACGAACCTGAATCACCGCACCCAGCTCTTCTGCAAATAACGCAGGGATCACATCGGCTTGTGAATCCGCCAATGCGTCTAACTTAATCGTTAAACCTACATGACCTGCAAAACTCATTTCAGTAAGCGTTGCCCACAAACCGCCATCAGAGCGGTCATGGTAAGCCATGATTTTATCGTCTTGGTTAAGACCTTGAATGACCGCAAAGAAGGCTTTTAAGTCTTCAGCATCGTCAACGTCAGGCACTTCATTACCTAGCTGATCAAATACCTGTGTAAGAGCCGAGGCACCTAAACGATTTTGGCCGCGGCCAAGGTCAATCAAGATTAAGTCGGTTTCTTCTTCGTCACCGCGAAGCTGAGGCGTTAAGGTTTTGCGCGCATCGACAACAGGGGCAAAACCCGTTACCACTAATGACATTGGCGAGGTCACGGTTTTCTCTTCACCGTCTTGCTCATTCCATTTGGTTTTCATGGACATGGAGTCTTTACCAACGGGAATGGTTAAATCTAACTGAGGGCATAATTCCATGCCCACCGCTTTTACAGTTTGATACAGTTTTTCGTCTTCGCCCGGGTGGCCAGCGGCGCACATCCAGTTAGCGGATAATTTAATGTTGCTTAATTTTTCGATGTTAGAGGCTGCGATATTGGTAATCACCTCGCCCACGGCCATGCGGCCAGAAGCAGGTGCGTTAATTAATGCCGAGGGTGTACGCTCACCCATGGCCATGGCTTCGCCAGTGTAACCATCGTAAGACGCGGTCGTAACAGCAACGTCAGCAACCGGCACTTGCCAAGGACCGACAAACTGATCACGGGCAACCGTACCGGTAATTGAGCGATCACCAATGGTGATCAAAAAGCTTTTGCTGGCAACAGCGGGTAATTGCAATACACGCTCGGCCGCTTCTTTTAGTGTAATGCCATCTAGGTTGACTGCTGGAAGGTCAAGATCAAAACGATCGGCACTGCGGTGCATACGCGGCGCTTTACCCAACAATACTTGCAGCGGCAAGTCCACAGGGTTATTACCAAAGTGGCTATCTGAAACGGTTAGGTGTTGCTCTTCGGTGGCTTCACCGATAACCGCAAACGGGCAACGTTCACGCTGGCAAATTTCTTCAAATTGCGCCAAGTTTTCTGGCGCAACAGACAACACATAACGCTCTTGGGATTCGTTACACCAAACAGCAAGCGGGCTCATGCCTGGCTCATCATTTGGAATATTGCGCAATTCAAACTTACCACCACGACCTGCATCGTTTACTAGCTCAGGAAAGGCGTTTGATAAACCGCCTGCACCCACGTCGTGAATGAAGACGATTGGGTTGTCTTCACCTAACTGCCAGCAGCGGTCGATCACTTCCTGACAACGGCGTTCCATCTCTGGGTTACCACGTTGTACCGATGCAAAATCTAAATCTTCGTTTTGCTCACCACCATCTACCGATGATGCCGCGCCACCGCCTAAACCAATTTGCATGGCAGGGCCGCCCAGCGCAATTAATTTACCGCCCACTGGAATGTCTTTTTTCTGTACATGTTCTTCACGGATATTACCGTAACCACCGGCAATCATGATTGGCTTGTGGTAACCACGTACGCCATCGCTGGCTTTGTCTTCAAACGTACGGAAATAACCGCATAAGTTTGGACGACCAAATTCATTATTAAATGCCGCGCCACCAATTGGGCCTTCGATCATGATATCTAACGCAGAGGCAATACGGGCTGGTTTGCCGTATTGGCTTTCCCAAGGTTGCTCGTAGCCAGGGATTTTCAAGTCAGAAACGGTAAAGCCAGTAAGACCTGCTTTAGGCTTAGAGCCAATACCGGTTGCGCCTTCGTCACGAATCTCACCACCACTGCCGGTAGCCGCACCTGAGAATGGCGCAATGGCAGTTGGGTGGTTGTGGGTTTCAACCTTCATCAAGATGGCCATTTGCTCTTGATGATAGCGATATTCTTTTGAGCCTGCTTCTGGGAAGAAGCGACCCGCTTCACTGCCACGAATAACAGACGCATTGTCTTTATAAGCCGACAAGATGTTTTCGTTGAAGTGTTCGTAAGTATTCTTGATCATTTGGAACAAAGATTTTTCTTGCGACTGTCCGTCGATGTCCCAGCTCGCATTGAAAATCTTGTGACGACAATGTTCCGAGTTAGCCTGAGCAAACATCATCAATTCAATATCGTTCGGATTACGACCTAACTTCTTGTAATTCTCAACTAGATAATCGATTTCATCTTCTGCCAGAGCTAAACCTAGTTCTTTGTTGGCAATCTCAAGCGCCGCATTACCGCCGACTAAAATATCCACTTGAGTCATAGGCGCAGGTTCAGCATGACTAAACAAGGCTGCCGCATCATCAAAATCCGCTAAAACGGTTTCGACCATGCGATCAAACAAATGCGCTTGAATACCGGCAACATCGTCACTGCCTGTTACCCAGTAAGCCACGCCGCGCTCTAAGCGCTTAACGCTGGTTAAACCGCAGTTTTTAGCAATATCCGTCGCTTTTGAAGACCAAGGGCTAATCGTGCCGATGCGCGGCACCACTAAGATCATTTTGCCTTGTGGCTTTTGTGCTTGAGCTTTTGGCCCATAACGCAAAATACGTTCAAGCACAGTGTGTTCTTGATCATTGAGATTTTCTAAGGTTTCCGCAAAATGCACAAACTCCCCATAAACAGAAGTCACTTCTGGGTGGGTGGTTTGAATTTTTGCTAGCAGCTTTTCACGACGAAAGGCAGAAAGTGCAGGAGCACCGGACAGTTTGAGCATTGCTGTTCAGCCTACTGTAAGTAAGGAGTGGAATTTAAGAGGGCGTAATTCTAATGGAAAGGAGCCGCTCTCACCAGCCTAAACAAGCCTTTATTTGTATCCATGGGCCTTCGCTAGGCCATCCTCATTGAATGAAATTACAACTTTAGGCGTATATAACTAAATAGTCTAAAATTAATTTTTTCAACAACCACGGGGCCTGAGAAGGATTTATCTGAATTTTGACCAAAATTGTCAGACACGGGGATTTGGAGCTTTGGCACTGTCAGATTAAAATATGACACAGATCACGTTTTACAACTAATCATTATATAGGGGGGAGCATGCAACAACACTTAGCTAACAAGCAACAGTGGCTATTAAAAGCCAGCTTCTCCCTATGCCTATTATGCATCATTGCGGTACTCGTAATGAGTTCAGGCAGCCGTCACGACTATGACGACGTCATGGATAAAGGCGTGTTAACCATTATTACCCGCAACAGCCCAACCACCTATTACCAAGATAAAGACCAGATCTCTGGCTTTGAATACGAACTGGCCCAGATGTTTGCCAAGTTTTTAGGGGTTAAACTGGAAGTTGTGGTGGCAGACACACTAGACGACCTAATTTCTGAAGTGGAGGCCGGCAATGTTGCTTTTGCGGCAGCAGGGCTAACCGCAACGCCTGAGCGCAGCGAGCGCGTACGTTTCGCCAGTAGCTACTTAGATGTACAACAAAAACTGGTTTACCGTATTGATCAAAAACGCCCTAAAAAGTTAGAGCAGTTATTGGGTAAAACATTGGTGGTTACCTCACATTCAAGCCACGCACAGTACTTGCATCGCTTACAGCAAAGCTCCCTTCCTCAGCTAACATGGATTGAGCGTGATGATGCTGAGGTATCAGAGCTTGTGCAAATGGTTGAAAACGGCGAGATTGATTACACCATCGTCGACAGCAACGAATACGATGCCATTGTTGGCTTTTACCCAAATATCGCCAGCGCTATGGAACTTGGTGAACCGGAGCAGCTAGCTTGGGCGTTCTCAAAATTCTCAGATAACAGTTTATTAAATAAGTCCCGTGAGTTTTTTCAGCTTGTTCGTGAGACAGGCCTGCTTTCCCAGTTAGAAGAGCGTTATTACGGCCACCTAAATCAAATTGATAATGTTGGTACTCTTACCTTTTTACGCCAAGCGGATCAACGCTTACACCGTTATCAAGAGCTGTTTCAAAAAGAAGCCGATAGCCACGAACTTGATTGGCGCTTACTGGCCGCCATTGGCTACCAAGAAAGCCACTGGAAACCACGTGCACGTTCACGCACAGGCGTTCGTGGCTTAATGATGCTAACTCGCACAACGGCAAAAGAAATGGGTGTTAAAAATCGCCTTAATGCTAAGCAGAGTATTCAAGGTGGCAGCGCTTATTATGCAAAGCTTAAAAAGCGCTTTGATCACATCGCAGAACCAGATCGCACTTGGATTGCACTCGCGGCTTACAATGTAGGCGCGGGGCACGTTAGAGACGCACAAAAGATTACGCTAAAACAAGGCGGCGACCCTGAACGTTGGATGGATATAAAAGAAAGATTGCCATTACTTGCGCAGAAAAAATATTATAAAACCACTCAATACGGTTTTGCTCGTGGATACGAGCCAGTTGAATACGTGCAAAATATCCGTCGCTTTTACGACTTATTAGTTTGGCGTGAACAGCCAGAACCTACTTACAGCTTTAACACCACTGAAGGTGAACCCATCTTTACCGCCGATAGTGGCTTTACAACCATTCCTCCTTTGACCGTTATAAATTAAATGCGAAAAGGAAACCAGTTGACCTTTTTTTACCGGCGTTTGCCGGTATTTTTTTATATATAAATCAACATTTTTCGTTTATTAATTTTAATATTAACACCACCTATACATTGGCTTAGTGCTAATAAACGTTTTTGTCATACCTTATAGTAATGCCATTAGTTTAATTATAAATACTATATAACGATTAGTTTAAAGTGACGTCTATTGTTTGTGCACTTCATTTCCACTCACCGTGAAAAGTATTATTATTTACAAAACTTTAACTGAGTAACTTGTATCAAGGGTTATAATATTAAATCACTGAGTTTAAGCCTATTAGCTTTTTCTGTTTTTATTAACAAGTCTCATTGAGTAACGGGTATCCCAGCCACATAACTTGGACACAGCTCTTAACTTGGAATATTACAAAAAATAAAGCGGCAATTTAAATACACCTACTCACCCTATATTATTCTCTTTCTTAACTGCCTTTTTCTCTTCTCTGCGACGCTTAAAAAACGCCTGCATTACATCACTGCACTCATCCGCTAACACACCACTCAATACGTCTACATTGTGATTAAAGTACGGCTCTTTAAATATATTTTGCTGACTATGCACGACTCCGGCTTTAGGTTCACTAGCGCCATAAATCACACGCTTTACTCGTCCATGAATCATGGCCCCTGCACACATGGTGCAGGGCTCAATGGTGACGTATAAATCAGCATCCACTAATCGATAATTCCCGATACGTTTTGCTGCATCTCTTAATGCCATAATTTCAGCATGGGCCGTTGGGTCATGGCTTGAAATCGGTTGATTAAAACCACGGCCGATAATTTCGCCATCAATGACAATGACAGCGCCAACAGGCACTTCATTTTTTGCATCGGCCAACTTTGCTTGAGCGATGGCTTCGCTCATGAATTTCTCGTGCTCTTTCATGGTTTCTCAGGTAGTAGATGAGCAGCCACATTTGTATTCAATACGTTTAGCTGCCAAAATTCTTGTAATAAATTTGCCGTTATTTCCGGTACTTCTAGCATAGGGGCGTGCCCTACATTTGGTAATATTTCTGTTTGTATTTTAGGGGTGTGCTCTAGAAATTCCTCAACACTCGAAACATGCAGCACCCTATCTTCCTCGCCCCATAAAACATAGGTCGGCATATTTAATTTTTCAAACACATAACGAAAGCCACCTGAATACCGAGCCGTTTCAGCCTCTTGATAGATGTGCTGAAAAATTTGATCATTGGCTTGCTCTCGCGCCATGGCTCTATCCGCTAAGACATCGGTTGCGGGCCAAGGTAAGAATGGAACCTGCTCCATGGCAAATGCCATTAACGTTGCCATGTCTTCTTCGCTGCGAACAATTAATGGATTTGGTAGATTGTTATCGATTCGTTTTTGCAGCTCGCTTGGTTCGTCACCATAAAACCCCACAGCATCGATTAATGATAACGTTGTCACCTGATGGGGGTGACGATAAGCATATAATGCCGCAATAGCGCCCCCCATGCTGTTACCCACTAAGTGAAAGTGCGTTAAACCCAGCGCATTAATGAAGTCGGCCAAACGCAAACTTTGCTGATCAAATCCGTAAAAATCGTTTTTCAAATAAGTGCTTTCACCATGGCCGGGGAGGTCTGGGGCAATCACATGATAATCATCAAGAAAACGCGCCATGCGTGTCCAGTTATCTTTTTCTGCCGCAAAACCATGCAGTAAAATGACCACGGGCTTATTCGATGCCTCGTCTGATTCTAAGTACACCCATTTGTTACCATTCACCATGATCTCTTTACGATCAAGGTCTGACAAACTGCGCTCAACACCGACACCCATGTCGAATAATGAGTGTTTAATCGTGGTACATGCGGATATTACGATGCTAAATATAAGGGTTATTATTATTTTCATGAGCCTCTCCTAATCTGTGCTTAGACTAGCGATTGCTCCGCCGTCGTGCAAGATGCATTATTGCCGCTATCAGGCTCTTATTTTTCGAACACGATAACCCCCGCGAAACATCAACAACGCTCACTTATATCTCAAGCACGATAAGATATTACAATATGGTGATTAACAGGCACTGAGAGTGAATAGCAACCTAATCATAAGGCTACCTACGATGACACAATGGTGGTGTGTGCCTCGTTTAAATATAAACCTGTCGCAAAGAGATAAATAACCATAGGAAAAGAGCTAATCTTTATTCTATTAATGTGTTGATATGAATGAGATTGACGATTATAGAGCTGTAAGAAGTTTGAATGATTATGTTTATTGAGGAGAAAGGGGCACGTGGGCGATTATTGAACAATAAAACAGAGCTTAGTAAAACTACATGTAAAATATAAAAAGCCCTTTCTGCTGCTGCATTAAAGGGCTTTAGCCTAACAGCTAGCCATTTGCAGCAAGCGCCGCATTTGATTCGCTTTCGAACTGTGTGAGTAAACCCGTGATTTTTTCTTCAAATACTTTTCGTTGCTCACTCGCCACTGACTTTTCTTGCTTTAATACTGATACTTCTTGTTTTAGCTCTTCGTTTTCCATATTCAATAACTCTATGGTCTCTAACGCTAAAATGATTTTTTTCTCTAACTGATCTAATAATTCCATAACAACCTCTACAACTGTGGAAAAGAGGCGCGATAATAAGCGCCTGTAAAAGCAGACGCAAGTAGATTACATCGAGTTTGCTATAAAGAGCTGGCTTTCAGTTCATTTAAACGGATTGATACTGCTTTTTCAATTCGATCAAGTGCATTAATTAAAACAGAACGCTGGCAACCAAAATTTAAACGCACATAATTATTATCTCCGAACTCAGCGCCAGCTGACATGCCAACGCCATGATTTTCGAAAAACTTTTGTGGGTTATCAAGCTGCAAAGCCGAAACATCTAACCACGCAAGGTAAGATACCTCCGCTGGTCGCATCGAGATTCCCTCAATGGCGTTTACTTTATCAAGGATCAGCTGGTGACTTTCATTAAGATAATCAATCAGCTCTAAACGCCATGGTTCACCATACTTGAATGCGGCCGTAGCAGCCGCCATGCCTAATATGTTCACATGCCCCACTAAGCCGTCCATTAACTTAGCGTATTCTGTACGCATTTTAATATCTGAAATAATGGCAAATGCCATGTCTAAGCCAGGTACATTAAAAGTCTTGCTTGGCGCCATTAATGTAATTGTGCGCTTGCACACATCATCACTTAAAGACGCAATGGGTATGTGTTTTTTACCATTTAAGATTAAATCGCAATGTATGTCGTCAGAGCAAATTATCACGTCGTTTTTAACACAGACATTGGCAAACTCTGTGAGTTCGTCACGACCATACACCTTACCAATAGGATTATGCGGGTTACACAAAAGTGCCACGCCCACATCGCTACTTAATTCTTGCTCCATGGCGGGCAAATTTAATGACCAGCTGTCTCCCTCGGGCTTAACATGATACGTATAGTTGTCGGTATCTAAAATAGGGGCTTGGCGCATAAGATGCGGGTATACAGGGAGCGCTGTAATCCCTGCTGGCTTGCCATTATTTACCGCGATTGCACGAGCCAAGTTCAACCCTTTTACGACACCAGGCGTGAAGACAATCCACTCGGGCTCAATTTTCCAGTCGTAATGATGATGACAATGTTTAACAATCAGCTCACGCAGCTCAGTGCTATCTGAACCATAACCCAAGACTCCGTGATCCACTCGCTCTTTAATAGCATTTAGTATTTCGGGGGCCACCTGAAAATCCATATCCGCCACCCACATAGGCAGAATATCTTTGCCTTTGTAACGTTTCCATTTAATCGAATCGGATTCGCTGCGGTCTATGTCTGGGCCAAAATTATTCATCATGCTAGATCCTTGCTAAATTCTGAGGCTAATTCTACTCATTAATTGTTTGCACTGCCTGTAATGAAACCACCCTACAACAAACACGTCATTCTCGCCAACAAGGTATTTACCTTACATAACCTATTTATTTTTGTAATGCATAAAACTGCTCAGATATTTCAAAAAAACGAGGGCGGGCAGACAGACTCTCACTCATGGCCAAATGGCTCATTGCCGTTAAATTTTCGAATAATAAATCGGTGCCTTTAACTAACGACAATAAGTCATCCACAAAACAACCGAACGCACGCACTTCAATGCGCTCCATTTTATCTTTTTGCTCAGCGCTTAACACGCCTAAATCCGTAGCCGCACCAAAGTCACCAAATAGAATATTACAATGTGAATCAAACATTGTATTGTGTGCGTAAATATCGCCATGGCTAACGACTTGTTGATGCATGTGGTTCAACGTGTCTGCCATTTGGCTCGCAATGTTAAGAACCTCTGAAGACGTTAATGACATATCTGACTTAAATGTATCTCGAGTACAGCTTTTTAAACTAGGCGGAAGACCTAAGTTTTTAAACTCAGGCGAGATCAATTCCATCACAAGTCCGAGCTGTTCTAAGTCATTAATATGTGACAATACTTTTATTAAATTTGGATGCTCACCTGTATTGAGACAACACTGAATTTCATCTTGAGGATAGCCATCACTGGTGACAGACCCTTTAAATAATTTCACCGCTATTGATACGTTATTTTCCGCGGAATGATCAGTAGCAGACACCCAATCCGCATGGTGAATCACACCCGATGCGCCCTCACCAATTTGATGATTCAACTTAATGGCATCCAGCGACACCTGTGGAATAGTCGCTTGAATAGAACCTGATGATTTACAAACTGGGTTACCAGAGAAACCAAGCCATGATAATTTGGGTAATGACAACAACCAGTCAGGCACACTCGTTAATTGATTGGCCGACAAGCGGACCAGCTCAAGGTCAGTACAATTTGCCATGCTATCAGGCAACGCCGTTAATTGGTTGCCAGCTAATGCTAGCTTTCTTAATAAGGTTAACTGCCCCAACGAATGAGGTAATGTTTGAATTTGATTATTCGTTAAAATTAACCAGCGAGTCGATAAAGGAAAGCAATCTTCATCCACTGTTTTAAGTTGGTTCGATTTAAATGCGATCATTTCTAACTGCTCACATTCAGCAAGCACACGAGGAACATGCTCAAATGCATTATCGGTGAGAAATAAAATTCTTAACTGTTTGAATCGATGGAAATCATCAGGCAGATCGGATAATTGATTTCCGCCTAAGTCGAGTATTTCAATATGATCGGCTAAATCGAATAATTCCCGAGGGAACTCTGTTAGATTCTCAGATAGCTGAAACCGTTTCTGTGATCCTAGAGATTCAGGTGTGATAGAGCCGGATTGTAACTGCTGTAAAGTAAACAAAGTGTGATTGCCAATAAAAAGGAATGATTGGTGTTATTTTAGAGGAAAATAAAGTGACTAGACAGGCGATTCATACATTTTGATTTAAGTCTCCCTGCAAAAATCAATTAACCAATACCTCACTTGACTGAGTGTTAATTATCATGTCTTCATCCATTAGTTCTCCGCCGTCTTCAAGTAAAGGCATAATATGGCTTAAAACCTGAACATTTAAAAAGCTATCATCACAACTGCCCTGCTTTTCTAAAAAGTGCACCGTATTTCCAACAATGACGATTGACCCAGAAACCACCGTCGTAACACCTGCAACGATTCCTGACAGCACTAAAGCATGAAGTGGATCCCCTGTACCTTCCATTAATACTTTCATCCCAGAGTGATTCATCGCCAGATGATATTCTCTGGAGACAAGGTCACAACGCTTGTAGTCTTTTCTGAACGTCTGCTTAGGATAGGCCACACATGCCTGCAATAAAATGAAAACTAAAACGCTGGTTAGTATTTTTAGCATCAATGATTGCCTTATGTCGTATCCATAAAAAAGCCGATGCGTGCATCGGCTCTTATCAGGTGCGGTGAACCTCTCATTAACTAAGCGTGATTATTCCCACTCAATCGTCGCAGGCGGCTTAGATGACACATCATAAGCCACACGAGAAATGTGCTCGATCTCGTTAATAATACGATTCGATACTTTCTCTAATAACTCATACGGCAAGTGTGCCCAGCGCGCCGTCATAAAATCAATGGTTTCAACTGCACGTAACGATACAACCCACTCGTAACGACGTTGATCACCGACTACACCTACCGACTTAACCGGTAAGAACACCACAAACGCTTGAGAGGTTTTATGGTACCAATCGAAGTTATGCAGCTCTTCGATGAAGATGGCATCCGCTTCACGTAAAACATCGGCGTATTCTTTTTTCACTTCACCTAAAATGCGCACACCAAGACCAGGTCCTGGGAACGGGTGACGGTAAACCATGTCATATGGCAAACCTAGCTCAAGACCAATTTTACGTACTTCATCTTTAAACAATTCACGTAATGGCTCGACTAAATCCATTTTCATATCGTCAGGCAAACCGCCTACGTTATGGTGAGATTTAATCACATGGGCTTTACCTGTTTTAGATGCCGCGGATTCGATCACGTCAGGGTAAATTGTACCTTGCGCTAAGAAGTCTACATCTTTAATTTTGGTCGCTTCAGCATCAAACACTTCGATGAAGGTATTACCAATCACTTTACGTTTCGCTTCTGGGTCTGATACACCCACCAGCTTACCCAAGAATAAATCGGCACTATCAGAGCGAATCACTTTTACGCCCATGTTTTTTGCAAACATGTCCATAACCATGTCGCCTTCATTTTTACGAAGCAAGCCGTTATCCACAAATACGCAGGTTAGTTGACTACCAATGGCTTTGTGTAAAAGAGCCGCAACAACAGATGAATCAACGCCGCCCGACAAACCAAGCAATACTTTTTTATCGCCAACTTTTTCTTGCACACGCTTGATTTGATCTTCAATAATATTGGCAGGTGTCCATAAACCTTCACAGCCTGCAATGTCTATAATGAAGTGCTCAAGCATACGGCCACCTTGTAAGGTGTGCGTCACTTCTGGGTGAAACTGTACGCCAAAAAAGTTTTTCTCCGCGTGGTACATACCTGCAATTGGGCATGATGGCGTAGATGCCATGAGTTCAAAACCTTCAGGCATTTTGACTACTTTGTCACCGTGACTCATCCAAACGTCTAGCAGTTTCTCGCCTTTATCGTTTACATGGTCAGCAATGTCTTTAAACAACGCACTGCTGCCTTCAGCTTTAATTTGCGCATAACCAAATTCGCGTACATCAGAGCCTTCAACTTTACCGCCCAATTGTTCTGACATAGTTTGCATGCCGTAACAAACACCAAAAATAGGCAAACCCATATCGAAAATTTCTTGTGCCGCACGGGGGCTATTCTCTTCATGCACTGACTCAGGGCCACCGGCTAAAATAATGGCTTTAGGCGCAAATTCTTTGATGTCTTCAGCGCTCATGTCCCACGCGCGAATTTCAGAGAACACACCAAGCTCACGTACACGACGCGCAATAAGCTGGGTGTATTGAGAGCCAAAATCTAGAATTAGGATTTTCTGTGCATGAATGTCTGTCATAAAGACCTCGTATCTATAAAACTAAAAAACCTGTTGCCTTAGCAACAGGTTAAAATTCTGTTTGTTGGGTTACTTTTCGGCTAACCCAACTTACTTAGAGCGCTCAAGAGACTCTAAGGTAACGCTTTAGCCCATACGGTAATTAGGGGCTTCTTTTGTGATTTGCACATCATGCACATGGGATTCTTTCATGCCCGCAGATGATATTTTCACAAACTCAGGTTTCGTACGCATGTCGTCAATGGTGGCACAACCGGTGTAACCCATGGCTGAACGAAGACCGCCCATCATTTGATGCACAACATTGCCCATTGGGCCTTTAACCGCGATACGGCCTTCAATGCCTTCTGGCACTAATTTGTCGTTACCCGCTTTAGAGTCTTGGAAGTAACGATCCGCACTGCCTTGGCTTTGGCCCATAGCACCTAATGAACCCATGCCACGGTAAGATTTATAAGCACGGCCTTGGAACAATTCTACTTCGCCTGGGGCTTCGTCGGTACCGGCTAACAAAGAGCCCGCCATAATAACGTAAGCGCCTGCAACAACGGCCTTGGCCATATCACCAGAGAAACGAATACCACCATCTGCAATTAACGGCACACCAGTGCCTTCAAGTGCGGCTGCTACGTCGGCTACTGCGCTGATTTGTGGCACACCTACACCCGCTACAATACGAGTGGTACAGATAGAACCCGGGCCGATACCTACTTTAACGCCATCGGCACCCGCATCCGCTAGCGCTTTAGCCGCAGCGCCTGTGGCAATGTTGCCACCAATAATTTGTAACTGAGGGAAGGTTTCTTTTGCCCAGCGTACGCGATCAATTACACCTTTAGAGTGGCCGTGGGCCGTATCGACAATCACCACATCAACACCTGCTTTTACAAGTGCCGTAATACGATCTGGCGTTTCAGCTCCGGTACCAACAGCCGCACCCACACGTAAACGACCTTGATCATCTTTACAGGCATTTGGGTAAGCAGAGGCTTTATCAATATCTTTAACGGTCATTAAACCAACCAGCTCAAAGTTATCGTTAACGACTAATACTTTTTCAATGCGGTATTTATGAAGCAAACCCTGAACAACGTCGTTGCTCTCACCTTCTTTTACCGTGATGAGTTTTTCTTTCGGTGTCATAACGCTGGCAACGGACGCATTTAGGTTCGTTTCAAAACGAACATCACGACCCGTTACGATACCGACTAAGTCAGCACCATCAACAACGGGCACACCTGAGATATTGTTTTGACGGGTAATTTCAAGCAGCTCACTGATCGTGGTGCTACTGGGTACTGTAATAGGATCTTTAACCACACCGCTTTCGTATTTTTTAACTTTACGAACTTCAGCTGCTTGCTGCTCGATGGTCATATTTTTATGAATAATGCCTAAACCGCCTTCTTGCGCCATAGCAATCGCTAAGCGAGATTCGGTTACGGTATCCATAGCCGCAGAAATAAGGGGAATATTTAGCTCGATTTCACGGGTTAACTTGGTTTTAAGGTTCACCTGATTGGGCAAAACTTCACTGTAACCGGGAACGAGAAGAAGATCGTCGAACGTTAATGCGTCTTGGGCAATTCGCAACATGATGGGACCGCCATACCTGAATAAGAATGGCGCGTAATTCTACCTTAAACAAGGCAACGGCGAAATCAAAATTTACTTAAGTTTGTATGTATTTTAGACCTATTACCTTATTTATTCGATTCCACTGGCAACTGGGCAATAAAATCCAAGAAGATCTGCTGGTATTTAACAAAGCGAAACGTACGCGTATGAGGGCCCATTGTGGTAATCCATTGTTTAGGCTCTAAGGCTTTAGCAAACAACTGCTCACCCGCTTCGTAGGGCACGGTTTGATCATCAGGGCTATGCAGCATCAATAGAGGTTTATTGCCCCATTGGTCAATCCACTCTACAGGATCATATTTACTGGTTATGGCCAACGCAGGCAGCTGTAACAGCCACGTAAACCAATTTCGCGACATGGCTTCAGCCGCCATATCAGGGTAACTGGCAAATGCAGCATCAAGCACCACTGCATCTACTTTGTCTTTTTGTGGATAACTGCCTAGACCATAAACGGCTAACGTCGCGCCCATGCTTTGCCCAAACAAGACTAAAGGCAAATCATCATGCCTAGCGACCATCCAATCTAAGCCTGCATACACATCCATAAAGATGTCAGGCAGCATCGCGTGCCCTTCGCTTTTACCATATTCACGATAACCCAGTAAAAAGACGTTATAGCCGGACTTAACGAGCCAATGAATATTAAATTGGTGGTAACTCATATTTTGCGCATTGCCATGCAAAAACATCACATTACCTTTGGCTTGACCCTGTGCTGGCATCCACCAGTTATGAAGCTTAGTGCCGTCATGAGCTTGAAGCTTAACCACTTCGAATTCGAAACCCAGTTGAGCAGGCGTGGCGGGGTACTCTTCTAGGGGGAAAAACATCAAAGACGTTATACCCGTGCAACCGTTTAGGATCAGCACTAACCAACCCAATACGAAAATTCTAATGATAAATGGCATACGTCAGCCTTACTTGCTCTTGTTCAAGTTGTCGCCACTTTTGTTTTTGCCACTGCACGCGAATTTGTTGATTTTTACCAAGCGGCACACCAACACCCACTTGGTATTCAGTGCTTTCACCGGATTGAATCACACTGGCCAAATGCTGAGCCGATAACCACATATTAAATTGGTCCGTTTGAATCAAATACCCAAGCTCAGCACCAGCGCCTAATCGCCAGTCATCTTTATAGCGCTCACCATTGGCAATTTGAGTTTGTAAAAAGGCATACGCCATACCCGGCCCTGCGTCATAGCCGTAACCACCACCCAGTTTAATATGCGCATGACCTAAGTCATCGCTCGCCCAGCGCTCATAACCACCATTTACTTGCCAGCTAATCGGTTGGCTTAATCGATTACGCGGACCCAGTGAACGAATACTGATGACATCAAAGTGCTGAAGCCTATGTAAGTGGGATTCATCTGCACGAAAACGAATGTCACCCATTTCAATTTGCGCGCCTTTTCGATAACCCGCCAAATTATCAAGCCAGTCATGATAGTTAATCCGAAAACCAATTTCTAAAAAGTCTTCCGTTGCCCCAATTGTAGAGCGCAATGTGTTGTGGCCATGCTCATCGCGTACTAACGGTTCTGGGAACGGTTTGTACGCTTCACCTTTAAAATCAATTTTCGAACGCAGCGACAATAATTTTAAACTGCGCTTTGGTAGCGTTGGATCGGTATCGTTTTTCTTTAAATTTAAATAACGGGTATAGCCATAGGCAATGTCTAATACTTGCGCTTTTTCTTTTTCACTTAAATTTAAAAAACGCGCTTCTCTTGAAACCGCATATGGATCATCTGCTAATTCACGCGCAATCAAACGCAGGTCAGCCGTTAACTGCAAGCGCTGACCTTCAATAATTGTGGTTCTGGAAGGCCTGAACGTAACATCGCCAATTAAGTCTTTTTTCTCTAACGCACGAATCGTATCCGTCGGCACCGTTCGATATTTAAAAGGGGCGGCTAGCTGCCAGCTTGGCTCAATGGCGTCTAACAATGTCAGCAGTCGATAGGAACAGTTTTCGTCAATAAAAAAGTAATCAAACCGGATTTCATTCAGCTCCCAAATATGACGTGTAAATTTTTGTACCTGTTCATGACTTAGATCAAGTTTGTATTCCCAAATATCACGACTTTCAATGTGATTGTATTCATTTACTTTTTCATAATACGGCACAAGAGAAACATAACCTGGGTAACCGCCGGTTAGCCCTTTAACGGTAAACGTTAATTCATCGTCGTTTGCATCCGTAAACGCCGCAAAATTAATCGCAGAAGACAGTAACTTGTGGCCTTGTTTGCCATCTAATCGAAACAGCGTATGCCCAAACATAGAAGATGGGCTATTGATATAAGACGATGGAAAAATCAGATACAACTCTTCGCCTTTAATCTGGTCGTACCATTCATCAAATGCGGGGCACTGTATTTTTGTAAAATTCTGTTGTGGTAATTTTTCTTGTAAAAAGTTTAAGCGAGCAGGGAAACGACAAATCGCAGCGTCATCACCCTCTTGTGGCAATTTGAATGCCGCAATGGTTGCTTTTAATTCCGCTAACGCATCGTATTTACCAGCATCTGATAAGAAAAAACGATCATCATCAACTTCACTGTATTCAACATTATTTATGCCTTGTGCTTGGTAATGCAACAGGGCTCGCCACTTTGGCGATTGAGATAATTGGGAAATATTTGAATCTGAAAACGCAGGAAAAGAAATACAACCCGAAAAACATAACAGGGTAATAAAACGTAAAATAGGCATGGATTTTATTCTTAGTTTATTCTGGCGCAAAATAACAAAGGGGTGCAAAAGCACCCCCTCTAAAATTAACTAAATCTAGGATTAACCTAGGTATTTAGCCAACTTGTCGTTGCTTGCCATAACGCTAACTAACGCGCCATAAGCTTCTTCAGAAGAAGATTCAGTGCTTACAAAGATAGAATCAAAGTTTGCTTGAACTTCTTTAGAGAATTCAGCTTTATCAGCAGCATCTACGCCAATAAGGCTAGTTAGTGCATCTAAAGATTCGCCTTGACCGCGTGCAGAATCAGAAGCAAGTTGCTCCATGTTTTGATCCATAAATACACGTGCTAGCTTAAGAGGGCCACCAGCATCGCCACAACCTGAAGTACCAGAAGTCATGCCGAAAGTTTGGTTACCAGAAGAACCGTTAGTAGTCGCAGCCATTACGTGCTCGTACCATTCGTTTGCTTCAGGGAAAACAAATTCTGTACCAGCGCCACAACCTGCAGGGCTAGCAAAAGAAGATGTAGCAGCTACAGCAAGTGCAGCACCAGCGATGAGCTTTTTCATGTATGATTCCTTATCCGTTGGAACAATTAAAAGAGCAGTTGAATCAACTACTGGGTCTAGTATAGCCAGTAATTCTAGGGTTTTGTCTAGTTATTTTTCAAATTGGTTCACACTATTAGGTCTGTATGAGTAATTTTGAACAAAAGAACACCATAATTAGCGTCAGTCAGCTGAACCGTCAGAGTAAAGAATTACTCGAAACGTACCTGCACCGAGTGCAGGTTACAGGCGAAATTTCTAACCTTGCGCGCCCCAGTAGTGGCCATTGGTATTTCACGTTAAAAGACCAGCGTGCTCAGGTACGTTGCGCCATGTTTAAAAGTCGCACGCAATATTTAAATTTTATTCCGAAGGAAGGCGAGCAGGTCGTTGTCACCGCGTCGGTTAGTTTGTATGAGGCGCGCGGTGACTACCAATTAATTGTCGATGCCATGCAAAGCGCAGGCGAAGGCGCATTGCAATTAGCGTTTGAAGAACTCAAACAGCGTTTATTTAAAGAAGGCTTGTTTGATGCTCAGCATAAACAAATTATTCCTGCGCACCCTAAACATGTAGGTATCATCACCAGCCCGACGGGTGCTGCAGTAAAAGATATTATTTCAGTTTTAAAGCGCCGCTTTCCAAGTTTGCCTATTTCTATTTACCCAACTCAAGTTCAAGGTCAACAAGCGGCAGGACAAATCGCCAATGCCATTTCACAAGCGAATCGCGACAATATTTGTGACGTATTAATTATCGGTCGTGGCGGTGGCAGCCTAGAAGATTTATGGCCATTTAATGAAGAAGTGGTCGCGCGCGCTATTTATAATAGTCATATTGCGACAATCAGCGCAGTAGGTCATGAAGTGGATACGTCGATCAGTGACTTTGTTGCCGACCTGCGCGCACCAACACCATCGGCGGCAGCAGAATTAGTGAGCCCTGATCGCTTTGAATGGCTGGGACGGTTTGAACAACTTGAACGCAGTTTAGCGCGCGTCATAAAAAACAAAGTTGCCCAGCAGAATTTTCATTTATTGCAATTGATCAAACGTTTACGTCATCCAAAAGACAAACTCAACGAACACATGCAACGTCTCGACATGGCTGAGATGCGCTTAAAAAACGCCATGGTATCTCGGCTGCAAAATAATAAAAATCGCCTGCAAACTTGTCAACAATCACTCGCAGGATTCAAACCAGACAAGCAACTGGCGTTGATGCAGCAAACCAATGCGCAGCTTAACAAACGCCTACAAAAAGCCATTCAATCAAACCTAACCAGATGGCAGCAGTCTTTAGGGAAGCAAGTTGAGGTATTGAATGCGGTGAGCCCTTTGAGTACGCTGAGTCGTGGTTATGCGATTAATACCACCACAGATGGCCAAGTTATCCACAACGCTAACCAAGTAAAAGTGGGGGATACCGTCTATGCCAAACTGCACGAAGGTAAATTGAGTTGCACAGTGAGCGAGTTATACGATGAATAAAACACACATGCCCAGCACACCGCTTATTTCAATCATACTTGGCTTCATATGCTTATTGATGATGCCCAACGCCTACAGTTTGCCACAAGCCGCCAATGTTCCTGGCGGTATAGCGATTATAAAACTGGATGCCGAGCTAGATAACCCGCCTCAAGCGGTTTATAAAAAACACCCTGTTACTGTCGTTAAACACAACAACGCTTGGCATGCTGTGGTTGGCCTTAAATTAGCTACCAAGATGGGCGAACACTTTGTTGTCAGCCAAGGCAAGCGCTACCCTTTCACAGTGACAGCAAAAGATTACCCTGAGCAACATATCAAGCTGAAAACCCGTAAGCACATTGACCTTTCAGCTGAAAACTTGACCCGTCACAAAGGCGAAAAAAAACAAGCCAATGCTGTCTTTAAGGTATTCGACACCCAGTTAACGCCTGATTTAGAGATGATCAAACCGGTAGTGGGTCCTTACTCCAGTCCTTTTGGGTTTAAACGCTTTTTTAACGGCGAACCGCGTAAGCCCCATAGTGGATTAGATATCGCAGCCCCCACAGGGACACCGATTCACGCACCCACCTCTGGTAAAGTGGTGTTAACTGGCAACTTCTTTTTTAATGGTAATGTCGTGTATATGGACCATGGCCAGGGAATAATCAGCATGTTTTGTCACCTAAGTAAGATTGACGTTAAAGCGGGTGATGTACTGAAAAAAGGCGCTGTTTTAGGTAAAGTCGGTGCAACTGGCCGTGTCACAGGGCCGCATTTACACTGGTCCGTCAGCTTAAATAACGCCCGTATTGACCCATTGCTGCTGCTTAAAGGCGAAACATTACAGCCATAAACCAACACGAATTTGACGCAAAACGCGTATAATGCCTAAACGGCATCAAGCGAAACAGTATTCGAGTTAACATTAAAGTAAGTGAGAGGGGGGAGCCAATATGGACGATTTTTCAGAATTTAAAAAGGCTATTGGTGATGTAACGCCCCTCAAAGTAGATGAGCGGGTCAGTCTAAACAAAAACAAAACCCAGCAAGACAGTATTGCCGTCGCTCAGCGCCGCCAAGCGGCCGTAACCGATGCACAGGATGACCCAAATCACTTAAGTGATACGCATGTGCACATGGTAAAACCATACGACATTATTCAATACAAAAAAGATGGCGTACAAGAAGGGGTTTACCGTAAATTTCGCTTGGGTAAATACCAACTCGATGCTCGCCTTGATCTACACAGACGCACAGTTCAACAAGCCCGCGAAGAGGTCTATCGCTTCATTGAAGATGCCATGAAGTACGACCTACGTACGCTTATTATTCTGCATGGCAAAGGCGAAAAAGAAGCCACTCCAGCCTTACTAAAAAGCTGGACCAATAAATGGCTAAGAGAATTTGACGACGTTATCGCTTTTCACAGCGCCAAGCCTCAGCACGGTGGTACCGGGGCACTCTATGTGATGCTCAGAAAAAGCGACCGTAAGAAACAAGAAACCCGCGAGAAACATCGAATTAAATAACCGAGGTGTCGCTATGAGCAAATCACCAGGTACCGCCAGCACCATGCCTGTTACGGGTGCTGCATGCGGTATTAAACCCAGCAAAGAAGCCATGGAAGTCGATTTTAGCATCGACTTTTCACACGCTAAGCAGCTCCTAGAGCAAACCCAGCAAAATACCCTTAAAGATGTAGGCCAAGACACGCCAGATATTACGCTGAAGAAATAGTACTCACTTGTCACCCTCTCATGCTGAGCTAAAGTTAAAAGATATTATAGAGTTTGGTAATACCATGGGCTTATTCTCAATCGCAAATAGCGGGAAACTGGCTGAGCGTGACGCACTCATTGCAACACTGCATACCGAAATACAAGCGCTTCAAGATAGCCTTAGTAACGCTGAACTCAGTCGCCTAGCCTCTGAGGAATTGCAAAATCACATTGGTGAGATGGCCACAGAGCAAAACTCAATGAATGCTTTATTATTTAAAACCGTTCATAGCGTCAACGATATCCACAATCTTGTCAGTCACAACGCTGAAGCCTTAGGCGCAGAACGCTCTCGCTTAAAAGACAGCGAAGCCACCTTTGGGCAAATTACCGTCATATTGAAGCAAGTAGGCCAAAGCCTAAATCAAATTGACAGCCGAGCCAGTCAAACCGGCGAAAACATGGTGCAGCTCAATCAATCCGCCGCCAAAATAAATGATTGTGTCGTAAAAATTGAAGGCATCAGCGATCAAACCAATTTACTGGCACTTAATGCCGCCATTGAAGCCGCAAGAGCCGGCGAACAAGGCCGTGGCTTTGCCGTTGTAGCCGATGAAGTGCGAACCCTTGCTGGGCAAACAGGTAACACCACCAAAGAGATTTCAGACATCATACAAGCCACCACGAATTTCATTCAAAAAGTCGATAAAGGCATTGAAGATATTCAAAAAGATGCGACCAACTTAAAGGAGACCACATCAACGATTGAATCCTCGGTTAAGCTGATTACAGACTTAAGTAAGGATATGAACATCATAATTAATCGCAGCACCAACGAAAGCTACATACAAGTTGCTATGCTGAGTTTATTGGCGTTTAAATCCCGAGTATATGAATTCATCTCCACTGACAAACACGATGATGAAACGTGTGAATTAATAAAAGATCATAAAGGTAACGGCTTTGGCCAGTGGTATTTCCATGGTTTAGGTCAATCAACGTTTGGCCATTTGAAAAGTTATCGCAGCATCGAGCAACACCTCGAAGGCTTGCATAAAAACGCCTATTCGGCTCTCATTGCCGCTAAAAAAGGCTCCAGCAAAGACAAGCTTAGCCGTCTCAATAAAATGGAAGACAATAGCCAAACCCTTATTCAGTATCTTGAAGGTCTTAACGACGATCTGCAAAACATGGCTAAAAAGGCCATGGATGATGCTGAAAATGAGGATGTTTTATTTTAAATTAAAGCGCCTTCCCTTCTGCCAATTAGACGAAATTGGTTATAATCCATTATTTGGATTCTGCACATGCTCTCCCTATGCCATGTTAACGATATCAATGACAACCAAAGCAAAGGCTTTTCGATTGAAGGGCGCTCAATATTTGCGGTTAAAAAACACAACGAGGTTCATGTTTACCTTAATAGCTGCCCTCATTTAGGTGTGCAACTTGAAATGGTGCCAGATCAATTTCTTGATAGCAGCCGCAGCTTAATTATGTGTGCAATGCATGGTGCATTATTTCGTATAGAAGACGGCTTATGCATCAGCGGGCCTTGTTTAGAGCAGTCCCTGAAAAGCATTCCCTTTAAGATCATTGATCAACACATTACCATTTCAAAAACAGCCTTAGCCTAGTCTTTCGTCTAGTTGCCTTTGTCTTTTAGATAAGTAAGGATAAGGCAGCGATTTGAAAGGCACATCATGGATAAGCAACTACTACTGATTCTCGTTACCGCCTATGGTGGCCTATTATTTTTCATCGCTTGGTGGGGCGAAAAATATGGCAGTACTATTCGTCTGTCTTGGTGGCGCCCACTTGTTTATAGTTTATCCATTGGTGTCTATTGCAGTTCTTGGACGTTTCTAGGAGCCGCCGGTCATGCCGCTCAAAATGGCTGGCATTACTTGCCAATTTATCTTGGCCCTATTTTATTGATTATTTTTGGCTGGCCATTTTTAACCCGCTTACTCACCGTAAGTTTACACAACAAAGTGACCTCTATTGCCGATTTTATTGGCTCGCGTTACGGAAAAAACCAAGCGTTAGCCGCCATTGTCACCACTGTTTTAGTCATTGGCACCCTGCCCTATATTGCACTACAGCTCCGTGGGGTTTCGATTGCATGGAGCAGTTTAAATTGGCAAAGTTCGAACCCCATATTCAATGATACATCCAGTTTTATCGCAGCGCTGACTATGGCATGGTTCGCGATTTTGTTTGGAACTCGAGTCATTGATGGCCCCGATAGATTACGCGGCATGATCACCGCAGTGGCTACAGAATCCGTCGTCAAATTAATTGCATTTATTGTGGTTGCTGTATTAGCCGTTACATTAATGAATATTGATTTACCAGACATGCAAAGTGCAAATTTACATGTTTCACAAATCACCAGCCCGCTTTTTTTCTACTGAATTATTATTAGCCGCCACTGCAATTATTTGTTTGCCTCGGCAATTTCATGTCATGGTCGTGGAGTACCAAGGCGCAAGGGATATTCAATATACCCGTTGGCTAGTGCCCTTATATTTAGGTGCGTTTGCTTTGTTAGCTATTCCACTTGCTCAAACAGGCGCACAATTATTTGGCGGCCTTGATATTTCACCGGATAGTTATGTTTTAACCCTTCCGCGTTTTAGCGGCGATGAGTGGATTCTCGCGTTAACCTTTATTGGTGCAATTTCGGCGGCAACAGGCATGGTCGTGGTGGCCACCATTACATTATCGATAATGGTGTCTAACGAGCTCATCGTGCCAACATGGTTGCGCTCAAAAAATAAAGTGGGTTATCAATCAAAAGATTTAGGTCGTTCTCTGCGATTCATTCGCCGTGGGGTCATCATTGCCATTTTAGCGCTGAGTTGGTTACTTGAACGCATCATGAGTCAAAACGAAGGGCTTGCCAGTATTGGTTTAGTTTCGTTTGCTGCGTGCGCGCAATTATTGCCCGGTGTATTGGCGGGTTTATATTGGCCTAAAGGACATGCTCGTGGCGTGATCGCGGGTTTATTAAGCGGCATGGCCATCTGGTTTTATTGTTTATTATTGCCAACATTGTTACCCAATGAACACACATTGTTAATTCACGGCTTGTTTAGTATTCATTGGTTGGCGCCTAATAATCTCTTAGGTCTTGGGTTTCTTGACCCATTAAGCTTGGGTGTATTATTAAGCATTAGTGTTAACGCTTTCATATTTTATTTGGTATCGAATAAAACGCAATTTTCTTATTTAGATTTGCGCCAAGCCCAACGTTTCACCCATAGCCATATTAAACACGATGACACCCAATTAGATACCACACTCAGTGCCGTAGAGGTTCGCCAATTACAATCATTAGTCGACCCACTATTTGGTTTAGAGCGAAGTCATGCCATGTGGCGTAGTTTTGAGCGACAAGTGGGCCACCGATTATTGCCACACGATTATGCCCCTAATTTTGTTATTGGAGTGATAGAACACGAATTAGGCTCGATCATTGGTGCTGTATCTTCCCATAAAGCGATGACGTTATTATCAAGTGAGCAGCCGTTAAAACTACAAGACTTTGTAAGCTTAGTCAGTGGCAGTTCAAAGCAAATTCAATTTAGCCAAACTCTTTTACAAACCACGTTAGAGACGATTCCTCAGGGTATTAGTGTGGTGGATAAAGATTTAAAATTAGTGGCTTGGAATCAGCAATACCAATATTTATTTGAATACCCTAAGCGGCTGCTTTATATCGGTTGCGATATAAAAACCATTTACGAATACAACGCACAACGTGGTTATTTAGGTAACGACGATAGTAATCAAAAACGATTAGTGCAGCGCCGCTTAACACAATTAAATACAGGCAATGCTTACCGACTTGAGCGAGAGCTGCCTAATGGCAAAGTCATTGAAATACGAGGTACACCATTAAAGAATGGTGGCTATGTAACAACGTACACAGATATCAGTGACTACCATCATGTATTAACCGAGCTCGCCCAGTCAAAATCACTTTTAGAAGAAAGGGTTAGCCTGCGCACCCAAGAATTGCAAAACGTGAACGAATCACTACAACGCGAAAATGAATTACGTGCGCGAACCGAACAAGAACTCTTACAAGTGCACGCAAGTAAAAGTCGATTTTTAGCTGCCGCTAGCCATGATTTATTACAACCTATTAATGCAGCACGTTTGTTCGCCGCATCGATACAGGCGCAAGTTAAAAACGTACAACCGCCTAGTAAATCCTTAGAAACCACCTCTCAACAACTTGATGACGCTCTCACTCAAGCCGAACAGTTGATTAATTCATTACGTGAAATTTCACGTTTAAGCTCAGGTAAAGAACAAGCAAGACGTTCTCATTTTTCATTAGATAGTTTATTGCGCCCTCTAGCCAGTGAAGCGAATGCCATTGCCAGTAAAAAAGAAATTGTATTTCATTGGGTGCCTTCAAATGCTTGGCTCTATAGTGATTTACACCTGCTGCGCCGAGTGTTACAGAATTTTGTTTCTAACGCGCTGCGTTATACTCAAAGTGGCAAAGTATTAATGGGGGTACGCAGAAAAGGCAGCGAATTTAGTTTACAAGTTCTCGACACTGGCCCGGGTATTTCTGAGAATGAAATGGAGCGCATATTTGAAGAGTTTGAGCGACTGCCCGGTGCGGTCAGCAATCAAGGGTTAGGGCTAGGTTTATCAATCGCCCAACGCATTTCACAATTATTAGGGCACAGCATTGAAGTGCAATCTAAAGTGGGTGTAGGTTCTAAGTTTTCGATATCCGTACCGATAGGTCATATTCAACCCGCTAAAATAGAGGCTCATAACCAAGACCCTAATCTTGCTGGCGTACATATTTTATGTGTTGATAATGAACAACGAATACTGATGGGCATGCAATCATTATTAGAACAGTGGGGCTGTCACGTGGTCACTGCAACCGATTTAGGTCAAGCACTTAGTTTCTGGAATCTCACCCACGCGCCCGATTTTATTTTGGCGGATTACCACCTTGATCACGAAACAGGATTAGACGTCATTGAGGCATTACGTTTACATTGGCAGACCAACATCAACGCTATTGTGATCAGCGCAGACAACAGCGATGAGGTTCGTCAAAACGTAAGTGAATGCAATTGTTTGTTCATGGCAAAGCCGGTGGCACCTGCCGCACTGCGTAATGTGTTACGCCAGCAAATCAATCTTAAAAAGCAATTTCGCTAATTACAAATCGGTTTGGTTCACTAAGGGTTGTACAGATAATTCACCCATAGCTTTGACCACTTGAGTACGTGAATTTAAACCAAGCTTACGGAATATTTCGGTCATATGCGCTTTAATGGTGGCTTCTGTCACATTGAGTTCATATGCGATTTGCTTATTTAATAAACCTTGGCTCACCATACTGGCCACCCGAAATTGCTGAGGCGTAAGCTGAGCAAGGGCTTGTGCGAAATTCATTTCACTTAAGTTACTGCTATTACCATCTGAAAGATTGTTAGGCATCCATACTCCGCCATTTAATACTGTGTGAATGGCCTCAGCCATATCATCCACGGGACTACTTTTTGGTAAAAAGCCACTGGCACCGTGGTCCATTGCACGGCGAATAATATCCGCTTGGTCGTGGGCTGAAACAATCATCACAGGAATATGGGGGTAATGTGCCACTAAGAAAACCAAACCGCTAAAGCCTTCTGCGCCAGGCATATGTAAATCTAACAAAATCAGCTGTGCATTTTCATTGTTTTCAACCTGCAATTGCAGGCTCGAAAGATCACATGCTTCATGAATCTCAACATCAGCAATTTGACGCATTAATGTGCCACTTAATGCACTGCGAAATAAGGGGTGATCGTCTGCTACGATAATACTGCAAGCGTGCGACATAAAGATCCGTTATTGTTATTTTTGTATCCTCTTAATTTACACCATTATCAATTTTATTCCATGTGAAAGATTACGCCAATCCGGTTAAACCTAAATAAGAGCTAACCTCATTAGCTCTTATTTAATCTCACCTTATGCCACCTGTGCGATGGCTTTATGATTTTCAATTAAAGTTTCAACCACACTGGGGTCTGCCAGTGTTGAGATATCTCCCAGTGTGTCGAATTCATCGGTGGCTATCTTGCGTAAAATACGGCGCATAATTTTGCCACTGCGTGTTTTAGGTAAGCCAGCTGCCCATTGAATAATATCCGGTGTTGCAATTGGGCCAATCTCCTTGCGCACCCACGCGATTAAATCTTTCTGCATTTTTTCACTGGGCTCTTTACCATGGTTTAATGTGACATACACATAAATGCCTTGGCCTTTAATGTCATGGGGGAAACCAACCACGGCAGCTTCAGCGACAGCCTCATGAGCGACCAGCGCACTTTCAATTTCAGCGGTCCCCATACGATGGCCCGATACATTTAATACATCATCCACTCGCCCAGTAATCCAGTAATAACCATCGTCATCACGCTTAGCACCATCACCGGTGAAATAACTGCCTTCAAACGTTGAAAAATAAGTATCGATAAACCGTTGATGATCGCCAAACACTGTGCGCATTTGTCCGGGCCAACTGTCTTTAATAATTAAGTTACCACTGGCCGTGCCTTCAAGCTCATTGCCATGCTCGTCAACCAGTGCCGGGCGTATACCAAAAAATGGTAACGTAGCCGAGCCCGGTTTTAAATCAGTCGCGCCAGGTAATGGCGTAATCAAAGCAGCCCCTGTTTCGGTTTGCCACCATGTATCCACAATGGGACATTGACTACGACCAAATGTGCGGTAATACCAGCGCCATGCTTCTGGGTTAATCGGCTCACCCACGGTGCCGAGCAAACGCAAACTCGATAAGTTAGCACCTTTGACGGGGTCATCTCCTTCGCTCATTAATGCACGAATCGCTGTAGGGGCGATGTATAAAATATTGATGTCGTACTTATCAATCATGCGCGCAATACGCCCGCAGTCAGGGTGTGTCGGTACGCCTTCGTACATCACTACAGATGCTCCATTACACAATGGCCCGTACACAATATAACTATGACCCGTGACCCAACCCACATCGGCAGCGCACCAATAAATATCACCTTGTTTGTAATCAAAAATATATTCATGGGTCATGGCGGCATAAACCAAATAGCCACCACAGGTATGTAATACACCTTTTGGTTTACCTGTGCTGCCAGATGTATACAAAATAAATAATGGGTCTTCTGCATTCATTTTTTCAGCTGGGCACACATCACTTTGTGCCACGAGTAACGTTTTATAATCCACATCAATGCTGCTATTCATCGGCACAATCGTAGACGTGTGTTGTAACATGACAACATGTTTCACAAGATCTTTCGGGCAAAGTTCAATGGCTTTATCTACATTTTCTTTTAAAGGCACGGTTTTACCGGCACGCAACCCTTGATTAGCCGTAATGACAAACTGGCTATTACCGTCTTCAATACGCCCGGCTAATGCTTCCGGCGAAAAGCCACCAAACACCACCGAGTGCACCGCACCGATACGCGCGCATGCCAGCATTGCAATGGCCGCTTCCGGCACCATCGGCATATAAATAGTAACAACATCGCCTTTTTTTACGCCTAATTGTTTTAAGCCGTTTGATAGTTTATTGAGCTCTTGTGATAACTGCTCATACGAAATAATGCGAGAGGGCGCGCCTTCTTCATCAGGCTCCCAAACAAACGCTGTCGCTTGTGGGTTATGTTTTACATGGCGATCAACGCAACTTTCGGTGACATTAAGCTCACCATCTTCAAACCAACGAATGTGTAAATCGTGCTTTGCATATGAAACATCTTTTACCTTTGTAAATGGCGTTTGCCATTCAATACGCTGAGCTTGTTTCGCCCAAAAAGCCTCAGGCTCTGAAATTGATTGCTGATACATCGCTAAATATTGCTCGTTTGTCAGCAATGTTTTTTGATTGGGCTGTACTGGATAAACGCTTTGTTCTGACATGATGCTCCCCTACACATTCATTTGTATACAAGCAGTGTCTAATCTCACACCACAAACCACCATTAGACCTTTGTCTAAGCTGTTGGGTACGCACCACAAAATATCAAGTTAAACGACATTAGACTTTAGTCGAATATATACCAAGGGCTAATAGTCAGGGTGCTTAAAAACCCCCTTACTGTAGCGGTAAGAGTGGTGATCAGTTCCGTGTGGCGCTAATTGCTACTCCCTGACGCTAACCATCCGGAGGGAAGACTATGAGAAAGCCCATCTCATTTAAAACCAATAAAAAAAATGCCCTTGCCCTAGCCTGCACACTTGGTTGTGCCACTTTCGCAAGTTCAATCACCCATGCCGAAACGCAATTTAAATATGGTGGTTTCATAAAGTTTGATGCCATTTTTAGTCAATATTCAGATACCCAGCGCGCAGGGAATGTAGGGGATGACTTTCTTGTGCCTTCAACCATCGCAGTCGGTGACGCCAGTGGTGAAGGAAATCGTGTATTTGATACCAACGCAAAATTTTCACGCTTAAATTTTAAAACGATTACCGACACAGATGTAGGTCAAGTCATCAGCTTTATAGAAATGGATTTTAATGCTGGCAATGATGAACGCCTTACCAATCAATCCAGTAATGGTTTACGTCATGGTTTTTTAGCGTGGAATAAATCAGATGGCTCTTCCATTACAGCAGGTCAAACGTGGAGTACTTTTTTCAATGTCGGTGCATTACCTGAGGCCGTGGATTTTGTTGGCCCAACCTCAGGTACGATCTTTGTGCGCCAACCTCAAATACGTTACACACTGCCCATAGCGGGTGGCAAAATAATGATCGCAGCGGAAAATCCATCTTCTGGATTTAACGACGATCGTGCCGGTGCCACCGTAAACTCAAACCAAGTTGACGACAATACCATGCCCGATTTAATCGGCCGTTATGATGCAAGTGCAGGTAGCTTAAGTTATTCAGCGGCTTTGATGTTACGTCAAATTACATACAACGATGGCGCGCAAGATGAAAGCGAGATGGGTTACGCCGTATCTTTTAGCGGTAAGTACGCCATGAAAAATGGCGACGACATAAAAGTCATGCTCAACAGTGGTGCTCTTGGTCGTTACGTTGCGTTAAACGCGTTTCGTGATGGCGGCATCGAAGCCGATGGCAGCATTGATTTACATTCCGTAACCGGTGGCTTTGTCGCTTATAAACATATGTGGAGCAGTCAAATGCGCAGTACGGTTTCTTACGCTTTTTCAGAAGCCGACAATTCCGATGCCATTACTTCTGATGTCACTAAATCCATTAATAATATGTACGTCAATCTCATGTATAGCCCAACGGCGCAATTGACTTTTGGAGGCGAGTACATGATTGCAGAGCGTGAAACTGAAAGTGGTGCTGATGGTGATTTATCACGCATTCAATTCACCAGTAAATTGAGTTTCTAATATTTTATTAAAAAGTGCCACCTTATATTTATATAAGGTAACGGCACACAATATGGCGATTAATAATAAACAGGTTAACTGGAGAGAGCATCATGTCATTTAAATCACAAAGCGATGCCAAAGCATATTGGAAAGAGAATCTCGCACTCATGGTTAAACTTTTAATCATTTGGTTCGTTGTTTCGTTCGGCTGCGGTATTTTATTAGTGGATGTATTAAATCAAATTCAAATTGGCGGCTATAAATTAGGTTTCTGGTTTGCTCAACAAGGGTCTATTTATACCTTTGTTGTATTGGTTTTTTACTACACAAAAAAAATGGGTCAACTTGACCGTAAATATGGCGTCGACGACGAGTAGAGGTGCATCATGGAATTACAAACACTCACCTACATTGTCGTAGGTATTACATTTGCCATTTATATTGGCATCGCAATTTGGGCCCGAGCAGGTACCACTAAAGAGTTTTATATTGCTGGGGGTGGTATTCATCCTGTGGCCAATGGTATGGCCACCGCGGCTGACTGGATGAGCGCGGCTTCTTTTATTTCAATGGCAGGTTTAATTGCCTTTATGGGTTACGGCGGCTCGGTTTTCTTAATGGGTTGGACAGGTGGATTTGTTATTTTAGCCATGCTGCTCGCGCCTTACCTAAGAAAATACGGTAAGTTCACTGTGCCTGAATTCATCGGTGATCGCTTTTATTCACGTACCGCACGCATCGTTGCCGTTATTTGTTTAATCATTTGTTCCGTCACGTATGTTATCGGGCAAATGAAAGGCATTGGTGTGGCGTTTTCTCGCTTTTTGGAAGTTAGCTACGATACGGGTTTATTAGTGGGCATGTGTATTGTCTTTTTCTATGCTGTATTAGGCGGCATGAAAGGGATCACTTACACCCAGATTGCACAATACTGTATTTTAATTTTAGCCTATACCATTCCGGCTATTTTTATCTCACTGAGCTTAACGGGTAATCCAATACCACAGTTAGGACTTGGCAGTACGCTAAGCGGCAGTGACGTGTACTTATTAGACCGGCTCGATCAAGTCGTGACCGAATTAGGGTTTGCTGAATACACAACCAGTGTGCGGCTCAGTACCGTAAACATGTTTGCCTATACCCTTTCATTAATGATTGGTACCGCAGGCTTACCTCACGTGATTATTCGTTTCTTTACAGTGCCTAAAGTAAAAGACGCTCGTTCATCTGCTGGTTGGGCGTTGGTGTTTATTGCCATTTTATACACAACTGCACCTGCTGTTGCCGGTATGGCACGTTTAAATCTAATGAACACCATTGAACCGACGAGTGGTGAAAACCTCGCGTATGACGAACGCCCGCAATGGTTTAAAAATTGGGAAAAAACAGGCCTGCTTCAATTCGAAGACAAAAACAATGACGGCTTAATTCAATACACAGCCGATAAAGAAAAAAATGAAATGGTCAAAGTCGACCGTGACATTATGGTGCTAGCAAATCCTGAAATTGCACAG
Source organism: Pseudomonas sp. HK3 (assembly GCF_052920985.1). Lineage (NCBI taxonomy): Bacteria > Pseudomonadati > Pseudomonadota > Gammaproteobacteria > Pseudomonadales > Pseudomonadaceae > Pseudomonas > Pseudomonas sp. HK3. The sequence continues at coordinate 441,504 of NZ_JBREXD010000001.1, forward strand.
CTGCCTAACTGGGTGATTGCGTTAGTCGCGGCCGGTGGTTTAGCGGCCGCCCTATCTACCGCAGCCGGTTTATTGCTGGCCATATCGTCTGCCATTAGCCATGACTTGTTAAAAGGTGTGTTTATGCCAGACATCACAGAGAAGCAGGAATTAATGGCCTCTCGTGTTGCGATGGCAGGTGCCATCGCATTAGCCGGTTATCTTGGGTTTAACCCACCCGACTTTGCGGCAGGTACAGTGGCACTGGCATTTGGCTTAGCGGCGTCGTCTATTTTCCCTGCTCTAATGATGGGTATATTTAGCAGTCGTATTAATAAAGAAGGGGCGGTGGCCGGCATGATCGCAGGTATTACCGTCACGTTACTTTATGTGTTTCAGCATAAGGGCATCATGTTTGTGCCAGGGACTGAGTTCTTGGGCGACATGCCAAGCAACTGGTTCTTTGGAATCGAACCCAATGCCTTTGGTGCCATTGGTGCCGTAGTGAACTTTTCAGTGGCATTTGCCATATCTCGTATCACTGCTGCGCCACCACAGCATATTCAAGAGTTGGTCGAACACATTCGTGTGCCGACAGGCGTTAACAATGCGCAGGAGCACTAATGAGTCTGTTTTAAAATAGCCTTTCGATTCGGGCATGGCCCCGGTATATTTTACCGGGGTCCTTTTTCTTTTTATGATCGATACGCGAAATAGGTATTAATATGTTTAAAAACAAACACGTCGTGGTCTCGTTAATTGTCGCGCCAGTGCTGGCGATCATCAGTTATTTTGCAATTGATTCTATTGTGTCAGAGACACCTCATGCCGCAAAACCTGGTGAGCAAGTTGAATTAATTGAAAAATCAAACTGCCGTTATCCAAGCGGCGGTTGTGATTTAAAAAACGGTGACTTCGAAGTACACGTCAAAGCACAGTGGGCCAGTGACGTACAAGTTGTACTGACACTGGAGTCTAAACATCCGTTAGATGGCATCATTGCCGCCCATGTTATTAATCAAGATCACGACATTGCACCAATGAGTATGCGTGCTCTTGATGAAAAAGGCTTAAAGTGGTCACTTGATATTATGAATCCAGATTTAAAAATAGATCGCCTACAATTAGCCGCATCGGCTAATCACACGCTGTACTATGGTGATACCTCGCTAGCCTTTATTAACTATGAAACCAGCTACGATGAAGACTTCAGATAGTGATACCTATTTAAAACCAGAACTTGAAAGCATTCGGGATTATATTGTCGAGTGCATTCCCTTTGATGAACTGCCTATAGAGCAAGTGAATCGAATCGTTAATCACATTGAAATCAGTTATCACAGGCAAGGCACTGTTTTTCAAAAAGATGATGATGAAGCTGGCTTACGCATCGTAAGAAGCGGCGCAGTTGAAATTCGTAATAATACAGATCGATTATTAGAACGAGTTGGCGAAGGCTTCAGTTTTAATCTCGTGGGTTTAAATAAAGAAAACCCAGGCATTTACGCGGTACTCATTGAAGACAGCATAATTTATTATTTACCCGAAATTTTTTATCAACAACTGCGCTTAGAATTTCGTTACTTTGACCGTTTTTTTAATTCACAGCGTTCACGACGCTTACGCCGTGCCGCCCGCCACGAACAAAACCCAAGCGACATGATGCGCCCCATTCAAGACATCATTAGCGGTCAACTTTTTACCATCACTCCCGACACAACCATTCAACAATGCGCGGCCTATATGAGCGAAAAGCGGATTTCATCCGTATTAGTATTGCAAGAGAACAAACTGGTTGGCATTGTCACAGATCGAGATATTCGCTCACGAGCTGTCGCACAAGGATTGGACTTAACAGCGCATGTTTCGGTCATCATGACCGAACAACCAAAGACCATTGAACAAGAACAAACACTGTTTGATGCAACACTCAGCATGACTCAACAAGGTATTCATCATTTACCCGTCATGCGTCACCAAATGTTAATCGGGATGATTAGTGCATCCGATTTGATGCGCGCCAAGCAAGATGATCCTGTTTATTTAGTGCAACACATTAGCCGACAAACCGAGCTTGCGCCTTTAATCGATATTGCGAAATCATTACCCAGCTTATTAGTGCAGTGGGTGCATGCTGGCATTCGCGCCCACCAAGTAAGTCATATTTTTACTGCGATTAGTGATGCCATTACTCAAAAATTAATTCAATTTGCGGAGCAACAATTAGGGCCTGCACCTGTCCCCTATTGCTGGCTGGGATTTGGCTCTCAAGGCCGAGCCGAACAACTACTGGGCGCAGACCAAGATAACGGTTTAATTATTGATAACAGCATGCAACCAAAGGATAAAATTTGGTTTGAACAATTGGCCACTTATGTCTGTGACGGCCTTGATGCCTGTGGATATGATTACTGCCTTGGTAAAGTTATGGCCACCACAAATGAGTGGCGCCAACCGTTACATGAATGGCAAGTAACGGTTGATCGCTGGACACGTAGCCCAACCGATGATGCCGTCATGCGCGTGAGTATATTTTTTGATTTGCGTTGTGTGCACGGTGATCAATCGTTATGTGAAGAATTACAACGTTATATGTTAGAAAAAACCAGCAGCAATAGTATTTTCTTAGCCGCACTCACCCAAAATGCATTAAGTAATGTGCCACCCTTAGGTATTTTTAGACGTTTTGTAGTTGAGCAAAATGGCGAGCATGAAGATCAAGTGAACGTTAAAAAACGCGGCATTCTTCCTATTGTCGATATTGTACGCTTGCATTCACTTGCCCATAAAGTGGCTGCCGTAAACACATTAGAGCGATTACAGGCGCTGGCTAATTGCAAAGCCATGAGCATGGTCGACAGTCGTAATCTGCAAGATGCTCTACGCGTTGTCATGCAAGCGCGTATTGAAAGCCAAGCACAACAGATTATTAAAGGCAGCCCGCCAAACCATTATTTAAACCCTGACAACATGAGTAAGCTGCTGCGCAAGCAATTAAAAGACGCGTTTAGTATCGTAAAAGAATCGCAATTGTCTGCGAAAAACCAGTATCGTCAAGGGTTAGGTTAATGTGGCGCTTATATGCTAAACGTTTGATTGCTCTGTGCCATGCTCGGTATCATAAACACTCCATCCACCCTTGGTTAATAAATGCTTGGCAAGCGTCACATTCATTATATAAACAGCCTTGGCAAAAAAGTAAGTTGCTTGTAGTGGATATTGAAACCACTAGCCTGTCACCCAGTGATGGTGAAATGGTCAGTATTGGCTGGGTCGTAATTAACAATGGTAAAATTCAACTCAACAGCGCACAACATTTATATTTAAAAAATATGAACACCGTGGGTGATAGCGCCACCATACATCAAATTCGGGATTGCCAACTAGAAAAAGGGCTAACATCAGAACAAGCTTTATGCGCATTTATCCAAGCCGCCACGGGTCATGTATTGGTATTTCATCATTGCCCGATGGATTTACGGTTTTTAAATAGTGACAGCAAAAAAATATTTTACGCTAAATTATTACTGCCTGTTATTGACACATTACAGCTTGAAAAAAAATATTTAGATCGCACAGAACAACCCATTAAAAATGGTGACCTTACATTGGCGAATATTCGCAACCGATATCATCTTCCGCCTTATCCGGCTCATAACGCCTTAACCGATGCCATCGCCACCGCTGAGTTATTACTTGCGCAGCTGGCCCATAAAGATAATCAATTGATGATCAAACACCTTATTTAATTGATATTTGATTGCGTGGCATGGGTCTTGAATCATACAGACAAACCCCATTGGCTTATGTCATGTTTATTATACAGTGCATCATTCTTTTCGTTTTATCTTGGCCACTATGGGCCGCAGAAGATGAGGAACCCGCCCCGGCGGATACTACCGAGGCAACATCGCAAGAAGCCTCCACAGAAGAAGGCGCAGCCGGTACAAACGAAACAGAACCTCAAGCCGAACGTCAGTCTTTGGTTTACATAACGCCTGACAAGGCCAAGCAGCGCATGGCTGAAACTTTGCGCCACTTGAAATTATTTCAACGTGAAGATGAAATCATTGAAATGAACGGCAATAACGGCCCTTTTGCCGGATTATATTTGCCGGAAAATACAGGCAAGCCACAAGGTGGTGTGTTGATTTTGCATGATATTGCACAGCACGCGCACTGGCCTAATACCGTCTCTCCGATCCGAGAGTATTTGCCTGATTATGGCTGGAATACCTTAAGCGTTTTCTTTGAGCAATACATTCAAAAACCCATGCCAGCCATCGCGCCTCCAGCATCAACAACCCCAAGCGAGGATACAGCTGCCGTAAATGATACTCAGACTGCACCAGAATCATCTGAGAATAACGCCGACAATACAGCCGAAAATAATGCGCCAGAAAACCCAGAAGATGCCGCGGAAAACCCTACCACAGAAGAAGATGCGCCAGCCGGTGATGCTTTAGACGCCATAGCCAATAACATAGATGAAGTACCCGATTTTAACCCCGCTATAACACCTGAATTGCTATCGCAACCTGCCATCCCCGCAGAAGATGTCTTTCTTGAAAATATGGTATTACGCGTTGAAGACAGCCTGAATAAATTAAATGAACTAGGACAATATAACTTAGTCATTATTGCAAACGGTTACAGCGCTAACTGGGCCGCTAAAGTACTTGAAAAACGTCTAGACGGTAGCAGTGTCGGCTATGCTCTGATCTTAATTGACGCAAAAAGCAGTGATTACCCTAAGGTCGCGCTCAATGAGAGTCTCGCTAAATTGAATATTCCCATGCTTGATATTGTAACGGATCAATCAGCTGAAATGGCTCACAGTATTAAAACTCGAAAAGGCACAATGCTAAGAAATCAAAATACAAAATACATGCAATTGTATTTGCCTGCGATAAAGCCAGACCTAACTCAAACTCATAATATTATTTCACGGCGCATTCGTGGTTGGTTACTCACTAATGCAGCAGGGGAAGAAATAGCGGTTAAAGAAAAAAATAATTTTTAATTACGTTTGCCAAGATGCCGACTGAAACTGTTTTTGTCGCCATTGAATAAAATAAATAATACTACCGCTTAATAAAAAAATCATTGCCTCATGAAGTGGCCAGTTAAAGGTGTAGCGAAACAATGCTAATAAGCCAAAATAACCAATGACACTAAATTGTATCCATAAGACATAAGGTAAAAACGTTGGGTTATCTTTAATAATCGTCATGCAACGCTTGCCTAAGTAAAAGCTAACCACGCACAACGCACACACCAATGCCCCTACCCATAAAAATGACAACCAAATCATCCATTGTGACCAGTCTAGCACTTGAGCTGACTTAGCCGGGCCAGACCAGAGCGCATCCCAGCTCACCGCTAAAATAAGCCCAATCGTTATCCATGATGCTCCGCACGCCTCCTCTTCATTACGTTGTATTAATTCACCATATAAAAAATGCGCCACCAAAATAAATGCCACGACACCAATGACTGGCGCAAGAACGGGCACATGTTGCACACTCATATAAGCCAATAGATATCCGACCATTGGAAACAATGTATGGGTGGCGACGACACCGCCAATCCAATAAGCCGCCTGCCACGGCTTTTTAAAATGATTAGCACGAACAAACGTTGCCAATGCGGCATCAATACCAATACCCAGGGCCATTAACGTACTGGCCCCTATAAACACTAAGTATTCATCCGCTAGCAACATCATGGTGTGCCTCTTTTATTGGTTTGGCCAAGCAAGACGAATGTCCCATTCATAACGGTGCTGTTTTTCTAATGGCGGAACCTCACTGTTAATTTCTTCAAACACGTTTTTATTAGGTGTCAGCACAGGGTCACGACCAAACAGAAAGCTCTGCTCTTTTACAATGGTCAAATACGCTTTGTTGAGTGCTAAAGCTCGTTCTTTTGATGGGGTAATGAGTTCATAGATAGATGGCAGTGCTTCGATCTTGGCGTATTTCAATGTGCCATCTTGATTAAACCAGCGTTCGATCATTTCTGAGTTTTGTCTAAATTCATCACCGCCTTGCACGCGCTCCATGTAGGTAACAAATTCACCCTTTTCTTCTCCTCGATTGGGTGCATCAATGAGTTTCGTTAAATCAATATAACCCCAGCCATCAGCGCCCGCTAATTTGCGTGGAAACGAAAAGGTTTGATCAATGGTTGTGCCAATGGTTTTATGACAGCCAGCACAAAAGAATTGCTCTTCTTGCGCCTGCTTACGTAACTGGCCTTTCTCGTCCTCAATAAACCCCCATATTAACCAGCCAAAACCATTTGCAAAGCCACGATCACCAAAGTCAGATACCGCGGGCAAATTTTCAAAATGCTTCTCTTTCGCTTCGCCATAGTAAGCTTGACGAATACGAGACAGCGGAAAGAGTGTGTGCTTTTTCATATAACGCAATTCTTTTAACCGCGCAGACACTTTAACGGAACCATTATCATTTAAACCCACATAACGCACACTGTGTAAAAACTCAGTTCCCTTAGGATAAAGCATATGCTCAAGTTTAATATTTTGTGCATCACCGACAAAATGTGAACGTCGCTTAACTCGATCAACACGGCTCTCCATGACACCGTTGCCATTAATATCCACATTCATCTTTTTTTCATTCACGGGCATAATCGTTGTTTCATCTAATTCTAAAATTGAAATTTCAATTAATGCCAAGTTAACGAAATAAGCATCTAAATTACGCTCACCCGCTAATTGATAAAATTCTTTTGGTAGACGAATCATAACATCGTCGGTTGAGCCATTGGTTGGCCAAAACATACTGGGCATGGGCTTATAATTAAAGGCAACCCACATACTGCCATCACGGGCTAGACCGTTGTCATCAAAAGCCTCTGCGCCTTTTGAGAAATTTTTAATTTCAGGTATCACACCCGACCACTCATCACCTTTCATCCATTTAATGAGCGGAGCATAGTTATCTTCATTGATATAGTTAAGAATGGTTTGATCGCTGATTTTGTTTATTTGCTCGGTACGATCTATAAACAGGTTTTTCCAACTGTTTTTTAAACCAACATCTGAGAAATCATAACTGCCTTGCAGTGTGCCATCCCGCATTTGATTTGAGCGTTGTTTATCGCTGTATGACTGATGACAAACATAACAAGGGTTGTGCTTGCCTTCTGTTTTTGTATAGCACTGAGGCGGTATGACGGCTTCTGGGTTATATGTTTCACCATGTGAGATATAATCCATCGCTTCGATATTATTAGCCTGTGCCGATTCAAATAGTTCAGGAGTTGCGCCATTATCACTGCACGCACTGTTAAGGAAGAATATTCCGATTAGCAAAAGGCGTTTCATAAACTTCTCATATTCTTATTAATAAAAAGGGCAGCCTAAGCTGCCCTTTTTACAATTTAATGACTAATTAAAAATAGTTACTAATTAATCATTCACTTTTGGGTTGTACAACCAAAGTGTATTGTTTTCTTGGAAGCCATCTTCACCTAGAAGAATACGGCCATCGTCCATTACAATCACGTTATCTGGCTGTGATAAACCATTTACATCACAACGCTCAGCGCCCGTTAATGATGAACGATAAGTTGATCCCATTATGACAGGCTCAATACGCGATACATCGTAGTTCGCTTCAAGTTTCATGCGGTATACGCCACCACAATCTTTCACACGAGCAGATAGCTGAATATCACCAACGTTATCAATCATGCCTTTATCCATATCAGCAATAGCAAAATACACATAAGCATCCGTCACCTCTTCGCCAGCGACCAAATCGGTACCTTCAACCGCTTCTTCTGCACGTTTTTGGTTGATGTAAATGCCTTCAAATTTTCGCCATTCAGCGGTTGCGCCTTTAGCACGTGCCGCTTTACGCGACTCTAAAAAGGCAACTCGATTATCCATGGCTTTACCAGCCGTTATCTTACCACCACCATCAAGGATGCTTGGATAAGTCGCATTACCATCCGCCCATGCTTGCGCATCAATATCCGTTAGATAACTGGTGTTGCCACTGGTGCGGTATTCAACATTGTCATACTCTGCGATCCACGTTTCAATTTCAGCTTGGTCACCGCTAGCCAGTTCAATCCAAGTGACATCAAAACCTGTGGTCAATGGCTCAGTGCTACCCATGTCTTGCGTAATCTTAGCGCCATATAACGTACCGACGCTTAGATCTTCTGCGGTATCAGCTACAAATTTAAACATCACACCATTTGTATCGTCTTGCGATAAGTAAACGGTTTTACGATCCGGCATGACAATAGAATTCTCATGTTCGAAACGCCCCATTGCATAACGTTTAACAGGAACCGGATTGGCTGCTAAAGGATTTGTGATTTCAACAATGTAATGCAGGCGATATGTATTAGGCACAACATTTGGTTGAGCATTGGTTGGATCTTGATAAGCTTTTAATAAGTCACGGCGGCCATCTTCCACATTGGCGTTATCCCAAGCATGGGTATTATCACCAAAGTTGCCCCATTCTTCAGAAGTAAGGGGGGTTCCCCAAGGTGAAACAGACCCAAAACAGTTTGCTGTCGTTCCCCATTGACCGAAGTCCAGCATCATCACATCGCTTGAATCAACCATCCAACCTTCGTTAGATTTATTTAATTTCAAACGGCTCATACCACCCGGTACAGACTCCCAGTTAGTGAACAAATATCCAGCATTAGGGCCAGTAGATACAAAACCGTTAAAGTCAGGCCAGCCAGATGAATTCACCGCAGCAGTACCGTTCTTGTCATAGATCATGCCTAGACCATTTGGAATCGCGCCACCAAAGGTTTCACCTGCTTGAGCAACGACTTGGTATTCGCCATACGCACTCATCACTGTTTGACGCTCTTTATCAGACTGAGGGACAGGTGATGACGTTAAGTTCTTTGGTAACTTATTTATATTTAAACCTTTAAGTACACCAACCGTCCCTTTATTTAGTAACACGCCATCGGCATCAGCAATTTCATTTGCAGCAGAAGGATGCTGTAAATTAAAAAACAGGTCACCGTCTTCTGTTACAAACGCACCTGTTACTTCAGCGCCCGCAGGTACGGTTGCTAAGCGAGTAAGTCCCGCTGTCATTAAACCTGCATCTGTGCCGCTTTTACCATCCGTACCATCCGTACCATCCGTACCATCCGTACCATCCGCACCATCTGTACCATCTGTACCGTTGTTCCCATTTGTACCGTTATTGCCATCTGCGCCATTGGCACCTGGTGCGCCATCTGTACCGCTTTTACCGACAGCACCTATTTCGCCATTCTTACCATCATCGCTGCCGCACGCCGTTAGCATCCCCAAGGTTGCAATCAACATCGCATTAATCAGTGGTGTTTTTATTAATCCCATCATGCTGTCCTTATAATTATTTGATCAGGAGTGATTTCCTGTGCGACACGGTAGTGAGCAAAGATGACAAACACATAAAAACTATATGAAGAAAATAAGTATGTTTGATGAACTAGAGATTTTAAATAGAAGGGATTGAGTGGCGCCGGTAATATAAATTCAAACATAAAAAAAGCAGGCATGGTTTCACATGGCCTGCTGTCTTTCTATATTTTATAGTTTGTAGAACGTTAATCGTCTTGGTTATCTTCACCTTGATCATCGTCCATACGATCTGAATGCTTATGCTTTCTGTTTTTCTTAGGGTGTTTGGCCATAATTTCTAAGAATTTCTTTTTTTGGTCGTCATCTAACATGGCATAAAGCGCTTGCTGGTGTTGCAGTTTTGTTAATACTCGCGCTTTATGCATCGCCGCTGATTCTTCTGCAATCACTTGCGCTTGTGCATCACTGTAGTTGCTCATCAACGCTTGAGTTTTTTCATTCAACGCTTTCATGGCATCTTTCGTTTGTTTTCTATTGGCTTTGTGGTTTTTGCGCATGCTTTTAAGCTGTGTTATTTGAGCATCCGTTAAATCTAATGCTTTGGCCAGTCGACCATCATGGTGTCCCGGAAATGCCATAACCGACAGTGATAGTAAACCACCCAGTACAGCGGCGATTACGAATTTGATTGTATTACGACTTGTATTCATTGGGTTCTCCTGTTGATTTCAATGAAGTCACAACCAGTATATAAACTACAATATTAAGTAGGGCTAAGAGAGCGTAAAGTAGGGTAAAGTGCTCTCAACCCGCTTGTATCTTTTAATTGAAGACACGAAAATGACAACATGAATACAATACTATTAATTGATGACGACCAAGCCCTATCTGAGCTGCTGTGTGAATACCTAACAGCAGAAGGTTTTTGCGTCGACGCCGCGTTCAATGGCAGCGATGGCCTCAGTATGGCCAGTGAGAAGCATTATGACCTGATTATTCTTGATGTCATGCTGCCCTATATGAACGGTATTGAAGTGCTTAAAAAAATGCGTCAAGACAGCATTAACACACCGACTTTAATGCTAACAGCCAAGGGTGACGATGTTGACCGAATTTTAGGTCTAGAGCTAGGGGCTGACGATTATGTTCCCAAACCATGTAACCCGCGAGAGTTACTGGCACGTATTAATGCCATTTTGCGCCGTTCACAAAGTGTCAGCAGCAATACTCAAGATCAATTTACGATTGATTCGCGCAGACTAGAAGCCAGCTATCAATCAAATACATTAAAGTTAACCGGTGCTGAGTTCAAAACGCTAGAATCATTGCATCAACGCCAAGGCATGATTGTCACCAAAGAAACACTGTGTGAAGAAGCCTTAGGCCGTCGCCTTACTCGGTATGATCGCAGCATTGATGTACACGTCAGTAACCTTCGTAAAAAACTAATTGAAGCCGGTGCCCAAGCTGACATTATTATCAACCAAAGAGGCAGTGGCTACTTACTTAAGCCTGAATAAATATGTTGCAACACTTTGGTTTAACCGGTCGTATTCTCTTTAGCTTTTGGCTAACACTTGTTTTGGTGGTGCTCGCCACCGTGCTGATTTTCATCACGCAAAAAGATGATGATCACGCTATGCATAGTATTCCGCCAATCAAAACAAGCGAAACCCTCACACTCAAATTACTGAGCACTGATTATGCGCTAGTGGCAGAGTGGTTTGCCCAGCAAGACCCCCGTGATACTCGTCGTATTTATATCGTCAACGATGGTGAAGAGATATTAGAACGTAAGCTCCCGCGCGGACTCAACCGGATCAATAGTAAATTATCACCCACTCACCCATTTATTCACCGTAACCGTAAAGGCTTTATTATGGTGGGTCGCTATTTATTGCTACCTGATGGGCACAACGTGAATGTGTTAATACGCAGTCATGATCATAAGCCCCCCATGCACAATATCATTGCTGAGCAATGGTTAGGCTTTGTTGTTTCGGCCATTTTAATCAGTGGACTCATCAGCTATTTGTTAGCCCTTTATATTGTTAAACCCATTATATTATTGCGTAATGCCACACAAAAACTCGCATCGGGGGATTTATCGATTCGCGTACAGGACGATATGAAAGGTCGCCATGGTGAGGTCTCACTACTGGCCCATGACTTTGACCATATGGCCGACCGCCTAGAGAAAACCATTTCATCCCATAAGCATTTAATTCAAGACATTAGTCACGAACTGCGCAGCCCAGTGGCTCGCTTACAACTAGCATTAGAACTATGTAAAAAACGCTTAAACATTAGCGATGACCAAATTGATATCGCTCGCATTGAAAAAGAATGCGAGCAAATCAATGCCATTATTAACACCTTATTAAACTTGCCAGCCTATGAGTTAGACCCGTCTCTGGCTTTTCAAGATAACGTGAGCATCACCCGTTTACTGAGTCATATTTGCGACGACCTCAACTTTAGTCACCCCAATAACCAAATTGCACTATCAACCGACATCCAGCAAGACATTAACCTTGTGGCCAATCAGCAATTGTTACGCAGTGCAATTGAAAACGTCTTAAAAAATGCCCAGTATTACCATCAAGGCAATGAGCCAATTAAAGTCGATATTACTCAAGAACAAACCAATATCGTAATACGCTGTTGCGACCAAGGCCCAGGGGTTAGCCATCAACAATTAGAAGAGATATTCAAACCATTTTACCGCATTAGTGAGGCCCGTGAACGCAGCAGCGGCGGGCATGGATTGGGGCTAGCAATCAGCAAACGGGCTATCGAGCTGCATAGTGGTCACATTATAGCGCAAGCCCATTCACCACAGGGCCTGTGCGTGATCATCACCCTTCCTTATGAAGCATCATCATAGGTCTTAAAATAAGTTGAATCTCAGGTATACTCACGCGCGGTACAATAAATTTTCATAGCCGCCTTAAGGTGTTGCATGCTGCGCGTATATTTTGTTTTTTGCTTGATTCTGTTGGTCTCTTTTTCTAGTCATGCGAGACAGTCTTGTGACTGGCCGTTTCGTACCGCCGTTAACGTCAAAGAAAACAGTGGGTCAACCCTGACCAATTATCAGGTCAAGATAACCATTAACAGCAGTAGTTTCGATTCTCGCTATAGCTGGAGCAATAACGGAGTAGACCTGAGAGTCTATGACAGTAACGATTCAACGCCACTACAGTTTTGGATCGAAAGCTGGAATGATAGCGCTAAAACCGCCACTATTTGGATACGCTTTCCCACCCTTGCCGCTAATGCCGATCACGGTGTTTATCTTTATTATGGCAACGCATCTGCACCGGCACTTGCCAATGTGCCTTTTACCTTTGTTGAACCCGGCATTAAATTCCATAGCCGAAATGTGAATCAAAATCCAAATAGCTACAATAACGCCCAATCGATATTCAATAATGGTAATGACAACAATAATAATTACGGCTGTACGTTTATTACAAATTTTTCAGGCGTCACAAATGGCGCCTTGTTCGGTGGAAAAACTAACTTCATCGCTTACAGTGAAACGTTCTTTGAAGTAAAGAGTGGTGAAAGCGGCAATTGGCGCTTCCGTTATGGTGCAGACTTTGGTTGGGGGGGCGGTTTATATGTAAATGGCACGCCTTTAGATGAAAAGTGGAACTCTGATCTTTGGTGGGCCAATAGCTGGAGTAATAACAGTGAGATTTTACAGGGTACAATTAATTTACCCGTCGGCTATCACAAGCTAGAAGTCATAGGTGGTGAGCCCGGTAATGATGGCGGTATTACCGTACAGTTTAATAAACCTGGCGGAAACTCATCAACCCCTTGGACAACGTTCTCAACCAGTAACATTGATATTCGCTCACGCGCCTGCCCTGTTGCCGAACCCACGATCACCTTTGGCGCCCACGACGTCTGCGGCACAGACTTAGAACAATTGACCACAACACCCACCAGTAATTCATGGGCTGTGAACTCAGTGCAGACACTCTCTTTCAGAGTTAACAATAAAGACGCAGCATCAAAAACCGCCGTTCCAAATACCCGTACCACGATTACCTTACCCAGTGCGTTTACGCTTAATAGCACCACAGGCACAAACTGGAGCTGTACTGGAACCAGCACCGTGCAATGTGATTACAATCAACCCTTAAATAGTGGCCAAGCGATGACATCGCTATTGACCCTAACCGTAACGGCAAACAATGCCACGACAGGCAGTAGCGCCGCGATAATCGCGACTGCCAGCGGTAACGGGCTGGATTCTGATCTCAGCAATAATAGTGTCACGATCAACATTACCTTTTTAGAAGACCCCGGTGTACCCGCGGCATGCACATCACCTAAACCTGGATTATTGGCACGCTTTTTTGATATCTCAAGTTACGGCACAACGAACATCAATAATGCAGCGGCTTTTCAAAGCTTAGTCAATGCACGTGCTACCCAGACTTACTTAATGGGGCAAACTATTATTAATCGTATCAATAAAAGCAGCAGTAGCAGCGGCAATGTATTTGATAGCGGCAGTAATGAAAAATTTCTGTTAATTCTAGAAGGCTATATTTATTCAAGTACCAAAAAAGATAACAACTATTTTGGTATTGATGGAGATGATGCCGTCGAAGTATTAATCAACGGCAATGTTGCCAGTGCTTATTATGGTTTGCATGGTGCTGCAAATAGCGCTCAAGGTACAGGTAACTTAACATCATTACCGAAAGGCTACACGCCACTTGAATTCCGCTTGCAAGAAAATACTGGGGCTGATGCTTATTTTTTATATTGGAGCAGTAACTCAAATAATGGCTACACTATTATTCCCGCAGCAAATTATTTTCACTGTGCCGGTGACCCTAACATTCAGCTTGATTCAAACGTGCAAGTTATTAGCGACCCGATTAACACCTCAAACTTTAAAGCCATTCCTGGTGCTGTGATGCGACACACCGTTAACGCTCAAAATTTAGGTAATATCAGCACAGACTTAAATAGCACCGTACTGGTTCAAGCCATCGATACAAAAAACAAAATGTTTGTGGGTAATTTATCCGCTGGTAGCCCAATTATTTTTAATAACGGGTCAGGTAACCAAGCAAGCGGTCTAAATTATACCTTTAATAGCTTAGGCAGCACCTCTGACAGTATTTCATTTAGCACCGATGGTACAAACTTTAATTACAACCCAAGCACAGCTGTAGATTCAGAGGGTTACAACCCTAACATTACGCATTTTAGGCTCAACCTTAATGGTAATTTCAAACCGACTTTTTCGGGCATTACACCTACCTTTAATTTTATTTACCAAGTAAAGGTTGACTAGTTTAATGCTAGGATTTGTTTTGCATTCATTGCAATTGCTTCGGTGCGATTTTTAACCCCAAGTTTGTAATAAATATTTTTCAAATGCCATTTTGTTGTACTAATAGCGACGCCGGTTTCTTCGCTGATTTTTTGGTTGCTTAAACCTGATTTAAGCAACTGAAAAATCATAAACTCTTTCTCTGTTAAAGAGGCAACATCCATTGCTTTAACCGGCACCACATCGTCAAATATATCATCATAAACACTTAAAAATAACGTAGGAAAGCAAAAAATATTATGGCTTTCTAGTGCGGTTAAAATTTGATTTACCCCAGGTGCTTCATCAAACACATTACGAGAAAATACGCTTAAACTGTATTTTTTAATAAGCAAGTCCATTTGATTCATTGCACTTTTCGTTGCCCCTGATCGATACTCCATTACAATTGCATTACATTTCGCAATTATAAAACGGCTAACTAAACCCAGTGATAACAAATCATCCGCGAGCCGTTCAAATTTAATCCTTGCTACCTTATACTGGGCATTCAAAGCATGGGCATAACCAACACACAAAATATTGCGTTCACTTGTCTCAACAAACGACGTACCGGATACCGCACTAGGCATTACTTCGTTTTTTAGGCTAATATTATTCTCACTTAATAATCGCCCTGCCATAGCATGATCACCACTGACATAGCACTGGCGAATGCGCTCACATAAAATTTGGATTTTGAATCGAGGATACTTACCTAGAATTAAAATTCGATTGAGTTGCTCCAGCACTGTGCGCGCAGAACGAACACTACCAAAGTCAAATTGCAATCGAGAAAAATACAAATACACAGTGGCAATCACTTCAGTAATACATGCATGGTTAACATAAGGCAATATCATTTGGCAAAGGTCATATGATGCCGACAGTTCATTTTGCTCATATTTTACAACCATCATTGCAACATTCATACACAACCAAGGCATACTGCCCTGTATCATTTTTTTTGATTGATACAATTTTGAAACATACTGAATAGCTTGCAAGCCTCGACCGGTATAGCGGTCACACAATGCTATTATCAAGTCGGCGTAACATTGTAAAAACACATAACCTTTATGGGCTAATATTGATTTTGCATGATGCGCTAGCCGCAAAGCTTCATCTAACTGGCCTCGTTGCATTTCAAAATAAGCTGCGATAACAAGTAAAGACATTCGATTCTCACTTGAATTAGCAGGACTTAATAAACGTTCAATCGTGCTTCTATCTGAAAAGGCTTCATCTTGCTGAAACAGTGTCAAACTTAATGTTAAAAACTCAAAATCAAGCTTACTTTCATGACAGGTACATTGTGAATTCGAAACGTTCAACAGTGATAAAAAATAATGAGCTTGATTAAACCGCCGAGAAAAAACAAGTGCATAAGCATAATTAAGCGATAGCGTTTTGTTTTTCAATAAAACATCCTCACCCAAAGAATCAAGCCATTGAATGACACAACTAAAATCGCCCAACTTAAGCCAATAGTCACAGCACTGCTGCAGTGTCTGGTCAATGAAACCATGATTATGCGTTAACCGACAATGATAAGCGGCTAATTCAAAGTCTTTCATTTCAATACAGGCAACTGCACTTAATTGATGTAAATCTTTAAGTTTCGAATCTTTACTGAACTGTGAAAGCTGCTTACTCAAAAAATCACTTAATAATGTATGATAACGATACCAACCTGGGTGTGCCGCATCTTGAATAATAAAAGCGGATCGATTCATTAGGTAGCGAATAAATTTACCTGAGTCATCACGGCCTAACACTTGATTACATAATGATTCATTAAAACGCTTAAATAATGCACTAAATAAAAAGAAGTGACGGCCTTCTTCGCTCAGTGAGTTATAAATATCAAGAAAAAAACAATCCATGATATCCAAACGCTCTTCTTCTAAATTTTTAACAAAATCAAGACCATGTTCATTAATTGCTAATAATGCAATTTTCACTCCTGAAAACCAACCTTCTGTTCGCTTTGCAATTAACTCAATATCATAGCCTGTTAGCTCATAATGACAGATAGATTTTGATAGTTGCTGAACGTCATCATCTAACAGCGCCAAGTCATGACTATCAATCATAAGTACGGCATCATTTAGTTTAAGCGGCACTAGATTAATATTGGGTATTGAGCGACTCGAAAATATAAAGTGAATATGACTCGGTAATCGCTCTAATAGTTTATTAAGTATACGGTTTTCATAAGGCTTGCTTAAAAATTGAAAATCATCAATAACGAAAAAAAATTCTTTTCTTATCGATTCAAATACTTGAATTAATGTATCCACCAATCGATGTTCATCCACCTGAACATCTGGGGTAAATACATTAAATAAAGGTGCTTCTATAACCTGCGTTTTCTTTTTTACTTCCAATAGAATTTTATTCAATGCCGCATTCATACTGTAGTTTTCATCAGGCACACAAAAGTGGGCAATGAATAAATCAACTCTGGTTAACTGCCATTGATTTAATAAGGTTGTCTTGCCATAGCCAGACGGCGACACAATCAAAGTTAACTTATGATTTGCCGAACGATCAAGCAAAGCCAATAAAGTGGGCCTTGAGAATAGTGATGTCATTTATATTATTTTTATCGCATCAAGTTAATGAATATCGTACTTATTTCATATTGATAACCCTATTTCTATAGAGCAAGGTTTATTACGCCAGCTTGATAAAATTGCCAACATATTAACATTTATATCGTTCTCCCCCCTCCCTTGGGAGGGTAGAAAAACCAGTACCTCGCATTTACTCTCAATTGAAGGCTTGTAATAAATTAAGCCTATTGAGAATAACAATAAGGAATAAATACGATGAGCAATTCAGTCTGGGTCACATGGCCTGCTCTGACTAAGCTAGGTTCATTAGGTGTAATAGCCGGATTATTGGTACTTGGTCTAGAGCGAGAAGAGTTATTTGATAATAATTTATTTGATGTCGAAAATTATGATAAACACAATGCTAATATTGTCTGTGATGAACGCAGTAAAACAGCACGAACCGAAGACGGCACCTGTAATATTTTAGAAAACCCTGCTGAAGGATCTGTTTATATGCGCTTTGGGCGTAATGTAAATTTAGACGTGGTGGCGAATGAACAAAACGAAGCCACGTTACTTGAGCCTAACCCTCGTGAAGTCAGTAATACACTCATGGCAAGGGATGAATTTAAACCAGCCACCACTGTTAATTTTATTGCCGCTGCTTGGATTCAATTTATGGTGCATGACTGGGTTGATCATGGTGACAATGATTCATCCAACCCGATTCAAGTTCCCTTACCCGATGGCGATGTTCTTGGCAGTGGCACACTTAGCATTGACCGTACCCAAGCCGATACGACCCGTACACCTGATGAAGAACATCTACCGGATACCTACCGTAATATTAATACCCATTGGTGGGATGGCTCTCAGCTTTATGGTTCAAGCCTTGAGCAAAATAATAAAGTACGTAGCTTTGTTGATGGCAAATTAATACTCGAAGCCGACAATACATTACCGCAAGATTATTTTACGGGCGTGCCTGTTACCGGTTTTAATAAAAACTGGTGGGTAGGCCTAAGTATGATGCATCAACTTTTTACACTTGAGCACAATGCCATCGCCAATATGCTAAAACAAAATAATCCCGGTAAGGATGATCAATGGTTGTATGATAAATCTCGCTTAATTAATGCGGCCCTCATGGCAAAAATTCACACGGTTGAATGGACGCCCGCCATTATTGCAAACCCAATAACTGAACGTGCGATGTATGCAAACTGGTGGGGGTTGAGCGGTGAGCGTAAAGGCCGTGATAAATTTCAAGCTGAATACGAAGCTCTTGCAAATGACATTATTAAAAAAGATTCGTTCGTAAAGGCCATTTTAGGGTTTGATCCAAAGTTAAGAAATCTATTAGATGATGCATCCTTTATTGAGCATGCACTTGGCGGTTTAGTCGGTTCTCGTCAATCTGATAATGCCGGTACACCTTATACATTAACGGAGGAGTTCGTTGAGGTATATCGTATGCACCCGTTGATGCGCGATAGCATTGAAGTATTCGACATCGGCTCTAACATGGTAAGTGCATCGATTAACATTGAAGATACCCGTGACGGCTCAGCTGAAGACATATTAGTCGAACAAGGTGGTGATCGCCTTTGGTACAGCTTTGGTATCACGCACCCAGGTTCATTAACGCTCAATAATTACCCTGAATTCTTGCGTAATCTAGAGATTCCTTTAGTGGGTAATATCGATTTAGCCACCATTGACATTGTGCGAGACCGTGAACGCGGAGTGCCTCGCTATAATGAATTTCGCCGTCAAATTGGATTAAAACCCATCACCAAATTTGAAGACCTAACAAGCGAGCCCATCTTATTAGAAAAACTAAAACACATTTACGATAATGACGTTGAAAAAATTGACGCGCTCATTGGTCAGCTTGCTGAAACGGTTCGCCCAGAGGGGTTTGCATTTGGTGAAACGGCGTTCCAGATTTTTATTATGAATGCTTCTCGTCGTTTAATCACCGACCGTTTCTATACAAAAGATTACACGCCTGAAATGTATTCCCAAGAAGGCATTGATTGGGTTGAAGAACAAACCATGGTCAGCGTATTAAATCGACATTTCCCACAACTAGATACCAGTTTAGTTGGCGTTGATAACGCATTTAAACCTTGGGGATTAAACATCACTGATGATTTTAACAACTGGAGCGCGTGCGATAAACAACAACACCTTTGGGTGAACGGAGCATTACGCACACAATACCCCGCGGACGAAATACCGGCATTTAAAGATGTCGATGTGGGTGGCTTAATCAATAGTATCTTGTGGACAAAAGTAAAACGCAGCGACGATGTGGCACCGCTTGGGTATGAAAAACCGATTCACGCACACGGCGCAATGGCCACCGTTGCGTTTGATGCACAACCTAACCAACTTTACAGTGGTATTTTTAAAGGCGCTGAATGCGGGCTGCTGCGTTTAAGCGTAACCGGTACACCATCTGACCGTGGCTTCGCTCCCGGCTTAGCTTGGAAAGCATTTGTTGATGGCAAGCACTCTAGGAATGTTTCTGCGCTGTATACATTATCAGGCCAAGACGATAATTATAATTTCTTTGCTAATGAATTGTCGCAATATGTTAGCCCAGAAATCAATGAAACCCTTGGCACCACCGCTCTGTTTTCATTAGTCACCTCTAAGCCCACTCGCTTAATGACGACGAGAATGGCAAAAGTGACACAAGATGGCACAGAAGAGACAAATACCAATGCGCCGACACAAATCTACTTTGTGCCAACTGCCGAAATAAAATCTAAATTCAGTGAAAGTGCCCATGATTTTAGGCAAGACTTAATCAGCTTGCCTGAAGGTGCGGTGTTGTATGATGTATACGGCACACAGAAAAGAATCAAACATTCGATTATTCCATATTTTAATAATCGCTATGCAAACGCCAGACGCAATAATGCGATAAAAATTGGGCAGATTCGCTTAACGTCAAAGTTCAATCTATCAACGTTCAGCGATGGTGGTGTCTTCTTTCGACATCAACGTTACGAAGACTAATTAAACCCGTCATTTGAAATCGCCATAAAAAATGCCAGCAAGTTAGCTGGCATTTTTTATGGCTCACGTGACAGAATTATAAAATAGATTCGATCGATGTTACGCTACTGGCTAAGTTATCTTTTTGCAGCTTGTTATGAAAATCATCAACCAATCCGTTGGTTGCATCTATAACGGTGTGCCAATATTTTTCTCTGGCATCATCATCAAATTTATTAAAGTCTGCTCTGTCTGGAATTTTACCATAGGGTAATTTAGCGATAAATTCATGGCTTGGGGCAATCATAACCACATTGTCATAATTTTTGGCTTTCGCTTTACGCCATGGAATGCCCTTATCAAACCAGCCCGGCACAATTTTAGGAAAAAAGTGCGGATAAAAAACCAAGCCATTTCCTGCTTGAAAAGGCCCAGAGAAATGATAATCCACCATGCCACCGTCCCAATGCCAGCGGTTTTTGCCTCCCAGTACTTTTGTCGGCTCTAACACCATGGGAATCGCACCGGATGCCACCAGTGCTTGTTTTAAATTGTTAACACCCAGTTCAATTACCTCTGGGCGTTTAAAGTAAGGGTCATGGCTGGCTTGTTGCGAAATCACAACACGAGGGTATAACGCTTCAACCACTTTGTTTGAAATCAAATTACCGGTAGCCGCCGCTAGTAACCCTAAACCTTGGCTCAAGTTATGTCGGCCATTCATCAACAGCCGATTACGTACAGCTACGATATGCAACTTACGTTGTGGATTATTAACGATGTGGTGAGCGCGCTCGTCGTTGAACAATGCCTCAAGCACTTTATCCACAAATACCGTAATCTCAGCTGGGCTTAATGCCTTATAACGCTGATTGAGGTAAATATCCTCAAACTGTTTAAAACAACTCAATGGGTCTTGCTGTGCATGACACGCCATGCGCCATGAACCAATACTAGAGCCAACCAATGAAATACTCTGAGGGGCTTTCGCTAAAAAATGTTCCGCAAGGTACTGATCCAACCGAGACAGCATTAGCCACTTTGGGCCGCCACTGGCACCGACCATCAGCTGAATATCTTCTGGGTTTAAGCCCTGCGCTTGAATCTGCTTTAGAGCCTTTGCCCCTGCGAGAATTTCAATGGTCATAAATGACTCTGTTTATTATTAAAGGCAACATGGTGCCAAACCGTCAAAATTGCGCAACAACCCATCAAGCCATCGCTTGCAACACTGTGTACTAGAAAATGATGCAATAAAAAAAGATAAAGTCTTAGCCATTTGGTCCGATAACTATAGTAGAGCTAACAACGACGGCTCAATATGCAGGAGCAAAGATCATGTATACGGGAAAAAGTTACATATTCACCACCGCGATTGAGCAACAAGCCTTTCACGAGGGGCTTAAAGCGACGGCCAGCAGCCAGAACCCATATTCCATCGCCAAGAGCCCTCATGCAGCAAGAGCGTGGGGCAAAGGCAACCAATTAGGCTTTCGTTTAACGGCGCGCCTCGGTGTTCAATATTTAAACGCAGCTAAAATATAGTTGTGAATATCACACGTGCCTAAGCCAAATTTGGGCACGTATATTCAGTTATTTATGTACTCTAATTCTATTCTTCAGCTTACTCTATAGATCCCTGCAAGTTTTAACGACCAACATTATGCCGTGTGCGACATTATATTACTTACTGGTATGACGGAAAGTTCCGTCCCATTCAGGGGGGAAGGTTTGACCTTTTAAATCATTAATACGCTCAATATAGACGTCATATAGTTTAAGCGGGTTAGCCTCAAGTAATGCCGTAAATGCCTTGTGAGCATCGTCCCATTTTTGCTGCAAATAAAGCTGGTAAGCATCGTCATATTGTTTGATTTCATCTAATACACTTTGCGCCACTTCACCCTCAAGACCCAGAGGCTCATACACACGAATGGCCTCTTCTTTTCCCTTCACTTGAATTCTGTCCATGAAACGACATACAAATCCATTAATATGGTCAAAGGTATCTTCACCGATTAAGATTTTAGCCCCATAAAATTTAGTAATGCTTTCCAGACGAGAGCCTAAATTGACCGCATCACCCAATACCGTATAAGAGCGACGATAACTTGAACCCATGTCACCTACGTTCATCAGCCCTGTGTTAACGCCCACACCAATATTCACTTCTGGTAAGCCTTCTTTTTTAAATACCGTCTTTAATTCCTCAGTAATTCGCTGCATATTAAGCGCGGCCAATACGGCATGACCACGATGATTGTCATCGTCAATCGGCGCGCCCCAAAATGCCATTACCATATCGCCCACATATTTATCAATGGTGCCGTTACGGTCAAAAATTTCTTTGGTAATGGGCGTAAAATAACTATTAAGCATGTGCTTTAATTCTTGTGCTGTGAGGGTTTCACTGATGTTAGTAAAGCTTCGTATGTCACTAAACAAAACCGTAAGCTCTTTACTCTCACCTGAAAAACTATAGGCATCAGGATCCGCCATCATCTTGTCAATATGGGCAGGCGGCACGTATTGATCAAACATCCCTTTTAACATTTTTTTACTGGCGTTTTCTCTTAGAAAACCATCGGTAATAAATGTTGCGGTTAAAAATAACGTTAATATCAATGCACCGGCCATGGGCAAATCTAATCCGGCTGTCCACAGATAACCGTTAAACATGATCACCATTGCAATGATACAGCTGCCACCAACCAACATGACCATGGGTCCTAACATGGGCAAGATGATAATCATAAATAGAGCAATTAATATAAGCTGCAAAAACGTTGCACCTGCCTGCCATTCTGGTTTGTAGGGAAACCCGCCACTAAGCAGTGCACGTAAAATATTGGCATGCACCTCGACACCTGGATATTGAGGCCCCATGGGCGTACTTCTTAGATCTGCCAAGCCGATGGCCGATGTCCCAATAAACACAATGGCCCCTTCTAATTCATTGGGTTGTAACTTATCGCGCAATACATCCGTGGCAGAAAAGTAAGGGAACGAAAACGCAGGGCCTTGATAAGGCACGGTGACAAACCCCGCAGGACTTGTCGGGGCAGGGAAGTCACTCACAGCCACTTGCGTCATAGCCAGTACATCACCCACCTCCACTACTTTTGGCTCGATGCTATCGATAAATAAATATCGCATGGCAGCGCTTAATGCTAATGAAGGGTACAGTTGATTACCGCGACGGATTAACAACGGGGCTCGCCGGACAGTGCCATCAAAATCAGGGAACATCGTCACAAAGCCGCCTCCGCCAGCTTGGCTTTGTAAGCTAGGGATATTTGCGGTGTAACCTGGGCGTTGGGTAATAACGAGTTTTTCCTGCCATGCCATTGGCACATTAAAAACCGAAGGGGGGAGTTGGCCGTTTTGGTATTCTTCTTGGTCTTGAAAAAAAAAGCCCAGCACCACGTCATGCTGACCAATAGCACTTGCCATCACCTCATCTGCATCGGCCATTGCCGAAATCGATTGCCATTTTTGTAGCGGTAATTGATTGAAGACATCGTCCGGTACCGCACGACTAATACGCTCGACTGGATTCATTTCTTTTTCACTAAACACGACGTCAAATGCAATGATCAATGCACCCGCTTCACCGAGTTTTTGAATTAAATCAGCTACCTTTTGACGGCTCCATGGAAAACGTCCTTCATTGATGATCGAGCTTTCATCAATATCAATAATTGCGATTTTATGATCACTGTGTGCTTGTTTCGTGATGGGTAAAGAATAAATTAAAACGAACGTCATAAAGTAGGTACTCTATGCGAGTAAAAAGAGACGCGCTGCCACCTTGGTTAAGAGCGGCCCAAATAATGGTCGCCGACACGATAGCGGCAAAGAATCGAGTGCTGTACTTGAAGAGGGTTTTTGATAGCGCCATAACTATCAAGCATAGTCGTTTTCATAAAAAGTGTGAGGCTAGGCCACAACTTGACCACGGTAGATACGTTTAGGACGATGATCGGCACCTGCCCCATGCAGCGGAGTATCAGCGATGGGCTGACCACGATACATCCGCTTAGTTGGGGCCGTGTTCGTGTTATCTTGCTCGGGAACCCCACCCATTAATTCAAGTCCCATCATGTCTTCTAGATCGGCAAACAAAAGCTGGGTTCGCTGGTCATGGCTTTTCTTTACACACTCAAGAATACTTTGCACGATATCCGGCTGACTGAGTTTTAACTCAACACCAAATTCACTGCGTAAACGCTTACGCAGTTGCTGCATTACGTCGATCATGTCTTTGGATAAGTTAGGAATCATGGGATCTCTTTTATTCGGTTATCATGGTGTCTAATGATGGTAGAGCAAGCCTTATACCAATCAATGCTAGTGGCACTAAATTATATTACGTATGTACCTTCCCGTTATTCAATGGCTGTAAGCCTATCGGTTAATAATTGGGTTTTCATTTATTACGAAAAGGCACCAAAGTGAAACCAGAGACCTTATTTATGCACCAATTTATATCGGCCGATATCATATCTATCTATTATTTTTGATGGATAAATCATCTAAATGATACACAAGCCTCAAATTTGGTCTTTATTTGGTCATTTAAGGGGCAAATCAGAATGGGCCGTTATCATCAAAAAAGTTGGCAAGAAAACTGCAATAAGTGAGATAGCAAGCTCACGTTAGCTTGCGGAGCGTAGATTCGTGTCGAAAGACTCAGTTTTATCGGGGCCAATTAATCTTGCACGGGTTAGTTTGATTAAGCTGATTGAATCTACGCTTTTTTTTCGCCTAAAAAGTGGCTTAAGGTTTAACCGTTTCTTGTTTTAATAATAATAATAACGCGCTGCTTTCATCAAAATGCTGGATGCGTTTGATAGCAAAGTCGATTCCCGGTTTTTTCAATTTTTGTTTTGCTAAATATGTCACTAATTCTTTTATGAATAACTCATCAGTCCATTGCTCTCTTGGGCGTGAACGTACGAACTCACCGTAAATTCGATGCCCTAACCCTTGTATAAGTTGTTTATTTAGCTGCTCCATCAAGTAAACATGGATCGACTGATTAATAGATCGCTCTACTTTTTCAACTTGAACAACATCAAAATTAGCCACATGTAATTGTGCTAATAATGCATCACGCCACTGAATTTTTTGTTGGATCGAATCTTCGTTTTCTTGTGAGCTGTTTTGGCTCAATAGCTGCAATGTCATATCCAATTGCACTTGTGTCAATTGACCAATAACGGCAAGCTGTTTATCAATGTTTGTTTGTAGTGTTTGATCTTGATCACGATGAAGGTAATAGATTTTATCTAAGCTTAACAGTGCGTAATCAAACACCGTTAACAGTGCAATCATCGCTGCAAAAATTAATGGGGGAATTTTATTGATGTGCAGCAAAACAGTCAGCAGCGCTAAAATACCCACGCTGAAGAGTAATACAAAAATGGTTATGGCCATGGTGGCACCTTTACTTAATCATCCGTGGCGCCACACTAGCAATGGTATTGGATTTGATCAAGCGACGCTGTCACCTCCTTCAGGGAAAAACTCATCTTTCAATGACTCGCTGTAAGCACGGCATGCATCTAGCGATGTAAACACTCCTGCCAACTTATCGTGGCGCGTCACTAATACACAGTCAGTATGACCATCACTCATATAATCTAAGACTTCTATCAATGAGGTATAAAGGTCAACGGTATAGGCATCATTTGGGCATAAATCAGCAACGGTCAATTCATCGAAGTCGGTATGTGAATGGCCCGGCAGCACGGTTTTTTCCAGCTCACGCTTTGATAATACACTTAGACTGCCATCGGCACGCTTAACCGGAAGATGGCCCACACGGTGCTCTTTCATCATGGTCTTAGCTTGCGTCATACTTGCGCTTTCAGCAATGGAGTATGGAAACGCGCTCATCACATCTTTTATTCTTGGCATGCGCTTCATGGTTGTCCCTCACATCAATTGTTAAATGCCCATTTTTCCAAGCATATCCATAATGTCACGAATCACCACCGACGCATTAGGGTGCTGGCTATCGAACTCCACGGCCTGTTGTTCTAAACGATCATTGAGACTCACATCAGCCGGCTCGCCAGTTAAAACCGTCTTAATATCACGCTCTAACTGTTGTAACAGCTCACGACTCTCATCGTCTAACGAATCAATATGACCAATGGTTTGCTTCAATTGGGTCAGTTTGCTTTTTAATTGATCATGCATGAAGTGACTCCTAGTCAATAAAGGTATCCACATACTGCCACTGTAACAATATAGATCAAGTTAACAAATGAGCACTATCGCTTTATATTATAGGTTATAAAAACACAGACACCTGAGCAAGACGACTCAGGCGTTAAGAGGAGATAAAACAAGTATTGAGGTTAAATGCCCATGGTGATCTTGAGCACGCCCTTGATAATAAAACCAACCATGCCAAGCCCTAGTGCGAAAAAGAGCACCGCCATACCAAATTTACCTGCATTTGAACGTTTGCCTAGGTCGTAAATAATAAACATCATAAAGCCCATAACGGCCGCCAGGCCCAGCATCAAGGCTATTTCTTCAAACTGCTCAAAACCCATAACATTACCCCTATTTTACGTAGGCGCATTATAACCAATATTATGCTTAATTCGATACTGTTAACCAGTACAGGCACTACTTGAAGTGCATCACTAAACAGGCGTAATGCATCATCAATCCAATCAGTATGGTTTATAACGTCGTTAAGCGAGCAGTAGAAATGTTTGTTTCATATTGTAAATACACGGCTCAGGGTGGGTATTAAAGTAGACAAGGTATTCGGGGTCCTATGCTTTATATGCAACATCATTGGCAGCCTACATTTTCTTTAAGCCAAGTCGATAGTGGTTCTGCCACCTTAAATCGTAAAGAAGCAGTAACGTTAGGCGAGATTCATAGAGCGCTTACGCTTTATTGGACACTTAACCGCCATAAGATTAAACCAAATACAGAATATTCGTGTAAGCGAACCCAAGTGGGCTTGAGGTAAATCTGATGAGGATAGGCCAACGATGACTTCTTGTTCAATTCGAGTCCAAGTCTGTGGCCTGGGCTGTAATATCGCGTTAATATCATTAAGCGCAATAAATTGTTGCTCCCAAAACTGTAAATGCCCCAACAAATAAGGATCGTCTTTTAACTTTGATTTAAAAAATTGTCGCTCTTCTTTTGTCAGTGTTCCTAAAACGAACTCAAATGATAAAAGACTATACTTGTTCATGCTTCACCTTAGTCTTATGTTCGATACAATTCTTCAACCGCTCAGCCCCACGTTTAAGCCAAGATTTAATCGTATTAACACTGGAATTAAAATTCTCTGCCAACTCTTGCCGCGAGTATCCTTGCAAATACGCGAGGCTAATACTTTCTTTTACTCGATCACTTAATGTTTCCATGCATTCAAGAAGAAAATTTGAATCTTGTAACTGCATGGCCGCTATATCAGGCCGGTCATTTGACATATGCTTATCGGGATGACGAACCTCAACTTCATCACACGCTTCAATGACATCATCGCGCCTTTTTTCTTTGGCTAATCGGTCCAACGCTCTATAACGAACAATGCTCGTCATCCAAGTAATGGGTTTTGCTTTGTCTGCCTGATAGTCCCCAGCATTTTGCCAAATTTGAATAAACCCTTCTTGAAGCACATCATTACTAATGTCTTCGGACTTAACGATATTAAATGCAACTTTATTAAGGTAAGGCGCAATGGAGTGGTAGAGTTCGTCTAATGCTTTATGGTCATGAATGGCACAACGTGCAATCAAACTGGAATATAATTCATCTTTACTAATGTCCATTAAGCCTACTTTTATCATTAATCATCTAGTCTATCGGGCGAAAAATAAATCCCACTGCATCTGTATTGACTGTCTTTAAATATTTGAGCGTCTGATGATTTATTAATATATACCAAGTGTTCAATAAAAACGTCATTATTTCGATAACGTATTTATTAATTAATATCTTGAAACCATTATTCAAGTTATAAGGTATAGAATCAGAAAGAAATTTAGAGTAGAAACTAAATAATGTTATAACGTTATATCGAAAAATTAGGAGGGACACTGCGTACATCCGTTACTAAGTCTCTTAAAAAATAATGTTAAATAGATAAAACAAGATAGCTCAACCGTGATCATGCCTAAATATAAGCATGATCATGGCTGTGAATGATTTTAAATAATCAAATTTTAGGGATAGCCGTGCCCTTAAATTCAAAGCGGATACTTTCAATCATATCAAGATTAAAATCATCTGCATTTCTCAGGCTAATCGACCAGGTTGTAAACGGAGTCGGTTCAAAGTAAGCAAACTTAAAATCATCCGCGACTGCGCCTTCTATAATAACCCTGTAGTCGTTTGTTTGATTATTAAGGTACTCATAACCAAAGAACCGAAATAACTGCTCAGAGTTAAAGGTATACTCAGTATCTTCAAAACGATCCTGGTATTCACCATTAGATTCAATATCAATAAAGTAACTAATGTCTTCTGGTAATTGAGAACCTTGCAGAACAACACGTAACTGATTAAGGCGAACACGATCAAAATGAATAAAACTAGGGTGTGAAAGGTCTACATTGAAACTCATCTCACCATTATCCTTGAAGTCATTCAATAATACTGGCTCAGTAACCACAATATTTGTCAGGTTAAAGTCTTGTGGACGAGGCTGAAATGATGACAATGCATCGTTATACTGCTCCTGTAGTAATGCTAAATCCAATCGATACTGTTCATACGTTTTATTAAGTGATGGCCGAACTTGGCTTTCTTTTAGTGACCAGTATTCAAAAGCCGCTGTGAATTTTGTAATCGCTACAAACATAGGGCGCTTGAGCGCAGTCAACGAACGGAAGAACAACGTTTCTAGTTCATCAACAGCACCGGCATCTTGTTCAATTTGATCAATGAGTAGATTCATTCGATCTAGATGACGACTATTTACTTCCGCTGCTATCTTAAGATCAATAAGCCTAGACAACTCTTGCATCAAACTGACTTCAGTTGCAGTGATCGATTTACCATATATCACAAGCGTCTCAAGTGTTGCTAAAAACTCAGAAGAGCCTTCAATACCTTCGTCAATGGCTAACTGCAATTCGTTACGAATTTCGTTCAAAAATAGCTCCCATACATCATTAGCCGCATCTAAAGATGGTACGACTAAGTTAAAGGATGCTAATGCATCTGCAATTTCTTGAGCGTCAACCGAGCTGTTTACTTTCGAAGAAAGGTCATCAACATTGTTCGCCATTTCTTGAACTCGTTGCAAAAGGTCTCCAATACTGGCCAGTTTTTCTTTAATGCTACTAAGATCCTGAGAGGTACTCGGGATTGAGGAGGCATATTCAATTACGCCGGCAGGATTGCCTGATGCAGCAGAGCTACCAATCGCAATGGAGCCTTCAACCATGGTTTCTAATATACCAATAACCAATGCAATTTCTTGCTGTAACTTATATTTGGCGATTCCAGCTTCAAATTTAAAACGTGCCGTCGTCACCAATAAATCTTGATCTCTAAATTGAATGCGTAAATCATCAAGGGTATTTCTAAAATGATCTACCTGTTGTTGTGATCGATTCATTGTGGCGGTTTCTGCGGCGACCGCATCTACCAAGTTCACTTGCATGAGATTAGCGGCATCTTTACGAGCAGAGATATCAACACTGCGATCAACGAATCGATCGTATTGAGTGCGATAAGCTTCCATTGCGTTTAGATAGGCAACATACGTGTCTTGATAAAGATTCGCGTCAAGTTCTGGCACATAATTAGGACTTAACGCTGAGAAATCAACAAACTGCTTCAGATTGGCTGTTTGAAGGTAAAGGTTCTCTAAAAATACATTATCGGCCATAAATGTGGGTACACCTCTTAAGGCGGCTTCGTTTCTAGTCAGCATGGCTCGACTAAGAGTCGAGTTCTGATCAAATACCGAAGCGGCAACATCAAATGTTTTTTCAAAAATCTCCGTTAGCCGATCCGACGCAATGTCCATCATACCAGCAATGCTCACTGTCGTTTTAACCAGTGTATTAACATCACTGCTTGCAAATATAAAACGGCCATCAGAGGTGCTTGTGGGTGACACTTTAGTGAATTCAATATTAGAGCCCGAAAGCCTTGCACCCACTAGCAAATTAGTCTCAATTTCGTCTGCATAAACAGCCACACCACCGCTTGCCCCTGTACTGGTATCCACCAAGAAAGTGCCCGAACCCTCGCCTATTATTTTACGAGCATAAATATAAACCGTTTGGTTTTTCATACTCATAAAAAAATTATTTTTCACTTCTAATGTATCGGCCACAACCACTATTATCGCAGGTGCTGTGGAACGGGATTTTACATTTGATATAACATCAGAAAGGTTTACATATAAATCTGAAACCTGATATTTCATTAATTCAATCGATTGATTTGATTGAAAAGTAGCAACGGGCAATAGAGGTGGTATGTCCACCTCATTTAATTCAGCCCAACTGTTCGCTTGCGAATGTAAGCTAAACATTCCAAAAAATGCAAACAATACTACTTGTAATAATGTATGCGGTTTTTGGCTAATAAACATTTTAAAGCCAGCTATTACGGGATTATGCATAATATAAAAAACTCCTTTTTAACAAAAACGGCCAGACCATAATGATCTGACCGAAATACCGCTTAATAAATTAGTCTACGCTGTTCACATAGGCGTTTTGTGCAAATGCTCTGGCCTGATCAGAAATCGTTTTCCAATTGGTATCTGCTGCATCTGCTAAACCGCTTGTGCTAAAACCGGCTATTGCTGTATCTAAGTTATCGATCCCGTTACTGCCCTCCGCTAGGGTAATGACTGTATTTAATGCGTCAAACGTGCTGCTAACACTCTGCCAATGTAATTTAAGTGTATCGATATAAGGAATAGCCGCTTCAATTTTTTCGTCAATTTCACTGACACTAATCGATGCCGCCCCGTAAGATGCATACAGCGCAACGGCATGAGCCAGATCCCCTGTTAATTCTGACTTCTCATTTTCTAAGCTATTCACTTCGCTTTTTAGGTTTTCAATTTGAGCCCCTAGAATACCGCCACCAATTAACAACGATATGCCACCACCAATAGCAGTCAGGCCAACATCACGTTTTTTAGTAGCGATGGTGTCATTAATTGAACGAATTTCTGCATTGATTTGATCGATGCGATCACGGATTGTTTGTGTATTATCCTGGTTAAGTAAGTCACTAAATGTGGTTGAATATGTATCAAGAGAAAGCGATTGCTCTTTAAGGCTCGTTGCAAACGTCAGTAAGCTTTGTTTTGCGTTTTCTACTTCATTCAATTTTCCAGTAGAAAGTATATTCAATATATTTAAATATGACTTAACCGCAGGGAATTGACTTCTTACCGCTTGGATTGCATCAATATAGGCTTGTGACTCTTTGCCTTGAGTAAATTCAATAATCGTAGCGTCTGCTAGACCATTTGATATGACCGCCATCTTATCTAATAATGGCTTAAGAAAAATCAAGTGTATGTCTTTGTAGTTAGCAAGATTTAATGCGAGATCTACAATCGACGGGTAAATATTAGTATTCCAATCTTCGCCGGTAGCATGAATAGCAATATACTCTTCTAACAAACCTTGATAATGCGCATCAAATGTAACGCTGTCACCAAATCGTAATGAGCTTTCTAATGCAGCTTGTGTTGTCGGTAATGCCAGTGCGCTATCAGTATAAGCTTGTATAACAAACCATTCTTTTTGGCTTAATACAAAGTCGCTAGATTCAACATCAATAAAAAGGGTATCGCCGGTTTCACTCGATTCGCCTAACACCGCATTGATGTCGATTGCTTCAACGTCGTTTTGGGTCGAGGATTGCAAAGACGCATTATTAATAACCTGTGTTTCAGAAAACGCAGGACTAACCTGAACGACACACCCCATCATAATGGCACTTGCGACCGCATTCCTTAACAGAACAGAGGGAGATTTAATAAATTTTTTCTGATTTCTCAACATGATTATTTCCATTAATTAGAATTGATTTTTCATACCAAAATATATAAATAAATTTATTAGAGATACACCTATACAATATGCATACACCTAACAGAACACTCGTACCCAATTATTTTTTAAATAAGATTAAAAGTGCTCATTGATATATACGAGCCATCAATATAAAAGTTGCATGTAAATTGTTGTTTTTAAATTTATATTAAAAATAAAGTTTTATATGGTTTTAAGATTAGGAAGGGCACGACTAATATTGATATATCAGTCGTGTTTTTAAATCTACTTACTTAGTAATAAGACAAGATGTCTCAAAAGGCATAATCAACATAACTTTGATTTTTCTCACGTACCTGCAATAGCGTTCTATTTATTTCTTTGATTAATATTTCGGCGATACCATACCCAATAATTGGTGTATCGTTTTTCAATCCTTGCTCACCTCTAACATGAACAAGTAAATCAACCACTTTTTTCAGCTCCAAGTCTAGATTTTGCCATTGCAGCTTCAATTGTTCAAAATAAGGCGCTGTATCTAGCATTGTCTGTTGAATTTTACTGATGCTATTTTTTGCATTGCGGTACGCAGCGTAAAGTAACGTCGCATGATGTAATTGGCTTTGATAGCGGTTTCTTTGGTTAATCAAACTCTGCCGATCACTCTTAAGCCCATTGATTTGAGGCACTAATATCGCAGAGGCAATTGCAACAGAGATCGCCCCTCCTATTGCGCTTAATGCCAGTTGGCGTTCTTTATCGCTAATCTGATGACTCTTACTGTTTATCTGACTGTTTTTTGCATCAATGTTACTCTGTAGCTGAGCTGTATTGTCTTTTGCTATCAGCTGATCAAAGTTAATCCCAGAACGGCCTATTTGGTTTTTATGATTTTTCATAACCGTAGAGAAAACAAGGGTATCTGTTTTAGTGGCCTGTGTTGTTGCACTCAAAGATTGAACGGCCATCTCAAATGTTTTAACAATTTCAATTAAAGTCGAAATGCTTATGGAAATATTATCTTCGCTAATTAATTTCTGTGCAGGGTCAAAAATGACCAAATCATCTTGTATCAGTTGATTTAACGCCTTCATTTTTATATCTATGGGCATAATATAATCTGAATGTAATTCAGGGCTTTCAGATAATCGATTTGATGCGACAGATATATTTGGATAAATAGAATTCTGCCAATATAAAGCTGAGTTGCGAATGGCAATGTACTTTTCTTTTAATGACACGAAGTGGCTTGAAAAACCAACATTCGCATTAATAGGCAGTGTTGCTCGCATTGCAGATTCACTAACGGGAAGAGACTTAGCTTCTGATAAAAAATATTCTATATCTAACCACTCTCTGTTTTCTAACATAAACGCACTACGATCAGCACGTAAAAAATAAGCACCACCACCGACTTTAACGGGTAATGACCAAATGGGTAACGCTTCTAAACCTGTGTCAACATCAATATGAACCGCATAATGATCAATTGCCTCGTTTGGCCCTGGTCCGCCCGGTGCCCCAAAATCAAATCGATAATTCCCTGATTGCAGTTTTTTACCTTGATATAACGTTTTAGCCTGCGTTACCTGCTCAACACCATTAGGGAATACCGGAAACTCCGGCCCAAACCCAAATGTAACCAATGTTGATGAAGGCCCTTTAAAGCCAATAATGCTAACTGTAAAGGGTGCATCTGTTTCAAAGTAAATACTGTCACGGTAATCATCTGTCGCGAGCGTGCCCTGAACAATATATTGAGTCCCTTTTTTTAAAACACCTAGATTTCCATTTTGCGTATTGTGATTAGCGACGTTTCCAAGATCACCATAATTGGATTCATTATAAAAACGAACGGTACTATCGTCTTCATTACCAAACGCTACGCCACCTAAGCATCCGATGCTTAAAAGGCCTAATCGAATAAACCTGATAATCACACTCGGTTTATTGTTTGCATTCCTAACATTACAACTCACAATTATTTTCCTTATCTTTTAACGTCTATCGACGAGCGAGATGACAATAAACATCCAATTACAGCATGGCCGTCTTCGATATTCATAAGATGTATATACGGTGAGCGCGATAGAAAGTTGCATAGGTTGGCACTTACCGTCTATCACAGACGATTCAATCATTGCCTTGATAGAGAGAAGCCGATCAATGTGCTGATGTGAAATTTTTATAATGGTGAGGTATCTCAATGAACGGAGTCATCGCCTTGACTCAGTCAGGACTGTTACCGTGATCCTGTGTATGGTGAACACAACGATAAAAATAACGCACAATGTTACTGATATCTAAATGGGTAGACGTTGGAGTTGTTTAAGCTGAAATGCTAGACGAATGCATAAAACATGTAATGGGCTTGGCATGTGAAATATCAATAAAATTTAGCCTGCGCTAAGTCAATCAACATTACCAAAAAACGAACGGCTCATCGCCCCCTTGTTATTCAGGGGCGCTTAACCAAGGTTTAATTCTGTTTAATTTGAAACGACTGGACCAAGCGGCCAATCGAAACCAACCCACAGGGCGAGTAATCCGCCCCACGCTCCAAGTAAAACCAGCGCGTAAGGCAACATAATCGTCATCAAGCGCCCAACCGAAAAATTGGCTTCATATTTTAAGGCATAGGCTAATACAAGAGGAAAGTACGGCATTAAAGGGGTAATAATATTCGTACTGCTGTCGGCAACACGATAAGCCGCTTGAACCGCTTCAGGCTCAATGCCCAACAAAAAGAATGCCGGAATAATAATGGGGGCTAATAGCGCCCATTTTGCGGAGGCGCTGCCAATAAATAAATTAAGTACTGCGGTAAATAGCATCAACACAATCATTGCAAACGGGCCACTAATTGAAAAACCCTGCAGTACTTCTGCTAATTCAACCGCCAGCACTAAACCAAGTGCACTCCACTTAAACCAAGCGACAAACTGCGACACCACAAACATCAAAGCCAAGTATGGGGCGATATCCACAATACCTTGCTCTAAAGCTTTTACCCATTTAGCCCAATCATTAAAGCGACCCTGTTCGATGCCGTAAGCCGTTGCCAGCAGCGCCACACTTAACGCAATCATGGCAACCAGTGATGCCATAAAAGGGCCTTTTAATAAACTGCCCTGTTCATTACGCATTATGGCATTTTCTGGCATCGTCAAAATAATCCACAACAAAGTGATGAACACGAATGCCACATAAAACCACAAACCAAAATGCGCCCGTTCGTCATTTCCTGCTGGTTGCTCGCTATCGCCCGCAAGCGTTGATACTGGCTGCAAGACCTGATTAGACGGTGGCGATGTCGCTAATAAATAAGGCTCAACCCAAAATCGATTCACCGTCACACAACTGATGACCACCACCAAAACACTGACGACTAAAAAATAATAATTAGCAAGAATGCTCACATCACGATCGGCTACCAAAGACAACGCCTCAGAGCTAATACCAGACAGCATCGCATCGACAGGGCCCACCAGCAAATTAGCGCTAAAACCACCAGACACACAGGCAAACCCTAAAGCAAGCCCTGCAATGGGGTGTCGCCCAGCCGCCCAAAACACCGCTGCGCATAATGGCAACAACACCACGTAACCCGAATCAACAGCGATACTCGACATCACACCAAGAAAGGCAACGGCAACGGCCAGTAACCCGACAGGAGTACGGCTGGTTAGCTGAGTAATTAAAGCCGGCAACAAACCACTTTTCTCGGCTAATGAAAACGCTAAGGCCATCAAAATCACAGGGCCAACAGGTGCAAACCCCATGAAGTTCGTTACTAAAGAACTCAGCATATAGATCAAACCATCAGCCGAGGCCAAACTGTGTACCGTTAACAATTCACCGGTTGCAGGATGCTGTGCTTGCCAGCCAGCGCCATGACCAATGGCACTCATTACCACCACAATGACACATAAATAAATGAACAGAGCCATAGGATGAGGCAAGCGATTAGCGATGCCCTCTATTCGGTGTAAGAGCTTATTCATAGGCGCAAAGAGTCCTTTTTAGCGGGTTTTAGTGTATTTACTTTAATTCTGGCGCATTACACCTAATCAAATAAAAGTCTTAGTATTCAACGGCCTAGCTAGCGCTGCAATATGCACAACACTCTATTTCAGGCGATTCGAAGTGAATCGATACTTTTGTACTAGAATATTCGGCTTTACACACTAGAATGGCGCCCGTATCTTATTTGCAAGGAGGACATATGCCCTTATATCAAGCCGCACCGGCTCAGTCCGAGAGTAACAACACTGCCGCCATCGCCACTATTTTACCGGCGAATACACCGATGCCCCTGTGTTGCGACGCATGCGACTACGCACAAACCTATTCCATGACGCACTTACGTCAACTGCCAACCATCGTCTGTGAAGACTGTGGCGACACTCGCCAATTTAGCGCATTTGAACTCAACATCTTAGAAAGTACCCTCAACAACATGGGATACTACCTACAAAAGCGCGCATAAGTTAATGGCATGACTCTAATAAAAATAATCGATACAAAAAAGGAGACGCTAGGTCTCCTTTTTAATGCTCTTTTTATACAACCTAATCTTCTTTAGGCACTTCAATTTTTAATATTAATGATACTTGTCGCTCTAATAGGTCACGCTGTTCTTGCTGGTTAATTTCTTCAACGGGTACCAGTAGCGCTTCATACTCTACTCGACGTAATGTGCTCACTAAAATTTGAGCATCTTCTTTTTGGGTGAGAGCTGTGCACTAAGTTTAAAAACTCTATCAGTTTTTGTTCCATCGCTTTGGCATGTTGATCCGCCAGCCCACGCAAATTTTCATTCAGTAATGCTTCATAGCGGAACGCTTGATCAGCGACCGCCATTTCTCGATTGTGAGTGGTCTTTTCTAGTACATAAGCCAATAGCTGATCAACAATTACTTCGACCAATTTTGGCCCTGTGGTTAATTCAGCTAATTTTTTGCCGTCTGCATTTTCTAGTGGCTCATACATTTTACGCGCAAACACATTGACGATGGATTGTGCTTTCTCAGCATAAAGCATGAAAGTATCGCTAATTAATTCTTGGATATCTTTAAAATAATATGTCGTTGCGGCCAATGGTACGTCTGCTTCTTTGGCCACACTGCGATGGCGGATTGCACGTACACCATCACTGACAACAATTCTTAATGAGGCTTCTAAAATGGCTCTTCGACGTTGTTCGCTGCCCGCTCGTGAGGTTTTACGCCCTCGGTATTGAATCGTTCCCGGCTCGGTCACTCGGGCCTTCTGAAGTGCTGTCATGGATGACGTCCTAACTAATGTAGCGCTATATTATTATTATTGTTATAGCTATTTATTTTTATAAGTGGCCTAAGATTACTGATTCCATCGGCAAAAGCAATCGCCAAAGTAGGCAAGCCCTTGCCCTTTTTAGAGTACTTGCTCCAGTTTTTTCGACATTTATCAATCACTTATGGGGTTGGCTCAAATCTTGATTGCTTAATATCGACGTGTTTTTTTGAGTATTCACAAATGATGGACATCTTAGGGTTACCTAAGCGTATGATGCAGCAATTTGAGCAAATGACGCAGGTCGAAAGCGCTCAAACCATCACACCTAAAAAAGAGCAAGTTTCATCCGATATGGCGCTGTCTTCAATGGGCGAACGTATCAACTATCTTGCCCGAGAATTTGATGTCAAAGCACTCGACATGAAAGACATCATGCCATTACAAACAGCGCTCACTGAACACGGCATTATCCAAAGTCACCAAGTTCGCGCACAAGGTTTACTCACACAACTGGCTTATCAACATCAACAAGCTGGACCAATGGATTTAGAACAGTCGTTAGAAACACACCTCGATCAGTTAAAAGGAAAGCCCGCCGTGTTAGCCGACTACCAAGAAGGCAAACATGTTTTAAACGTGGTGCGAAACCTCGCCAGTGCGCGCGAACAACAAACCCATGCGGCTTAAAGGCGGTTTATGATAAAGTGCACAATTTAATCATTCGAACTAAATCATGACTCGTTTATTCATTTGCTTGCTTATCGTCTTCTCACAATCCGTATCCGCCATTACCAACATTGAAAGCCAGCGTTTAAAAAACAATACGCCAGGCACATCAGGCAATATCAGTTTCACACTTGACGGGGAAATCGGTGATAGCGATGAATTTACCCTTGGCTCAGCCATCACTTTTATTCGGTCTTACGCCCGAGATGAATGGATTGTTTTGCTTGACCGTGAATACTCAGAAGTCGATGACGAAGTAAATACAGATGAAAGTCTGCTGCATATTCGTCACTTAACCAAACATGATGAGCACTGGGGCCATGAAGTGTTTACGCAATACGAAGAGGATTTATTTTCAGACTTAGCGAAACGCATTATCTTCGGGGCAGGTGTTCGCTACACATTAAACGCCAATACCGAACTCAAAACGGCTAACCATTTTGGTCTTGGGGCGTTTTACGAAGACGAGGAATACGCATCAAACATAGTGGAAGATGACGAGCAGAATGTCCGCTTGAACCTGTACTGGTCTTACCGAAACAAGCTCGCCGATAACATGACCTATACCAGTACTCTATATTTTCAACCGGATGTAGAAGACTTTGCTGATGATAAAGGGCTTTGGCAAAACGCTGTGACGATTTCGGTAACATCGACCATCAGTCTAAGCGTTATTTGGAATGCCACTTACGACACAAAAACCCCTGATGGCGACGAAGATACTGAGTTAAATTATAAAAGTATCATCATTTATAACTTTTAAGAAAAGCGCCTAACGCAAGCACGTTAGGCAATAAAAGCGTTAAGCGTTAAGCGTTAAGCGTTGACCTTAAGTAAGCGCTCAACGGTTTCTTTCAACTGGGCTTCATCAGCAGGTTTAATCAAATAATCACTGGCACCTTGACGCTTGCCCCACATGATATCGGTTTCTTGATCTTTAGATGTGACAATGACAACCGGAATATGTTTGGTCGCGGCGTCTTTGCTGATCTTACGTGTCGCCTGAAATCCATTCATGTTAGGCATAACAACGTCCATGAGTATGAGATCAGGTTGTAGCTCGATGGCCTTCTCTACACCTTGCGCGCCATCTTCTGCACTGTGCACAGTATGGCCTAGCTTCTCAAGGATGCGTTTGTGTCCTTCCATCATGGTAGCGGAATCATCCACAATTAAAATCGTCGCCATGTAGCCTCTGTTTATTGTCGTCAGTTGTAGTGAGGTCCTGAGCCTGAGCTCCTATATAGCAATACAGTTTAGCCCTCACCTGCCTGTGCAGTCTACTTACTTTGTCATCACTCCAATGTTAAGACCGTCTCAGTTTAAGTCATTAACTCAAGCGTTGCTTGTGCCCATTGCTGTGCAATGGCTTCTGGCCGGTAATGTTCAAGCACGTCAATATTAAATCGTGGACGCAGCGCTTGGCCTTGGCATTCAACCATAATCGCTTCCATGGTCGCGCCAGCCTGACAAAAGGTGTCATAGCTGCTATCGCCCAAAGCAACAACCGCAAAGCGCTTAGCTGGGATCAATGGCAACAAATTTTGTAGCTGGGTATACAAAGGCAAAATAGAAGCAGGTAAATCCCCTTTTCCTGTGCTTGATGTAACAATCACTAATATATCGGTCTGCTCATCTGTCACATGCTCGATCGTCGGATTCAAATAGAGCTGAACATGATGCTGGGATTCAAACACCTGAGCAATGACATTTGCCGCTGTCAGCGCCTTACCGGTCACGGTGCCTACTAGCACATTAATATTGGCCATACTGCCTTCTGAACATACAAATAAAAAACGGAGAGTATCAGTAACCCGCCACAAATCGAAATACACGGCTAAAAATGCGAGCATTAAACGTTAAGTGCAATACAACTTATCCACATACACCCAAAATGCTAAACCTAAACTCAAAATAGCCACCAGCGAAACGAGCATAATAAGCCCATACTTAGACCAAAATGACGGCTTGGGTTCTGCCGCTTGCAACAGATCTCGCTGGGCCTCTAATAACAGCTGAGTATCCTTACCGGCATGCTCCATCAAATGCCAAGCAGCTTCTCGCCATAAAGAATGGGCTTTACCTTGGCGCAATATTAAAATGGCTTCTTGAATACGAAATCGAGGCTTGTGCTTAAGGGGGGGTTGTTGAGGAGGCGCGCTCATTGATTAATCGTCCTTGCAAGGTTTGCAGCATACGCTGCAGGTCAAACCGCCAAACCTGCTTTGCTTGCATCATATCAATGGCATCTAACAAGCTACGTTCAAGTAATAGGTTGATGGTGATATCAGTACTTGCTGGTTGTAAATGATTGTTCTGCATCTTTACGGCTTGTGCAATTAATTGACGAGCCAGCTGCAAAAATGATTCTTGATGATTCACATTACCACTAGGAAGCCATCCATCTGGCAAATTAAACTCTTCTTGCACCAGCACTTCAAGCTGCTGATACCACCACTGTAGCGCTATTTTTTCAGATTGCTGATCAATGGATGCCTCTGCTGCTGCAAATGCGGCATCGATAGACTGTGCCATTTCATACTGTGTTTTACCTTCAATATGCAGGTACTTTGGTTGGCTATCATCTTGGGGGTTTGCCATTTTTTTCCCCTATACTGTTAATTCACCTACTTAGTTTTAAGCAGAGATCGTTAAAGTTGTCGAGTTTTGGGTCGATATAAACTCGAAGGACGCGGCACAATTGAAGCTTCAGTTCGCTTTTTCAGGCATAAGGAATGATGTAAACAGCCTATGAGTGATGCTAACTTACCCAGCCCTAGTGGCAGCCCCAAAAAACCAAAAGCCGGTCCGGTTGATATTGAAACCTGGGCGAATGTTTTGTTGCAGAAACTATTCCCTGTTTGGTACTGCGTACGCTACGTCTCCGAAATGCCCATGGAGATGATTGGTGACATTAATCCTAAAAGCTTTCTAAGCCATCGCTGGCTCTCTGTGTCTGCGGTGAATACTGCCGCCGCTAAATCACTTGATGAAGCCGGTGAACAATGGAAAGACTGCGCTCAACTATTAAGAAAAATTTATAAAACAAAACGTTATAAGCGTTACCTTTCCATGCGCAATGTCACTGCCGTTGAATCAAGTGTGGTCGACAATGATTACCAAAACATCGTTGAATACGCTGAAGGCGAATGCAAAGACATCCCTAAGCACCATGCCGAACACTTTGATCAACTCAGCCATGATGTCTTTGGCGACAAAAGTAAACACTATCCTTTTGGCTACCGTGAGTGGGATGGTCGTTACTACTTTTGTAACGAAGACGAACCTAAAAATTTCGCCTCAATGCTTATGCATTGCCGTGATAAAGGCCGTGATTTGACCGTCAAAGCGGATATTGAAATACAACATGTGGACATGCGCACCGTCGAAATCATGCGCAGCCGCTATTGGATTTTATTAATGAAGCGAGAGTCAGCCTACCAAATCGCTTACTTGGTCCGCGCCTCTAAAATCCCTTGTCAATTGGCTGAATTTGAATGGCGGCGTAGTGACTTGGTTTTCTTAGTCCTGAAAAAAACCGACTATCGCACCGCGCAAATTGTCGAAGCGCTGTTTCACCGCCATTTCCCTCGCGGTGTCATTGAATGGGGGCGATACCTTTGTACCCATACTGTTCCCTTCCGAAACCGTTAAACAGCTCTCGTTAACGGGCAATATTCTTACTCGGTATTTGCCCTTATGGTTAAGCCCAGTACAATAGCCCCACATTTTATCTAAGTAAGTATTTGTCATGGATAACAACGCCATCGAAGCGGCGGTAATGCGTCGCTTTCTAAAACACCTTGATACCCGTAAAGATGTTCAAAATATCCAATTAATGACCCTTGCGGGCTTTTGCCGTAATTGCCTAGGCAAGTGGTATAAAAGCGCGGCAGAAGAAGCCGGTGCTTCTATTACCGATGGCGCTGAGCGCGAATGGGCCTACGGCATGCCACACGCACAGTGGAAAACAGACTATCAGCTTGATAGCAGCGAACATGAAATGGCGCTCTTTAATCAACAACAAGCGCTGCAAAAAGACATGACGGCCTTTCGTGCGCGTTTAAACAGCGGTGAAAACCTGTTTAGCGAAACACTCGCGTTAGTCGAAAAGTGGTACAACCTAAACCCAACAGCATTTACCAATGGTTTAGATGAGCACGCCGCTAAAAACGAACAAGGTAAAAACGAAGGCAGCTTAAAAGTATTCGCCCTAAGTCGTTTAAACGGCTTTACACCTGAGCAAGCCCTGCAAAGCTTTGGTGAACATTACCGTGATGTACAGGCCACACCAGATGGCAGCGACCATCAAAATATTCGCCAATTCATGCGTCACGGCTGGGCTGGTATTCAATTTGAACAAGCGCCTCTTAGCCTAAAAGCCGTTGAGGCATAAGCCACAAAGCAGTAGAGTAACAGGCCAGTGAGTTCACTGGCTTATTTCACGCACAAGGAACACAGTCATGGACGCGGCCCGTAATACAACACCGGTTTTACAACTTAAAGCCAGCCTGCACCCGTTTACTTTGTTGCAGCTTGAGAGCTTAGATATTTCGGCCATTCATTTCGATTTACAACAACGTTTGGCCAAAGCCCCTCAGTTACTGAAAAACGCGCCTGTGGTGATCGAATTACCAAGCCAGCCTATCTCCCTTGAATGGAGCGAAAGCTTAATCGACACGCTAAAGGCACTTGGCTTTATTCCTGTAGGGTTGCGTTGCGATCAAGATCAGCACTTGGTTGCCGAGCACCTTAACTTACCGTTATTTAACGACAGCCCTAAAACACAAAAGGCTGCCACTGCTAAGCCCCAAGCGGCAAAATTTGTAAAACAAGCGGTTCGCAGTGGGCAACAAGTTATCAATCCCAACGGCGATCTCATTGTATTTGGCAATGTTGGTCAGGGGGCTGAAGTGCTCGCGTCGGGTAATA
Source organism: Pseudomonas sp. HK3 (assembly GCF_052920985.1). Taxonomy (NCBI): domain Bacteria; kingdom Pseudomonadati; phylum Pseudomonadota; class Gammaproteobacteria; order Pseudomonadales; family Pseudomonadaceae; genus Pseudomonas; species Pseudomonas sp. HK3. The sequence goes on from NZ_JBREXD010000001.1 coordinate 484,716, forward strand.
TTCATGTTTACGGCACTCTTTATGGCCGTGCATTGGCGGGGATTAACGGCAACACAAATGCCAGCATCACCTGCCTAAAGCTCGAAAGTGAACTATTGGCCATCGCTGGGCAATATCAAGTGAGCGATGATTTAACCAGTGAGAATTGGAAAAAAAATTGCCATATACATCTTAAAGACGAACGCTTGATTATAGAAAGCGTTTAATAAATACTCACCAGACAATAATTAATAAAAGCAGGTTTTTTCACTGCTTAAGCGAGTGCAAGCACATGTCTAAAATCATCGTAGTAACTTCTGGCAAAGGTGGTGTGGGTAAAACCACCACAAGCGCAGCAATCAGCACCGGGCTTGCTTTGAACGGCTACAAAACGGTGGTCATTGATTTTGATGTAGGCCTGCGTAACTTAGATCTCATAATGGGGTGTGAACGTCGTGTGGTATATGACTTTGTGAATGTCATTAATGGCGAGTCAAACCTGAAACAAACGCTCATCAAAGACAAGCGCACTGAGAATTTATACGTACTGCCTGCGTCTCAAACCCGTGACAAAGACGCCCTCAACCGTGAGGGCGTTGAACGTGTACTTAACGAATTAAGCCAAGATTTTGATTACATTATTTGTGATAGCCCAGCCGGTATCGAACAAGGCGCACAAATGGCGTTGTACTTCGCTGATGAAGCCATCATCGTTACCAACCCAGAAGTAAGCTCTGTGCGCGACAGTGATCGCATCATTGGCATTTTGCAAAGTAAGAGCCGTAAAGCAGAAAACGGCGAACAGGTGAAAGAGCACTTACTATTAACCCGCTATAACCCTAAGCGTGTTGATGAAGGTGAAATGCTGAGCGTTACCGACGTTGAAGAAATTCTTGCGGTGGACTTACTGGGTGTGATTCCTGAATCACAGGACGTATTGAAAGCATCAAACCAAGGTACACCCGTCATTTTAGAAAATACCAGTGATGCTGGCCAGGCCTATAACGACGCAGTGAAACGTTTAATTGGCCAAGACATCCCTCACCGATTCCTAGAAGCCCAGAAGAAAGGTTTCTTAGCACGCGTGTTTGGAGGCTAACATGGGACTACTTGGATTATTTAAAAACGAGGCACCAAAAAGTGCATCGGTTGCAAAAGAACGCTTACAAATTTTGGTCACGCACGAACGCAATCAACGTAACGGGCCAGACTACCTGCCAGCGTTGCAGCGTGAAATTATGGCCGTGGTATCAAAATACGTAAATGTAGGTGATGACGATATCAATGTGCAAATTGATAATAATGATCAGTTATCTATTTTAGAAGTGAATATTACACTGCCTAATTGATTGCTTATTTTATCTCACAAAAAAGGCCCGCTATTAAGCAGGCCTTTTGTTTTTTAGTCACTCTTAACAACATATCATTAAGAAAAACTTGCTGGGTCAATCCACTTACCAAGAGAGCGACGATCCACGATCAAACCATCAGCATGATCAACAAAGCGAAATACAACCATATCCCCAATGACCACACCTAAATCGGTGCTATCACTTTCATAACGATACTCTTTGCCATCAATGGTTAATTTATGGCGAAAATATTCAGGCTTACCGACCCACTCAATGAAGGGACCTTCGCTGGTGATGGCTTGAAACTCACCTTTACCTTGTTGCTTTTGAACCTTGTTGCGACGAAATCCACCTCGAGCCATGTACTCCCCCTAATACTCATGATCTTTATTGGCAGTTACGACTGCCCTATGGGCGACGCATTCTACCTACTTGAACCTTGTGTTAATAGTCTAGACTGAAAATGAACGGTTCTTAGAGAAACATCATGGACGCAAAACATATATTGTTAAAAACACCTTTGCTCGTCGAACCCATACTGGAAGCCTTAAACCAAGGCGCGGACTTTGCCCAGCTCGCCCGTGAACACAGCGCTTGCCCGAGCAGTGAAAAAGGCGGTGATTGGGGGCAACTTGATCAAACCGTGTTACCGCCCAACATCATTGAGGCACTAAGTGAAGCGGTCATCGGTGATGTCATCGGCCCAATGACAAGTCGTCATGGTTTGCACCTTATAAAACTCGAAAGCCTTTAAACCAAATATTCAAAGCAAAAAAAAGCGAGGCCTAAATGCCTCGCTTTTTTCTGATCGTTTATTAGACGTTTATTTATCTAAACCATCTAAATAACGTTCAGCGTCCAATGCCGCCATACAACCTGTACCTGCTGATGTAATTGCTTGGCGGTAAATATGGTCCATCACATCGCCTGCGGCATACACACCTTCTTTACTGGTTAAGGTTGCATTGCCTTCAAGACCACTTTGCACCTTGATGTAACCGCCGTTCATATCCAATTGACCTTGGAAAATCTCGGTGTTTGGCGTATGACCAATGGCCACAAATACGCCGTCTAGTTGCAGTTCTTTCAAGTCGCCGGTTTGACTGTTTTTCACACGCACGCCTGTTACGCCCATGTCATCACCCAGCACTTCATCTAGCTCATTGAACCAGTGAATTTCAATGTTACCGTTGGCGGCTTTTTCCATTAGCTTGTCGGCTAGGATTTTCTCGCTGCGGAAACTATCGCGACGGTGAATCACATGAACCTTGCTGGCAATATTAGACAGGTATAACGCTTCTTCAACGGCTGTATTACCACCACCAATCACGCACACTTCTTTGCCGCGATAGAAAAAACCATCACACGTTGCACAAGCCGAAACGCCTTTGCCTTTAAAGGCTTCTTCGCTTTCTAGCCCTAAATATTGTGCAGAAGCACCCGTACAAATGATCAATGCATCACAGGTATATGTGCCTTGGTCACCCGTTAATGTGTATGGCTTTTTACTCAAATCAACATTGTTGATGTGATCAAATAAGATCTCTGTGTTAAAGCGCTCGGCATGTTCCTTCATACGCTCCATAAGCGCAGGACCTTGCAAACCTTCAACATCACCAGGCCAGTTATCCACTTCTGTGGTGGTGGTCAATTGACCACCCATTTGCATCCCAGTAATAACTACAGGATTAAGATTCGCACGGGCTGCGTATACCGCTGCGGTATAACCAGCAGGGCCAGAACCGAGGATCAAAAGTTTAATGTGACGAGTAGACATGATGACTCCTTAATCAAAACAATTTGGTAATAAGGTCGTTATTCCAAATTGCTTTACGACAATTTCAATGAGCTTAGCAGAACAACGGCGGCACTATAGCAAAAAAACCGGTAAAGCTTGAGCGTTTATCACTATATGGGCTGTTCCATAAAAAGCATCATTGAATCTGACTATGACCCTATTAGCTTTTTCTAATACCGCTGTAGCACAAACGTGCCCGATAAAATCCATGGCCGCCCAAGAAATGAGAACGCGTTATAGAGCAATCACTTACAAAAGCCAAATTCTATCAAGCGTTAACCTGTCAATTACCCGAGCTTGCGGGCACCTCAGACCCCAACCAAAATAAAACACAGCTTTATTCTTTTTAGTTTTTGGCGCGTTAATCCTCAGGAATCACCATGACAGAGCACAATCAAAAGAGTCGCCTTGGATCATTACTTATAAACAAGGGCCTAATCACTCAAGAACAGCTCGATTGCGCACTTAAATCTCAGCTCACCAATGGCTTACGCCTAGGTGAAGCGCTTATTCAACAAGGCATGCTCACTCAGCGCCAACTGAACAAGGCATTAAAGAAACAAAATCGTCACCGCTTATGGGCGACCGTGATCGCAATGCTACTGGGGCCCATGTCATTTGGGGCTTTTGCTAGCCAGTCGGCCTCTTCAGAAAGCGACACCGCCAGCAGCTCACAAATGAGCCAATATCAGGGATTAAAAGCACTCGATGATGCCGAACTTGCCAGTATTGACGGCCAAGGCTTTCAATCAACACAAGCCGCGCTAGCGGCACTGATCAACCAAGCCAAAGGTGAAGCAACAAACGATACCCATAAACTAGGCGCATTAGACGAACTCGCCACCCTGCTTAACCCGATTGCGAGTCTGCTGGATGCCGATATCAGTATTAAAGGGGTTAAACAAAACGCCAGTAAGCAAACCACAATTCATAGTGATGGCAGTATTGAATTAGCGCTGCCCAGTGAAATCGAAGAGATTGCGTTTCGTAACCTTCGCGTTAAGGGTGATCAATCTGGCAGCTCATTCGGCGATGTGATTGTGAGTAATATCCGTTTTTCTGATCAATCGAGTGTTCGCGTTCGAGTTCATTCATCATAATTTTATAAATAGGCGCTTATTGGCGCGTCTTTTCTAAATCGATTCAACAAATGAAATAGGAACAAAAAAAGCGAAAAAAATCATTGCCAACTCAATCAAATACCCGTTGAATGGAAGTGCAAGTTCATTTCGAACTCTCAGGGGCTGCTCATACAAAAAGGCCCACGCCTAAAGCAGAACGAAGTCGCTTATAGTATATGCATAGCCTGCGCGTTCGCTAAAAGGAGTGCTGAATGCCCAACCGCCGTCGTACCAAAGCTTATGTTATTGATACCAATGTTTTAATTCACGACCCCTCCGCTATATTTAATTTCGAAGAAAACCAAGTGGTCATCCCCATGACCGTATTAGAAGAACTCGACCATCTCAAGTTATCAAAATCCGGTGTTTCAATGGAGTGCCGTCAAGCCATTCGCAACATCGATAAAATATTAGGCGAAGCCAGCCCAGAGGAAATTAGCGACGGCGTCGCGATGCCCGCTGCTGGTGAAAAACACGGTTATTTAAGTGTCTTGATGGATAAACCCGTACAGCAAAGCACGGTTCTACCCAACGACTTAAACGATAACAAAATTATCAACAGCCTTATATTCCTACAGCAACAACGCCCTAAAACGCAAATCGTGCTGGTCACAAAAGACATTAATATGCGCCTCAAAGCGCGCGGTTGTGGCATCGCCGCGGAGGATTACCATAACGATCAATTAGTCAGTGACATTGATTCCTTAACCAAAGGTTTTCACGAATTCAAAAACAGTTTTTGGGATACCATCAATAAAGTTGAAACCGCCCATGAGCCTGGGCGCACCGTGCATAAAATTGCACGTTCAGAATTATCAAAAGACATTTTTATTAATCAATACATTTTAGATGAACAAGGATTTGTGGCACGCATTTGTGACATGGATGATGATGTGGTCACCCTGTGGGACCGATCACGTGACCACTTAATGCAACAGCAAGCTTGGGGACTCACGCCTCGGGATATTTACCAAGCCGTGGCCTTGGATTTGTTGCTTGATCCTGACATACATTTAGTCAACCTCACAGGCTCAGCAGGCTCAGGTAAAACCATTCTGGCACTGGCCGCTGCCATCGACATGACGGTTTCACAAAATCGATATACCCGCATTATCGCAACACGCAGTGTACGTGGCCTTGATGAAGACATTGGTTTTCTACCCGGCACCGAAGCTGAAAAAATGGAGCCATGGTTAGGCGCCATTACCGATAACCTTGAAGCCCTACATATGGAAGATGAAAGCACCAATGGCAGTATCGACTACATTTTGCAAAAAGTGCCACTGCACTTTAAGTCGCTTAATTACATTCGGGGCCGCAGCTTCCAAAAAAGCTTAATCATTATTGATGAAAGCCAAAACTTAACCCCCCATCAAATGAAAACCATCATCACCCGTGCTGGTGCAGGCTCTAAAGTCGTGTGCTTGGGTAACCTTGCCCAGATCGACACACCGTACTTAAATGCCATGAGTTCAGGTCTTACCTACCTTAACGAGCGATTTAAAGGGTTCTCTTTAGGCGGGGGGATTGAGTTACAGGGCGTACCCCGATCTGCTTTGGCTGAGTACGCCGAAACACACTTATAATCGCCCGTACATTCGCCAACCCTATACAGCTCAACGTATAGGGTTGGCGAAAACCGCCCATTTGACGAAATGCCCTTCTTTACCTAAGTTTTTAGTAGGTACAAATGCCAAGGATAATAAATATGAAGGGAATCTGGCTTTTCTTAGCCCTGTTAAGCTCATCGGCAATGGCAGCTGAAGGCAGTGACACCACCTACGAGCTTACCGTTTCAACCGATAGTACTTGGACCAGTCTCGAAATCCGCGACGATGCAGAATGGGTCAACGCCCCACCGGGGAAGACCATCAGCGTTAACGGTCGCAGTGGCATCAAATCTTACACACTATCGCCTAAAAAGATGCACTTACGCACCATGGGCCGCGGTGAGATAACGCTAAATTTATTCGTAAAATCTAAAAACTCAGTTTTAGGATTAGAACTGTGTAAAGGGAAATCGTCGAGTTATATCTGGATTAAATCGAGCCAAAGCAAGCAGAAAAATGATACGAAGAAGAAAGATTACTGTGAAAAAGCCGCTTTAGTGTTGCAACTACATTAACCAAAACCACTCTCTTACAAACCCATTAAAACCCAGCTAAGCTGGGTTTTAATGCTTATGCGTTTCATTCAGGCATAAAAAAACCAAGATCATATCTTGGCTTTTAGTTAATTAATAATAACAAGCCCTTAGGCCGTTGGAGTAATGTTCTTAACCACTCTTGACGTAAAGTAAACAACGCCATCTTTTAAGTCCGCTACCTCTATTTGGTTTTGGCCAAAAGGTGAAAGCTTCACAGAGCTAATGGCTAGGCCCTGGGCGCTAATTAAGTTACGGTCCACATCATTGAAGTGCGGGTGCATAAAAGCAAAGCTCTGACGCTCGTTATCGCGCTCAAGGGTGACCACTAATTGGGGGTCTGCTAATTCATTACCACGGTAGTAATTAACATAACTGACTTCAAACGAGGAATCGAATTGAAACAGTACCTGTGCACTTTGTTGCTTGCTTAGACTCATATTAATCAACCTAGTAAATGAAACCCTATATTAAATATTTAGTCCGGTTTAACTCGGTTTGCAAAAACAAGCCTCATAAAAACTAACAAATAATTAAAGCTCTAATACTTATAGCTAATTCAGCTAAATTCTTATGACCACCTGCCTTGCTATTCTTAAAATCCTGCATACACCCTTAAAATTGTTTCAACTTCATTAAACACCAAGGCTTATTCACTTAATAGATAAAAAATAGACACAACCCGTCAATTATTGAATATATGGAGAAGTCAGCGAAAAAGGTCCAAATTGCTATGACAAGCGTACAAATACACAGTTAAATAGAAATAGACTATGGTAACCCCAAGATGACCTTCATATTCGGAGTGCAAGATGAGCATTAAAGTTGGCATAAGCGCCTGCCTACTGGGTGAGAAAGTCCGCTATAACGGCGGTCATAAGCGCTCACGATATCTAGAAGATGTGCTGTCTAAATACTTTGATTACACCCCCATTTGCCCTGAAGTGGGTATTGGGATGGGCGTACCGAGAAAAGCGATTCGCCTCATTACAACCTCAGGTAATAATGAATCTGGCATTGAAGCGGTATTAAGCGATGACAATAACGTGCGCTTCACCCAACAACTTAAAGATTATGCCAAACAACAAGCCGAACAACTGAAGGATGCAACCGGTTATATTTTCATGCAAAAGAGCCCCACGTGTGGCTACACCCGTGTAAAGCTTTATCATGAAAACGGTAACCCCTTGGAAGTGTCTCAGGGTATATACGCAGCCGAATTGGACAGACTGTTGCCATTAATACCTAAAGAAGAAGCAGGCCGTTTAAGCGATGCCATGATTCGTGAAAATTTTATTACCCGTGTAATGGCGTTTCATGATTGGCAGCAAAATGTTCAAAGTGCATTATGCCCAAAAGCCCTGTTGGATTTTCATGTCCGTTATAAATACGTATTAATGGCTCACCATATTAAAAGCTATCAATCCCTTGGCCAATCGTTAAGTAATTTGAAATCAAAACCACTAGAAGACATTGCCAATGATTACATTGCTCAATTCATGGAAGCACTCAAACACATTGCCAACCGTAAAAAGAACACCAATGTGCTACAGCATCTACAGGGCTACCTGAAAAATGATTTAGATAAAGATGAAAAACAAGAAATGCTTGCCTTAGTGAACCAATACCGAACCGGTTTAGTGCCAATCGTAGTACCGTTAACATTGCTTAATCATCATATAAACAAGCACACTGACAACGATAATTATTTGCGCAAACAAAAATACTTAAACCCTCACCCTTATGAGCTCGGTTTACGCAACGCCATTTAGTTTGTTGTTTATCACTTATAAACCAGTAAGGCATTCTTTCCTTACTGGTTTTTTGCTACAGTCTGCGCAAAATAATAAAACATAGCAGGATCGCTATATGAATCGCTCTATTTTATTTACGATACTATCGTTAAGTACCATCAGTCTTACAAGTCACGCACAAAGCCAAGACGAAGATGTGGCTGAGCTTTCAACTGTCAACATCAGTGGCAGTGAAATGAAAGGGCCACAAATTACTACCGAAAAACTATTAAAAATTCCAGGTGCCGGTAACGACCCACTAAAAGCAATAGAGGCACTACCGGGTGTTGTGCTTGGCGGATTTGGACCATTCAGCATTCCGGCTGTGCGCGGCTCTAGTCCTAACGACAATATTTACATCACAGATTTTCTACCTGTTGGCTATGTTTTTCATAACGATGGCGGCAGTACCTACAACGATAATATTATAGAAGATTTCAGTTTAAAGGCTGGGGCATGGGGCCCTGAGTACAGCAACGCGATTGGCGCAGTATTAGCAACAAAACTGCGCGACCCCTATCAAGAGCCCATTCGCACCACGCTTGATTTAAGTTTCTTGCGCGTAGGTGGTTTAATTGAAGGCGCCGTTGACGATAACAGTGCGTTCTATTTATCCTACCGTCGCAGCTTACTCGAATTTTATGTGGAAAATTTTGTCGATGAAGACGAACTGACTTTCACTGAAGTACCACGTAACAGCGACTATCAATTTAAATATCAATGGCGTTTAAGCTCTGTTTCAAATTTACGGTTAATTGCAACAGGTGCAAAAGACAGCGTAGGTATCGACTTTGGTCCTGAATCTGATGACCTTGAACGAGAACCCGGTCTTGCTGGCGGCCTCGATGCTGACACCTATTACCATAACCAAGGCATTATATTTGATACGGTACTGGATGGCGGTACATCCACAATACTGGCATTGGGTCGTAAAGAAGAAGACGTTAGTTTTTCTGTGGGGAGTTTGTTTGATTTAGATGCGATTAATTACGAAAACCGTTTGAAAAATTATTATTTCACTCCGCTCAATAACGGCGACACCTTTCGTTACGGCTTTGACTTAAGTAATACAGAAATAGAGTACACCGCGAGTGGCTTGTACACACCTTGTAATGAAGAAGTGGGCGACGAATGTCCTCCTGCTTCACTTGGCGAGCAATTTAATAGTGAAGACACGCTCACGATTAACGCTCTGTATACGTTTATTGCCTATGATTGGCTAGCAACGCGCAACTTAGAAATAACACTGGGTTTGGGCAATAGCTACAATGATTTTAACGAAGAGCAATTACTACAGCCTCGCCTTGCAACGCGCTACTCATTAAACGACGACTGGACGCTAACAGCGGCTGTTGGTCGCCATAGCCAATTTATTCGCGAATTTCGCTTCATTGCAGAAGAACTGGGTAACCCAGATTTAAAGCAACCCATAGCCAATCATTATGTGTTTGGATTTGAGCATCAAATTGATGACTCCATCAGCACAAAGCTAGAAGTGTATTACAAAGACATTGATAACCTAGTTGCAGCCAACCCTGCTTTCTCCACTGCCCCTAATAACAATGCCGTTCCCTACCTTAACAATGCAAACGGTGAAGCGTATGGCATGGAGTTATTAATTAACAAAAATTTAACGGATAAATGGTATGGCTGGTTCAGCGTGGCGTACAGCAAAACCAAACGTGAAAATGAAGATACACAACAAGAAATCGATTATGAGCTAGACCGACCATGGGTTGTCAACTTAGTCGCCTCTTATCAAAAAAATGAAAAAACATCTTACGGGTTTAAATGGCGCTACCAAAGTGGCAGCTTGATCACTCCGATTACAGGCGCAGACCCTTATAATGAAGATGGCACACCAGCAACAGGGGTTCCTGCTGAAGATGTTTATATTTATGACCCTATTGAGGGTAAACCAAACTCGCAGCGCCTATCTGATTATCACCGCTTAGATTTCCGAATTGATCATGACTTATCAACACGCAGCACATTATATTTTGAGGTCATCAACCTATATAACCGAGCTAATGTCAGCGACATCAGTTACAACAAAGACTACACAGAAGCTGAGGATGTCACCTCTTTGCCCATTATATTTTCATTCGGCACGAAGTTAGTATTTTAAATGTAGATTTCGATGTCGGATGTCGGATGTCGGATGTCGGATGTCGGATGTCGGATGTCGGATGTATTTTGTAGGGTGGGCACTGCCCACCGTCAATTGGTTTTGTCGGGCCGTGCCCGACCTACCTCTCATATCAAACTCAACTACTGATATTTTTTAACGGCTCACCCAAGCTTGCATGCGTTTATCCATACTTAAACGTAACATCCGCAAACCTTCATTCATCACATTATAATGTGCATCAATAATTTGCGTACTTAACGTAAAGATTTCATCTGCGCTGGTGATAATATCGCGACCGCTTAACAAATCATGCATAACAATCCCTGTTAACCGTTCAAGCTTCGGCTCACACAATAATGCATCAATGAGCGACGAGGTAATTTCTAATGCTTCTTGGCTTAAATGCTGTGCCTGCTGCTTAACCTTTATTTGCTGTTTTTGTAACTGCCCCATTAAAAATCGCAACCGCATTTCACAGGCGTCATCCATTATTCCCACCACAGCGGTGGATGTGCCCAATGCACGAATTTGCCCCAACAATTCAATAAAGCAGGGCACATCGTTCAACACATAATGACTTAATGCTTGGTGCTGACTCCCTGTTTCGATAAGATTTTCAACTTTATTACCCAAAATTGAAATATAAGTTAAAAGCTGTTTCACCAAATGACTGTGCAGCTCAAAGTTTTCGATGATTTCATCTTGTCGCCACTGCAAATGAACCGTCTGCCAAGCATTACGAATATCATCCCATTGGCGAGCATCAATCACATCGATACACTCTTGTTGCTGACGTTCTAATTCTTTAAAGCGAGCATTCACTTCACGCGCTAACACTCGGGTTTTACTTTCAAAAAATGGATTACCAGCAAGAGCTGCATTCGTTGCCGCACGATGTTGCTGAACAACTCGCACTTGTTCGAATAACGATTTCACTAAATCTAATGCCTTAATGCGCAACTGCTGATTTTGGTGCAATGCGGCCAGGTTACTCATATCTGCTTCGGCGCTGTACATAGGCTGATTCACTTTTGTGCCACTCTAAAAAAACGATATTTGTATTTAGCAATCCTCGTACCAATTCTATAAACCAATAAAATCAGTATGTTAGAGATAGTTCATTCACTCTAAATAAAATGACCGCACTGCAGTTGTGCACAAGGGCATCAAAAGACAGCACAAAATTAATGCGTATTTCGTCTAATCTTTTACCTGCACCAAAAGAAAGCAGCACACCTCACTCGAGAAACCTCACTCGAGAAACCTCACTCGAGAAACCTCACTCGAGAAACCTCGCTCTCATAACATAATGAACCAGTATTGAATGATGATTCAGAGCCTCATGAAATAAAGTTATTCATTTCATTGTGGGAGGGCGCTCGCGCGCGACAAACTTCTATATTGATATCGCGCGCATACCCACAAGGGGCACGCTGAGCGCCCTCCCACATGACTCATCCTTTTAACAATGCCTGCTTGTATTTCTAACACATAAATCACAGGCAAAAAAAAGCGCACCCCAGCTAAGCTAAGATGCGCACAAGAGACAACTTGTTTGAAATGTTTTCTAACTTATTAGAATTTGTAGTTCACCTGAGCAGACAAACCGAATACGTCGATTTCGTATTCGCCCGTTACACTAGCGTCACCAATTTCTTGATTATCAAGATTTTTGTTCTTTTCACTTAGGTCCATTGGGTACATGAACAAGTAACCAGCGGCTACGTCAAAAGACAGATCTTGGTTAACAGTATAACCAGCACCCAGTGTTACCCACTGACGATCTGATGATGGTACACGCGCAGTACGGAATTCATCACGAACTGGCGATTGGTCGTACGCATAACCCGCACGCAGCGCTAGTTTATCGTTTAGCTGGTAAGTACCACCAAACGCAACCGCCCATACATCCACCCAGCGTTCATCAATATGACCGATGTAGCCGTCTTTAAGACCATTAATTTGAGATACATCCGAAATATCAATCACACCGTCGGAAGGGACTACTTTAGTAGGGTCAGCAGGGTGCGGCACCATTGGATCTGTGTTTTCAGTAGCAATAACATCAAACGATTTAAATGAAGACCAGCCCGTCCAAGTAGCACCGGCTTGAAGTAACAATTCATCGTTATACTGATGAGTTACAGCAAGTGTTGCTGATGCCGGAGTAGTTAAAGGAACTTTTGATGCCTGAGGGCGGATATTACCAAAGCTATTAACTGAACCAGAAGTTTTGTCATAATATTTAAATTCACGATCAAACTTAGAATCACCTTCTAGTTCAAATTCGATTTCTGAACGGTAAGTAAAACCAAGTGTTGTCGCTTCGGTTAATTGATAGTAAGCACCGAAATTCCAACCAACACCCCAGTCATCACCTTTTACTTCGTAATGATTTTCAAAACCTGCATTAGCAGAGTCCAATATCGGGGAGTCTGCAGTAAGTCCATTTACCGCTGCTTCTGCTGCCGCAGTCGCTTGTGCATCAGTTGCACCGGCTGCAATGTTACCCGCATAAGTGGCTTTATAGCCTGCATCAGCAGCTGCACTGTAAGGTACTGCGTCCACAAACTTGGATAACAAACCTTCCATATAGACAATATCTAAACCACCACCAATGCTTAGTTTATCGTTTACTTTGTAAGCAAAAGTCGGCGCAATCTCCATTGAAATCAGAGACGTTTCGTCTGCAAAACCACCGCCTACAAAATCGTCTTCGTAGTTTGTTTTAGTGCCAAACGGTGTAAAGATACCAAGACCTACCGACATTTTTTCATTGATTGGGCGCGCGTAGTAGAAAAATGGAATAAACGATTCACCTAAGTAGTTGCCGCCATTTGAATATGGGTCTGTGTCATCTGCACCAGTAATATCAAAGCCACCAACATTTGTAGCTTTACCATCAAACTCACCGTTACCGTTGATGTAAGTAAAACCAGCAGTAAGCTGTGCACGGTCTAATTCAGTCATGGCCGCAGGGTTGTAGAATACAACTGAAGCGTCTTCAGCCATGGCTGCACGGCCAGCGTGAGCAGTACCCATACCAGCAGCAGATTGTTCGTTAAGTTTATAACCAGAGGCCATTGCAAGAGATGGCAGGATGCTCGCTGCCACGATCGCTGATCTTAAAGCTATTTTTTTGTTGATCACGATATTTACCTTTTTAACTAGCTGGAGTACGCCGTAACCAAAAACTGCACGGCCCTATCTTTCTCTATTATTTTTATTATTGGAAAAATTGCGCCGCAGTATGCCAATGGACAAAAGAAGCCACCACTAGAATTTACCTAAAAACGCACTGTTTTACTCCATTATGGTCAAAAAACATACAATCAACCAAAAACAAGTGTACATATGTACCATTAAAAATAACTGGCATGAAATGCATTATTGTTCCAAAATAGGAACAGTAATACATTTTAAGTAGGCATTACCATGGAACAATTTGATCTTAATGAAATTGCCATCTTCGTCAAAGTCGTAGACGCTGGTAGCTTCACGGGTGCGGCTAAATACCTTGGCTTACCTAAGTCCACCGTTAGCCGAAAAATCACTCAACTTGAAGAACGCTTGGGTGTGCGACTTTTACAGCGTACAACCCGTACGCTTAGTCTGACCGATACCGGTAGCGCGTATTACAATCAATGCTCTCGTATCATTGGCGATGTAGAAGAAGCCAATATTGCCGTCACAGAGATGCAATCTAAACCAAAAGGGCTATTACGTATTACGGCCCCAATGCTATTTGGTGCTGAGGTGTTGAGCGACTTAGTGTCTGAGTTTTTACAACGCAACCCAGAGATTCAGCTTGATATTGTACTAACAGACCAGCCGCTGGATTTGATTCAAGAAGGGATCGATGTGGCGTTTAGAGTCGGTCACTTAGCCGACTCATCATTGATTGCACGCTCACTGGGCAGCGTACAAACGGTCACTTGCGCAAGCCCTGCCTATATTGAAAAGCACGGCTCACCGAGCCACCCAAAAGAACTGCAGGGTCATACAACACTGGGCTGGAACGCTCGTAACACGTGGGAATACGATACACCTGAAAGCATTTCCGTTGATCTTAAGCCTAAAGTGCAAGTGAATGATGCTTTGAGTATGCGCAAAATGGCATTAAATGGATTGGGGGTCTCACGTCTGCCTGCGTTTTTATGCGCTGAAGATATTAAAGCAGGGCGACTCATGCCTTTAATGTGCGACTGGTCAAATAAGAGTACGCCTATACACGCACTTTATCCAAGCAACAGGCACCTAAGTGTAAAGGTGAGGTCGTTTGTGGATTACATCGTCGAAGAGCTGCGTTCAGATCAGCCTTGGAATGTGGACTTTTCTGACATGCATGCATGTGACGCATTAAACCGTTAATAAAAATCAGCTTAGCTTTCGCTGATAATTTTTAATAATTTTTTACGCTGCTCGGCGGTGAACTTTACTTTATCATTCGATAAAAACACGCCGAGTTCTTTTATAACATTTTTAAAGCTTTCATCCAGCTGTAAGCCTTTTGAGAAAATAGCGTTGGTGGTGTTCAATCCATATTCCATGACTTTTTCTAGTGCCCGCTCCTGCTCTTCATGTAATGCAAGATTCACAATCACTTCATTAATACCATCTGACATCGTTTCTACAACATCGGCAATGCCTTTCATGACGATTTGGTAACCCTCATCTGTTTCTTCCATCATTTTCTGCATTTTAATCGATAGACTTCGTACCATTTGTTGCTGGTCATGCACCTGTTGTACATTTTCAAGTGCTTTTAAACGGGCATTAGCCCCTTGTAACAACGAAAATAAATTATCCTTAAGTGCACCGTATTTTTTTTCGTTATCAATTGGCATATCTTTAACTAAAACAGATACTTGCTCGTAGTTCATGACGCTACGCTTACCAAAATCGATATAACGTCCGTCATTTTTAAGTTCCCACATAAGCTTTGATTCTAGCTCTCGAGCCATACCAGGACGCTTCCATATTTTTAGTCCCCACTTCACTTCGAAGCTGCACACTGGCTTTTAGTCCGTATGAGTCAACTGCCTGTAATAAACGCATTCCCAATTCATCTAAATTACTGCATTGATGTACTTCTAATAAAAACTGAATGTTTATACCCAAGTCAGATGTATCTGACATAGCAATAAACGCAAGTTCTGTTGCCTGTTTTACTTGTGCCTGCAATTGGTCGCTTGCGATTTTGTTGATAATGAGTTTTTCACAGCGCAGCTCTAACTCGCCTTCATCAACCCCCATATCAATGATATCGTCGCAGCCCATTTCAAACGCTTGGATACTAGTATGATGTAAACTCTCTCCTTGAAGCACAATAATAGGGACGTAATCAAAGTCTCCTTTGTTTCGAATTTCTTTAATTAGTTTTAGTGCTTCGGGACCCGAATCAATAAAGTCTAATACAATAAGCTTGGTATCAGGCTCAAGGTGACTTAGAAATTGGGCTTCAATGGGGTATTGCTTAAGCTCATAACGCTTACCAAGGGCATCTTCTAATAACCTTGGGCGTTCGCTCAAAACAGAAATAATATTTTTGCCGTCCATAATGTCTAAACCTGTGATTATTATTTAGGTTTAGTTCATTAACGATTGTTTGCCAAGTGACACAGCAAGAATCAAATGACGCCAATTTCTCGCGCTTTTATAATGGCTTGAGTCCGGCTTTTAACCCCTAACTTACCATTAATTCGACGAGCATGGGTTTTAACAGTATGCAAACTAATAAATAAACGCTCTGCAATCTCTTGATTACTTAAGCCTTCAGCAATCAGTTTTAGTACTGATAACTCTCGCTGACTAATAATACTGCGTATTTGTGCAAACGCTTGGTTATGATGACCTTGGTCATTTAACTCAATATTACTAAGAATGGTGCGTATGAATTCTTTTTGCTTGATGTTGCTGGGTAACTGTTGATACAACGCTGCCATACCTGGGCTATATTCTATAAATGGCATGATGCAGAAGTTTTTTTCGGCCATTGCAATTGCCTTGCGAAAGTCTTGCAACGCGTTATCTTCTTGCCCTAGTTGATAACGTAATAACGCACGCATCAAATAAATAAAGATGAGCGCAAAACCTTGTTGGTCTTGAGAGCTTCCTTCTAATTTTTTATCCAGCTGTTTGAGTGCCGCTTTATGTTGCCCAGATATTGATTTAGCCCTAACTGCAAACACTTCAACAAGACCTTTTAAGTCTGGATAATGCTCAGGCGACAAACTGTATTCATTTTGTTCTAACAAGCCTTGTAAGTGTTTTAAATTGGCTTGAGCAGTATCTATCTTATTTTCATCTATTAACAAATTCACCCGCATAGTTGAAAGCCAAGGCTGATATATGAACCCAGGTACAGACCAATATTGCAGGATTGCCTCTACTTTTGATAAGTAATCATACGCTTTTTCTATCTGCCCTCTTTGGCGAGCGAGGTTATTTAGCAACACATATCCCATTATGATGTATGAGTCATGGCACTGCTCTGATATTTGGATGCCTTGTAACAATAATTTTTCTGCTTCATCTTTACGGTTTCTTAACCAAATGATGTAGCCTTTATATATCAATAAGCGCCCATAACCGGCCGCTTTATTACGATCGCGTAGGCGCTCTGACAATACGATGCCTTCGTTAAGCAGTTTCTCTGCCAGATATAAGTTACCCTTTACTTGCTCAATTCGTGCCTGCTCATGCAATGCCAGCATTTCTAAATGAATACTGCCTACTGCGCGTGCCGTCTCAAAAGATAAACGGTTATAATGACGTGCTTCGCTCACTTTATTGAGCGTCATGTAAACATTTGACAAATTAAAATACGTGACGGACTTTGCTACATAATCGCTATCGTCTAATTTATCTAACGCTTGTTTGCAAAGTTGAATCGCATTGCTTATTTTACCTCGACACCGAGCAATGTACGCACGGATTGCAAACAATTGTCCTGAAACGCTGTCTGCTATATTCGCGGTACCACCCACTAAAAAACGATCCATTTGAGCCATTAATCGTTCAGCGTCATCCAACTGCTGTGCAAATGCCAATGTCCAACTAAAAATAATAACAAGTCGTGGCGATACCGTGATCACATCGTCTGGTAACTGCTTCTTCCACTGTAATAATTGAGCTATGTCTTGTTCTTCTAAAATTGTTTCGGCTGTGGTTTGTAATAATTGTGCAGCTTGCTGTTTGTTGCCGGCCTTTAATGCCATTTCAACCGCCTCTACAGGGTAACCATGATGGTTCAACCACACACTGGCATTTTCTAGTTCTGTTACACGAACAAGGCGATCACTCAAACTGGATAAATAAGATCTCAATAGTGGGTGTAAATAAAACCAACTATTTTTATTATTGTCGGCAATAACAAGGGCATGCTTTTTGGCTAATGAGTTTAGTAATAACTGGGTATCTTCTTTTCGGTACACTGAATCGAGATACAGCCCACTTGCTTTGCCTAAATGTGCAAGCTGTGTACAAACGGTAAATTCTTCATGACTAATTAAAGGCCGCCACTGCTGCTCAAAGTAGTCACGAATAATTGATTCATCGCCTTGTATTTTGGTCGACTGATTAGCGTCATGCAATTGTTTTATTAGCACTAACCCCGTAAACCAACCAGCGCTCTGAGCATAAATATCGTCTATCTGCGCGACTTCTAATGCACCTTTAATTGAATATGACAACCACTGCTGTGTTTCAGCCTTGCTGAGCTGTAAATCGTATTCATTAAAGTGAACGCATTGACCTTGTCCAACCGCGCGTGACATAGGTATCGGGAGCACAGATGTTGCGGTAAAGTAAATTTTTAAATTAGGAGGCGTATGCTGAACTAACTGCGCTATTAATTCTAAACTTTCGGCACAATTTATATGATGCATATCATCGAGTGCTAAATGTAAGACGTTGGCGATAGCGGACAGCTCTAGATGCAAAAGCGTTACGATTTCATCGATTGGCTTAGTATCTTCTAATGCCTTAAGCGTCTTTTTTACACTATTTTTATCCGCTGAATGGATAGCACAAATTAAATAGGTTAACAAACGTAAAGGGTCATTCTCTTTTGGGTCAAGGGTCAACCAAGCAACGGCTTCTTTTTGCTGTTTCTTTTGGTGCAACCATTGCGCAAGTGCCAGCGATTTGCCATAGCCTGGTGCAGCTTCAAACACATAAAAACGGGACTGGGTATTTTGCTCAAGCTTAGCCATGACACTATCACGACGAATAAAATGCAACGGCAATAATGGCAATTGTAACTTCATTGCCAAAACCCGAACACGACTTTCAGAGAGTGTTTTAACTACAGAGTTTTCAATGGAAAACACAGCTTCGCCTCGGATATTTTTATTATTTTGCAATCAATGGTGCTAAGACTGTATACGCCACACCACTGTTCATGAGAACACTTAGCATTAGCAAGATCAAGAATTGATTTCTGCCAACACCCTGTTGGCGTATTTAGTCTAAATGGCAACCACATACCCATCTGAAGAGCTAATACCTCTAGCTCACATATAACCAAGACTATAAACGCGCCCCATAAAAAAAGCCCTTGCTCTAAAACAAGGGCTCCCTTTTTATGCTAATCAAACTTAATTAATTAACGAACACCTGAGCGACGAAGCGCTGCTGGCGTGTAGTCTTTTTCACTACGAGTAAAACCGAAGTCGTATGGTTTTGCTTCTTCATTATCTAAGCCAAGTGCCAAGTAACGACCAGACTGCAAGTCATATAGAGACTCGATGGTGTACCAAGGTACTTTGCGGTCATAGAAGAAGATGTTGTGCGCTTCTGCTACGCGCCATAGTTCACCACGACCATCGAAGTGATCGATTTCAGTTGCTTGCCATGTATCTTCATCAATATAGAACGTACGCTTACCATAGATATGACGCTGACCTTCTTTAAGAACCGCTTCAACATGCCATACACGGTGTAACTCATAACGTGTCAAATCTTGATTGATATGCCCTGCTTTCACTATTTCATCATACTTCACATCGCCAGAATTTAACTTATAAGAGTTATATGGAATGTATACTTCTTTTTTACCGACTAACTTCCAAGTGTAACGATCAGGCGCGCCATTATACATATCAAAGTTATCTGATGTACGAAGGCCGTCAGCTGCAGTACCTGGGCCGTCATAGGCAACCTGAGGTGCTCGACGAACACGACGCTGACCCGCATTATAGATCCACGCTTTACGAGGCTCTTTCACTTGGTCTAGCGTCTCATGAACAAGCAATACATTACCCGCTAAACGCGCTGGCGATACAACATCCTGTTTGAAGTAAAACAAAATATTATTATCCTGCATCGTTGATGCATCGTAATCAGATAATTTATTTTTAAAGGTAAATTCATCACGGAATTTAACCATTGTATAAGCACCGTTTGCCTGTGGTGTCGCCTGACCCACAACACGACTTACACTGCCACCGCGGTAACGCACAATGTGATTCCAAATAACCTCAAGGCCATCTGCAGGAATTGGGAAAGGCACACCCACGTCATAATTAGCCATACCGTTACCACCACCAATTAGCTTGGTTGCAGTCGCGTTTGCCTTAGTCTTGTCATACACATTTTGCGGGTAAGCTGAAGTACGACGAGTTTGGTAAACTGGCATCTTGTAGGTTTCAGGATACTTTTTAAACATCGCGATCTGACCTTCGGTCAGGTTGGCAGCGTACTTAGTATAGTTTTGAGCGGTAATAGTGAACTGCACTTTATCACCAGGGAACGGGTCAATGTGCTTGTCGCCTACTTTAAAGCCAGCAGGTGATTCAATGCCGCCTGTCCAAGCTGGAATCGCGCCGCCATTACCATTTTTCTCAGCACCCATTGGCGTTAAGTCTTTACCTAAACGCGCCGCTTCTTGTGCTGAAACAGCAGCCAGCACGTTGCCGGCTGCTAGGGTCAGCGCAATGGCTGACCCGATCAAAGTTTTCTTCATTAACATATCTATTCCTTAACAATTATGAGCTTACAAAAAAGTGTAGCCGTTAGAAATTCACTTTAACGTTTAAGCTAACATTGTCGCGATCATTTAATGGGTCGTAATCGCCGCCTTCAAACATAGTGTATTGAATACCACCACTGTACTTATTTAAGTAATCAAAGTTCACGCTCAAACCAAGCTGCATACGCTCATCAATGAACTGGCTACCAGGCTCTGGGCCATTACCAAAATCCATACCGAACGCAACACCTGGCTTCATGTTCACACCAAGGAACGCGTTAGGATAATCTAAGATCGCACGAGCACGGAAACCACCAGATGTCTTATCAACATAACCGTCATTCGTACAATAAGTTGAGTTGATATTAGTACCCGCATCACCATCAAATGCAGCAGCGGTATTTGCTTCATCAGCACCACAGGTTAAGAATGAACCATTACCTAATGGCACTGGATCAAATGCACCAATACCAGTAGTACCACTACGACCATAACGAGAGTCGGCTAAATCTGGTAAGTCTGGAATATGCGTCACGCCAATTTCACTTATAAATGTCAAACGAGAAGCGCCCATTACTTGGTCAAAGAAGCGCAAGAACGTCATTTGTGCTTGTACGACATCCATACGATCAAAGCCGTCAAACTCAGCACCCGCTAATTCAGTTTTGGCTGTTTCTACTGCGGCAGGGTCATTTATATCAAGCGTATTACCTGTTGCTTCTTCATAACGCTGTTTAAACAGCTTACTACTTTGAAGTAAGTTACCCGCTAGCAATAATTCAAACGTATTGTGCTGAATAGGACGGTCTTGCGTTAAGCTAACTTCACCACTAATTGACCAGCCACTATTAAGTGTACGGTTAAAAGAGACACCCATTAACTTAATATCCTCTGGGTACTTAATAATGTACTCAGGGAATTCTGAATAAGGGTTAGCCGTATTGTAAGCACCACCAGTTGCACTATTGATCTTATTAGCTGCAAAACCTGAAATCATCGGCACACGACTATGAATATTCATAAAATACAAACCGAACTCAGTGTCGCCAAGTGCTTCAGAATACCAGCGAAGTGCTAAACCATACTGACCATCATCAGATGGCTCATCAGTACTGTTGTACTTCGCAATAGGCTGTGCGCCAGAACCGTTTGCATAATCATCAAGAATCAGACGCTCATCAGAAGAGCCACCAAGAATAACGGGGCCGCATTCATCTGCAACGAAATCCGCTGTAGAAAAGAAAGTACCGCAACCATCAACACGGGTTTTCTCCCATTCTAATTGATAAAACGCTTCTAAGGTTACGTTATCCGTTAAACCAAACGAACCGTAAGCCATATTAACCGGAAGCAATACTTCTTTTACTTCTACGCCAGGTTTACGTACAGCTGATGCGTTGATTGGGTTAATTGAGTTAATACCGCCTTGAATGAAAGTACTTTCCCCCCAGCTCACAACTTGACGACCTAGACGTAACGATACAGGTGTATCACCCATGTAAGTGTTGTACCAAACAAATGCATCTAACAAATCATAACCTTGACCTGCCGCATCCTTGGTTGAGTCGTTATATGGTTTGAAGTTTGGATCTTCATCCATAATCACCGCATCATAAAAAGCAGTACCACGAACAAAGGCACCAGCATCACCCCATACTAGTTCAAGGTCCATACTGCCTTTTACAACGTTACTAATGAGATCATTTTTCTCATAGTTCAACGTACCGTCATCATAGTTATAAGTAGAACCGCCCGATGTATTCGACACCGGTCTGCCTATCGCAGCAGCATTTGCAGGATGCACATGGGCCACATCTGGGTTCTCTGTGCGCATAGCCACACCCCAAGATAAGCTAGTGTTCAGTTGAGCCGCTACCGGCCCAGCCTGAAACTCTACGGCTTGGCTGCCAGCCGCGCTAAGCGCGGCCACAGCTAGTGTTAATGTTTTTAATTTATTCATTCCAGACCTCTTATTATTTATATTTTTTGTCATGGTTTAGGTCTTAATTAAGGCGTATCAGAAATTAATACAGTCCCGTTACCAATTGCTGGCGCACCTGTAAGTAATAGCGTCACGGTTTGATTCAACATTTCAGCGTAGGCTGTGGCCGAATCAAAATTAGGTGATCCTGTTCCTCGAGTACCTGCTGATGAGAACGTGCTATGGCCGCCTTCATTATATTTCGCAACATACTTTGTACCAGCAGGAGTATCTTTAATGTTTTCAGCACCAATCAAAGTAAGCATCGGATCTAAACCAGTTAGAGGGTTACGAGCCGTTTCTGGTTGAGTGGTTGAACCGTCAGCTAATACATAAGTATCGGCTGCAATCATAATACCCTCGCCTGTAACTGGGACAACAAGGTCACCTGGAGAGCCGTTTTGTAAGTCACCATACATACCAACAATAACAGTTGGTATATTTACGCCCGTAGCACTTAATTCGGAAATGAAGTTCATAGGGTCACCGGAATCAACAGTTGACTGAAATACTTTCATGTAACTTTCAAAACTAGAGCTACCCTGAGTGATTCCAAGGCCAGCAAGGCCTGCGATAACATCAGTACCAATACCGACAGAGTTTTCGATTAATTTAGTTAACTGACCACCCGGTGTCGCTAATACAGCTTTATCAATCGCAAATAAATTTGTATTTGCAGACTGATTATTAACCGCAATAAACGCAGTACCAACAATCGCTCCTAGAGAATGACCAACATAATTTACTTCAGCAGTATCTAGGTCAGCAGCACCGTCACCATCCAAGTCAATGCTACCCAAAGATGCATTTAAATTTAATAGGTCCATTACTGCTTGACGGACATTGTCACGAGTACGCTGGAAATTATCTAAGCGAATCCAAAGGCTGCCCGACCCACCAATACCGTCATCTGAACTATCTGCGTAAACAACTGGCGTTGGCGCTCCACTCAACCCATAAAAACCTTCATGACGCTCTTCTAATTCATCAAGAATAGTCGCATCTAAAGCTGCTTGGCCTGCAGCTGTCGCTGTTGCAACCGCTGCTGCTTTTGCTGCTGAAAATGGTGTTTTAGTTGGATCTGTCGAATGAACATAATCAACGTTCAATGGCAATGCAGTACTTGTTGGTGTGACACCATGATGTGGTAGGTCCATCGCAATTACAGCATGACAAGTCAAGTCCGCTACTTTAATACCGTTAATCAAGTTCCCTGTACGATCAGATGTGAAACCATGCTGCATAATAACAACCGGCCAACCTGCGCCTGGCTTAGCACAACCACCACCTCCAGGACCAGTACTGCCGACCTGTGGTTCAAACATCAGAAGTGGCACAACCGCTTTACGTATTTCCATTGCGAATGGGAAACGATAAGTAACATTTTTCGTACTATCAGAATCACTAGGTGGCGTTGTACCTGCATCTTGACCAAGTGCTCCATCAAGAACACCACCTACTGTGGTATTCGCACTCCAAATATCAGAATACGTTGTTACATCTGCAGCATCGAACTTAGCAGTGTACTGAGGCAGTTCAATAGCACCCTGACTAACCAAAACATCTTCAGTTAAAGGCGTATCAAACGTCGCGGTTATTTGTGCGGGTGTCAATTGTAATGCAGTAGCAGGGGCTGACAAAATTGTTTCAACCGTTCGAGCACGAGGGTGCTCATAAGCAGTCGCATTCGCTATATTTGGATTTGCTGCAGTTAAAGCCGCTCGTGCAACACCAATAGCTGTTGGAATTTTTGCTGCATCTACAACACCAGTTGCATCTATTCCGCCTGCTGTAATGACTTTATCTGCAATTGTATTATTGGTTATCACAGCAGGAGCCCAATGACCTGGATCAGCCATGGACTTCAAGACCATATCAGGATCTGTTGTCGTAAATGGCGCTGAATAAACAATCCCGTCTGCCAATGGAGCCAAGTTAGAACCACCTGCTGTAATAATCTGACCACCAAGTGCTTCAAGTGTATCAATTAATGTCCGAACAACTGCAAGAGATGGTGAAACAAGGTCATTGGTGCCCGTGATTGACTGATAATCAGGTGATGCCGATACTTTTTTGCCACTTGCATCTTTAACTGAACCTGTAACAAAAACTAAGTATTTTGTTTGGCCATCTAAAGGCTTCAAAGGATTAATGCGAATCGTGTTATTCGCTTTGCCGTCTAGCCCAATTACCTGTACTTCATAATCGGTACCTGCAACTGGCTGAGCAGCTAAAATACCATCCGTTTGTGTAGGTGCTGGTGATGGCGAACCGAAAGGTATTCCATCATTTGCACCAAATAAATTAAGCGCGGCAACAGATTCAGGCAAACCAGTACCAGCAGCAAATGCTGAATCATCAGCAGCGGTTCCGTCAGCTTTAGTTGTAGAGAAGAAAGGAGCGATAGTTCCTAAACTTAATGGGTTAACAGAGGACGCATCAACCCCATCAGGTAATATTAAATTCGTTGCACCACCTACGCTACTAGCATTAGGAAGTTTCACTAAAAATACAGTAGAGCCGGCGACAGCTGAAGCAGGGTCAATGGGGTTATTAAACTGCACATCAATAGGGGCAAGAGTAGAAATACCATCCATATCATTAAGGGCTTTTTTAACAGGGTTTCCTTGGTCATTACCTGCGTTAGCCGTTCCATCTGTAGTCCCGGCGAATAGAAGATCGATACCTACCGGTAAAACTGAACGTGCAGGGTTAAATAATGGATACACCTTGTCCGCAGCAGATGCTTGATTTTCGCCTTGGATGCCAGGGGTTTTACCCGCGTTATCTGTTGTGCTGCTTATATTACAGCCTGCAAGTCCCACCAGCGAGGCAGTGACGGCAAGACTTAATAGGGATTTTTTAAGCATAGGAGTAGTTTCCCTTGTTTTTATGATTGTTAGGACTTGCTTAATTGTTGAGGCCATAGACCATTGAACAGCCTCGAATATAGCGAAGGAGCGTCCAAATAAGATCACACTAAAGTATGATTAACCCCATGGTAGAGGGCTTAATTGGCGTTTTTAATCAAACAAGCGTTTGAAAATAGTACGCCTGTTCTAATTTTAGAGCCATTACACTAAGTTTTTACAATATGAAGCGTTTTTATGCGCCCAGCAAGTAAAAGTTGTTGTTAATTCATACATTTATAGTCAAAAAAGATTAATTTAATCGCAGCGCCATAAAATTGAATCACGCATACACAGGATAAGCTGGTCATGGTGGCTTTTGATGAAGCTTGCTACAATTTGCGCCCTTTATTCTTGTCTCTATTTATATAGAGTCTTTTCCAGGGCATGCCCTGATTCAGTATGAGGTTTGTTATGTCTAATCAAGATTCTGTTGTTATCGTAAGTGGTGTGCGTACGCCTATGGGTGGCTTTCAAGGCAGTCTTGCCGACGTTTCTGCCACTGATCTCGGCGCAATCGTTATTAAAGAAGCAGTAGAACGTGCGGGCTTAAAAGCAGACGATGTTCAAGAAGTTATCATGGGTAACGTACTGCCTGCAGGCCTGAAACAAGGCCCTGCTCGTCAAGCAATGCGCAAAGCGGGCTTATCTGATTTCACTGGTGCAACCACCATCAACAAGTTATGTGGCTCTGGCATGAAAGCCACTATGTTTGCACACGACTTAATCAAAGCTGGTACCAATACCGTCATGATTGCAGGTGGTATGGAGAGTATGTCTAACGCGCCTTATATTCTGCCAAATGCACGTAAAGGCTACCGCATGGGTCATGCGGACCAAGCTATGGACCACATGTTTTTAGATGGCCTTGAAGATGCTGAAACAGGCCGTTTAATGGGCAGCTTCGCGCAAGATGTCGCCGACAAAAAAGGTTACAGCCGTGAAGATATGGATAACTACGCCATTCAATCTTTAACCCGTGCAAAAGCCGCTATCGAAGCCGGTTTACTAAAAGATGAAATCGTACCCGTTACGGTAAAAAACCGTCGCGGCGAAACTGTGGTTGAGCACGATGAGCAACCGTTCAACGCCAACATTGAAAAAACTTCCGACACTTCGCCCTGCATTCAAAAAAGACGGCACGATTACTGCTGCTAATGCCTCTTCTATTTCTGATGGCGCATCTGCACTTTTATTAATGAGCGAAAGCGAAGCCACTGCACGCGGCCTTAAGCCTCTAGCGCGCATTGTTGGTCACGCCACACAGTCACAACACCCGAGTGAATTTACCATTGCCCCTGTTGGTGCCATTGAAAATTTATTCGCTAAAACAGGCTGGAGCAAAGATGATGTTGATTTATTCGAAATCAACGAAGCCTTCGCTATGGTTGCTATGATGCCTATTATCGACTTAGGTCTTGACCCTGAGACAGTGAACATCTTTGGCGGCGCTTGTGCACAAGGTCACCCAGTGGGTTCTACCGGTTCACGTTTAATCGTCACCCTAATGAACGCGCTTAAAGTGAAAGGCAAAACCAAAGGGGTTGCTGCACTGTGTATCGGTGGTGGTGAAGCAACCGCTATGGCAATTGAATTGATCTAGAAGCTGGAAAAGTAAAAAATCGTTTGTGCGCAAGTGCAAACGATTTTTTATGGGTGAATACTGGAGTGTGGAAAATTAAAATGATTCATAACTCTGTCGCGGGCAAGTGCCTTCCTACAGAACTCACATACCAAGAGAATATCCAAGATTGCTCCGCGACTTATGTGATGTCTTCAAGCTATTAAATACTTGAACCAATCTTCATTTTTGAGTTGGCTTTCATACCAGCTTTAGCTTATGTTGTTGTCGGGCTAAAGCCCGACCTACTTATTTGAATTATTCACAACCGTCCACTATCGAATGAACTGAAATCAATTAGAGCATTGATTTCGTGCGCGGGGCGCAATTCCTACCGTGATTCATACTTTCATTCAAATCTGTCACGTGCAAACGCCCTTCCACTGCATTCATACATCAAAAAAATGTACGAGGTTGCCCTGCGACCGATAAAGCGGGATACTATAAAACACTTTAGTTTAGGCGTCTAACTCACTGGCAAACGTCTTAGTCATGCTTCGTAAAAATATCCTTGGAAATATTTTATACGCAATCGATGCAAACCATGTAAATTTATCTGGGAATAACCGCTCTTTACCAGTTTGATGCGCTTTAATTATTTGTCCTGCAACCACATCCGCTGACCCCATGCCACCAACCATTGAACGCGCATGGGTTGCCTTATTACCATCATAGCCCAATGCATTATTTTCAATGGGTGTATTTAAAAAACTGGGGTACACCATTAATATTTTTACACCATGATGGCGAACTTCGCAGCGCATTACTTCAAAAAACTGATGCAACGCACTCTTTGCAGCACAATAACCTGCACGCCCTAGAACAGGCATCCAACCCGCCATTGAACTCACATTAATAATCGTGCCTTTTGAGGTTTTCAATAAATCGAACAAGGCTAAGGTCAATTCTACAGGGCCTTGATAATCAACAGCCATTACTTTACGAAAAACAAGAGGATCTGTTTTTTCGACCAAGGAGCGATGAGTAATGCCTGCATTATTAATCAGCACGTCTAAACGACCAAATTTTTGCTGAACGTATTGCGCTAAATTTTCAATTTCTTGTGCATCGGTAATATCACTTACCATGCTGAAAATAGTATCCGAACGATTTAAACTGAATACTCGCTCTGCCAACAACTTAACCTGAATATCCACCATGACAATCAAGTAGCCTTTAGCATGATACACCTGCGTTAATGCCCAACCTAAACCGCTGGCCGCTCCGGTAATCAATATAACCTTTTGCATTGGTTGATTCATGGTAATACCTGACGTTTTTAAAGTGCATAAGATACCCCAGTCAAACAAGGCAATCTTGACTGATGAGCTTTTGATTTGGCGCACAGAGTAAATTTAACGTCAATAATAGGTAGGGTACGAAATGGCAACGACTGGCTTAAAGCTTTATTATTTGCATCCACTCAAACAACGTAAGCTACTTATCCGCTACGGCTAAAAAGATTAACTGACCTTCTCCCTGCTGCTTAGATTGAATCGTCAGCACTAATCGTTTTTCTTTTGAGGTTGCACCGAGTTTTACCAGTTGCTCTGATGGCTTATCAATGACATGAACACCTTTTACCTCAAGTGGTGACTCTGATGCTGAACCATGAAAAAGCACACTCACCATGCCCATCATTTTTTTTATTCGTGTTAATTGCTCATCACCCAGCATTCTGTTTCTAATAATTTCTTCTGCGTAGTTTTTAGGGTCCTCTTCAAGTGCGCTGGTTATGATGGCCACAGCCCGCACATCCATAACACACATCGCTTTAATTGAGGTGTGGTCGTGCGTGCAAAATAAAACTACAACATAAGGTAAGTATTCATAATTAATCGTAAATGCACTGGCCTGCTCTACCGAGATATCGTCGGAAAAAATACCTTTGGTCAATTTATTTAACGCGGCAACATTGGGTAGCTTTAGGGTTTTATTGGGCTGACTACTATCGGCATTACCTATACTTGGCTTAGTGGTAGGGTTCCCTTTGTCATCACATACCAAACTCATCGCTTCTTTAAGCTCATCAATATCAAATGGCTTATGCAATACAAACAACGCGCCTGCAGATTTTGCATCTTCAATTAATTTTGGGTCTGTTTCTGTGGTTACCAAACCAATATTAACGTTCAAACCTTGAAGCTGAACTTCCAGAAGCAACTCTATACCTGTCATGTTCGGCATGTGCCAATCCGTTATGACCACATCCGGATGCCACTCTTCGATCATCTTGAGCGCTTGTTTACCATCCGCCGCAGTCTGAAAGTCATGACCATTATAACCTGCCTTCCCCAGGTTGATCTTGATAATCGTCTGCATGGCTAGACTGTCATCTACGATTAGAAACTTCATTAACGGCAACATCCACGAAATTAGACTTAACTGTAAGTATAGATGCCACTATTCATTTTGTTGTAAGAAAACCAAAGAACATATGGAATAGCGTATTTTTACTAAAGACATCATGAAATCCTCGTAATCCATTGATTTTAAGGTGAAAAATGACAACTGAGTTACTCGTGATTTTAGAACTCTGTCTATTACTGGTTACCATCATTGTTATAAGCGTGATGATTTGGCGCGGTCAATCCAAACATATTGATGAATTAACTGAAATAAATCAGGCTTTAATGAGTCAACTAAATGACACCCACACCGTATTAGATGAAACACAATCTATACAAGAAGCCATGACAAACGAATTTGAAGACCTAGGAGAGGCTGTCGATATCCAGGTCAATAACACCATCGATTTCGCAAATGATAATATAAATGATATGACGAACTTAGTGGCCGATCATATGAAACTACTAAAAGATACCGACTACTACTTGTCACAAGGCAAGCCTGATGTTGAAAGCGCTCGTAAGACGATAAACAGTTTAAAAGACCTATTGAGCGGCACAGAAAAAAACATCATTCAAAGTAAAGACAAACTCGCCAAAGCAGAAGGCAACATTAATAAACTAAAAGAAAAAATGCGTGAGCTATCCAAACAACTTAAAACATTCGATAGTTTAGAGGTCAGTGAGAGTCGATTAAAACGAGATAAAATAAGACTAACCGAACACATAGAAAAACTTAAAAGCAAACACGAAAGCCAAAAAGTGACTGAAAAGAATTTAAAAGATGAGCTTAAAACCAGCTTTCGGGCAAGTGAAGTGCAAGCAATGCGTGATGAACTAAAACAAACCGAAAATAAATTACAGCGGGCACTGGTCGAAAAATCGTTTATTGAAGCGCATTTTTTAGAGCTCACGACGTTTGCCGACCCCAAAGAACTCGACAACGAACTCAAGCGAGTCAAACGAGAAATGCGCCAGCTCGAAAAAGGGATTTTGGATATGTCCAACGACTTCGAAAAGCCCAATTAATACACTCTCCAGTACACGATTTTAAATATTCCTCACTAAAACAAAAAAGGCCCACTGAAGTGAGCCTTATATTCTGCAAGCCTGACCGCTATGGGCGGTCGTCTAGCTCTTCCTCTTCTTCTGGTGGTAACAAGTCTTCACGACTAATGCCCATGTACAACAAAATATTCGCAGATACATAAATAGAAGAGTAAGTACCCACAACCACACCAACCGTTAATGCCAGTGCAAAGTTATGAATCAACTCGCCGCCAACCCATAACAAAGCAAGCAATACTAATAACGTCGTCAAAGAGGTCACTAACGTACGACCAAGTGTCTGTGTTAACGAACGATTGATTACATCAACTGGTTGCATTTGGCGAATGATTCGAAAGTTTTCACGAATCCTATCGGCCACAACAATCGTATCATTCAGCGAGTAACCAATCACCGCGAGCAGTGCCGCCAACACGGTTAAATCAAATTCAATTTGCATCAAGCTGAACAAACCAAGAATAATGATCACATCGTGCATTAAGGCTACAACTGCACCCACTGAAAACTTAAACTGAAAGCGCGCCGCCACATAAACCATTACAACGGCAAGTGCTAACAATAAAGCAAGACCGCCTTCGTCACGCAGCTCTTCACCCACTTGTGAGCCTACAAATTCAGCACGACGTAACACAATCTCTTCTTCAGAGGCATCCTGCAAAACAACTAGGACTTCATCACCCAAGTTGGCGCGATACGCTTCTTTCATACGCACCAGTACATCTTCTTCACTGCCAAAGTGCTGTACAGTGACATCTTCATAGCCTGATGTTTCTAGGGTTTTGCGAATCTCGTTTACGTTTGCGCTGGTTTCATAGGCCACTTCAATTAAAGTGCCGCCTGTGAAGTCTAATCCTAATTTTAAACCTTGAAAAATCAGTGAACCGATTGAGATTAAAATTAACGCAATAGATAAGGCCGCTGCAATTTTGCGCACGCCCATGAAGTTCATATCTTTAATTTGACTCATGGTTAAACGCCCCCAATGGATAGTTTTTCAACACGACGACCACCATAAATCATGTTGATCATGGCACGCGTTAATACGATGGCGGTAAACATAGATGTAATAATACCAATGCTCAATGTTACGGCGAAGCCTTTCACTGGGCCTGTGCCCACAGCGAACAAGATAACCGCCACAATTAACGTGGTAATGTTGGCATCTAAAATGGTTAAGAAGGCTTTATCGTAACCACTGTGAATCGCTTGCTGCGGATTCAAACCCGCTTTTATTTCTTCGCGTATTCGCGCAAATATGAGCACGTTTGCATCCACCGCCATACCAACCGTTAATACGATACCGGCAATACCTGGTAAAGTAAGTGTTGCACCAATGACGGACATAACCGCCAGCAACATGGTCAAGTTAAACGCCAATGCAATGTTGGCAACCAAACCAAATACACGGTAATAAACCAGCATAAAGATCAGCACCATGGCTAGACCAATTTGCACGCTGTCCACGCCTAGTTGAATATTTTCTTTACCCAAGCTTGGGCCAACGGTGCGCTCTTCAACAAAGTACATTGGCGCGGCCAACGCACCTGCACGAAGCAGTAACGCAAGCTCAGACGCTTCTGGCCCTTCTAAACCGGTTACTTGGAATTTGCTACCAAAAACACCTTGTATCGTAGCCAATGAGATAATGCGTTTTTCGACGTATTTGTCTTCAACAGCGACTTCTTCGCCATCTTGCTTTTCATAGCGCGTGCGTATTTTATGCTCAACAAATAGTACTGCCATGCGACGCTTGAGGGATTTTTTAGTGACTTGACCCATCATTGCACCGCCGGTGCCGTCCAAGGTAATTTCAACCATTGGCTGACCATTTTGATCAAAGTTTGGCTTGGCATCTGAAACGTTGTCGCCCGTTACAATAATGGCTTTTTCTAAACGAGCATTACGGCCACGTGTTGGGTCTTTAAACGTATATTCTTCTGTGCTGAAACGGCTGGCACTTGAAAGCGCTTCTAAACGAAACTCAAGGTTAGCCGCTTTGCCCAATGTCTTTTTCGCAGCGGCAGTATCTTGTACACCCGGTAGTTCGATCACAATACGGTTACGACCTTGGCGCTGAACCAACGGCTCTGCCACACCGAGTTCGTTCACTCGATTACGAATGGTGGTTAAGTTTTGCTTTAGAGCATAGTCTTCAAATTCTTTAATTTTTGCTGCGCTTAATTGCAACTCTAACCAAAAGCCATCTTCTTTATCTTGGGTTTCAGTTAAAAATTCTGGGTATTCGCGACGGACAAAGTTTTCGGCATCGTCACGAGTGTCTGCTTTTGTGAATTTAACGTTTATGTGGTGATCATCAGATGCGACAACACGCTTGTAACGTAATTTTTGCTCGCGGAAATTGCGCTTTAACATATCGCGATATCCGGTTAAGCGCTGGCTGAGGAACTCTTCCATGTCCACTTCCATCAAGAAGTGCACACCACCGCTTAAATCAAGGCCTAATGTCATTGGGCCCGCGCCCATGTCCATTAACCACTGCGGCGTCGTTGGTGCTAAGTTAAGTGCCACAATAAAGCTATCACCCAACTCACGTTGAATTAAACCTTTTGCTTGTAGTTGAAGGTCTGGGTCTTGAATACGAATAAGCGCTGTTTTGCTTTCTTGTAGCTCTTCACCAAAGTATTCCACACCGCTTTCATCTAGGGCTGCGAGTGCTTTATTGAGTGTGTATTCGTCAACAGCGTCACCACTTTTAGTCGGGGTGATTTGTACAGCTGCATCGGGGGGATATAGGTTTGGCAAGGAGTAAACAACCCCTAACGCACACACCATGACAATGAGAAGATATTTCCACAAGGGGTACTTATTGAGCATAAGTCGATTCCTGACTGACCCTGCCTCAATAACGAGTTGGATCAAATGACATTTATTGTTTTAAGTTTTATATGGGGCTTAATACACACATCCCCGCAACTTGGCGGGGATGATAGACCACATGAATAATCCGATTATTCGTTAATGGACTTGATAGTGCCTTTTGGTAAAACCGCTGAAACCGCTTGCTTTTGAACAGGAAGCTCAACGCCTTCTGCTACTTTAATGATCGCGAAATCATCAGTCACTTTAGTAACACGGCCAAGAAGACCACCAGACGTTACCACTTCAGAGCCTTTTTCAAGTGAGCCTAAAAGGGCTTTATGCTCTTTTGCACGCTTAGATTGTGGACGCCATAGCAAGAAGTAAAAGATTAAAACGAAACCGCCTAGAAAAATAAGCTGTTCGATACCGCCACCACCAGCCGCCGCTGGAGCACCTTCGGCAAACGCCGCGGCTGGTAGAAATGCCGCTAATAGTAGAGTCAATTTAGACATTGTACTTTCCTTACTCTTATCGAGTACTGCTTTTATTAAAATGGTATGCCCCTTAATAGGGGCTAATCTTTTCAATTTAAAGGCAAAGGGCGGTTTTCCCTTTATCTTTTATTATTCTGGGTGTTTTTTAATCAGCTAGCGGTGGGACAGGCAGTCCGCGCTTACTGTAAAAGTCTTCAACAAAGGCGCTCAATGTACCTTCTTCAAGTGCCTTGCGCAAACCAGCCATGACGGTTTGATAAAAATGCAGGTTGTGAATCGTGTTTAAGGTACTGCCTTGGATCTCTTTACACTTATCTAAGTGATGCAGGTATGCACGACTGAAGTTCTGACAGGTGTAACAATCACAGGTTTCATCAATTGGCCCATGATCCGTCTTATTTGAAGCATTACGCAGTTTTAACACGCCTGTATCGATGAATAAGTGACTATTACGCGCATTACGGGTTGGCATCACACAATCAAACATATCGATACCACGGCGCACACCCTCAACTAAATCTTCAGGCTTACCCACACCCATTAAGTAGCGAGGCTTATCTTCCGGCATTTTGTGCGCTAGGTGATCAAGAATGCGCACCATATCTTCTTTAGGCTCACCAACGGATAAACCGCCAATGGCGTAACCATCAAAGTCAATTTCGCTTAACCCTTCAAGGCTCACATCACGTAAGTCTTCATACATGCCGCCTTGGATGATACCAAATAAAGCCGACTCGCTATCACCATGGGCATCTTTTGAACGCTGCGCCCAACGCAGGCTCATTTCCATGCTGTCTTTGGCTTCTTTATGGGTAGCCGGATACGGTGTGCACTCATCAAATATCATGACGATATCGCTGCCCAAAGCCGCTTGGATTTCCATAGATTTTTCGGGGGTCAGTTCCACTTTGTCACCGTTCACTGGGCTGCGAAACGTCACGCCTTTTTCCGTAATTTTACGCATTTTACCCAAGCTGAATACTTGAAAGCCGCCGCTGTCGGTAAGTATTGGCTTATCCCATTGCATGAAGTTATGCAGGCTGCCCGCGCCTTTAATAATATCAATACCTGGGCGTAACCAAAGGTGAAACGTATTACCCAGAATAATCTCAGCGCCCGTGTCTTTAACATCTCGCGGCAACATACCCTTTACACTGCCGTAGGTGCCCACAGGCATAAACGCTGGGGTTTGAATCTCGCCACGTGGAAAGCTTAACGTGCCACGACGGGCTTTGCCTTCGGTTTTCTTTAAATCAAATTTCATAAAACTCATAACTGCTCCAAATTAGCTTGAACCTAAACCGTTCAAAAAACCCTATGTCACCTCGGGCAGGTATTTTACTTGGGGATAACCTTGCGGTTATTTATCCCATAATTCTTTTGCCTGTAAGTTCTTGGTTAAGAACATGGCATCGCCGTAACTAAAGAAGCGGTAGTCGTTTTTCACCGCTTCGTCATACGCATTTAGTACTGGCCCGCGACCCGCAAAGGCGCTCACCAACATAATCAAAGTCGATTCTGGTAAGTGAAAGTTTGTTACCAATGCATCCACTGTTTTAAATTCGTAACCGGGGAAGATAAAGATCTCAGTCTCACCGGTATAAGGCAAAATAGTCCCAGCGGCTAACGCCTCTGGTGTATTGCTTGCGCTTTCTAAACTGCGAACACTGGTTGTGCCAACAGCAATCACGCGCTTACCAGCGGCTTGGGTTTGCGCTATGGCATCACATGCGGCTTGATCAACGTCTAACCACTCGCTGTGCATTTTATGGCTGTGCACATCATCCACTTTAACTGGCTGAAACGTACCTGCGCCCACATGTAATGTTACAAATGCCGTGTTCACACCCTTCGCTTTTAGCGCAGCCAAAAAAGCATCATCAAAATGCAAGCCCGCCGTTGGTGCCGCCACGGCACCGGGTTTTTCGTTATAAACCGTTTGATAGCGTTCACGGTCGCTTAACTCATCTTCGCGTTCCATGTACGGCGGTAGCGGCATGTGCCCGACTTTTTCTAACCAGTCGACCAATGTTATGCCTGCTTCAAGTTTGAAGCTCAACTCAAACAAGGCATCTTGACGTCCTGTCACTTCGACTTCTAAGCCCTCAAGTAAAATCACGCTACCCGCTTTAGGCGCGCGTGAACATTTGATATGACTTAACGCCGTTGTATCTGAGGTTACACGCTCGATTAACGCCTCTAATTTACCGCCGCTTTCTTTCTGGCCAAATAAGCGAGCAGGAATCACACGCGTATTGTTGAAGACCATCAAATCACCGGGCTCGACCAGATCCAACAAGTCTAAAAACTGCTTATGAGCCAACTGGCTATCCTGTAGGCACAGCAGACGACTGCTCGAACGCACCGCCTGTGGATAACGGGCAATAAGTTCATCGGGCAAATCAAACTGAAAATCGCTGGTCTTCATACTTCTCTCAAACAGGCCAGAGGCAAAATAAAGGCTCAGAATTATACCTAAGTGACTCAGCCATGACCATTGGGATTCTCATCATATCGGGCGCAGAGCACCCTCTTACCCGCCTAATTAGGGCGCATCTTTGTATGAGGGTGCCCCGCGCCCGACGGTGATACATTAACGAAAGCTATAAAATAGACGCGTAAACCATTGACTCATAAACACTTACTGGTATGATGCCTGCCACTTATTTCAGGCTTGCGGGCCACCTTCTATTACGAAGAGAGATAAGTAATTGCTTATCATGTTGATGTATAACTACAACAATTTGATGGAAGCGATGCCGGTGTGGTCCAAATCAGAAATGCGTATACACGTATACCTGAAAACTACACAAGCAAACAGGTAATACAAAGCCTTCAAATATTGTAAGCAGTGCCGGTGTGGTGAAATTGGTATACACGACGGATTCAAAATCCTTGAAACCGCTTTGTTATACGATTACATTCACTAGCAACAATGCAGCAACCCCTTGAATTTAAAGGGATTCAGCTTGATCTAAGATGATACTAAAAATGTGTCAACTGAGTGTCAAACGCTGAAAAGTGTCAACTTAGTGTCAACTGACACTAATTAAAATATGTGCCGGTGTGGTGAAATTGGTATACACGATGGATTCAAAATCCATTGCTTTCGAGCGTGGCGGTTCAAGTCCGCCCACCGGTACCACGAATACTAAAAACCTGAATGTGAAAGCATTCGGGTTTTTTATTGCCCTTCGATATACCCATCCTATATAGTCCTAGCAGAAACTAAACACGGAAGGTTGCACCTAGCACAGCACCTCAATCGCTATAATTTAAAGCCCATAATGAATACTGTGCAGAGCATCCCAAATAGGTAATTGGAAGCCCTAAAATGCCAAATAAAAGAAGCCTTACTATATCCGCTTTAAATATAACAATGCACCCGCACTCTGCCGCAAAATATATATCACTAATAAAAAAAGCCGAACAATCTAAAACTGCAATTCGCGTAGCTGGTGATACATACCTGCAGCTGGTGAAAGGTATCTATAACATTGATGCTAAAAATATCGAAAATGGTATATATGGTGAAATTGCCAAATATACTGATATATCTAAAGATGCAACATGGCTTAATTTACAAACAGAATCTGCTGCTGAAGAAAAGGATATGAAAGCAGTATCAATTCCACCCAATATGAAACCAAATTACGGCGGATTTACATTTGTGTTTTACCCTAAAGTACATCAATTTTATTTTGAGCAAAAAAATGGTTCTTTCCAACTAAGTCCTAACTATGTTCACACCCTACTGAAAGGCTTATTTGCTCTTGAAC
Source organism: Pseudomonas sp. HK3 (assembly GCF_052920985.1). Taxonomy (NCBI): domain Bacteria; kingdom Pseudomonadati; phylum Pseudomonadota; class Gammaproteobacteria; order Pseudomonadales; family Pseudomonadaceae; genus Pseudomonas; species Pseudomonas sp. HK3. Next base: position 522,026 of record NZ_JBREXD010000001.1, read on the forward strand.
ATATCCAAGAAGAATTTAACAAAGTTGATGTAACTGTTATGCCTTACAAAGATAAGGTAACTGAAATACTTAATATATTTGAACTTAAGAATTTAAAATTAAATATCACCCGCCCAAATCCAGATGACTTCGGAGATGATGAAGACATAGAAGTCTTTAAGTTACTGGATGCTCAAAACATTGAAACCCAGATAATCGAAAACCGTGCGGTCAAGGGCAAGTCAATAACTCCAAGTGAAAATATGAAAAAGCTAGCTCGAATAGCTGCTAATAACGGATTTGTGGAAGGAAGCGGTAAAGATCAGCAAGGAATACCTGTTTCTGATTCTACTAAATCACATCCATTTAAACTTGTTAGCATATATGACCCTGCAAAAACTGGATTACTTGAAACAATGCATGCTGCAGCCATGAAAGCTATGGCCATTTTTAAATGAAAGCTTTTAGCCAATACAAGGGGACATTCAAAATATTCAAGCAATATTGGGAGCTATATGGCGGCGCGAAGGCTATCTTTACCTCGCCATATTTCCACCTATCATTGATATTGACTTTAATAACTGGCGTGAACCAAGATTGGTATGAAAAAACCTTGTCAATTACACCTAGCATCCTTGGTTTTTCGTTAGGTGGGTACGCAATTTTATTAGCATTTTCGAATGAAAAATTTTTAAGCATCATTAGCAAAAGAGATGGAATATCCCCCTTCTTAAGTATCAGCTCCACATTTGTTCACTTCATAATTGTTCAAGTTACAGCAATCCTATTTGCATTTCTATATTATTCATCCCCAATAACAAACCTACCTAATGAGCTTAAATTTTGGTTAGCTTATAATATTCCTTACTTAAAAAATATTTATCACTACATACTTATATTTACTCAATTCTTTGGTGTATTGTTATTCGTTTATTCACTTACAACAGCTCTTGCTGCAACTATGGCAATATTTAGAATGTCAATTTGGTACAACAGGCACCTATCAAATCTTAAAAAGAAAGACACAGAAAAAAATTAAACATTAGACTGAGTTAAAGAATAATCATGGCTCTGCTCTAGACTTCCATTTACGGTGAGTGTATAAAAATACAGCAGTGACATTTTAAAAACATAAACTAAAACACTTATAGTGAAGGAATACTACCAATGGCAAAATCTAAAAAACCAAGAGTCTCAGTAATTAAAGAAAGTGATACAGGTAGAAATCAAAATTTTGTCGATAATAAAACTGGTGATGAGATGACTAGGGCGCAATTCGTGAAAGAAATAGATGCAGGTAAATACCCTGATTATCACGTCCGTAGTATAGATGGGGTTAAAACACCCGCATCCAACCCTAATAACAATGACGATGATAATTTAGGCTAAATACCCCTTAAACCTAAATCGTGGCGGGTTCTATCTCGCCACTAACTACCATTTTATGTTTCTTTTTTCTAACTTAGCGCAATTCTAAGGCCCACCAAGAATTATATTTTTCAAACACACATTGCCAGTGACAAAATCATAAAACCCCCTCCAAGCCTTTAAAATCAGCCTTCTTGCCCACTTATGGTAATACTTTAGCAATGCTGTTTTCTGCAAGCATCCAGACTTTCCCGCAATCTGTGCAAAATAAAGATAATACCCCCGCCCAGTATTCACAGCACTTAGAGTGCTATTGTGCCATGCACAAAACCGCAAAAATGATGAAAAAATACACAGAAAGGCGGCAGGGAAGGAGTGCGCGGGGTCTGGGACGGCTGAACGTCAGAAAATACGCGGGCTGTAGCGATGTTGAAAAATATTTTTGATTATTAAATGACTGAGAGTCAGTGTTTATGGGGGTTCAGAGGTTATGCCGTTGTTTGATGCTCGCTGATTGTTCAATATAGAACACAATAGACACAAAAAAACCCGCGCATGGCGGGCAAGTATTCTGTGCAATTCTAAATATTAAATGGCGCAAGCCAATCAATAGAAAGCTAGGTTAATCCGTTGGGGTGTATTTAATATCTTTTAATGGTTTCTCGATGCTATTAAAATCTGCCTTAAAACCTACAAGGGGGGTTTCATCTGGGTTTAGTGCATTCGACGTGGGAGAACCAGGTACTGTTGACTTATGCACATGTTCAACCACAGCTTTATCAAGCTCTTTTACCTTATCAATCAGCTGTATTAATAAATCAATGACATCATTTGAATCTGAGCCTAAATAAATTTTTGCAGATTTAATTACCGTTACTTCTTTCGATGATATATTTATTTTTTTTAGTGCGGATATATTCAACACAGAACCCGCAAGTAACCTAAGACTCCCCAACGACTTAAATACTATTGTTCCTGCAAACGTATGCCATAGACCAGTTACTTTTTTTGTTTCACGTCCGTACTCTATTTCTGATTCAAACGCTTTTACTTTTCGTTTAAAGCTTGTATCTGAAATAAGATTTAACGCAGAGCGAAACCAGCCCACATGATTACTTAATTGATAATTATCTGAATTACCTAGCCATTGCTCACCGTCTTTAACATTCGGCAGCATTGAACCATTGCGATAGACCGCTTTAATCACTGGATGCCTAGGGCTACCGTACACAAAACCAATCAATACTAAGTCGCCTTTTCTTGGTGGGGCTATACTAGATTCAGAAGCAGGAACGGGTAGAGAAGTAAACACAACGTCCTGACGCTCACTGCCATCAATATTTAAAACTTGTACCGTTGCGCTTAATGCGGGGCGATCAAAGTTACTAGGCTGACCTTCATCGGGGAAGTCAGACAAATGCAAAACCCGTCCGTATACATCAGACACTTTCTCTTTTATTTCAGGCATGAACCGTGAAAAGTGCTGTTTTAATTCGTGATACATTTTAAAATCATTTTATTGTTTTCAATTGTGATAGCGTTAATTTCATAATTATTAATTTTAGCTAGCGGCATTAATGACGACTCTAACGGAATACTCCAAGCCCTATCGGTGCTTAAGGGTGTAGTGATAGAGAAATCAATATTGAATATTTGTTCACTAGCAGGACTTTCGCTTTTCAAACCAACAAAAACACTACCATCGGCTAACTGGTGCCAGCAAAAATTAGGAATATCAAACACTGACGATATTTGATTCAATGCATCACGACCAGATCCTATTGAATAAAAAAAAGGGCTTTCCTTTTTCCAGTATTCTGCTTTTGAATGAACAAACCTTAACCCGCTTTTTTGGGCGATTAGTGACATAAGTGATTCAAGGCTAACATGACGTACAATCAATGGCATTTTAACTAAAAGAACACCTGTTAATTCACGCACCTTAAAAGAAAAAACATTTTTACCTTGTGGCGTTACCGCTTGAACAATGCCTGTAAACCAACGGCGCAAAGTGTTTCCCTTGTAGCCGCAATCGAACTGCACAATCTGCATAGGCTTTGGCGTCCAATTATCAGCTTTAATCGTTAAAAACCCCCGACCAATTGCAGACACCTCTCGCGTCAATTGATGGGATATCAACTCAGCTCTATGATTGTTAATGTACAGGTTATAGATGGGTTCCATTAAGTACCACCGGATTCAAATAAGCCACCTACAAGCTTTTCAGCTTTTTCCATAAACCCTTCAAAGCTAGAAATTTTTACATCTTGGCTAGCCACTTCATTCGCAACAGGTGCCGCTGTTGACGTAGTACCAGTCGTTTTAGTCGTTGTTTCCCCTGAAATCAACACAGAACTTTGCTGTTCTTGTTTTTGCTTCGCTTCAGCTATGCTATTTTTTTCACGTAACGTAAATCGTATTTTCCATTTTCTATATTGGGCATCTTCTGAAGCGGTGAATGCATCCATAAACGTGACCTGACGAATATCGCTCGCTTCAGCTGTCTTATCCACAATATCAAAAACAGTTCTATTTCCTTTATCGTCAACGGATTCAGCCAGCTTTATCAATTCCCTGTATGCTTCAACGTCAGTTTGAGCAATTTCACAGCTGCAATTCAACAATTTAGGCTTAATACCCTTATCTATACTTGATGTGCTACTGGTTTGACCTCCTGCATCTTCTGTGGGTAAGCTCAAGACCATAGACACATTCAGGCTTTTAACTTTTAAATCAGTATTATTTAATCGCATATCAAAGCCCAAATACTTTTTTTATGTTCTTCAAATTATCAGGTTCACCCGCAAAAACTATCCCAACAGAATATGGTGTATTCTGCGTCTGACTCTCACCAAATTTTAAAAGCTCATTTGCAATATCTCCACCCTCAAGATATTTTATTTTTGTCAGCGACAAACTAACCGCATCATTAACTATTTCATTGATCAGATTATTATAATTATCAGTCATTTCAGAAACTTCCGTTTCAAATTCTATTAATTCAACAGACGCATCAACATCATCACTTAGCACAACATCATGCAACGGCGACACATCACAAAAATTAAGTAACATTGAATCATTGAAATCACCAACAAAAGAAACAGGAAAACTTTCATTGGTTATTTTTTTATTTGTATCAATATCAAATATATAATCACATGCATTGGCAATCCATTTTATTTTATTGACTGGTAAAACTCTAAATATTTCATTCAATTCCGTTTTAATTTTATTAAAATCAGAAGATGATAAAAGCAAGCACAAGGCTGCATCAAAACCAGTATCATTTATTTTATCAGACAGCGACTTTATGACCACTTCAGGGCTAGCCAGTAGGTCATTTGAATCACTAATAAAATCAGACAAAAAAACCATTGTTTTTGAATTTGTATTATTTTCAAAATCGATTATTTTCATTTGAAACCAATTTCATATATTTTAATATTCATTCTTGATGGATACGTATTGGTATGTGTTCTACTCCATGCGTTACTGCTTTTATCATAATAAAGACTCGTGCGTGAGTATGCCTGATTTAAATAAACAGCTCCTTTATGATTCACTAATTGAATTTTCACTTGATAATGCTTTATCCCAACATCACCAAATTCCCTTTCATCATCATCGCCTTCATACTCAAGATTTGTTCCCATATCAGAATACAAAGCTATTCTATTATAATGAGCACTTGAACTTTTCCAGCCCCTTGGCAAAAAAAACAAATTATGTCCCTTCCCATTCTGCCCTCCTTCAAAACAATAGATTGTTTCTTCTTTTAAACTATTGATTTCTGAGTTATTTAAGTTAATTTTTTTACCAGACCATGTACTACCAGCTTCAAATGTTTTATCAAGCAACACATTCGCCAATTTAGGCCCGCCACTCAGCAACCCGAATACTGATTTGACTGATTTTGCAGTAGCAAAATATTGGCTAGGATGATTACCATCAGGCATATTATATTCATCAGTCGAACCAAAGTTATCCACTTTATCAAGACCAACATGCTCAGCATCAACACCTTCAATAGCATCAGATAGTTGACCCTGTGAAGGCACATCTAACGCTTGCCTTGCTTTAATTTTATCGTTTAAATCTTCCAGATTTTTATCTGCACGCAATAACATATGCACATAACCATCATCATTTGTCGGCATGGTTCTACGAAAATCAGTCACAACACCGTTTATATCGGTGGTTGCAATTTTAAAAAGATAGTGTCTTTCAGTGTCTGTTGAATAGTCATTTTTTTGCGTTCCCTTAATGTCATATATAACATCAAAATGACCCACCACCTCGCCACCATCATTTATCAAACACACATCAAGCCAAATATCTTTTAATTTTTGATGGCTAATATTTATATCCATTAATTGAAATAAGCGAACACCTTCTACGTAGCCCAGACCCGCTTTTATGCTATGGCCTGTTGCTGCATTATATTCAAGCAGAAAACCACCTCCAAAGAACGTTTGGCGGCCTAGCTGATCACGATAAACCAAGCGGGCTTGCTCGTCTTGTTGGTTCATTCGCGCGGTGTAATCAATTTGCCACGACTGAGCAGGCACAGATACATTTAAAACCTCAGCCGCACCTTGGAATTTTAAAACCATATTACGCGTAATATTATTACCCGATTTATCATTGTCATATTTTGATTTCGGTTGGTCTGCCGTATATTCAACCACTGCCGATTGACCATCATCAGATATCAAATCGATACGATTAAAAACAAAATCACCAACGCTACTATCTAAAATTAATGAGTAAACAACTTGGTTATCATTAATTTTACCTTTACGCCCAAATTCAGAAACAGAAAATCGCCCAACGATTGTATCAGCCGCAGGTAACTGCTCACTTTTAGATGGCTGTTCCGATGGGTTCAATCCATCAATATACGAAAGCACAAATTCCGTAAAAACAGGCGCTTCTTGTGAATGAATTTTATTGCGTAAATACGTTTCACCGCCCGAAACAAATTGGCCCATTTAATACACCTTTAAATTATAAATTCTGCTTGATACGTTTCATGCGAACTAGAAAACTCACCCGCTGAAATAGTTATGTTTGTATTCGTTGTTACTGTAAATTCATATTGCCTGCATGTACGGCCATATAGATCAACAACTTCATTCAATAAGTCAATATTATTGCTCAATTCGCCGTCTGTCATCTCAAGTACAACAACGTCCCAATCTCGCCCTTCAGGTCGCTCTTTCACTTGAACAAACCCAAGCCCAAGCCGTTCAAATATGCGTTTAAATCCGGCTGCACTGCCCGCGTCAATATTATTTAAAAAGGCAAAGTCCACACGGTTTCGATAAAGCCAAATAGGTTCATTTGATAGCTTATTTATTCTTCGTTCCCATGCCATCAAATCTAAAATTTCAATCGCACAAGTCTGCGGGTCATCTTGAACTTCAATAAATTGAAGCCACGTTCTAACCTGATAAAACCACTTTTCAATAAATGATATGAGGGATTTAGGGTGTTTTCCTGCTACCCACCATTTCAAACTAATCTTTAAATCATCCACATTTAAACCTCAGCATGAGGATTCAACGTTAAAGCATTAATCTTACTAACGTTAAGCCCATGTACGGGTGAGTTCGCATTAAAATCTATATCCGTTAACGCAGGGAATTCTTGATGTAACTGTTTACCAAGTTTAGAAAATGAAAACCGAGAAAAGGGCTCAACCCTGTCAGGTTCAATTGAAAACTCATAACCGGATAATTCCCGAAACGCCACACGAATAAAATTTTCAACATTCGCCATGAGTGCTGACGATTCACTTTCAGATAGTGCCGCTGAAAAATAAACATCAACATTCAAATCAAGTGATACCGTATCCATATTACGAGCAATCACACTGTCACCATGGCCATGATTACCGTCATCGTTAATATATTTATTAATGGCACTTAAGACTTGCTCTGACGCTTCGCCGTAATCAAGCAGAATCAATGCATCTGTTGTGGCTGGGCCTCTTGGGTTATTTTTATCAAAAAAAATGTTTCTAGGATCAATACCGGACGACTCAGTAATGATGCGCTTATAAACAGTGTCCACATGCCATTTATTTAAGCCACTCCATTGGTCACGAATACGCTCTCTGTAAACCTCATCATCTTCTTTATCCGTGCCTAGTTGAGTCATCCAGTCATCATCATTCGTAACCGAGGTAACACCCGAAACATTCTCAACCATGAATTTAAAAAAACCGCCTGCCAAATTGTAACGCTGACCCACTTCAACAGCTTCATGCTCAACGAGCAATGATGATTCACCCTCTTTAAAGGGGGTATCGTTTAAGCACATCAACTCATAAACTACGCCCTTAATCGGCAACGATTTAACACGACTGCCTTTTTTTATGATCAACTCCCCCGTGTTGGTTGATCGGGTAAAACGTAAATTCCCTTTTGCTTTTCGTTCATCAATACGAGGCAAGCGATACCCCCAGCCAATAATATCTAGCCATTGATCACGAGCCGTTTTTAAAAAACGATTAGGCAATAAGTGTTTAGCAACAAACACTATTAGCCAGCGAGTAGGTGCAACACACAAACTATCTATTAACGACCAAAAAGGTGAGTATTCATCAGCGTTATACAAAACAATACCTTCTTGTTTTGCTAGCCTATTAAATTCTTCGTTAATATCTTTTGTACTGGTTTTCACACCTGCATCATTCATTATTTTATAAAAATCAGTCATAAAATCACCTACAAAAAACGATTGCATGCATCGCTTTTATATAATTTCAATTATCTAACGGGAGATATAACCAAATGACATCAGCCGCTTCTTTTTTACCAGCCTGGCGAAGTAAATAATTATTGCTTTGACTAGAAATACCATGTGCTATAAATCGTTTTCCCCCAATATTAACCAGCTGCCCATTTAAGTTATTATTCGTTTGAGTTGGGTGGTAAATAATATTATTTTGAGGCCACTTAGCCCAATGCCAATTTGCGGCAGTGTTTTGAAAACCAACAGTCATAACCGGAAGTTGACTGATAAAATTTCCGTCAGCATCTTCTATTGGGAAATACTCTCTGTGGTCACGTACATCTGAAAACCGTCCATTTCCATAACCAACCGCATAAACAGAACTATAATAGGATTTATTAATAATCCGTTCGCCAGAAAATATATTGCGCGCCTCTAATCCCATTGCTTGCGTGGCCGATGACAAACCAAAATTTTGATGGCTGCTTGACGCCCCGCCCCATGAAGATACTAATCCTAATGAAAAGTTCTCAACGGTTTGCTCTGAATATAATGGCTCTCCTATCACTATCATTTGTGTGCCATATGTAACAGCATGATCAGTGGAATCACTCATCCACATTAATACAATATTGTTATCTGCCCATACATGGAAAATATGCTTTTCGAAAACATGCTCTATGGATAAAGCATCGTACTTCCCACTATTTTTTATAAACGTACCATGATGATTTGTGAAAATTTTACTTTCCTGATTGAAATCATCCGCCTTACCTAAAAACAACGTGTTATTTTGAGTCGTATGGTCTACTACTAAAGATTCACCCCAAGTGGCAATGGTTGGAAATCCCGTTTTATTTGTATCATCAGAACGATAACCTTTAAGCATGCTATAAGTGGTTTTTTTATCAACGTCCATAAAATCAACATGCTGCCAATTAGTAGGCGCGCCTTCTGGGCTAATGGTGTGCCCATCTATTTCAAATAAATCATTGCATATCACGCCCTTACCAAATTCAGGATAATCGGTTGTAATATCGCCGCTTACTATCCGGTGCATAAAGCGCAACATATCAATCATTAAAAAATCAACGCCCCATGTCTTCGATGTACCTGTATGCCACTTAACTTCAGCATAAACACTCATGAATCATCTCCTTTTGTTTTAACGTCCTTGCCAAATAATGCATTAAATTCTAGCTCCGTAATTTCATTAAACCCTGCCATCTTTTCATTGATGATAATATTCAACTTATTATCTTCTGTAGGCTGAAAATCAACATTTGACTTAGAGTAGCCATCTATTTTTAATTGATGAATTAAATTCGACATTTGAACCCTTTGATTCATAGATGTATCGCGGGCAATCACCATCGAAAAAAATTCTTTCGGTGACTCGTCAAAAACTATCTCACCTGAATCTTTTTTAATCTTCCATACTGGGTCGGTATTCATAATATCTCTCTATATTTTGCGTAAAAAATTAACCAAAAAATGTAAACTGACGACCATTACTTTCACTTTCAATGAACGCTGTAGACGCTAAAGCAGGCTTATAAGTAACATGAGTATTTTTATGAGTATTATTAGCTTTTACGATTGGAAAGTTGTTATAAAACTCATTAAAACCGACACCCGTTTCAACAATAGGCCCAACGACAACTATTGAATTTCCATTACTTTCACGTTCTACGAAAGCATGAGTGATGAAAAATGACTGATAACCAACACTAATAAACTTATGCATGTCATTTGCACTAACTATTGGGAAGTTGTTATAAAACTCATAAAAACTTACCCCTGAGTTTTTCACACTGCCCAAAATCGTAAAACTAACCCCTTGACTCTGTTCATCAACAAAGCCAGTACCCACATATTCTAAGTTAAAAGAAAGAGGAAACTTCGCCATTGAATAAGGTCGGTTTGGATAAAAGTGCTTACCATAAATAAACCTAGAATTAGGCACCCAAGCCACAGAATTAATAGTGTCGTTTATGTATTGATAATGAGTAGCGTAAATAATTTTAACGTCTTTATTTGGCTCACCCTCGCCCCCATCATCAGGCTCATCCACAGATACAGGCACAGCCAGCTTTAAATCTCCCCAGTTTGTTTGGGCTTGTACATAAAGCTCTGTAACGCTTAAACCCACAAATTCAAAGCTAACAACCACTGAGCCCGCAATAACCCGCCTGTCATTTTCACAAGCCAGCTTTATTCTGTTTTTTACTTGCGATATGGCATTCTTATTTCTCTCACCCAAAAGTGAAAAAACTAAACCTGTATCTTGAATCCTGTGCGATAAGTCCTGAGCAATAACTTGATGGCCGCCAATTAATTGAGGCAAGCCATTTTGGTCTAGTACAAGATTGTTTTTATCAATTAAAAGATCAACTAAATCCATCAAGCGCCCATACCTATCATGTGTGCGAGAGAATCAGGATTAATATTCTGTGATGTATTCACCGTCATATTTTCAACAACGGTTCCAGAGTTATTCTGTGTGCTGCTATTTAAAGTGGTTTTTGGTTTGAACAAATCGGGCTCATTAATTTTTGATGCTGATTCAGATATTTTTTTCTTATTGTTTTCAATATTCTCGTCATCAGAAGAGAAAAAACCAAAGCCATCAAATTCAAAACCATCAAGACTTGCTAATTTTTTATCTAACCAATCGAAGCTTTCTTTTAATGCCGCAAACGGTTCAATCTCCGTTAAGCTTTCCAACATGCCAGCAATGCCACTCAGGGCGTCTTCAACAAACTTGAACACAGCGTTATCACCAAACGCTGCTTTCAAATCGTCCCAATAAACAACCAATGCAATGATTGCCGCAATTAATATCCCAATAGGGCTAAATATAATACTGAGCAAACCAACCACAACACTAAACGCCGTCCCCAAAGCAGCCCATGCAGCCGTGGCAAGCCCTACGCCAATTGTGAAAACAGCCATTACTGCCGCTAACACTGTAAAGCCCAGAATGGTAAAACCCAGCAACCGAGTTAAATTAGGGAAACGTTGCGTCCATGCCTGCATCCGTGCAGACGCATCCGCAAAGCCACTTATAAGCGGGTTAATAATGGGCAGTAACGTTGCCCCGATTGCGACACGTAATGCATTGATACCACCACTTGCACGCTCCCACGGATCAACTTGAGCTTGAGCCATCATGGCCGCTTTGGTTTCATCCGTCTGCTTCGCCAGTTCGCCTATATTGCCTTTTAACGCATCTGTATTAGCCGAAAGTAACTTAACCAACCCAACGGCTTCTTGTGAGCCGAACGCCTTAGCCAGCGCGTCTGATTTGCTCACCGTATCAATGTCACCAAACTTGCCTCGAATTTCATCTAAGATTTTCGGCATTGATAACATACGCCCCTGAGTATCTGTAAACTGCAAACCAAGGGCGGCTTGTGCTTTGCCTACCCCTGCTAAAAACGCTCTGTACTTTGTTCCCGCCTCGCTACCTGACATCGTTGACTGCAACTGCCCTAATATCGCCATTTGCTCCGACATAGCTACCTGTGCGCTGGTCGCCTCAGCACCCAATGACGAAAACGCCCCCGCCATTTCGCCACCAGTCGTTTTAAACATTTGCACAGCCGTCGCTGTCTGACCCGTTAAGCCTGCTATCCAGTTCGCTTTACCCATTTGCACGGCTTGCTTTTCAAAGATGCCATACATGGTGCCGACGTAATCCGTGATCGTGCCTGCATCAGACTTAGTGGCCTTGGCCAATAAATTAGATTGCTGCGTAAACGCCGAAAGATCCGTATTTTCTAAACCCGCAATAGCGCTTTGAATGTCGTAAGAGCTTTTCACAAACTCAGTCGCATCCCCGCCGTACTGGGTTGTAAATTGCAAACTGGTTTGTGACAAATGATCTAACGCTTCTTGCCGCACACCAAGGCTTTTAACTTCACCAAGTGCCCTATCCATGGCAATCGCCGGTTGCAAGCCACCAACGAGCAATGCGCCCGTTGCAGCCAACCCAATCGCACCATTCTTAACCGTATTAAAACCTGCACTGGCTTTTTTTGTGAATTTACTAATAGAACCCATGACTTTATTCACAGGCCCTGTAACCTGATCAGTCAGCGAGAGAATAAATTCTAATTCTTCAATATGGTTCATAATAACTACTCAAAAAAAACATTAATGCCTTTTGAAACAGCCAAAGACATTCGTTGCCAGTACTGGTTTTCTAAATACAGGGCTTTTGCAAAGTTTCGATTGGTTTCTGGTTCATTCGGTAGCCACTTTTGCAACAGCAATAAATATTTAGCTAACACATTGCTTTCTAGCTCACTTGCCAGTGCTTCTACTTTTTTATGGAAACAGAAACATCAGCCCCGTATTCTTTCATTAATTTATTGAATGTATTTGTGATCACAACAGGGTGCTTTAATAATTCAAACAATGAATCTTTTTTCTCAGGATTAACCGTTACCATACAAAATTCATGCATCGGAGTAATTTTGTCATCTGACTGCACATCATTCATAAAATTGATGTAAGCCGAGGGTGTTACAACAAAATCAAAATCAATCTCTTGAACGTTACAAGAAATTTTTTTATTCAAATCAAAATCTTTTTTAGCCGCCACGATATAACCCTTATTTAATATTTTTAAAACCAACAATAACCAATGCAATCACACTGGTCACAAACGATGTAATCAACGCAATACGCGCATTTTTAGATAACGCTTCTTGTGTGTTGCGTTGTCGTCGAACAAAGTACTGGTCTGCTTGAACTTCGTGTGGGTTTTCCACATCGATACCCAATGACGTCAGTACTTTTTTTACAGCGTCTTCTGTGCCCTTTTCAGCGCCTCTTTGTGCCGCTGCTTCTATTTCTTCTAAACTGGGATTCAAACTAACCCCCTGTTGCGTCTACTACTTCAACCGCCGCTAATTCACTGGCCAATTCAGAAACATAGGTAGCCGCTTCAGCAACCGTGATCAACGCATCAGGTGACAACGGCAACCCCAACACACCCAACAAAGACGAAACAATAAAATAGGTTCGCTTTTTCTTAAGTGCCGTAATCAACAACTGTTTAAAATCAAATTCTCGTTTAATGTTCTGCCATGCAATCTTAATTGATTTCATTTTCAACCCCTTCAACATGATTCAAATAATCGTTTAAGTACTCGTTTACCGTTGCCTTACCTAGCTCCGTGTTCCACACACGTTTTGCATACTTAGCCAAGCCCATTAAGTCATCGGCATCCGGTAACGGCTCAGGATCACGCCACAACTGCACACGGGCCATCGCCGCCGCAAAGGTCGGGCTCACCACCAACTCTTCAGCATCGAGTACACGGGGAATATCGGTAAACTTTCCTGTGCGCTTTAAATATTCAATTGCATCGTTATATGTCGCGGGTTCCATTTGCCATAAACCAAGTGCAGGGCCGTTCAACTGGCGACAATACCGAAAGCCCTGTGACTCATGCGCGGCTATCATTAACAGTAATGTGATGGCATTCTCTTGCAGGGGAAACCCGCCCGCCTCTAATGCCGTAACAATCGTATTGCGAACCACAACACCAAATTGAGTTAATTCAGAAGCCATTAATACACCCCAATGCTTTCTTCTTGTGATAGGTAAGGCACACCATTGATGTCAACAAAACGAGGGCTGGTCACTTCATACGGCAACGTCACCATGCCTTTCTTTTTGTCGTTTTTATCCACATCAAGAATGCTATCTAATTTTATTTTGCACCCGTGTGCTTTTACAGGCATAAGGTCATCAACCGTTGCCCCAATAAAATCCATATCAAATGGTTTTAACGCACGATAACTGCCTGCTTTAGCCGCCATAGCCGTAATCAACTTAAAGTACTTATACGCCATGGTAATTTCACCACCTGCTGCCACGTCCCCATCCACATAGCCATCGGGTATGCCATTGGTTTTTTGCACTTCCATGTTATCGGTGATTTTCAATGTCACCTTATCTATCGTAATCATCGCCCCGTCTAAAAAAACATGAACATTTTTACCCGCTATATGTTGATGACTCATAACTGCCCCTCTCGCTTAACATAAAGTTTGTTTGTAATTTTTTTAGGCGAGTCAATCGGGCGCACGGCTAAGTATGTAACAATTGAGTTTTGCCCTGTAAATTGGATGGTCACATCACCATCTTGCGGTGGGTAAATATCCCCTGGTATTACCTCATCATCGCGACGAATGGTTTGGGCCATTTCATCCAATGGTTTTTTTGCAAAGCTTTCAGCCGCAGCAATAGACACCTTTGACTTGTTTAATGTTTTATCACCAAGGCGTGTCCACATACGCTCATGTACTTTACGCATTGCTTTTAAAACAGGTCGTAAAATCTCGGCAACTTTGTAATCACCCGTTGCCTTATCCAAAGTGTTAGCATCTGAGAGATATGTACCGCCCTGCCCTGCGTATTTTTGTGGCACTGTTAGGCGTAAGCTTTCAATCGCTTTAGCCTGTGCATTTGTATATTTCTTGTTATCCGAATCAAGCGGCGTTTCACCCAAGCCAAACACAGGCCCGCTCTTGGTGCGAATAGGAGTGTCAGAGATAGACAAATCAACCCGACATAATCGACCCGCTATAGAACCAACATTGGTAATATTAATTTGTGGAATGGCCATTACATTTTCGGCAACCACATCACTCACAATATTGTTTAAATATGTGTGATACTGCGCCCATGTTTGATTATCTGAATCAATACTTGGCAACGCTACTAATGCAAATGTAAAAACATTTTTAGCACCTAATTCATTAATTTTTGTTTGCACAGATAGTAAGTCGGCAGAAGAATCAAACAAATCTACGACAACAAAAAACTCAAATTTATAATTTGAATTCACCGCACTATCTACGGCATCAGACCATATTTGACCATCACCCAAAGGGTAAACCGCGCCAGAAAAAGAACCGCCTTGCAATGCTTCTTCTTTAAATGCTTCTATATTGCGCAGCAATTCAGACTCGCCAATTAAGTCTTCAAAATCTGTTTCCTGATTAACAAAATGTAATTGATTGGTATTTTTCATACCTCTACCAATGATCAAAAACGTGCGCTCTATATCATCACTCGCACCCTGAGAACGGTTTTCATTTTTTGTTTCAATATGGCCCAGCATAATTAATCTCTTTCTTTGTATTTAGATAAAATCTGTTCAGCGAGTTCGTATACTTCTTCTTGTGTGGCACCTAACAGCGTTCGTTTAGCCAAATTAATTGACCATTGTTTCTTGGGCGTCTCGTTTCTCATAGCCTTTAAAATCAATCCGGCCTGACCGAGAAAAATATTTTCTTTAATCCATTTTTGAGTAGGTGTCACCCACTTCGTTTTTCCTTTTTTTCCGGTTTTACGCTTTACCTTAAAACCTTCGGCCAAAAGGGCTTTAATTTGTTTTTTGGTAGCTGGGTCGCCGTAATGAGGCCTCCCATATTGTTTAACCGCTTTCACTGCCGTGAATGTTTCTTGTAATCCCTCATGGTGAGCCCTTGCAACCTTACCCACGTCTGGCGATGCCCATGCAACCCGTACAGAATCGGTTTCTGTTGGAACAATAAGCCCGCGCCCCAACCGCTTAAACATGCCCTTCTTATTGCTTTTTTCTTTCCTTGATTCGTACGCACTACCATCAATATTCTTTTGGTTCTTCATATTGGTACGTGCTGTACGCCTCACACCTCTACCCATGCTTCGTAGCATGGTGCGGCGCTTACCTTCCGGTAATGACATCATCTCTTTAAATTTTTCAATTTTTTTTATATTGTCATTTTTTTCTTTAAACGAAAGTTTCATACAACATCAACATTCAGCGCCATGCTATCCGCAATAACCGCCTCACCCATTCCCATGCTGTACCGCTTGCTGTTATATGTAATATTGCCTTCATTATTTTCATGCATGTACAAAGGCTCATAAAATTCAACTTTAATCGTCACATCAACACGGCCCTTTCCAGCATCATCGATATCAAATTCTGGGTCATCCAACTCTTCATTATCTCGCCATGCATCATGCTCATCTAACGACAAAATAAATGCCGCCAAAATTTCACCTGCATCACCACAATAGTTTTCTATTTCATAAACCACGTCATAATTAACCGCACCTAAAAATATGCCCATTTCATCCTCACCCATTGTTTTAAGTATTGACGAATTCAAAACATAGGCATCAAATTTATTTTCTTTAAAAAGCTGCGTATTAACTAAATCACTCGCAACTATTTTCCATAGATTCATAACAACTCGGCCTTAAAAACAGGTTCGCCCGTAAAATAACAAATGGATTCTTGGTGCAATCGTTTTAACCCATTTTTTAGTACGCTGTAATTACGCAATATTTCAGAACTTGTTTCCTCTTTTTCAATACCTGCGTAGTTCGTGAGCAACTCATCTTTAGCCTTAGAAAAAACCGCGCGTTTGTAATGAACAATATTTAACTCATCTCCAGCCCCCTCAAGCGTCAAGAACCCTTTTGATTGCATATCTTGTCTGAAATCAGTTAATGATTCATTCACATAACCCATTGCTAGAACCAGTACAGTTCTAACTAAATCATCCCCATAATCACTGGGTAGCCGCCAATTTTTAATGAATTCTTTAACCGCAATACGAGGAAAAAAACCATTTTCAATAATGACTGCACTGACGCTTGGTTCATCAAAACTAAATGACACAACAAAACCTTAAATTAGGTGGCGATTGCAGCCGCTAGAAAAGACACACTCAGCATAAATGCCGTGATCCGTTATAACGGTGCAATCGCACGGGGTGGAGTCTTAAAACACAATCGGTTTCTTTGCCTTCGATTGCTCTAGCTTCTTTTTAACGCCAACCTTTTCATTAATGAAAAGCGCTTCGCTGTAATACTCAACTGCTTTATCGTAATCATTCGCCGCATGAGCAATAAAACCCGCCGCCTTAGTCAAGTTAGCTCGCTCAATAAAGTTCAGCTCTTCCCATTCACAAGACGCATCAAACCATTGATCAAAATACGGCTGAACACTTTCACCATTTTTAATTTTAGGCATCGCCCACTTTAAAAACTCACACGTTAAAAATGTTTCACTATCGCTGCTAAAGCCTTCCGGCGTATCAACACCGTGCTCACATACATATAACGACAACTCAACCGCCTGTGCTATCTGGCCGCAGTCAAACAGCCACATTGCACAATAAATAATAAACACGTCATAATCATGGTCTTCATTTTCCATGCCTTGCTGTGCAAGCGGTAAATAAAGAGGTAATAATTGCTTTTCTTTAACCTTCTTTTTCTCAGAAATATTTTTAAAATCACGCAAAATTAAAATATGGTCTTTTAAACGATCTTGCATATCGAACACATCGGTGGAATCATCACCTTGATTTACTGTATCAATAGTCATGATTTCAGTCGTATCACGGCCACTGGCCATATCAATACCGATCAACAGCTTATTTTTTTTAAGCCGTTCAGCTTGTCGGCGCTTTTTTTCTTTTGCAAATGTCATATAAAAAACCTATTAACAGTTAACGGCCATCCTTGGCCTTACACTTCCCCCTTATTCTGCGGGCAAATATTCCAGATTTTCAGCCAGTGCACAGGCTTCTTCATCTTCCAATACATAACCTTCATTACGTTTGTTTAAGTCTTCGTATTGGTCAGCTTTATGGTTATCGCCACTGGTGGTTTTCCAGCTTTCTTTTTGCCAATAAATAGACAAGTTTTTGTGAGAGCAAATAAAGATGGTGCCATCAGGGAACCCCTCTGGGGTTTCCATTGGCAACTTAGCCACGCGGCCCAATAGCTTATTTGCAGCCAACTTATCTTCTTCGGTTGGTTGCTCGCCATACATGGACCAAATTTGTTGTTCGTATTCATCCGCCAAATCTTCGCCTATAAACGCCACTAAATTTTTACGCTTATGCTTAGGAATGGCTTTTTTTAATGCACTGACAGCGGCGGATAAGTTGGCATAATCCCCCCCTTTACCAATGGTAATTTTTCCTGAATCTTTCACGCCTTCAACAAAGTGAGCATCTGAATTTTCAACACGGGCCTTTTCTAACCAACCAATATTTAAATTAGTTAATAGTGGATCATTTTCTGGGTCAGTATCAGCCGCAGCACTAACCCCGTTCCAACCACATACAACTCGGTCTTCACCAATTTGCTGTTTCACTTGATTTCGAATCATTGTTGCCAAGCCGCCGTCAATATGCACCCAGCTTTCTAATGTCTCATGACGAATAGCAATATCAGTTTCAGTTTTATGTAGTTCATAGTTGCGGCTTGTCAGCTTATGCGCTGAACGAGCCTTACGCTCATTACCGTTGCTCGTATTAGTACGGCGAGACACAGGGCCTTTCGTACCCACCATGATTTTTTCGGCCTTAACTTCTTTAACGCCGATAACATTAATTTTTTTCAAAAAGTCGTTATCAGCACGAATTGATTCATTTAATTTTTGAGTGACAGACGCCGAAACGCTATACCCTTTAATCAATTGATCTGAAGTTGCTTCAAAACCTTTTGCAATTTGTTTATGCGCATTACTAAGTGCCTTAATAGCATCTGGTGACATCTATATTTACCTTTTTAATAATCAATTTATACTGTGATTAGATTTAAAGAACGCCTTGAATTTCACCGCCATCACCATCATCTTCACCACTATCTGTGACGCTTGCTGGCGTTGAAAATTTTTCAATCAATTCATCCATTTTGACAGATAAGTTTTTATTATCTTCTTGCAACGTAGACAGTTCTTTCTTCCACGGCGCGTCTTTGTCATCTTCGTTATCTTGCTGTTTATCAATAGGTAATGAATTAGAATAGTTTTTCGATAAATCGGTAAACCCGTCTGTCATACCCTGCTTAAATTCAGCCATAAATTCTTTAAACTGTTCTGGTTTCATGCCTTCTTCTTCCTGCTTGTTTTTGAAATGTTTAGTAAACCAACCTTCTTTCTTTTCTTTATTCGGCAAGTCGGCCACTTCTGGATTATCAAACAAATGAATCGTTTCAAAATCACTACGCAACAACGGCGTTTTGTTTGCATCATTGCTAAACAGTTTTAATTCACTGGTCCCCAAGCTGTCAGGGTCATCTGTCATGGCTAAGCCATATAAATAGGCTTCTCCGGTTTCCGGTGATTCTGGTGCAATCTCAACTGAAAAATGCATATCTTGCCCGTCTTGGTTCATCGACATTAAATATTTATTAGGTTCTAAACGGCCTTGTAAACGCGCCTTACTTTGCTCATCGGTCACGGCTCTCAGCTCAATGACTTTGCCTAAATTAATATAACCATGATAATGACGATAATTAATAATGGCGGTATGTAAGTCTGTGTTGTAGTTGTTTGCCATTTGGCTAATTTCATCTGCGGTCACAGTTCGGCCAGACCACGTTTTTCCTTCTCGCGTTAAGTTGAGCCAGCCTGTTTGTAATCCTGCCATCGTTTAAAGCCTTTAATATATTTCGTTTGTTTACTTGATGACGGAAGATTAAAAGCATTTTTATTTAATTTGTATCGGATATTATTTTGTTTGATTTTGTTTTTATTATTTTAGAAACATCCAGAAACAGAAAAATAAAATATGCCAATAATTACCCGTATTATTCAAATATGGCTTATTCAGATGAAATCAAACACGAAGCGAAAATCCTTTATTTAAGGAAAATGACGCCCACCGAAATACACGAACGTTTAAAAGTACCTAAGCGTACCGTGTACGATTGGATTAAAAATGGTAACTGGGAAGCACTGGTAAGTTATGAGTCAGTAGAAGAAGGGCTTGCACGCCGCATAAACATACTGGCATTTAGAGAAAACAAGACCGACGCAGAAATAAGAGAACTAAAAACCGCCAGTGCGGCTTTATTAGAATTCAGAAAAGTTGAATTAGCCGAAACAAAGCTAAAACTATTAGCCCAAGGCGGCAGTAAAAACATTGGCAGTAATGCCGATGGTAGCAAGCGTAAACGTAAAGAGAAGAAAGTAAAAAATGATATAAGCCACCTAACAATTGATGACTTTAAAAAGCACTTTCACTCAAAATTATTTTGGCATCAAAAACTACTGTATAAAAACCGTAATCAGCGTAACCGTGAAGTTTCCAAGCCAAGGCAAGGTGGTTACACATGGTATTTTGCAGGTGAAGCCTTTGAACGCGCTGTCATAAAGGGCGATGACTCTATTTTTCTATCAGCCAGTCGCAACCAAGCTGAGATATTTTTAGCCTACATACGCGCCATGGCCTCGGTATGGTTTGACATTGAGCTGACAGGCAACCCAATTGTGCTATCCAATGGTGCGACCTTACGCCCCGTTTCTACAAACGGGCGAACGGCTCAGGGTTATAGCGGCCATGTATATTGGGATGAATATTCGTGGACACCAAAATTTAAAGACCTTTATAAACTCGCGTTAGCAATGGCAACGCAAAAAGGCTACACACGAACCCTGTTTTCTACACCATCAAGCAAACAGCATGAAGCCTATTCACAATGGACATCTAAAACATGGAAGAAAGAACACCCGCGTAACAAAAAGCAATGGCCAACTGAAGACCAACTAAAAGAAGGTTTTGTTTGCCCTGATGGTCGCTGGCGTTTTGCATGTACCATTGAAGACCTTGTTAATGGTGGTTTTAACCTAGTGTCCATTGAGGATATTAAGGAAGAAAACAGCAAAGAAGATTATTTAAACCTATACATGCTGCAATGGATAGATGGTCAATCCAGTGCATTCAGTGTGTCGCTCTTAGAACGATGCTTAGTGGATTCTGGCCGTCGCTGGAAAGATATCAACCATGATCATGCACGACCTTATGGCAATGGCCTTGTGCGTATTGGTTACGACCCAAGCCGAACCAAAGATAATGCTTGTGTCGTCGTCGTGGCCGAACCTACGGCCAATATTGATAAACACCGAATATTAGAAAAACTCACATGGAATAATGTCTCATGGGAATATCAACGCGATGAAATAGAAAAGCTAACTAAAAAATACAACGTCAGTTTTCTAGGCATGGACGTAACAGGAATAGGCAGCGGGGTTTATGAGCTTATACAAAAAATTGACGGTTTTTCGAAACACAAAATTTTTCCAATAAAATACAGCCCACAAATTAAAACCGATTTAGTTTTACGCTCACTTAACATTATTAAAAATAAGCGACTGCAATACGACCAAGACAATACAAGTATTTCAGCGGCGTTTTTAACTGTAAAAAAACAGGTCACTAACGGCGGCGTGATCACTTATGCAAGCAACCGTACAGCCGAAACAGGTCACGCAGATGAAGCGTGGGCCGTTATGCACGCATTAAGCGGCGAACCTATTAACTATCAAGATAAACAAACGTCTACGTGGTCATGAAAAATATGGAAAATAAATCGCTAGTGGCTGATAACAGCACACCCGAAAACACCAGCTCTTACAGCATTAGTTTTGGCGACACTGAAAGCGTTATGTCTGAAAACCCCGCTGAATACTTGGGTGTATTTTATAACGAGTGGGAAAACTACTATGAACCCCCTGTATCTCGCGCAGGGCTAGCCAAATTATTTTTGGCCAACACTCATCACTCAAGCTCTCGCTCTTTTTTTGCAAATATGTTGTGTAAGTTTTTTAAAGGTAGTGATGCACTAAGCTACTTAGAATTTAGAAGCGCGTGCATTGATTACGCTAGTTTTGGTGAAATGTATTTTCAACGCATTAATAATGCAGCAGGCTATACGATAGCACTAAAACACCAGCCTACGCTGAATATGCGAAAAGGTAAAAACGGGCGTTATATAAAACTAATCTCCAATAATGACCCCATTCGTTTTAAAAAAGATGAAATCATTCAGCTTAATGATTATGACATCATGCAAAAAGTCTACGGCTGGCCACCCTATATGGCACTGATTCAATCAGTCATTTTAAATGAATCCGCCACGCTGTTTCGTCGTCGCTATTACGTTAACAATGCCATGATGGGATACATATTTTTCACTAACGATCCAGACCTACCAGAAAAAGAAAAAGAAAAATTAAAAAATGAAATAAAAAACAGCAAGGGTGTTGGTAATTTCAAAAGCATGTTTATTCATGCCCCCAACGGCTCGCCAGACTCAGTAAAATTAATTCCCGTAGGCGATAAAGCGACACAGGATAACTTTGCAGATATTAAACGCATTAGCCAAAACGACATACTCGCCGCATGGCGTATGCCAGGGGAATTAGCAGGGGTGCAACCCGAAGACAAAAGCGGACGGGGCGATGCAATCAAAGCCGCAAAGGTGTATGTAGAAATGGAAATTTTACCGTTATTGCCCATTTTTGAAATCATAAATCAATATCTACCTCGGCACCTACGCATTCGTTTTGACATACCTAAAACGGGTGTATGGGATGATGATTAATGAGTAAATTTTTAAAACCCGATATGATAGAATGCAATACAAACAGTGAAACATCAAACGGGTTTAATATGCTGGTACGTTGCAAATGTGGGGGAAAAGCCCCTATCTACAGTCGCCAGAATATTTCAAATGAAGTATGGAAAATTTATTGCCAGTGTAAAAACTCAGAATGTAACCGGTCATTTGCAGTGTTATGTTCAGAAGCGGAAGAAATACGCCCAAGTGAATTAAGTCACGCGCTACAAATTCAACAACTATTAGACAACTTACCAAAACATCAACGGGAAGCATTTTTAAAAACCCAGCTTAAAAAGGCGAGTTAACCTCTCGCCTTTTCATATTTTTCTAGCCCGATTCTTCACCCGTCTTTGGGCCAATAAACGATATTAACCCATCAATTTCCCCCCCCTGTAAAATCAACGTATTACCCGCAGGGATTTGAGTTAGCAACGCCTTAACAAATGCTACCTGATTAAAATTTTCTTGTTCTTGTTCTTGTTCTTGTTCCTGCTCTACATATAAATCTTGTGAACGCATCGCACGTACTCCTTATTCCACTGTGCTATATAACTGAACCCATTCAGCGAGCGGGATCTTATGGCACTTCGATATTAGATGACATACATAACCAGACAGAATATGACCTATATTTAGTATTATCACTTACAAACGTCATAATATGTCAGGTTTATCTAATGGTAGATAAGAACCATAAACAGCGCTTTGCACTAAATTTAAAACGAATACGTATTTCATCCGGTAAAACACAAATAGAAGCCGCTGAATTTTGCAATGTTAAACCCAGAACATTTAGCCGTTGGGAAAGCATGAGTGATAGCCATTGGCCACCCTGTGAAAAGTTAGGAATAATTGCAGAAGTATTTAGATGTCGTGTTGCTGATTTATTCGATGCGCCAGACTGGGTGCCTGAAACCATAAAAGAACGAGAATTAATGAGCTACTTAAAAAAAACCAATTTGCCCGCAAAGCAAATCATTAATCAAATAGAATCCGTTTTAACAAGATTAAACAAATCAGACAGATTGATTATTTCAAATCTTACAGATCGTCTTTCCCTTGACTCTAAAAAGAAGTAGCGTCTGGTGTAATGAGCTGATCAGCGTTGCACCCTAAAACCTCTGCCCATTTTTCCCGTGTAGTCTTACGCGGCGTATTCCCAACCGCTTCAACCTGAGCCACAGCCCCCTGAGTGATACCTAATGCATGTGCCATCTCGTATTGGTCTAAATGCCTATGCACCCGCCACGCCGTCATTGCGCTGCATTCACGTTCTTGCATAATCCGCATAATCGCATGGGGAATCACCGCATCTTCAAGCTTTCTTAATTTTTGAAAATAGCTGTAACTCAATACAGCGTATTCAGGATCACCCGCCGCGTCTCGTATCAATTGTACTTTTTGTTTTTTCATCATATTCAGCGCGTGAAATTCCCAATATCAACAACTTGCCGCCACTCATGCCAAATTGCACCTCATAGCCGACAATCGCAGCCCTTCTACCTGCCGCCACAGGGTATTTTGCCACCTGCTCGACTCGCTCTATAATTATGGCCTGTTCGCCCCTAGTAAGGCTAAACAGCTGCCCAATCGCATCAGCTAGCCAAATTACATATTCATTCATTGTATTAGCCTTTATTCCCCATTAACTAATCAAATTAGCTTCAAGCCTAGACGGCAAGCCTATTAACTAATCAATTAGTCTTTATAGCAAATAAGTCTAATTTATTTGGCGCAAGCCACTTATTAAATAGAAAAGCAGGGTTACTGGGGTTATAAATAATTTGACTTACGGGGTTACTGGGGTTATAGTTACTACATCTTCAGTAAGGGCAAACAATGAATAGCAAAGACATAATAAAAATGATTGAAAAAGACGGGTGGTATTTTGTAAAAGCGCGAGGTTCACACAATTACTACAAACACAAAACAAAGTTGGGAAAGGTAACAGTCCCACACCCAAAGAAGGATTTACCACCAAAGACACTTAAATCTATAATGAAACAAGCCCAGCTATAGCTGGGCAACCTAAGCAATCATGAATGATAAAATGACATAAAAAATTAACTGAAACTTACGAAGATAATTAATTACTAAATACAAAATATTAAATACTAAACTAAACATTAAATACTAAACTAAATACTAAACTAAATATTAAACACAAAATATTATATTATATTCTATAGAGATTAAATGAAATGAAATATCCGATTGCGATAGAAAGAGGCAACAACACAGAAGCATACGGGGTGATTTTCCCTGATGTTGATGGTTGTTTCTCCGCAGGCGATGATTTGGATGAAGCAGTAAAAAACGCAAAAGAAGCGTTAGAAGGATTTTTAGAACTGTGCGCCGAAGATGGGGACGATTTACCAAAACCAAGCAAACTAGAAGACCACCAAGATAACCCTGAATATCAAGGGTTTATCTGGGCATTTATTGAAGTGGATATAACACCATACCTAGGCAAGTCACAAAAAATCAATGTGACGCTGCCTAACTTACTACTGCATAAAATTGATCAAGTCGTGGCACAAAACAAAAAGTATAAAAGTCGTTCTGACTTTTTAGCGACAGCGGCACTAGATGAATTGCACCTCGCTTAATTTTTTTTATGCCTGTGCACATGATTAAAATGTTAGGCGAGACATTGAATAAACTGTTAAAAACTAACAGACGAGGTATTTATGGATAACGACATTCAAGACGAACAATGTTCAGTTTGTAATGGTTCTGGCCATAACCCTGCTAGCTCAGCTAACGAAAATGAACTGGGTAATATAAATTATGTCCCAATTCAGTGCCCACACTGCAATGGAACAGGTATAGAACCAGAATAAAAAAGCCCCGAATCATCGGGGCTTTTTCGTTACTTAAACTGTTTTTTATACAACGGTATAGCCTCCGCTCTAATGCCTGTATGGGCAATAGCCCTCACTTGCATTTATGCCGTTGCATCACTGCCAAATAAAAAAGCCGTCTTTTGTTTCTTGTCGAACAACATGATCATTCACTTTATTCGTCCTCCGCAATAAATTTCAATATGTCATAACACACCTTCGCATCATCATACGCGGTATGAGCGGCTATTTGTTCCACATTACAGATACTACAAATATCGTTTAATGACATACGCTTAAATTGATTATTTTCAGTGCACCACTTTCCCCAGTCTTTCATAAAATGACGATTAGCCAGACCCATTAAATCAAACCAATGCCATTCAAAAAACGGCAAACCATATCGACTACACGTTTGAAATAACATACGCTCATCAAAATTAGCATTAAAAGCGATTACCGCTCGCTCACCAACCAACGCATTTAATAAGCGATGATCATTATCAGAAAAACGATTATAATTTTTTAGTATGCTTTTAGGCAGTCTATGCACTTTTAATGCATCAGGACTACTATCAACCGTAGGATTAAATCTAAACAAATTGATACTGCCTGAGTTGTGATATTCATCCATTTCATATAAGGCCAATTCAATAACTTCATCCTGAACACTGAAACCAGTGGTTTCCGTATCCAAATAAAAAGGATTGTTATCAAGTAAGTTTCTAGCGATTTCTTGAGTACTGTATTTTTGCTGTTCAATTGTCATTTTAATTTCCTTTCTTCTTATTGCGTTTTTTAAAACCCGACGTATTAATGTGTTTTCTATTTAGCGGCTTACGATCTTCACCTGTTTCACCCATTTTTATTTTTTTAATCTTTCCACCTTTTTTCAAAAATCGTTCAACTTCGCTTTCCAATAAAGTTGATGTCATTTTATGAACAGTAGGAATATTTTGTTTCATCGTCATATGATTAACCCTCAACGCTAATAACATTAAAATGCTTGGCTGTATGATCTCGTAAAACATCCTCAACCGTTTCTAGTTTTTGTAGCTGAACAATTGCTTTATATTGCTCAGGCTGATTACTTAACGTGAACACCACTTTCTTTTGTGATTCATATCGACCTGTGGTTTGTTTAGACGTGAGCACTTTCAACGTTCGCCCCTCCTTTTTTTGTTCGCGTGTACATCTTTGAACCCTCTGGCCGAATCACCAAACCATCTATTTCTAATTGATCAAATAATCGCTTAGCACGGCGCGGATTATTAAAACCGTGGTTTTCTTGTACCGCTCGCTGCACGGGTTTATCCCCGTATTTTCCCTGCTTAATTTCATGCACAATCATGCTGTAAAGCGGGTCTGTATCATTTGATTGTTGCGGCCTTGCATCATATTCAATAGCTTTTGAATTATTTTTTGATACTGAAAACTTATCTTTCGGCTCTGCACCGTCAGGCTTTTCATTAGCAACTATTTTGATGCGCCCCCCGCCCAGTGCTGCAAAACAAAGTAATGGGCAAAAATCTATTAGCACCGCTAACATATACCAAAAGTGATTTTCATCGCCTTTGTGTAACTTCGCTAGAGCCTCTGTGCTGGTTTTATTGCTAGGTTGCATTGCCATACGCAAAGAAAGTGCGTCTAGCCATTTCTGCTTCGCCTTGGCGGCCTCTTTTTGATTTTGCGATGCCTGCCAATCGTTGCCTTTTTCATCTTCTTCTTTTGCGAGCGATTCAAAGTGCTGTGATTCAGATTTATAACCTGCTATTAATTCGTTAATGTCTGTGTAATCACTGCTGTTTTTAATGCTTGTGTGCTGCAAGCTGCTGCTACGTGCATCAAAATACGATGCAGTCCCCGACACAGATACATAAAACAAAGCAGCAATACTCAACAGCATAAAAAGCCATAAGAAATACCGTTTTTGTTTAAATGTAACAGGCAGCATATAAGCAAACACAAACTGACAACCCACCAAACAAACAGCGGTCACACCATTGATTAACCTATCTAATTCGGTGGTGCCTTCGGTCAATAAAAGGTATTCACACAATGCCGAAACAAGCGCAAATCCTCCGCCAAACATAACCAGCGCCCTGCGCTCTTTATCCCTTAATTGCACCATGACAGGCCCCCTGTATTAATCGTCTAACGTATGTAGTAAAATTGGATGTGTTACGCATTCCTTGGACTTTCTTCAATAAAATGCTTTCACTTCGTTGATAGCGTTCAAATTGTTGAATATTCAATGGTTTCTCCTTTGTGTGACATAGACTCGATGTGGTTTGGCGACGGCATCGAGTCTTTTATTTTTCAAACATATCAATCGTGTTTTCATCTCGTATTTTTAAACCTTCATCTAAACCTTGATTAAGTTGTGCAAAAAGGTGATACGCTTCTTTCCCTTTTTTGGTCAGGGTTAATCGACGTAATCGTTTATCATGTCGGTCAGTTTTAATTGAAATTAATTGATAACCTTCACGCCCTCTTAATCCTTTCTCTAAACTTCTGGCAATGTAATAAACCGTATTTAATTCAATATTCAGAGCGTCCGCTGCACCTTGCATGCAATGATTAGGATTAACCGCCACATAAGACAAAACCTGCATTCTCTGTGCGTCCAAGTGTGGCCAGCGTCTGACGATTTCGTCTATTAGCGTTAAGTTTTTCATTTTGTGCTCTCTCTCTTTTTTCAATTAATTTTTTTAAATCACAAATTTGGTTTTTAATATTTCGCTCTGCTCGTTCAAATGAGCGCTGTGTATACAAATTCCGTTTTCTAAATAGTTGGCTAAATTCCATCTCATAAAACATCAATTTGTTCTTTAATATTTGATTGTGTTTTGTCATGCTATCTCCGTTTTCCATTATGGCCATGTGTGAAATTTTCCGTGATCACACACAATCAATTCTTTTACCTCATTCAATGAATCAATCATGTGCGACGCCTGCTCATTATTCGTTGATAAATTTTTAGCATCAACATAACCAAATTTATCAACCATTCTATAAAATGCCTCCGCCTGTTCTACTGTTAACGTCCCTGTTTTTTCAACAGGGCCATGTGTGATTGTTATTTTCATTTCATCTTCTCCATTTCAATATCTAATAAAAATTTTCTGACTTTTTTATAATCATCTAAACTATCGCGGCGAATTTTCATTAATGCCATTCTTTGTATAGAAAATTCCCACCCATAAATTTTTTGCGCTAACTTTTTTAATGCCTTATTTTTTAATTCAGCTCGTAATTCTGGACTAAACTCATTCAACAATTTTTCACGCCGCTCACGATTAATAGACGAAAGATGATTTGAATCTGTTGATAAAATACTGCTTTTCATTTCTATTCACCTATTAGTTGGCTGTTCAGCTTTTTCATAATTGGCCACAAAAAACACATGGCTTTATCCTCGTCTTCTATGCGCACCAACTCACGTAACGACTGACGAACAATAAACTGCAAAGTGTCGATGTATTGCTGATCTGAAACGGCACCAAACCGCTTACAGACGCTTTCAAGGCAATGTCTCATTAGCTCTACATCCGAACTGTTTTCACTCATTTTTTAACCCCCTGCCAAAAATTCTCTAATTTTTCTAATGAGCACCTTCAAATAATGCTCAAAGCCGCGTATTTACTGGGCTGGCTCAAATTAGAAAGTTTTCTAATGTTTTCTAATGAAAGTCTGTAGCCCTTTATCCATAGGGGGGTAGCCTGAATTTTTTTCTAATAAAGTCTAATTTCGGTTTCTAATGAAATTAGAGGATAATTAGAAAAATATTAGATTTTAAAAACCCCTTAACCCCTTGTTATTCCTAGCTTTTATCCTTATTTAGTTAATTAATTAGAAAAATTAGATTTTTTTTAGATGCTTGCTAGATTTCGATAGGCTTCTTAAATTGCCATACATACTTAGATTTCCCTGTAATCTTTGAAGTAACCGTTCCAGTCGTCACATAGGGATATTTCTTACCGCCTTTTAGTAACTTTTTAAGGTCTTTAACCAGTGGCAACCTGTGGCGCTTGCTTTCAGCCAGTGCAGCCATTTCATTTAGATTTAGGGCTATTAACTGATCATCTGTACTGTGATTTAGAACTTCTTTGTCTAGGGAGTAATTGCCCAATATGGCATCTTCATCGTTGCTGGTATGCCAATTGATTAACTGGTAAACCTGCCAGAAGTTTTCCACGTCTGGATGATCTGAAGCCATACGAGTGCTTCGTTCTTCAGCTCCTTTTAACAATGATTTTTTAACCCGCTCTCTGAGTTCAATAGCTTCCGCCCCAAACAGTTCAGACAGTGCATAAAAGCAAGCACAGACCAAAGCATGTAATTCTTGTATACGAACCATCTTTATTTTTTTATTAGCTTTAAATTCTGGGAATAGATTTTGATAATGTGAAAAAATAGAACTTAGAATATGCTTCTCTTTTTTCATTGCCTGAAAAATAAAGTTTGCGGCATCCCGTGTATCCATTGCTTTGAATTTCTTAAGCAGTTCAAAACCTTCGTCACTAAAATGGCTTTCATCCCAGTAAGTAGAAACAAAACGAGAAACCATTGCCGGTTCACATTCTATATCTCGGTTTTGCGCAACAATAAATGCCGCTTTAAAGTCTGGCTCTATTGTTTCACTGCCCCCAGTTGGTAAACCTACACCACGAATAGGACGCCCGTTTAATGCATCTTTCATTTCGTTAATATCAAATGCATGTTTAGCTTCATCGGTGTCACCCTCAATAAGTACTAATGGTAAACCTGCTAATTTGGTCATTACCTTTCCACGCGCTGCATTTGAATATTTTGTTGGGTTTATACCTTCATAATTTCCTTCGCGGCCAGTGGCCTTCCACAAGAATTCAAGAATGGAAGATTTACCAGTACCAGGATCTCCAATCGTGGCTAAAAATGGAAACCAACCAAAAGCCGCCCTAATTTGCTCACAATAAAAAGAGCCAAACCAAAAAGCTAAGGTGATCAAACCATTAATGCCAAATGCTTTATAAAAATCACCCAGCCAATTCAATTCAGCTTTTTCATTCGGTAGTGAAAAGTTAACTCCTTTCAATGTAGTTTTCGTTTTTTCTTGGCCATATTGAATCAGTCCAATATCATTAACTTTAATGAGCTTTCCATTTTTAAAACCATACTTATCAAAAACATAACCACCAAAATCTCGGTCATAGCCCATGTAATTAAGAGTTTGAATTTCTTTAGACGCTTCTTTGTACTCAAACCATTTGTCGTACATATATTTAAAGTCTTTATCAGACCCATAAAATGACGAACCAGCCGCTAGACCCACTATGGCATTGTGAAAACCTTTATTGGATTGCATGGCGTTTTTATCCACGCTCTCTTGAATGCGCGGCGCACCATTGGCAAATTCAACACGAATGAAAAACGAAAGCTCACGGGTTAATTCGTTACGCTCTGCATATAAAAATTGAGGAAAACAGCTAGAAATTTTTTCATACTCGATGTATTGAGCGAAGTTATCCGGTATGCGGTTATGGTTATATAAAGTGTTATTATCACACTCTAAAGCATCGGTCATGCCATCTTTATTTTTAATGCGAAAGGAATACAACTTTTTTTTGTGCTCAAGAACAAAGTTATTTTCGTTTTTAAATTTTCGATGAAGAAATGCTTTCCTGTAGTATGTTTTTGCGCAAAACATCAAGCCTCTACTCATACACTCCTGTATAAAATTGGGTTTGGTTTGTTGTAATTTTCCTTGTTTGTATAAGTCATCCCAATCATATTTAGATGAACCAGTTAAAGCAGCTGTATAGCGCTGATTCATTTTGTCCATTTTTACAAAATGTTTTTCCATGTAATTATGCCCCGCTTTATCATCATCCAAAGCCCACACCCACAAAATGTTTTTATCTAAATGCTCATTAATAGCAATTGAAGGAAAATAACCCGCAGCTAAAGTGGCCGCTACTTTTATGCCGCATAAATGCAGCGCAATGGCATGGAAAATACCCTCAACCAACCAAACTTGATCATCTTTTTCAATTACTTGGTTTGGGGGTGTCCACCACAACCCTTTATGCAATGAATCGTTGTAGTCCTGAAACATTGGGTCGCTAGTGGAAAGCTTGCGGCGCTTACCGCTGAAGTGTTGACGCTGCCCGTCGCTTTTGGCTTGAGAGATAAGACGCTCCCAATAAACATTTCGTTCTTCATTTAATAAAAAACGAACTGTAGGCGTAGAAACTTTGTCTTTGTTAAAATAACCCTGATCGTACCAGCCCTTAATTCTGTCTAATGGAAAACCACGCTTATACAACATAAACACATCAGCCATAGCCATTGGGTTTTCGCTATCTTCTTTTGCGGCTTCAATTAAATCTTCAATTATTTCAGGGTATAACTCAGAAGTATTAGCAGACCACCCACATGAGTTGGCATTATTACACTGCAAACGAAACGGCTTGCGCCAATTCCCAAATACCTCGTTGCGATTACACTCAGGGCAGTGACCTTCTTCAAGATATTTGCCTTTTACTTTAAATCGAAATTGTTGGTCGTTTTTTAGCTTCTCTGCATACAGCTCAGGAACCACTGAATCAAAATCTATAGCTTTCATTTGCTATCGGCCTTAACCGCAGCTAAAGCGGCAGCTTGTATTTGATTGGCGTTCGCCATGCTTTCTATTAAGTATGGGTTTTCTTCTAATATGTATTCATTAATAAATGACGTAGGCCAGTACTCGCCCCCATTTACAACTATCGACTTAGGCCAATTCCCTTCTTTCTGGCGGCGTTGCGCGGTCTTATCTGAGATTTTAAACAGGGCTGCAACCTCCTTACGGGTTAGCAAACCGTCCCGATTCACATCAACTGGATACTCTTTAAGCACTTTAAATTCCTTAAATGTTGTCTATAGTCCCTATATAAGGTAATAATTACCCTTATAAGGACATGCCAAGACATGAGAAGACAAATAACTCCATATAAGGGACTATAAACAACTTTAAGAGAGTGTCAACTCTGTTTAAGTGTTTTTTTTGGACTGCTATGACTGAAACTACTGAATTTACGACACGCTTAATTAAGGCCATTGATTCAATTGGGCCTAAATCCCTCACCGAAAAAACGAGCATCGCCAGCTCAATGATTCATCGCTATAAAAAAGGCAATGAAATCACCCTAGGGAATTTCAAGAAAATTTACCAAGCAACGGGCTTTAGCCCTTTATGGTTATTAGAGGGTATTGGCCCAGAACAATTAGAAGAAGCTGAAGGCTTTAGTTTTGATGATATTTGTATTCCCATTCCTTCACTTGATGACTCACAGAAAATCGACATTGAATTTGACCCTTCATTTATAATCAGCAATTTAAAAGCTGAGCCTAAAAAGTGTCGGTCTTGGGTTATGCCTGATAGTTCAATGCAAGGCACATATAACAAAGGTGATACTGTTTTAGTTGAACTTGATAATTTAAACGGGTCTGGTGATTTTGTTATTAAAGTAAATGACTCATTCACAATGAGAAGAATTGAACATGAAATAACAGGCGCTATTAAGTTAATCAGCACTGAAAAAGAAATTGAATTAAGCCCTGTAGAATTCGAAAAGCTGAATATTATTGGCCGTGTTATTTGGTCGGGTGGCAGGTCTTAATTATGGCAAGGCGTCTAATTTTTAAAGACTTAAAATCTGATTGTTATGTTGGTGAGTTTCCACACAATCAGGCTTTAGGTTTTGAATCAGGTAAAAGAGGAATTAGGCGCAGGCTTTGTAAGATTGAAGAAATAGAAGGTTTAAGTGATGACGGTAAAACAGCTAAGCTGTCTAGCTTATATCATGCCGCACAGTTTAGTTATTACAACAAAACAGCAATTGAAAAAACCAAAACTGAATTAAAGAAAAAATCAAAGACCTTAGAAACCGTTTTACAGGCTTCTAAAATTTACCTTTCAGAAATAGACCCTACAGGCACAAACCGCACTCATAACGAGTACAAAAAAAGCATAGAGCTTTATTTAAAAGCCGTTGGTGATTTTGAATTAAGACACTATGACCGCGACGAACACAACGCCCCGTTTTTTGCTTTCTTGTCTTCTTCAACCGCTTGGAACGGTAAACGCCCATATTCAAGAAACACTCAAAACAAACACCAGCGACACATTCAGGGGTTCTTTAATTGGTGTAAAGAATCAGGGCGTATTAAAACAGACGTAAAAATTAAAAAGCAAACAAGAACCAAAACCGATATTGAAACATACACGCTTGTACATTTAGATGTATTACGCAGATACATTGAAACATCACTAAAAGAAACGGTAGCTAAACGCTATTCATTACCAAACGGTAGCCGCATTTGGCGTGAAAATGAACGGTGGATTATTAATTATAAAAATCTACTACGCGCCATGCTGCTTGGGCAAAATACGTTAATGCGCTCTGGTGCTATGTGGTCTTTAAAACTAGACAAAATAGATTTAAAAACAAAAACAGTAAAAATAAGGGATAACCTTGATTTAAACTGGGTGAATAAATGGAAAAAATGGCCTAACAAACCAATTAATGAAACACTGTTTACAGGCTTACAAAACGATTTAATTAATCGCCCATCAATAGAAAAGTATTATTTAGATAACGGTTCAGGTGGCCCGTGGTATTTACAAGAGGGTGACATTTCAGAACTAATGGGGCGTGTAATGCACAACGCTGGACTCCCCCCAATTAAAAAGCCTTTTCACTGGGGCATACGTGGTAGCATGTGTACTGAATTATTACTAGCGGGTGAAAACCCTGTAAAAGTTCAACAACTAATGGATCATGAGTCATTAGACACAACAATGGGCTATTTCAATACGCGCCGAATTGACCAAACCGATATTGTTAATGCCATACCTAATTTAATGACCACCCACGGCCACCCATTAAAACTAATCAACCCTGAACAAATTTCAAACTTACTAACCCTGCATTAGAAAAAGTGTCAAGTTTAGTGTCAATTCAACTAACATCAACCAATAAATATCAATCAAAGCCTTTATAATCAATGAGTTAGGTTATTTTTTAAAGCGGATTCAAAATCCGTTGCCTTCGGGCGTGGCGGTTCAAGTCCGCCCCACCGGTACCATGAATATTAAGAAGCCCCTTTCAGAAATGACTGGGGCTTTTTTATTGATTTAAGAAATGTTTAAAACGAATAACCAAAAACTAGGTTTGTGCTCTGTAGCGTCATATGTGTGACACGACACTTAATGCTGGAATATATGAAGCGGGATTAGCTGGGATTAGCCGATTAATAGTGGGAAGCTAAAAGCCCATAAATAAAGGGCTACAGCAATTTAAATAGTTGCTAGTTCCGATTATATTCCCGTTTTATATGCGTATATTGACAATGCTAAATACAGCTAGCTCGCCAGTGTATCCGGAAAGTTCCGATTCTATGCAAGCCTTATAAATTAGGCGTTAACATCAATTTACTTAAGATTTCAAAAAAATTAAAACGGAACCGAATCGGAACAACAGAAAAGCAGTTCCGATTCAGACTAAAAAAAATTAGCTGATACGACAACTTTCCCTATAATTTTCAAACCATCTTCAGTAGATAGATCAAGCAGTTGGTCTTGATACTTGTCATTATTAGTCTTCAAGAGCCAGCCTTTGCCTGGTATCAATTGTGTCTCCCGAATTAGCTGGTTATTCATATATTCAAATACAAATACCTGTCCGTTGACTGGTGATGTGGAACTTGGGTCAATAAGAAGCAAATCACCTTTTCTTAAAGACTCAAGTTCTTCTGACTCAACTTTACATACTTGTAAGTCAGACAAGGTCAAGCCTTGACCCATAACCTGAGATCTAATTCCAGATGTCAGCTGATCTAATGAGCTTTCTTTAGGTTTAAAGTGGGATACATTATAAACCATTGCTTGCTCTCGAACCTTCCCCTGACGCCCTTCTTTATAGTCATCAATATCCACATTAGAAAAGCTAGCAGGCCCTTCTCTGAGGGTCATGTATTCAACAGTGGTTCCCACAGCTTTGGCCATTAAGATCCCATTACCTAATTTAGGTTCGCTTTCTCCAGACATGTACGAGTCCAAAGTCCGGTATGGGATGCCAGTATCATTGTGTACGAACGTCCTTGAACGACCCATAACCAGCTGCTTAATGTTTTCAGCAATTTGTTCTTTAGATAGACCTAATTTATACATCGACAAAAGCCGCCATGAAGTTGCAATCAATCCTATCTAACAGCATGGATATTTACAATTAGTCGCAAGTTTTATTGTCATTCAATATGCAATATATGACAAAATTACATAAAATTGCTTGCAAGAAAATGTAATTTATATTTATATAGTTGCAGATTGCAAAAAACAGCAACAAAGTGAGTAATCAAATGAGTAACAATAAGGAAGACATGCATCCTGCTGATGTTATGGCTGCACTTAAAAAGAATGGCTTCTCCATGACAGAGGTTGCTCGGCGTGCAGGGTACAAATATCCAGGCACATTAAGGCAAGCACTGTATCGCCCATTTCCCAAGGGTCAGCGAATCATTGCGGCTGCAATGCAAATGAAGCCAGAAGACGTATGGCCATCACGATACTCAGCAACGTCTAAAGCTGATGATATTGAAATACCACATCGCTCAGTAGCGTAAGCAGGCAACGAAATGACCGAGTGGTTTACTGCACAAGATCTTGCTGGCGTGTTAAAAATCTCCGACAGAGGTGTCAGAAAAAAAGCCTCTACAGAGGGATGGGTCTCACGATCAAAAGCGACTGGTAAAGGTCAGGAATATCACCTGTCTTCATTACCTGATGCAGCTAAAACAAAACTAATTTCAAATTCAGTAAAAGAATCAACAGCAGGTGCTAAGGGAATAAAATTAGCTAAAAAAGAGAAGCTGAATCATCAAACAGTAAACAAACAAAATGCTCTGCTCGACTACAATAAATTGACATTAAGACAAAAGCTTATAGTTGATTGTAAACTTGACATAATTAATGCGATTGCAAATACCGATTTGAGCATAGAGAAGTTTATTGATTCTTATAATGATAAGCATATTTCTATATCTGACTTAGCATCACAAAATTTTCCGACCCTTCGAAAAACAACAGTATATGAGTGGCGCAGTAGATACAAAAAACTTGGAATCATCGGGTTAGCAGGCAAGCGCGGCACCCATCGCAAAGCAACAGGCGTCATCGACACAAATCAAGACTTTCAAAACTTCATTATTGGCATGCTTGTCGAATACCCACACATATCTAATACAGTACTTTACAAAGCCATTAAAACCGAATTTAACCAGTTATTAAACTTGCCTTCTTTACGCACAGTAGAGCGCTGGGTCGCAAAATGGAAAAACGAAAACAAACAAGTTTTTTGCGCGATCACGTCACCAGACGATTGGAAAAACCAATACATGGCCGCCTTCGGTTCGGGTAACGAACATGTAACAGAGCTAAATCAATTGTGGGAATTCGACTCAACACCTGCTGACCTCATGCTAACCGATGGTCGATACACCATTATAGGTGTCATTGATGTTTATACGCGCCGCATTAAATTTGTTGTTTCAAGATCATCAAATAGTGAAGGTGTGTCGCAAGTCATACGCCGTGCAATTTTAGATTGGGGCATCCCCCAAGTTGCAAAAACAGATAACGGCCAAGATTACATATCAGATAGAACAAAAGCTGCGTTTCATGGATTGGATATTGAAATCGATGTTAGTCAACCATTTTCACCGTGGGAAAAATCTCACATAGAACGAGTATTCCGTTCCTTCTCTCACGATATTTTTGAATTATTACCTGGCTTTATAGGCCACAACGTAGCTGACAGAAAGAAGATAGAAAGCCGCAAACAATTTAGTGACCGATTATTCAAAAAAGATGAAATGATCGAAATAACAATGAGCAGTGATGAACTTCAGGCTTTCTGTGACAACTGGATTGACAACGAATATCACATACGTGTTCACAGTACATTGAAAAAATCA
This sequence comes from Pseudomonas sp. HK3, assembly GCF_052920985.1. NCBI lineage: Bacteria > Pseudomonadati > Pseudomonadota > Gammaproteobacteria > Pseudomonadales > Pseudomonadaceae > Pseudomonas > Pseudomonas sp. HK3. The sequence continues at coordinate 559,391 of NZ_JBREXD010000001.1, forward strand.
CCAATGGAAATGGTGCGGGATTGGGAAGGCAATATTTATCGTGTTGAAAATGAGCGGGCGCTAGACATTTTACTGAGCGAGCCAGCCGGCACCCGCATAGTTGGTAAAAAAGGCATCAAGTTAGATGGTGGTATTTATATACACCCAGAATTAGGCGTTATCGTTGGAAACGAAGTTCATGTCTATTACGACGAGCATGATATGGGCTGTATTTATGTTTATGACATGAATAATGAATTTGTTTGTATAGCAGAAGACCCAATCGTAACAGGCGTTAGTAGAAAAGAGGTGGCCGCAAAAACAAAAGAAGTTCAACGCGAAGCTGTGCAAGAAGAAAAACGTCGCCTTAAAGCCGCAGCTAAACCAATTTCTAAACGCGATATAGCGCAAGAAATTCTCACGTATCAAGCCCAACAAAATCTAGAGCAAAATACTGTCGCTTTCCCACGCCCATCACAAGCGCATACATCTGAGCGATTAACCGCTGCAACAGAAGCACTCATTGCAAAAAACGGCATCAAGGAAAGCGGTCTAACAGATGAACAACAAACCGAAGTACAAGGTATTCAGAAACAAATTAAAGCCCAAGTCATACAACCTACATTTAACCGCAAACCAACACTACCAACAGATCCAGCAGAAAAATACAACCTGTGGTTGTCGCTGGATAAAAAAGCAAAGGCCGATTTAGAAATAAGCAGTGAATACAAAGGATTTTATGAATCTTTCCCGAAGTCTGCTGAGTTCAGCAGTGGGAAGATGCTCGCGGAACTGCGGAAACAGACCGCGAGCAAGTAACAAGTGAAAGCATAGCAAAAACTTAACAACTTATTACAGGGTAAATATATATGAGCATAGCAGGAATCACAAATGTGGCTTTATGTCACCAGGCGATACAGAGGGCTTTTGATCGGGAAGCCCACTTACCAGGCATGGCAGCATTTTACGGCCCATCGGGTTATGGCAAAAGCGTTTCTGCTAGTTATTCAGCTAATACATTTGATGCAGTTTATGTTGAATGTAAAAGCGTTTGGACTCGCAAGTCATTTTTGATAGCTATTCAAAAAGCCATGGGTATGAAAATTGAAAAAAACATGAGTGATATGGTCGATCAAATCGCAGAAGAGATGGCCAAGTCGAATCGACCACTTATTATTGATGAATTTGATTATCTCGTTGAGCGCAGCTGGGTTGGCATCGTTCAAGATATTCATGAAGCCAGCCAAGGTTCAATTTTATTAATCGGAGAAGAGCAACTTCCTAAAAAGCTTCAAAAATGGGAGAAATTTCATGGGCGCATATTAGACTTTTTCCCAGCACAGCCAGTCTCACTAGCCGATGTGGATGAATTAAAAAAAATCTATGCAGATGGTTTAGATATTGAAAGAGGCCTGATCGAAAAAATACACAAGTCAAGCAATGGATCAGCGCGTAGAGCGTGCGTCAACCTTGATCGCATTCGTGAGTTTGCACATCAAATTGGCACGACAACCATCACCGCCGCGGACTGGGGAGACCGTGACTTTTTTGCAGGCGAGGCTCCCCGAAGAAGGGTAGCGTAATGATAGTCAAAGTTGGGAGAGGTATGGGGTGTAAACCAGCACATACTAATGCATCTAAAAAAAGCGGCCAAGATATTGTTTGGATAGCTGTTAGAGAGCTAAAAGAATTCACACGTGATGATGTAACGATGTGGATTCATAGAAATAAATACTTATCCATCAATGACAGTACAGTTCGATCTTATCTTAATCGACTATTAAAAGGTGAATATATTGAAATCACAACAAAAGAAGAAAAGTCTAAGTGCGCGGTGCTTTATACATATAAATTAGTGAAAGACTGTGGACTAGAAGCCCCTAGGCTAAACAAAAACGGAGGTAAGGTTACACAAGGCCAAGGTCGAAAAAATCTATGGCGAACAATGAAAATTTTAAAGTTATTTACATGGCGAGAATTAGTTGCAGCGGCAACTACAGATAAAATAAAAATAGCGCCGATGGAAGCAAAACGATATGTAGCTATTCTGCATAAATCTGGATATTTAATGCAAGTAAAAAAGAGCGATTGGAAAAAAGGAAAAATCGCACAATATCGTTTTGAATAACTCTAAAAACACAGGCCCGTTACCACCCCAAATTCAAAGATCGAAAGCGGTATTCGATCCAAACCTAAATCAAGTTGTCTGGTCTCCTGAAGACCAAGTTGAAAAGGAAACTCAACACGCGTAATAACGCAAAAAAAGAATAAGGATATAAACATGGAAACAATAATAACAACGACCATAAACGAAGATCGCTGGTTACAAGAACTACGCGCACAATGCCAAACAACCAGCCAACACAAAATCGCAAAAATTCTAGGCTATAGCCCTTCTGTTATTAACCAAGTGTTAAAGGGGATTTACAGGGGCGATATCAAAAAAGTCGAGCAGAAAGTACGCGGTGCTTTTCTAGGTGAAACCGTTGGTTGCCCAATCCTAGGCGAACTAGAACGCAACAAATGCATTGAGCACCAAAATGCAAAATACAGCAGCGTGAATCGTCTCGCTGTTCAGTTATACCGTAAATGCCCCTCTTGTCGTTATAACCAAACATCAAATGAAAATATGGAGGCATGCTCATGAGTGCACTCGCAATACATTCACTTAATAAGCGCAATGCGCAGAACAAGCACATGTCTACTCAATTACACAAAGCGCATTGTGCAGTGAATAAATTAGCCGACACAGGCTTAACCGTAATCGATGTACAAATAACAGGTACTGCTCCACAAATTGAAATCCAATATCAAAAACGATGTGAGTATCTAAACGGTGTTAGCCGTGGACGTCGAAACATTCATGGGCAACTAGAAGAAATGATGCTAAGTCATTTTTGCCATTGCGATGTGATTTGGATACAGCCTGATTATGTTAATCAATTAAAAGCAATGAAGGGGAATCGAAATGGATAGCACAATCCCAGAAGGTTACATGCAAAACGCCGCTGGCCACATGGTGCCAGAAGATCAGGTGCGTGATCAGGATAAGTTACGTGATCAAGTGGTTTTAGATTTAGCCACGAAAGCTAAATTAATCAATGAGCAACTTAGCAAATTTAAACGATTAGCGTTAGAAGACATACAAGCATTAATCGAAACTGCTGCTGAGAAATACGAAGTTCAAATCGGAGGTAAAAAAGGCAATGTCAGTTTAATTAGCTACAACGGGAAATATAAAGTAGACCGTTCGGTTGCCAATGTCATCTCTTTCACCGAAGAGCTAGAAGCGGCAAAAGCACTAATTACTGAATGCATCGACGAATGGACACAAAGCAGCAGTAAAAATGTGCGCGCCCTCGTTGATCGCGCGTTTAAAACCAATACAAAAGGACAAGTAAAAACCGCTGCCGTACTTGATTTGTTACGACTAGAAATAGATGACGAAAAATGGCAACGGGCAATGCAGGCTTTAAAAGACTCCATTCAAGTGAATAGCACTACAACCTACATTCGTATTTATGAACGCATTGGTATGTCAAATCAATATGCGGCCATTCCATTAGACATTGCAGCAGTGAGGACTTAATCATGGCGATCACAGAACAGCAATGGGGTGAAATAAAAACACAGTTACACGGAACACATGGCGAAGTCGTACTGCGTTTAGAAGATGTGAAAATCACACTCAGCAAACAATTGATCAGTGAAAGTCAATTAGCGATATGTGTCTACCTAAATGGAGAAATAAAAAGCTCAATGGGGCAGTCAGACTTTCCTGAACGATTCAATCCCGTTACAGCATTGCTTTGGCATAAAAGAACACGTGCGATTTACCCACCGTCACGTCGTAAGAAAATTCTTAAAACATTCACAAAAAAGGATTTAAAAGCCCGCAATATTGATTTAGATAAAAAGCATCTTTGGTATGAGCCATTCTTTACAAAATTTGGTCCATTAAAAACACAATACAGCACGCTTGATAAATTAGAGGTAATAAGCATCGGCTATCAAGCGAAATCCGCATAGCCTCACCCTAGGCGAAACACTCAGTTAGTTTGCTGTCAGCTGAGTGTCTATCAGATGTAGTGGTCTGATACTGATGAGCAGCTAATAGGACAAAGCAATGAATACACAATATAGAAAAAACGACCTAGCCAAAATTCATCTAGCTAAAAAAGAACTCGGCATGGACGACGACACATACCGTGCCATGCTAAAAAACGTAGCAGGCGTAAAATCCGCAAAAGATCTAAACACCGAGGGCCGCATTAACGTGTTAAATCATATGCGCAACTGCGGCATGAAGTTCAGAAAATCAACATCTAAGAGTTATCCTGGCAAACCCCACAACATGAATGAGCAGCGTGGCAAGATTGAAGCCCTACTTGCAGACATGAAACTACAGTGGGCCTACGCGGATGCACTAGCCAAACGCATGTTCAAAGTTGAACGGGTTGCATGGCTTAAAAAATCAGAACAGTTGTCTGCGGTCATCGCCGCTCTCAGTAAGGAACAAGAAAAGCGTCATTTATATCAGTCAGTAACAGAAAGCCTTGAAAAGCTAAACATGCCAGAAAAAGAAATAGACGTATTTATGAAAAATGAAGACCTAAACTGGCGACGCAGTATCAAGCATTTAAAAGCCATTCATAATCACCTAAACAATCTATTAACAGGTGTTTAATATGGATCTATGCATAGAGTATCTGCCAGAGTCCATTCAAGAAATGATTGACGTCGTCGGCTTACAAGCAACCCTGCTTATCGTACAAGAGCGTGGAGGTATCCGTTTATGCGTACCAACCAAGGTAAGCGAATCAAACTGGCTGACCCAATTAATCGGTATAGAAGCCATGACTAAGCTGGTTGAATATTACTGTGGCGAAGAAGTTGAAATCCCCCGCTGTGCATCTGCTATTAAAGCCGCACAAGACCAAAAGATATTTGAGAAATTAAAGGCAGGTGTCTCACAGGCCAGATTGGCCCGTGAGTTTGGTTATACGGAGAGAGGAATTAGGAAGTTGAAGAAACGACTCGAAGAAATGAGCCGTTATGATCAGGTTAGTTTATTTTAAAGAATAACTCTCTATTTTCAGGTACTAAATCTACCATCTTTAATGATTTAGCTTTAACGTAGCCACCCCACTTATTACCAAGTACTGCCACATACCTTCCGATAGAGTTTGAACTTATATGGCGCTTTTCCGCGAATTCACGGGTAACTTGAAAAGATGGATCAGATTTGTCAGATGATATATTTAGATATACATAAGCATCTCTCCATATTTTAAATCGTTCTATTTTTCCATACCATAAATAAACTATATCAGGGTCGTAATCTATATCAGTGATAGGCTTTATTAGAGTACTGACTAATCGTGGTTCTTCATCACCTGGCATTAAAATAGCATTATCAAAATACTGGTATAAATAACGAAGTAAAGTTTCAATCGAGTTGAAACGTACAGGAGGTTTTTGCTTCTCCGGGTTATCGTTTGGTGGGTAATGTTCAGCAGGTTCATTATCGGAAGTCTCTATTAGCTCCACGAGTTTACCTTTATCTGAAAATTTCTTTGTTTGGGGTTTATCTATATATCCATTCTTTCTTGTAGGAATCCTAATTGAGCACCACGGAGGAGTAATGTTTTCCTTAGCCGGACTATGAGAAAAATGAGATTGTAAAACCTTATGAACATGCCATCCGCAATAAGGGCATACATACTTTCCGTGATCTTTTGATTCGTAACTACTGGGTTTTATTCTTTGCTTTTCAATTGCTAACTCAGGATTATCATCATAATCAGACTTACTTATACAAAATGGTAATTTCGCCATATTTGCCCCTTTCCATATTCCCTGTAATAATCTACGACCCTTCGAACTTATTTCATTTCCCAGCGGAACTCAATCCCCCGTCAGTAAATTAACCTAATAATTTAACCTTTAGCCTAACGTTAAATATAACTTTGGGTTTAAGTCTGTGGGAACCAAACGATCACTCAACGACATTACGTCCATTGTACTGCACTGTGCAGATACACCGAATGGTCGTAAAACCAATATTATTGATATAGATCAATGGCATGCGAATCGCAATCCGCCGTTCACGCGCAATTTATCAATCGCACCACAACACCAGCCCCATTTAAAACACATCGGTTATCACTACGTTATTACATTAAACGGTGATATTCACGAAGGCCGCCCACTTATCGAAACCGGTGCACACGTATCTGGCCATAATAAAAATACGGTTGGCATTTGTTTAATAGGCCGTGATCAATTTACACCAGAACAATTCAACGCCATTCAAATAATTAAAAGCCGCATAGAAGCCATCGTGGGTAACAAGCTTCCATTATCGGGTCATCGTGAATACGACGCCCACAAAACCTGCCCAGGCTTTGATGTACAAGCCTATGTATCCAATGGGTACAAACCTGACCCCATTAACATTCTGCAAAACCAATCAAATTCATCGTTTAACACACAACAAACATACGAACCGCCTCAAAAATCTAAAATTGAAAACAAGGAACAACCCATGAGCGTATTAACCACCATCGCAGGGCTGTTCAAGCCTGCCGCCGATCTCATCGACAATATTCATACTTCTAAAGAAGAAGAGATGAAACTAAAAAACGAATTAGTACTGGCTCAAAATCTCGTCACCACTCAGGTTATCAAACTTGAATCCGACTTATTAAAAGCCCAGAGCGCCATCATCATCGCCGAAGCAAATAGCCAAAGCTGGATAGCCCGTAACTGGCGACCCATCACCATGCTCACATTTCTAATACTCATCATTGCAGACACATTCGGTTTAACCGAATTTCGATTAAGTGTTGAAGCTTGGGCACTTTTAAAAATCGGTTTAGGTGGTTATGTGGTTGGTAGAAGTGCCGAGAAAATCATGCCTAATGTCATGAAAGCCATAAGCAAATAATGTGGACGTTGAAGCGCTAAAAGCCAGTTGGGAAAAAAGCGCTTCAAAAAATAGGCGGCGCCGCTCCATGCCACTCATATCTCCGAGACACAGTTGTGCCTCACTAGAAGATATGGGGCGAAAGCCAAAACCGAATAACAAAAAGAAACGTAACGGGCCACCACCATGGGTGGTGGCCAAACAACAAAGAGAAAGGATTGCACAAATGGATGACGCAGATCGCGCAAAAGAAATTGAACAACTGCATCGGCGTGCCGCGTTAGAAATGGCAACGCGTCACCCAGAGCCACCGCAACAAATTATAGATGGTTGGGTCGTGTGTATTGATTGCGTTACACCATTACAACCTGATCGCCTAAAAGCCAAGCCGGATGCTGCCCGCTGTATTGAATGCCAAAGCATTCATGAAAAAAAGGAGAAGCGTCGTGGCTAACGAATTGGATTACAGCGCTATGCGCTTTTGGTGGGACATCATTCAAAGTGTTTCTGTCATTGGTATCGCTATTTATGTTTGGCTAAAGAGTCGATCACAAGTTAACACAAATCGAATTGAAGAAATTGAAAAAGAAATGGTTCAGTTAGATAAGCGATTAGAAAAAGCTGTGGGTCACAAAGACCTTGAAGGCATTCATATCCGTTTAGGTGGTATATCCAGAGATCTATCTAAGCTAGAAGGTGAATTCAAATCTAACTCAGAATTACTTAGCAGAATTGATAACTACATTCGGAATAATTAAGGATAACAAAATGGGCTTTCAAAAATTTGAAAATGAAGAAATGCGCCTATCTATTTTAGTCATACTTGATAGTGACAGTGATTATTCAATGAATGACTCAGTCATCATTCGCGCACTCGAAACAATCGGCTATAAACCCAGCACAGATAAATTAAAGTCAGAACTGGCTTGGCTACAAGATTGCAACCTTTTAACCATTGAAGAAAATATGGGTTTTACGATTGCGTCCTTAAGCCAACGCGGAAGCGATGTAGCGCAAGGTCGCGCAAGTGTGCCTGGTATCCCTCGCCGACGCCCAATCGCTTAAGGGAGATAAACCATGGCACGCGCAAGTTCAATCGAGCAATTACCCGAAGATATACTTGAGCAACTGCAAGCAATGCTGCGCGACCCACGCATCAATCAAATGCAAGCGGCAAAAGATATCAATGCAATTTTAGAAGCCATGGGTCATGAAAAAATCAGCAAAAGTTCGTTAAACCGATATTCACAAAAGATGGAAAAAGTGGGTGAAAAGCTACGTCAGTCCCGTGAAGTATCCAAAATGTGGATCGCCAAACTGGGCGCGCAACCACAAGGCCAACTTGGTCAACTGATTAATGAAATGCTACGCACCTTAGCGTTTGATTTATCACTCACCATGCAAAGCCAAGAGATCACTAGCGAAGATGTGCCTGGTGTAGTGAAGATGCTCAAAGAAATGTCCGTGGCCATGCACCGCCTAGAACAAGCGGCCAGTGAAAATACCAAACGCGAAAAAGAGATCCGCAAACAAATGGCCGAAGAAGCCGCCGATGCCGCAAGCGATATCGTCACAGCAGCGGGTATCTCAAAAGAAGCGGCCCAAGAAATCAAAAACAAAATACTGGGGATTGCGTAATGAGGAAATTAATCCAGATTATCATTGCCTCCATTATTATTTGTACACCATGCGCATTATTTAGTTTTACAGTGTGGATGATCTAATGGACTTATCAACAATTAGCACAGCGGTTAACCAAGCGAATCAAAAGCTAATCCCTTTTGATCCGAATGAATTATTGCTGGGTTATCAAAAGCGCTGGATCGCGGATGAGTCACCACTAAAAATCGCAGAAAAATCCCGTCGTACAGGCTTAACTTGGGCCGAAGCAGCAGACGCCGTGCTAACTGCATCAACCGCAAAAGCCGACGGCGGTACCAACCATTTTTATGTGGGCTCAAACAAAGAAATGGCCCGCGAATTTATCGACGCCGTCGCCATGTGGGCAAAAGCATTCGATAAAGCCTGTGGTGAAATTCAAGAAGAAATATTTATAGATGAAGACAAAGACATACTCACCTTTGTCGTAAATTTCGCATCAGGCTTTAAAGTACAAGCACTTTCGTCTAACCCAAAGAATCTACGGGGCATGCAAGGTAACGTCACTATTGATGAAGCAGGCTTTCACGACCGCCTTGCAGAAGTTTTAAAAGCCGCATTAGCCTTAACCATGTGGGGCGCAAAAGTCCGGTTAATCTCAACTCATAACGGTGACGATAACGTATTTAATCAACTCATTAATGATTCCCGCGCAGGTAAAAACAAATACAGCCTTCACCGCATCACATTAGACGATGCCTGTGCCGAAGGCTTATACCAACGCATTTGCCAAGTACGCAAAATCAAATGGTCACAAGCCGCAGAAGACGAATGGAAATCCGATCTACTCAAAGCCACCGCATCAGAAGAAGACGCACTTGAAGAATATTACTGCGTCCCTAAACAAGGCGGCGGTTCCTATTTAAGCCGCGCATTAATCGAAGCCCGCATGGTCGAAGCTCCCGTCATTCGATACGCAGGTACCGCCGACTTTAACCAATGGCCAGAACATCTACGCATCGCCGAAATTAAAGACTGGTGTGAACGCCATTTATTACCCGTTTTACTGGCCCTTAATCCAAAAGATCAACACGCTTTTGGTGAAGACTTTGCGCGCAGTGGCGATTTAACCATCATCGCCCCAGTGGCTATTCAACAAGACTTGCACCGGCATTTTCCATTTATTGTTGAACTCAAAAATGTACCCTTCAAAAACCAAGAGCAAATTCTATTTTATATCTGTGACCGCCTGCCTAGATTATTAGCAGGCGCACTCGATGCCCGTGGTAATGGCCAGTACTTAGCCGAGCAAGCCAAGTACGAATATGGCAGTGGTCGCATAGAAGAAGTCATGCTCTCCCAAGGCTGGTATTTAGAACACATGCCCCGCATGAAAGCCGCCTTTGAAGACGCGAGCCTATCCATTCCAAAAGACAGCGACATATTAGACGACCTGATCGCAGTCAAAGTCGTCAAAGGCATTGCTCGGGTGCCAGATGGCAATACCAGTACCGATAAAACCAAGCAGCGCCACGGTGACGCCGCCATCGCCATTGCATTAGCACTGTATGCCGCACAAATGGACGTAGAAATATTCGGCTATCACTCAGCCAAAAAACAACAAAACAAAAACCAAGATACTCAACATCGCCAAGTGAAAGTAACAGGCGGATTTAAACGAGGCTGTTTCTAATGGAAAAACTCAAACACGAACTCGGCACCATACTCGACCAGTATGGCCAGCCAATAAAAAAGAAAGCACTCGTCCAAGAAATCGCAACCGCATCACTAACAGGCGTACGCAATGTTTGGCACAACCAAACCGTCGCCAGTGGCTTAACACCGGACTATCTCGCCAGTCTGTTACACAACGCAGCGAACAATGACGCCAATGACTACTTGATATTGGCCGAAGAAATGGAAGAAAAAGACCTGCATTATCAGTCTGTGCTTGGTACACGTAAACGTGCCATAAGCGGCCTAGAAGCCACCGTCGAATCCGCAAGTGATGATGCAGCCGATATTAAACTGGCCGACGCGGTACGCGAACTAGTAAGAGCCCCAGAGTTTGGCATCATGATTGATGATGCAGTCGATGCACTCGGCAAAGGCTACAGCGTTAACGAAATAGTTTGGAACCGCACAGGCAATCAATGGACACCAGAACGTTACGAGTTCCGTGATCCGCGCTTTTTTAAATTTGATCCAGTGAACGGCCGCGAACTGCGTTTAATTGATGAAGAAAACAGTTACGAAGGTATACCGCTACAACCCTATAAATTCATCGTACACAAGCCCCGACTTAAAAGCGGTATTCCCATCCGTGGTGGCTTGGCCCGCTTAGTGGCCGTCGCTTACATGTGTAAAGCGTACACCCTAACGGATTGGCTCGCTTTCGCCGAGACATTCGGCATGCCACTGCGCGTAGGTCGTTACGGCCCAAGCGCAACCAAAGAAGACATACAAACACTCGTCAACGCCATCGCAAACATCGGCACCGATGCAGCCGCCGCCATACCAGAGAGTATGCGCATAGATTTTGAAAACGCAGGCACGACAAGCGGCGGCGATAAGTTATTTCAAAATCTAGCAGAATGGTTAGATCAACAAGTCAGCAAAGCAGTCTTGGGTCAAACCATGACAGCAGACAGCGGCTCAAGCCAGGCACAGGCAAAAGTCCATAACGAAGTGCGATTGGATATCTTAAAAGCCGATGCAAAACAATTAGAGCACACATTAAACCGTGACCTAATCAAACCCTTTATTGATCTAAATTTCGGGCCACAAAAAAAATATCCAAAATTAGAATTGCCCGTTGTTGAACCAGAAGATCTAAAACTACTAGCAGACGTATTAGAAAAAGTAGTCCCACTCGGTGTGCGCATAGAAGAAAGCCAAGTACGTGATAAATTAGGTTTTAGTGACCCAGCAAAGGGTGCTTTGCTATTAACCGCACCAGGCACAAATCCACAATCGATAGAACCTGCCCTCAACCATCAACACCATAGTTGCCAATGCAGTACAAACAAGACCGCCCTCAACAATCAACAGCAACAAGACCCACTCGACGAACTCGAACAAGAAGCACTCGACGATTGGGAAATACAAATGCAGCCCATCATCAACCCCATACAAAAACTGGCAAACGAAGCACAAGATTTTGACGAGTTTATGGCAAGACTGCCAGAACTGTTTAATGAAATGGATTCAACGGAATTAGTAAAGCAATTAGCCCTACAGACATTTAAAGCACGTGGGTTGGGTGATGAACAGGATTAACTCTTAGTACCTGTATCATATGGCCTTTATTATTATTGAGCTTAAAACAGCGACAAAAATAGACTTGAAAACCCATGATGAAATTATTTTTTTGAAATGATTAAATATTTTTTTTGAGACTGATTTTTTTCGTTTTAAAATTTTTCTAGAAGGGTTTGCTCTATCAGAGCGGTATTGGGCGCGAGGGAAGGTAGATTGATCAGGCATTAATTGATTTTTCTCCTTAAGTGTAAAACACTTTTATTAATTGAGTACCCACAATATTTTGTGGATATACTCATTATTTATCGCTAAACATGTTTTGAGGCAAGCAATATCTATTGTTATGTTATAAAAATATAGAAAGAGTGTTTTAAGAAAATAACCATTATGAATAATTAACAATAAATACTTGATAGTTAATAGTGTTCTGATAAGTAAAATGGAGAGGTGCGACCCCGAAGGGTCGCTACAATCACAATAAAATCAGCAGTAAAAATGCGATTGCTCGCAGGTTAGCGGCTAAATCAAATTGAATTGCGAAACTAGCATTCTTAAAAGTAAACATATTGTTTGCCTATTTAAGAACCTAGGGCCCTAGGTAATTAAACCCAAGATTTTTACGTCCTTGGCCAGGACGCCAATCCTAAAAAGCTGATCAGGCTTATGAGGTTGGATTGATAGTCGGCAACGTCAATGCCAACAGCGCGGTATGACGTCCAGCGCCAATTCATCAACGATAAAGATTAACTTACAAAGTTTCTTTTCCCGAGCCCTCGGGGTCCTGCGCCAGCAGGCGTTGCGTCATTGGAGCTGGTACCACTTTTGTAACCCAGAGCCAGCCGTAGCGGGTATTTCATGGGCACAACAATACAACTATTGGGATGAATATTTAAATTACAAGTAATGAGGGTAGCGATATGCATGATTTAATACCAAAAGAAGCCCTAGCCTGGTTCAGCGATAAAAGCCTGCAAGTGGGCTTCGATCACAACGATGTCTGGCAACAAGAACACAGCCGAGCATTCACCGTTGCCAAAGCCATGCAGGTGGATGTACTAAGCGATATTCGCGATGCGGTACAAGGCGCTTTAAAAGAAGGCAAAACCTTTAATCAATTCCGAGCAGAGCTAACGCCTACCTTACAAAACAAAGGCTGGTGGGGCCAACAAGAAATGACCGACCCACACGATGGTCGCTTAAAAGAAGTGCAGCTCGGTTCAGCAAGACGCCTGCGTACTATCTACCGCACCAACATGCGTACAGCCCGCGCCGCAGGTCAATGGGATCGTATTCAACGCACGCTGAAAACGCACCCATACTTGCAATACAATCTAGGCCCATCAGAGCACCACCGCACAGAGCATGAGTTCTGGAACAAATTAGTGCTGCCAGCTAATGATGCTTGGTGGCAAACCCACTTCGCCCCGAATGGCTGGGGCTGTAAGTGCCGCATAAGGCAAATATCAACAGCCGAAGCCAAACGCCTAGGCATTAACACCGCCCCACCCATTCAAAACCAAGAATGGGTCAACAAGCGCACGGGCGAAGTTCATAACGTACCCAAAGGCATCGACCCTGGCTGGGCTTACAATCCAGGTACCAGCCGGAATCAGCCCATTGTGCATTTTGTAGATAAGTTGGAAGTGGTTCAGCCTGAACTATCCGCAGCCGCAGTGGATAAGCTGGTAAAAAGCGACGTCTTTAACCAGTGGCACCAAAACCCACAAGGCGAGTTTCCTGTGGGTGTGCTTAATACGGATATAAAAGAGCGTTTAAAGGCGACTCAAAGCGTCGTTAAGCTTGATGATAAGACTCTCACCAAGCAGCTTAAAACCTATAGCGAGCTGACATTAAGCGAATACCAACTATTGCCAAAAATCATGGGAACAGGTCGAGTCATAGTAAATGGTAAAAAAATACTGATTTATGGCCAGCACAATGTCCGCCTATATAAACTATTGGTAGCCAAGCATAGGTCCGGAAAGTTATATCTAGAGGTATTTTATAGGGCGAAAGAGCGTGAGATGCGGTCTGATCTCAGGAAGGGGAAATTAATTAGAGGCTAGAGTTAAGGCATTAATTTTTAAAGGTTTATTTAAAACCTCTGAATCGAAAAGATTAGGAGTATCACCGGTTTTATTTTGGATTACACTCCTAAGCTCATACTGAGTTCATGCATAAAACGAACATGAATAATTATTTTTGTTCAGGTATATCCCTATAACCTGTTGTGGCTTGAAAACATTCAGCATATAGATCTAAAAAATCCTTTCTGAAATTAGTACTAGTTTCAGAAAGTTTCTCCTTTGTGGAAATTCTATTTGTTAGCTCAAGTGCAACAGTTTGGGCGTTTTCAGTTCGAATTGTCGACTTTTCTGACATTATATTTAATTCCGTAAGTAATATTTTCGTAGGCACCTTATTATGCCCAAATACAAATTGGGGACGAACTAATTTATTTCAATGAAGGCGCAGGAGTTAATTAACTATCAGCCATAGCTTTCACGACGTGAAGCGTTATTACTAGTAACGCTATAAAATTGAAACAATCGTTTGAAAAATGTATGATTCCCTTGTACTTAAGGACGTGGTATACGAATGATAAAGTCAGGGACTAGAATAAGAAAAAATAACTGGTGGATATCAGGGATTATCGCAGGCCTTTGGGGTGGGTGGAATTTCATTCAGGATTTTGACCCTACAAATATTAAGTATCAAACTTGGTTTCCTGTAGTTTTAGACGCAATCAAAAGCCTTCAAGGCAATTCTGGGTATATACTGATATTGACTATAGTTCTTTGGTGTATTTGGAGCATAGTAGTAGTTAATGACAAGAATTGGGTTCTCATTGATCAACTTCTTAATTTAACAAGAGAAAAAGTGTTTAAGCATTGTAAAGGTGAACCAAAAGAGCACCATCAGGTCACACTATTCATATATAAGAAAAGACTATTAAAAATTGGTTTCATACGCCAAAGTATTATCAATACGATGCCAGATAAACTGAAAGAATATTTCCCGAGAAGTATAATCACCGACAAAAATAGGGAAGCTCAAGGTTGGCTAGTTCCAATTAGAAGAGCTGGATTTTCAGGTCGAAATGGAGGCGCTATTTTTGCTCTAAGCGATATAACGGCTGATAATGAAGGTATATGTGGTCAATCATGGATATCTAGCGAAATTAAACAGTCACTTGATTTACCGCGAGTAACAAAATCGGTAGGAGATAAACCAATAGCGGATTATGCAATTAAGGGCTATTGTACAGAAGAGTATATTAGAAAAAAAATTAGAAAATGCGGTGCTAGTTATGGAAAAAACACCTGTATCTTGCCAAGATCAATAGTAGCATTTCCGATAGGTGAAATTGGCTTATCTGAAGCACCCAAATACATACTTGTATTTGATAGTCGTAACAAGGAAGGAATACCGAAAGAAATTAGAGATGACTATAGCGTTGTCAATGACATGCTTGGTAGTCTTTTAAGTGGAGTATAGATATGGAAAGAAGAGAATCTGAATGGTTTGAATTGAATTCAGAAAAGCTCATGTCTGTAGGTAACGAGCATGGAGCTGGAATCAAGTCATACCTAGTGCCTTCAAAAGTCCCTACAGCTGTAAGGGTTATAAGGACTAAAGAAACCTTTAAATTTGAATATCGTTATGAGCCTGATTTATCGGATCAAGAAGAATTAGATCAATTTGAAGCGAAGTTGCTTTTGAAAGATATGACTACTTGGATAGGTTCAAAATCAAAACGCTTATATGCACTTGAAATACCTATTGCTAGGTACACTGAATTTCGAGACGCTGCATATAAAACTGTAAGAGATGACTTAGATCAAGTTCGCCATGAACATCCTCGTTGGGGAAGTTTTTCTGCTGTATCAAATGTCTTTGAGCATTATGCTATAAAAGTTGACCAAAATTTTCACCTTCAAGAATATGCTTATTAGATTTAGATAAAAGGGGGCTTCGGCCCCTTTTTCACACCCTATAAAAATCAGCCGCTCTCCCTCCTGTAATCCCCTCACCTGCCACATTGATACCACTACACCCCAAAAACCAAATTTAAACGGCATTTAAACGCCTTCCTGCCCATTTACAGATGCCATTTGACTAGGCTATTGTAAAAAACACTCAAAAACCCAAGATTCCACCCCCGGAACCTAATCCCCCGTCCTATCCATCAGCCCCCTCGTTAATCTGGGGCCATGAACTATTCAACCTCAAAATATCAGACCGCCCTTAACCATGAATGTGATCATGAGTTATCAACGGCCCTATGCTTTGCACTGCCTACAGACGGCCAACTGCCAGAATGGGTAGAACTCATCCCCGCACCATCAACCAATGGCCGCATCGATGGCCGCGATGGTCGTCACTGGGTTATGAATGACGTTCAAACCGTCATTAACCAATCATTAAATCAGCAGCGCGACATCGTAGGTGATTACGAACACGCATCCGAACTCAAAGCACCCAAGGGCGAAGAAGCCCCCGCCGCCTTTTGGATCAAACAGCTTGAAGCACGCGACGGTGCCATTTGGGGCCGTATCGAATGGACGCCCCGTGGCGAAGCCAGCGTTCGCAATAAAGAGTATCGCTACTTATCACCCGTCTTTGATTATCACCGCACAACGTTAGCCATCTATCGCTTAAAAAGCGTGGGCCTAACCAACAAGCACAACTTGTACTTGCCTGCACTTAACCAGGAACAAACCCAACCTAACCAACCAGAGGAAACCCCCATGCTCCTGTCAGAAGCTATTCGTCTCGCCCTTGGATTAAAAGAAGGTGCAACAGAAGACGATGCAACCGCATTCATTGCTGCACGTAATCAAGAATTACAAACGGCTAAATCCGATTTAGCAACCGCAAAAAATAATCAACAACAACCTTCGCTTGATAAGTTTGTGCCCCGCAACGATTACGACACCGCAATGAACCGCGCCAGCGATGCTGAAACCAAACTGCAAGACCATTTATCAACCGCTAAAAACCAAGAAGTAACGAGTCTCGTCGATCAGGCTATCGAGCAAGGCAAAATCACACCCGCAAATAAAGATTTTTATATCTCAGCGTGCAACCAAGAAAACGGCGTTGAAAGTTTTAAAAAATTCATCGAAGCCGCCCCCATCATTGCTGATGATTCAGGGCTGGATAATAAAAAGCCCAACGATGAAAACAACACCGCGTTAAACGCCGAGGAAAAACAAGTTGCAAATATGTTTGGCAACAGCATCGAAGACTTAAACAAATACGGCAAGTAAGTCTCACGTTTACCGCGCAAAATTTGCGTACAAATAAATAATAAATTAGGAGGCTGTCATGCCACTGACTAAAGATCGAAACACACACATGCGCGACGGTGATCAAATACCAGTTGCCGTTTCTGGTGGGAAAAAAATTCATGGGGGATCATTAGTTGTCGTCTTACCAACTGGGTTTGCTGCTCCTGGTTTAGCAGCGTTAGGGGTTTCCTATCTGGGCCGAGCAGAAAATTCGGTGGATAACACAGACGGTGAAGATGGTGATGCATTCGTAAATGTACGACGTAACAAAGTATTTAAGTGGAAAAACTCACCTACTGATCCAATCGGTCAAGAGTCGATGGGTAAAGCTTGTTTCATCGAAGATGACGAAACATTAGCCTCCAGCGATGGAGAGGGTTCGTTAAGCATGGCCGGAACCGTCGTTGGGATTGATCCCGATGGCATATGGTTGGAGCAAAGCATCCCACCGTTTATGAAGACAGAACAAAACTAAAAGCGCTTAAGCAGTTATTCGATACGTTGAACATGCTTAATAAATACTGACACAAGGAGAGCAGAACATGCTTATCAATAAATCGGTTTTACATTCGGTCTTTACCAATTTAAAAACCATTTTCAATAAAGCGTTTGATTCCACTGAAACCCAGTGGGAAAAAATCGCCATGAAAGTTACTTCCACATCCGGCCAAAACGATTATGCCTGGTTAAGTAAATTCCCCCGCATGAAAAAGTGGATCGGTGAAAAACAAGTAAAAAGCTTAGCCGCTCACAAATACACCATCGTAAACGACGACTACGAAGCCACCGTCGAAGTCGAACGCAATGACATCGAAGACGACACATTAGGCATCTATGGCCCACAAGCACAAATGGCGGGCGAGTCTGCCAAAGCATTACCCGAAGAAATCGTCATGGAGTTAGTGAACAACGGCTTTAATGAGCTGTGTTTTGATGAACAAAACTTCTTCGACTACGACCACCCTGTTATTGACAGCGAAGGCAAAGAAATCTCGGTATCCAACCGCGGCGATAAAAAATTGGATATCTCAACACTCGCCAAAGCACAAGCAAGTTACGGTGCCGCACGTACAGCCATGCGTAAGTTTAAAGATAATGAAGGCCGCCCACTGGGCATCAAACCCAATGTCCTATTAGTCCCACCCGCATTAGAAGACACAGCCAATGCATTAATGACCGTTGACCGCCTAGAAGACGGCAAACCAAACCCTTATAAAAGCACCGCCACTGTCGTGGTCGGCGACTACTTAACAAGTGATGACGCTTGGTTCTTATTAGATACCACCAAAGCCATCAAGCCGTTCATCTACCAAGAACGTAAAGCCCCTAAATTCGTATCGCAAACCGATATGAATGCAGACGATGTGTTCTCTCGCAAGATGTACAAATTCGGTGCAGAAGCCCGTGCGGCAGGTGGTTATGGATTTTGGCAGCTCGCTTACGGCAGCATTCCGGTTACTTAAAAAAACCTAACGTCCATTACATATCCCCCAGTACAAGGGGGATAACAGGAGAGCACCATGTCATCTAAAAAGAACGCAACAAAAAAAAGCACCGACACTTGCAAAAGTCAAAGTACAAGAAACGCAAGTCGTTGTTGATGAAGCAGCTGAACAACAGCGGCTAGCCGATGAAGAAACCGAAAAAAAACGTTTGGCTGATGAAGAGGCAGAACAACAGCGCCTAGCCGATGAAGAAACCGAAAAGCAACGTTTAGCTGCTGAAGAAGTAGAACACCAACGCTTAGCTGACGAAGAAACGAAACAAAACAAATGTATTCGCATTCGGTCGAGATCAAAACAAGGTTTTCGTCGTGCAGGTATTCAGTTCACGAATGACTTTCAAGATATTGACTTAGATGAACTCAGTGACGATCAGCAATCTATTTTAAGCCAGGAGCTGTTACGTAAAGAGCACTCTAATTTGATTGTTGAAAAAAGCGAGTAACCCATGCCATACGCAACCGCA
The DNA here is from genome assembly GCF_052920985.1 of Pseudomonas sp. HK3. NCBI lineage: Bacteria > Pseudomonadati > Pseudomonadota > Gammaproteobacteria > Pseudomonadales > Pseudomonadaceae > Pseudomonas > Pseudomonas sp. HK3. Next base: position 578,420 of record NZ_JBREXD010000001.1, read on the forward strand.
CAAGACATCATCGATCGCTACGGCAACGACACACTGCTAATGCTCACAGATCGTGATAACGACGATCAAGTCGATACGCAAGTTATTGAGCAAGCGGTGGCCGATGCTACTGCCGAAATCGATACATACGTAGCCGCAAAATACACATTGCCGCTGCCAACGATTCCGAGCGTGCTTGTGCGTTTGTGTGTGGATATTTCAATTTATCGTTTATCCGCAACCGCTGACATGGTCACAGAAGAAAAACGTCAGCGTTACGAAGACGCCATCGCACTGCTTCGCAGAATTGCAAAAGGTGAAGTGAGCTTGGGCATCAGTCAACCCGCTCCAACATCAAACGGCAAGGTTCATATGAGCAGTCAGCCCCGTCGCTTTTCTCGTAATAAAAGGATTTTATAAATGGCGGGTGTTGATTTAAACGTAACAGGCATAGAAGCATTAGCGAATCGTATGCAGATGTATGTAAATCACAGCCGCTTTGATTCTTTGCTTGAAAGCATTGGTGCTGAAGTAGAAAGCCAAACTCATCGCCGCATAAATGACGAAAAAGAAAGCCCTAACGGTAAGCCTTGGGCTGATTGGTCAAGCGGTTATGCAGAAAATCGGCACGGTGGACATTCATTGTTAATGAATGAAGGTGAACTGGATGACAGCGTTCAGTATTTAGTCACAGATAACGAAGTGGAAGTGGGTACCAATTTGATTTATGCAGGGCTTATGCATTACGGCGGTGAAAAAATAGATAAGCCTCAACACAAGGCCCGTGCATTTGTGGGGCTAAGTGATGAAAACATTAGTGAACTTCAAGCCATTGTTGATAACTGGGCAGATGCTATATGAGCACATCTATTAATACATTTTTAAGCGCAATTAAAGACCGTTTACACGAAGTATTACCAGAACTTAATACATGTGATGTGCATGACGGACGTTTTGATGTTTCTGAATTGAAACGTATTTCCACAAAAGCACCTGCTGTATTTGTGGCTCTATTAAAAGTACCAAGTACAAAAACCAACAGTGAAGATCAATTAGAAGCGGATTTAAGTTTGGTGGCTTACATCGTAACCAAGGAAGCCCATAAACTAGACAAAGGTGAGGCGGCTCGCAATTTATCAGAAGCCATCATGATTTTAGTCAAGAATGAACGCTGGAGCACAATTGAAATTGAGCGAGCAAGCGATATCAGAGGCGATAATTTATATAGCGGAGCCATAGATAAACAAAACATAGCTCTGTGGGCCATCACATGGAAACAAACGATTACCCTTGGTGATAAATATATTAACGAAGATGATTTTTTACCATCCGAATTTTATGCAGTACACGATGACACGGAGAAATTAACATAATGAATATTTTAGATCGTTTAGAAAAATTAGAACGTTTGTTTTTTGAGTTATCACGGGTAGGTGTAATTGAATCAGTTAATCATGCAGAAAAAATAGTAAACGTAAAGCTAGACGACACACTTATTATTGCTGCGCAATGGCCTGCTGAGATTGGGAAAAACTTTATTCGTTGGATGCCGTTACGTGCTGGCACTCAAGTATCTGTGCTTCGTAATACAGGGTCTGAAGATCAGTACAGCATCACAGGCACACTTTTCAGTACAGAAATAATCAGTGATAACAATGCCGATAACATTGATGAAATTAAATTTAACGACGGCACCGCTGTTTCATACAACAGTAACAACAAAACAATGACAATCACTGTGAAAGGAGACATTAATATCAACACCGATGGTGACGTCATTATTAACACAAACGGTGACGCCACTATTGCTGCAACCAATGCAACGGTAACAGCCGACGCCGATGCAACGATAGAAGCAGGCGGTAATGTCAACATTGATGGCAGCGCCATTAATTTAAACCAAGGCACTGCGGGTGGTGTGGTTTGCCAAAGTCATGCGTGCTCGTTTACAGGATCACCTCATCCTCAAGGCAGCACGACTGTGCTTGGAGGTGCCTAATGCCATCACCAGGCACAGCAGCAATTGAAAGCGCTATTGCAGGTACCACGTTTCAAGTCGAAGGCACAGATACCACAACCGAATTCAAAGCCGGTTCTATTTTGGTTGTGCAGTTATCGAAAGCAATAGATGCAGGCTGGACATCGATATCACCCGCACTAACAACATCGATGGTCTTATCGTTTGCATTAGAATTCACAAATTTAGTTGGCCCTGGTCTAGCAGCAATGAATGCCATCGCATCGGGCATCGATCAAGAGACCGCCTTGTGGGTAGCCAGTTACAACCCACTAACAGGTTTGCATGCATACGCACCAACCGCCGTGAGTTTAAAAACAAAGATCATCGCCGCCAGCCCCATTAAAAGTAATGGCATGAATGCACTAGCTGATGCGATTACGAATGCATTTATAGATGGGTTCGACCCAAAGTTGGGTTAGGAAAAACAACAACAGGAGAAGCGTCATGAAAAACAATAAATATAACAATTATTTTAACATCTATTACGTGTACCGATATTTGCCATTAAACGGCGCGGAATACCAAGCAGGCGACAAAATTGAACTCACAGACAAACAAGCTCGCTTTCATGAGATCAATGGTTTTATCGGAAAAACACCTAAGCCTGCTAAAAAAGTAAAAGAGCCACAAACAAAACAAGCGAGTTAAGAAACAACATGCGTGGAATGAATAACACAACCGGAAAACCCATTGAAGGCATTGCATATTTACAGCAGCGCTTACGTGATGTGTTAACCACCCCAAAAGGTTCACGAATTATGCGACCTGAATACGGGTGCGGTTTATTCCAGCGTATTGATGAAAATATAACACCTGCATGGGTTGTATTGTGTTTTTCAGATATTGCAGAAGCTATAGATAACTCCGCGAATGGTTTATCCGATTTTATCTTAGAACAAATTAAAGTTGCTCAGCAAAATTCTATGAATGAGGACAATATGATTTTTGATTTAATCGGCATTTATAAACCCACAGGGCAATCAATAACATTAGGGGTTTCAATATGAGCACATACACAGCCGTTGATATTTCACAATTGCCTTATCCGAATATTGTTGAAGAGCTTAGCTATGAAACCATCTACGGTGAAATGCGAGCACAGATGTCAGCATTGCAACCTATTTTATTTAAGGATTCAGGCCAAGCCATCGTAAAAAAATCCGAACTTATAACAGAAGATAACGGCGATCAATATTTTAGAGTGCCCTATGATGGTGAATCAAAGATTTTAAATTTAGAACTTGAAAGTGATCCGTCTGCCCGACAGTTACAAGTTGTGGCGTATCGTGAAATGCTCATGCGTCAGCGTGTCAATACAGCGTGCAAAGGCGTCATGCTTGCATACGCTGAACAATCAGACTTAGAGCAACTAGGCGTGCCGTTTGGTATTACACGCTGGACAATTACTGAAGAGGATTTACAGAATAAAATAGAAGCCGTTTATGAAAATGATGAAAGCCTGCGTCGTCGTATTCAATTAGCGATGGAAGGATTCTCAACTGCAGGCCCAGAAGCCGCGTATATTTTTCATGCATTAAATGCCCATGCTGATATAAAAGATGCAGCAGCACAATCGCCGACGTTTACACCTGCGATCATTAGCCAACAAGTACGTGACACATTACCCGCTAATGCCATCGTGTTAATCGTTAACGATGACGTGGGATTAACCAATCCTATGCCAGGTGATGTGGCGGTTACCGTTTTATCTCATGCGGGTAATGGTACAGCATCAACGGATATTCAAAACGCCGTTGCAATCACATTAAACGAAGAAGATGTTCGACCTGTTACCGACCATGTGCGCGAGCGCAGTGCTGACGTTCAAGAATATTTAATTGATGCAACCTTATACACGTATGCAGGCCCTGATAGTAGCGTTGTTATAAACAACGCTAAAACAGCACTTCAAGCCTATGTAAACGCCAATCATAAATTAGGCCGTGACATTACGCTTTCAGGTATTTACGGCGCATTACATCAAGCAGGTGTTCAGCGCGTAGAACTCAATAACTTTTCACAAGACATTATTTGTCATCGTCATCAAGCCGCTTACTGCACGGGCATCACCATAAGTGATGGAGGCGTAGCCGAATGACATCATTATTGCCGATAAACACCAATCAATTTGAGCGTGATTTAGAAAACGTCAGCACTCGTATTTCAGATGTCCCCGTCAACATTCGTGACAGCTGGAATGCCGATACCTGCCCAGCGGATTTATTGCCGTGGTTAGCCTGGTCGTTTTCTATAGACAGCTGGAAAGCATACTGGCCTGAACATGTGAAGCGAAGCCGTGTGCGTGAAGCCATCAAAGTGCAACGCAAAAAAGGGACAAAACAATCTGTGCGAAAAGTCGTTGAAAGTTTTGGCGCGGAATTAGAACTAAAAGAATGGTTTGAGCAAACCCCAATGGGGCCACCGCACAGTTTTAAGGTGCTGTTAAACGTCAACGAACTGGGCGCACAAACTCAGGCATTCACAAACGACATCGTACAAGAACTGTCGCGCGTCAAACCCACGCGCAGTTTTTTTGAAGTACAACAAGGCGTGACAACAAACGGAGAACTCGCACTCGCGGGCGCAGTAAGAGTCACCAAATTTGTTCGACTAGAGGTAAACGACCAATGAGTCTCAATATAAAATTCACTGAAGCAGGCAAGGCCGCATTAGTGAACCCTGCCAACATCGGCACCAACGCGCTCAATATTACGCATATTGAATTGGGTAGTGCCACGTATGATCCGACAGGGTCAGAAAGCAATTTACAAAATTCAATAAAAACACTCACCACCTTTGGGGCTGATACCGTTGCCGCCAATGTCATACACGTCACCATTCGTGATGACAGCAATGAAACGTATGAACTGGGCGAAATCGGTTTGCGCTCAGGCACAGGTGTATTGATGGGCGTCATCAGTACCGCAGGCAACATCATTACCCAAAAAGGCGCAAACGATGTTTTATTGCTAAGCGCCGACGCAACCATCACAGAAGTTGATGTAAGTAACTTAACGTTTGGCGGTACTGAATTTATGTACCCACCTGCCACCCAAACAACAAAAGGCGTGATTGAAATCGCAACCGAGTCAAATATTAATTCAGCTGTGCGTAACAAAGCGGTTGACCCGTTTGAGTTACAACAACTATTAACACGCCGTTTAACAACCAGTTTAACCGACCCAAGTACCACAAAAATGGCCGCGGCTAAATCGGTTTATGATTTGAATGTGGCTATTAATAATATCAATACACTGCTCACATCCGATACAAACACTCTCGACACGCTACAAGAAATTGTTAATTACATTGAACTAAACCGAGACACATTAAGTGCATTAACCGTCTCAAGTATTGCAGGACTGCAAAGCGCACTTAATGCAAAAGCAAATACAGGTCATGGCCATGCGATTAGTGATGTGAGTGGCTTAGCAGCAGCACTCAGTAATTCGGGGGCTGACTTATCAAATACAACATTGATCTGGAGTGGGAGTTTTTACACGTTTGATTTGGATACGGCATCCGGAGGTTATCCTGGTGACGGCCTATATTTGATAAATGCAGACAACTGGCCAAGGTTTGATTTATGCGAAAAAGGGTTCAACGAGTTCTGTTGTTTATAGAGTATCAGGAACAGGAAACTCTAGAACATTAGGTACAGTTTGGGTAAGCAGTGGATCAGAAGTCGTTTCTCAAAAATTCAATGAAACTAATGCAGAAGTTGAAAACATATCTCAAATTTATAAGGTTGGTTAAATTATGATATTTTTTATCGAAAATAATAACGTCACTGGTTTTCAAGAATACCCAGATTCTACGACTAAACCTCATATTTTAATTCATGACAGATCAGTGATTAATCCATTAAAAAACCTACTGGGCTATGTGCAGCTAGACGAAAATAATCAATTACCACCAAACTGGTATGAAGACGCACTGCTATTAAAAAACGCTGAGCTTATCGAATCAACGTACCGCTCAAAACTAACCGAAGTCCACAGTAACGCAGACGCATTCACAACCGAATACCTACAGCGTTATTCAAGTGTCGAAAAAGAAACTTGGTCAACACAGACGCAATGAAGTGAATGCATGGCAATTAGATAACAGCGTTCCCACACCAAAGCTGGATCAACTGGCCAATGCCCGTGGCATTGAACGCATGACATTCATTCAAAAAGTCATTGACGCCATCAGCACGCTTGAAGAATTAAGTTTTCAAGTAGTGGCCGCACAACAAGCAAAAGAAGACGAATTACTCACAGCAAAACACATAAGTCTTGATGCCTTAAACGCAGTTGATACAACACTTATCATTTAATAAACCAAAAGGAGAAACGCAATGTCGTTCTTACACGGTATTGAATATATTGAATCACAAAATGGCATTCGACCCATTAAGGTTGTGCGTTCATCTGTGATCGGTTTAGTTGGCACGGCACCTGATGCTGACCCAATTAAATTCCCATTGAATCAGCCAGTTTTGATTTCAGGCTCCCCCGCCGACGCCGCTAAACTGGATTCTACTGGCAATGGCAGTGGCACATTGCCCAGTGCGATTAATGGCATTTTCGATAATGCAGGCGCATTGGTTGTCGTAGTGCGAGTTGAAGAAGATGAACCGTCAGCGCGTATCTCAAACATTATCGGCGGCGTTGATTCTGCAACAGAAAAACGCACAGGCATACATGCACTGTTAAGTGCTCAAAGTGCTGTGGGTGTGACCCCTAAAATATTGATTGCCCCCAATTTTTCCGGCTATGTCACCCGTAACGGCGATAACCTTATTGAAGGAGCACCTGTTGCGACTGAACTGGATATTGTTGCAAGTAAGCTCAATGCGATTTCAATTATCGAAGGCCCGAATACAACACACGCTGATGCGGTTGCGTTTAAAGGTATATTTTCAAGCCGTCGTGTTTTTATTGTTGACCCTGCGATTTTGGTTTGGGATACAAACGCTAATGCTACCGCTGTTGAGGGTAATTCTGCACGGGCCGCAGGTGTCATGGTATTAAACGATCATGAGCGTGGGGTACACACATCACCAAGTAATCGAGAAATCAAAGGCATCGTCGGCACCGCTCGACCAATTGATTTTGCAATGGATGATGCAAACAGTCGCGCGAATCTTCTAAATGAAAATAACATTGCCACGATTATCAGTGATGATGGTTTCAAGCTTTGGGGATCTCGAACATGTTCTAGTGATCCAAAATGGCAATTTATACAACATGTGCGATTAGAAGACATGATCAAAGTGGCGTTGTTCCAGTCTCATAAGTGGGCAGTTGATCGTAACATTACGAAAAACTATATCGAAGAAGTGAGCGAAGGCGTCAATCGCTTTTTTGGCAAACTAAAAAATGATGGTGTGGTGTCAGGGGGGGAATGTTGGGCTGATCTAGAAGCGAATACTGAGACATCAATGGATGCTGGGCAAGTCATCTTTAATTTTGATTATGGCCGTTACGGATTAAGTGAACGTATTACGTTCCGTGCGGCCATCAATAATGACTATACGGTTGAAGAAGTATTCGCCTCATAAATTGCTTATTCATAATCAAGGATCAATAAAATGAAAAACCAAATATTAAGAGCGTTCAGTGCCTTTGTAGATGGACGTGGCTATGCTGGTGTTGCAGATGAAATCACGCCTCCGCCTTTAACAATTAAAACCATCGAGCATCAAAGTGGTGGAATGGATGCCGCGCTTGACATGGATGTGGGTATGGAAAAATTAGAGCTGGAATTTGTTTTATCTAAAAACGATATCAATATTCAAAAAAGCTTAGGTAAATCGATACCGTTTACATTTAAAGGGGCACAAGAAGATCATGACGGTAATACAACACAGGTGATTATTAATGCGACAGGCAAAGTTGTGATGCTTGATGCGGGAACATGGAAAGCCGGTGGCGAAGCCATACAGCTAAAAGTAAAAGTATCGTTAAGCTATTACAAATACACAATGGCGGGTGAAGTGATACATGAAATTGATGTTGAAAATATGATGAGAATCATTGATGGCGTCGATCAGTTATCTGAGGCGCGGGCGGCTATTGGTTTATAAGTCACTCAAGATCAAGCAAGCACACCCAAGGATGGATACCTTTAATTAGCATTAAATCAAATTTTAACAACCATTAAGTGAGTCATAACATGATCAACCCTAATGCAAAAATTCCATTAGATTTCGCTATCAATAATGAAGCAGGCCACGCTATTAATGAATTAAGCATGCGCCGACCAAAAGTGCGCGACATGATCACAGCAGATAAATCAGCAGCAAGTGAAGGTGAAAAAGAAATCGCTATGTTTGCTAATTTATGTGAAGTCACACCGGATCAAATTCAGGATTTAGATATGAAGGATTACGGGAAACTACAAGACGCGTATCAAGATTTTTTGTCATAAATCCTGAGTCTACACGTCAATATGTTTTAGCATTATCAAACCATGTTGGCTGGTCATTAGCAGAGTTTCACAATATGGATATTGAGGAACTCATGGCTTGGGATCAAAGTTTGAAACATTTGCAGGATGCTAGCGGCGCATAAAGGATGTAATCATTTCATAACAAGAAGCAGTGGCTGCAATGAATAAGGTAAACGGTATTAGCGAAACAATCGCAATAATCAAACCAGCCGCGATGGCAGCTACTTGTGATTCAGCCCAGTTAGTTATGATAAACACCACTGAAAACATTACCCATAACCCTATCAGAGCGTAGAAGCCCATGTCTAAAGAATTAGCCTTATCGGTTGTGGTGGGTGCTGCCATTGGTCGCTCCTTTTTTTCAACAATGGAATCAGCAGACAAGACAGTGAAACGTTTGGGCAATGCCTGGTCTGCGACAGATAAAAAGCTCACCGCTGCAAACGGTGTCATTAAGTATAAGCAGCAACTAGAAAAACTCAAAAAAAAGCAGCTAATAGTTGGCACATCAAGCAAGCGATTAAACAAAGGCATTGCTGACCTAGAAAAACGTTATAAGACCGCTAAGCGTGATGCCAAAGCCTATGGCCTTTCCATTGCTAATATCACCACAGAACAGCGTCGTTTACAACGAGAGCTAAAGAAAACGGAAAAAGCCCAAGCACAATTTAATAGGAAGCAGCAAGCGGCTCAACGCTTAGGCCAAATGAAAACCCGTGCGCTGGGTATGGTAGGGACGTTATGGGGCGGTAATCGATTAGCCGACAAAGCCCGTGAAAGAGAAGACGAGGCCCTGTATTTACGCACGGTAATCAATACCCGTGATGGCAATAAAGATAACGCCGTTGGCCGTGCCTGGGATAATGCGTTTGATAAGCACAGAAACACTCTCGCAACGAATAAAGAAATGCTAGAGATTGAATACGCACTAAACAGTGCAGGACTCGATGAAGACTTGTCCCGTGCAGGTGCCACAATTACTCATAAGCTGGGGAAAATCACTAAGGGGGCATCCGGTACCGTCGGAGAAGTATTAGGTACCACGTTTAATAACTTGGGCGGTCAAATGGAAGGTACCGCTGAACAAAAGATGCAGCGCATCGGAAATATACTGGCGAAGACTCAATTCAAGTATCAGATTCGTGATTTCGCACAATTAGGCGAATCAATGAAATACGCAGGCGCAGCGGCTTCGTCATCGAATATTCCCATCGAACAAATGTCCAGTGCGTTGGGTCTTTTAAATAGTGCAGGTTTGCAAGGTTCCATGGCAGGTACCGCGTTTACAGCCGTTGTGCGTAATCTCACTAAAGCCACTGAAGAGTTCGGAACAGAAATTGTACGTGGGGCCGATGGGCAAATGGATTTAGTGGCCACCATGCAACAAATTAACGATGCAACACAAGACATGGACATTGACGAGCGCAGTAATATTTTTCAACAGTTATTTGGTGATGAGGGTAAGCGTGGTGTCATTCCATTACTTGATAAGTTAATTGAATTCCGTAAAGACAGTGCAGATAACATCGCAACAGGAAACGGCAATTTAGTGAATGAAGAATATGATCGTTTTTTAAATAGTTCATCAGGCAAGTGGACGATGTTCAAGCAAAACATTGCATTGGTCGGTGAAACATTTGCCAATAATTTATTGCCAGCGGTTAACGCTGTTTTAGAACCGCTTGGGAAATTTTCAGGCTGGGTAGCACAAGGGACTAAAGATTATCCAATCATATCAAAAATGATTGGGGGTTTTGCAACTACGTTTGTGGCGGTAGGTACCGCAATGGGTGTGGCGACTGCGGCTACGTGGTTATGGAATGCAGCCCTGTTAGCAAACCCAGTGGGTTTAGTCATTGGTGGCATCGCCGCACTGTCAGTGGGTATTTATGCAGTGTGGGAAAACTGGGACGTTTTCATTGGCAAATTAAAAGACGGTTGGAAGTGGATTGAAAACAATATTAGTGACTCATGGGTGGGGCGTTGGCAGAACGATGATGACGACAAAAAAGGGGCGCAAAAAATCGGCCATACACAACGCAGACGGGATGCTCGATATCAAGGGCACCGCTCTAGTCAAACAGAGTCAACATTCAAACCATGGGATCGTGCTCGATCACGCAGTCGTCGCCCCGCTTCAAGTATGAGAAGCGAGACAGGTCAAACGACGATCAAAATAGACGCTCCGATTGCGATCCATGCAGCTCCGGGCATGGATGAAAATGCGCTGGCTGAATTGATGCGCAAAAAATTAAACGAAACAACAGAACAAAATATGGAACGTGGGGGCAATCGTCATGACTGATATTGTAAATAGCTTAACGAGCCTAAGTAAGATTCGATCAGGTCTCAGCGCTGCACAAGCGCAAGCTACTCGTACGAGCCGGATAATGTGGGTCCTAGGAGGGTTTATATTTAGCCGTGACACAGTGGCTCCCGCTCAAACCAGTCGAAGTACTCAATATAAGTGGGCTGCGCAACAACGAGTTGGCCGTGACGATGCTTTGCAATATTTAGGACCAGGTAAAGATACCAAGATCATGAACGGTGACATCTTTCCTGAGTACAAGGGCGGTACTGAGCAAATATCCGCGTTGCGTATCTTAGCTGAACAAGGCGAAGCTTTAATGCTGGTTGATGGCCGTGGGTATGTGTATGGGCGTTGGTGCATCACATCAATTAATGAAGTAAGAGAATTGTTTTTTGAAAACGGCGCGCCTAAAAAAATTGAATTCAATATCACATTAGAACGTTATGGCGAAGATGAAGGCAGTGACGTATTTGCAGGAGTAACGTTATGACGCAACAGACGATTAAATACAGGAGTGTACAAGGTGAAACAATAAGTTCCATTTGTTATCGCTATTACGGAAAAACAAAAGGCATCGTTGAACAGGTATTAGAGGTCAATTCAACACTGGCCGAGCATGGGCCAATATTACCGATCGGAACCATTGTGGAGCTACCACCACTGAATAACACCGTGGTGGTTAATAAAGCGGTACTGTGGATTTAACGTTTAGGGTGGGTTTTGTTGTGTTCATCGCAGTTGATGATTTCTTCACGACCATCTTCAAAAATGATTTTTATCAGTTTTGGGCGATAAATAATGTTGGCATGGCATTCAACATTAACTTCATCAATGTAATTGCCATAAGTTGAATATAAGGGGGTTGTCCAATTAGAAGTGTCTGATTTCTTTGTACTCATAGACCAGTCACCTGCATGACAGGATAGGCTTAATCCAACAAATATAATAAAACTGAAAATTTTCATTTTTATATCCTTTCAACATCAGTTAACTGTAGACAAAGGGAAGTAAAATACAATGACTCCAATATTTACCATTAAGGTAGCAGATAAAGATTACACGGATCAAATACATCGTCGCTTACTTGAATTTCGTCTAGTTGATCAGCCCGGTGTATCATCTGATTATATTCAACTCGTATTAGATGACCGTGAACAAATGCGCGTACCTAAGCATGGAGAGCTTATTAAAGTACATTTGGGCTATGAAGAAACCGAACTGGTGGTCAGAGGCTCCTATGTTCACGACAGCACCAGCTTTGATGTTAACCCAAACATTCTTACTATCCGAGCCGCAGCCATTAATTTCAGGCAAGCGTTAGGTTCACAAAAGAATAAAGTGCATCAGAATATTTCATTAGCGGGTTTAGTCCGAAACATTGCCAGTGAACACGGTTATAGCAGTGCCGTTGATAGCAAGTACGAAACCATCATATTCAAAAACATTATTCAGCAGAAAGAATCAGACCTGCGTTTACTCACTCGCTATGCCGAAACCTATGGGGCCTTATTTAAAGCCATGGGGCAAAATCTCGTATTTGTACCAAAAGGCACATCCAAAGACGCTCGTATGAAACAAGTCTTTGGCAAAGTCACACTCACCCCATCACAGGTTTCACGATGCAGTGTCACTCGCCAGGATAAAACCCGCTATAGCGGTGTGATCGCAAAATGGAAAGACCCAATGGAGCCATTGGCTCATGAAATATTAATCGGAGAAGACACAAAAGTATTCATAGTCACAGAAGTATTCAGCAGCGCTGAAGCTGCACAGTTAGCAGCTTCAGCTAAATTTGATCGACTGGTTCGCAGTAGCTCTACCGCAAAAATCAGCTGTGAAGGCAACCCGTATTTCACAGCAGAATCAGAGCTAGAGCTAAAAGGCTTTAGACAAGGCATTGATGATCATTACATCATCGTAGAAGTTGAGCACATCATCACTAAAAAAAGTGGTTATCGGTGCGAGATCGTCGCAGAGTTGGCTTATACGTAATTAAAATTATACACGGTACCTACTTATGTATTAGCTGCCACAGCTGGCCCAACTTTAGGATTGAAAATAATCTAAATTGTTTTCACCCAGCGGCCACTAGGTGCTCTCAATACATGAATATGGACTGTACCAATGAAATTTATATTAATAATCTTGCTATGTTTAATACCAATAAAAATGGGAGATGATGATGAAAGACATACTAGCCAACAAATACATGGGTAATCTATTAGTTGCCATCGACCAACTTGGCAACGCCATTGCGGGCGGTTATGCAGACTCAACAGTCAGTGGGCGCGTGGGCTATTACAGCTATAAGAAATACACAAGTCGCAAGTGGCGCAACAAATATTGGAAGACGCTACGAGCCGTAATTGATTGGGCATTCTATCCGTTGGACGGCACAGAACATTGCCGTAAGGCATATCAATTTGAACTGGATGAAAAGCATGAGCATGGGTCTGATTTGGCACTCGCAGCGTTAGGTATAATCGTGCTGGTATTTGCACCAGTATTAGGTGTGATTAATCGAATTTGAAGCAATATTAAGTAACCAATTAAGGGCTGTTAACCAGCCCTTAACGCTCTTTAGAATTATGATATTAATTTATTACCTCTTGCATCAGCTCCATGACTTTTAGCCGCTTATGTTTCGGTAACTGAGCCAGCCATGCCACATGATCGAGTACCTCTGATGACAAATAGGTGTTCAATAATTCATCATATTTCTTAATCGGATAATGCATTGGAGGTAACCCCCAAATTAGAAAACCCAGCGAGCCATTGTATGTTCTCATCATGATGTGTAGTTCTTCATATGTAGGGCCTGAAGCATAGCTGTTACCTGTGATACCAAGCTCTTCAAAACGTCTCATGGACTTTTCAGTGAATGTTACGCCAGAGTCCCACTTAATTGAATTTGAATTACAAGCAGCAATTGCATGAGATCGTTTGAGGAATCCAGCACCTTCCCTGATTAATTTTAGCCGTGTGCCTGTTGCACCCTTAGGGTTTTTATAAGTCATGTTGGCGCACTATGTCCTCCAAATTTGGGAGGAGAATATAGTGTTTTTGGTTTTTCCTCCCAAATTGGGAGCTTGGCGCATTCGGAGGGATTGACGGGTTTTTATGGCGTGTTAGAACCGAGGTTCGCATGAAGCGTTGTATTGAGAAAAACAATAGAAAGGAGACACGATCAATGAAGAGCGTAACCATGGAGAGCTGCCAAGGATGGCAGCCAAAAGACTTAGCACACATGAATGCAGTATCAGCAATGGGAATGCTGCAAGTGACAATTGATGCTTTAGGAGCACCAGAAACGGAATATGTAAGCACAACACTAAGGCTCATATACAACCTCCTTAATGGCGCTCTCCCATCACTAGACCCTACATTCAAGCCTCTTGAATCAGCTATGGTCTTAGTGCCAGCTCAGTATTGTTCAGAAGTGTTGTAAATGTGATTAGTGCAAGGGGGCGCTGTATCTATAGAAGGTTACTAAAGTAACCTTCCTACCAAGCTTTGAGCTAGCAATGAAGGCTGCTAGCAAAGCTGTTAATACAGGATATAAGACTAAAAGGGCCGATAAAAGCACGTCTTTAAGTGACGTGAATTCCCATTTTAAGTGTCGCGCTACAATATGATAATCCTGATTAGATGTTTCAATCACTGAGCCTGCTAACTCTAGCATCCAACGCTGTCCGTGCCATTGGTAGTAATAAATAATGCCTAAGCTACCATCGATCACGCTATCAAGCTTGGGTTTTTGCATCTCTTTTGAAGCTTGTAAGTCTTTAGTAAATATTACATCTCCTGAAAAGTGTGCATCCCAATAAACAACCCCTATACCGCCTCTTTCCATTCGTGTAAAAGACCCCTCTTTTAACGTCCAAAAAAATGTCGGCCCAGAATAGGATAAAAAACCTTTTACACTGGTTCCTATATTCACATTTTTATTGTCTTTACCCAAATCAGTGTGGGGGACTTCTTGTTCAGCAATATGAAAGGTTTTTGTTTGACTCCTAAATGATAATCCATATCGATCCGTTATCATCCAAGCAGGTGACTCAACATCTAATGAAAAATATTGATCTCCGTGCTCTTCAGATAAATTCGCTATGTATCCATCCGATTTTCTTGTTAAGTCTATCGATACAAAATGCAGGCCTACACCAGGAGTAACCTTCCAATAATTGAACGGGTTAAAAATCTTGAGCGTGTCTTTAAGGCTTGTCTCTGACCCTTCTGCATTGACCAACTGGCAAGGTATAAGCAAGCTCAGCATCACTCCAATTACACAGCATATTTGTCGCTGTACAAATATATTCATAACGATAATAGTCCCTTATTACTTACTATTAACTCTTTTTTCTGGAGCACAAAATATCCTAATTATTAAAAAAGCCCAACGTGAAATCACGTAGGGCTTTCTCGTCTTCAAACTCAAGGCGGCAGAGTACTTGATCTCGCGAACTAAATACATATAGGAAAGAAATTACAGGCTTATTTGAAAGTATACTTAAAGTGTACAAATCTTGGGGCTAATCTACAGCCACTACACCCTCACCGCAGCAATATCCAAAGGTATAGCTTGATAATGATTACTCATACCGATGCGTTCATAAACTCGAATATAACTTGCGGTATTATTCGTTTGTATTGCGTCTTTTAAACATCCCATCGCGTGACGCCATTGTTCGTCGTCGATGTCTAAGCGCAGCAAGCCTAACACCGCAGACGTTTTTGCCTCTCCGTCAGCGTTAATATTAAAAGCACGATTCACTATTGCGTGTACGGTATGCCTATCGCCTTTGGTTCGTTCATTTATGCATTGAGTAATGAGCGCTTTGGCGGCGTCTAATTCTTGGGTAAATGCCATTCGGTCAGCCACACTGAGCACAACTTTGTATCGCCCGTCATAACTAATCAAATTTATATTGCCTTTTTCTCCACCAATTTGAATGTCATATTTTTGAGCGGCAATGGATACAAAGTCAGCCACATCGTTAAATGAACGTCGTTTAAAATCAGCTAGGTGATTATTTAAAAGCAATACTTCTTTTACTAATCCCATCACCACTTGATTTCGCAGCTTGTCTTGTTCGTGTACTTGATCTTGCAGAACTCTATGCCCGTTGATATTGATCATAAATTCTTCTTGGATGTCGTTATCCATTTTTATTGCCCTTCCTTGTGTTAAATTGACTCACGTTTTCGGGTTGCATCCATGCCACATCGCAATGGCAAAACTGACTCACCATTCTTTCCTTACGCTCTCCATGAATTTTTTGGTAGCCACAACTCACGCCCTTTAAATTTTCACACCGCTGTTGAAATCTAATTTCAATGTATGGACGACTGCCCATCAGCTGAACATCTAGAACGATGTAACCTATTGCCACCAATTTTGTTACCGCTCGATGGGTTTTATATATCTGGGTTGTAATGTGTTTATTTTGGGTATTACGCTTTTCATAAAAATAACGGGGTAAGGCATTCATAAGTGCGCTCCCCTCTTATTTAATGAGTGCTTAAATGGGCAGATAAAACACTGTCGATAAACCGCATCAATCATGAGTATTAAAATGCGTAAATCGATTACGAGTGCGCTGAACATGATTGGCCAACGGGTTATCCCCATCACTCTGACTAAACTGCGCATATTGATGTGACTAGCAATCAATGGCGGTATACGAGGCCACCGTATGGAGCTATGTTTGTATTTTGTAATTCGTCTACCTTTTAACCAATGACGTACCATCATGACTTGGTATATTTGAAGATATTGCTCGCCTCTTCGATCCCTTAATCCGAGGGTTAATAACCCATTATTGTTTTAACTTAGACATGTCATTAAATGCCGTTATGCCTTGCTGAATCCATTCATTCATTTTGATCACTCGCCTCTTCCGCAGAAAGCTGCAATAAAACTACAACAAAAAACACAAATTGCAAGTACTGGCATTGCAAATACCTGCTTTATTTTTATATAAAACGACCTACAAAGCAGAAACCTGCAAGCTTGCTTGTAAAGGTTTTGGGGCTTGGATAGCATGAGCTGCAACTATTTGGCGGTTTTTGTAAATGCCTAAAATTACGCTTACGAAAGAACAAATTGCGGATAATATTCGCGATATCGTCATGGCTTATGGCCGTGCTGAAACAAGTAATGGATCCTCTATTCCTCCTCGGACACTGGACTCCTATTTATCCGGAGAAAGTGAACCAAAAGTATCTAAAGCTTTAGCGATCGCTAAAACCGTGAATACAACGGTGGAGTATCTGGTACTAAGAGAAGGCCCTAAAACACTTGGGGAATCCCATAATAAAGGTGGCTCAAATGACTATGAGCTGTCTTTACGAGAGCCACGTCCTTCGTACTCATCCAATACGCTAAACGCGACTGAAGAACTGCGAGTGGCGGTTGATGCTCGCATGTCAAAAGAAGAGCTCTCTGCCGACAAAATTATGATGGTGAAGGTCGATAGCGAAGGCATGGCGTCGATTAAAAAAGGTGACTTAGCGCTAGTTAATACTGCGAGCACGCAGTTTATTAGTGGCGCTTTATTTTTGTTCGATTATATGGGCAATCAGCTTATTAGAGAGGTGCATCTAGTGCCGGGGCAAGGTTGGTTATTGAAAACCGATAATCCGCAATTCCAAGATCACTTGGTAGGGATCGAAAGCATTCAAGATGACTTAAAAATAAAAGGCCAGATTATCTCTGTGTCTAAGTTTTTTTAAATGCTTTTATTTTTTTCGCTTTTACACCCGGTAAAAGCGAAACTGAACTCTCTTGCGCGATGCCGTTTAGTACTGCAAAAATAGTCGGGCAGCATCGTATTTCAATTTTGTATGATCAATATATTTGCAACGTCTGCACTTGCAAATCATACAATATCTCCTATAAGGCTTACTCTTGTGCTCAATAAAATGGGTAACATCGCATAAATCAAATAATAATCAGTCGCAAAAATCATCTGTCAATTTGCACCACTGTTTCACTCCGTCACCGTAAGAATCAGACCTCTATGAGACCGCCTTTTTTAATCACCGATTCGTTCTAATATTCCCCTACGAAATTTCGATTACTGTCTAGAATAAGATTAGCCACTCTTAATCTGGGACTCTTTCATGCGCAGTACGACTCTTTTTGCTCCTTCTTGGATTTTAGGCATGCTGATTGCCTGCTCTACTACATTTGCCAACACACTAGAGGATGTCATCTATAAAAAGGACGGCAGTGTCTTGCGTGGCACCCTAATAGAACAAGACTTCGCTAACGGCAAGTACAAAATCCAACTCAGTGGGGGCAGCGTGTTTAGCGTAGACAAAGACGATATTGAAAAAATCAGTAAAGAAGCACCGCTCGTCAATAACGGCAACCAGTCTGGTGTGAACATTAATATTAATAACAACCCCAGTATTAATCAGACTCCTCAAGCTCAACAAGTACCCCAAACACCTCAAGTTGCACAAAGTACAACACCACTGCCCGTTACCGAGGTTAAAAACAAAACACGAGGCACCCTTTATATTGGCACCATGAGTCACACACTTAAGAGCTCCAGTATTTTTGGTGAAAGTGAATCCACTTACACCGGCTTAAACATCGCAGCGCAGCTCAATGCGAATCAACACATGGCTATTTATACTGACTTTAATATTGGCACCTTCAGCGAAAAAGAAGAGACCGATCGCTTTGGTAATACCACCACATTTTCGGGTGATGATTTAAGCGATGAAGATTACACCAGTGTGCAAATAGGCGTCATACTAAGTACAAACTTATACGAAGGCTGGCAATTTTTTACAGGTCTTGGGGCGTTTACTGAAAGCTATTCCAATGACTTCGATTCATCTTCTGCCAGTGGCTCCGACATTCAATTTGGGCTTGGTTATAGCTGGAAAACCCTACAAGTTGTGCTTAGAGCCAACGTATTAAATAGCTCAGACTATTCAGAAAACATCGATAGCAGTACAACCGGTCATTTACAGCTGGGTTTCAATTTTTAGAGCCTTATCTCTAAATTGAAGTATTATGTGATGTATAATTCAGCCAAAAGTATGAATAACAATAATAAGGGTCTTTTATGCGCGCATTGCTAGCTGGTCTAGGGCTAATTTGCATAATCGTTAACCACGCTCATGGCGTTGAAAATGAGCTGACATCCAAAGGGGCTTCAGCTCAACAATCCAATAACCGAATAGCGGCTAAAAAATCACCGTCTCAACATAATCATTCCCCATCACACAACACAATATACGGTTCAGCATTAGCCAAGCCTGCAACTCGTAATACTTTTTTCTTTGGCCGTGTTTATCATGAAGCGTCTGAGCCCTACAACGAGCATGCATCCAAAAAACGTTACACTAAATATCATAATTACCGCGGCTTAAGAGCCGCGTTTCAACATGAGCATTCAAACCATATTGCATCACTGCATGCCATTGAAAGCGGTAAACTCGACACTATCACCATCGAAAACAAAGACCGAAATGATATGGTCTATAATTTAAACCTCTCCGAGTCCGTGCGTTACTTGGGAGTAAAATCCTCCATCATCGCCAGCACAAACCTGAACAAGGGTTGGCAATTTTATATCGGCAGTGGGTTATTTTATGACACCTACCTTAAAGAGTCAGGTAACTCAGAGAACTTCGGTGTACGTTATGATTTTGGCCTAGGTCATTCATGGTATCATTGCCAAGCTATGTTAAGATTCAGTGGCGATTTAACCAACAGCCAGTCAAACTCAAACACCGAATCCGCTGAAGTGGTTATTGATTTCGGTTATAACTTTTAAGAATTCTATGTCTGATCAACAAAATACGTTAACGGTTACCAATGCAGGGCTTTTTGTGCGCCTTGCTGCGTTGCTCTATGATGCGCTTTTAGTCCTTGCCCTTTGGTTCGTCATTGGTGTCATTTTTGTCATGATTAATGGCGGTGAACACGTTGATACTCATAACCCATTTTTACCCAGCGCATTATTCATTGCCACATTATGGTTTAACATGCACTTTTGGCGTCGCGGCGGCCAAACATTGGGCATGCGCGCTTGGCGCTTACGCTTACTTAATCAAAACAAAGGCCCTCTTACATTAACCCAATGCTTACTGCGTTTTGTCGTGGCCATTGGCTCTTTTGGTTTGTGTTTACTCGGTTATTTATGGATATTTATCGATAAAAACGGTTTTACTTGGCATGACAAATACAGTGAGACAAGGGTCATACGAGAGCCAAAAAAATAAGCGCCTAAACTAAACCCTTAGTCATAACCATAAGCCACAGGCCAATTGTAATTACGTTTAAAACGCTCCTTTTAAGGGGCCGTTTTTTATTGCACATAATTTAACCTCCTATCTTTTACACCGCCCATATAACTTAAAATAATCGTCTAAAGCAGCCGCCTTAAACGATATGTTAATGCACGCAAATTCAACCTCATGGTTAGGGGATATTTATTCTGACGACCAGTTCTGACTAATTGGTCAGGTTTTTGCTATTATTGCGCCTCAAATTTAGTAAGAGCAAACCCCACAATGAGATTAACCCTGGCCTTTTGGTCAATATTATTAAGCATCAG
This sequence comes from Pseudomonas sp. HK3, assembly GCF_052920985.1. NCBI lineage: Bacteria > Pseudomonadati > Pseudomonadota > Gammaproteobacteria > Pseudomonadales > Pseudomonadaceae > Pseudomonas > Pseudomonas sp. HK3. The sequence continues at coordinate 598,749 of NZ_JBREXD010000001.1, forward strand.
TTCATTTGCAGTACCTATAAAAGTAGCGTTTGTATATGTGAGCCCAGCAGGCGATGCCGGTTGGAGCTATAGCCATGATCTGGCCCGCCAATACCTTGAAGAAACCTTTGGCGATCGCATTGAGACTCAAGTTGTGGCTTCTGTTCCTGAGGGCCGACAAGCCAGAGACGTCATCACTAAACTCGCTAAAGACAACGACATTATCTTTACCACGTCTTGGGGTTATATGATTCCGACTCAGCGTATTGCTGAACAGTTTCCTAATGTGAAGTTTGAACATGCAACCGGCATGCGTCGCGGTGGTAATGTATCGACTTACGCAACACGTGCCTACGAGGCAAGATATCTCTCCGGTATGATTGCAGCGGCCACGAGCAAATCAGGGCGTCTAGGTTACGTAGCCGCCCATTCTATTCCTGAAGTATTACGCGGCCTAAACGCGTTTACCTTAGGGGCACAATCGATTAACCCAAACGTTAAAGTCGAAGTTCAATGGACAAACGCGTGGTACGCACCTGAAAAAACAAAAGCGCTCACTCATGCTTTAATTGATCGCGGCGCCGATGTCATTGCGCACCATGTGGATACACCCACTGCGATCCAAGTAGCCGAGGCAAGAGGTGTGTACGCCATTGGTTACCACTCTGATATGAGTGAATTCGGTCCTAACAGCCATTTGGTTTCGGTGGTCCATGCTTGGGGCGAAATATACGCCAGCCGCATTCAATCAGTGATCGATAAAACGTGGTCGCCTAAAGACTTATGGCCAGGCCTCAAGCAAAACACCTCTCGTCTTGCATCTATTAACCCGAATTTACCCAGTGACATTGTGAATAAAATAAATGTGGCCACCACCGCAATTCAAAATGGCACACTGAAGATTTTTACAGGGCCTATTTCAAATCACCGCTCAAGAACAAGAGTGAAAGAAGCCGATACACTCAACGATACCGAGCTACTCAGAATGGACTGGTACGTTGAGGGCATTGAAGGCGATTTACGTTTTTTTTAACACGTAAACCTCGCACCAAATCAAGACACATAAGTACTTCACGCCCTACTAAAAAGCACGCTTTAATATAAAGCGTGCTTTTTTATGTCTGCAACCCACTGTTATTAACAAAATTAAAACTGGCACCCTACTTGCTAAAAACCAGTACAGGGTAGTCTTGGCTAATGGCCAAATTTAGGTGAATGATCACAGCCTGAAAACAATTTGAAATGGTATAGCTAGGGTTCCGACTTCTTTTAAAGTGACTGGTCCGAGAGCTATCGACCTTCCTTAAACTCTTAAGTGTTTAGCAAGGTTACACGGCGGGAAAAAAGCCCGGGAGAATCGATTGGCATTAGCCAAGATTACTCGTATGTAACTTTTAAATCACTTGGGAGAACCCAATGAAAACATTTACGTCTCGTCTATTACTCAGTGCGTCTATTGCGCTTAGTACGCTTAGCGCTTCAAGTCTTGTACAAGCAAAAGAAGATTTCAAAGTATGTTGGTCAATCTATGTAGGCTGGATGCCTTGGGAATACGGCCATGAATCTGGCATCGTTAAAAAGTGGGCCGATAAATACGATATCAATATCGATGTGGTGCAATTTAACGATTACGTTGAATCCATGAACCAATACACAGCAGGTGAATTCGATGCTTGCACCATGGCAAACGTAGATGCCCTAACGATTCCTGCTGCTGGTGGCGTTGATTCTACCGCGCTAATTGTTGGTGACTTTTCTAACGGTAACGATGCCGTTATTTTAAAAGAAGGCAAAACAATGAAAGCGGCCAAAGGCCAAAACATTAACCTAGTTGAATTAAGTGTTTCTCATTACTTGTTAGCCCGTGGCCTAGAAAGCGCTGGCCTGTCTGAAAAAGATGTAAAAGTCGTCAACACCTCTGATGCCGATTTGGTATCCGCTTATACCACCAGTGATGTGACTGCCGTTGCCACTTGGAACCCATTAGTAAGCGAAATTTTAAACATGCCGAAAGCCAACAAAGTATTTGATAGCTCAAATATTCCCGGCGAAATCATTGATACCTTAATTGTGAATACCAAAACTCTTGAAGAAAACCCAAAATTGGGTAAAGCCTTAACAGGCGCTTGGTATGAAATTATGGACAAAATGAAAAGCGATAAAACCGTACGTGAGCACATGGGTAAAGCATCCGGTACTGACCTTGCGGGTTTTGAAGCGCAATTAGATTCAACCAAAATGTTTTACGACGCAAAAGAAGCGGTTGAATTTGTAAACAGCCCAGCCCTTAAAAACACCATGAAATACGTCGCTGAGTTTTCTTTTGATCACGGCCTATTAGGTGATGGTGCACCGGATGCGGGTGTCATTGGTATCGAAACACCAGCGGGTATCTTTGGCGATAAAAGCAATATCAAACTTCGCTTTAACCCAGCTTACATGCAAATGGCCGCTGACGGTAAATTGTAAAACCAATTTATAACCGCCTTTGATGTGAAAAAATAAAACAACAGGGACGTTGTTTACTCCCATTGCCAGAATTGAAAAGAGAGCATTATGAATCGCTGGATAAATAAAAAGCCATCTCGGCCTTTGGCCATAGCATTGGGAGTGCTGCCCTTTATCTTGCTCATGGCACTTTATCAATGGGGGTCTGAAACACGTAAAGCCGAAAACCCAAACGATAAATTACTACCAAGTGTTAGCCAGTTTCAAAGTGCCATCGACCGCTTAGCCTTTACACCAAGCAAGCGCACTGGCGAATACTTATTTTGGCAAGATACCAAGAGCAGTTTACAGCGTTTATTAACTGGCGTTGTGTGCGCTGCGATGATTGGTTTATTACTTGGGCTAATTACGGGTGCGATTCCGTTAATTGGCGCTAACTTAAATCCGATTATTACCGCAATCTCACTTATCCCCCCCATGGCGGTATTACCGTTATTACTGATTACATTTGGTTTGGGCGAGCTATCAAAAGTCATGCTGATTGTTGTGGGTATTACCCCGTTTTTAATTCGTGATTTATATCAACGCACAAAAGATATTCCTAACGAACAATTGGTTAAGGCGCAAACTTTAGGCGCAAATTCATTTCAAATTATTATTCGCGTATTACTGCCGCAAATATTACCAAGATTATTAGACGCACTGCGTTTGAGTTTAGGCACCGCTTGGTTATTTTTAATTGCAGCAGAAGCCATCGCCGCCACAGACGGCTTAGGGTATCGCATCTTTTTAGTTAGACGTTATTTATCAATGGATGTCATTTTACCTTATGTAATGTGGATAACCCTATTGGCATTCTTGCTAGATTGGTTATTGATGAAAACCAGTAAAAAAGCATTTCCTTGGTATCACGCAGCGAAGTAGAGGTCTCCATGTCTAATTATCAAATTGAATTTCGCCACGTTGAAAAATCCTATGGTGAAAATTTAGTATTAGAGAATATTAACTGCCAAGTTAAACAAGGTGAATTTATCACTATGGTGGGCACCTCTGGCTGTGGTAAAAGTACTTTTTTAAACATGTTACTGGGCACAGAATCTCATACACAAGGTGACATATTATTAGATGGCCAACCCATCCTGGCTGAACCAAGCCCAGAGCGCGGCATTGTGTTTCAAAAGTATTCTGTTTTCCCTCACTTAACCGTACGCGACAATGTGGCTATTTCAAAAGAATTTGAATCCAGCTTTATTGGCCGACTTTTTGGTAAACAACGAAACAAAGCATTAGATGAAGCAGACAAATGGCTCGATGCCGTGGGCTTGCTAAACGCGAAACATAAATACCCACATGAACTTTCTGGTGGCATGCAACAACGCTTGGCGATCGCACAAGCACTGATCAAACACCCGAAGGTATTATTACTGGATGAACCTTTTGGTGCGCTAGATCCGGGCATTCGTAAAGACATGCATAAGTTAGTGTTAGATTTATGGCAAAAATATCACCTTACTATTTTTATGGTAACCCATGACTTAGAAGAGGGTTTTTATCTAGGTACCCGTTTGTGGGTGTTCGATAAAACCCGTCACGACCCGCACGCCCAAAATCGTTTCGGCAGCACCATTACATTTGATTTACCTGTTGGTAAAACAGATGAGGAAAGCTTAGAAATCATCGAAGAATCATTATCACTACACGCATTGTCTGCGTAGTGAGGAGCCTATGACACAACCTACAAAAACCTACCACGCATTGGTTAACGACAAGGTTTACCAAACCACGATTCCGGGCGCCAGCCATTGGTCCACCATGGTCCGAAAAGGCGCGAAATTAAAAATTAAAGACATTAATGGCAGTGCCAATCTTGGCATGTTGTTTTTTAACCCTTATCAGTTAGACGAAAAATATAACGCTCCCGACACACTGAAATGCCAACACACATTCAAATTAACCAAAGATCATTGCCTGTACAGCGACATGGGACGTATTTTTTGCTCCATCGTTGAAGATAGCTTTGGCTGGCACGAAAGTATGTGTGGCAATAGCCATGCAAGCCATATTGAAAAACAATTTGGCAAACGCGATTACCAAACTCAGCATAATCAATGGCTGCAAAATGGCTATGATAGTTTTTTAGTCGAGCTGGCCAAATACAATTTAAAAGCACAAGACATGGCCGCAAACGTCAATTGGTTTAGCCAAGTAAGCAGTGATGAAGAAGGTCAGTTATCTCTGAGCCGTCAAAGCGAAGCCGGTGATCACGTCACCTTGCGCTTTGAAATGGATACCTTAGTGATCATGCACACCTGCCCACACCCATTAACGCAAGCAGAAGAATATCCAAAGACGCCCATTGAAATTACCTTAAGCCAAGCAGAGCCCATTCGAGTAGATGACCCATGCATGAATCATTGCCCTGAAAATCAACGGGGCTTTGAAAATAATGCTCTATACCATTTTGGTTTGTGAGAAACAGTATGAATAAAACAAGAGCATTAAAAACACAAAGCGCCCATATATTGAAAAATAATCGCTATACGATTTTGGTTTGTGAGAAGTACTATGATTAAAGAAAGTGTATTACAACCACAAGACGCTCATACATCCGAAACAGTCAGCGCCGGTGACTATTATTTTGGCATTGTTAAAGCGGGCGAAACCATTCGTATCGTTGACCTTAAAGGCAATCAAGCTGCGGATACATTATTTTATAACGCGCAAAATGTGAGCGAACGTTATAGCGCCATGGACACCATCCGAGAACAAGGGGCTTTGTACCTAACGGCTGGCAGCATGTTGAAAACCAATTTAAATAACGACCTATTAGAAATCGTAGCCGATACCTGTGGCCGCCACGATACGGTGGGCGGTGCCTGTGCAACTGAATCCAACACAGTTCGTTATGACTTAGAAAAACGCTGCATGCATGCTTGCCGTGATAGCTGGATGCTCGCCATTCAAGAACACCCAAAATACAAATTAAATAAAGAAGATATTACTCATAATATTAATTTTTTTATGAATGTGCCGGTCACAAGCGATGGCAAACTTACCTTCGAAGATGGCATTTCGGCACCGGGCAAATACGTAGAGCTCACCGCTAAGATGGATAGCTTGGTATTAATTTCCAATTGCCCACAACTGAACAACCCGTGTAATGGTTATGACCCAACCCCAATTGAAGTATTCATTTGGTCGTAAGCGTTACCTAAAAAATTAAGTGTTCGCACTTCGAAATCAGGACGACCTGATTTAGCTATTCATTACCGGGACGACCCGTCAGTTTGGAGCCGTTTATGTTCAATACGGTCTTAATTGCAAATCGCGGCGCCATTGCCACGCGCATTATTCGCACCCTTAAAACATTAAATGTTCAATCTGTTGTGGTGTATCACGAAGCCGACAAAGACTCCCTGCATGTACAACATGCCGACATCGCCATCAGTTTAGGCGAAGGCTCTGTGGGCGATACCTACCTAAACATTGAAAAAATTATCGCCATTGCCAAACAACACAGTGTGCAGGCCATTCATCCGGGTTACGGTTTTTTAAGTGAGAACACCGAATTTGTAACAGCCTGTGAAGACAATGACATTGTATTCATCGGCCCCACCGTTGAACAAATGAATCTATTTGGTTTAAAACACCAAGCCCGTGATGCGGCGCTTGCTGCTGGCGTGCCCTTAGTACCGGGGTCACCATTATTAAATGAATTAGATGATGCCATTAATTGGGCCGACGATGTTGGCTATCCCATCATGCTAAAAAGCACCGCAGGCGGTGGCGGCATCGGCATGCAAGCTTGCCATAGCAAAAGCGAACTGATAAAAGCATGGGACAGTGTCAAACGTTTAGGGGCCAGTTATTTTTCTAACGATGGCGTGTTTTTAGAAAAACTCATCCAGCGCGCGCGCCATATTGAAGTGCAAATTTTTGCTAACGGTAACGGCCAAGCCATAAGCTTGGGTGAACGGGACTGCTCGGCGCAGCGCCGTAATCAAAAAGTCATTGAAGAAACCCCAGCGCCTAATTTATCCCAAGCATTACGCAACGAATTACACACAACCGCCGAGCGCTTAATGGCGTCTGTTCAGTATCGCAATGCCGGCACCGTTGAGTTTATTTTTGATGATGCCGTCCAAGCGTTTTACTTTTTAGAAGTAAACACCCGCTTACAAGTCGAGCATGGTGTCACCGAGCAAGTTTGGGGCATTGATCTGGTTGAATGCATGGTCAAACAAGCGGCGGGCGAATTAGAAGACCTCAACCAATTAAAGGCCACACTCACACCAAGGGGCCACAGTGTTCAAGCGCGTATTTACGCCGAAAATCCAGCACAAGACTTTATGCCAAGCAGCGGTTTATTATCCCATGTGAGTTGGCCGCAACATGAAAATGCCGCTTACCAAGCGGGCAACTGTCGTATTGATACATGGATCGAATCCGGCATTGAAGTGCCGTCACTGTTTGACCCCATGTTAGCAAAAGTCATCGTCACCGAAGCCAGTCGCGAACAAGCCATTGCCAAACTGGATAACGTATTAGATCAAAGCACTATTTATGGCATTCAAACTAACAAGCCTTATGTGCAAAATATTTTACGCGCCCCCATGACCACTCAGGGTAAAATTTTCACCAATAGCTTGGCTGAATTTTCTGTGCAGCCTTCTACGTTTACGGTATTAAATGGCGGCACGCAAACCACCATTCAAGACTACCCTGGTCGTCAAAATCATTGGCATGTGGGCGTCCCCCCTTCTGGGCCAATGGACGCCATGAGTTTTCGTTTAGCCAATGAACTACTCGAAAACAATGTATATGCCGCGGCACTGGAGATCACACTCAACGGCCCAAGTTTAAAATTTAACGTGGCCTGTGATGTGGCCATTGTTGGGGCTGAATTTTCGCTTACCCTAGACAACAAACCTGTGCCCATGAATCAAGTGATTCATATAAACGCCGAACAAACCCTCACCATAGGAAAAATAAAAGACAAAGGTGCCCGTTGTTATTTAGCCGTAAAAGGCGGCGTGCAATGCCCAGAATATTTAGGCTCTAAATCCACCTTTACCCTTGGGCAATTTGGCGGACATGTGGGTCGTGCATTAAGAACCGGTGATGTCATTGAACTTGCCAAACAATGCACCGATACACGCTTAACTGAAAAAGATATTCCTGACTTTAATAACTTTACTCAACTGGTAACACCGGATGTGGTGAAACTGCGAGTCATCTATGGCCCCCACGGCGCACCGGACTTTTTTACCGATGCCGACATTCAAGAATTTTTAAGTCACACATGGGAAGTGCACTACAACTCGTCGCGTACCGGTGTGCGTTTAATTGGCCCTAACCCTAAATGGGCACGCCACAGTGGCGGCGAAGCGGGCATGCACCCATCAAACATTCATGATAATGCCTATGCATTTGGTACCGTGGATTTTACCGGCGACATGCCTGTGATTCTTGGGCCAGACGGCCCGTCATTAGGTGGCTTTGTTTGCCCTGCCACTGTGATAACAGCGGACCTTTGGAAATTAGGCCAATTAAAAGCGGGCAGTAAAGTTCAGTTTATTCCAGTCAGTCACGAGCAAGCAGTAGCACTTGAGCAAGCGCAAAGCAAACATATTGAACAGCTCAAACCTGCCCACATTGACGCCAGCAGTTTTGACTTTGAAAACCTGCCAAGCCCCATTGTGCACCAAACAAAAATTGGTGATGACAACATCGTTTGTCGTCTAGCCGGTGATCACTTTTTATTAGTGGAACTTGGCCCACTTGAATTAGATATTGCCCGTCGCTTTAAAGTGCATGCCCTCATGCTGTGGTTAGAACAACACAAACTGGCCGGCATGAAAGAACTCACCCCAGGCATACGTTCACTGCAAATTCATTATGATTCACAAAAAATCACGCTACTTGAATTAACCCAACTGATTGATCAAGCCTGTGAATACGTGGCCACCACTGAAAACCTTACCGTGCCATCACGCACGGTTTATTTGCCGCTCAGCTGGGATGATGCTGCGTGCCAGTTAGCCATTGAAAAATACATGCAGTCTGTGCGCAAAGACGCTCCATGGTGCCCAAGCAACTTAGAATTTATTCGTCGCATTAATGGCCTTGCCGATATTCAAGCGGTGAAAGACACCGTCTTTAATGCCGAGTACTTGGTCATGGGCTTGGGTGATGTGTATTTAGGCGCACCGGTTGCCACCCCGCTAGACCCACGCCACAGATTGGTCACCACTAAATACAACCCTGCAAGAACGTGGACAGCTGAAAACTCCGTGGGCATCGGCGGCGCGTACATGTGTGTTTACGGCATGGAAGGCCCGGGCGGTTATCAATTTGTTGGCCGTACCTCACAAATGTGGAATCGCTACCATCAAACCCACGATTTTAAACAACCTTGGTTACTAAAATTTTTTGATCAAATAAAATTTTATGAAGTAAGCCCAGAAGAGCTTGCCCACATTCGAGAAGCCTTACCCAAGGGGCAGGTCTCATTAAAAATTGAAGAAACCCAATTTAGTTTAAATGAATACCAAGCCTTTTTAGATAAAAACAAAACGGAAATTTCAACGTTTGTGCAATCAAGAGAACAAGCTTTTGAAGCAGAACTCACCCGCTGGAAAGAAAATGGCCAGCTCACCTTTGAACAAGTAGAAGTCGAAAACCTAAATACAGACACATTCCATTTACCCGAAAACTGCCAAGCCATGGACAGCCCAGTATCGGGCAGTGTTTGGCAATGCAAGGTGGCAACGGGCGATACCGTTGAGGTTGGTGATGTATTAATGATTTTAGAATCCATGAAAATGGAGATTGAAATTCACGCCACCCAAGCAGGCACCGTACACAGCCTGTTAAAACAACAAGGGCAATCAGTTACAGCGGGCCAACCCTTAGTGATTATTGAAGAACACACCACCGCATTGGCATAAGCACTTTTATTAAAAACAGAATTAGGTACTGAATATGTTTAACTTAAATATTACCGCCCTTAAACAGGCCTACACAAAAAACGACATTACTCCTAGCGAATTAATATTGGCACTGCGCGAACAAGCCCTTAGCCAACAAGATCATAATGCGTGGATCACATTATTAGACGAAGCCAAACTCAATGAGTACTTAACGTATTTAGACGGTAAAAACCCTGACGATTTACCGCTTTATGGTGTGCCCTTTGCCATCAAAGATAATATTGATTTAGCCGGCGTGCCCACCACCGCCGCATGCCCGGACTTTGCCTATACACCAACAGAAAATGCTTTTGTAGTTGAGCAATTATTAAAAGCCGGTGCCATACCTTTAGGCAAAACCAACCTTGATCAATTTGCTACAGGGTTAGTGGGCGTGCGCAGCCCATATGGTGAAGGCAAAAATGCGTTTAATACCGATTATATATCCGGTGGTTCAAGTGCCGGCTCCGCCGTGAGCACCGCCCTTGGCCAAGTGAGTTTTGCATTGGGTACCGACACCGCAGGCAGCGGCCGCGTACCCGCCGCCCTTAATAATTTAATTGGCCACAAACCCACAAAAGGTTTGTTCAGTAACACCGGTTTAGTACCTGCGTGTTTGAGTTTGGATTGCATCACCGTGTTTGCACTTAACACACAAGATGCAGCATTGGTTACCAGTGTGGCTGGGCAATACGATAACAACGACAGCTACGCCCGTGAAAACAAACCCGATAATTTATTGCGCTACTTTGAACCAAAACTACCAGAGCAATTTACCTTTGGTGTGCCTTCAACCTTAGACTTTTACAACAACACAGAAACCCAAGCCTTGTTTGCAAAAACCGTGGCACAACTTGAAAGCCTTGGGGGTAAAAAAGTTGATGTGGATTTTGCCCACTTTATTCAAGCGGCGAAATTATTATACGAAGGCCCATGGGTCGCCGAGCGCTGGTTAGCGGTAAAAGACGTGAAACGTGAATCCATGTTGCCCGTGATTCAAACCATTATTGGCAGCGCCGAAGGCAAAACCGCCGCCGATGCGTTTAGCGCGCAACATCAATTACAAGCCTTTAAAAAAATATGTGATGCACAAGTGGATGCCGTCGACTTTTTATTAACCCCCACCTGCCCCACACAATTTACTCGTGAAGCATTACGCGCAGAGCCCATCAAATACAATTCCATCTTAGGCACCTACACCAACTTCATGAACCTGCTGGATTACACCGCCACCAATGTGCCCGTGGGTTTCACCCAAAACGGTGTCAGCTGGGGTGTGACCTTATTTAGCCAAGCCTTTACCGACATGAAATTGCTCAGCTATTCTGGCGCACTGCATCAAGCTTTAAATTTACCCCAAGGCACCAGTGACTTTGCATTACAAACCTTCGAAGGCAACGCAGTGCCCCGCCCAAGTGATCGCATTAATGTGGTGGTATGTGGTGCTCACCTAGAAGGCTTCCCATTAAATTGGCAACTAACAGAACGGGGCGCCACGCTGGTGAGCAAAACCCAAAGCGCCCCTAGCTATCAGTTGTATGCGCTGCCCGACGGTAAACGCCCCGCCATGATTCGTGATGATGAAAACGGTACGGCCATTGATGTAGAAGTATGGTCCATGCCCATGAAATACTTTGGCTCATTTGTGGCAGGCATTCCTGCCCCCCTTGGCATTGGCAAAGTGGAACTGGCCGATGGCACTTGGCAGTGCGGCTTTATGAGTGAGGGCAATGTGGTGAGTGATGCGAAAAACATTACTGAGTTTGGGGGGTGGAAGGGCTATTTAGATTCGCTTGCTTAATGATTATTTGGTGATGGTACCTGACCGTGTGGAAGGGTGCCGTTCAATGCAAGCGGGATGCTTCTCCGTCATGGGGCTAGAATAAACGTTAGTGTTCCCTAAAACATAGTGATACTATAGTGATACATTTGAATCTTAGGTGTCGCTATGAGAACCGAAGTCGTCACAACGTTGAAAAGACAAGCAACAAAACTACTTGCTGATCTACATGAGTCAAAAGAACCTATTCTTATAACTGAGCATGGTCAACCATCAGCCTATCTACTTGATGTTGCTGATTACGAAATGATGCTAGAGCGAATGAAGATCTTGGAAGGTATTGCCAAAGGCGAGCAGGCTATCCGTGAAGGTCGAACGATGGATATGTCGCACGCCAAAGAGAAGATGGGTAAATGGCTCAAATAATCTGGACCGAGCCAGCACTAGAGAATCTCAACGATATTGCTGAGTATATTGCAGTGAGCAATCACCGCGCTGCAAGCCAGCTAGTAAAACTTATTTTCAGCAAGCTACAGAGATTAGAACAATTTCCTGACTCAGGCAGGATTCCAGAAGAAATTTCGACTCTAAATTATCGAGAAATAGTAATAAACCCTTGCCGTGTTTTCTACAAAGTTGAAAACGACTCTGTCTATATCCTTCACGTGTTAAGACAAGAAAGAGACTTACGAAAGTTTTTACTATCTACCGAAAATGAAAGCTAACCAAACGTTAAACCGGATACACCTTCGTCGAACGCGGCAAAATTAACTTAGACACCCAGAGTTAATTTATATTTGATTTTAAGCTCCTCCATTCTCCCTGAACTTATTGAGGGTGCAGATTGGCTATCCATTTCCCGGTGAGAAAAACGTTAAGCGAGTTGAATTATGAAAAACTCTGACATAAAAATAAAGCTTAGAGATCTGAAAGGGTTCGGCCCAAAAAGCGAAGAGATTCTTGCACAAGTCGGCATAAATTCAGTGGAGGATTTTATGAAAGTCGATCCATTTGAGTTATATTCAAGACTAAAAGCAAAGGTGAAAGGTACTGGGCTAAATTCAATTTATGCCATTATAGGTGCAAGAGAAGATCTACATTGGCAAGAAGTTGCAAGAACCCAAAAAACATCGATTTTGATGCAGCTCGATGATATGGGATTAGCTCCCAAGTAAGGTCGCTTAATTCATTTATCAACCATAATCCTAAATAACCGGACCTCCGTTCAGGCGTTTCGCGCCTACACTACTTTAATAATTCTAACACCCATAGTTGATAATTGAAAAAGGCTTTCTGGATATAGTAGTATTTTCTTATCATGGGTGTCTTGATAATTCAACCTAATAAGGCTACATGAAATGAGTGGTAAGTGTTTTCATCAATAAAGTGATTATTTGAATTGCAACTTAGTAAGAATCTGGCAGATTAATGCTTAAAATAAATTTAGAAATAAGGCTCAGGGGAAGATTGTCATAAATCGGATTTTTCTACAGCCTCGTTAGGCATCATGGTGTATCACGGAATGATTGAAGCAAGTTGCCATTGTGGCAATATCAAAATAGCTGTTCCCAAAACAGCAGATACCGTTACAAGTTGTAATTGTTCTGCTTGCAGAAAATATGCATCATTATGGGCTTACTTTTCACCTAAAGAAGTTAAGATTACAGCGAAGGCTAAGTCAATTTCTTCATATTCTTGGGGTGATAAAACCATTGAATTCCATCATTGCAATAACTGTGGTTGTTTAACTCATTACACGGCAACAAAATTTGGCAATAAAGATAACATGGCTGTCAATTTTCGTTTAGTAAATACTGATATTGTTAGCGCACTTAAAATTAGGTATTTTGATGGCGCTGATACATGGGAAGAAATAAAACAGTAAATGCCTAACAAGGATTTTCAAGTCAGACAAATTACAGTTGGCTTCTTTCGTACCTTACTTATTTTAGCCAACTACAATTTCTCGATTAAAACTTAATATTGACTCGCTTGAATCGCTACAAAAAAACGCTTCACTCCTTGACATGCATCAGCATCACTAACGCCAACGCACATACACACTTGGTTCACTGGTTGAAATTCGCTGGGCGCGCTCTAAAAATAACTATCCATAAATAATCATTAATACACCCATAGCTGATAATTTAAAAATAGACTTACTGGATCTAATTGTATTTTCTTATAATGGGTATTTTGAATAATTATTTATCGATTTATTTTTTAAAAAATCATTTAGCGATGACGAAAATATTATAGTGATCTTGCAATAAGTAACGATAACAAACCGATCGATAGCGCTGCGAATAGTTATGATTCTATTAAGCTCTACATAAAAGGAAAAACATCTTAAATTATTATTAAAAGGTGATGCCGAATTACGTGGTGCAATACCCTTAAGTTCGCTTATTTAGGCTTATTATTCCCTTACATCGCCATGTTGTTAGATGGAGAGTTTAAGCAGGAAGATTTAGAAGAGCTTACCCATTTTTTATTGTGACAAGTATCTCAAATATTACCCCTTCAGCTGGTCTAACGCTGGTCTAAAGCTAGTCTTCAGTCAACCCTCAGTGTTAAAGCTTGATGCTAAGACAAGGAAATACTGATCCTAATGAATTCATAGAGTTATAAGTAATAACAAATTTACTTATGGAGATCACTATGACCAAAACACACTCTCTTGCCATGATCGTTGCTAGCTTCGTATTTAGTGCAAACATAAGTGCTGGAGTAATCACTTCGACTAAAAAAGGCGTCGGCTCCAATGACGTTGATAGAATTCACAAATTAAATACCGCATGGTCTTATAATTGGAATATAAACAAAACGATCGGCATAGATTCGAATATCGAGTATGTACCTATGCGTTGGGGAAAGTGGTGGCCTAACTTATCAAATATTGCAAACGCAGGTAAACCCGAATTTATTCTTGGCTTTAACGAGCCTGATAGTGCAAGCCAATCTGATACGAGTGTCGCTGTCGCTATTAACCAATGGCCAAATATTGAAAATGTTGCGCAAGAAAATAGTCTAAAAATATGCTCACCGGTTACTAGAAATTACAATGAACCATGGATGGCCGATTTTATGGCACAAGCGGATGACTTGGGCTATCAAATTGATCGTTTGTGCGTACATTGGTACAAAGGCCCTAACGTCAACACCTTTATGAACAACCTTGCCTGGGTTTACAACCAATACGGTCAACGCCCTATTTGGTTAACCGAGTTTAACATGGCAGATTGGGTTGCCCCTAACAATTACACACAAGGCCAAGGCTACACTTTTATGGCTGAAGCGCTGCACCGTTTAGAGGCAACTCATATGGTAGAACGTTATGCAATTTTCCCTTGGAATGGCAGTACTTTCTGGTCATCTGCATCGCCTGTGTTTCATCCAAATGGCAACGAATTAACCGCACTTGGAAAGCTTTACTCGGGTTTTGAAGCCGATGACATAAATGGCCCGTTTCACAATCAAACCTATTATATTCATCACAAGTCTTCACATCGTCGCTTAACCAGTACCGAATACAATTTAGGTGCACAAAATATTTTTTATGAAAATAGTGATTCAAACTTTAAATTGGCTCCAGGGCCGAACAATACCTGGTTTATCGATAACAACGATGGGACGGCTCGCCTTCGATACGATGGTTCAGAATTGCATTGGACGACGAATATGTCGAATACAGGAACATGGGTTCAATGGCGCCTTGATAGCGCATTACATGGCTGGAAATATATTGAGAGCGTTGGCCACAATTCTCGTTTAAATTACAACGGCAGTACTTTTACGATGGTTTCGTCAACGGCAACTAGGAATACTGCCCAGTGGCGTTTTATTCGTCCGAATAACGGTTGGCACATTGTATTGAGCGACACATTTGAGGACGGCTTTGGCTCAAACTGGTTTAGTGCAGGTTCGGATGCACGTACTTACTCAGGTGAACTAGCACCCGAAGGTAATGCATCCATTTTATTACGTGATGATTCGGCTACTTCAATTATGACAAGTCGTCGAATCAGGCTAAATAACAGTAATGAGGTAAATGTTACCTTTTCCTATAGAGCGGTTAGCTTTGATAATAGTAATGAAGGCTTCTTTTTGGAGATATCTTTAGATGGCGGTTCGAGCTGGAGCACAATTGGTTATTGGAATCTTAATGATGAGTTTGAAAACAACACCTTGATGCATGATAGTATTACTGTTCATAATACTAGCTTAACCAATAACAAAAAATTTAGATTCCGCGCTGATGCAAGCGGCAACAAAGATTACTTGTATATAGACAATGTCATCATTGGTGTTCGTTGACCCATAACTAAAGGCCAAAAATTGCAGCTGGGCACAATTCTCCCTGCAATTTTTTCGGTATAAAACCAACAAATAAGACTGTCACACTTAGATGAACAATCCATATCTTGCCCCACAAACACCCTCATAACAAGTACACGATTTAGGACTTTCCATACTTCAATATTGAAGGTAACTAAAATTTTTTGACGGCTCGATACCGTGAAATTTATTCAACCGTCATGGGGCGTAAAGCTCAATATTAATTATATTAAAGAGAGCGAAAAGCAAATATACAGAATACAGTATGAGGAGTAATAAACAGTTATAAACTAGATACTTAAACATGCACAAATATTTTAGTGAGAAATTATTCAGACTCCCGTAGTTGATAATTGAAAAAAGGCTTGCTGAATATAATAGTATTTTCTTATGATGGGTATCGTGATAATTCATATAGGTGCCTTAATAATCACTACTTTAATCGTATTACTTGAAAATGATCTTGGTATGGCTGTTGCGCTTGGCCCACAAGATATTTGAGAAACACTACTCGCAGGTTTGAATTGGCAGTCGCCAACTTACTGGCCAGTGCTTGCATTAAAGTGGATTATTCAAGGTTATGAGTTAGGCTCCGGAATAGTTAGTACTTTAAAATTACTAAGCAACAACAACGGTTATTCTCAATAATTTTAGACATAGAGCAAGAAAGATAATAACTGCGTGGGAAAGAGAAAATTCAACCACTTATTGTTCAAGCTCGTTAAAACCGTTATCTCGGCGGGTCTCGGACTCGTAAACTCGCCGAAAAACAATGGCGTTAAGCTATTCAAAATAAGATTAGGAGACAATATGACTTGGATCGCAGAATTACAAAACATCAATTACCTAGCGGTAGCAGTGGCAACAATTACCAGCTATGTACTGGGGTTTGCTTGGTACCATTGGGCCGTTTTTGGTGAAGCATGGGCAAATGCTTTAGGCATCACAAAAGAGCAAGCTGACAATACAGAAGGTCTTGGTGGTGCTTTTATCGTATCGTTAATTTCTGGCCTTGCAAAATCCTTATGCATGGCCTTGCTTATGGCTGCCGCTAATATATCTGGTTTACTGAACGGCGCATTTTTTGGCTTAGTCGTAGCTGGCGTATTTACTGTGGCATCATTAGGTTATTACAATGGTTTTGCGCGTACCTCTTCAAAATTAACATTAATAAATTCAGCCCACAGTATTACCGAGCTTGCTCTGGTTGGTGCTATTATTGGTGCATTGCCTTAATACTCTTATCATTCCAAACTTAATCATAAAAAAATAAAAAAGCGCTTATGCAAACATAAGCGCTTTTTTATAAACCGCGAATTAAACTAAGGATTAAAATTGAAAACAGGAATCAAGGCTGCTCTATGCCTTTCATTATGCTTATCTATGACTGTTGTCGCAGACGGCTCCATTTCTTACGGGGTGGGTATCGGTCGTTCTTATAGTGGGCTTGGTGTTAATTACGGGATGCTATCTGAAACAGATTTCAAGTACGTAACGACAGGTATTTTAGCCTACTCAAGTTCCGATGGTAGATATTATGCGTCCGGAGCAGGCTGGATGAAAACGAATTTATTTAATTCTAATACGCCTAATCATGGGGCTAACATCTACGCTGGCATAATTAATAATGACAAAAAATATAATAATACGCCCTATATAGGTGCTGGGTATTTATATTTTTTTGATGGGATAAAAAATCCAGGTAAAGCCATTGGGGTTAGCTTCTTTAATGGAAACGAAATAGATGGCTTTGGTTTAGGTCTATCATTTCAATTTGAATTCGGCTATCAATTTTAAATTAAACAAGGCCATCTAAAGCTCATTCATAAAAAATCGCTTATGCAAAACATAAGCGCTTTTTTATAAACGAAACTTGTTTTTAAAGCATAAGCTTTAATATTGATTCGCTTGAATCGCCACTAATAAACGCTTCACTTCTTGCGACGCGTCAGAATCGCTGGCCACTAACGCCAACGCACGACGGGCCATTTGCTCGGCGCTGCGGGTGTTATTTTCTAACCAAAACAAATAGCTTAAACGCACATACACGCTTGGCTCGCGGGTTGAAATCCGTTGTGCGCGTTCTAATAAAATTTGGCAGGCTTGAAAGTTTCCGCGAATAAATTCTAAGTCCGCTTGTTTCAACAAAGACGCCAGCGCTTGTTGCTCTGGGTATTCATTGCCGCCGTTTAGTTGCAGCCCTAAATTTTGGTGATACCAGCTAGGCAATTGTGCCAGCACTTGACTGCTCGTGGCTTCGATCTGATCAACGGATTGATACGGCGCAGTGGAGCACGCCGCTAATAGTGCAATGAATACGACAAGTAATACTGATTTCATTAATTTCGTTATTCCCATAAATTAAAACTTAATGGCACTTAGTTAAACATCCGTGACCACCAAGACTTGCCCGTGTCCGGTGCTTGCTCCGGCACACAGTCTAATGTGTGCAATGGTAACCGACCTTGAATAAATGGCAACTGTACCGAAGCATCGCACGCTTCACTGCTAATGGCGTTTTGTTCAACATCGACCCATTGCTCAACTATGTTTTCGGTAGGCAGTGGATAAAGCGGTTTTAACGGTAAGTCTTTAAACGTTTGTGCCCACACGCGCAACGCACCGCTTGAGCCCGTTAATGGCATCATTTTATTGTCGTCGCGGCCGACCCATACAACTGCCAGCTTATCGCCACTAAAACCGGCAAACCAAGAATCGCGTTGGCTATCACTGGTGCCGGTTTTACCCGCTAAGTTCAGCGAGTCATCAAATTGTGAATTCAAGTAACGGGCGGTACCTTCTTTAACCACACGCTGCATGATTTTTTGTAACAAATAAATAGGTTCTGTTTTAATGGTTTGCTTTACATCATAACCATAACGGCTAAGCAATTGGCCGTCTTGTGTGGTCACACCGCGAATGGCTTTTAATGGTGTTTTAAAACCCGATGCGGCAATGGTTTGATACATCTGAGCCACATCAAATGGGTTCATTTCAAACGCGCCCAAAACAATGGATGGGTAAGCGGGAATTTTTTGTTCCACCCCTAAATCATGAAACGTTTGCACCACATTGGTTAATCCAATTTTCAACCCCAAACGCGCCGTTGCTTGGTTTAATGAACGCGCCATAGCTTGATACAAAGGCACTATGCCATGACTTTTTTTATCATAATTTTCAGGTTCCCACACACTGCCGTTAGCCCCTGCTATTTTAATTTCGCTGTCATCTAGGGGCGTAATTAAATTATATTCAGGTGAACGCAACGCGGTTAAATACACAGCGGGTTTGGCTAGCGAGCCAATGGAACGGTTAGCATCCAGTGCGCGGTTAAAACCAAAATAGCGCGGGTTTCGATCACCCACAACCGCTTCGACTTCTCCGCTTTCGGTACCGGCTATGACCATTGCGCCTTGTAACGAATCTTTTGGCATACGATAACCACTTTCTAAGCGGGCTAAACGTTTGCTCATGGCTTGCTCTGCACTGCGCTGAATAATCGGGTCGAGGCTGGTGTAAATGCGCAAACCTTCGCTGGTTAAATCTTTGTCGGCATAGTCGCTGCGTAGTTGTCTGCGTACTAAATCTAAAAACGCTGGATATTCAATACGTTGATATTGCGAATATTGCACCACATCCAGTGCACGTTTTTGCCATACTGCAAATTCATAATCGCTGATCAACCCTTGATCATGCATCACACCCAGCACCACATTACGCCGTGCTAATGCGTTTTCTGGCTTACGTTTTGGATTGTAAACACTCGGGCCTTTTACCATACCCACAAGGGTCGCAATTTCTGGAGCGGTTAAACGGCTAATGTGTTTACCAAAATAAAACTGGCTGGCTAACCCAAACCCATGAACCGCACGGCGGCCACTTTGGCCAAGGTACACTTCATTTAAGTAGGTTTCTAAAATATCGTCTTTGGAATAATGCAGCTCAACCAATATGGCCATTAAGGCTTCGGTGGCTTTACGTACCAAGGTGCGCTCGCGGGTTAAGAAAAAGTTTTTTACTAATTGCTGAGTTAAAGTGGAGCCGCCTTGCACCAAGCCACCACGTTGCACGTTCACCACCATGGCGCGGGCAATGCCTTTAAGGCTAATACCAAAGTGATCGTAATAATCCCGATCTTCAACCGCAACCAAGGTTTTAAGCAACAAACTTGGGGCATCATCTAATTGAATAAGTTGTCTGTCTTCATTGTGCTTGGGGTAAATACCGCCAATGAGTAATGGCTCCAATCGCGCAAGCGCCACCGCTTGGCCATCCAACCACAAGCCATCAATAGCGCCGCTGTTAAAGCGCATATGCACACGGGCCGATGATTCTTCGCCATCATATAATTTAACGTAACGGCGAAACACATCCAGTTCGTTGCCATCAAAGCTGTATTGCCCTGGGGTCACCACACTGGGGACGCGCTGATAACCAATTTGCTCTAATTCTTGAATCAAGTAATTAGGCTTTAATTCAAGCCCAGGGTAAAGCTCAAGCGGGCGAGCGAACACCTTCGCCGGCAAGGCCCAGCGCTTACCTTCAAATTTTTCGCGTACCTGTGCATCAAGGTAAGCCATTAACATAGCCAGCACGACTACACCCACAAGGGATAGCTTTATGGCCCAAGACAAAACGGTCTTAAAACGGGAAGAGTTGGTATTTTTCATGGGCGCAGTATACCAAGCTTTGGCGGGAACTCATGGGGCAATTTCCCACCGGATTCACACCCTGATAAACTGCTTTGCTTTCACTGACCCATCTACCTATTAAAAAAGAGATAACATCATGGCCAAGTATCAGATTTACGGTATCGGTAACGCCCTTGTGGATAAAGAGTTTGAAGTAACGGGTGCCTTTTTTGCTCAAAATAACATCGAAAAAGGCCTGATGACCTTAATCGACCAAGACCAACAAGAAACGCTACTGGCTAATCTGACGGACACATTTGGTCTAAAGAAACGTGCCGGTGGTGGCAGCGCGGCCAACACCATTTTTGCAGCACAGTATTTAGGGGCCAAAACCTTTTATACCTGCAACGTGGCTAACGATGAAACTGGCGACTTTTACGTAAAAGACTTAACCAGTGCTGGCATCGACACGAACCTTGGTAGCAACCGTGAAGACGGCGTAACGGGTAAATGCATGGTGATGATCACTCCCGATGCCGAACGCACCATGAACACCTACCTAGGTATTACCGCTGATTTAAATCATAACCACATCAACGAAGCGGCTTTGAAAAATAGTGAGTACTTATACATCGAAGGCTATTTAGTCAGCAGCGACAGCGCGCGCCATGCCGCCATCGAATGTAAAAAACTGGCTGAGGCCAATAATGTAAAAACCGCCCTAACCTTCTCTGACCCTGCCATGGTTCAGTTTTTCAAAGACGGCCTAGCTGAAATGCTCGGTAATGGCGTCGATTTACTGTTCTGTAACGCAGAAGAAGCACTGAGTTACACCGGTACTGCCAACCTTGATGATGCAGCAAACGAACTTAAAAAAATCGCCAAAACCTTCGCCATCACCTGTGGTGATAAGGGTGCCGTATTGTTTGATGGCACCAGCAGCATCAACATCGCACCCAATGCAGTCACCGCGGTAGACAGCAATGGCGCTGGGGATAACTTTGCAGGCGCGTTTTTGTTTGCTATTACCGCAGGCCATTCGTGGGAAGAAGCCGGTAAGCTTGCCAGCAAGATTAGCTCACAAGTGGTGAGCCAGTTTGGTCCTCGATTGGAAGCGGCGCAGTACCCTGTGTTGAAAAGCGAAGTGTTTTAATTTACTGAATAATGACACCTCTGTGATGACATTGTCGGGCCGTGCCCGACCTACATGTATATTCATTTATAATTTTGAATGACTTTAAACTTGTAGGGTGGGCATTGCCCACTATCAACAAAACCGTCGGACCGTGCCCGACCTACATGTATATTCATTTATCATTTTGAATGACGTTAAACTTGTAGGGTGGGCATTGCCCACTATCAACACATCCGTCGGGCGGTGCCCGACCTACAAATAAAGCGCACTTATATTTAAAAGTGGAGGCAAAGATGCCTAACTATGTCCGTTCTTATCAACAAGGCGGCACCTTCTTTTTTACCGTTGTCACATATCATCGCCAACCACTGTTAACCTTACCGCTGGTTCGCAAAGCATTACGTGAATCTATTATTCAGGTTCGTGCTGAAATGCCGTTTAAAATAGATGCATGGTGTCTTACACGCTATCTGGACGTTGCCTGAAAGCGATACAGACTACTCAAAACGCTGGGGGCGCATAAAAGCGCTAACAACAAAACAGCTCAAAAAAAATGGGTTTGGTTTCATTCATAAAAGTATTTGGCAATCTCGCTTTTGGGAACATCAAATACGAGATGAAAGCGATCTTAATACTCACCTCGATTATATTCATATAAATCCCGTTAAACATGGTTTCGTTATTACGCCAAATGAATGGCCATATTCCACTTACCACAAGTATTTAAACAATGGGTTTTATGCTAACGATTGGGGGAAAAATTTAGATATAACAGGACAATTTGGCGAGTAAAACGTTTGCTAAGCTTTAGCCGCACTGCTCAGCATTAACTAATTTCGTCGGGCAATGCCCGACCTACCACTTTTAATTGACTCAAAACAATATAGAAATAAACATCGCATGCCATCAAAATAAAATAGCACCGAAGAAGATAATCATTTTAAACAAACTTAAAGAGTCCCGTTTCGGGCAATGCCCGACCTACATTGTTTATTTTAACGTTTATGGGATTCTTTAAGGTTATTAAAAATAATAAACGATTGCGTCATAACGAATAACTCAACCGTAGGGTGGGCATTGCCCACCATCAAAGAATACCGTCGGGCAGTGCCCGACCTACATTGTATATTTTAACGTTTATGGGGTTCTTTAAGTTTATTAAAAATAATAAACGATTGCGTCATAACGAATAACTCAACCGTAGGGTGGGCATTGCCCACCATCAAAGAGTGAAGTCAGGCAATGTGCTACCTACTACCTTGATTTAGACCCCGTGTATACCTAAAATCAAATACAGCGCTTCACTAGCAAAATCCCGCCTTAGTGCTACAGTAGCCCCATTTTCTATATTAAGGATTCACAATGGAAAGCATCAGTGCGCTTTCACTACTTGCCAGCATTGGCGTGTTGTCACTACTTTGCCAATGGTTTGCTTGGCGCATTCGCGTGCCTTCAATCTTACCTTTACTTGTCTGTGGCTTATTAGTCGGGCCGGTGTTTCATATTCTTGACCCTGATGCCTTATTTGGCGACTTGCTCTTCCCAATGGTGTCACTGGCGGTAGCCATCATTTTATTTGAAGGCAGCTTGACCTTAGATTTTAAGCAAATTCAGGGTCACGGTGCCATGGTACGTAATTTGGTCAGCGTGGGCATGTTGATCACGTTTGCCATTATTGGTGTATTCACTCATTACATTATGGGTTTATCGTGGGAGTTATCCGCCTTGTTTGGTGCGCTGGTGGTGGTAACCGGCCCTACCGTGATTGTGCCCATGTTGCGATCCATTCGCCCTACCGCAAAAGTGGCCAACATTTTACGTTGGGAAGGCATCATCATTGACCCCATTGGTGCATTGTTAGCCGTACTGGTTTATGAGTTTATTATTTCGAGCCGCGACACGGCGTTGATTCATGCCATGCAAGCATTTGGTGTGACTTTATTTGTGGGCTTTGGCTTTGGTTGGGCGGCTGCAAAAATATTAATCGAAGCGCTTAACCGCAATTGGTTACCGCATTACCTACAAAACCCTGCAACGCTTACATTTATGCTGGGTGTTTATGCCATGTCGAATTTCTTACAACACGAGTCAGGCCTATTGACGGTTACCATTATGGGTATGGTCATGGCTAACAGTCGTAAAGTGGACCTTGAGGGTATTTTAGAATTTAAAGAGTCCCTCAGCGTATTATTAATCTCTGCACTTTTTATTATTTTAGCGGCTCGCTTAGATTTAACCCACTTTGTCACCTTAGGGTTACCTATGGTGTTCTTACTGCTTATTATTCTATTTGTGGCTCGCCCACTAAGCGTCTTAATTTCCTCTTATAAGTTAGATTTAAATTGGAAAGAAAAAGCATTGCTTTCATGGATTGCACCTCGCGGTATTGTTGCCGCCGCGGTTTCTGCCTTATTTGCTTTAAAATTAGAAACCGCTGGCTGGCAAGGGGCGGATATTTTAATCCCTATGGTGTTCATGGTGATTATCACCACCGTGGTATTACAAAGTTTAACCGCAAAATATGTGGCGGTTGGTCTAGGGTTACAAGAACCACCTGCACAAGGTTTCTTAATCTTTGGTGCCAACGATACCTCCCGTGCCATTGCTAAAACATTGATGGAACAGAACGTCAAAGTACGTATTGCAGATACCAACTGGGAAAACTTAAGCCAAGCCCGCATGGAAGGTTTGCCTGTTTATTTTGGTAACCCAGCATCTGAGCACGCAACCAATCATGCAGACTTATCTGGCATTGGGCGCTTACTCATCTTGTCGCCCTACAAACAACTTAATCCATTAGTCAGCATGCACTTTTTAGATTGGTTTGGTAAAGACAAGGTATTTGGCTTAGGTAATGAAAGTGATCTGCGCGCCAGTCATCAATCATCTGGCAGTTACACTCAAACCTTGGGGTTATTTGGTGATGGCATTAGCTATTCTAAACTGGCCAGTTTACGCGCTAAAAAAGCACTCGTGAAAAAAACCCAGCTAACCGATAACTTTTCGTTTGAAAGTTACCTTGAGCAACATGGTACTAGATCACTGCCTTTATTTGCCATTGATGAAGGCGGTTATTGTCATATCTTTAGTGCACAAAAAACACTGAAACCAAAAGCAGGCTGGATTGTGATTGGTTTAATTTCACCAGATACAAGCGCTGAGAAAAGCATCGAAAAAGAAGCCGATATACAGGGAAAGTTAGCTCCCGACGCGCCTAACACGATATTACCCTAACGCGTAAGACATAAGGGCGATTATGATATCGCCCTTATGTTCAATTCTAGTTTTTCTCGCATACCATTGGGTGTGTTGCCACACCAACGTTTAAACGCCTTTCTAAAATTATGAGCATCTGAAAACTGCAAATAATCCGCAACTTGCTGATTACTCCACTTTCTATGATGCAATAAATATAAACATGTAGATAAACGCGCTTGATCTTGCACCTTTTGAAACGACGTACCATGTACTTTAAGCTTACGCTTTAAAGTAGCACTGCTCATATCAAATGCCATCGCCGCTTGTTCTAAGCTTGGATTATCATCAATGTTGCGTTGGTTCCACTGCGTAAATACCCCAATAAACCCTCTACGAATAACATCATACTGGCTGTTAGCTTGACGTGTTAACAACTGATTAATCGCGTCACTTGTTTGCACATTTGGCCATGCACACTGTAACTGATCACGCGGCAATACCAACATATTAATGCCCATATTAAATTGCACATGCTGACCTAAGTTCACCATGTACTCTTCAAGATAAGCCGGTGACTCATGAGAAAAACTTAAGCGCCAAGATAATTTATGACTGGCAAACCAATGGCTCAACGACAACAGTGCAGTGGAATAGGCTTCGACTAAAAACCGTTGTACCTGTGCGGCGCCTATTTCATCTTGCCAATATATAAAAACAGAATCGTCGCTATTTACAATAATAGGCTTTAATAATGGGCATAACATTTCACTGTAGCAATGAATTACATTTAATAATTCAGCAAGATTGTTTGTGCTATTTAATAACTGACTATAAACATCATAATGCCCAGGCCACATAGTATGACCCCAGCGAAACGCCAATGACGGCTCACCCAGTTTTTGAGCATTATCAATCAATTTAATAAATTGTATTGCGCTGATTAATTTATGACCTGACGCAATGTCTTCATAAAATAAACCCGTGCCTTTTAGATACTGATGATGATGAATACCTTGAGCATCTAACAAATCCATTAGGCGCAACAGTTGATAATGCGCAGGATAAATAGATTCATGAGATTCGCGGTACATCATAAGTGGCTCAAGCGACGTTAGGCGATAATTTATTATCCGCCAATGACGCGTTCACAAGGGAAACTAAATTTATGGCATCAGCGCCTGACGCACACGCTGTTCCCGTTAAAATATGATGCACATAACTATCACCGCTTTTTTGTAACCGATAATAAAAGTGCGCCACAGCATCTTGCAATTGCTGCGCAATGATCTGCGCCTGTGGCAAGTGAGTATTAGGTAAAATAATCGCATAGCGATCAGCAGCATAGCGGGTTAACAAGTCTTGCTCTCGCATATTGAGTTGTAAAAACTCAGCCAGTTGATATAAAAACCGGTCCCCTTCTGCTTGGCCATGAATCCGATTAAACAGCGAAAATTTCGCCACATCGATCATGATCAATGCCATATCATCATCGGCCTGCTTAGCGCCCATATGCTGTAATTGAGTGTTTAAATATTCAGCACGGCTTAAGTGTGTAATACGGTCAAACAAAGTATGTTCGCGAAACAACTGTTCTCGCTTTTTTAATGTGTCATTTATTTTTAGTTGCTCTTGATACCAATGAAACAAGCCGTAAGTCAGTAACAAGATTCCCACTGGCATGGCAATGGATTCAAACCATTGATCCCACCATTGTTCAGCGGGCAATCGAATAAATTCATCAAGGGCATCTTGCCAAAATGCCACCATCATCACGCCCAGCCCCAAGGTTAACCAATTGGTCACGCGCCCTTGTGGTCGGCTACCCAAAATAAACGCAATCCACAATGCCATGGCCGCTGCACTGCCGCCCTCGCCAATCACATCGACCCAGTCAATCTCAGCAAAAAACTTTGGCTCACCTAATGTCCACGTCACAACTAAGCAAAGTGTGAGTAAAAAAAGTAACAATGATATTTTTTGTTTATGCAGTTGCAGTGTCATCAGCATGATAAGGCCTAAATATATAACTGCTTAGTGGAATACCAATTTAATATGACACTTTCTTTACAAGCGGGATTTAATTTAGGGGTTAAATCAGCTCACTGTTTATTTCAATATACACAATACAAATTGGATTTTTTCACTCGCCCCAATGTCTAGCGGCTTATTACGGGTCTAAAGACAAAATATTACGGGTCATAACAGATCATACGCCGCTTAAATAAGCCTAAATTCTATGCATTCTCCCTTGGGATAAAAAGGCCGTCACAGTACTGTCATTTAATTTTTCTACCGTCTAGCCACCTTTGACATGAACGCGGTACACACAATGAAAAAGCAATCTTTAACACACGCCATCGCCATTGCTGGCTTAACGTTTTTAACCTCAGCCAATGCAATGGCAGACGGCCAATGGGAAGGGGCTATTTTAAACGGCACCAGCTTACAACCCATTAATGGCGCGACAGTCAGTATCGAACGTTTAAATCGTGATGTCTTAGTTAATAAAGGCGGTAAATTTCGCCTTAATCAATTAAAGCCCGGCACCTATGATGTGGTTGTTCGCTTAGGCGACAAAACGCTGCACACACAAACAATTACAATTGAGGATAATAAAACCCTCAGCTCTAATCTTGTTGTACAAGATACCGACACCAGCATTGAAGAAATCCTAGTCGTCGGTCAAGCCGCACAAATGCAACGCGCCATTGATCGCCAACGTTATTCCGACAATATGGTGAGCGCAATCAATGCCGATGCCATTGGTCAGCTACCGGATGACAACGCCGCCGAAGCGCTACAACGCATTCCGGGTATTTCGATTGAGCGCGATCAAGGTGAAGGTCGCTTTGTGCGTATTCGGGGTATCAACCCTGACCTAAACGCCGTCACCGTAAACGGCACACAACTGCCTGCACCAGAAGCTGGGCGTCGCGCAGTCGCACTGGATGTCATGCCGTCTGATTTAATTAGTTCAATGACCGTCACCAAAACCTTAACCCCTGACATGGACGCCAATGCCATTGGTGGTAGCATCGAAGTTGAAAGTTTATCGGCCCTCGATCGCGCTGGCGCCTTTTATACGTTACGCGGCGAAGCCAGTTACGAAGAGCACACACAAGACACCAACCCAAGTTTAGCTGTAACCGCCGGCAACGCATTCGCACTGCCGAACAACCAGCGCTTAGGGGTGGCCGGAGCCATGAGTTATGATCATCGAAAATTTGGCTCTAACAATGTTGAAACTGGCGGCGCGTGGGATTTTGAAAATGGCGCAGCCCTTGAAGAATTAGAGCAGCGTGATTACACCATTGAACGTACACGCTTAGGCGCTGCGTTAAATTTTGATTATGAAATGGATAACGACAACAGTTTATATTTACGTACTTTATATAGTCGCTTTACAGATGATGAACAACGTCAAGCCAGTAAGGTTGAGTTTGGTGAACTTGAATTAAATGATGATGCTGAATTAGAATTTTCGGGCAGCCCAAGACAGGCAGGCGTTACTGGCCTTGCTGAAGTAAAACGCGAATTAAAAGATCGAGAAGAAACTCAAGAAATTTTATCCACAACCTTTGGTGGCGAACACTTCATTGACGACTGGACCTTATCCTATGCACTGGGCTACAGCACCGCAAATGAAGATGAACCCGGCGGTATTGCCGGTGCCGTGTTTAAACAAGAGGATTTAGACGGTGTAGGGTTCACCAATACACGCAAGCCAACCATGATTAGCCCAGCGGGTTATTTTGATGCCAGCGCTTATGAGCTAGACGAAATTGAATACACTGAGGCTTATACTAAAGACACCCAAACCAGTGCAAAATTTGATATTACCCGCGACCTATACATCAATGACTTTCCTGCGTTAATTAAATTTGGTGCTAAGTCACTGACACGTAAAAAAGAACAAGAAGAAAGCATTTATGTTTTCGATGAGTTTGGCTCAGCACCGGACACACTCACCGACTATCAAGGTGGCAAGGCTAACTACGATATAAATGCCTTTGGCCCAACCGTAAACAGCCAACAAATACACACCTTGCTTGCATCACTTGATAAAGCCAGCGCGTTCGATGAAGAAGAAAGCAAGTTAGCAACGTACGACATTGAAGAAAATATTAACGCAGCTTACGCGATGACCCGTATAGATATCGATGAGTTACGCATTTTAACGGGTGTGCGTTACGA
This sequence comes from Pseudomonas sp. HK3, assembly GCF_052920985.1. NCBI lineage: Bacteria > Pseudomonadati > Pseudomonadota > Gammaproteobacteria > Pseudomonadales > Pseudomonadaceae > Pseudomonas > Pseudomonas sp. HK3. Next base: position 627,423 of record NZ_JBREXD010000001.1, read on the forward strand.
AGCCACCGAAACAAAATTCAACGGTGTGAAATTTGATGGTGATGCTAATGAATTTGTCGCACTCAACAGCAAAACCACATCCGATGACATATTACCCGCCCTACACTTACGCTATGAATTAGCCGACAACACACAATTACGGGCGGCTTATACTCAAGCTGTTGTTAGACCAACGTTTGAACAAATGGCGCCTAGCTTTTCTGACACACAGGATGATGGCGATAAAGAAGCCAGTCTGGGTAACTCAGATCTTAACCCTCTTAAATCAAACAATATTGACTTAGGAATAGAACACTTTACCGGTAACGCGGGTTTAATATCTGCGTTTTATTTCCAAAAAAATATTACGGACTTTATTTATCAAACAGATTTAGCGGGCAGCCAACAATGGAGTGATTACGATAAAGTGGAAACATTTGTCAACGGCGACACGGCAACACTAAAAGGACTTGAGCTGGCGTATTCACAAAAATTAGCATTCTTACCTGCGCCATTTAATGGCTTATTATTTAGCGCGAATACGACACTCATCGAATCGGACGCAACCATTGATGCTTATGATGATGGCAATTACATCAGCCGTGATATCTCATTGCCAAATCAGTCTGATGTAACCGGCAACATGATCTTAGGATACGAACAAGGCCCATGGATGGTTCGTATTGCCGCCAACTACAAATCAGAATACTTGCTTGAAGTAGATGATATAACCAACTCAGACAAAGACGTGTACCAAGCAGAACAAACGCAATGGGATTTGAGTATGTCATACAAAATTATGGACAACATGAAAGTATCATTTGATGTCGCGAACCTAACCGATGAGCCTTACTACACCTATGTAAAATCTGAAAAATACAATGCTCAGTATGAAGAATACGGCACTCGTTATCGCTTAGGCCTGACATTATCTGAGTTTTAAGCACACGTTGTGCATGATTGGGGGCCCCGCCCCCTCGTTTTATTTTGTAAAAGCAACATAGGTTTATATTGAATGAATGTTATTAAAAAAGTTGTGGGCATGGTTTCAGCTGCCGCATTATTAACAGCGTGTGCTCATACACAAACAGATTCAGCAGTAATAACGACACATACTGAAATGCAAGAACGTGTGCTTCCATTAAAAGGTGAGCACGCCATTTTACTCTCTAGTCAGCAGTGGCTTAATTATGGGCCAGATAATCAAATCAGCCTATCCAATGCAGAGCACCAAATAATTGATCAAGCATCCGTAAAAGCAGAATACCTAGACCACAGAGAAGTCGATGGTAATACCGCCGTTTTTGCCATCAATAAAGACGGCCAACCAAGCTTGATTAAAACCAAAGGCAATGCGCTTTTGATCAAACATGCCGCGACTATTACTACACCATTAGAAGGCTTGTGTCTTTATCAAACAAAAAATACCCCTTTGCACGTATTTTTACTTGATGAACAACACATGGCAAACCAATATTTAGTCAATGAATTCACTGATCGAATTGAACTTCAATTACTGCGTCGCTTCCCGTTACCACCAGGAGCCGAAAACTGTGCCGTACATGATAACAGCGATCAATTTATTGTCAGCGAAGAAGGCATTGGCGTATGGGCCTACTCAGCCAGAGCAGAAAGCGAAGTAAAGCGCATTGCAGTGGATTTAGTCGCCCCTTTTGGCAAACTTAAAACAGACGCAGGGCCGCTGGCGATTGTTGATAACACATTGTTCATCGCACAGAGTGGCCAAAATATTGTGCATAGCTATGAAATTGATAACCGTGAATTCAAAGTAAAAACGACATTCGCAATAAATAAGAATATCGAACTCGACAGCCTGACAGTTAAAACAATTAATCAAACCGAAATAGCCTTTTGGGCATTAGATGATAAAAACGGCCATTTAGTTGAGTGGAAATCCCCCTATCAGCCACAGCAAATGAGTAAACGCAGTATTCATAATGTTATGCCCGTTGTGGAAACCGCCCCCGTTAAATCCCAAGGCGACGCCGCAGATGATCCTGCCATTTGGGTACACCCAATACACACTGAAAAAAGTCTAGTATTAGGCACCAATAAAAAACGAGGCTTATATGTTTACGATTTAAGCGGTAACGAACAACAAGAACTGTTAGTGCAACGGGTGAATAACGTCGATGTACGTCAAGGTTTTACTCATAAAGGTAAAGCCGCCGATATCGCCGCCGCCAGTCAGCGTGACCGAAACGCCATTGCCTTATTTCACATTAATCCTAGTAACGGTGTATTAACCACAGTGAATGAAATTAAAACGGGTTTAGACCATGTTTATGGCTTATGCATGTACACAGGCAAACAGAACAATGTCTATGTATTTATAAACGATGAAGACGGTCGCTTTGAACAATGGCACATTATTGATACTAAACAAGGTTGGCAGGGTAAGCTTGTTCGTGAGTTCGCTGTCGCCAGTCAGCCCGAAGGTTGCACGGTTGATGAGTCACAACAACGCTTATTTGTAGGCGAAGAAAACGCTGCTCTTTGGACGCTAGGCGCTGAACCAAATGACAGCACAAAAATGGAACTCATATCCAAAGTAGGCGACATACTAACCGCCGATATTGAGGGCATGGAAATTTATGCAGGGAAAAATAAAAACTGGTTAGTGGTCTCAAGTCAAGGCAATGATAGTTATGTGATCTTTGACGCACAGTCACCTTATAAACCAATGGGTGAATTTAGAATCACACTCAACCAAGCGCTAAATATTGATGGCGCATCTGAAACCGATGGCCTAACGGTTTCATCGGTTAACTTTGGTGAAAAATTCCCAGACGGTTTATTAGTGGTGCAAGATGGTCGCAATTTTATGCCAGAAGAAAATCAAAATTTTAAATTAGTATCATGGCGTGATATTTCAATCGCCCTTGATCTTTAATTCATATTTAGTCATTTTATCGCCCTAAGACGCATCGGCCGTTTTAGGGCTTTTTGGTAGGATAAACATGAAGCACCTAATTACACCATCCATTGCATTGTCATTTAGTCTATTAACCGCTTGTAGCCAGCAACCCATAATTGAACACCCCATTAAACGCTCTATTAAACTCCCAGAACAACAAACATCAAATAGTTGGTATCAACAAGGCAATAAAAGCATTGAAAATAAGTTGTCTTACCTTGATATGAACCAAGCGGGCAAAGCCAAAAATATCATTTTATTTGTAGGTGATGGCATGGGCATTAGTACCTTAACCGCTGCGCGTATTTTGCAAGGCCAAATACAGGGCCAAACCGGTGAAGAAAACTATTTAAGTTTTGAGCGTTTCCCGTTTAGTGGCTTGGCAAAAACCTATAATACTAATCAACAAACCCCTGACTCCGCTGGCACTATGTCTGCCATAATGACAGGCATTAAAACCGATGCAGGTGTATTAGCCGTTGATGAATCCGTGAGCAAAGGTGATTGCAAAAGCAGCAAAGGCCATGAGCTTGTATCAGCACTTGAAATCGCTGAGCTTGCAGGTAAATCAACCGGTATGGTGACCACTGCACGCATCACTCACGCCACCCCTGCCGCCACTTATGCAAAAACAGCAAGTCGAGATTGGGAAAATAATTCAGACATACCACCTGATCAAGCAGGGTGTGATGATATTGCATTACAACTCATTAATTTTAAGCAACGCCTTGCTAATGCTTATCCCAATTTAAACAGTGACGGCATAGAAGTCATATTAGGTGGTGGACGTCGTAATTTTTTACCTAATCAAACATCGTTCAATCAAGAAAACCCTAATGCAAAAAAAGCAGAAGGCAAGCGCACTGATACTCAAAATTTAATTAGCCAGTGGCAGAATCAATTTCCACAAGGGCGCTATGTCAATAATCGTGATGACTTTATAAACGCATCCACACAAAACAACAGTCACTTACTTGGGTTATTCCACCCTTCACACATGCGCTATGGCGCTGATGCAAAAAATGATGCATTGGGTGAACCCAGTTTAAGTGAAATGACAAGTGTGGCGATTGATCAGCTGTCTCATAATAAAAATGGATATTTTTTAATGATTGAAGCGGGTCGTATTGATCACGGCCACCATGCCGGTAATGCCTATAACGCTTTGCATGAGACCATCGCGCTATCCGATGCGGTAGAAGCCGCTTTAAAAAAAGTGGATCTAAGTGAAACCTTAATTATTGTTACCGCCGATCACAGTCATGTTATGACCATGGCTGGCTACCCCAAACGAGGCAACCCAATTTTAGGCAAAGTCATTGCGCCAAATAAAAATACGCCTACAATAATGGCCGATGGCTTACCTTATACCACGCTGGGTTATTTAAATGGTCGCGGTATGCATGATCTTGGCAATGAAACCGATGCAGATGCAGTAGATGAGCATCCCATTAATGTGGGTAGAAAAGACATCTCAAATATTGATACCACAGCACCGGGTTATCACCAAGAAGCCTTAATCCCTCGCAACAGTGAAACCCATGGTGGCGAAGACGTGGCTATTTTTGCAACGGGCCAAGGCGCCCACTTAGTCACAGGGGTGAACGAGCAAAATGTGATTTTTCATATCATGATGTACGCGTCTGGTTTGCTCAATCAACAGTAACGAACCATAAAAAAGGAGGCCTAATGGCCTCCTGTTTTATATTCAAAAAACGTATTTATTTAGTTCATTAATCCAGGCCACGTACCACTGTTAACCTCATTTGGGTATCCTGCATCCACACGGTCAAGCGTAATGTTGTAACGTACATACTTTTGATTTTTCAAAAAGATATAACCGCGACCATTATTCCATTTAACCGCCGACTGAATCTCATTGGCATAATTACCTAGGCCAGGCCAAGAGTTATTATTAATTGCCTTTGGATAACCCGAATCAACACGATCGTTAACAAGGTTATAACGGATATATTGGCCATTATCTAAAAAGAAGTACACGCGGTTTCCTTTCCAGCGCAGAGCCGCCACAATATTCGTTGCATAGTTTTCCATGCCTGGCCAAGTGTCGTTATTAATCGGTTTAGGGTAACCAGAATCGGCTTCGTCAGAACTAATATCATAACGAATGTAATTACCATCGTTTAAAAAGAAATACGCTTTGTCGTTATCTTTTCTAAAGGCTGCGACGATTTTATCCGCATATGCGCCTAAACCCGGCCAAGTGGCTTCGTTGGTTAAATTAGGGTATCCGGCATCGGCTTTATCTAAGAGTTTACTGTAACGTACATATTGATCATCAGAGCGGAAGAAATACGCACGGGTCGCATTCCAATCTAATGCGGCGGTAATGTCTAAACGATTCAAACGCCAAGTGGCCGGTGTGCCATTCTTCACCAAGGTGTAATCTAATAAACCATCTATGCTTTGTAGATCACTCCACTGCCCTTCAAGGTCATTGACGTTATCCACAAGCTGACCGTTGCGAAACACGTCTACATTGGCATCACCTTCAGGAACCCACGTTAAATCCGCATTGGTATTGGATACCATTAATTTACGCACGGCCAAATCACCATTTAATGGGATGCCATCAAGCGCCCATTCAATTTGAGGCTCTATGCCTAAATGGCGCAATACCGTCGGTGTTATACTTGCTTGTGACGGGTAAGCGTATAACCCATTAAAATCTTGGTTTTCAAGATTGTTCGCAGGCTGAGTAAATTCATGATTAAGTGTTTTATTGCTGGCAATAAAAATGGTTTTTTCTTGCACGCTTTGGTTACCATGATTACAACCAATTACAGGTGTACGACCATGATCCGTGGTGATTAATACTAACCAATCTTCCCCTTGCGCAATTTTGGCATTCACTGTTGCCATCATTTGGCCCACTTGCGTATCGGCCACTTCGATTGAGTTTTGATAAGCCGAACCAAAACATTGAGAATGCCCATAGTGGTCTGGGTCATCTAGGTGCGCAAATATGAAGTCGGCACTTGTGGTGTTAATAACATCAATAACTTTATCGGTTACGGCTTGGTCAGAAATCCCATTAAGCGTCAGGTTGTTGCCCACTACGTCATTTCTAAAATAATGGGTATTGGGTGTTCCCCAGTGAGCAATACTGGCGATGTAAGCATTAGGCTTTGCATCACGAATACGCTTAAACACACTCGGAAAATCTGGGTTAGCTAAATCATCACCATTGGCGGCAATACGGTGCTTGTTTACCCAAACACCCGTTAAAATCGTAGACCAGCCTGGCCCGCTTGAGGTTTTTTGCTCTGTGGCCGTACCCGCTATGCCCCCTGTAAACGCTTTACTTATATTCAGCTGATCCATATTGGGTGTGTTGGCTGCCTGTAACTTCTCAAACTGCACACCATCAATACCAATAAGTAATACCTTACTTTCTGCCGCCACCAGTGACGAGAACACCATCACGCTGCTTACCACTATTCGTTTAATGAGTTTCATTGTGACCTCCTTTTGTATTGGTCTAGCCCAATATCAAGAATGTATATTTCTAATGGGTGAACTATCCATGAAACTTCTATGGCCCCGCAGTACACACTGTTACAGCTTAATGACAATACAATAAACACAAGCTGAACCCAACTGTCATAAAAACTTCAAATTTAATTGATTGAAAATCACACCTTTGGCCATTAATCTCCCTCTTATTCTGGTCTAGACCAGCAAACAAAAATGAGAGAAAAATGGATTCCAACAACCCTTACTTATTACTCACCCCCGGCCCATTGAGCACCACAGCCAGTGTGAAGCAAACCATGCTCAGAGATTGGTGCACATGGGATGAAGATTATAATCTCGGTGTGGTGCAGCCCATACGTAACACCTTAACCAAACTGGCGACAGCCGCTGCTGGTTACAGCACGGTATTGATGCAAGGCAGTGGCAGTTTCAGCGTTGAAAGTGTCATTGGCAGCTGTGTACCAAAGCAAGGACAGTTATTAGTGTTAGTTAACGGTGCTTACGGTGAACGGATCGCTACCATGGCAAGACAATTGAATATTGACACCCTGTGTTTAGTTGCCAGTGAAACTCAGTCTGTCAGTACTCGCGAACTTAATGAGTTTTTAAAACTCAACCAAAACATCACCCATGTGGCTACCGTTCACTGTGAGACCACCACAGGCATTTTAAACCCAATTGAGCAGTACGCACCGATCATCAAGCAGCACCAAAAAGTGTGGATAGTCGATGCCATGAGCAGCTTTGGTGGTATGCCTATTGATATGGATGCACTGGGTATTCACTTTTTAATCAGTAGCGCTAACAAGTGCATTCAAGGGGTGCCGGGTTTTGGTTTTATTATCGCTAAAGAAAGCGAGCTTGAAAATTGCAAAGGCTTAGCCCGATCTCACTCACTGGACTTGTATGATCAATGGCACACCATGGAGCAAGGGCAAGGCAAGTGGCGCTTTACGTCGCCGACCCATGTGGTGCGTGCATTTCAAAAAGCACTTGAAGAATTAGCGCAAGAAGGTGGCATTAACGCACGCCACGCCCGTTATCAAAAAAATCATGACGTGCTGGTTAATGGCATGACCGAATTAGGTTTTCGTTGTGTTATTGAACAAGACAAACAATCGCCCTTCATTACTACTTTTCATACACCGGATAGCGAAACATTTGATTTCAAAACATTTTATACCTGCTTAAAAAAATATGGTTTTGTTATTTACCCGGGCAAGGTGGCACAAACCCCATGTTTTCGCATTGGGCATATTGGTGATGTGCAACCAGCTGATATTGAAGCACTGCTTAATGCCATTTCTAACAACCGATATTGGGTATAGAGGTTATTAATGAGGCCAAGAACCCTAGCACGAAAAAAATTAAAGCCTATCTTAGATTTTTTTGAACGCTTTGGTGATTGCATCGCCCCTTGCGGGCTAAGCTATCAACAAAAAGCCATTGCTAGGGCGCAATATGCACTTGATCGAAATCTAGAAGATTCTCTGACCGCCTGTGCATTGCTTTATGACTTAGACGAGCTCGTCATTAAATCGCTCAGTCAAAATGCACCCACTAACATATTAAATAAAGATAAATACGCAGCTGAATGTTTAAAGATCCTATTTCCTGAACACATGACTAAACCCATACGACTAAAAACGATTACCAAGCAATATGCATCGCAACGCTCCACGCTTGAAAATGGCACCGCGAAGTTATTTGAAGAATCCCCTTGGTTTTTTGCTTGTATGAGTTTATTTCAAATTGAAAAAAAACTATTAAGTCAGGCATCAAATCACACTCACAACGTAAGCAACATTGCCAGCTACGAAGAATTACTACTGTCACAAACCCTTATATTATCGAGAAAAGAGAAACAACATGCTTAAAGCAACCATGCATTACCAAGGCCCTGTGCAAGCCATTATTTTGGATTGGGCCGGCACCACTATTGATTTTGGTTCTCTCGCACCCGTGCGTGCTTTTATTGAACTGTTTGAACGTGAAGGTGTGCACGTCACCCAAGCACAAGCACGCGAACCAATGGGCACCGAAAAACGAGTACACATTACCCACATGTTAAGCAATGCAAACATTCAGCAACAATGGCAAACGGTAAAAGGCCGCGCACATACTCAAGCGGATATTGATCGTTTATATGATGATTTTTTACCAATACAAACCAACATCATCAAACACCGTAGTCAATTGATCCCAGGCTGGAAAAACGCATTCGATGCACTGGTAAAAAAGGGCTACAAAATTGGTGGTAATACCGGTTACGCCAGAGAAATGGTCGAACCCGCATTAGCATTTGCAAAAGAACAAGGTTACACACCGCTGACTACTATCTGTGCAACCGAAGTAAAACGTGGCCGACCAATGCCGGACATGGCATTAATGACCATGTTAGAGCTGGGTGCTGATCATGTTCAAGCCTGTGTCAAAGTCGATGACACACTGCCCGGTATTGAAGAAGGCATTCGCGCAGGCATGTGGACAGTAGGCGTGGCCGTATCTGGTAACGAAGTCGGTTTAGACGAACACGAATGGCACGCACTCAGTGATAAAGAAAAACAGCCGTTAAAAGAAAAAAGTTATGCGCGCTTTAATGCACAAGGTGCACATATTGTGATTGATTCGGTCAGCCAATTGCCACAAGCCATTGCAACAATAGAAGCATGGATTGCACAGGGCATTGCCCCTTAATGGAAACCATCGCCATCGGTCTTGTGGTACTGTCAGCGGTATTACATGCCGCTTGGAATCTATTAGGCAAAATGCAGGCTACGCCTAGCCTGCATTTTTTTATTGTGGCCACTTTTTTTTCGTCTGTTATGTTAAGCCCTATTCTAGTTATTTTTTGGCAAACACTGATACAACTTTCATTTTTACCCTTGATACTGCTTAGCGGTGTTTTTCAGGTTTTATATTTAGCGGGTTTAGCGAAAAGCTATCAAACGTTAGACTTATCCGTGGCTTACCCCATTATTCGTGCACTGCCTGTTTTATTGGTACCGATTGCGAGTTTAGTTATCGGGCTTTTTTTGGGTTCATCGACACACAACGAGCCTCATTATCAAACTGATTATCAAACAACTCAATGGGCCGCTTACGGTTTTATTGTCATAGGCACATTATTTTTATTACCCAAGCGTGAAAACATTCGTGCTAATCAAATACAATTTTTATTACTAAGCGCACTTGGTACAACCGGTTATTCAATTACTGATCACTTTATTCAACGTAATTGGTCGGCACAATCCAGTGCATCACCGTTTATATTAGGCAGCTTATATATAGTATTACAAGGTTGGGCCACGGTATTGATGGGCTGGATTTACCTGTGCATCATTCGTAAACAAGCCATTGATATTCGGTTTGACCTATCTGCGATTCAAGCAGGGTTAGTCATTAGCTTAAGTTACTTTTTAGTACTGTGTGCCATGTCATTTGTGGCCAGTGCTGGGGATATTGTCGCGTTTAGGCAAATCAGTATTCCTATTGGTTTTGCCTTTGGTATCGTGGTTATGGGCGAGAAGATTAACACTCAAAAGATCATCAGTATTGCACTCATCTGTGCAGGCCTACTGATGATCAGTTTATAAAATTAGCGACTGCTGATCACCAGTTCAATGGCGCTGTGTACCCAGTATTCAATATCGTATTCAATTAATGCACCATTTTTAGCATAACGTTTACGATGAATATTCAAACAAGGGGAGCCATCGTTTAACTGCAGTTCGTGTGCTTGATCATCATAAATGGCTTCTACTTTTATTTGATTATCTTCTTGAGTAATCACATGACCGTAATCTTGTTTTAGAATTTGAGTTAACGAGCCATTTAAATCACGTTGTGATAAATCAGGTACTAAGCTTTCAGGCAAATAAATTGTCTCGAATAACACTGGGCGCACTTCTAAAAACCGCACACGGCTTAGCTCTACTAATTTCTCTGTGGGTTTTAAATTAAATTGCTGGCGTATATCCGCAGGGCCTTTAATTTTTTTTATTTTTAATACATGAGTGCCCGCTTGTCGGCCTTGTTCTTGTGCTAACTGATAAAAATTCACCCGTGAAGATGGGTCATAATTAAGCCGTGCTGGGCAAACGAACCAGCCTCGTCTGTTAGAGCGATAAATCACGCCTGCTGCTTCTAATTTGCTCAGGGCTTCTCGGGCAGTAATACGGGTAGTTGAAAATTGCTCCACAAGCTCACGCTCTGATGGCAACTTACTGTGAATTGGGATGACCCCTTTCGCTATTTGTTGACTCAAATAGTCACGAATTTTGATGTAAGCAGGAACCATATTGCTCTCAATAGAATCAATTAAGGCCAGTTTACTTGACCTTAATTCATAAGAAAAGAATTCAGCCGTTTAGGATGCACTGGGCACAGCCGTTAGATCAGGCGATGTATTTGGCATTTTCAATTTAAAAAACACCCAAGAGATAATCATTAAGGTGCCCCCTAATAACGCAGACACATACACCGCTGTCTGCAAAAAGCTTAACCACGATATTTCAGGTGAATGAAAGTGTTTAATCAACAACAAACCCACACTGCCAATGTACCCAGCACTGTCTGATATATAAATCAAAAAGCCAGCATTACCAGGTTTACCTGTCATGGCGAGCATTCTATCGTATAAAAAGCAGTTAAAGGGAATATACGCCATGTATAAGCCCGCCCCCATAAGAATCATCCACGCTTTACCCGTGATAAATTCATGTTGAAACCAATACGTGCTTAAGCCCAGTAATAAGGTGCCACAAAAAATCACCACGTGATTGGCAGTAAAGGCAACAAAGTTATTACGAATAAACATTAAAAAAGCCAAAACCACTAACACAATGGCCGCAATGCGCACGCCTGCATATGTGAAAATTTCTGGGGTTGAGCCATAACCCAGTGATGACCAAATTTCAGCCGAAAAATTATCACGAAAATCTCTTAGCGCCGTGAACATTAAAAAGGCCAAAACCAAACATAATAAACCAAACCAATATTGCCCTAGCATTTGCCAACGATCTTTTGAATTCATGGGAACCCGTAGAGTTCTGGCCTCCACATCTTCTGTTGTGGGTTCCGGCAGCAGTGATAACCCGTATACGGCAATGAGCAACAACGGCATAAAAATTAAACCTGTGTAAAATGGCATCCAAAATTGATCCACATCCCAATACACCAACAAACCACCACCCACGCTGCGCACCATACCCGATGCGATAATAAACGTGGCACTTAAGCCTGCGCCTAATAATTCAGATGTGCGACGCCCTTCTAAAAAACTAAATACCAAACCCCAGATCATACCAAGAGGCAAACCGTTAAAAAATATTGCAATGGGTTTTAGAGGTTCCGGTAATATCGCAAATAACAATAATGCTAAGTGTGCACAACAAACTAACGCAACAATGGCAACCGCACGGCGGTTATGCATCATTTCAGAAATCACTTTTATGCCAATAAACTTTGACAGCATATAGCCAACTACTTGGCTTAATATTAAGACAATTTTAAAATCCACCTCCCATAAAAATAAGCCTTCGTATTGCCCTACCGTAAAAGGCTTACGAAATGCATACATTGAAAAGTAGGTTAAAAAGGCCGCGCTCATAGCGTATAGGGCAAACCAAGGCACGCTGGTGGTGCTCAGCCAGCGCTTGAGTTGATTTTCAATTTTATTATGGGGCATTAACATATTGGGTCCTCTAATAATCAGTGTATGGTTTAGCGGTTACCGCTATGTTTCAGCCTGCTGTTTTTTGGCTTCTTGCCATTAAGCAATCGTTACGAAAATCTTCTGCGTAGGCATCGCCCAAAGGAAAGCGATTCATATCTAATTCGTTATGGATGGCGCCGGTTATTGCATGAGTAACCGCATGCTTAGCGATGCCTGCGCTGTAGGCAATGCCCGCACCGGAACAGCCACTGACAATGGTTAAATTTGAATGAGAATCCGGGCAGCCAATAACGGGCAGACCATCCGCAGAATAAGAAGAAATACCCGTGATTAAATTGGCCAAGCCTAGCTGCTCGATGTCGGGCCAAAACTGGACCAGTTTTGGCCATGCATTTTCTAACGCCTCTAAGCCTTGCTGGTCGTTCTTAAATTGAAACCCATGTACATCACACGGCACATCATCAGGGTGCAGCGCTTGACCTTTATCACGCACGCCAAACAGCATGTGATTCGTTTCTTGACGAAAATACGCTTGCGCAGAGGGCACCACACAGACAGGAAAATCAGAATCCAGCTTTTCATAAGGCTCAGTGAGCCAATACAAACTTCGCATGGGCGTTACAGGTAATGAAATACCTAAAGGCTTTAATAATTTTGCGGCCCAAGGGCCTGCACAAATAAAGAGGTGTTTTGCTTTAATATCCGTTACGTCATTGCTGCGCGAGACCTGATAGCCATTATCTAATTGCGTAATGGCTGTGATATTGTCACCTTGAAAAAATCTGACTCCGTTAGTGCGTGCACCCATGCCAAAACTGTTCGCCAATATGGTGCCATCCACATAACCATCACCACTAAAATACAAACGGCTTTGACTATTGCCTGTGCTAAAAAATGGGCAGTATTGATCGACGATTTTTTGCGCTAAAAATTCATGTTGAATTTCTAACTCGCCAGCGACATTAGCCATATTATTCAGACTTTTAATTTCGTCTGTACTTACCGCTAAATGCAGCCCACCACAACGGGTGAACGGTATCGGCATGTCTAATTCTGAATTAAGTTCAGTAATAGCGTTTAAGGTATCTTGCACCATGGACGCCGCGATTAATTTAGTACGACCCTGTGTCACAAGTGCGGCCGCCTGACTGGTGGTCGCTTGTGAACACAAGCCTTTTTCAATTAAGGCAATGTCTGCTTGAGGTGCTGCTTTTGACAAGGTCCAAGCCACAGCTTGCCCCAATATGCCGCCACCAATAATTAAATAATCAACTGTCACGCTTTCTTCCTCTGGTATAGACCAGATTTAAGCAACTAAACATGACAAATAAATGACAACTTTGTACAAACCACACCATTTAGCCAGACACAAAAAAAGGGACAATAAATTGTCCCTTTTCATAATAGATACGATTAATGACCCATTAGTAAAAGCTGTACTTAACACCCAGCGTGGCGCGCATACCATAGTATTCAACTTGCACTGGGCGGTCTTCATCACCTTGGTAATAATTAAGTTCAGAATTACCTAGGTTGTTCATTTCAAGATAAACCATTAATTCATCAAGCGGTTTGTAAGAGCCTGTGAAGTCGATGCTGGTGTAATCACCGTAGTAACGATCGTGTGCTTTATCAGCGCCATGTTCTTCAATGTAAGAGCCCTTAAAGTTCATCGCCACTTTCGCAGCCCAAATGCTGTTATCGTAGAATGCCGCTAGGTTGTACAAGCTATTTGCTTGACGCGGAATCGACACATCACGCTTGCCGCTTTGCGTCATGATTTCCATTTCGGAATCCATGAACGTTGCATTGGCACTCACACCAAAGTGATAAAGTGAATCGGCAATAAAATCCAAACGTGAACTGACCGCTAATTCAGCACCGTATAGATGCGCACTGTCAGCACTGGTGTATTTGATATAATCCGCATCGGTTAAACCGCCATAAGTGATGGTGCCGATTTCTTGATAGATAACATCGCTGATGTCTTTAAAAAATAGCCCTGCCGAAAATACACCCACATCACCAAAGTAAGTGTCATACATAAAATCAACATTGGTTGAATACGTGGCATCTAATTCAGGATTGCCTTCATAAATTTCTTCATCATGAGATACCACTGTTTTGCCCGGGGCCAGTGCGCCAAAGTCAGGGCGAGAGAACGTACGGGTTAATGCAAATCGAAGGTTAGTATCGTCATTCATTGCATGATTCACATGCACCGCAGGTAAAATGGATAAGTAATCATTTTTACCTTTTTTACGCACAGTTTGGCTTGCGGTTTCGTCAAATTCCCAACCATCTACTTCGGTTTCTGTTTGCTCTAAACGGACACCGGCAATCACACTGGTATCGTCGTTAACTGAAATGGTTGCCATACCATAAGCAGCAAGTTGTGTTTCGTTCACATCAAAGTTACGACCTAATGCAGCGCCATTCTCGACTGTGTATGAATCAGGTGATAGTTCAAATTTCTCTTTATTTTCATTCCAGAAGTTAACCGTGTCGTTAACATTTAATACTTGAGAAAAGTCTTCAGCGTAATCAACATCCACTTCAGGTAAAAAGTCATCACGCCCAGGTTGATCTTCTAAGCCATAAATAGCCCCTAAATCAGCCAGCGTGGGGGCAGCGCCATGATTCGCTGTATCCCAGGTATAAAACTCATCAGAGAATCGTGCTACACGTTCTTTTTCACGGAACTTACCACCAAATTTTATATCGGTTGAATCGTTAAGTGCGTGAGTAAAATCCAATTGTGCAATGATTTTATCTTTCTCATTAATACTCACTTTATATAATTCAACTGAATCAATGGCCATTTGCGTAGGGTCCATTGAGAATCCGTTGGGTAAGTGATTTGAAATAGCATCTTTAGGGTCACTACCGCCATCAATTTCACTGACTGCGTAACCTTTTGAGCCAGCTTGGTTCATTTCAAGATCCGTAAAGCCCACATTGTCTTGATCGAATCGCATCACGAAATAAGATTTATCATCTGCATTGGGGGTATTACCATAACGAAATTCGTTTTCGTAAGTGGCTAATGACCATTCTAATTTTGAAGCCGCATGATTGAAAAAGTGCTCACCGCCTATTTCATACCCTTTCATTTCGGTAATAAGCGTATTGTAAATGTGCTGAAGCTCAACACGGTCTTTATCAAAGCGATAACGGTGTTTGTAGTGGATTTCTTCGTCTTCTAATGTGCCATACATGGAGCTTGCATATACACGATCGCCATTATCAAAGTTATATTCCATCGCACCATTCAAGCCATCAGTCGTACGTGTCCCGGTATAATCTCTTAGCTCTAAGCGCTTAATACCCGATACTTCTTCCCCTGCACCATTCGTAAAATCTGTACGACGTGGCTCGTAATTATCCGTTGCCCAGTCGCGCACCCATGTGGTGGCATTTAATAAGTAACCAAACTTGCCGTCCTCAGTGCGATCACCAAATAAAATATTCGCGTTATAACCGCTTGATTCAGCACGGTCGTTATAGTTTGTGCCAAGGGTGATATCTAATATTCGTTCTTGTGGTGCTGTTTGAGTTTGAAAATCAACATTACCACCAATTGAGTCCCCTTCCATATCGGGTGTAATGGCTTTGCTAACACGCACGGACTTGATCATTTCTGTTGGAAAAAAATCAAATGCAGTCGCTCGACTGGTGGTTTCTTCTTCGGCGGTAGGCAAGCGGCTGCCATTAATACTGGTTGAGTTCCATTGCGAGGGTAAACCACGTACGGCCACAAAACGGCCTTCACCTTGGTCACGCTCAATTGAAACACCAGGAATACGCTGTACGGCTTCTGCCGCATTGCGATCTGGCAACTTACCAATGCCATCCGATGAAATAATATTCATGATCGATTTTGCATTACGCTGCTCTTCTCGCGCGGCTTGCTCACCTTTAAACATGTAACCCACGGCCACGACTTCTTCTTCGACAGAGTCCATTATGGCATTCGTATCAACGGCCTCTACTGGCGCGGTATCTTCAACCTCTTGAGCAAATGAAGGCATGGCTGCCAACATTGCTATTAAGGGTAAGCTTGTTTTTTTCATTTTCATTTCCCAGTTATATTAATTATTTTTTATGTTTTGATTTTTTAAAATCAAAACTGGTCTATTCCAGTTATTGGGAGAGAATAATTAATATTTATGTCGATAATATGACTGGGGTTATCACAAATTGAGAAAACGAACAGGTAAATTAAGCGTCACAAAAATTTCATAAAAATGAAGTGACATATGCCTTATCATCTGGACTATACCAGAATAGACATGACACTCATGACAAACATTTTAGATTCAGAAGGTGATACAAATCTCACCCAACATCGCCAAAAATGGCATGATCAGCAAAATAATAAGAGTCAGAACTTATTAATAAGAGATGAACGTGTTTTTTTACATCAATCGCTCTCCAGCCCTTGTCTTGAGGTAATTGAACACTGTGACGGGGTGTACTTTTATGATGTTAATGGTCGCCGCTATTTAGATTTTCATGGTAATAATGTACATCAGTTAGGGTATAGCCACCCCAATGTGACAGCAGCAATAAACCAGCAAATCAAAAAACTTTCGTTTAGCGTACGCCGCTATACAAACCAAGTGGCCATTGAGCTTGCAGAAAAACTTGTTGAAATTTCGCCCACGAATTTAACCCGCGTGTTATTTACACCCGGTGGCGCCAGTGCCATAAGTATGGCCATGAAACTCGCGCGTATTTACACTGGCAAACACAAAACCATCAGTTTATGGGATTCATTTCATGGTGCTAATTTAGATACTATTTCTATTGGTGGTGAAGCGGTTTTTCGACAAAATATTGGGCCATTATTACCCGGCTGTGAACATGCTCCGCCCCCTGACCCGAATCAATGCATTTTTAAATGCGGTAAGACATGCTCAACCCAGTGTGCCGATTACATTGAGTACATGCTCGAAAAAGAAGGCGATGTCGCGTGCGTCATCGCTGAAACCATTCGATCAACGCCTTACATTCCACCCAAACATTATTGGCAAAAAGTAAGAGCCGCTTGTGACAAACACGGTGCATTATTAATTTTAGATGAAGTGCCCCATTGTTTGGGGCGCAGCGGTAAAATGTTTACCGTGCAACACTATGGTATTGAGCCGGATATGTTAGTGATTGGTAAGGGGCTTGGGGGTGGCATCATGCCATTTGCAGCGTTACTGGCCAGTGAAAAATTAAACTGTGCGTCTCATACCGCTCTTGGGCATTACACCCATGAGAAAAGCCCGGTGTCCGCGGCGGCGGCTTTAGCTACAATTAACACCATTGAAGACGAAAACCTATTAGCCCACTGCGAAGCAATGGGGAAATACTTTGAGCAACAGTTGTTGACTTTAAAAGCACAGTTTTCGGTGATTCATGATGTACGAGGTTTAGGGTTATTTTGGGGCGTTGAACTGCGACTTGATAATGGTACAAAAGCGAAGGACTTGGCAGAGCGTATAATGTATCGAGCATTATCGTTAGGGCTTAATTTTAAAGTCACCATGGGCAATGTATTAACGCTGACCCCGCCCATTATTATTCAAAGCGAACAACTTGATGATGCCATTGGTATTTTACGTGAGAGCTTAAGCTTAGAGATCAGCGCGAAGACTTAAACATCAAAAGATCGCATCCAAACATGCTATAGAAATTGAGTATAAAAACAGAACATAAAAAAAGAGCGCTAAGCGCTCTTTTTTTATGTTTTTGCCATGTTTAAACTAAAAACACGGCTTACTTGTTTTTAATCTCATCAATCTTATCAGCAATGTGCGATAACTCAGGGCGGTTCGCTCGTAACTCGTCTGTGGTTAAACCATCAATCTCATGAGGGAACACAAGCCACTCTTCTGTTTCGTGCACATAGTAATCCGGTACACGATCCGTTTTGTTGTTCTTAGGTTTGTAATACGGTGTGGCAACGCGAATTTGCGGGGTGTTTTTCTTACACGCTTTTTTCAGTTCAACGACTGTTTGCTCGATGCTTAAACCACTGTCGTGTACGTCATCAACAATCAGTAAATTATGTTCGCTTTCTAAGCGCTTAATTAAATAGGTTAAACCATGCACGCGTACTGTTTTGCTGCGCTCGCCAATGCCCACATAACTTGAGGTGCGAATCGCAATGTGGTCAGACTCAACGCCTAGCACATGAAGCAATTCCTGTACTGCGATCCCCACAGGGGCACCACCGCGCCAAACACCTACGATGTAATCAGGGCGAAAGCCACTTTCATATACATCCAAAGCTAGCTGAAATGAATCTTCAAGCAGTTGTTGGGCGCTGATGTAGACTTTATCCATAGTAGAGGGTACCTAAGCTATTTTGCTGAAATTCTGACGACTTGGTCAACTTCAAATTTGGGCGGCGAAGTTTACAGGATATACAGGTAAGAGCAAATCACTGTGTAAAAAGATCGAGCCTAAGAGCCGTTATGTTCCTATTAAATAAACAACAAAATAGGCTCTTAAAGGCGCTTTAACCTGCTCGGCGTAACATCCAGCCGCCCCATAAAAAGCACAATATGATGGGTATAAGGTTAGCCAATAACGGGCCGATTCCCAGCAGTAGCCCCATGGGCCCAAGTAGATCAACGGCAATCTTATACACCAACCCGACCAATATACCGCTAAATAAGCGCTGACCCATGGTCACCGAGCGCAGTGGGCCAAAGATGAAGCTAATGCCCACTAACACCAAAGCAATAGTACTGACTGGCTGCAGTATTTTCTTCCAGAAGGCGAGCTTGAATTCGCCGCCACCTAAACCCTGAGCATCCAAATACTTGCCATAACTGTACAACGTCGATATGGCCATATCTTTAGGCTCTTGCGCTACAAACTTTAACCGCTCTGGGGTGAGCTCGGTTTTAAAGGTATCGGTTTGACGCTTGATGCCCTGCGTACTGATATCACCCACATTGGTGATGGTGACGTTTTCCATGGTCCATTCACCACGCTGATATATGGCGCGCTTAGCATGTGTCATGGCGGTTAATTCTTTGTCGCCACTAAATTCATAGACCGTTAAGCCATGCAGCACGCCGTTAGGTTCAATGGCGGTAAAGCGCATGTAGTTATCCCCTTCACGGTGCCAATGACCCTTGCCTTCATTACTGGAGGCCACTTCTCGTCCCAGTGCGATGGTGCGAAAACTGGTACTCATACGTTCAAGGTCAGGCACGATGTATTCACCCATGACCAAACCGAGCACCATCATGATGGAAGCCGCTTTCATGGTAGAAAACATAATGCGTTGGGTTGATACCCCAGCCGCGCGAATAGCCGTCAGCTCACTGTGCGTGGCCAAGCCGCCTAAACCCGCCAGGCAACCAATCAATGTAATCATGGGAATCATTTCATAAATTCGGGTTGGGCTAGAGGCCACAACGTAATACACCGCATCCCAAAAACTATAGGTGCTGCGAATATTATCAAGCTGGTTTAACAGCGCGATCACCATGTCTAACATGGCCAAAACCACCAGCACACCTAAAATGGCATTAATCACAGAGCTGCGAATATGTGCATCAATCTTACGCATGGGAGGCTCCTGCTTTTATTTTTTTATTGGCACGTCTGCGGCCCATTTTTAATTGGAACGTTGGCCAATACATCAACATCACGCCGATACAAACAAAGGTAATATGCAGCCACCACAACCCCATCCACAATGGTGTTTGCCCTTGCTCCATCCACTTACGTGCAGTTATCAACATGGTGTAATACACCATGTACACAACGATGGCAGGTAACATTTTACCGTAGCGCCCTTGACGTGGTTTGACATGACTTAATGGAAACGCAATTAAAACAATAATCGGCACCAACAAAAATAAGCCAATACGATAATGTAAGCGGGCTTTGTCTTGACGTTTTTCGCTGTTAAATAGTTCATACGTGGTGGCGGCTTCATTGCGTGCTTTTTTCGCGACGCTGCTTTCTTCTGCAATCTTGACTGCATAAGAATCAAACTGAAGTGTTTCGACTTTTTGCTTGCCCGGCTCACCTGAGTGTCTGCGACCATTCTTTAACTCTAAATAGCGTGAACCGCTTTCTGGGTCCACGTACTGACGCCCTGACTCAGCCAAAATAAGTGTATTACCATCGGCCATAAACACATTTTGCATTTGCTTGCGGTCAGAAGATAAGGTTTGCGCGTACGATACTTTTTGCCCGCTGCTGCCAATGGCATTAAAGCGCCCAGGGGTTATAAATGAAAACTCACTGTCTTGCTGTTGAACTTGATAATACTCGTCCAGTTTGTCAGCGGCAGTTGGTGCTAACCATAAACTTAAAAAACCAATTAATAGCATCATTACACCAACCGGTGCCATGGTAATACGGAACACTTGTTTAGGGCCAAAGCCTGTGGCGTGCAGAACGGTCATTTCATTTTCACTGTACATACGACCATAAACAAGCAAAATTGAAATATAAAAACCCAAGGGAAGAATAAGCTGCAAAAAGCCAGGGCTGTTATACAAAATGGTGTAATAAACGGCTTCTGGGGGAATAAGACCCGCAACGGCTTTATTCAAATGCACAACTAATCGCGCACTCACAACGATCAGCATTAAAATGCCGGTGATGACAAACGTTGACGTGAGTAACTCTCTGAGAAAATAGCGAGTTAAAATCAAAAACACATTCCTTTTACAAACAAGCCGGTGCAAACAAAATAAGCCACGTGCACTCTGGAAATATCGGCTTTTTCAAGTAGACTCAGCATTATCCCTGAAAATCCTATTCAGCACTACAACCGACCATAAAAACCTCAAGTCGGATACGGAGACAGTATGCAATTTACCGTGAGCCAAGCGCCTATTAATGAATACCAAGGCCAAGCACTAATTTTATTGGTGCCAAGTGAAGGGGACCTACCCAAAGCCAGCGCTGCTATTAACGAGCAATTAAATGGCTTTATCGCTCAACTACAAGCAAACAACGACATAAAAGGCAAAGCTGGTGACACATTAGTTGTACCTCAAGCTAGCGGCCCTCGTCTAATACTAGTGGGCATGGGGAAAAATCCAATGTCTGGCAAAGATTTTCGCAAAGTAATGAACGCCGCTGCCAAAGCCTTAAAAGCCAGCGCCGCTAACGATGCTGCCCTTGATCTTGCTGGTATCGACATTGACGGTTACGACAGCGAATGGGCACTTAAGCAAGTGGGCCAGTCGTTCCAAGACGCGCTGTACCAGTTTGATGAATGCAAAAGTAAAAAAGATGACAACCCAAGTACAATTGAAAGCTTAACCGTTATCGCCGACAACACTGGCGAACTGGATTTAAAATTTGGCCAAGCGTTGGCAAAAGGCATGGCCTTCACTAAAAAACTGGGTGACATGCCGCCTAATGTGGCAACACCTTGCTACTTGGCTGATGAAGCAGACAAACTTGCTACGCTAAATGACAACCTAACCACAAAAATCTTAGATGAAGACCAAATGGAAGAACTGGGCATGGGCTCATTCTTATCCGTATCTAAAGGTTCAATTGAACCGGGCAAACTGATTTGCATGGAGTACATGGCCGGCAAAGCAGGCGATGCCCCTCACGTGTTAGTGGGTAAAGGTATTACATTTGATACTGGCGGCATCAGCTTGAAAGGCGGTGCTGGCATGGATGAAATGAAATACGACATGTGCGGTGCCGCATCGGTACTGGGCACAATGTTAGCCATTATTGAATTAGAATTACCAATCAACTTTGTGGGCGTTATCGCCGCCGCTGAAAACATGCCGTCTGGTCATGCTAGTAAGCCTGGCGACATCGTAACCGCCATGAACGGCACCACCATCGAAATTTTAAACACCGATGCCGAAGGCCGCTTAGTACTGTGCGACGCATTAAGCTATGCCATCGATACCTACAAACCCGCCAGCATTGTGGATATCGCCACACTAACCGGTGCGTGTATGGCTGCGCTTGGTCGTGTGAACTCGGGTTTATTCAGTACCGACGAAGACCTTGTTAGCGAGCTACTAACCGCAAGCGACACAAGCCGTGATACCGTTTGGCGTTTGCCACTTGAAGAAGAGTATCAAGAACTGCTAGACAGTAACTTTGCTGATATCGCCAACATTGGTGGCCCATTAGCCGGTGCAACCACAGCTGCGTGTTTTTTAAGTCGCTTCACTGAAGGCCAAAAATGGGCGCACTTAGATATCGCAGGCACCGCTTGGAATTCAGGCGGCAAAGCAAAAGGCGCCACTGGTCGCCCGGTGCCACTGCTTGTAAATTATCTAGCGAATAAAATCTAAGTATCCTATTTCGCTATAAAATAAGGTGTGAGCCATCAGGCTTGCACCTTAAAAGTACGTTATGTTTAACCATCTATTTGATCTGTGAGTGAGCGGGAGACACCGTGCCAAACACGCTATCCATTCGCTCATACAGCTCAAAGCCAACAACCCACTCCCATTGTTTCAATCAACTTGTGCTGCCATTAAAAGGCTCGATTGATATTACTGTTGGTACGTTTAATGGCAACGTGTCTCTACGAGAATGTGTCATTATCAAGTCTCATCAAAATCATTTGTTTAAAGCTGATACTCAAGCGCGATTTGTTGTGGCCGACATGGACAAACTGCCACCCAATATTGCGTCATCTGAACAAGTGGTTTTTGCAATTAATGCTTCGCTGATTCATTACTTAACATTTATTGAGAATCAACTTGAGCATCAAATTAATAATAAACTCGAAAAGTCCATGTTTGATACCTTTTACCTACTGCTAGAAGAGCAATCATTACGCCCAAAAGTAGATGCTCGCATCGGCCGGTCGATACATTATATCGAACAAAATATGCCTGAATCGATTCAAGTAAAAACGCTAGCCAGTCTTGCATGTTTGAGTGAAACACAATTTAAAAAACTATTTAAAGTGCAAACAGGGCTAACCGCCATGCAATATGTCACCAAGCTAAGAATGGAAAAAGCACAAGCGCTGCTAAGGCATACCGATTACCCACTACAAATGATTGCTGAAAAAGTGGGTTACGCCTATATTTCAGCTTTTAGCCGTAAGTTCTCTCAGTATTTTGGTCTCTCACCTTCTCGATTCTCAAAGTAAAGTCAGTCTCAATTGTAAACAAAAGCGTCGTTATTGCTAAATCCCCCTGCCATTAAACCCGTATCATTTTCTCATTCGTTATCCTTCACCCAGAGCATGTGTATGTCATCTCAAACTCAAGATTTCAAAGGCGTAGTGGTCATTATCATCGCCAGTTTTTTATGGGGCACAACGGGAACAGCCGCAAGCTTCACCCCGGATGTGAGCCCTCTCGCAACGGGCGCATTTTCAATGGGCATAGGTGGAGTATTATTGTTTGTCAGTGCATGGCCAAAACTACGAGAGGAATATCAGCACATTCTTGCACACCCAGTTTTGTTATTATTGGGGGCCATGTCCGTAGTGATTTATCCGTTAGCATTTTATAGCTCGATGCGGCTATCGGGTGTTGCCATCGGCACTGTGGTTTCAATCGCAAGCGCCCCTTTTTTCGCCGCGTTATTAGAGCGACTCATCAGCAAAAAAAATATTTCACGACAATGGTGTATCAGTTTTATTATTGGTGCCCTTGGTATTATTTTTTTAACACTTGGTAAGGACCAGGAAAACGCTAACGCCGAAGCTAGCCTAGCGATGCAATTGGGAATCGTATTAGGGTTAATCGCAGGGCTATCTTATGCAATTTACTCATGGGCCGCTAAGCAATTAATCAATGATGGTATCCACCCTAAGTGCTCTATGGCAGCGTTATTTGGTTTCGCCGCGCTCTTTCTACTGACATCACTTTTTTTTACTGGAGACAATTTAATTGCAACGCCAACAAATGCATCCATCGCTTTGTACATGGCAATATTTCCCACGTTCTGCGGTTATTTGCTATTTGGCTATGGGTTAAGATTCATTGATGCCAGTAGAGCAACATTAATTACGTTAATTGAACCATTAATCGCCACTGTTCTCGCTATTATTGTGGTTGGAGAGAGATTAAAATTGATAGGATGGGTGGGCTTAATGCTCGTTATGATCTGTCTGATGCTGCAAACTTTTAAATATGAAACAAAACGTAAACAGGCAGCCTAAACTGCCTTTATGTTCACCATTCATATTTGCTAAAAATCAGAATTTAAAGCAAAGATCTAATCTTTTTTGAAAACACTTTAGAAATGATTTTATAGCCATCACCATTTAAGTGAATAAAGTCAGCCCAATATTTTGGGTCTTGTACTTCATTGCGGATATCAAGATAGGTAAAGCGCTCTAATGGTTTACCGGTTTGCGCTTGATACAAACTTGGCAGGTTTTGCATTTCATTAAATAAAGTATCCAACATCGCTTTAATAAAGTTAGCACGTTCAGGGCTCACCCCTTTACCGCCTTGAGGGTCGTCTTCATCCACTTCATTCGCTGGCCAGCCAAGCTCATCAAAGGTTTCATGCAACCGTGCCTTGCTTACTAATTTATAATCACCAAGATCGGTAAGATCAATGCCGATGGCTTTTAAAGGCGCTAAAATCATTTCAATTTTAAGTAACTTTAATAGCTCTTTTATTAACTTACCCGCCTCAGAAAAATCAAACTCGGTGGTGGTACCAGAATGAAGATGCACGGCATAGGCGTAACTATGGGTCAATATCTGAGCTTGGGGCGCAAATTCGTCACGATACAATATGGCCTGCAAGTAATACTGAACCACCTCTTGCGCGGCCATTGCCATCACTTCAGCATCGTAAGATGTTTCCCAGTTACCAGTATAAGACTGAATCACGCCATGGCGTACGGCATTCACCATGTCATTGCCCCCAGCACTTAATACAATGGCGTCTAGGTGTTTTTGTATCGCTTTATTTTGCAGCGCACTATAAAGAGTATGAGATGGGAATTTTTTCTCCCACACGCCATTGCGCTTATCAGGATTCTTGGCGGCGAGTTCTTTGGCAAAATCACCACTGCGCTCTAAGCGTAAGAAAATAGCGTCTAGCTTTTTGTCTCGGCTTAAAAAATCAATCACGTTGGTCTTGCTGTCCATGCCGAAATTTTTCAGCCCAATGCTGTAACGCAGCAACACCCCCATCACATCAGTCAGGCTTTTCACTGGGAAATCCAGCCACGAATCACCTTCGCTGATAATCATTGGCTTGTGCTTTACCCCTGGCCACCATTTAGGCAGCGTCTTGGTTTGCCAGCGATTGCGGGTCACAAGCTTTTCGCACTCATCAAAATTGCGGGTGTAATCAATATCGGGGTTAGGCATGGGACATCCATGTTAGAAATTAGAGTTATCTTGGAAAGTAACAGTTCATTCTAAAAGGTCAAGCTGTGACCGCGGTCAAAAGCCGTTTAAAAAAAGCCAACAAATGGCTTATCTGATTCCTATGTGAATTGACTTTGTGGTTAAATGTGGGCCAATTTAAATCACTAGGAGTCATTATGCCGTTCAGAGCTGGGCTATTTCTGATGGTGCTGCTATCTGGCTGTAGCATCTGGCCCAATCAAGAGCACAGAGCCCTCACTGCTGACACCATGGCCTCTATTGTTAGTAAGCAGTGTGCTAAACCCGCTGATGATGCCCATTACGATGATGCTCTTGCTAAGCAACAAGCGGCATTGAGTCAAATTCAAGCACAATTAAACATGCTGACCGCCGCTACACCTGGGTTTACGAATGCCCATTGTGCACCTGTCGATAACCCTGCTAACTCCAATCATGAGTTTGAGGGCAAAGTAGTGGTCGGTGCTAACGAATGGATTTATCTATCGCCTCCGGGCCATCATTACCAAGCCCGTATCGACAGCGGTGCCGCCACATCATCACTGAGCGCCCAAAATATAGAGTATTTCGAACGTAATGGTAAGCGCTGGGTGCGTTTTGCCCTGCAACACGATGATGAAACCACCTCTATTGCAGTGGAGGCTAAAGTCATTCGTCATGTGCTGATTCGCCAAGCATCCAGCCCAGAGCCAGAGCGTCGCCCTGTCATATCACTCACCGTGAACATGGGCCAAGACTTGCGTTATGATACCGAGTTTACGCTCACTAACCGCTCGCAAATGACTTACCCTATTTTGTTAGGGCGGGAGTTTTTGCGAGACGTCATCTTAATAGATGTTGCACGACAATTTATTCACCCTAAATATATGCCACAAGATATCAGCCTAGATAAATTAAACTCGCCAATCCAATTTTCAAGCTTGGATAAGGAATAACCATGAAACTCAATGGGCTGTCCTCTCGTTTTCCATTTTTCTTGCTTGCTGGCGCCTTATTCGTCATTGGCATCCTGCTAATTTTGCAACGCCATTGGGTTTACGAAGTGCCACTTTTTTACGGTGAGACCCAAACCATTTGGTCGGTTGAAGCAAAAATTGAGTACAACGCGCAGGATAAGCCCGTCAGTGTGGTTATGTCTCGGCCATCGAGCCAAAAAGGCTTCACTATTTTAAAAGAAGCTGCCGCGTCACCAGGTTATGGCCTAAATTTTTTAGATGGCATGCAACCCCAAGCGCAGTGGACCATTCGTAATGCTAACGGTAAGCAGGTTTTGTTTTATCGCGCCGAGATATTGGTCAGTGATTCAGAGCAGGATCAAGACATTCCCGCTCCCAAAGTGCCGTTCACTACATTGCCAGAGCCCTTCGATGAAGCCGCCAGCAACATTTTAGCCAATGCCTATGGCACATCCTCTGATAACTTTAGTTTTACCCACGAGCTTCTCAAACAATTTAATCAAAACAGCACCAACCAAGAAATCATCTTGCTACGCAACCATTATAATAAGCAACTGCCTCAACTTGTGGTCAACATGCTGCATAAGGCACAAATCCCCGCCAGCTTAATCTACGGCCTTCAACTGCAAGACAGCCGTCGTCGACAAGATCTTATTCCGCTTTTGAGAGTATGGAATGGCGATGAGCATGAAATGTTTTTCTTCCCTGAAAGCCCCAGGGACAATTTTAAAATCAAGAAAAATGCCCCGCTATTATTGTGGCAACAAACAGGCGCTCCTGTACTAGATGTAGTCGGTGGCAAGCAATCAAATATTCATTTTTCGATGCTCAAGCGAGAAGAATCAACGTTTGCGAATATCGCGCAAAATCTTTCAAGCCAATATGATTTTTTAAATTTCTCGATTCATAGTTTGCCGATTGAAGAACAGGCCATGTTCCAGACTATTTTGCTCATTCCCATTGGTGCATTAATCGTCTGTTTGCTGCGAATACTCGTCGGTGTTCGTACCTCTGGCACGTTCATGCCGGTGTTAATTGCATTAGCCTTTATACAAACCTCACTTATAACCGGTTTAGTTGGGTTTTTATTAGTCGTCACTATTGGTTTGTTTATTCGCAGTTATTTATCCCACTTAAATTTACTGCTGGTGGCTCGAATAACCGCGGTCATTATTTCGGTTATTGCCATTATCAGCGTATTCAGTGTGTTGGCGTTTAAGTTAGGGTTAACCGAAGGCTTAAAAATTACATTTTTCCCCATGATTATTTTGTCTTGGACCATCGAGCGTATGTCCATTTTATGGGAAGAAGAAGGTGGCCGAGAAGTCATGGTACAAGGCGGTGGTAGCTTACTAACCGCCGTATTAGTTTACTGGGCCATGAACGACCCTTGGATTCGCCACATTACGTTTAACTTTATTGGCATCCAATTTATTGTATTGTCGCTGGTTTTACTGATTGGTTCGTACACTGGTTATCGTTTATTTGAACTGTCTCGTTTTAAGGTGTTTAACAAATAAATGTGGGCACTACCTTGGCGTTTAAAACAATCTGGCATTCTAGGCATGAACAAACGCAACATTGCCTACATTAGTCGTCATAACCCAAGACGACTCTACCCGCTGGTGGATAACAAATTAAAAACGAAATTGCTCGCACAAAAAGCAGGGATCACCACGCCCACGTTAATTGCCACAATTAAAAGCCCAGCATGACGTATCGGATCTTGCGCATTATTTACAAGGCCGTAACGGCTTTGCCGTCAAACCCGCTAAAGGCAGTGGTGGTAAAGGCATACTTGTACTCAACCGCCAAGACGATGACCATTTTGTTAAAAATAATGGCAACGTGATTAGCCTGTTAGATTTGCAGCGTCATGTCTCGAATATTTTATCCGGGCTTTACAGCTTGGGTGGCACGCCAGATGTGGCGATCATCGAAGAGCTCATTGAATTTGATCCTCAATTTAACGGTTACTCCTTTGAAGGCGTACCCGATATTCGCGTGATTATTTTTAAGGGTTTTCCTGTCATGGCCATGATGCGTTTAGCCACTCGTGCCTCTGACGGCAAAGCCAATCTGCACCAAGGGGCAGTGGGTGTCGGCCTAGACATTGCCACAGGAAAACCATTACATGCCGTACAAAATGGACAAAGCATCACCCATCACCCAGATACCGGCCAAGATTTATCACAATTAAAAATTGATAATTGGCAAACCTTGTTAGTGCTGGCTGCCAATTGTTATGAAGTAACAGGGTTAGGGTATTTAGGCGCCGACATGGTGCTGGATTTAAGTAAAGGGCCCATGTTACTAGAGCTAAATGCACGTCCGGGCTTGGCCATTCAAGTTGCAAACGGAACCGGCCTATTGCACCGCCTACAACCCATTGATCGCCTTGCACCTGAAGCGTTAAATCATGGCCCAGAAAAACGTGTCGCCCTCGCCCAATCTTGGTTTGCCGATGAACCTCTTGCTCAAGCGAATAAAGACTAAAACGGCGTGTGAGTCTCTAAGCGCTTTTGCATATCCGCCACCACCTCCTCACGAAAATCATGGCCAAACTCAAACGGTAGGCTGTCTTTGTACGCTTGAATGTCCACAACTTGGACATTGGCACGAATGGTTTTAAACACTTTAGGTAACTTATCCCCAGGACTATGTATGTGATGCAGACCGCCACTGTAAACGAATAAAATCTTGCCTTCTTGCTTGACCGCCAATATGTCCGCCACGCCACCATGTACGGTCATAGTCTTACCGTATTTATCAAGCCCTGTACTGCGCTTCATTCGCCCCTCGGGCAATATAGCCACCAAGGTATCCTTGCTCACTAAACTCATAAAGTGTCGCCATGACTCATCCTTTTTACGGGTAATGGGCACAAGTCCGGGCAATAAGCTGTGATAAATACGACCCACTATTGGTCTATCGTTTAAGGTGATATCCGCACCGGGCGCGATCAACTCGCCACTTAAGCGCCACAAGACAGGTAGCGGACAAGCCGCAATAAATAACGGTTCAAATAAACTGGTGTGGTTCAAGAAAACAATTAAGCGTACCTCTTTAAACTGCTTGAAATTCTCATCGCTTAACCAGCGTATATCAAAGCGATACAGCACACTGCAAATAAGCTTCACCATACACATGAGAATAAACCGAATAAGACGCGTCATACTATTACCGCTTGGTGTTCAGTTTTGTTATGAGCATTCGAAGTTGTGCAGGATTCATACAGATCCATTTTAGCAATATTATATATCTGAACAACACACACGCGCCTCATGTAGAGAAAGCACCACACAACACGTATACTTAGGGCCATCTTCATGTGAGTAACACCATGACTGCCATCGACTTTTATATTTTAGGCCATAGCGACGAACTCGCACGCTTTAACTTTGCCTGCCGTTTAAGTGAAAAGGTCTATGGCGAGGGTCACCAAGTCTATATTCATGTTGAAAACGAAACACAAGCCAAACAGTTAGATGACCTATTATGGACATATAAGCCTGAAGCTTTTGTCCCACACAACCTCGTGACACAAGAGCAAGTGGCACAAGTACAAATCGGTTGGCAAGATCACCCCGCCCACCACTTTGATGTCATGATCAATTTAAGCTCCCCACAACCAAACTTTTTTAGCCGCTTCGCCCGTGTACTTGAAATTGTTATCCAAGACGAAACCGTACTTGAGCAAACTCGTAAACATTTTAAGTTTTATAAAGATCGTGGCTATGAAGTAACGCATCGTGATTTGCGCGGTTAACATCCCATAAATGAGCATGGAGCCTACACTTTTGAAGCCTGAAATAAATAGCGACAGTGTCCCGCAAACACATTTAATTTTAATTGCCCTACTGCAAGGTTTTGCATTACTTCTATTGCATCAATCCATCGAATTTAAGTTCTGGCCATTCGCGCAACCTCAATGGCTATTTGCATTTTATAGCCTAGCCATATCAGTGCCCACTATGCTGATGCTGACCCTCTCGGATAAAGTGTACTCAATATACCGGTGGATACTTTCATATGCCGTTATTGTCTTTATTTTAGGGTATTACATTGGCTCACAGGCAACACCGTTAGCGCATATTCAATTTGAAACACTGCTGTTTGCCTTTTCAATCACTATGACCATCGCTACCTTAAAATCGTTAATGTACATACAAAGCTTTGTCTCTGGTGAGCCGTTGCTTTACAGCCGATTATTTCTGTTTTCATGGCGCAATCTTTTAACCCTTGGCTTATCCCTTTTATTTACGGCGCTCACTTGGGGCATGTTAATGCTATGGGGGGAATTATTTAAAGCGATCAAAATTGATTTTTTCTATGATTTATTTACCGAACGTTGGTTTTACTACCCGATGCTTGCACTCGCGAATGGGTTTGGCATCATCATTTTCAGATCACAATCAAACATCATTGATACCATCACTCGCATTCAACAAGCCTTAGTCAAATTTTTACTGATCATTCTAGTATTTGTATCCATCATATTTTTATTTACCCTGCCCTTTACGGGTCTTTCGCCATTATGGGAAACCGGTGGCAGTACATTGATTCTGTGGATGCAAGCGCTGATGCTTTTCTTCGTTAACGCTGTGTATCAGGCTGATCCAGACGCACGTCCTTATAAAACTTGGATTCATCGACTGATTTATATTGGTATTGCACTGCTTCCTATATACAGCATAATCAGTTTTTATGGCTTGAGCCTTAGGGTTGAACAGTATGGCTGGTCTTTATCACGCTGTTGGGCATTTATGCTTTGGTCCATATTTGCTGCGTTTTCACTCGGCTATTTATGGAGCATTCTAAAACTGAAAGATAAGTGGCTTCATCAATTAAGCAAGGTGAACGTTCGGTTAGGGCTCATTGTGTTAACGCTTATGTTATTGGTCAATTCGCCGCTTCTTGATTTTCGTAAAATCACGGTCGCAAGCCAAATGCAGCGACTTGAAACAGGCCTTGTTTCGCTGGCTGAATTTGATTATCGCTATTTACGAAGAAGCCTTGCTAAGCCAGGTTATGAGGCCCTACAAACACTAAAAGCTAACATTACAGAATCCAACCCTGAGATCGCGCTTAAAATCAGCAGCCTTTATGACGATAAAAACGAACCTCAAAACAAAGAAGCCAAAGAGGCGTTTCTACGTGCCTTAAACGGGTTAACACCCGACACCCCTACCCGTTTAACCGATGAAATGTATAACGAAATTTCGAATAACAACTGGAGAACACAAACCAATTTAAGCTACCACTTATTACGCGTAAACCTAAATGCGGATGAGGCACCTGAGTACATTTTGATTGAAGAGCGCCCTATCAATATTGCCGCCACTGTATACTACAAAGAATCCGATGCTTGGGTTCATCGTAGCTTAAATAACATCAGTACCAGTCACCTAGATAGAGACGCAAAAGAAAATAAAAAGAATGAAATAATGCAAGCCTTAAAAACAGCCGACTATATCGTGGTCAAACCCGCGTGGCAGAATTTTAAAATAGGTGATCAAGAATTCCACGTTCGCTAAGTTTGTTGGTATGCCGTTGTATGATGTAACAATAAAATCATTACTATCGCATACCATCTAAATCCCTGAGCGATAAAAAATCAAAGTAAATCCCCATCCGTTCAGCTGTCATTCAGCTTGCTGTTGTAGTGTGCGCCCTTACGTGACACACCACTATCAATAAACTCATCATGCTTGTGAAGCGCCTTGATATTAGGTAATGTCCGCGACTTCAAAAAATAAGGACGCTGAAATATGCAAAAGATTATCCTCATGGGTGCCTTGTTATTACTCGGAGCATGCGCACGATTGGATTATGTCCAGGTCGGCGACATTGATCAAAGTAAAGGCACTCTTTCACCCATTACGGTAAAAGTCAGCGAGAACGGTGTTGAAATGGCCGTGGTTGCAGGCATTGCCGCTGAGTTAGCCAGCAGCTCAAAACGCAGCAATCAATTTCAAGAAATTCGAGACATTCTAGCGCTAATGAATATGGGGCCACGCACAGGTAATCCTGTATTTAGTGACACTTATGCTGAAAACATTTTAGACGCGCTTTACCAACAGTGCGCCACAGGCAAAATAACAGGCATTCGCAACATTCGTGAAGCCACCTCTTACGGCCCAATCAGTGGCGAAATTGTGCGCATTGACGCCGACTGCATTTTATAAGGAAACAACATGATTCGTTTATTCACCGCTTTAGTAGCCATCGCAACATTATCTGGTTGCATGTCATTGAACTCCGTTTCTCTTACGCAAATTCCAAGCGACAAAGGTCAATTGGTCAGTGCCAGCGCACACGATTGGTTATTCTTAGGTTTCACCACTCAAAATGATTTTGTTAATGAAGCCGTTAACAATTTAAAACAAGAATGCCCTAACGGTAAACTCACTGGCGTGCTAACAAAACATCAAACGACGGCTTATGTTTTGGTCTTCAAGCGTGAAGTGATTGCCAGCGGTTACTGCAAAAAAGCATAAGGGTAAGTCATGAATTTAAAATTAATAATGAGCCTGGCGTTCGCCCTATTAATGACAGGCTGCACCCATAGTATTCACATGGTGCACACGGATGGTTTTGGTTCGAGCATGCCAGCCAAAACCGACAACACTCAAATGGTTGAAGCTCGCGCTGAACAAAAGGTCGTGTTTTTCTTTGCATTTGATACCGATTATGTGGACCAAGCAAAAGCGGATTTAGAATCAAAGTGTAACGGTGATTTACAAGCCGTTAGCACACAATTTTCTACATCCCACGGCTTTTTACATTGGACCAATAAGATTTTGATGAAAGGTATTTGCGCAAGTTAAACATTAGACCACACTCGCTTGAAACCTAACGCGAGTGTGGTCATACACATAATGAAACAACGGCGCATAAATCAGAAAAAAGCCAATCCCAACTAAATCAAGCATCAGCGCTTGATAAAACGTAAAGTTCAGCGCCCACATAACAATGGGCAGCGTAAACGCCAGCATACCCGCTTCAAATGTCAGTGTATGAATAGCCCTGATTTTAAAACCGCGGTTAATTCTATCATCCCCGTATAAGCGATCAAACCCTATGTTAAACACGTAATTCCACACCATAGCAATGGTTGAAAAAACTAAGGCTAGACTCCCTAGCACATGAACTTGTTCATCAATAAACAACTTACCCAGTATTACCAAAAAAATCAGCGCCAACACTTCAAACAATACTGCTTGAAAAATTCGTTCTCGCTTTGTCATTTCTACTTCTCCAAAAAATTTTGCATCTATTGTATTTTCCCGACACATTCTAATAGCCAATATTGACACTAATTGACTAATTATTTGTGTTAGAGACAAAAAATCCCGCTGATACGGGATGCACATATCAATAACTGTTAAGCCTTCACTGAGTCGCTGAACCAAATGAACCCGAATCACTGCCACAACCCACTAAAAATGCACAACATAGCGCTGTGGATGACACTGCTTTAAAAGCCATTTACGTCTTACATTGGTGTACTTAAATTAGGACGCATTATGAGGCCAAGCGATATAAGGTCAATAAGGATCATATATGGCCTTGAGCAGTAACCCACTCAAGCCATGCCATCGCATTTGAGCCGCTACTATCCGCCTAGAAAAACCGCTATAATCAGCACCATTTTTCAGTTTTAAAATCGGTGAATAACAGCCATGGCCATGGATAAAACCTACCAGCCCCACGCAATCGAGCAATCTTGGTACAAAACTTGGGAAGAAAAGGGCTATTTTGCCCCTCAAGGTGGTGATGAAAGCTACTGCATCATGATCCCACCACCCAACGTCACGGGCTCTTTGCACATGGGCCACGGGTTTAACAACGCCGTGATGGACTGCATGATTCGCTACAATCGTATGCAAGGTAAAAACACCTTATGGCAACCAGGCACAGACCACGCGGGCATCGCCACGCAAATGGTAGTTGAACGTCAACTAGCCGCACAAGGCATTGACCGTAAAGAGCTGGGCCGTGAGAAATTCCTCGAGAAAGTATGGGACTGGAAAGCGGAATCCGGCGGTAATATCACCAACCAAATTCGTCGTTTAGGTTCATCTGTTGATTGGAGCCGTGAGCGCTTCACCATGGACGACGGCCTAAGCAAAGCCGTAGAGGAAGTGTTTGTGCGTTTATACAAAGACGACCTAATCTACCGCGGCAAGCGCCTAGTGAACTGGGACCCTAAACTGCTCACCGCCATTTCTGACTTAGAAGTAGAAAACAAAGATAAAAAAGGCCACATGTGGCACTTCCGTTATCCATTAGCAGACGGCTTAACCACAGACGATGGCCGTAACTACATTGTTGTGGCGACTACTCGCCCAGAAACCATGCTGGGTGATACGGGTGTTGCCGTAAACGCTGAAGACCCTCGTTATAAAGACTTAATTGGCAAGTTCATTGAGCTGCCATTGGTTGGCCGTCGTATTCCGATCGTGGCAGACGAACACGCCGATATGGAAAAAGGCACAGGTTGCGTAAAAATCACCCCAGCCCACGACTTTAACGATTACGAAGTAGGTAAACGTAACAAACTGCCGATGATCAACATGCTTACGTTTGCAGGTGAAATTCGTGCCGAAGCCGAAGTGTTCAGCACCAACGGCGAGCCAAGCAACGATTACAGCACCGAATTGCCACAGGAATTCATTGGCCTTGAGCGCTTTGAAGCCCGTAAAGCCATCGTCGCTAAAATGGACGAGCTGGGTTTATTAGACGAAGTAAAAGATCACGACCTTACCGTACCTTACGGCGACCGCGGCGGCGTGGTGATCGAGCCAATGCTGACTGACCAATGGTATGTGCGCATTGAAGAACTGGCTAAACCAGCCATCGAAGCCGTTGAAAACGGCAGCATCGAATTTGTACCTAAGAGCTACGAAAACATGTATTTCTCTTGGATGCGTGACATTCAAGACTGGTGTATCTCACGCCAACTTTGGTGGGGTCACCGCATCCCTGCTTGGTATGACGACAACGGCCAAGTATTTGTGGGTCGCAGTGAAGCTGAAGTACGTAAAGACAACAACCTTAGCGATGACGTAAACCTTCGCCAAGACAACGATGTGCTAGACACCTGGTTCAGTTCTGCACTTTGGACATTCTCCACGCTAGGCTGGCCTGAAAACACAGACGAATTGAAAACCTTCCACCCAACCGACGTACTGGTAACGGGTTTTGACATCATCTTCTTCTGGGTTGCACGCATGATCATGATGACCTTGAAGTTCACCGGCGAAGTGCCATTTAAAAAGGTTTATGTTCACGGCCTTGTGCGTGACCAAGAAGGTCAGAAGATGTCTAAATCTAAGGGCAACGTGTTAGACCCATTAGATATCATTGACGGCATCGAGCTTGAAGAATTAGTAGCCAAACGCACCAGCGGCATGATGCAGCCACAAATGGCAGCGAAAATTGAAAAACAAACCCGTAAGCATTTCCCTGACGGCATCGCTGCGCACGGTACCGATGCATTACGTTTTACCTTCTTGTCACTGGCATCTACCGGCCGTGATGTGAAGTTCGATATGAGCCGCTTGGAAGGTTACCGTAACTTCTGTAATAAATTATGGAACGCCACGCGCTTTGTAATGGAGTCCATCGGCCATACCGACGAAGCACCATTAAACAAAGACGCCATTGCTGACTTAAACAACGGCGACGTGGACTTATCGCTGGCTGATCGTTGGATTATTTCACGCTTGCAACAAGCCGAAAAAGAAATCATTCATGCATTAGATGACTTCCGTTTTGATCACGCAGCGCAAGCCTTATATGATTTTGTATGGAACGAATACTGCGCATGGTACTTAGAGCTTTCTAAGCCGGTATTGTGGAGCGACGAATCAAGCGATGCTCAAAAACGCGCCGCTCGTCGTACCTTGGTTAACGTATTAGAAACCATCTTACGTTTAGCCCACCCAATGATGCCGTACATCACCGAAGAAATTTGGCAAACACTGGCGCCAATAGCTGATACCACCAAACTTTCGCAAAACGGCGAAACCATCATGCTAGCCCAGTATCCAAAATACGATGAAAGCAAAGTAGACGTGCAAGCCGAAACCGACATCGAATGGCTAAAAGGTGTCATCAGTGGTATTCGCAATATTCGTGCTGACCTAGGCATTGGCCCGGGCAAGCCGGTTAAGTGTTTATTCAAAAACGGCAGCAAGGATGATCAGCGTCGTTTAGATGCCAACACTAACTTCTTAAAAGCCATGGCCAAACTAGAAGACATTACTTGGTTAAATGACGGCGAAAAAGCACCGCTTTCTTCAACTGCGTTAGTGGGCAAGATGGAAGTATTGATTCCAATGGCTGGCAACATTGATGCCGCGGCTGAAATCAACCGTCTAAGCAAAGCGCTTGAGAAAAACCAAAAAGAGCTAGCCCGTGTTGCCGGTAAATTAACGAATCCTAAATTTACCGACAAAGCACCTGCTGATGTCATCGAAAAAGAAAAAGCCAAATTGGCAGAATTTGAAGATGCCGCAGCTAAGTTAACCGAGCAATTGGAAGCGATTAAAGCGCTTTAGTCGTACTATCTATAACGCTCAATCTAAAAATCTCTTGTAGCGATGCAAGAGATTTTTTTGTTTTTTACACAGTAAAACCCACCTAGCGAACATGAGCCACCTCTTAAAACAGTATAATAAATACAGATTACAATAGAGCTTTAGTATCATAAAAACGTCACGCATAAATGATGCCCACATTTGTAGAACGCTACCCAACACCGGTAAAATCACCTCACCTGCTAGACTCATCAAA
Source organism: Pseudomonas sp. HK3 (assembly GCF_052920985.1). NCBI lineage: Bacteria > Pseudomonadati > Pseudomonadota > Gammaproteobacteria > Pseudomonadales > Pseudomonadaceae > Pseudomonas > Pseudomonas sp. HK3. Next base: position 664,593 of record NZ_JBREXD010000001.1, read on the forward strand.
ATGTGATCAGGGATTCCGACAATGGTACGAGGTTGCCCCGCGACCGATACACATCTCGATTCCAGCCACCCTCCAACCAAAATTTCTAATTCATAAAAAAGTAGGAATTAACTAAATAAAATTCAAGTACTGCTTTATTAATACAACCTAAGACCTTTAAATAATGAGAAACATCCAAGGATTGCTCATGTTAATTCGAATTTTGATGCTCATTATTTTAACATCGCAAGCACAAGCTGAGCTGTATCGTTGCGAATCTAGCACAGGCCAAATCCAATACACAGATCAACCTTGCACAGAAACAGGTACGACCTACAAACCAAAACCCGTAATGACTCACTATAAAACAATTAAGACGCCTAAATTTCATCATAAAAAAACATCAACCAATACCAGCAGCAACAATCAACCATGCCCTTTTATTAGCAGTACAGAATTAAGGACATTAAGAGTAAAAGACACATACAAAAAAGGCTTAACACAAGCTCAGATCAAACAACGCTTAGGTAAAGCTGACGATATTAACAATAGTAAAAACAGCAGCACATGGGTATACAAGGGTGAATATGTAAAACGCTCTTTCCGCTTTAAAAATGGCTGCCTAATAAGCTGGAAGGAAAAATGGAAAGGTAAAGAAAGTAAGATCAGTAAATTCAGAGATGAAAAATAAACGAATGTCAGTTTAAAATTTTAGCGTAACCGCACAATACCGCTTTTTCCTATAAAGTCAGTTACTAACCAAATTTGATCAAATTGATACCCTGTAGGTATTTTTATGTCATGCATCGCATTCAATACCTGCTCACGATTCCAAGCGGGGTGCGCATTTCGAATCACCAACCAAACACGACTAGAGTCATATGCTTTACCCGCCTTGTTCTTTAGTATGGCATTTAATGCACTGATTAAGCGCTCATGGGTATCATTAAAATTTTCTTGGAGTTCTAACTGATGCTGAACGTTGGCATTGATGCCTTGTTTTAGAATATCCATGGCCTCTTGGGATGAGCCATAAAGGTGGGCAATTTCTAAATCAAGCTTTTGCCCATCTAACATACATGACACATCAGGTCGCTGAGGGCGATTGTGCCAAATATGACGAATGGTATGACCTGTCAATTGCTCGTAATGACGCATAAACAACTTGGCCGCATCATGCTCTAATTTGAGCTTTGCGGCCTCACTGGTTGATATGTCGGCTTTATCCGTTTTTTCTGCCATAGACCCCTATTGTGGTCACTTAACCACGTAAACGACGTACGCGAAATGAGCGGCCTTTTAGCTTGCCTTCACTGATTTTTTTAAGTGCAGGCTTCGCAGCATCACGCGCAACCGCCACAAACGACCAGTTATCAGACATATCAATTTTACCAATTTGACTAAAATCAATACCATTATCACTGGTTAATGCACCCACAATATCACTCGGGCGTACTTTTTGTTTTTTACCGCCATCAATTTGTAAGGTTACCATTTTCGACTTAAAAGGCGCTTTGTCTAATAAGTTAAACGGCGGCAAAATATCATTTTCAATTTGAATACCTAAGTACTCTGCAAGAACGGCCATCTTGTAACTTTCACCATCGACATGCAATGTAAACGCTTTACCTGTACTCCCCGCACGGCCGGTACGACCAATGCGGTGAACATGCACTTCTGGGTCACGGGCAATTTGGTAGTTAATAACGCAATCCAGATCTTCAACATCCAAACCACGCGCGGCCACATCGGTGGCCACCAAAACAGAAGCACTTTTGTTAGCAAAACGAACCAAGGTTTGATCTCGGTCTCTTTGCTCCAAGTCACCATGCAGAGCAACGGCAGCAAACCCAACAATCGCCAGCTCGTCACACAACTCTTGAGTTTCGCGCTTGGTACTACAGAACACCACTGAGCTTTCAGGCTGGTGTTTGAGTAATAACAATTTCACAGCGGCTAGTCGCTGATGATTATCTTTTACTTTATAAAAGAACTGCTTAATGTTGGCATTATCATGACCGCCTTCTACTTTCACCATAACAGGGTCTGTCATGACGCGTTGCGCAATTTTTTGAATCCCCTCTGGAAACGTTGCGCTGAATAACAACGTCTGACGATCATCTGGAGTGTGATCCATAATGGCATCTAGCGCATCTTGGAAGCCCATTTCAAGCATGCGATCCGCTTCATCCAACACAAATGTGGATAGGCGATCAAGCTTCAATGTCCCTTTACGAAGGTGCTCTTCAATTCGCCCCGGAGTGCCAACAACAATATGACAACCATGCTCTAGTGAGCCGATTTGAGGGCCGAATGGCATACCACCACATAAGGTTAAAACCTTAATATTGTGAATAGCACGTGCCAATTTACGGATTTCCTTGGCCACTTGATCAGCCAACTCTCGGGTGGGGCATAACACTAGGCTTTGCACATAAAAGCGCTTCACATCTAATTGGTTAAGCAAACCCAACGCAAATGCAGCGGTTTTACCAGAGCCAGTTTTACCTTGTGCTATCACATCTTTACCTGCTAAAACCCCCGGTAAACTTTGCTCTTGAATCGGCGTCATGCTGGTATAACCCATATCATTAAGGTTTTGCAGCAGGTCGGGGTTTAAGCTTAATTGGGAGAAACTTACTTGGCTCACGTAACACCTATACTTTAAGAGACCAGAAATTATGGCGCCATTTTAACAGAAGCGCTCCTGACTGTAGTGCTGATTCATGCAAATCGACACATTTAATAGATTACTGGGTGGGTTCGGGAGGCTGCTCAATGGTCAAGAAAGTCGATAAAATACGGCTTAATTCTACATGTTCGATTGGCTTACTAAGGTATTCGTTCATACCACAAGCAAGGCATTTCTCTTTATCACCATCAATCGCGTTTGCGGTCATGGCTACAATCGGAATCTTTCGGTTCATATTATTGCCGTGATCTGCAGCGCCGTCCCTAATCGCGAGCGTGGCAGCATAGCCGTCCATGATGGGCATTTGGCAATCCATAAATACCAAGTCAAAGACCTGATTGCGCAATTGATCAATCGCCTCATTGCCGTTTTCCGCTATGACAATATCCAAACCAAAATCTGATAATAACTCTTTTGCAACTTCTTGGTTTATGAGGTTGTCCTCAACTAACAGGATTCGACCTTTATGGGAGTCGCTAACCACAGCAATGGGCTTTACTTTTTTAGCTTTTTTCTTGGCTAATTTAATCGGTAATACAACCGCAAACTCACTACCTTGGCCTAGCGCACTGTTTACCTGAATTGATCCGCCCATTAACTCAACAATTTGATTCACAATAGCCAACCCAAGTCCGGTACCACCGAAACGTCGAGTGGTCGATGAGTCTGCTTGGGTAAAATCATTAAATAAATTAGCGATCCCACCTTCTTTAATCCCTATACCTGTGTCCTTTACGCTTATCATTAATTCTGTTTTACCTTCACTTTTTTTATTCAGTTTAACCTTTAACGTCACAGACCCTACTTCAGTAAACTTAATGGCATTACTTAATAAGTTACTCATGATTTGTTTTAATCGAATAGCGTCGCCTCGAATCCATGTACTATCTATATCTGAAGATTCTAAAATCAATTCTATGGGTTTATTTTGAACTTGGTATTTGTAGTTTTCATATATAGCATGGATTAAGTAATCAACATCAAATGGGCGAGATTCTATATTAAGTTTACCGGCCTCAATTTTACTAAAATCTAAAATATCATTAACAAGTGAAAGCAATGTATCTGCACTTTCTTGTGCTAATTTTATATACCTTATATTTTTATCACCCTCATTATTCTTATTAAGAAGATTAAGCATCCCAATTATACCATTCATGGGCGTACGAATTTCATGACTAATTGTCGCTAAAAAACGTGTCTTAACATCAAGAGCTGTTTGTAAGTCCGATGTTCTTTCTAACACTTCTTTTTCTAGATCGTCTTTTACTAATAGTATTTCATCTTTTGAAAAATTTAATTCTTTAACCAATGCATTAAAGCTTGAATTAAGCTCATCTAATTCATTGGGTATTTTTGACTCTAAATAATACGGATCATAAACATCCAAATTATCAAAATTAATATCATGTATTTTTTTTGTTAATAATTTAAGTGGATTAAGAATTATATATTTTGCAAAAAAGTAAAAAATTAAAAATAACGCTAAACTTTTAATAACTGCATTAACCAGCAAAAATAAATAGCCTAGTTGCACCCGAGATAAAACCACATTCGAGTCACTGTATAACGTAACATTCGCTAATTTAACCTTAGTGCCGGAGAATGTATAATAGAGAGGAAATTCATAAGCCAGCAATTCAAGAACGTCATGATTGGCTTCATTTTTATCTAACAGAAAATTTCTAATCTCACCTTTATCACTAACGATACCTTTAGCTAAAAAGATATCATGTTCATTTGGTTTTATAATCTTTATGCCGACAATAATTGGCATATTAAATAATACATTCAAGTTTTCATTTATTCTGTCACGATCTAAATCCCAAATAGAGCGTGCTAATATCTTCCCAAAGACTACCTCATATCGACTCAGCTCTTTTATGATTTCCTTTTGAGTATGACTGTATTCCTTTACCATATGAAACACAGTCACAGCGACCGCAATTAAACAATACACGCCAAACACCCAACGCATAAGCTGGGTTGAAATTGAACGCTTAGCGGTTACAGCTTTCATCAACCCAACCTTGCCAGACTTTTTTATACTGCGTTAACCATTTATTTGCTGCGGCCTTATATGAAAGACCATCAATATCGACGAATGCGGCAGCACTTGCTATTTGCTGGTTATTTAATGAGAAGGCGCGCAGCAATGTGTCGGCACAAGACCAGTTTTTAGCAAAGCCTGACCATGTGGCTTTTTTCAACCAGCCTCCTTTTGGATTACCGCAATCATACAAGAACTTTTTATTGATGCCCCAGTTTGGATTCGTTTCACATTCAGGCTTATAGCTTGGAAATTCAATAAATTTACCTTTAATTCTTGAATCGACCCAATTGGGGGTCCAGTTAAATAAAAGAATAGGCTGTTTGGTTTTAACCGCTGCTTTTAATGCTTTATTAAGCTGATCACCGGACTCTAACATTTTCACTTCAAAATCAATTTGTAATGCTCTGATACGCGCCTCATCTGGTTTCTCCCATGGACCAGACAAATAAACCCCTTTTTTTGAATCACCCTGTGAAAAATATGACGAACATTTTCTCAATGCTTTCCAATCGGGTAAACCAGGGCATGCGGCCTCTACATAGTCTGGGTACCACCAATCTTCCCGTGTTTTTGCGTCATGCAACCCCATATCGACAACCCGCCCTGCGGCGACTAATCGATCAAATTCAGTGGCCATTGTGCCCTCCCATACTTCTACCTGCACATGCGCAACACCATGACTCAAAGCCCCCCATTGCTCGACAATAGAGCTTTCAAGGTATGCCACTTCATAACCTTGCTTTTTAAATAGCTCCCCAATGACATGACTGAGTACTATCTGGCTAGACCAGTTATTGGTAATAATTTTAATAGGGGCCGACCAAACACCGGTCGCTAGACCTATAAAGGCAAAGAAAACGATTATTCTTATCATCGGCCTATCTCCCACTAGTTCTTTAAAAACAAGCACTTACGACCTATAAATTGAATTATTCAAGCGGTATTGACTCAAGCACTCACAAGACTATTACCATCAAAGTGTAGGCCAATGTGACAAAAAGGCATGTCGCAGTAGTACCACTACTGACTCGCTATTGTCACAAAATAGTTATTCGCATTCTTTTAGATAAAGAAAAGGGAGGCCCATCAAAATAAAACACTCGTTTAGGGGGGTTAAATACGGCAAACAAAAGGGATATGAATTGAGATCCTTTTTTTCAAAAAAAAATAAATAATAAATAATTTATTTATATAAGCACGCTAGAAAATGACACTAAAAATGGTATAGACAAACGAAAAATAAACATATAAAGGAGAGAGTGATGTATTACGTAGGCATTAACGAAATAAAAGGTATCATAAAAATTCTATAAAAAAACCTTATTCAAACATTATAAGTGTTAATAAAAAATGCATGGTGCTATTTATTATTAACACTTTTTACTTATTCAGAGAACGAATTATAATCCCATTGCGCGGATTTCATTTTTGATTTGGTTTTTATCAGTCCAATTGCATTGAATGCATCTTGAACTTGTTCATTTAACATATCTAAGCGATAAGGAAATACCGGATTATTAAAAAAGTCGATATTGCCCTGTTTATCAACAAATTGAGCGTCGTAGTATAAATTTTCTATATCCAGTTGTGCCGTTTTGTCACCCAACAAAATATCAGCTGACACTTCTTGAAGTTCTGCTTTTTTGGCGCTGCTTAGATCCGTCATTAGGTTCTGTAGTGTTTTTGATGCACTCATCAAGGTCTGAACAAAGGCTTTTACTTCTGCTTTATTTTTTTCGAAATAATCCGATCTAACCACATACACATCTGCAATAATACGTCGAGCATACATGGTTGAAATAATCATCCTGGCCCCCCCAATAGAGCCATTTTTCCCTGTCCCGACTCGACGCCCTGATGTTAAACCGTATGCATCAGAGATAATCATAAAAGAGGCGTCAATATCATCAAGCTTTAATGCTTCAGCCGGTGAGTTAGGCGATAATGTTAAATCCGCCATCCACTTTAAATTGACATCACTCATTTTCAACCCAGCTTGGGTTAATAATGTGGTCATAAAATCAACATGAGGGCCATACGCTTGTATAGCAATGGTTTTACCTTTCAATTGATCTACACGCATAATATTATTTTTAGCAACTAGCGTATCACCACCCATTGACCATGTTAGTTGATAAATAACCACTGGCTTTGTTCTAGGGTCTTGCGTAATTAAATCCAACGCTTGATTACACATACCTATGGTGCACCGTAGATAGGGTGACGCACCAGACAGGTAGTCTTGCAGTTGTTTATCAAAGTTATCTTGTAAGACAAATTCATAATCTAACCCGGCTTTTGCCATAGGGCTGCCAGGCTGAGTACGAGTACTCATTCCATTGGCTAAAATGCTCACCATGTCGCCACCCCAAGTAATCATAGGAATGCGCATCGGGGTTGTTTCTTTCACTGGGCCAACAGTCGTGTCGATTCGATCCGCCAATGGTTGTGGTTGAATGAACTCTGGTGCGCAGAAAACATTGAATGTAAATAGCGGACTAAACAGTACAGCGAGCAATAAAGAGAAGCGAATCAAAACTTAATTCCTTTTTGAATATCTTAAAATATTCATACCATAAGCAATTTCAGTGCCTGATTGATTTTTCTCGCTCTTAGATTGTGCAAAGCGTGATTAAGTATGAAAAATTGCATTAATAAATTCAAATAAAATCATGTCAATTGAATTTATTTAGCCCCAACATATGGCCTAAAATATTTCAAAGCACCAAATGTGACCACTATTTCCATTAAAAGCACGATAAATAGTAAAAATAGTGCACGACTTAAATACAAGTAGCATCAATTGCGAGCAAGCATGTTTTATGATTCTCAGTATTGGGGTTATTTAAGGATTACAAAAAGTAGAATAGAACAGGTTATAAATAGAAAATAATATTAAATTGAAAAAGATGACGTAAAGCTGGCTTAACAGCCAGCTTTACTAATAACGCTAAGGTTTAGATAAAATAACAGCGTAACAATTACCCCCTTCATTCATACCAACAACAAGTGCATGGTTGACTATTTTTTCACGAGGGGCTTTCATGACTAAATCAAAATCATCTAGTAATGCATGCTGGCTGTTTTTGATAGGGTAAATAATATTATCTTCCATCGCTACAATCACGCCTTGTAAGTTCAAAGCACCACTGGCTGACTCGGCAAAACCAAAGTATGAATTAAAATTGGTATAAGGGATGCTACTCACAGCATCGCCTAATCCCATTTTCACACCATTTAATTCAGAAATATCAGCTTCTTTAAAGCCAAGACTGGTTCCGCATATCATATCTAACTGATTCGGGCTTAACTGGGACTCTTTTAATGCCGCTTCAATTGCGCTTGCTAACGCTTGTGAGCGTGTTTGACCATTTACGTTAAACTGATCACTGGCATTTGCACGACCATAACCCGCTACTTGTGCATAAATATGAGCGTCACGACTCAAAGCCGCATCTTTTGCTTCTAGCAAGACAAGCGCTGCGCCTTCACCCATAACATAACCAGAAGATGATTCATCGTAAGGTTTGAATGAGAGAGCATCAGATTGGTAATTAACCGCAGCATCATTACGGACCGCATTCATCACAAGCGAAAAACCAAGGGCTTGTTCGTCAGAACCACCTGCAAGCATATAAGGTTGCATGTTTTGTCGCACAACCTCATAACCTTGAATCAGTGCACCCAATGAGGCGTTGTGCCCCGTTGCTAAGGTCGTGTTGTAACCTCGCATGCCTTTTATCGTTGCGCAGCCTGAAGATACACTATTATAAAGTGCTTTTGGAAATTCAGAGGTACGCACATTACTTGGCTCTGGCTTCATACTTGAGAAGAAATTATCCATGGCCGTTTGCGGGCCTTTAGATAGGCCTAACACCATGCCAAATTCATCTTTATTTTGTTTGCCAATTTTTAAGTCTGCACTGGTTAATGTTGCTTCCAGTGCGGCCATTGTATACAAGGAGATAGGGTGCAACTTACGAGTATCAACACTGCGCAAAATTTTGCGCGCATTAAACGGGGCAACCTTATGAACGCGAAAGCTAAGCTCACCTAGATCGTTCGCTGGAAGATTACTTCGCATTTCACACAGTACACTCTCGCTTTGCGTCAACCAATGAAACGGTGATTCGTTATCGTTGTGCTGCAATTGGCAATGTATTTCGCTGGATTTATCAACTGATTCAGCAAGCCCCTGCTTGAAGGCATCGAAACCAATTCCAAGCGAACTGATTTGCCCCACACCTGTAATCACCACTTGTTTTTTGTTGTAACTTGAAACGGATTGGCTCGCAACTTTCATGGAACCAATCACACTGCAGTTATTACCACCAAATGCGTAATTGTTTTTCATAAACACGTTGACGTCTTGATCAATAAAATCATTCGCAACAACATTTAAATCAACATACTCACGAGGTGTCGAGAAATTTAATGTGGGTAATATTTTTTTCTCTGGTAACGTTACTAAACACGCAACCATTTCCATGACACCAGCGGCGCTGATGTTATGACCAAAGTACGATTTAGTAGAGCTAACGGGAACCCGTTTTTGACCAAATACTTTATTAACCGCGGCAGTTTCTGCGCGATCATTGGCTGATGTACCAGTACCATGCACATTAATGTATTCAATTTTCTTAGCACTGATACCGGCATGATCAAGCGCCAGCGACATCACCATGGTGGCACCTTCACCGCGAGGTTCAGGTGAGGTTTCATGGTAAGCATCGCATGATGTAGCGTAACCAAGTATTTCAGCGTATATGTGCGCGCCACGTGCCCTAGCAGACTCATAGCTTTCAAGTACTAATGCACCTGCGCCTTCACCAACTGACATACCAGGCTCTGCTGAGAATGGACTACAAGGACCATCAGCCATGGCATCTAATATTTTAAACCCAGAAAAAGTTGGCAGATAAAGCGGCTCGCTGCCAACAATTAATACTTGCTCGGTTTTGTTATTTTGAATGGCATCAAAACCTAATCCCAATGCATTGGTACTGGCAGTGCATGCGGTTGCAACCACATCATAACCACCACCTAATCCCAGTAAGTTAGTAATAATGGGCGCAGCCGCACCATAGTGACCCGTATTAGCGAGCATATCCATCGGCACCGCGTCGTCTGTAATCACGGGCATCAAGGGCTCTGTCGCTGCACCACTTACGGCAATCATCGCAGACATGGTCTGCAAACTGTTTGAACCCGCTAGCTTGGCGTCTTGCAATGCTTCAAGACCTACTTTATAGCCCCACAACGCAACCTTATCTAATTGTGAGACTAATTCAGTATCCAGTTCAGGATACTTAATAGGCTCTTTAATGTGTGCTGCATAACAGTTTTCAAAAAAACGATTGAATTCGTCACTGCTAGCAATGGCACTTTTACAATCAAACAAGCCTTGGGTAAAAGCTTGTTTATTTTGACCAATGGCAGAACAAATTCCAACACCAGTAATTACGATTCGCTTGCGTTGAGTTTTCATATCAAGCCTTACTCCAAAGTAATACCGCGATCAGCAAGAATAACGCTACCTTGAATGGCGCGTGATTTATCGGAGCATAAGAAACTAACAACACTCGCGATCTCTGATGGGTCCAATACAAAATCACGTTTACGAATTTCAAGCATGTGCATAAAGCCAGGCCAAACTTGCTCTAGCTGCTCAAACGTATCGGTTTTCACCAAACCACCACACACACCATTTACACGAATACCTTTATTATGTAGTTCGTAATCTAAATAACGTACCAAGTGCTCAAGTGCGGCTTTCATAACCCCCATAGGATAATGAGGCATAACACGACGACTACCCGTGCTCGTAATAAAGACAATACTGCCGCCTTCTTTCATCATCGGGATAACACCCTGCACACAACCCACGTTACCCACTAGGTTCGTATCGAGTAATATTTTCCAATCTTCTTTATTGAAATCTTGGAATTCTTTAAACGGTGTTTGTCCTGCATTTAAAATTAAGTAGTCAACTTGTTGAAAATCACTTTGTAAGCCTTTAAACATTTTTTCTACGTCACGGCGCACAGATAAATCACCGAGTACGCTACAAGCATAAACGCCTTTTTCTTCAGCATATTCGATTAGTTGTTTAACTTGAGCGGCACCTTTACCCACATTACGGCGGTGATTAATAATGACATTACAACCATCTTCAATCAGCTCTTTCACAATCGCAGCGCCAATACCGCGAGAGCCACCTGTAACAATAGCCGTTTTACCTTTAATATTATTTGGCAGTTGCCCTTGTGATAATTCCATTTTTATATCCTATTTTTATGATTATTTGTAAAGGTTAAATTCCATGCACTGCCATCTCGATCAATGCTATGAAGTAAACTGTCATGGCTTATTTCACTATGAATATGTTCATGTAAGACCTTAATTGCGTTAATATTGACAAAATCTCCCCATTCTTTATAAGCGTTAATTTGGCTAGCCTCAGGGTAAAGGTCTTTCAATAACATACTTTCTAATTGAGCAATCTCATCTCGACCATTCAAACCAAGGTAACATCTTTCAATATTAATATTTTCTTCTACTGCGCTATTTAAGCTCGGCAGCTCGAATACATTATCTGTTTTTAATGCGCTGTATGAATTTAAGCTATTTATATTTAACTTTAATTTTGGCTGACGCTTTTCATCCGCATCACTTGCTTCAACCACCAAAAAACCAGCTGATTCATTGATGGTATATTCATCTGATGATTTCTTAATTTTTATTTTATTACTGATTTGCCATTTTAATAACGACTGCATCTCAGTTAGATAAAGATAGCTATAAGATTGAAATACACCGCCAACGACAACAATGTCTAACTCACCAGATTGAATTAACGTACGTGCTAACTCGAGCGCTTGAAAGAAACCATTTCGCTCGCCTCTTAGGCGTACGCTATAACCGGTAATATTATGATTATTAAGTAAAAAGGCAGGAAACACATCTGACTGATACATTTCTTTAACTTGAAACTCTTTATTCATGAATGACGTAGGGCCATACATATTAAAATAAATAATCCCTATTCTTTGGCTTATCTTTTTATTTATTTTTCGATACAGGCCTGCATCTTTCATAGCGCACTCAAACGCTAGACTCACAGCATCTAGATGGCCACCTTGTGACTCTTTATCAAATTGATTGACATTCCAATATTGAATACCAGCAGTTTTTTCAACTTTTTCATATAAGGACTGTTCATATTTATTATTTAACCTAGGCACAAAAAGGCGCTTGCGCAAGCCTTTAACTAGGCCACTGCCACTAATGGAAATTGGATAATTAAGCATGATCAACTCTTTCCAATAGACAACTTACTATTGAGCCATCGATACCAATACTGTTTTTCAAAAGGTATTGAATATCTGCTTGGCATTCTTCAAATACAAAATTCATGTCTAGCGTTAAATCTAAATTCCCCTTCGAGCGCATAGGAATAATACGATTATTTTTAAATGCATCATTGGCTAAAATAAGATCAAAACCACCCGATGCAGATAGCATATAGCCTGTTTGTTCGGTGTAACTTACGATCTTCGCTTTATGAGAAGAAAATAATTGAGATAAAGCTGAAGCTTCAGATTGGTCACTGGCAGTAATACCATTGCCATGTGGATAAATTAAATCCACATCTTCTGCCAGTACCCCTGCTTTATCTAGAGCATCTTGCATTGTCTGAGAAATTGAACGAAATGAAACATCTAAGCTAGCAGAGTGGGCAGAACCTGATAAAGCCCGTTTAGAACTCATGGCTTTAATTGCAAAATTCGGTGTCTGACTTTGATGAGTATCATCTAAACGTTCTAGCAATATTCCTGCAACACCATATGCTGGCATTAAGCCATCACTGTCTTTTGAAAACGGTAAAGAGGCTTGCTTTGCCATGATATTAAGACCCGACATAAACAAAATATCGAACTTTGAAACCTCTTGCCACGACAACACTAAAGCACGGTCTATTTCACCGCTTTGCAGCATTGCAATAGCTGGGATCATTGCGTTCAAAGCAGACGAACATGCCGACGAAACCGTTAAAATAGGGTTTGGTAATTTAAAGTACTCAGCATAAGGCTGCGTTAGAGTATCGTTCCTAAAACTATCAGCATGTAAGTCAGTGATTTTTTTATTCAATAATAAATCAACAGCTGCATTACTATGCAGCTCTCGAATAAATGAAATTAAATCAGGGTGATTGCCAGATGAACCCCAAAATACTCGCGTACTTTTTTGTGCAAGTATTTCAGCATCTAATTTTGCATCTGCTAATACCTGCTCTGTCACATTAACCAGCGCAGCTACTTTTTCATTTTCAATGCTTTTATATTTTTTTGATAACTCTTTACGCGCATTTTCTAATGGCGCATATTTTACATCATGCTCAAATCCAAATAGAGATTTGAGCATCTTGTTTTCAAAAACAGGCTGCAGATTAACAAACTTACCCTGAGCTAAATTATTTAATAGCTCAGAACTTGTTTGTGCAAAATCAGATAAGCAACCAGTCCCTGTTACTACAACCTTGGAGTACAAGCTAAGCTCCTTTTTTAACGATCAAAGCATAGCAGTTACCGCCTTCTGACATACCCGTCACAAGTGCATATTTTATTTCCGCTTCGACAACACTACCCGTCACATAATTTAATCCAGCAACAGAAAACTCAGTGGTATTCAATATTGGATAAACTAAATTATCCTTCATACCATGAATCACAGCCGTTAAATTAAGTAAGCCACCAGAGGCTTCAACAAAACCAAAGTAGCCATTGTAATTGGTAAGCGGAACCGATGCGCTATGATCACCAAGTGCAAGCTTAATACCATTGAGCTCCATGCTCGTGGCATATTCACCGGCCCATGTCGTGCCACACACCATATCAATATCTTGTGCAGATAAATTGGCTTCTTTTAATGCCATATTGATGGCATCGGCCATTGGTTGTGCCGTTGTATTTTCGTTAAAATAAAACTGATCACAACTTCTACCATAACCCATGATTTCAGCATGAATATGCACACCACGTTCAACAGCACTGTCATGAGATTCTAAGAAGACACAACCCGCGCCTTCACCCATAACATAACCTTTATTCTCTTTTGCATAGGCTTGATAGCTGTTATCAGTATTTTCATAATTGAAATCTTCATTACCCAGCAACATCAATGGCGAAAATCCAAGTGAATCTTCATCAGCGGCACCTGCCAGCATATAATTTTGCAGGTTTTGACGAATAACCTCGTAGCCTTGAAAGACAGCACCAAAACCTGCATTAACACCTGATGATAACGTTGTGTTGTAACCCTTTATACCCTTCGCAATTGCACATTGGGTGGCAATAGAGTTCATCAGTGACATAGCAAATTCACTGGTACGAACATTATTAGGATCAGGCGATAAACTCTCACACAAACGTGTAATCGTGCTAGTTGGGCCTTTTGATATACCCATGATCATGCCGATTTCTTCGCGGGCAGTTTTGGCAACTTTATAATCAGCCGATTTAAGTGCCTGCTCTAATGCAACCAGAGCGTACAATGAGATATTATTTAATTTCTTCGCATCAATACTGCGTAATACCTTTCTCGCATTAAATGGCTTAACCATATGGCAGCGATAATGCAGCATTTTATTTTCATCAAGTGGTAATAGCTTGGCTTCTTCGTCGTTAAGCTCCACTTTCATTTCGCGCGGCATTGGCACCGCACCACCTTCATTCAAGCCCAGTGCAAATTCACTGTTACTCGTACCCAGCGAACTCACTGAGCCCATACCCGTAATCACAACACGTTGAGGTTTAAATTCGGTTTGTTTGATTGACCCTGGTTTAGTCGATACAACTAAACATGAATTGTTACCACCAAATGCATAATTATTTTTAAGAAAAACATTGACATCTTTTTCGCGAAAATCATTAGGTACACAATCAATATCGGCATAGGTACGTGCTTCACCAAAATTCAATGTAGGTAGGATTTTCTTTTCAGGCAGTGTCACTAAGCAGGCAATTAACTCCATAATACCGGCCGAACCAATATTATGCCCAAAGTAAGATTTGGTTGAACTAATAGGCGGTGTTGTGCCTTCACCAAATACTTTTTTAATGGCTAACGCTTCTGAACGGTCATTCGCATCTGTGCCTGTACCATGGGCATTAACATAATCTACATCCTCAGGTTTTAGGCCTGCGTTAGCAATTGCTGTACGCATAACCCAAGAAGAGCCGTCTGCTTTAGGGTCTGGTGCTGTCTCATGATATGCATCACTGCTGGTCGCATAACCTAGTAATTCGCCATAAATTTTTGCACCACGGGCTTTCGCGTGTTCGTACTCTTCAACAATGACCGCACCAGCACCTTCGCCAATAGACATTCCTGGCTGATTGGAATAAGGCGTACATGGGCCGTCAGCCATGGCTTTAAGCGCATAAAAGCCTGCAAAAGTGGGTACATATAAAGGCTCTGATCCTAATGCCATCATGACATCACCTTTATTATTTTGAATCGCATCAAACGCTAAACCAATCGCATTCGGGCTAGCTGTACATGCTGTTGCTACTAATTCGTAACCACCACCAATTTTTAATAACGATGAAACTAATGGGCAAATACTGGCATAACTGCCCGAATATTTGACCATGTCCAAATTGGTTTCTTCTGGTTTATTCATAATGAATGGAAGATAAGCTTCGGTTCCAGCGGCTGAAACACCCACCATCAATCCCATTTTTTTCTTTAAATCACTGTCAAGTAAACCACCATCTTCAAGCGCTTCTCGTCCCACACGATAGCCCCACAAAGCACCCTTATCTAACTTAGTAATTAAGTCAGGGTCTAAACCTGGGTAGTCTACTTCACCTTTAATTTCAGATGCGTACGCACCTGCAAAATATTCACTGTAGGTTTCACTTGGCTCGATACCTACTTTCTTATCTAGCAGGCCTTGTTTGAATTCAGGAACATTTCGACCAATTGAGGATAAGACCCCCATTCCTGTAATCACTACTCGTTTACGTATATTGGTCATGGCACACCTAAAATTTTTACTTGATGAATATGATGAATTAAAGCCAGCAGATCATCCTAACCCACTGGCTTTAATTATTAGGCTTCCGCTTTTTTCGCTTCGAGTTGCTCAAGCATATTGCGGAATTTATCTGGATTCACGAAGCTGTTTTCATTCGGGTTTATCAGCATGCTGTGATTCTTAATAAACGGTGTTGCCGTTGTTGAAATTTTACGTTCAACGCCATCGGCCGTTTTAATGACATAAGCATCAATACCAGCATAAGCATATGCCTCATCGATAAAGGCCTGTGCTATTACTTTCTTCAAGCTAGGCGAGTATCCAGATACCACTAGTTTGCCGATTTCTTCACCATTACAGAAAATTGCATCACCTGAACCAATGGCTTTTACTTCGCCTTCTTGCTCAAGTACCACACCCACAATTTTTTTCGTAAGTGCTTGATCACGTTTTTCTAATAAGCTTTCACGACCAAAGAATTCGTCTTTGTCGTAACGTACCATCCACTGTAATTGCAATTCACGCGGGTCACGTGACACGCTGCCGTTACCTGTAGGTGAAAAGTATGGGTTTTCTAAACGTGTTAGTTCATGCAGTGCTAGGCCTGCTTTTACTAGCTCGTAACGCATGCCTTTTTCTTCGATTTCTTTCCACAATGCTTCGGCTTCTTGCACCGGTAAAATTACTTTATAGCTAAACTCACCGTGCTTACCACCACGTAGTAGATAGGTGTCGTCTTCTAAGGCAATAAAGCCTAGGAAAGGGATACCAATTACATCCATGCCGTAAATTTCTTTTGCAAGTTCCCAGCTATATGGACCTTCCATTGCAACAATCGCATGAGATTGAGTTAAAGACGTCATTTCTACATCTTCAAAGTCACCCATTCGTTCTTGGAATAAGCTCATTAGGGTTGCGTCATCTACGTGCTCAGCCAATACCACATAGCTATCATCATCATTCATGATGTAAACGTCAGTAATGATGTTACCGGCTTCATCAAGTAATACCGTGTAAAGGGTCTGCTCGTCGCGTATTTCAGCAACGTCACCAGCAACTGCAACATCTAATACATCAAATGCTTCATCGCCTTCGATTTTTAATTTTGAGTAATGACTATAATCTGACAGCGCGACATTATGACGAAGCGCATAGTATTCTTTATCAAGGTCACTATATTGCTTAGGTACTTCAATACCGTTTACGCTCGTGACATCTTTTGCTTGTTCTTTATGTAATGCTAATAATCCGTTCATTGTATTCTCCTTATTAAGCGGCTTCAGTTGCGCGTTTACGTTCTAAGATAAAATCAACCAATTGGTTAATGTTGCGCATAAAAGAAGGGTCAGTACCCTCTTCTACTTTGATTCCAAAGCTCATATCCAACATTACAACCACTTCTGTGGCATCTACGCTATCTAGTTTCAATCCGCTACCAAAAAGCGGCGTATCTTCATCAATATCCTGCGGCTCTTGATATAAGTTCAAACGCTCGATTAGAACTTTCTTAACTTCGTCTAATACAGCTTTACGCTCATCTATAATATTTTTAAGTGCTTCTTGCATGATGTATCTCCTAGTTAGATAGATTCTTCTGTTTCTAATTTGTCTTCTTTAACACCGAAGCCGGTAGTAAGTTGTCGCCAATTTGACATACGACCTGAACATACAATTTTTTTGCCTACACGTGCTTCAACATTAAAGTGGTTAAAACCAGCACTATCGACTAAAAACAATTCACTAGTCAGCTCTAATACGTCACCAGGATATACAACTCCACGAAATTTCAGGTCTTGTGACGCTAAAAAACCCATCAAATTTTCGCTGATTTTTTTAACTCGTGCGACGCCTTCAGGGCAATGTATTGCACCTTTAAGTTCATGCAAGTCTTCTAAATCGTTACCCGTTTCTTTTTTATAATCTTCGATAAACGAAAGAATGACATTCATGTATTCACTTGTCTGACCAAATGTTTCAGCAATCAAAACGCCAGGCATAACTGGAAAGCCAGGAAAGTGACCAGTAAAATGAGGCTCATTCGCGGCCACTGTTTTAATACTGGTTATCTTTGGTCTTTCACCATTTTTAAAATTAATAATTTTATCGACCATCATGAATGGCTGGCGAAACAATGCTAACTTTTGCAGCATAAAAGGCTCAATAAGAACAAAGTCCTTAGCGACCTTTTTTTTACGTATTACCGTCGTCATAAAATACCTTTTTCCTTAACGCATTATTAAGCCACCGTCAGCCACAATAGTTTGGCCGACGATATAACTTGAATCTTCTGATGCTAAAAACGAAATTACTTTAGCAATTTCACTTGGCTGACCCAAACGATTAACAGGGATACTGGATAACGTTTGCTTCATGATGTTTCGAGGTATGCGCTTAACCATGCTTGATTCAATCAAACCTGGGGCTATGGTATTAACGCGAATATTTTTAGGCGCAAGCTCTGCCGCAATCGTACGACCAAATGCAATCACTGCACCTTTAGCAGAACTATAATTCGCTTGGCCAAATGAGTTAGTCACACCCGCGATAGAGGAAATATTAATGACAACGCCAGAACGGTTACGGTACATATTATCAACCGCTGCTTTCGTGCAATAAAAAGTACCAAATAAATTGGTTTGAACAACATCTTCAAACTCTTCATCTTTCATTGTGGTAAATAGGTTATCTTTATAGATGCCGGCATTGTTAACTAAAATATCGATACAGCCTTCTGTTTCAACAATATTTTCGACCAATGCCTTCACTTGTTGCTTATCTTGAATATTACATTGCTTCGCAACAGCACTCTTACTGCCTTGTTCAAGCTCAGAAATAATCTGATCTGCCTGTTCTTTTGAACTGTTATAGGTGAAATACACTCGACAACCTTGTCTCGCTAGCTCTTTAATTGCTGCTTGACCAATATCACCACTACCACCGGTAATTAAGGCAACCTTGCCTTCTAGATCTTCATATCTCGCCATGATTAACTCCTCTTACTTTAGATTCGACACAACATCACAATGGCGACTGCATTTTCGCCCTCGTGGCTAATAGACACATGAGAATAATTCACATTTTTTTCTTGCATATACTCATAAAACTTTCCGGACAATTTAAGTACTGGCCGACCATCATCGCCAGATTCAAGTTCGATATCTTTAAACGAAATTGAATATCGAAATCCTGTACCCAATGCTTTGACGGCCGCTTCTTTCGCGGCCCAACAAGCACTGTAACGTTCGAATTTTTTCTCTGCGCTTTCACAGTATTCTTGCTCATTTTTGGTATAAACAAGGTTTAAAAATTTTTCACCACTGCGATTGATGGCTAACTTCATTCGCTCAATTGATGCAATATCCACCCCAACACCATATACGCCACAACTCACTTCAGGCGGCAGCTCAGTTATCATGTCTTCGACTGATAACTCTGTGTCTGTCATCATTACACTCTTCATGCTGGCACCTCCTTTTGTTTGCTTAAGTCCATGTAACCTTGTTGTAGATCTTCTCTGCCATGGTATTGAACAACCTGCTTGATAGAATTAATCAGCATGTGGTTCCTTAGGTAGATATAGCTAACCATCCAAACAATTTGTGCAGTGAATAAAAAGGCATAAAACCAATCTTTATAAAGCGACATAAATAGAGTCGCTATAACCACCTGCACAACAACAATTAACAACCACCAACCAATTAATGAAAACTTCTTTACCTTATAACTGTCTTTTATGTCTGTTTTATTTAAATGAAACCCATCATCACTAAGATCAGTCATTTTTATTAGTTTTGAATTGAGCCCTCCAATGACATAACTCATTGGGTTAGAGTGAGCACTCAATAAAAGTAACAGCGTAGTAATTGATATTGTTACCAACATCGTAACCCAAGCCACATCAAGCGATGCACTCTGAACAGAGTTCAATGGACTAATAATTGCGAAGTTTAATAATAAAAAGCACAAAGCTTCTGGGTATAAATAAAACGTTTTAACATAACCTTTCATCGTAAGGCTTTCACAATTTGCCTCTTCTGATGAATATGAGCGATAAAATACATCCGCCGTTATCAGCAAAATAGAAAACAAAGTAAGCGGAAAAACAAACGCACCAATTAACCATAAAATCGAGAGGTGAACACTAAATGCGTAAGGAACCAAGAAATACGAGATGGCAAAAACAAGACCAGAAGACAAGATAGAAAGAAAAAATGATACTCTAAACGGTTTTTCTAGAAAGCCCTTATAGGTAGGCTTATCTTCAAAACTTTTTTTATCTTTTTCATCAATCTTGAATTTATTCGAGTAAATAGCATAAGGCCAAATACTCCACAGGTCCTTTATCATGCGAAAAGAGGCGGTAAAACACAGCGCTGTAAAAAACAGAGCAATCGCCAATACATCGTTTTCATTCACTCGTAGCGTTAACAAACCAACCAAGACAGCAGCGATCACACTGTAAATAAAGGCAGGTATTAATGCTGAAAAAAGCAAATAAATTTTGTAAGGTATGGCCGCCATTTATCCACCTAGCCTTTCAACATCCTGGATCGTTTCAACATGCTCTATGGTAAAATCAGACGTATCATCTGCAATTGACTCAAGTAATCGACTTAAAACCTTTTTAGGGCCTACCTCTATAAATTTACGATGCCCTTTATTTATCAAACCCTCTATGGATTCACGCCATCTCACCATACCCGTAATATGAGACACTAAGTGCTCTTGAATATTTGCTACATTCACACAAGGCTGTGCCGTCATGTTATTGATGTACGTGATACTCGGCGGCTGCATCTCAATAGCCATAATTGACTTATGGAATTCTTCGACACATCCTTGCATTAGCATGCTATGCCAAGCGCCACTCACTGGTAATTTAATGGCTTCAATATTGTTTTCAGCGCAGTAAGTTAAAATCGGCGACATCGCTGATTTTTCACCTGAAATAACCTGTTGACGCAGGCTATTATCATTTGCAATGACGACTGCATTATTTTCAGTCATTTGGTTTAATAAGTGATTTAATTCTTCAGGCGGGAAATTTTTAATTGCATACATTTGACCTTTTTTTAGCTTGGCTTCTCGCTGCATCAAGGTGCCACGCTCATATGATGCTTTCAGTGCACCTTCTACTGTCAAACATCCTGCAATTTGTAGCGCACTGTATTCACCGACAGAGTGGCCAAGGACAACACTTGGCTTTATGTTTGTATTAGAAAAAAGATGATGCGCGGTGGCAAGATTAGTCGCTGTCATAGCGATCTGTAAATTATCTGTATTACTTAATTTACTGATGGGACCATTAAAACAAAGTTTTGTAATGTCTTTTTGAGCAATGTCATTTACTAAGTCGTAAATGTCTCGGCAATTTTTTGATTGCGAGTAGAAGTCTTTCCCCATTCCGACAAATTGGGATCCTTGTCCTGGGAACATAATTACCCATTGATCTTCTACAGGTATGCTTTCGCAGTTCATCCCTAATCGCCTCTTTATTATTACTTATTTTTGGTGAGATTGTATTTAAGAATCAAGTTGACGCAGCGAGTCTAAACACTCTGAACAACTTAGGACAACTCATTTTTTTAAGAAAAAAGTGACTATTTTTTGACTATTTTTTTAATGATTTCTACGTTATGACGGGATTGGACTAAGCCAATGTATTTACTAAAAAAGGAGTGATGCAGATAAAGACTGGCTACTATCAAGAGCTTCAACCTTAAACATGTCTTTTTACGTCTAATACCACTATGAGAACAATAAACAAC
This sequence comes from Pseudomonas sp. HK3, assembly GCF_052920985.1. Taxonomy (NCBI): domain Bacteria; kingdom Pseudomonadati; phylum Pseudomonadota; class Gammaproteobacteria; order Pseudomonadales; family Pseudomonadaceae; genus Pseudomonas; species Pseudomonas sp. HK3. The sequence continues at coordinate 686,126 of NZ_JBREXD010000001.1, forward strand.
CACTACTAGTCATTTATGATTAGGGGAAACACGTCTAAGGATGTACAAAAAAAATATTATTTTTGAAACCGCTCATGTTTGACGGTTATTTTTTTAAAAATGGCGCATTTTCACTACTGGAAAATAAATTAAAACTTTTCAATTCATTCAATTACATCAGAACAAACATGAGATGAAAGTATGAGTCTCTCGAAATTTATTGGTCCTTTTTTCATGCGGTCATCAATGCAGTGCCAAAATTTTTCGTTGTTACTCTCAATATCTTGCATGCACATATGCTCTAAATCGCTTAGCTCACTTTGCAGCAATGGCTCTTGGCTTAAAATTGGGTTAAATAAATTATGACAATCCATAATTTGAGGCTGAGCGTGGGCGCTTAAACAGAGGCTTAAGGTTAATAACAATAAAACACGGTAAGAGTATCCAATCATGGTTGTTCTCCTTTGTTTTTATTATTGATGCCTTTTTATCGGCATACCTTATATTTAGACTACATTTTCAATTACCGCAAAAATAAAACAAAAAAAGCAACCAGTGGTTGCTTAAAGGTTGCATTTAATGGCCTAAATATCATTTAACGATTTATTTTCTCTTTATTAACCTTTTATTTTTAATAAATGCTTTTATTCAACATTAATTATTTAGATCTAATTACTGACGACACAAATAAAATGAATCTAAGTTATAAAACAACTGGTAATTTGTTCTTAATAAATATTTCATTTTCATTAATATGGCTAGCATATGCTAGTATTTCAACGCCTTTTTCTGCCGCTTCTCGTAACAACTCGCCATAGACTTTATCAATATGATCCGCCGGCTTTACTTGCGTAATGCCGGTATGGTTCACACAAAAGAAAATAACACCGCGATGCCCCAATTCAACCATACGCATTAGCTCACGCAAGTGCTTGCTTGCACGGTCGCTCACGCTATCAGGGAAATAACCAATACCTTCATTGGTATCACCCTCTTCATTTGGTACACCATTTTTTGTTTTCTCTAGTAACGTGGTGTTTTTAACCTCAACATAAATGTCTTTTTCACCACCCGTCAATAATATATCAATACGACTTTTTTCATCGCCATAACGTACTTCTGTTTTAAGAACTTGGTAGTCCTGAAGTTCTTTGACTGAACCATTTTTGATGGATTCTACTGCTAAATGATTAGGCCTTGATGTATTGATGCATGCAACATGACCAGAAGGTGTTTCGGTTAATTCTAATGAGTGAGGGTATTTACGTTTTTCATTTTTACTGTCCCAATACCAAGCATCTCCGCCTTCTACATAGCAGTTTTTCATTGACCCAGTATTGGCACTATGTACCGTAAGTTCACTGCCATCAGGTAATGCAAGATCAACCATAAAACGCTTATAGCGTTTTATCCACTTGCCTTTTTTAAGAGGAAATTCAAATTTCATAATGTGTGTCTTATTTTGATGACGTGTCTTGTAAAAACTTACGTAAGCGTGAGATTGCTTTTTCCAGTATAGGAATATCACAGGTATAAGCAAAACGTACAAAGTGATGACCCTGTTGATGCCCAAAATCAATACCCGGCGTGATGGCTAAACCTGTTTGCTCCAGTAAGTCTAAGCAGAATTGCATACTATTTTGGCTATGTCGGTGATCTAAGCCACTAATATCCGCATAAATATAAAAAGCGCCACTCGGTTCAGCAGGAATATGAAATCCAAGCGCTTGTAATTGCGGCAGTAAAAAATCTAAGCGTTGCGAAAAAGTACCTTTACGCGATTCAAGCTCAGTAATCACTTCAGGCTGAAAAGCCGCAAGGGCGGCATATTGCGCTGGAGTATTAGGTGCCAGAAATAAGTTTTGCGCGAGTTTCTCCAAGCTGGGGATTGCCCACGTAGGTGCCACCAGCCAACCCAAGCGCCAACCTGTCATTGCAAAATATTTAGAGAAACTATTTATCACAAATACATCGTCGCCAAAATTAACGGCACTATGAGCCTGCTCATCGTCGTATGTCAGGCCGTGGTAAATCTCGTCCACCAGTAACATACCTTTCTTGCTACGTACTGCCATATGCAGGTCTTTTAACTGCTGAGACGACATGATTGAACCCGTTGGATTGGACGGCGTCGCCACTAATGCGCCCACCGTACTATCTTGCCAATACGCATCCACTTGTTCCGGAATAAGGTGAAAACCATCCTCAGGCCTTGTGGGCACTAAAATGCCATCCGCATTCACATTCGCTAAAAAATGACGATTACATGGATAACCAGGGTCCGTTAATAGCAATGTTTCACCTGGGTTAGTGAGCAAAGACGCCAATAACTGCAATGCCCCTGATGCACCGGGTGTAATAACGATTCGCTCAGGTTTAATTAGTTCGTCATAGCGCGATAAATAGAAGTCCGCGATGGCCTGCTTTAACTCCGGTAAACCGGTGGCAGCTGTGTAATGAGTGAGGCCCTTTTCAAGTGCATCAATACCTGCTTTTATGACCCCACTAGGGGTGTGAAAATCAGGCTCTCCCACCTCCAAATGGATGACATCTTTGCCGTCATTTTGCATGGATTTAGCCTTGGCTAAGAGGTCCATTACGTGAAATGGCTCAATTTGATTAAGCCGATTGGCTATTTTCATGGTACTTTCCGTTAGCTTTTTGCAGTATTCTCCTGATTTTTGAGCAAAGATCTGCATTTTTAAATAATAAAGTGGCGCACTGTATCGTTATCTGATAGCTTTTCGCCGCCAAAAAGACACGGTTCATGCTTGATATGAACCTGAAATGGAAACAAGATTGGCCTTTGGCCTGACAAGGTGAGGCAGAAACTTATGCCAGTAACAGAAGATAAATCATTTGCATTGTCTAACTTCGAACCCTACAAAGAGAAGAAGGGCGAAGAGTACATGGGTTCTGAAATGAAGACCCACTTCAAAATGATCCTTAACAACTGGAAACAGGAGTTAATGGAAGAAGCAGACCGCACCAAAATGCACATGCAGACTGACGCGGAGAATTACGCTGACCCTAACGACCGCGCTAGCCAAGAAGAAGAATTCAGTCTTGAGCTGCGCACACGTGACCGTGAGCGTAAGTTAATCAAAAAGATTGAGAAAACCGTCGAATTAATCGAAAAAGATGACTACGGCTATTGTGATACCTGTGGTATCGAAATCGGTGTTCGTCGTTTAGAAGCACGCCCAACTGCAGATCTATGCATCGACTGTAAAACCCTTGCCGAAATTAAAGAGCGTCAAATCGGCGGTTAATGCTAGAGGACATGGCCACGATAATAAGCACCTTACGAGGTGCTTATTTGTTTTCATATGAATAACATTCAAACGCCTTACATTGGTCGCTTTGCGCCGACCCCTACCGGTCCACTGCACTTTGGCTCTCTTGTGACAGCCTTAGCCAGTTATTTAGACGCTAAAGCCCACCAAGGCACTTGGTTGCTTCGTATTGAGGACCTCGACCCTCCACGGGAAGACCCTGCTGCCAGTAGCCGTATCCCAGAACAGTTAAGTCAACACGGTTTACACTGGGATGACGATATTCAATTCCAAAGCCAGCACTATGAGCACTATGAGCACGTATTAGCACAGCTTTCACGGTCTGGGTTTACGTTCCCCTGCCAGTGCTCTCGTAAGCAATTATTTCATAACCAAGGTCTACACCAAGGTATCTGCTCAGCACAACGCCTCGATACGCCCAGCGCCACTCGTTTACAGGTTCCTGATACCGTATTTGGCATACATGACCGTGTATTTGGCCATTACCAACAATCTCTTAGACACGATGTAGGCGATCAAGTACTCAAACGCAAAGACGGACTTTACGCCTACCAGTTGGCCGTCGTAGCCGATGACCATACATCGAACATTACCCATGTGGTCCGGGGGGTTGATCTTTTAGATAATACCCCGCGTCAGCTCTATCTCATGCAATGCCTTGATTATGAGGTGCCCCAGTACCTGCATGTGCCTTTAGCCATAAACAATCAAGGCCAAAAGCTGAGCAAACAAAACCATGCAACGGCAATTGAAGGCAAGGACGCAAAAAACAATGTACTGACTGCGCTGAGCTTTTTACAGCAAGATGTCACATCCGCTATGCGCACTTATTCTATTGATGATGCGCTCAAACAAGCCATTGAGAACTGGCAACCCAGTCGCATTCAACCTAACCATGCTGGCTTAATTTAGCCCTTAATGGCCATTTCGACCTTAAAGCTTGCCTGAAACTGTTACCCCCAGTAACATCACTGACCTATTTTCATACTGAGTCAGCCATGTACGTACATAGACTGATCTTAATTTTCGTCTTTGCCGCGTTTTTATTTTCACCCGTTGTGATTGACTGGTGGCTAGAACCTAAAGGCGCTTGGTATCGTCCATTTGCCCTCTGGCTGATCTTAATTGGCTTTTCTGTTTGGCTTCAATACTGGCAAGAGAAGGACAAGCTATGATCTTTAGCGTGGGCGCTTTGATCAGCATGATCTTGGCGTATTTGTTTACCCTATTCTTTACCGCTTACATGGTGGAAAAAAATTGGATACCCATGAAATGGGTCCGCCATCCTGCCATCTATGTGCTTTCGCTGGGGGTTTATGCCAGCGCTTGGGCCTTTTATGGCAGTGTCGGCTTGGCACAAGATTATGGCTATGGTTACCTCACTTACTATTTGGGCATCAGTGGCGCATTTGTCCTCGCGCCTGTTTTACTAAAACCCATACTGCGCATTACCAAAGATTATCAGCTGACATCCCTTGCCGATTTATTCGCGTTTCGCTTTCGCTCACGTGCGGCAGGCACCATCAGCACACTGGTTATGCTCGCAGCGGTACTGCCGCTCATTACTCTGCAAATCACAGCCGTTACCGACACCTTTAGCTTGCTCAACAACGAATTTGGCCGCATCGATATTGCCCTAGGCTACTGCGCAGTCATGACCGCCTTTGCCATTTTATTTGGCGCACGGCACGTTAGCCCCAGAGAAAAACATGAAAGCTTGGTATTCGCTATCGCTATCGAGTCATTAATTAAGCTTGTGGCCATTTGCATACTGGGCATAGCAGCCATGTATTTTGTATTTGATGGCCCTGGCGGCATGGACACATGGCTGCAAAGCAATCATAACAAGCTAACAAACATGCAACATTCGATTCAAGAAGGCCCGTGGCGCACACTGTTGTTGGTGTTCTTTGCTGCGGCATTAGTAATGCCGCACATGTTTCACATGGCGTTTACTGAAAACTCATCAACGCGCGCCTTAGGTTTTGCAAGCTGGGGCTTACCATTATTTTTATTGGTCATGGCCATTATGGTGCCGCCTATTTTGTGGGCCGGTATTTATTTAGAGGTGGACACGCCAGCCGAATACTTCGCAGTGGGCATCGGCTTAAAACTCGAAAACCCGTGGCTAGCGGCTATCGCGTTCACCGGTGGTTTGGCTGCTGCATCTGGCATCATGATTGTGACGACCATTGCGATGGCCGCCATGACGTTAAACCATATTGTCTTGCCCGCCTTTCAACCTAACCCCAAAAAAGACATGTACGCTTGGCTGCTATGGGTACGCCGCTGGCTCATTGTGGCGCTATTTGCAGCCAGTTATGGCTTTTACCGTTTTTTTGCTCAGGGCAAAGATTTAGCCGAGCTGGGAATTATTGCGTTTGTGGCCACATTGCAGTTCTTGCCTGGCGTGCTGGCCGTATTGTATTGGCCCTCTGCTAATCGCCAAGGCTTTGTAAGTGGCTTAGTGTGCGGCATGCTGGTATGGCTTTGGTCCATGCTACTGCCGCTACTGAACTATCAAACGCTAGACTGGTTACAGCCGTTTTTACCGCCAACGTCTCATGAGAATTGGTATTTGGCGGCCACCTCTTCGGTACTGGTCAACGCAGTTGTTTTTGTATTTGTCTCATTAATTAGCCCAACACGCCCAATTGAATCCAGCGCTGCAGAGGCGTGCTCAATTGACACGCTCAGTGCACCTCAGCGTAAAGAATTAGTTCATAACAACGCTGACGAATTTATTGCCTCCCTAAGTGAGCCTTTAGGTGAACAAGCTGCCAAACGCGAAGTTCAGCAAGCGCTGGAAGATTTAAGCCTCAAACTTTCAGAAAATCGCCCCTATCAATTACGTCGATTGCGCGGGCGAATTGAAGTCAACCTATCGGGCCTAATGGGTCCATCCGTTGCCCATAGTCTGGTCAATCAATGGTTGCCCTATAAATATTCAAGTGAACTGCAAGCCAGCCATGATATTCATTTTATTGAAAAAGGCTTAGAGGCCTACCACTCACGTCTAACCGGCTTAGCGGCTGAGCTTGATAGCTTGCGCCGTTTCCACCGCCAAACTCTAGAATCATTACCAATGGGAGCGTGTAGCCTAGGCAGTGACGGCGAAATACTGATGTGGAACAGCGCCCTTGTTGAGCAAACTCAAATCCCAGCCGATGATGTAGTAGGCAGCAAGCTCAGCAATTTAAGAGAGCCTTTACGTAGCTTGTTATTAGATTTTATTAATGATTCCAACAGTCATCTACATAAAAAGACCATCGAAGTGAGCGGTCGCCCACGCTGGATCAACCTACACAAAGGGATTTTAGAAAATCCAGAAAATCACGAATACGGTGGCCTAGTTATCTTGCTAGAAGATCAAACCGATACACAGTTGCTAGAAGAAGAACTTATCCACAGCGAGCGCCTCGCATCAATCGGCCGATTGGCCGCAGGTGTTGCCCATGAAATCGGCAACCCAATCACGGGAATCGCCTGTCTTGCGCAAGATATAAAATACGAAACAAACAACCCGCACTTACTCGAAATTGGCGAGCAAATTCTAGAGCAGACCCATCGGGTGACACGCATCGTGCAATCTCTGGTCAATTTTTCTCACACAGGCAATCACTTGCAGCACAAAGAGCAAGGCCCAGTGGACATGAAAGAATGCAGTCAAGATGCCATCGACTTATTGCTACTAAGTGACCGCACCCATGACATCCGCTTTGAAAATAACTGTGACGATCACTGCATCGTGCTGGGCGACGAACAACGCTTACAGCAAGTGTTCGTCAACTTATTGAGCAACGCGCGGGACGCAAGCCCAGCTGGTACCGTCATCCGCATCGAAAGCGAAATAGAAAAACACTCCATTACCATCAAAGTCATCGACCAAGGCTCAGGCATTGATGCCGACACCATCGAACAAATTTTTGAACCGTTCTTCACCACCAAAGAAGTTGGCAAAGGCACCGGCCTCGGCCTTTCTTTGGTGTACAGCATTATTGAAGAGCATTACGGACACATAAACATACACAGCCCTGCCGATGAAATTAAAGGCTCGGGGACGTGTGTGGTGATTAGCTTACCTCGATTCCAAGGCGAATCGAACGTATAAACAAGGAAATTCAATGACCCAAATTCTCATTGTAGAAGACGAAAAAGTCATTCGTAGCGCCTTGCGTCGCTTGTTAGAACGCAACGAATACAGCGTTGAAGAAGCCCCGACGCTCACCGACGCAAAAGAGTTTGACCTAGACCAATTTGACTTAATCATCAGTGATCTACGTTTACCTGGTGGCCACGGCACAGAGTTGATCGAGCTTGCCAAAAACACACCGGTACTCATTATGACCAGCTATGCCAGCCTAAAAAGCGCGGTTGATGCGATGAAAATGGGGGCCGTTGATTACATCGCAAAACCCTTTGATCACGATGAAATGCTCATCGCCGTACAGCGCATACTAAAAGAACGCAGCCTCGCTCGGCAAAATCATGTGCTTAAACAAGAAATTCAAAAAGTGCACCCAACCAACGGCATCATTGGCAGCTGCCCGCCTATGTTGGACCTGTTTAAAAAAATCGGCAAAGTCAGCCCAACCGATGCAACCGTCTTAATTTTAGGCGAATCGGGTACCGGTAAAGAACTCGTAGCCCGTGCTATTCACGACCAAAGCCCACGCTGTGACGCCCCCCTGATTAGTGTGAACTGCGCAGCTATCCCTGAAACATTAATTGAATCTGAATTATTTGGTCATGAAAAAGGCGCGTTTACTGGTGCCACATCTGTGCGTCAAGGCTTAGTAGAGGCGGCGGATGGCGGTACCTTATTTTTAGATGAAATTGGAGAACTGCCACTTGAAGCACAAGCTCGTTTGTTACGCGTATTGCAAGAAAGTGAGATTCGCCGCGTCGGCAGTGTGCAAAGCAAAAAAGTAAATGTCCGTCTTGTGGCCGCCACACACCGCAACCTAAAAGAGCTGGCCAAAAAAGGCGAGTTCCGTGAAGATTTATATTACCGCCTTAATGTCGTCGAGCTAAAACTGCCGCCATTACGTGATCGTGGTGACGATGTGCTCGAACTGGCACACAAACTACTGGAACGAGCCTGTACAAAATTAAATCGCCCGCTACTGGAATTTTCTAATCAATGTAAACGTGACATCGGCTCGTATTCTTGGCCTGGTAATGTGCGAGAACTAGAGAACGCAGTAGAGCGTTCCGTCATATTAAACGACGGTGAAGCCATTACCGCTGAAGCCATGGCCATTGAAATCACCAATGACGACAAAGTGCCCGCCTCTATGATGGCATCATTGCAAAGGAACAACACGGCAGCAGAGACGTTTGATGTGAACCCATCCGAGCTTTCCCTTGATGATTACTTCCAACACTTTGTACTCGAAAATGAAGACAAAATGACCGAGACCGAACTGGCGCAAAAACTCGGCATTAGCCGCAAGAGTTTGTGGGAGCGTCGCCAGCGCTTAGGGATTCCACGTAAAAAAGCCAAATAATCGTCAATACCATTAAACCAAACAGCAAGCCGCCATCCGCGCGGCTTTTTTGTGGGCGTGTTACCTAGCGTCAAAATGTTACCTGTCGCCCCAAGACTAAGCCCTAAAGCGTCAAATAAAGTAACAGTTATGTTGTCGCAACAGGCATTGCAATCAAAAAATAATCGTAACCTATTGTTTTATTTAAACTTATTACAACTGGCACATCCCGTGCAATAGACACAACAAGTCACATTGCTGCACGGATAAAAATAACAAAGCAGCTATGATTGGTGTTTAAGTGGTCATAATAAAAATAACAATCGTCACCTAGGCATCGGGCCATTAATAAAAATAATAATAGGCATCTGAAGCTGATTGCTTTGGGTTTTAGCGCCACAAGCGGGACGAACCTAAAGCAATTTGCTTGATTTATTTAAGCCATAACACCGCTTATTGCTTTAACACTCCAAGTTATCGACAACACCCTGACTCATTTTTCATCTATTACATTAGTTATCGCTAAATTACTGATTATATTAACAATAAATGTATAAGCTCCTTGTGCCAGACAATCCTACTAGCAAAAAATTCCCATATTGTTTAGTAAATGTGCGACAAGTTGTTACCTGCGTTACCCAAGTGCCCATTTTGCGCCTAAAAAAGGTGACCTTAGGTAACAAACCTCTGGCAGGTTGCGAATAGAAAACCAAAAAATACCTGTAAGCCATTGAATACAAAGGGTTTTAGAAAATTGGCACGGCAAATGCTTTATTAATATCACTAGCGACATCCACACAAACAAAAATAATAAAGTGGGTTCGCACGTAATGTTAAATAGACATCAATAAAAATAAAAAAGTCATTTTAACGTTATGGGCCAAAATAATTAAAATAACAGGCCAGCAGAATTCGTGTTCTGAGTGTGTAGTGACCCATTATTAAAATAACAACAAGGGCGCACCAGATACTCAAAACACAATTCGACACTCAATAATAATAAAAATAATAAAACACTCGAATCGAATCTGGGCAGCACAAATAACAATAATAAAGCTGCCCTCGACATTTTTTTACTCCCCTTATCTCAACCCTATTATAAAGAAACGACCGTCTATAGGCTAAATGCCCTACTTTGGTTGCGTTTGTGTTTAACTTCTGTACACTGCCAACTCCTTTAAAATCAGCTTATGGCTTAAAATTATCATTATTTCGCTATCCCATTTCCACAAATTACGCTCCCTATCTGACCATGCTTAAACGTCTTATTTCAAAACTAAAGAAATCCGCTACCCGTTCCAATGGGAAAGTACAGGTCATCTCACGCAATGATCACGACATTAGCCGTGACAACATTAGCGAGAATGCATTAAAAGTTCTTTACCGGCTTAAAAAAGCCGGATTTGAAGCCTACTTGGTGGGCGGTGGCGTGCGCGACTTATTACTCGACATGCACCCTAAAGATTTCGATGTGGCCACTAACGCCAGCCCAGAACAAGTTAATAAACTGTTTCGTAATTCACGTTTAATCGGTCGACGCTTTCGCTTAGTACACGTGGTGTATGGTCGTGATGTGATTGAAGTGGCGACCCTGCGTGGTCATCATGAAAACGCACAAGGCAAACAGCAGTCTAAAACCAGCGATTCCGGCATGTTATTGCGCGATAACGTTTATGGCACCATCGATGAAGATGCGGTGCGTCGTGACTTTACAATCAATGCTCTTTATTACGACATCAAAGATTTCTCTGTGCGCAGCTATGAAGGCGGCATGCAAGACCTTAAACGTCGAAACATTCGCTTAATTGGTGACCCTGAAACACGCTACCGCGAAGACCCGGTTCGTATGTTACGGGCCGTGCGTTTTGCCGCCAAGCTCGACTTCAATATAGAGCCAGCAACCGCTGCGCCTATTAATGAGCTCGCGCCACTCATGGCCGACGTGCCTGCCGCTCGTTTATTTGACGAGGTTCTCAAGTTGTTTATGGCTGGCTACGCCGAGCGTACCTTTGAGTTACTGGAGCAATACGGTTTATTCGCCGAGTTATTCCCTCACTCTCAACAGTGCATCGCAGAAAACGACTTTTATCGTCGTCTAGTGATTCAAGCGTTAGCCAATAGTGATGAACGTGTTGCCCAAGGCAAGACCCTAACCCCTGCTTTTTTAGTGTCTGTGTTCCTGTGGCCGTGTGTTTTAGAATCACAAAAAACATTTGAGAAACAAGGTATGCCGCCAGCGGCCGCTTATCATCAGGCTACTAGCCAAGTGCTCAGCAATCAGCAATCCCACACCGCGATACCAAGACGCTTTACCGATATGGTGCGTAATATTTGGGATATGCAGCGTCGCTTAGAACGTCGCGTTAAAAAACATTTAGAAAGTATTTTGGTTCATCCGAAGTTTCGTGCCGCTTATGATTTCTTGTTATTGCGAGAGCAAGCAGGCGAGGAACTAGCGGGGGCTGGCAAGTGGTGGACGCAGTATCAAAAAGATAATGCTCACATCATGGCGCAAGCTAAGCAAGAACACCTAGACCGAAGCCGTGATCGCGATAGAGAACGTAAACCTCGATCAGATCGCCGACCTAGACGTCGCAACGGCCCAACTGAATAGGTTACGCCATGAGAGCCTGGGTCGATATTTTCATAGGTCTAGGCAGCAATCTAGACCAGCCATTACAGCATGTTGAGCAAGCATTTAATGAACTTGCTCAGCATCGACACCTACGTCACGCACGCATTAGCCCCCTTTATCAAAGCAAGCCCGTAGGCCCTCAAGATCAGCCTGACTTTATCAATGCGGTGGCACACGTTCAAACCCAGCTGGGCCCACACGATGTGCTAGACCTTTTACAATCCATTGAAAACAGCCATGGACGCAAACGCCTTCGTCACTGGGGAGAGCGCAGCCTTGATCTCGACTTGTTACTGTATGGGTCCGCTCAAATACGCACACCGCGGCTAATCGTCCCTCATGCTCATATGCATGAAAGAGGCTTTGTACTGTATCCGTTGGCCGATTTATCCCCAAGTTTACGCTTTGAGGGTGGCTTAGATTTCAGTGATTTCTTAACAGCACTCGCCTTTGATCTTGAGCCAGTGAAAAAAGGCATTTGACTTACTCCGTCTAGATCTGGACTATACGCACCATATTAAAACAGTGAGCCTGCTTATGAGTAAAACCACCATTAACACCCTGCACCAGTGTAAGCGTAACAAGGAAAAATTCACCGTGGTCACCGCCTACGATGCAACCTTTGCACACTTGGCCAGTGCCGCAGGCATTGATGTGTTACTGGTTGGTGATTCTCTGGGCATGGTACTACAAGGCCAAGACAGTACCGTTCCCGTTACCTTAGAGCACATGTGTTATCACACTGCCGCGGTAAAACAAGGCAATCAGGGCGCATTACTGATGGCTGACATGCCTTACATGACATACGCCACAACAGAGCAAGCCATCGACAGTGCTGCTGCGCTCATGCAAGCAGGTGCCGAAATGGTGAAGCTTGAGGGCGGTGCTTGGCTTGTGGATACCGTTTCAGCCATGAGCGAACGCGGCATTCCTGTCTGTGCTCATCTAGGCCTGACGCCTCAATACGTTCACAAGTTTGGCGGTTATAAAGTACAAGGCCGCGAAGAAGCGGTCGCCGAGCAAATGATTCTTGATGCCAAAGCCATGGAAGCCGCAGGAGCCGATGTATTGCTGCTTGAATGTGTCCCAAGCGAGCTTGCTAAACGTCTAACAGAAAGCGTTGGCGTTCCCGTTATTGGTATTGGCGCTGGCAGTGATACCGATGCTCAGGTACTGGTATGTTATGACATGCTGGGTATGAATCCAGGACACATCCCTAAGTTTGTAAAAAATTATATGGTTGAAGGGCGCACAATTTCTGAAGCATTTGCCGCCTACAACGAAGAAGTTAAGCAAGGTGTTTTCCCTGCACCTGAACATGGATTTAAATCATGAAAACCGTTGAAACCATTGCACAGTTACAAGCCGAAGTAAAAGCGGCTCGCGATGCGGGCAAGCGTATTGGTTTTGTGCCGACCATGGGTAACTTGCATGAAGGCCACATGATTTTAGTGGATCAAGCATCTGAAGAATGCGATTTCATTGTCGCCAGTATTTTTATTAACCCACTGCAATTTAATGACATTGATGACCTTGGTCGTTACCCACGTACTTTGGCCGCAGACCAAGAACACTTACGTGACCGTGACTGTGACCTTCTGTTCTTCCCAAGTGTTGATGAGATGTACCCGCACGGCCAAGACGCACAAACCACGGTCAGCGTACCGGTTGTGAGCGAAGGTTTATGTGGTAAATCACGCCCAGGTCACTTTGATGGTGTTGCAACAGTGGTTAGTAAACTGTTTCATATGGTACAGCCAGACGCCGCATTCTTTGGTGAAAAAGATTTCCAGCAATTAGCCGTTATTCGTAAAATGGTCAATGATTTGAATCTTCCATTTGACGTGGTGGGTGTCCCTACTTGTCGCGAGGAAAATGGCCTAGCCATGAGTTCTCGTAATAATTACTTAAGCGCGCAAGAAAAAAAAACCGCTGGCCATATTTATCGTGTTCTTAATGAAATCTCTCATAAGATTCAAGACGGCGCCTCTAATTTCAAAGCCCTCGGTGAGGCTGCAAAAAAAGAATTGACCAAGCTCGGCTTTAAACCCGACTATATCGAAGTACGTGACGCCAACAGTTTACGCCCAGCCACATCAGATGATGCTGAACTGGTCGTGTTGGTCGCTGCCATTTTAGGCAAGGCACGCTTAATCGATAATTTGCGCATCAGCTTAAATAAATAAGACCCCTTTGCATGCCCTAAGCGTGATTGAATCCTAAAAACGCTTCGGGCATACTGCGCCCCGCCATCTAGGCTGTTGGGGGTAAGGACAAGTGACCTTACCCGTCAAGACACACCCGTTTTGAATAAGGTTGTACACATGCAATCCACTATGCTTAAAGCCAAACTGCACCAAGCCCGTGTTACTCACGCCGTTTTGGAATACGAAGGTTCGTGTGCCGTTGATGGTAACCTACTGGATATGGCCGGTATTTTCGAAAACGAACAAATTCAAATTTATAATATTGAGAATGGCCAGCGCTTCACCACTTATGCCATACGCGGCGAAGAAGGCAGCGGTATCATCTCGGTAAATGGCGCAGCCGCACACCTAGCCGAAGTAGGCCAGCGTGTGATTATTTGCGCTTACTCAGGCTATAGCGATGAAGAGCTAAACGCCTACAAGCCTCGCCTAATATACTTAGCTGACGGTAACGAAGTTAGCCACACATCCAATGCCATCCCTATCCAGGTGGCATAAAGTAACAAAAAGTATTGCCAAAACTTTAAAGCCCAGACTTTTGTATGAGTACTGGGCTTTTTCGTATATCAAATATTAGTTTAATTGGGCCATCCGCTTGCCCCTTGTCACATCTTTGGCTAAACCAAATAGGTATCTCACACTATTTTTCGCCAAGGATGCACATGGCAATCTTCTCTAAATTTTCACTCAAATATAAAATCCTCAGCATCACCTTAATTAGTGCATTAGGCTTTGCCAGTTATATCGCCTATCACTTCAAGGCCATACAAACCAATGACCAACGCTTGGAGCGCATTCAAAAAATTAACTACCCTGCCCTAGAGACTGTGGGGGTTATTTGGTTAGAACTATTTGCGGCACGCTCCTCCATGCAAGAAGCCATTTCTGAAGGTGAACTGGGCTCCATTAAAAAAGCCAATCAGCATCAACAAACAATCGAAGAGTTACTTAAAAAAATTGAAACCTTCGCACCTCAATACAAAAGCAAAGCACAATCACTGAAGCAGCAGCTGTCTGATTATATGACAACAGCCACCAGCCTGACGGTGGGCATTATTAATGGCGAAATGCCATTAAGTGACATTCGCGCTCAAGCTAAGAATATGAACCGCGATTATGATGCTTTTAGCAACTCACTCAAAGAGTTTCGTACTGAAGCTCATAAGGACTTTGCTGAACGCCTCGGTCATGCGAAAGAAGAAGGCCGGTTGTCCCTTACTACCGGCATGATCATCGCATTTGTCATTCTTTGCATTATCCTTACAGCCTCATTAATTATTGCCAATAGCATCACCAGTAATCTTTATAAAATCATTAAAGAACTCGAAGGTATGTCGACTGGTAAAGGGGATTTAACTGTTCGCCTTGAAACATCTGCACAAGATGAAATCGGTATGCTTGTTAATCGTTTTAATGCCTTTGCAACTCACTTGCAACTCATGATCAAGGTGCTCGCCAATCTAGCATTAGGCGTCACTAAAGGTACTGAAGACGTACAAAGAATTGCACAGCACACGCGCGAAGGCATCGAAAATCAACAAGGTAAAATCCACCAAGTGGCCACGGCCATTACAGAAATGGCACAAACCTCAATCGAGGTATCCAGCAATGCCGGTCAAGCATCCGAAGCCACACAGCAAGCCAATGCCGAGTCCCAATCTAGCCAGCAAATTGTGCAACACAATATTGAAGGCATTAGTACACTTGCCAGTAACATTGATAATGCGCAGACCGTTATTCAAGCATTGTCGAATGAGGTAGAAAAAATTGCGTCTGCCTCTCAAGACATTGGCAACATTGCCGAACAAACAAATTTATTGGCACTTAACGCCGCGATTGAAGCCGCTCGCGCAGGAGAGCAAGGCCGAGGCTTTGCTGTCGTTGCCGATGAAGTCAGAACACTGGCGGGACGTACCGCCGAAAGCACCTCCGAAATTGGTAATATTGTTCAGAGTCTATTAGTGAATGCATCACAAGCGGTAGAAGTGATGGAGCAATCTAAAAACCAAGCCGAAGAAGCCGTTAATCAATCTAAAAATACAGGTGAATCACTCAATAGTATTCTGCAATCCATCGCCACCATTAACCAAATGAATGAATTGGTTTCTATATCGGCAGAAGAGCAAAGCAGCGTAGCAGAAGAAGTCAGTGAAAATATCGTGCGCATTAATAGCTTCTCCGAACAAACAGTCGAGAACGCACAGTCCACCGCAAAAGCGACACAATCATTAAGCGAACAAGCAGAACAATTAAAAGCCATCAGTCAATGAATTCAAGGTATAATCTCGCAATGTAAATTCATAATATTGCGCGGAAACCTTGAATGTCGACAGCTAATACTTGGGATAACGTGCGTGCGATTACGTTTGATGACTTCACGTTAACATTGCTGGATCAACGTGCGCTGCCTCAGCAAGAAACCTACCTTAAGTATACAAATCCCCACACTGTCGCACTGGCAATAACCGACATGGTTGTTCGAGGTGCGCCAGCCATTGGTATTACCGCCGCATATGGCATCGTACTGGCCGCCCATGCACAGCGACACAAAAAGCACCTGGATTTATCCCAAGCATTCAAGCAATTAGCAAATTCGCGACCCACCGCCGTTAATCTATTTTGGGCGTTAGATAAAATGCAACGCGCATTAGCTGGCTGTATTCATTCAAATGTGAGCGACCAAATTGAAACCCTGCTCACCCAAGCCCAAGACATCCATAAGCAAGATATTTTAAATAATCAAATCATGGGTAAACTGGGCGCCAGCTTAATCGAAACAGGCAGTGAGGTTTATACCCATTGCAATGCAGGATCTCTCGCTACAGGTGGTTTTGGCACTGCATTAGGCGTTATTCGCTCTGGGGTTGCAGACAACAAAATAACGCAAGTATACGCGGGAGAAACTCGCCCATGGCTTCAGGGGGCTCGTCTCACCGCCTGGGAACTCATGCGTGACAATATTAATGTTCGCCTAAGCACTGAAGGTGCTGCAGGGCAACTATTACGTAAAGGCAATATTAAGTGGATTATTGTTGGTGCAGATCGTATTTCCGCCAATGGCGACGTTGCCAATAAAATTGGCACGTATAATTTGGCCGTACTGGCGAAATTTCATAATGTGAAAGTTATGGTTGTCGCACCTTGTTCAACATTTGATTTAAATATGCAACATGGTGATGATATTCCGATAGAAGATCGCCCAGAACAAGAAGTGACACATATTCAAGGGAAGCAAATTGCACCGGAAAACTGCGCGGCAATTAATCCTTCATTTGATGTCACACCGAATACATTAATCGATGCCATTATTTGCGAAGCGGGTATTTTACGGCCTCCGTTTTCACACAGCATTGCTCAATCAGTCGCTCATTAAATGGCTGACACATCATTAAAAGAAGGTTCAACCATGCTTAGATCAATAGCATTCATGTACTTAATGATTTTTACATGCGTGTCTTTTTCTCAGGACAACAGCAGTGAAGTGGATGATATCGACTCACAAATTCTCACAAACAATGAATTACGTGATCTAGAATTACCCAGCATAAGTGAACCGAAGAATGATGACGATAATGATGATGATGAAGAAATAGAAAGCACTAAAGCACTGACCCAAGTACTTGAGCGCAAACAAATTCTGGAAGAAAAAGCCATCAAAGTCCCCTTTATTATTCTACCCCATCGCCCAAACTACATCATGCCGTTCTCTTATACAGAGTCACCCTATGACGATGAAATCAAAGAAGTATTAGATGACTCATGGCCTGGCTACAACAACATTGAGGCTATGTTTCAAATCAGTTTGAAATACCAAATTCATCAATTTGATAAAGCCAATAAAAACAGACTCTATGTCGCTTATACCAATAAATCGTATTGGCAGGTTTACAGTGAGAATATTTCTCGCCCCTTCCGTGAAACCAATCATGAACCTGAACTGTTTTTGCAACTCACCCCTAACTGGGGATACATCAACCATATGACACTCTCTTTGAATCATCAGAGTAATGGCCAAGTTCAAGGATTTTCTCGGAGTTGGAATCGAATTATTGCTGGCTTT
Source organism: Pseudomonas sp. HK3 (assembly GCF_052920985.1). Lineage (NCBI taxonomy): Bacteria > Pseudomonadati > Pseudomonadota > Gammaproteobacteria > Pseudomonadales > Pseudomonadaceae > Pseudomonas > Pseudomonas sp. HK3. The sequence goes on from NZ_JBREXD010000001.1 coordinate 703,792, forward strand.
TATCATCGAGATGGCAGCAGCATTTATGGGATAGAACCTTGGTGGCGCATTCCTGAAACCAAAAAAGCAGACCCTGAAGACCCAACCGATAATGACAACCCTGACATTCATAAGTATTTAGGTTACGGCAATTTTATTTGGTATAGAAAAGTAGGCCAAGAATCCCTGATGTTTCGTCTAGGTAACAATTTTAACTTTGATAAAAACCGTGGCTGGGGTGAGATTGAATTTACCTTCCCACTTGGCAGTCGTTTTTTGGGCTTTGTTCAATACTACGAAGGCTATGGGCATAGCCTAATTGAATACAATAAATACCAAAGACGCATCGGCTTTGGTTTTAAAATTTCTGATTTTTTATAAGTTAAAACCAAAAAGTACACAATAAAATTCGTACAAAAACAAACAGCAATAAACTAGGCCAATTTATATTTTTTGGTTAAAGTAGCGATCATATTTTTATATCTGCATGTCTTATTGGTGCAGGCTTTAGGAGGTAATAATGAAAGACGTGGTAATCGTAGCAGCAGGCCGCAGTGCCATTGGCGCATTTCAAGGCAGCCTATCTCAACTCAGCGCAGTTGAATTAGGTACACAAGTCATCAAAGGCGTCATTGCTCGTGCGGGTATAAACCCTGAATTAGTCGATGAAGTTATCTTTGGACAAGTGTTAACCGCAGGTGCGGGTCAAAACCCTGCGCGCCAGAGCGCCATTCATGCGGGTTTATCTGAACGCACCCCTGCCATGACCATCAACAAAGTCTGTGGGTCTGCCCTTAAAGCCGTTCACCTGGGTGCACAAGCCATCGCAAACGGAGATGCCGACTTTATTATTGCCGGCGGCCAAGAAAGCATGTCGAACTCTGCCCATGTCATGCCAACATCCCGTACTGGCCAGCGCATGGGACCGATCACCATGATCGATACCATGATCAAAGACGGCCTATGGGATGCTTTTAACGATTATCACATGGGCATTACCGCCGAAAACCTAGCTGAAAAATTCGACATTAGCCGTGAAGCACAAGATGCGTTTGCAGCCGCTAGCCAACAGAAAGCCGTTGCCGCTCAAGAAGCCGGCAAGTTTGATGACGAAATTATCGCCATCAACATCCCACAACGTAAAGGCGATGACCTCATTGTGGATAAAGACGAAGGCCCTCGTGCCGGTGTCACCGCTGAAAAACTGGCAGGCATGCGTGCCGCGTTTAAAAAAGACGGCACAGTAACCGCCGCGAATGCGTCATCATTAAACGATGGCGCCGCCGCCGTTCTACTGACCAGCAAAGAAAAAGCACAAGAATTAGGTTTAACGGTTTTAGCCACAATCAAGGGCTATGCCAATGCTGGCGTAGACCCTAGCATCATGGGTATTGGTCCTGTTAGCGCAACACAACGCTGCCTTGCCAAAGCAGATTGGAGCCTAGAGGATCTAGATCTAATCGAAGCAAATGAAGCATTTGCAGTACAGTCATTATCTGTAGGCAAAGAACTTGGCTGGGATAGCGAAAAAGTAAACGTCAATGGCGGTGCCATTGCCCTTGGTCACCCGATTGGTGCATCAGGCTGTCGTGTATTGGTCACACTGATTCATGAAATGCAAAAACGTGACGCCAAAAAAGGCTTAGCCACATTGTGTATTGGTGGCGGTATGGGTGTCAGTATTGCGATAGAACGCTAACCCGCTCACTTTATCGATATGCGTAACACGAAAAAAGCCAAGTAATCCCTACTTGGCTTTTTTTATTTTTAACGCATCATCATATCTAGAGAGTCTGATTGAGCTTAATGAACCACACTACCAGAGTCCGGTTCAACGTTGCCAAATTCAGCCGGTAATAAACTGTGCTTGTTCACCACCAACGTATCATAAACTTCTAGCTCAATGTCTTTATCTTCAATAATCAAAGGCTCAAGCAAAACGCATACCGCTTCGATGCTATCAAGCTCAGCAATAATACAGCTTTTATAACCATCCAATGTGTGGATGGCTACCAGCTCGCCTAGATCCGCTTCACCCATAATTGTTGGCACATCATCAGCCAACACTTCGTCAGCGTCTAATGGCTCAATAAAGTGAGCGGCTGCCACCATATGTAAAATATCAATAATTTCTGGGTTGGCGATATCAATCTCATCAGGGTCGTCATAGCCTGATAATACTTTTTCAACCAATGCATGGAATAAGTCGAGATCTTCTTCAGTCCAGCTGATATCCATGTTACTGCTATGGGGGCTGGGAATGTCGGTAGCTAAGAGGATTTCGTGAGTCGATTGTGCATCCATCTCTGGCATGACAACGTTCACTTGCTCGGTACCTGTGCCTGCCATATCGGCTAAGCGCCATTTTAAAGGGTGTTTAACTGCCTGTGTCATAGTCGGCCTCCATTTGTCATTTTGCCGCCGCGCACTGCACGTGTTTACCAATTACTGCCATTGTCTAAGGTCCATCCTTAAACTAGGTTACCCTATGCGATGTAACGTAAACTCCCATACTTAACTCCTAAAATTCAGCCTATAACAGGTTCTCTTCTGAGTATAGTGGTATATTAGCCACACCTATAAATGTTGTTTTTCATTGCTTAGCTTAAGGCCCTTGTAGAATGCAGAAAAAGCTCACCAAGTCTTTGTATTTACTTACTTTTTATTTTTTCCTTAGCGCATGCTCGACACTGCCAGATCAACAAAACTTAAACCTACGAGCCGAAAAAACAGCGCAAAAAAGCACGCGATCTGAACAATCCAGCCTTCAACTAGCCAAATTAAAACTACAAAAGGCGAATACTGAATTATTAGCATTTTATGCGCCAAGTTACCTAGAACAAGCACAAACAGAATATAAACACGCGACCGACCTCTATGTGCAAAAAGAGCCAACATCCAAGATTCGCTTGCACACTCAATTATCCATAGAGTGGGTCGAAGCAGGCTTACGCAATAAAAAAATGGTTCGTGAATATCTATCCACAAGCTTGGCCAGCCGAGAAGTATTACTAAAACTAAAAGCAAACACGTATTTCCCAGCCGCGTTTACAGAGATTGAACATGCCCATTTGGCATTAATTAAACAGGTCGAACAGCGCAAAGAAACTCAAGCACAAAAAGGCGAACAAGCGTTGATCGCTGCCATGACCAACTTAGAAGTACGCACCATTGGCCACACCTATTTAGATAAGTCTTATGTCATGCTCAAACAAGCGCTAGAACTAGGCGCAGAGCAATACTTAGCCGACACACATAAAGAGACCGTTGATCAGCTAAAGTACACTGAGCAGTACATACGCCAAAACCCTAGAGATAAAAAGACCATCAAGGGTTTAGCCAGTGACAGCTTGTTTCTGTGCGAGCGCCTTTTCTCACTGACGAGACTCGCCAATAACATGCAACACGCCAAAGAGAGCGCTATTGAAGCCCTCGTTTTAAAACATGAAGCACATCTGACACGAATTGCTGAGTCCGTTAATTACAAAGATATTCGCAATCTATCGTTAGATGACCAAAGCTTGTTGATTAGCCAGTTCGCTAAAAAAGTCCATAAACGTAACGATCGATCAGCACCGATAAAAGATAACAAAGCTGAGCTCGAAAAATGGCAGCGCAAGGTGGTCTTATTGCAAGCTGAAGTCAGGCGACTTGAGAAAACACCCAATCGATAATGGATTAGACAAATAAAAAAGCCACTTAACTTTAAGTGGCTTTTTTATTTGAATTTTAACTATGAACGCATTTGATTGAGTAAATCGATACGGGATTCAATCATGGTTCGATAGGTTTTCATTAGACTAAAGCGATAGGGTGCATCTTCTACCTGTAGTCTGGACAGTTGAGTCTCAAGCTTATCAATTTCAGCCTCAAGGCGGAGAATAATGTCATCATTGCTGCCATCACCTCTTAAGCGGTAACTATCCTGTGGCATTGCTTTGTTCTCCATTGCTAACCCTCTCATTACCTACTCTCCATGCTAGGTTGTTACGTCCTCAACACTTAAAACCCAATAATGCTGATAATGGTTATTTTAACAGCTCATTTTGTGATGCATATCGCATTTTACAACAGTTCTTGTAAGAGATTGCCTACAATCGATCTGAAAGACAGCCAAGGTAAAACTGGGCAGAAACTGCACATTTGTTTATAATGCGCGCCCCTAATACATAGCATGAGTGGTCTAATCCGTGGCGAAAAAGTTGTTCATTAAAACCCATGGCTGCCAAATGAATGAGTACGATAGCTCACGCATGGCTGATTTACTGGGTGAAACGCATGCCATGGAGATCACAGATAACGAAGCAGAAGCCGATGTTATCCTGCTCAATACGTGCTCTATCCGCGAGAAAGCCCAAGAGAAAGTCTTCCACCAACTGGGGCGCTGGAACAAACTAAAGAAAAAGAACCCCAACCTCATTATTGGTGTGGGAGGCTGTGTTGCTAGCCAAGAAGGCGAAGCAATTCGCAAGCGAGCGCCGCAAGTAGATATGATTTTTGGCCCGCAAACGCTGCACAAACTGCCGCAATTTGTTGATGCTAGCGTCAACAAAATCCCGGTAATGGACGTTACCTTCCCTGAAATCGAAAAATTCGATCACTTGCCAGCCCCTAAAGTGGATGGTGGCAGTGCGTTCTTGTCGATCATGGAAGGCTGTAGCAAGTACTGTACATTCTGCGTGGTACCTTACACCCGTGGTGAAGAAGTGAGCCGCCCATTTAATGATGTCATGAAAGAAGTCCATCAGCTGGCGGATCAAAATGTACGCGAGATCAACCTTCTTGGCCAAAACGTAAACTGCTATGAAGGTCAAACAGACGACGGTGATATCGCGGACTTAGCCGAGCTAATCCATCACGTAGCCGAAGTGGACGGTATCGACCGTATTCGTTTTACCACATCCAACCCCTTAGAATTCACTGACAGTTTGATTCAAGCGTTTGCCGAAGTCCCTGAACTTGTCAGCCATCTACACTTACCAGTGCAGAGCGGTTCAAACAAGATATTAGCGGCTATGAAGCGTGGTCACGAAGTCGATATGTACATCGATAAAATTAAACGAATCAGAAAAGTACGCCCTGATATCAGTATCAGCTCCGACTTTATCATTGGCTTTCCGGGTGAAACCGATGATGACTTCCAAGATACCATGAATTTAATTCATGAAATTGGCTTCGATACCTCATTCAGTTTTGTCTATAGCAAGCGCCCTGGCACACCAGACCTCTGAGCTTGAAGACAACACCCCTGAAGACGTAAAGAAAAAACGTCTAGCGATATTACAAGATCGTATCATTCAAAATGCCCAACAAATTGGCCGTCGCATGGTTGGCAAAATTGAAACCATCTTAGTGGTCAGCGTGTCCACTAAAGACCCTGGTAAGCTAATGGGCCGTTCTGAAAATAACCGTTCCGTTTACTTTCACAGCGATGATCACAATTTGATTGGAAAGTTTGTTAAAGTGAAAATTGAAGAAGCCTATACTAATAGTCTTTATGGACACGCCGTGCTTGATGAAGGCGTGTTCTAATTAACACGACATACAAGAGAACCCATTACTGAATGACAACCGTTAGCGCTGAAAAGCCACACACAGCTCAAACCGAATTTCGCTTAGAGCCAGATGACGCACGTCGTCTGGCCAACTTATGCGGCGATCTCGATAGTCACATCAAACAAGTTGCCAGCCATTTTAATGTTCGCATCTTTAATCGCGGCAATCATTTTAAGCTTGCCGGTGGCGCCCAGGGTGTTGATCACGCCAGTGAAATCATTCAGCGCTTGTATCGTGAAACCCACAACGGCACAGAGATTCGCAAAGATCTTATTCACTTGCTATTGCAAGAAGCCGATATCGAAATCGCCTACAAAAAAGAACACACCGAAGGGTCGTATAAACCGATCGTCATCCGCACACCAAAACTGATCATCAAACCTCGTGGTCCAAACCAGCAAAAGTATGTCCGTGCGATCCATCAACATGATGTGAATTTTGGCATAGGCCCCGCCGGTACAGGGAAGACCTATTTAGCCGTTGCCTGCGCAGTAGAAGCATTATTGCGTGATGATGTGCAAAAAATATTATTGGTACGCCCTGCGGTTGAAGCAGGCGAAAAGCTTGGTTTCTTACCGGGTGATTTGTCACAAAAAATCGACCCTTATTTACGCCCTTTATATGATGCGCTGCACGACATGCTGGGTTACGAGCAAGTCATTAAACTGCAAGAAAAGAATGTTATTGAAATAGCTCCATTGGCGTACATGCGTGGCCGTACGTTAAGTAACTGCTACGTGATTTTGGATGAAAGCCAAAACACCACCCCAGAACAAATGAAGATGTTTTTAACCCGAATTGGCTTTGGCTCAAAAGCGGTCATCACGGGTGATATCACTCAAGTGGATTTACCCCGAGGCACCCGTTCAGGTTTAGGCCACATCATCAATATTCTGAAAGAGGTCGAAGGCATTGGTTTTACCCACTTTGCGAATAAAGATGTGGTACGCCATCCATTGGTGCAACGTATTGTCGACGCCTATGACGCACACGATGCAAAACTAGCCGCTCAAAAAGAAGCTGACCAGCAAACCAAACAGGACACCTCAAATGATTGATGTGGACATTCAGATTGCAAGTGAACACACACCCTTGCCATCTGATGAAGTACTGACATTATGGGCTCAAACGGCCATAACAGACTTCAAACAAGAAACAGAACTCAGCATCCGCCTTGTGGATAACGCAGAAAGTCAGCAACTGAATGGCGAATATCGCGGTAAAGACAAGCCAACTAATGTATTGTCTTTCCCGTTCGAGATGCCACCTGAACTTGAAGGGGTTGATGAAATAGACCACTTAATCGGCGACTTAGTAATTTGCGTCCCCGTGGTAGCGGCTGAAGCACACCTACAAAACAAGACATTTAACGACCATTTTGCCCATATGGTCGTACATGGCTGCTTGCATTTATTAGGTTACGACCATATAAAGGACGAAGAAGCCGAGATTATGGAAAACCTTGAACGACAAATTCTAGCGCGTCTAGAGATTGCCGACCCTTACTTGATCAATGATTGATATATGAACCAAGACCGACAGAGAAAGTCCCTGTTTAGCTGGCTAGAAAGTCTACGCCTATTTTCAGGGGACCCGAAAAGCCGCAACGAAATCAAACATATCCTAAGGGACGCAGAAGAGCGTCAGCTGGTCGACAGCGATGCCTTGTCTATCATGGAAGGCGCCATTCAGGTGGCTGACATGCAAGTGCGCGAGATTATGATTCCTCGCTCGCAAATGGCATTCGTCAAATCCGACCAAAAACCAAAAGATTTTTTACCGCTCATTATTGAAAGTGCTCACTCACGATTCCCAGTGGTAGGCGAAAACGACGATGAAGTGCTGGGTATTTTGCTAGCCAAAGATTTACTTAATCTTGTGCTTGAGCAAAACACCGACCATTTTCGGGTAAAAGAAATTTTGCGCCCGGTGACGTTTGTGCCAGAAAGTAAACGTCTTAATGTTTTGTTAAAAGAGTTCCGCGCGACGCGTAACCACATGGCCATTGTTATTGATGAATACGGTGGCATCGCAGGTCTTGTCACCATCGAAGACGTACTTGAGCAAATTGTGGGTGACATTGAAGATGAGCATGACTTTGACGAAGAAGACACCTTCATCAAACAAGTCAGCGATGATACTTTCATGGTAAAAGCATTAACGCCTATTCAAGATTTTAATGATTCATTTAGTACGCAGTTTGAAGATTTCGAATTTGATACCATCGGCGGCATTGTCATGGGTAAATTTGGACGTCTCCCTGAATGCGACGAAAGCATCACCATTGGTCACTATGTCTTTAAAGTGGCAAACGGTAACAACCGTCAAATTCATTTATTACAAGTCACAAAAACGAAACAAGAAGAATAATACTGATGGGTTTTGCTTTAGCATGGATAAAACGGCCTGGGTTTCTAGGCCATTTTTTTGCACTTATGATCGGTGCACTCTTACCGTTTAGTTTTGCGCCTTATAATTTTTGGCCTGCGCAAATTCTTTCCGTCGCACTGCTTTATCTTTCTCTTAAAGACTTAACCGCTAAACAAGCATTATGGCGCGGCTGGTGGTATGGCCTTGGTGTGTTTGCCTCTGGCGTAAGCTGGGTTTATGTCAGCATTCATGTTTATAGCCACACACCCGCCCCACTCGCGTTTTTAATGACGTTATTTTTCGTAGCGGGTCTTGCTTGGTTTTTTGCATTAATGACCTACTGCCATCAAAAATGGCTCAGCGCCAACTCATTACCTTATTTAAGCTTTGCCATTACATGGATTTTATTCGAGTGGCTACGCAGCTGGTTTTTAGGGGGCTTTCCTTGGCTATTTTTAGGCGATGCCCATATTGATACACCACTTGCAGGCTTCGCCCCTGTTTTTGGTGTATACGGTATTGGTCTTATCATGGCAGTAAGCGCGACGTTCATAATAGACTGGCAATGGAAAACGCAATATAAGTCCGGCTTAGCAATACTAACAAGTCCTTGGCTACTAGGCTTTGCCATTAGCCACATTAACTGGACACAACCCGCAGCCGAAGGCGACATCAGTGTCGTTGCGATTCAGGGTAACATTAGCCAAGAACGAAAATGGCTACCAGAAGAAATTTATCCAACCCTAGAAAAATACCGCGTCGCCAGTGAAAAACAATGGGATGCCGATGTCATTCTTTGGCCAGAAACTGCGATTACCGTTTTGCATCACCAAGCAAAAGAGTATTTAAAATATTTAAATACCGAGGGTAAAAAACATAATACGTCAGTGATTACTGGCATTCCGTATCAACAAAACCAAACCGAAGAAATGCCTGGTGTCTATCACAACAGTATTTTAGCACTCGGTGAAAGCAGCGGTTTATACCACAAACAAAAGCTTGTTCCCTTTGGGGAGTACGTACCTCTGCCACAAAGCTGGCGTGGGCTATTAACGTTTTTTAATATCCCCATGTCTGACTTTTTAGCAGGTAAGACGGATCAAGCACCACTTCACGTCAACAGCGAGAAACTTAAATACGATATTGCGCCGTTCATTTGTTACGATATTGTTTACCCTGATCATGTGGCAAGTTTTGCTAAAGATTCCGGATTACTGATTACGATTAGTAATGACGCTTGGTTTGGCCATAGTATTGGCCCGCTACAGCATTTTGCTATCGCGCGTATGCGCGCCTTAGAAAATGGCCGCTATTTATTACGCAGTACCAACACAGGCATCACCGCATTAATTGATAATAAAGGGCAAGTGGTGAGTAGACTGCCTCAATTTGAATACGGCGTATTACAAGCCAATGCAAAAGTAATGACCGGCAATACTCCCTTTAATATATGGGGCAGTTGGCCTGTATTATTATTTAGCTGGCTAACTTTAGCAGTGATCAGGCTTCGTCAGTCACGCTTTTGGCCCAATAAAATCACTCAAAACCAAGCATAAAAAAACGCCCATAAAGTTTCCTTTATGGGCGTTTTTGCTTTGTCTGTGCAATAAAAATTAATTCAATTGTAAACGGACGATTTCATTTCTGTTATGCAATGCATCTAACTTATGCACGAACAACTGGATATCATTAGGCGTAATTAAAATCGCCTTATCATCCACCAGCCCAACAAACCCAGCACTAAACTCTTGTACAAAACCATGTTCGGTCAGTTGTAATGTGTGTTCTTGTGGGATATCGACCATGACTTTTAAGCCGTTGCCTAACGGGTCATTGATTGATTGAACATCTTTATACAACGCCATAAAAGACTGATGAATCACCAGCACAAAACCGTTACGAAACGTCAACCATTGGCATTGTCCCGCTTTGGTGTCGGTGAAAAACTCACACCGAACAATAATGTCTGAATTGCCTTCTATAACCATGTTCAAACCCACTAAAAAAGAGCGCAGTATACCTTAAGCCATGCACTAAGGCATGGTGGCAATGTAATCTGCCAAGGGCTCAATTTCGCTTTCGTCAACGACTTTCATGATATTAACCATAGGTGAGGTTGCACGTGCCGCCTTACCTTCTTTAAAGCCTTTTAGTGTTTTGATCAAAAACCCTTTCTTTTGTCCCGCAAGACGAGGTAACTCATGGTCCCCTCGACCATCGGTGCCATGGCACGCCATGCACAAGCTATCATATCGTGCCTTACCCTTAGCTGAGGTCACAATGCCTTCTTGTGGTCGTATTTTTTGAGCGCCGAAATACAACACCATATTGACCTTTTCTTCATTTTTAAGAGAACGTGCCAATTGCTGCATGACGTAACTTTTGCGCTCACCTGTGGCAAACAATTGAAACTGCTTCAATAAGTATTCTGTGTTTTGACCCGCTAAGTTTGGGATATCTGGCTTTACACTGTTGCCGTCTTTGCCATGACAATAGCCACACAACATGGAGCGGTCTTTGCCCTCTTCTAAGGCTATTTGATACTCCACTTGGTTGGCTTTAATGGCATCCATTTGTTCAACCATTTTTTCATAGTCATCTGCCCACACATCGGCACACAGCATACTTAGGCAGCACAATAACCACTTAGCCATATCAATAGCTTTGAACATATTCACTACTCACCAAAAAGAGAGGGAAGTTACAGAGCTATCCTGCCTATTTCAATGACTTAAATTAACAGATCTATATGTAAGATGAATTCGCTGACTCAGATCAATTTTTCTGACCGAATAGGCAACTCAGCCAGCAAATACAAAAAAAGCACCACCCGTAGGCGGTGCTTATGTCTTGTAATCAGCCTACGAGAGGTTATTCGGTCAACTCACCGTCAACCACTGACGGAGGTTCATCGCTGATATCTGGCATAGTGCCAATATTGAACACATCCCCAGTGATACCAGTAGGAACCGATTGACTCGGTGCCGTGAGTGGCAAGCTCGTACAATTGCTACTGGCGACGGTTTGCATGCGTTGTTCCACATCGTTCGCTTTAATAATGTACTGATTGGAGGCGCCCAAGATGGTCGCGTCTTTCAAGTTAATCACTGGGCCCCAACGATTATTATCTTGTTCAGATGGCAACCCCCACAACTGGCCTTTACCGCCATACTCAAGCAAGAAGACCTTACCATTTTGTGCTGCGTCGCCATTACGATCATTCACAGTCGCATGGGTATATTTGATGGTAATCGGTTTATCAAACGACACCACATCGTTACTGCCATCAATTAGCACTGTTTGCTGCTGCCAATGCTCCAGACCCGTTTCCCACACATAAAACTCGGTTACGGAGCCATCTTCAATTTTGGAATATAAGTTAGCACGCGTTGTGATGCTATTCGCCGTTGCAACAGTACTCGAAATCATAGGACCGCTGTTTAATCCCCAATTCCAATACTGCGAGTCTTCAACATTGTCTTTGGTGACACCACTTGCATATTTAACCGCATCCGTGCCAATTTTTAAGGTCAGGTCCGTCTGAGCAAAGGTATAGTCTTGAGTCGTGGCCTCCGCGTTACTTCTAAATACATCACTTTGATTGGCACTACTGGTGACATCACTGGCCGCTATGTTGACATCCAAACAACGATCAAAGCACTTCAACGTCACAGAAGCAGCAGACGCAAACAGCTCGCCTGAATCCGTTTCACCACCGTCGACAAAGCTTCGAGTAAAGAAGCGAATTTTAGATGCGCCCGATAAATAACGAACATTACCTCCTAGCTGACGCGACCACATGTTCAACACCACATCCGTATTTAACGGCACCGCAACTGCAGGGCTAACAGGTGTAATGGTTTCTTGCCCATCGCTGAAACCACGAAGTCCTGTGACCTCAAAACCATTATTCCCACTGTTGGCTTCGAGTATGACTTCTAACCCATCGGTGCTATCTGAATCACCATTAAAGTTAGTCGCTCCTGTCAGCAAGAATGTATCCCCCTCAAATAACCAGGTTGAAAATGTAACACCGTCTAAATCTGATAAGTTAATGGCATCAACTGAGTTTTTGATTAACCGACCAGGTGCAACTTTTACCGTAAAATTAGCGCCCACAGTGTCATCAAATTTGGCTTGTTGGACCGTTTCACCATTGGCAAAGCTTTGGCCGTCTTCACGCCAAGAGCCCCAATATCCTACATTGCCCCAATTTTCAAAACCATTTGAGTCCGTACCTGTACCATCACCATCACTATCGACTTTAATTTGCATGCCTGAGTTAATCGCGACTTCAGAACCATCCGCTTTATTATAAAGTGAATAATTCCATACCACACTGTTGAACTCATCACGCGCTAAACAAACTTGGCTATCAAAGGTTCCGGCATCAATTTCGGTATAACTGGCAGCCTTACCCATATGCACAAAATCACTGTTAACCGCCAACGCAAAAGCGGCATTGTCATGAAACGCAGGAAGGTTACCCGTATCCGCTTCAACACAGTTTTGCCCCGTACGCGCTAAACCCGTTTGGGTCGACTCGTTATAGTCGACCGAGGCCGTCGTCGTACATTCAACCGTCACGCTGTTATCTTCATCTGAATCAGTTTGATAAAGTGTAAAACTGGCACCGCCACCCGATGCAGCCGTTGAAGTGACTTCACCAAATCCCTGATTGTCAGCTTGCGCAGAGGTCACTGATGGTAATAAACCATAGGTCAACGTGAACTCACCAAATGGGTTGTCGTCAGTGGGGGTTTGTCGTACTTCTCCGAGTAATAAAATGGCATCTGGCCCACCACCTTCACCTGACTGTCCGGCGTAATCTTCTACCCAACCACGATAGATAAGTGGCGCAGACGCTGACGCTTGAGCACTGTTGCCTACTATTGTGACAAATTGCTGTACTTGCTCGCCACTGCCCTGCGAATCATCACCCCCTTCCCCTCCTTTGTCTTCAAAGCAGCGACTGGCGTCATTCCAGCTGATGTAGTTTCCTTGATCCTTCATTGATAAAGGTTGTGATTGATTAGTAAAGCACAGCAAGCTATCAATGAAGCTGATGGGCTCGACCGCATCAAGCCAAACGTACACGTTCTGCTTGGCTACAACATAATCACTGGTAGCGGATAAACTGGAGGTGTCGGCTATTGCTTTGGCACCGGTTGCACTTCGGGTGGCGATAAACGATGAACCTGAGATTGTACTTTCATCTTGAGCGGTCACTAGGGACATTTGCTCAGGCAGCGCTGCTGAACCACTTAAACTAACTGTTGAATCTGCCGACCCTGAGCTGCTCGAACCGGATGAACAAGCGGTAGTAATAGCGATTACACTCACAACCGCAGCGACTGGAAACGTTTTCATGTTAAGCCTCAACTGTCTTATAGGTAATCAAACCATAGACAGCCTACGCCGTTTTTGCCTCTATCAAATGATGAATAATATGAAGAACCCATATAAACCTAGGCCTCGATAAATAGATTATTTAACGCTTAAAATGAGCATTCATAACACCCTTTGAGTATTAAATGATTTTTTATGCTTACGTCACCTGCCGTTTGAAACGCAGACCACAATTTTTGCTTACGTCATTTCGATGAAGTCGATGGCTTGCTTCAGCATTTGCGTTTGCTCATCACTCATATTGCGAAATTGCATACCATAAACAAAACCATCTTTTTCATTACGCATATGCTGTACTCTGGCTTTCAAACGCATAGGCGCTTGGTTACGGTATTCTTGTAAATCTTCTTTTGGCAACATCAACGAAATATCAACGTTGTCATCCGACTCTATCTCACGATTGAGTAATATTTTCATACCGGTAAAACTGATGTTTTCACAGTATGCGTCTTCCCACACATCATCAATCTCAACACGCACCAAAAAGTGAGATTGTATTCTGCGATGCTCACGGCGGTCATCTTCTTCAGGTTCATTAATATCAATAACGTCCGACTTCTTGATTTTAAAATGGTTAATCAATTCCGATAATGTTTGAGTTAGTGTGAGTAGTGACTCTGCGATGTTATTAGTATTGGCCACTTTCGATGTATTTTGCTCCAATGTTTCTAACAATCCTTCCATGGCACTTTCAAGCTGGGTAAATCGAGAGAGTTGTTGTGAGCTTATTTCATCAATTTTCTGAGCATTTTGTGCCGATATCATGATGTGGCTTGCAGCTTGGTCAATTTCATTTGCCGTATCTCTTGCAGACTCAGCGTTAGTTTGAACCTGATCAACCACCCCACCCATGGAGATCCCGACTTCTTTTACATTACGGGTTAGGTTATTAATAATGGCGTTGATCTGTTCAGAGCTTTGGCTTGTTTTTTCTGCCAAACCCCTGACCTCATCAGCAACCACCGCAAACCCTCGCCCTTGCTCCCCTGCTCGGGCCGCTTCAATCGCAGCATTTAATGCTAACAAGTTTGTTTGATCAGCTATCCCACTGATCGTACCAATTATCTCTGCTATTTCACCCGCAGTGGTATCCAGTGCCTCAACTTGTACAGATGCGGTTTTTACTTTCTCTTGAATACCGGCCATATCTTCGACGCTTTTTTGCACGACCTGCTTACTAGAAAGCGCGGCCTGTTTGCCCTTATCCGCCGTTTTTCGAGAATCATCCGCTAGTAATTGAATGTTCGAACTAATTTCATGAAGCTGAAAAATAACTTCACTGACATCTTTGAATTTGGACTTTTCTTTTGCAGACTGCCCTGCAATGCTGCGGCTCACTTCCGTGATTTGATAAGCGCTTTGACGCATATATCGCGCACTGGAGTCAGCATTAGCCAGCACTTCATTTAAACGTTTAACCATTGAATTAAAATGGCTTGCCAATTGCCCCACCTCATCTTCACTGCGCCTCTCAACAGTAATGGTTAAATCACCTTTCTCTACTTTACGCAGCGCTCTAATTAACCCTTTAAAAGGTTTAATAAATAAGGTGGCAACAAACCCTATCACCAAAAACTGAATGGTAAATTCAAGGCCTGACTCCCAAATACTATTAAAAATGAAGTCACTGCGTGACTGAACCATCAGGGCTATCGTCTCTGTCGATACGTTTTGAGCACTGGCAATATCGATCATATTTTGCAGCTCATGAAACGCCAAAAAACGATTAAAAAGCGTCGTAATCGCTGTCACGGCAATGAACCCAATTTGAAGCTTCCAGCGCAGGCCCAATTTTGACCACCAATCCATGATGTATTCCGTTTACTCTGAATATCCCTTGAGATTAGAAGATAGCCCCTTAAGTTCAAGGTAATATCCAACGTGGCCTAGTCCAAAAGGGACAACTTACCCCTATATTTACTAGGTCTTCAGGGGAGATTTGAGGTATCCTTAGTGGCAAATTTCTTAATCATTTTGATAGCTCTTACGCTATTTCAATAGGCAGAATAACAGCACCATGCAAGATCAATATATCCCTAGCGAAATCGAGTCCTCCGTTCAGCAATTTTGGACCGAGAACAAAGTCTTTAAAGCCGTTGTCGATAGCAACCGTGAAAAATTCTACTGCCTGTCTATGTTCCCTTACCCTAGTGGCCGTCTTCACATGGGCCACGTGCGTAACTACACCATTGGCGATGTCATCTCTCGCTACCAACGCATGCAAGGTAAAAACGTGATGCAGCCTATGGGCTGGGATGCGTTTGGCCTGCCAGCTGAAAATGCGGCGATCAAAAACAAAACCGCCCCTGGCAAGTGGACCGATGAAAACATCGCCTACATGAAAGACCAGCTAAACAGCTTAGGCTTTGGTTATGACTGGGATCGCGAGCTCGCGACCTGCAAGCCTGAATATTATCGTTGGGAGCAGTGGTTCTTTACCAAATTGGTCGACAAAGGCCTAGCGTATAAGAAGGTCTCTGCTGTCAACTGGTGCCCTCACGATCAAACCGTATTGGCTAACGAGCAAGTTATCGACAACTGCTGCTGGCGTTGTGACACCCCGATTGAACGCAAAGAAATTCCGCAGTGGTTCATTCGTATTACCGACTATGCCGAAGAATTACTCGACGACCTTGATCAATTAGACGAATGGCCTGAGAAAGTAAAAGCCATGCAACGCAACTGGATTGGCAAAAGCCAAGGCGTTGAGATGAGCTTTGATCTTAAGGATCAAGAAGGCACCGTGGATATTTATACCACTCGCCCAGATACATTAATGGGCGTCAGCTATCTTGCCGTTGCAGCGGGCCACCCATTGGCAATTGAATCGGCCAAAGGCAATGACAAGCTAACCGCATTTATTGAAGAGTGTAAATTAGGCGGCACCGCCGAAGCCGAAATTGCCACCATGGAGAAAAAAGGGTGCGCCACTGGTTTAACCGCCATCCACCCTATCTCTGGCAAAGAAGTGCCTATCTGGGTCGCTAACTTTGTATTAATGGGTTACGGCACGGGCGCGGTGATGGCCGTACCAGCGCATGATCAGCGTGACTTCGAATTTGCCAAGAAGTATGGCCTTGAAATTAATCAAGTCATTGAAGCACCTACCGACTTCGATGTGGCAGAAGCCGCTTACACAGAAAAAGGCAAACTGATTAATTCAGGTGAGTTTGATGGCCTTAATTTTAGCAAGGCATTCAAAGCCATTGCCTATAAGTTAACGCAATTGGGCAAAGGGAAAACCAAAACCAACTACCGCCTAACCGATTGGGGCGTTAGCCGTCAGCGCTACTGGGGCACCCCAGTCCCTATGATCAACAAACAAAACGGCGAACAAGTCACCGCACCAGAAGACATGCTACCGATTGTTTTGCCAACTGACGTTGTTATGGATGGGGTAAACAGCCCAATCAAAAACAACCCCGATTTTGAAAACATCGAATTTGGTGGCGAACAAGCGTTCCGTGAAACCGATACATTTGATACGTTCATGGAAAGCTCTTGGTACTACGCGCGCTATTGCTCACCGCAAGATGACACGCAGATGGTCAACCCAGAAGAAGCCAACTACTGGCTACCCGTAGACCAATATATTGGCGGTATCGAACACGCAATATTGCATTTGTTATACGCCCGTTTTTTCCATAAGTTATTGCGTGACGCTGGTCTTGTAAAAGGTAATGAACCATTTAAAAGTTTACTGTGCCAAGGCATGGTATTGGCCGATGCCTTTAGTTACCAAAATGAAAACGGCGGCAAAGAATGGGTTAACCCTACTGACGTTACATTAGACCGTGATGATAAAGGCCGTGTAGTGAAAGCCCGTTATGACAATAACGAGCTGAACCACGAAGGCATGATTAAAATGTCTAAGTCAAAAAACAATGGTGTTGACCCACAAGAAGCCATCGATATCTACGGCGCTGACGTTGTGCGGTTATACACGATGTTCGCAGCGCCGCCAGAGCAATCTTTAGAATGGTCAAATGCTGGCGTACAAGGGGCGCAAAAGTTCTTACAACGTGTTTGGCGCTTAGCTGCTGAGTTAGTGAATGGCGGTGAAATTGCATCATTAAATAAAGAGGCTTTAAACGATGAACAAAAAGCCGCTCGTCGTAAGACACATGAAACCATTCAAAAAGTCAGCGACGACATTGCTCGCCGTCATGCGTTTAATACTGCAATTGCAGCGGTAATGGAATTAACCAATACATTACTAAAATTAAATAAAGACGACGAACAAAACCGTGCGGTGCTAAAAGAAGGCTTAGTGGTCATGGTTAAAATGTTAGCGCCAATCGCACCACACATGTGTCATCAATTATGGAAAGAGTTGGGCAACGATGACCTAGTGCTTGATGCACCATGGCCAGAAGTGGATGAAGAAGCGCTTGTGCGTGACAGCATCACCATTGTGGTTCAGGTAAATGGCAAAGTACGTTGTAAGCTAGAAGTCCCAGCCAATATAGATAAAGACAGTGCCATTGCAGCAGCAAAAGCCGATGCCAATGTGCAGAAATTTTTGGACGGCAATACCGTACGTAAAGAAATTTATGTACCCGGTAAATTAGTCAATATCGTAGCAAACTAAAAACCAGCTAGCTCATTTGTTATTAATGGGTTGAAAGTTTGATTGTAAGACCTCATTTACTCGCGTAAACCTGAAGTCTCTTATAAGCTTTTACCCTATTAGAACATGACTGAAAACGCTAATTGAAATACTCACTTAGAAAAAAGAAGAACCATGCAAAAATTAAAAATCACATTTTTAGCTTCCCTGTTTGTTTTTCTTTCAGCTTGTGGTTTTCACTTACGCGGTCAGGTTAACTTGCCCGTTGCCCTGCGTATTTTAAATTTAGATGCGCAAACCGCTGAACCATTAACACAGAGTTTGATTCGCCAATCTTTACTCAGCAACGGCGTTACTCTTGCTGAAGATGCCCCTTACACATTGAAAATTTTAAGTGAAAGTGGTGATCGTCGAGTATTAAGTGTGACACCCAATGCAAAAGCCAGCGAATACGAGTTAACACAAAGCTTAAGCTTTGAGTTACTTGATGAAAAGGGTAACGCGGTCAGCGAAGAAATTAACATTACCAATTATCGCACGCTGCAATACGACGCCAGCGCTGAAATTGGTAAAGCACAAGAAGAGCAAAACCTGCGTCGCGAGATGAAACAGTACAATGCTTATAATGTTTTGTTGCGTTTAAAAGCCATCAAGCTTCAACCTAAACAGGCTGATTAATTTTGCGCTTAAAACCCGAACAACTTACACAGCACTTACAAAAAGAACTCAAGCCACTCTATATTGTCAGTGGCGATGAGCCTTTATTAGAACAAGAAATATGCGATCAAATTCGTACCGCCGTCAAGGCACAAGGCTTTGATGAACGCGAAGTGCATCATGTAGAAGGTAACTTCAAATGGGGCGAGCTGCTTGAAGCAGCAAATGCTTTATCATTATTTTCATCGCGTAAGTTAATCGAAATACGCATTGTCAGTGGCAAACCCGGTGACCAAGGGGGCAAAGCCTTAATAGAGCTATTCGCCAACCCGAACCCAGATAACATTGTGATATTGCAACTACCCAAAATGGATAAGTCGGCCACTAATAGCAAATGGTTTAAAACACTTGATCAAATAGGGGCCTTTATTCAGCACTGGCCCATTGAGCGTAATCAACTGCCAAGTTGGTTAGCCAACCGAATGCGCCAACAGGGCATGAAGGCAGATCGTGATGCACTTGCGCTACTGGCGGATCGCACCGATGGTAACTTACTTGCCGGTGCACAAGAGATCGAAAAACTAAAAATGCTTGGCCTTGAGCAAATCAGCGCTGAGCACATTGAAGCGGCGGTGGGAGATGCCAGTCGTTATGATGTATTTGCGCTCTCTGAGTCCGCCTTTAAAGGCGATACCGCACGTAGCCTTCACATACTAAGTACATTACAAGGCGAAGGTATTCACGCCTTACAGCCTCTGGCTATTTTAACCAACGACATCCGCCAGCTATTATCCTTTATGCAGCTAACCCAATCAGGTACCCCTGACGACAAAGCACTGCAACAGCTCAAAGTGTTTTGGCCAAAAAAACAAACCCAAATAAAAGGCGCCGCACGTCGTTTAAATGTAACGGCCGTGCAACAAAGCTTAACAATTTGTAAGCAAGTGGATCTGGCGAGTAAAGGTTTATTAAAAGACGACTCGTGGCGCCTATTAAGCAGCTTGGTGACCAAACTTTGCGGGTTAAATATTATCCCTGAAAGAACTTAATCATATAAGATTGCTTATTTTTTCAACAAAATCACGACTGGCTCTCAGTTTGGCCGTGATTCACATCACCGCATTACCCTGCGTTAACAAATATGCTGTACCTCTAAACGCTTAGTCACCAAAGCATCACAGTCATGGCACATGGTTTGAGCAATACTAGGTTCATGGATCAACACGCATTGGGCGTGCCCTGGAGGTTTTTATGGGTTATGCAGTACACCAGGATATGAACAATTCTGATCTCGTTTGGGGATTGGAGCATATATCCCAACAACAACGGGCCGCTGACTTTGTTAAACGCTTTGAAAATAAGCTATGTGTCTTTTCGCCTACTGTTAATCAGCTTTACACCAACTACAATATTTTCTTCCCTGAAGACCAAAACAGAAACATGGTCGTATTACCCGACCCTTATGCGTTTCATGACACCTTTAACCATGTTCCAGCGGACGCGGTACAGGCCACTGGTTTGCACATTATTCCAGGAGAAACCATTAATCGCTCTGGCTTATATATTGTGATTACGCAAAAAGGCAAAAATGTTCGCTCAATCCCTATTCCATTTAAGGAAGGTTTGCGTCAAATTTTAAAACGCTTCCAGGGTAACGATCCTTTTTTACCTGTGTTAAAGAAAGGAGACTTACGTGAGTTTGACTCTGAAATGCCTTGCTTGCACTTACACCGCTTACGTTTAGGTGCGCTATCGAATTTATCGAGCTTAGAGCGCCAAGGTGTGAAAAATATTATCAGTGAAAAAATCATGGGAATTTATCGCGAGTCTTAATTGATTGCTTAAGGCGTTAAGAATTCTGAAAAAATAAGCCCCCATTATTTAATGGGGGCTTTTTTAATGGCTGTTAAAAATTAAACCGAACGCCAAGTTGGAAGCGCGTTTCATTTTTGTATACATTGCCACGCCAAATATAAGAACCTGACATTAAATCATGCTGCACATTAGCGCTTAATTCTAAGTTAGTACTGGGTAGCGCGATATTATGAATCGCTTTCATTTCGATACGCTCGATCAAAGAGCGATCACTGTCCAACGAATTCAATTCATCATATTCATTGGCCAAAAGGTAATTTAAACTGGTGCTGGTTGCATCGCCCCATGATTGTAACCATGACAGTGTATGTGTGTTTCTCGCGTACACACGTAATATCACACGCTCTCTATCACCATCTAAGTCATTATCAATGTTTGTTTTCGCATCAACATACGCGCCAACCCAACGAAATTGAGTCCCAGCAATCGGTGCAATACTGTATTGCCACTCAACGCCTTGAAACCGCATAGTGATGTCATCAATGGTTTCAATATTATCTAGTGTTAACGACTGATAATAAACATCGGTTAAATTTTCTTCAAACACGCGCACATCTAGTTCGCTATTGAAGCGATTAAAACGACCGTAATAACCCACTTCGTATGAACGGATATATTGGTGGTCTAAATTACCAGGACCTTGAGTATTCTGATAATAAATGGTGCCGTTTAGCGGCGCTGCCGACACTGGGTTTTCAACGTTTAACTGCCAATATGCGTCTTGTTCAAATAAGTCAGGACTACGCACTGACTCGCTATAAACCAAGCGTAATGATTGGCTCGGTGTGAACTTATAATTCAACGCAGCGCGTGGTGCAAAAACCAAATCTGCATCACTTTCTTGCTCTGCCATTACACCCAAATGCAAATTCGTCTTAACCGTCGCTTGCCATGTAGCACTACCAAATAATCGTGTCGTATCGTTTTTTAAATAGCCATTAAAGTAGGTATCCGAACGAACTTCATCACGACGAAAGCTAGCCCCGCTAACTAAAGATAAGGTACGTGAGTAAATATAGGTATCTTGAATTTCAATATCGTAACGGTATTCGTCTAAGTCAGAATTAATTTCGCCCGATACCGGCGTTAGGGAATTAACAGGTCCTGTTGGCAGATAGCGATTCTGTATTGATAACGCTAACGCCGTTTCTTCAGGCGATGTTAACAATGGCGCTGGATTTTGCTGCTCAACAATTGCTTGCGCGGCGGCGGGGTTTAATGAAAACAGATCTTTTAAGTCTTTATCAAGCAAGCCTACAAAAACACCTTCAACATTAGCTTTTTGTTTCTGTTTGTATTGAGTTGTATATCCGCTAACCTGAATCTGGTGCTTGCTACTTAAATCCTTGGTCCAACGACTGCCTACTTCAATTCGCTGCTCTGATACTTCATTCTTATTGGTTTGAAAGTCAAAACCTTCACCTAATTCTTTTTTTGCATCAAGTACGACAACAGATGATTCAAACTCCCCTAGTCCACTGGCTTGATAATAATGCTCTAAGTCTACAAACCGTGAGAGCCGAGAGTCATTGTCTACTTCGAATTGATCACTGCGCTTTTGCGTAAACGACACGCGGTAATCACTGTTACCAATATGACCACCTTGCTTAAGGTATATGTTCTCTTCACCATTGTTACCACCTTGCAGTGAAACAGATGAGCCATACGTATCCGCAGGGTGTTTGGTTAAGATGTTGATTACCGCTTGAAAAGCATTCGAGCCATAACTGGCACTGTTGGGGCCACGCACCACTTCAATTCGTTTAATGTCTTCAAGCGCCACCGGCATCTCATACCAGCTGACCGCCGCCAAACCTGAGCGATACATAGAGCGACCATTAATCAGTACTTGTAGATTTTTAGGTAATGCAGCAGGGCCACCATGGTAATGCACGGCATCCGCATTATTATTGTTATCTGGGCCGACCATCATACCGGGTACATAACGAAACAGGTCCGCTAAGTTTTGTGCACCCACTTGCTTGATAAAGTGTTCATCGAGAATTGTCACACTGGCGGGAACATCGGCTTGGTGCTGCTGTAAACGGGTTGCGGTTAACACAACAGGAACGGAATATTCATCAAACTCAGGTAGATTTAGTTCGCTTAATGACATGCTCAATAGATCTTGCTCAGCATGAGCGCCAAAAGACAATGCAGCCAAAGCGCCCATAAGAGAATAACGAAGGATCCGTTCCATGATAATGCCATTTCAAAACTCAGGGCCAGATTGTGCCAGAACCAAACTGGCTGTGATAGAGCGAAGCCAAAAGTTCTAGGCGATTTAAAAAAAGTTTCACTTAAACCCCAATATTAAGCCTGAAAAATGAGCGCTTTACGTTAACGTCGTAAAAAAACTAGCAAAGTCTGACAGCCTGAGTGTGAATTTGTGACATTATTTTTTGCACCTTAAATGGGCAGCATGAAATCAATCTCTGGGCCTTTCGGCACCACTTGTGTTGGGTTAATCGTGGTATGACTAAAATAATAGTGCTGTTTTATTTGATCTATTTTAATCGTCTGCGCGATACCAGGCTGTTGATACAAACCACGTACATAAGCCCAGGTATTTGGGTAATCCACAATACGTTTTTTATTGGTTTTAAAATGACCAAAATAAACCGCATCAAATCGCACAAGAGTGGTAAATAAACGCCAATCCGCTTCAGTAATATCGGCCCCTGCCAAGTAAGGCTGGCGCTTTAATATGCTTTCAACCCAATCAAGACTATTGAATAGTTGATCATAAGCTTCTGCATATGCCTGCTGCGTCGTCGCAAAACCACACTTATACACCCCATTATTAATATCGTGATAAACCCGCTCGTTGATGCCATCAATGGTTGATCGTAACGGCTGTGGATAAAAATCCAATTGGTTGCCCGTCATGTCATTAAACGCTGAATTTAAAATACGAATTATCTCACTGGACTCATTATTCACTATGGTCTGCGAGTGCTTGTCCCACAAAATAGGGACCGTCACCCGCCCGCTATAATCCGGCTTAGCCTTGGTATAAAGCTGATGTGCAAATTTAAAACCATGAAGGTGATCAACAAACTCACCGTCATGTTCGTCAGCCAAACTGAACTCCCAACCATTTTCTAACATATGAGGCTGCACCACTGACACACTGATGTGCTGTGTTAACTCTTTAAGTTGGCGAAAAATAAGGGTTCTATGTGCCCAAGGGCATGCATTGGATATGTATAAATGATACCGCCCTGACTCGGGTTTGAAGGGACCACTATCTGAAATAGTATGACGAAAGGCACTGTCTTGTCGCTGAAAGCGACCGCCTTGCGATTTGGTTTCATACCATTTGTCTTGCCACTGACCGTCAACTAATAAACCCATGATGCTCTCCTTATGCTGATGGGTTCAGTATAACGAGAGCCCCCGATCAATAAGGGCCATTTATTCGATGACACGTATCGAAGAGTTAAATGGAACTATTTTTTCAAATAACGCTTTTTAAGAATACGCGAAAGCGCTTGGCGCCAAGGCTTAGGTTTAATACCAAAGGTATACAGCAGCTTTTTGGTCGCAAGCTTGGGCGTTGATTCAGCAAACAAACAGTTCATTTGATTACTGGCATCCGCGACGATGCGTTGTAAATTAATGTCTTCATACTGCCGTGCTTCAGCAACGACAACTTCTGCAAATTTAAACAAAGTGGTAGGTTCGGCACTGCAATAATGATAAGTGCCCCATAGATCGGCGTAACGACACTGGTTCACCATGGCAAGCAACACAGACGCAATATCGCAAGCCGATGTGGGGCACAAGAACTTACTATCCGAAAGATTGAGCTGCTCATTGTTTTGCGCAAGCTCTAACAACTTACTGACCGAGTCTTCACCTTGAGAGCTAAACAGCCAACCAATACGCACCAGTAAATGATGTTCAAGGGAACTGCGGATCGCCGTTTCGACGGCCAACACCTGCTGCCCTGATTCCGTTTTTGGCTGAGGTTCATCTTCTTCAGCAAATATCTCGCCGTCTTGATAAGCAAACACTTCATTACTGGAGATTTGCACCAACGCAATTTTTAACGCGGCACAGCATTGACTAAGCACACTGGCAATATGAGCAGACGTACCGCTAGGCCCCGGGCTCATGCAGTTAATCAAGAATTGAGGCGTCAGTTCAGATAAGCGCGCCTGTACCTTACTTTGGTCAGTGAGGTCCCAGTCGGTGCTGTGAATGGCATGCAAAGAGATGTTGTTCGCTTGAGCCTGCTCAGTCACTGCGCGCCCAACCGAGTTCTCTGCGCCCAAGATCACAAGGTGAAATGGTGTTTTCATAAACAATCGATACATGCCTAAATTCGAGGAGTCAAAATGTAGCAATAATCCCAAGACAAAACCAGCATCAACCCCACTGTCGCAGGCTATTGTGCTGGTTTTAAAGGCTAAATAAGCGTCCGAGAGCGCACCTAAATTAAGGCGCTCATTATTAAGTGCGCTAAATGATCTCGCTTGTATCTTGTAAAGGCGTCTTTGAGAAGGCGTCTGTGAGTCTGAGCATTCTAATCACGAACCGTACTTTCAGGTTCAACAACGCTCGCTTTATTACTCCCCCTACCTTCTAGCAATACATACAGAGTTGGTAACAATAGCAAACAAACAAAAGTGGTGAACAAAATACCAAAACCCAGCGATACCGCCATTGGTGTAATGAATTTGGCTTGCCGTGAGGTTTCAAACACCATGGGTGCCAAGCCACCAAATGTGGTTAATGTGGTTAATAAAATCGGGCGGAAACGGCGCTCGGCCGCATCCATAATGGCTTGTTTAGCGCTAATCCCTTCGCGCCTTAACTGATTTGCATAATCCACCAAGATTAAACTGTCATTTACAACAACGCCGCACAGAGCCAACATCCCCATAATGGCAATGATCGATAACCCATAATTTAAAACCAACAACCCCGCCAACGAACCAACAATACCAAATGGTATGACGGCCATAATCAGTAACGGTTGTTTATAACTTTTAAACGGTATCGCTAATAAAATATAAATCGCCATCAAGGTAAAAAATAATCCATTTAATAAACTGGATTTGCTTTCTTGTTCGTCCGCTTGTCGCCCGCCGTAGCCCATTTTTAAACCTGGGTACTTTTGTTGCAACGTCGGAATATACTCTTGCTGTAATGTGTCCTGCAAATTGGGAATCAACGAACGAGGCTCCACTGCCGCACTCACACTCACCAAGCGCTGTCCCTGCTTACGTTCAATTAACGTTGGCGCAACGCTTTTTTCTAAATTGGCAATTTGTATCAACGGCACCCGAGCACCGTTAGGTGTTAATATTGATAGCTGTTCGATATCGGTTTGATAGCGACGTTCTTCTTCAGGTAAGCGCACTAATACCGTTACTTCATTTTTTCCCCGTTGTTGGCGCACCGCTCGTGCACCATATAAGGCCGCTCGCACTTGGCTTGCTACATCCGTTGCGGTTAAACCTAAACTACGCCCTTGGTTATTCAATTGAATATCCCATTGCGGTTTGCCACTGGTAAAACTACTGGCCACGTCTTTTACGCCACTAAGCGATTCTAAAATAGCACTTAATTCGTCGCTGACTTGCTTGAGTGTTTCGGTATTACTGCCGCGTAGCTCCATGGTAAATGGACGCCCACTCACTGGGCCACCGCCACGTTCGGCATCAAAGCTCACACTCTTTGCACCCGCCACATCCCCTAGCGCATCTCGCCACATGGTCACCACTTCGTTAGTTGTATGCGGGCGATTATCACCAGACGATAACCGTGCATCTACTTCTAAGGAGGTACCTGAGATTTCAGATGTCGTGCTAATTAAAAAGTCACCATTATTTTTTTCGATGGGCGCCATAATTTGATTCAACGCCTGCTCTGCTTGTTCGCGCGCTTTAATCATTTGGCTAACCGGTGCGTTTTGCGGCATCTCAATTTCTAATACCGCTGACTCACCTTCTAATACAGGAAACATAGAGAATCCCATACGCCCACTAATAGGAAATGCCAGTATTACCATAGAAAAAGCAATGGCAATCGATAAGGTCAGCCCTGGACTATTTAAACTTTTTTCAAGCATTGGCCGATATCGATTGTGAATCGTACGACGTAACCAACCGTCTACTTTAAGTTGGATACTATCCAGTTTTTGGCCAAGTTTAGAATCTGGCTTTTCTTTTAGGTGAGAAATATGCGCAGGTAGAATAAATAACGCTTCAACCCAAGAGATCA
The DNA here is from genome assembly GCF_052920985.1 of Pseudomonas sp. HK3. Lineage (NCBI taxonomy): Bacteria > Pseudomonadati > Pseudomonadota > Gammaproteobacteria > Pseudomonadales > Pseudomonadaceae > Pseudomonas > Pseudomonas sp. HK3. Next base: position 730,442 of record NZ_JBREXD010000001.1, read on the forward strand.
CAAAACACATGACAACCACGGCAGGAATTACCATCATGGCTTTCCCCATTCCACCCGGCAAAAAGAATAACGGCATGAATGCCACGATGTTCGTCAAAATGGCAAAACTTAAGGGTATCGAAACTTCTTTCGCCCCATAAATTGCCGCATCAATTCGAGACATGCCTTTATCGAGATTTTCATAAATATTTTCACCGGCAATAATGGCATCGTCCACCACAATCCCTAAAGAGATAATAAAAGCAAACATAGAGATCATATTGATCGACACATCAAACGCGGGCAAAAACACCATGGCGCCCAAGAATGAAGTGGGGATGCCCATGGTGACCCAAAACGCTAAACGGTATTCTAAAAAAATACCCAATAATATAAATACCAGTAACAAACCAATCACAGCGTTTTTAATTAATAGCCCTAAACGATCTTTATATAATTGGGCATCATCATCCGTAACCGTTAAATGCATACCCGGTGGCAACATAGCTTCTAATTCATCCCACATGCCATAAATCGAATCAGCAACTGTGGTGGGCGTTTGATCGCCTGCACGAAAAACCGATAAGCTCACACTATGACGCCCGTCTAAGGTGACGATATTTGGACTTTCTTCAAACCCTTCTTTTACGCTAGCCACATCGCCCAGTGTCAGCACCACACCATTGTCATCACTGATAAGAGGCAGCGCGGCAAAATCATCGGCCCAGTATTGGCGATCATTCAAGGTTACTAAAATATCACCGCCATCGGTTTTGACCGTGCCTGCGCCTTGCTCAATGGCATTCGCTGAAATCACTTGTGCCACTTGATTCAAACTTAACTGATATTTTTCTAGGGTTTGGCTATCAATTTCCACATGAATTTCTTCAGCGGGTGCGCCTTTTAATTTGACTTGGGTGACATGGGGCGAAGTTAATAATTTTTCTTTGACTTTTTCAGCTAATCGTTTCATTGCAAACTGATCAAGCCCACCATGCAAGGCGATATCCATTATGTCGTGCTGGCGAGCGACAATACTAATAATCGGTTGTTCCATTTGCACCGGAAACGTTGATATCCGGTTTACCGATTGCAAAACATCTTGATACATTTGTTGAAGGTCTTCACCTGATTCTATTTCTAAAAAGATACTGGCATAACCTTCTTGAATATTCGATGTGACCTCATCAATACCGCTTAATTCAGATAGTTCATTCTCAATAGGTAAAACAACACCTTGCTCCATTTCACTAGGCGTTGCGCCGGGGTAAACCACTCGCACCGACACCACATCAACAGTGAACTCGGGTAAAAATTCTTTTTTAATACTTAACGATGTCAGTAACCCACCAATTAATAATGCCAGCATCAATAAATTGGGTGCGATACCATGTCGAGCCATCCAAGAAATAGGGCCCTTCGTTAACTGCTCAAGATTCATAAGCTGGCCTCATCCGCGGCACGGTTTGCATCAACCGCAATACGTACAGGCATATTAGGCGCAGCAATTTGCAAGCGTGTTTGCAATGCTTGATCACCAGCTTGCGCATCAACATTCGCCCACAAGTGATAACGGCCTTTATAAACAATTTTAACATCACGCAATTGTAACTGGTCTTTATTATCAACAACCCATAGTTGGTTATTTTCATTTAATGCATCGTTCGATAATTGGTAAACGTTCTCTAATGCGCGCCCATACAACATCACATCAACATAATCGTTGTAACGAATTTGCGTGTCTTTAAAAGCATCACCCAATGGTTTTTTGATTGCAATAAGCACCCGTACTTGTCTATCCGCTGAATCGACTGCTGGTAGAATATGTTTAATTATGCCTTCACGATATTGATCACCCCATTGCTGAGGTTTGCTAATCAACACGGATTGAGTTTTATCTAAAACACCCACAAAATTTTGCGGCACTTTAACCTGCAACCAAAATTCAGAACTGTCTACCAGCTCGAATACCTCTGAACCAGCCGACACAAATGAGCCTTGGGTTAAGTTCATACTCATCACGTGACCATCAAATGGCATGCGCAGCTGTGTGCGTTCTAGATCTAATTGGGCTTTAGCTAAGTCGGCTTTAGCGATTTCAAGCGCGGCTTTACTGGCCGCTAATTGAGGGTCACGCAGTGCGAGGGATTTTGCGGTTTTATTTAACTGTAGGCCGGATAACTTATAATTGTTTTCAGCATTTTTTACCTGACCCATTTCAACATCTAAATTTGATTGCGCTTGTACCAATGCCGCTTGTCTCTGAGCCACAATAAAGCGGTAATTACGATCATCAATTTGACCAAGCACATCCCCTTTTTTCAACATGGCACCTGGCGCCGCCTGTTTATGAATCGAAACCACCTGCCCTGTCACTTGGGACATCAACTTTACACTGGGCTTCGCATTCACATTGCCACCCGTTTGCCAGCTTGGCCGATATGAGCCTGCGCTTAACGGCTCCACATCTACCAACGGAACCACTTTCTGCACGGTTTTCTTTTCAGGTTTTGGTGCGGTCTGAACCAATACGGTGGCTAATGCGCCCCCCAGTACCAAAACGATGACAACCGCGGCGCTCTTTTTAAACGACATGTGAGTTCCTACTTTAAATTGCTTACAACCAGACCTGTCTATAAAGGCCTGTTATCAATAACGAATCATTATGCGTGTGGACATTCAACCATAATAGAAGTTTTACACTTCTTTGTATTTTAGCCGATAATAGGTGCAAAAAACGCCATAAAGCGGTTTAGAATGTGAGTAATCCACTTACTTATGTGTATACGCAATAACAACCTAATATGGTTCTTTTATTTAGCTAACACCCTATTTCAACTATAATTATGGCAATTCTGTGTCTTGGGACTAGGTATAAATGAAGTGGCTAAAAACGATCAGTATATTATTTTTAATAAGCCTGCTTGTGCCTAGATATGCATTAAGTGAAGAGATCACAATTGCGGTAGGTGACTGGCCGCCCTATTTATCTAACAAACTAAAACACAATGGCGTTATCGGCCACCTGTTAACCGATGTATTTAGCGAAGTAGGCTATGACGTAAAGTTCACCTTCTTTCCATGGTCTAGGGCCTACAGTGTAACCAAGGTTGGCAAGCAAGACATGACCGGCGTTTGGATGCACAAACCTGAACGCGAAAAGGATTTTTACTACAGCGATCCCGTGCTAAATGAGCAGTTCGTTTTTTTTCATCTAAAAACCACCCCTTTTGATTGGAACACGTTAGAGGATTTACAAGGCGTCATGATTGGTGGCGGTAGTGAATATAGCTACGGTGTCGCTTTTGATGAAGCGCTTGAATCTGGTAAAATCGTCATCGAACGAGTACCAACACAATATCAAAACTGGAGAAAATTATTGCTGGGGCGTATTCAAGTTTTCCCTGAAGAAATGAACGTAGGTTACTCATCATTAAAACAGCACTACCCTGAAGAGAAAGTATCCCTTGTCACGCATCACCCCAAACCGCTTTTGAATAATTTAAGTTATCTGCTGTTCCCTAAAAGCGCAAATAACAGCCCAGTGCTCATGAAAAAATTCAACGCAGCACTTAAATCATTTCGCGAAAGCGGCCGCTATAACCTCTATTTTAAATCTTTTCATAATGGCTATTATGACGAGAAATGACCCCAGCCCATCATATCGCTCGCAGGGGCAAACTCGTGCGATATTGAATCTGCTATTAAATATACTTTTGTAATCGGAAGCAGTGTTAGCTTTATTTCGATATTTTTTCACTAAAATACCGTGTGTTTTAGAGCGTTAATTTTGATTAGGTACCACCGCATAAGCGACAACTTCGCATAACATTTCTTCTCTTGCCAAACCTGCCACTATCATTGCAGCACGGTTTGGGAAAGGAGCTGCAAAGTACTCTGCATAAACCTTATTAAATACTGGAAGTTGAGACCTATCGGTAACATAGATAAGCACTTGAGTGACATGGTCCATTGTCAATTCAGCCGCTTCAATCGTATGCTTTAGGTTATCCATTGTTTGGCGTGCTTGGGCTTCTATACCGCCTTCAACAACTTTACCTTCTTGGTCAATTTGGAATTTGAGCTGTCGATAGTTGCCCGTTAGCAATGACAGCCCATTCAAGTGGTGCTTTGGATGCGAAAAGGTCTGTTTTAACGGGTGTTTTGATTGGCTGAGCCATGGTCTTGGTGTGTCCTATGTGTTTTCTATAAATAGTGAACTCTGAAAACTGCAGAGTTTGCACCTAGAAAGGGAGCCGAGGCTCCCTTCTATTTATTGCTGTGCTTGTTATTGCCCTACCCAAAGGGCAAGGCTAAGCATTAATGGCTAGGCTCTTATAACTAGGCTCTCATAATTAGGTAATAGGTTATAAACCTTGTTCGTCTGCCATCTTCTTCGCAATTTGTGGTGCTGTCCAAAGTGATGGCAGTAGTACCAAAGAAACCGGTACGGCTGTGATCACGATGAAAGATTGCAAGGCTGAAATACCACCCGATCCAATCGATATAAGAAGTGCTGCGACAACACCCATCATGATGCCCCAGAAAACACGGATAGAGCTCTGTGGTTGGTCTGTCCCTGTCATAACCATAGATACTGCATAGGTCATAGAGTCACCTGTTGTTGCTACAAAGATAGTCGTCAAAATCAGGAACAATACAGAGATCAAGAAGCCCATCGGCAATTGTTCTGTGATAGCCAATAGTGCCGCTGGTAGGTTGAAACCTGTGAAAGGTTCAGAGATTACTCCAGGGTTTGCAATTTCAAACGCTAAGCCACTACCACCCACTATGGTGAACCAGAATGTTGTGATGATAGGTGCAACCACTGAGATCAATAGCACCATTTGACGAATGGTTCGACCACGTGAAATACGTGCAACAAACATGGCCATAAGTGGGCCGTAACCTAGGAACCAACCCCAAAAGAATACTGTCCACCAATCTAACCAACCAGGGCTTGCACGGAAGGTTGCCATTGGAATGAATTTATCAAGATAGATACCAAAAGACTGGATGTAGCTATCAATAATAAAGGCGGTTGGGCCAAACAAAAGAATGAAAGTCATCAAGACAACAGCAAGAATAACGTTGGCACGACTTAGAATTTGGATGCCTTTAGTCACACCACTTACCGCTGATAGGGTATAGATACTAATCAAAGATAATAGGATAACTAATTGCGTTGTGTAGGTATCAGGAATACCAAACAATTTTTCTAGACCGAAACTCACCTGTAGACCTAAAAAACCAATCGGACCAACTGTGCCCGCAACAACTGCTAATACGCAGCAAGAGTCAACAATGGCACCAAAAGGGCCGGTCATGACTTTATCGCCAAAGACAGGGTAAAGTAGGGTTCTTGGTTTAAGCGGTAGCCCTTTTTCATAATGAAGATACATAAAAACAATACCGGTTAAGCTACCCAGAATTGCCCATGCTAAAAAGCCCCAGTGCATAAAGCTTTGTGCCAATGCGTTGTAAGCAGCTTGTGCGCCCTCTGCTTCACCAAACAAGGGTGGTGCAGAGGTGAAATGAGCCATAGGTTCAGCTGCAGCCCAAAATACACCACCGCCTGCAAGCAGGGTACACATGATGATAGAAATCCACCTAAACGTAGATATTTCTGGCGCTTTGATACCTCCAAGTACAACCGCACCTGTGCGGCCAATGGCGAGGAATAAGCCAATAATAAAGGTGAGTAACAGCAGTATTTGCCAATAAGCGCCAAACAATTTGGTTGAAACAGCGAATGCTGAATTCACCCATGCCGACACCGTAGTGATGTCATATAATGCTGCAATTACAAAAAGTGCTAGGCCGCCACCACTGATAAAAAATACGGGTAAGTCTACTCCTGTGAGTAAACCAGTACCGCTGTTAGCAGGTTGATTAGACTGTAGGCCATCTTGAGAAACTCTACTCATGGTACTCTCCTGAAGGATATTTATTTTTATATTTATTGGGTTTATCCGTCGTTATTGAGCACGAATATCATGCTCAATAACTAGGGCTACCTTTAAGAGGCCTGAGGTGTTAACCCTTCATCAAAGAATCGTAACCAATTCTGGCCCATTATTTTTGCTACCTCAGTTTGATTAAAGCCTCTATTTAATAGGCCTTTAGTGAGATTTGGAAAATCTCGGCTATCCCTAAACCAAGTAAGAGGCTCCGGCCAATCCGCATTGGATTTAGACCCTTCTCCGTAATCCTTTGTTTTTGACCAACGACCATTTCGCATCCATTCAAGAATAGAAAGTGGTTGTTGCTGGCAAAGATCTGTCCCTATGCCAATATTGTCTATTCCCATTAAATCCGCTGTGTTAGCTATCATGTCGCAGAACTCATCAAGGCGGCAGTCTGATCCATTCTTAAGGTGGAAAGGATATAAACTGAAACCTAGTAAACCACCTGACTCAGCAAGGTTTTTAAGAACTAGATCTGACTTGTTGCGTTTTGCTTCATGGAAACTCAACGGATTAGCGTGGGAAATCACAATAGGTCGCTCTGATATTTCTATCGCATCAAGGGTGCTGCGTTCGCCGCTATGACTCATGTCGACTATCATGCCAACACGGTTCATTTCCTTGATTGCTTGTTTACCAAAGCGGGTGACACCGCTATCGACGGCCTCATAGCAACCGCAAGCCAGCAGACTTTGGTTGTTATAAGTCAGTTGCATGATCATAAGATTCAGCTCGCGCATTATCTCGATCATGGCAATGTCGTCTTCAATCGGTGAGCAATTCTGAGCGCCAAACATGATGCCAACACGGCCTGTTTGTTTGGCGATTCGAATATCATCAGCACAGCGAACCGGCATAATTAGGTCAGGATTACGCTCAAAATGCGTGTTCCACTCACCAATACGCAATAGGGTTTCGCGAATTTGTTCATGGTAAACAATGGTCGCATGTACCATGGTGACACCACCTTCTTTAAGCTGTAAGAAGATGTTTCTGTCCCAATTTGAGTATTGCAAACCATCGATGACGATAAGATCCTGATGCATGGTTCACCCCTTGTTATGCGCGCATATAAGTGGTTTTAACAACGGTGTAGAACTCTTTTGCGTAAGTTCCTTGCTCACGTGGACCAAAGCTTGAATCTTTACGTCCGCCAAATGGCACATGGTAATCTGTACCTGCTGTTGGCAGGTTGATCATGACGCAACCTGTTTTAGCATTGCGTTTAAAGTCGTTAGCGTATTTGAGAGAGGTTGTGCAAATGCCACCCGTTAGACCAAAGTTTGTATCATTCAGTGTGTTTAGTGCTTCTGCGTAATCAGCCACCTTGATGATGCAAGCGATAGGCGCAAACGCTTCTTCACGGTTGATTGTCATTTGGTTCGTAGTGTTAGTGAAAAGCGCTGGTTGCATGTAGTAACCATCTGCTTCTTCTGTTAATACTTCACCACCGTATGCCAATTCGCCGCCTTCTTTCTTAGCAAGCTCAAGGTAAGATAGGTTCTGTTCCATTTGACGAGCATCCGCAACTGCGCCGATATGAACACCTTCTTTAAGAGGATGGCCCACAACCAGTTTCTTCATGCGCTCAATCATTTTGGCAACAAACTCGTCATGAATACCTTCAGTGACGATTAGACGTGAAGAGGCTGTACATTTTTGACCTGTGCCACCGTAAGCACCACCAACAGCGCATTCAACCGCATTATCAATGTCAGCATCATCTAGAACGATCAGCGCATTTTTACTGCCCATTTCTAGTTGGCATTTGATCAGGTTAACCGCTGTTGCTACTGCAACTTTTCGTCCTGTTTCAAGTGAACCTGTGAATGTCAGTGCGTTGATATTTTTAGAGTGGATAAGCGTATCGCCTACTTCAGCACCGGGACCCATTACTAGGTTTACTGTGCCTGCTGGCAGACCTTGGCGAGAAAGGATTTCTGTCAACGCCCAAGCGCTCGCGGGTACTTGGCTGGCGGGTTTCCAAACGACTGAGTTACCGTATGCAAGTGCTGGTGCAATTTTCCAAGCGCCTGTAGCAGTCGGGAAGTTCCAAGGCGTGATGATACCCACCACCCCCACTGGCTCACGGCGAGTTTCGATTTCAACACCAGGGCGGACTGAATCAGCTGTTTCACCCATTTGACGAAGTACTTCAGCCGCGTAGTAGTGGAAGAATTGACCTGAGCGATATGTTTCGCCAGCGCCTTCTGCCAGTGTCTTACCTTCTTCACGGGCAAGCAATTCACCTAACTCGTCTTTACGAGCAATCAATTCATCACCAATGGCCATCAAAACTGAATATCTTTGTTCTAGACCACTTTTTTCCCATTCAGCTTGGCCTTGCTTAGCCGCTTCGATAGCAACCAGTGTTTGTGCTTTATCTGCCTGAGCATAAGTACCAATGATATCTTTGGTGTCGGCTGGACTAATGTTGTCTATATTATCTTTATTGCCATCAACCCATTCACCGGCGATGTAATTACGAAAAACTGAATCGGACATGATCTACTCCTATGCGGTATTGGCTTCATATTAGTGCTCATGGTTTAATAATAAAAATTAATAATTAATATTAAGTGATAAGATTTTTTTATTATGATGCCAGAACTTAAGATTACTCAACTGCGTCACTTTGTATGGGTTGCTGAACTCAAAGGCTTTCATGTGGCGGCTGAACGAGCCCATAGAACTCAGCCGGCGATTTCTTTGTCGATAAAAGATTTGGAAGCAAAGCTGGGTGAACCGGTGTTTGAGAAACACAAAACAAAATCGGCCAAAGCTGAACTGACACCATTTGGTAAATTGTTTTTACCTAAAGCAAAAGAGCTAATTGCTCATCATGATCGTATTACGCAGGACATGATGTTGATGGCAGATCATAAAGCAGGCCATATTCGATTAGCGTCTGTACCGTCCATTGCTAGTCAGGTATTGCCTGAACTATTGCTTGAATTTGTTGCAGATGCCCCAGAATTGAATGTCAGCTTTTTTGATGATAATTCAGATGCCGTGCTTAAAATGGTTGAAAAACAGCAGGTCGATTTTGGTATTGCCAGTTTGTTTCACGAAGAGGAGCACCCAGATAAAACCTTTAATGGTATTTGGGAAGACCAAATTGGCGTTGTTTGCCCTAAAGATCATCCGTTAGCAGAGCATAAAGGGGTTCACTGGAAAACCTTGTTAGAGCACCGATTTATTCGTAACGGAACCTCTCGTCTTTTAGAAGACACCGAAGCAAGCCCTTTATTAGGTCGCTCACAGTTTTACATTTCGAATATGATTTCTTTAATTGCCATGCTAGAAGCCGGTGTGGGAATTACGACCTTACCTCGATATGCCTTCCCGAAAGAGAGTAGCACTTTATGCTTCATTCCTTTGGATACCCCCTTTGTTGTACGAAAAATTGGTTTAGTACAGCTTAATAATAAGTCGTTATCGCCTGCAGCGAGTGCCTTGGTTGATTTCATTTTAAGCAAGGCAAAGCGCTAGTTGGCGAGGTTTGCTTAATACTAATCGAAGAAATGAAATAAGCGCATTTTAAAAAAAAGGCTCAAAGCTAGTAAAAGTAATGGTTTAAATGGTTTTGATTAGAAAATCTTATCTAACGATAGAGCTTTTTGATTTGATGACATAGGTTGCATGGTCAATGATGCAGAACATAAAGTGAAACATAAATGTCCATTCATAAGGACATATAGTGCAACCAATTCATATAGAGAGTGTTCACCATGACGACGCCTGCTGCAATTGAATTCTCATTAAAAGGGAACAATGCGTTGCCACTTAGGCCAATAGATCAAGTGATGAACTTGGAGCGCTTAGGCGCAATGCACCAAAGCCGCTTGAGCTTTATGCGTATTCTTGTTCGCCATGTCATGCGTGAGCGTTGGCAGATACATATGACGACTCAAGACCTGAATGACGAAGGTTATGGGACGGTTATTTATGAAGTTCAAACTCCTCATGATTTGTTTAGCTTTGTAATCTTCTCCGACTACTTATCCGCGGATGAACGAAATGACAGAGTAATTGCCTCAAAATGGGACTTAACCATGGCGTTGGTCGCAGGCAAGGTCGATGAGATGTATGTCGAAAATTTGCGTCAAAATGTTCCTAAGCAAGAAGCTGGCCGCGTTGATTCACGTGTGTTTGTCCTTTCTCGTGCTAACCGAAGCGCACGTAATTTTGATTATGTGGTTGATCAATTAGCAACAGGCGGCCAACCAGACATCAAAAAAATTGCCAAAGTAGGCTATCTCTATCGTACTACAGCTGTATATGGCAGCGGTAAATTGGGGATGGCAGATTGGGAGAAGGTCTCGACTCGCTGGCCTGATTTTGCAAGGCCTTTTTCTGCTGAGATGTTTGTTTGTTTTATGCTAAGAAATTTTAGCCTTTTTCAAGCAGATCATATTGCTCAAAAACGATCTCCCCAACACTATAACCCAATGAAACCAGAGATTAAGCGCTCTTTTGGTATTGGTAATTCGACGGGTTTAGGCATGGCACCTTACCTGATGAACCATCCATTGTTAATTAACCAATGGGTTGAAATGAGAGAACTTGCCTTGGCAAGGGTTAGGCAATTAGGCCTTTATGATGAGCAAGCTAAAGATAAGCTTAATCGTTTAATTAACCGTGTTCAGAATCATATGGCTGAAACCGAAACGGAAGACGAATGGCAAAGTCAGAATAATATTGATGTTTTAGCTGACCTTGATTTATTAAAGCAGCGCTTAGACGTTGGCTTAGACAGCTGGAATAGTTTGATACTTTGGAGTGAAGATAAATGCTCCTTACAAGGGCAAGAACTTTTAGTGTCATTATTACTTGAGCTTTACCCTGAGTTAGTGGATGACCTTGAAAATTATCATGGCTCTGAAGAGTTTTTAGATTTAGATCCGGTCATGCCCGTTCAGACGCTAAAGCAAGTAATAGAAACCCGTTATGCTTGGGCGCTTAAAATTGATTTTAGTGAGAGTGGTTCTCGCGATATTTTTTGGTATCGCTCAGAAGAAAAGATGGAACCACGTTTAGGTCAAGCAGCATCTGAAAAAGGCAAAGACAAACAAATGGCATTAGGGGTGGGTTATGCCGTGCGTAAATGTTACGACCAATTATGTGAATACATCACTGTTTACCCTGAACATTCAACTGCTCGTTTCATGGTAACGAAACCAAAGCTTAGGGGTATTGTTAGACGCATACAAAGTATGAACCGTTGTGTCTATGGTGATATTCAAGCCAATTTATTAGACAAAAATGTCCTACCTATGCATCTTCTGAGAGCTAAATTAGCCTTCTTTGGCGTAAGTAAGTTTGACCCAAGATCCAAGCTTTGGGTGCGTAATACCATGTTTCAAGGCGCCCCTCTTTTAGAAGATATCGGTACCAGTTTTAACGATGATTGGTTTATGCCCTTTTCGGCAAAAGCAGAGGAGAGTCTCTAATGCATGTTTCTATGAATGAGTTAAAAGCCGCATTGCGCCGCTGTTTTGAAGCGGCTAACTATTTTGTTGGTAACTATGAAGATGCTGCCAATATGATTTTATGGTTAGAAAAGCACGGGTTAAATGGTCTTCAAGAATTACAACGCACTTTGCACTATATAAAAGAAGATAGAAGCAAAGATATGAGTACTGTGATTTATGAAGACAGCACATCTGCCATTATTGATAGCCATGGACGCAGTGCTTTGAATTGTATTGCTTCTGCTGTGGACCTTGCTCATGCTAAAGCCCTTGAGTGTGGTATTGCCACTATCAGTGTACATAACTGTCATAACCGTAAATTTATTCTCAAAGCCCTAACAGATTGCGGACGTCGTGGTATCAGCGTGGTCGCTTATTGGCGTAACGGCAGTGATTCAGTCACTGAATACACTGCCGCCATTAATGCGGGCGCACGTTATCCTTCTTTTAGCCAAGCAATTACGAATCTTGAAAGCAATGATCAGGATAAGCAGGCTTTAACCATTATTTGTAGCTCTCGTGTAGACCTTACCTCATCGCTACAAAACTCAAGTGATCATCAATCTAGATTTCATATGAGCGCAAAAGAAATTGCTAAGATGAAAGAAAAAAGCATAGATAATGGTATCGAGATAGACGCTAAACTTTGGCAAGAAATTAACCAAATTGGTGCCGAAGTTTTGGTTGAGAATTCTGATCAATCAAGACAAGGTGCAGGTGCTTGACCTTTATAACTTATTAGCCAGTAAAAGAGTGTATTAGATGCTCTCTTTTGCTTCTCTACATTATGCGTCGATAGATTGTGTTTCACTTGTTATTGTTGCGTTAGGGATTCTTGTTCAAGCAAGAGTTGGTATAGGCTTTGCGCTAATTAGCGCGCCGATACTCTTTCTTATTAATCCTGCTTTTATGCCAGGACCAATATTAATCTTAGGCTTTGTTTTATCCCTATTGTTATTTTTGAGTGAGAAACAAGCTCTTTCCCTCGCTTTAGTACTGCCTGCTGTCATTGCTCGATTACCAGGTTCTTGGGTGGCTATCTTGGTATTAGCATACCTTCCTCAATGGTTATTAAGCCTGATGATAGGTTTAAGTCTTTTATGTGCTTCATTTTTTTCTCTCATGAAGGTTTCTGATCACTTTAAACCGATTTAATTTGTTCTGCGCAGGGTTTATTTCGGGTTTTACCGGCACGATTACGTCAATTGGTGGGCCAGTGATGGCGCTAATGTATCAAAACCAAGCACCATTAAAGGCGAGACAAGCCTTGATTAGCTTTTTTCTAATTGGAACACCTATCTCAATTATCTTGTTGATTCTATCGGGCTCAATGAGCCAGGAAGCTTATATTTTGAGTATCAAAATGCTGCCTGGTGTTTTAATCGGTTTTTTATGTTCGCGTTATCATAGGTTCGCTTCAATTTTACCTTCTAAGAAAGTATTAATATTACTGTCGAGTATTTCTGCTCTCGTTATTATTTTTAAAAGTATCATTTGATTTTTTAAAAATCAGAAAAATGACTTTACGTCCGCTTTTGAAACTAGAGGCAGACCAAAAGGTTTAATGTTTCACTCAGATCAAGACTGTCATTACACCAACTTAAAGTACCAACAAACATTATGACCCTTACAAATTAAGCAAAGCATGAGTCATCGCGGAAACTGCTGGGATAATGCGCCTATGGAAAGATTTTTCGAAACGTTAAAACAGAATGGATGCTATCGACAGGTTATCAATCATTTTCTGAAACAAGAACAGAAGTGTCTCGATACATAACCGGTTATTACAGTCGTTACAGACCACATACTTTTACCTTTACACTCTTATTTTAAAGCACATACAAAAAAGCCCCATTTAATAGGGGCTTAGTAGCTATTCTTTACAAATTAAGTCTTAGGTAATTCCTAGAAAGGAATATCGTCATCAAAATCATCAAACGCATTGCTAGGCTGAGCTTGCGGCGCTTGTTGAGGAGCCTGTTGTGGGGCTTGGCGAGGCGCTTGTTGCGGCATACCTTGTGGCTGACCATAAGGTGCTGCAGGTGCTTGTTGTGGTGCCTGACCATATGCCGGGGCCGCTTGAGGCTGGGCATATTGTGGTTGCGCTTGCTGTGGCGCCTGTTGAGGAGCAGCTTGTTGAGGCGCTTGCGGCTTCATACCTTGGTTGGGTGCATAACCGCCACCCATGTTATTGCTATCGCCTGAGTTACGGCTGTCTAGCATGGTCATTTCGTTAACAATGATTTTGGTTGAGTAACGCTTAATGCCGTCTTTTTCGTATTCGTCGGTGCGTAGCTTGCCTTCAACGTACACTTTAGAGCCTTTTTTCAGGTATTCGCCCATAACTTCGGCTAAACGGCCAAACGCTTCAACGCGGTGCCATTCAGTCTTATCCACTTGTTGGCCCGTGTTACGGTCTTTGTAACCTTCATCGGTGGCAAGGCTTGCGCTGCACACTGCATTACCGTTTGGTAAGTAACGCATTTCAGGATCACGTCCTAATGTGCCAATGATGATGACTTTGTTGATAGACCCACGTGCCATATTTTTCTCTCCGTCAGTGTTCATGGGGCTTTCAGCCCGAACAACACATTAAATTCTGTTAGTCGCTGCAAAAAGCGTCCTGTCATAGCCACATATATGACGACAATCGGCGTTAACTTAGAGCGATTTGTGGGCTGATTATACGTGGCAATTTCATTTTTCGCGATGCCTATTCTAGGATCACATGCAGACCATCCCTCATATTGTCCACTCGCCTCAAAAAACCCTTATTCCATCAGGGTTACACTTAACAGCCCATTAGTTAAGCACTGACGATGAGCCCACTCACCTCACTCAAACAGAGGTGGTTTTTAGCTTTTTATTGAATAGCCACTGTTTAACCAGTAGTGCCGTAATAGGGAACGTGATGACATACAGCCACACCACATCAAATGCGATATCAAATACCAGCCAATAAGCGAGTGTTACTCCAATAGCGGAATCCAACTGATCCAGTGCGATGAACCAGTACTTTTTGTCTGCCGGCACATGCCCGGCTTCGATGCCAATGCGGCGCTTAAAAAAGGAATTGGGGAGTTCACCCAAAATATAGCCCACACCCGCAACAAACCCCAATAGCACTAGATGCCAGCCACTCAATAAAAGCGGCCCCAATAAACCTTGCCCAAATACAAATTCAAACAACATCTCTAATGGGTATAAACAAGCACCACCCAATGCCGTTAATGTCGGCACCAGTATTACACCGCGCCATGTTTTGTTGGCGCCAAACCAGTTACGCTGAATCGGAATAGCCAGCATGCTCAAATCATTGCGAGTAACCATCAGCATGTGCAAAACACCGCCAATAACCACAGGGATCTGTAAATACAGAGCCAGCAGTAATATATTTAAAGGCGACTGCCCACCAAACTGCTGTAACTCAAGTAAAGCAAAAACGGCAAAGCCTGTTATGGTCAAACATAAAATTTGGGCTAAAGAGCGGAATTTAAAAAAGGGCTTAGAGACCACCATATAAAAACTAAACACAAACAGCATGATCGCCAATAATATGTGGGCAACATACAAACCAAATACTGTTTCGCTCAACATTGCTCCTGCTAAAATAAAGACACTCCAAAAAACAGGCATGCCCAAATAGCTCAAGCTTTTATTACCATCATCACTATTGGTTTCAACATTACCAATTTGATTAAATACCGATAACCGCACACTGCCTGCTGCGATCATTAATAATATAAAGGCACAATAGTAACCATCGAATCCCCATTGCAGCATCATCACTGTCGGTGCCACTAAGTAAATGAGCATATCCATAAAGCCATCAAGGTAACGGCCAAATTCTCGCTCTAAGCCATATTTACGCGCCAGCATGCCATCAAGCGCATCTGCCGTCATGGCCACAAACAATAGCGCCATGGCAAAATAGAGGTGATATTTCATCGCGCACATTATCGAAAAAAATGTGGTGATCACACTCGACAGCGTTAGCAGGTCAATTCGATTCAAGCGCACGATAAATAAGGGGGACTTACTACTCATAATTTTTAACTACCAACACAGAGCACAACTTAAAAATGTTTTTCATCTTTAGCGGCTGGTTTTTTGTAATGTATTACGTAACGTAACGCGATCTATTTTACTATTATGTCGGCCGTCCACGGACATACATGCAATAACGTTCACATGAATATCAACAATACCGGCTGACGTTAATACGTTATCAACTTTGTTTTGCATTACACCTGAAAGTGGTTGTATACGTTGCTGTGTTGTTTCAACAAAAAGATGCAGTTCATCATCAACACTGATTAATGCCGTACGCGATATGCCTTCGATGTTGTCCAGTGCTTGCTCTAGTGGATAAGGTTGTATGATATTGCCATCAATTGATAACGTATCATTTACTCGTCCCGTTAACCAAAGCCGCCCTAGCCCATCTAAAAAACCAGAATCGCCTGTGCGATGCCAAACCGAATATTGATTACTTTGAACACCTGCCACACGTTGAATCTTGTTTTCCGCATTGGCACTGGGGTTATCAACGTACTGTTTTAATACATGCTCGCCACTGACTAATATTTCGCCCACGCCACCATACGGTACGGCTTGCTTTAAAAGATCATCCTCGCGAAGCGTACCTTTGGGAATATTTGCAATTAATATTTCGATTTGCTCAGCTGGCTTACCAACTAAATAACCAAGCTGCTGATCACAATGCGCTAAATATTCTTTGATTTCGATCGATGCAATGGGTTCGGCTTCTGTGGAGCCATAAACAATACGAGAATAGGCATTTGGAAAGGCCACTAAAATTCCCTTCGCTAATTCAACCGATACAGTCGCTCCCCCTACTACCAATGTTTTCACACTGGCATTCATTTCATTATGCTTAATTGCATAATCCACTAAGGCTTGAATATACGCAGGAGCCCCGCTAAGACGGGTTATGTTAAATTGTTGAAGTTGCTGCAGTACCTGTGCGGCATCCACTTTAGCCGGCTCAGCAAGATCCACTTTTGGCATAACTGTCGTCATGCCACAACTTAAATTATGCAATACCATGACAGGAAAACACGGGCTATCAATATCGGTTTCACTATCTGGCCAATGATCCCTAATCGCCAAGTGCTGCTGAATTAAACTGTAGTGGGTTCGGTCTGCGCCTTTTGGTCGGCCAGTGCTGCCAGAGGTAAAAGAGATAAGACCATGATCGGTATCGCTTTGTTTGATTGATTCAATTTCGCTATGCTTCTCACTTAGCTTTATCGCATTTAATTGGGTGGTTAATGAGTGATAACCAAACCCTTTTGCATCAATCGCTAAACGATCTAATTTCCACATAGGCGGAATTAACCAAAACCATTTTAATAATGCTTTCATGCTAATAATGGCGCGGGCATTTGAATCTTCAATGGCCATTTTAATTTTTTCACGCCCCATGCCGGTATCAATAAAGACAGGTGTCATGCCTAACGCTAACAGCGATAGTGCAATGGCATACAATTGGCTACTTGGCTTAATGATGACAATAATACGATCATTCGTTCGCCAGCCTTTTGTACGCCACAATGCTTGGTACGCTTTGATAGCGTCGGCTAGCTGCCCATAACTAAGACGCTCTTCATGGGTGCATACGGTTTTATCCATATGACTAATATGCAATGCTAATTTATTTGGGTGGGACTGGCTATGCTGAATAAAGCGTTGAACAAAATTATCATCCAGTTGATTTTTGTCATACGATAACGTCATTAAATCTTCCATAATATATTGATCACAACGCCTTTTCGAATAAGGCATAGTGACGCTCGACCGGCCCCACTTTTGCGTAATGAATCGAGTGATTGTCTTCTCGTACCATAGCCCCCGATATATGCTCATAATATTCTTGTGACCAAACGGTTAGCTGCATACTCATAATGGTAAACAAGCCGCTAGAACGATACTTAGGATGTATACCACCTGTTTTTGCCAACGCTAAACGAGGCTTTGAAAGTAGCGGGAAATGCTCATTATAATTAATGTCACCCACACTGATCCCAGAACCCGACTGATTAACCAGCTCAGAATAATCTGGGTACACTAAAAAGAAGCCCGCAATATCACCCTGTTCGTCGCGCACTAAAACCGATGTATTAGGGCACAGTTTTTTTGCGAAGCTTTCACCACATTGCGTACGAAAGTTGCTTTCCGTTATGGGTGTGTAGGCAAAATTTTGTTTAAAGATCATATCCACTAGAGGATACAGCTGATCTAGATTGTTCATCCATGCTTTGCCATCGAGTTTCTCGATCGAAAACGGGCCCAGCGAATTATCTTGTAGATGTTGCAGTGCTTTATTTAACGGTGCTTGCATTTGTACCGCTAATGAACGGCAATCTTCATGAATAAACGATGCGTATCCGTACTTAGTGTCGTAGCCTAATTGTTTTAAAAAATCAGGGTAATAACTAGGATTGGCAGGCTCGCCTATAAACGGCTTGTTTTCAAAGCCGTCAATGCGTAACCGATTTTCACCATACGTAGAAAAGTTGATTGGTCCATACACTCTTTGTGCACCTTGATCACTGGCCCATCGTTCAAACTCGGCAAACAGCTTGGTGTTCGCCTCAAGATCATCCTGGGTTTCCCAAAAACCAAAATACGCAACCTGTTCATTTTCGATTAAATGGTGCGGATTATAAAACGCCACTAACCGCGCACAATCCGGCACTAAAAACACTTGTGCTTGTGCGTGATCAAAGTAAGCGTTTGTCTCACTAAATTGCTGACGGATGAGCGTTTTATTTTCTGGGATCCAAAATGGATTATCAGCATATACCTGCATTGCTATGTCAAAAAAGTCATCGGGCAAAGGTTGATCTGTCGTCCATTGAAGATTCAACATTTAAGACTCCGATAACCGTTCAATCGTGCCCGTAACGCCGTTCATACGAATGATTTCTTGGTCTTTTAAAATCTTAGTTAATTCGGGCACACCCACAATAGCCGGAATGCCTAACTCTCGTGCAACCACTGCAGAATGCGAAAGGGTTGATCCACGTTCAACAATAATACCGCCGGCCGTTGGAAATAACGGCGCCCAACCTGGGTCCGTTCTAACGGTACACAATATCTGTCCCGCTAAATTAAGCTCATCATCGGGCGAGAATATCAAACGAATTTTTTCTTCTACGATACCCGGATAACACCCTGTGCCCACCAAGTGTGACGCATCAAGATCAACGGCATCACCGGACTGATATGGGTATTCAAATGCGTTGTTACAAAATACAGCGCCCTTGGTCCAAAAATGATGAGGAAGATCATTCGCCTCGTAAGATGCAAACTCTTCTTTTCTTGCCGCAACCAAGGGAGGTAAATTTGCTTGTACCGAACGGCCATCTTTATAGGCATAGATTTCTTCAAGCGTTAAATAAAAGACATCGCGTGGGCTATTAAGCTTGCCATAAAATGAAAGCTGCTCGCCGATTTCGGCATAGATATCACGATACAGCCCAAACATACGCGTACGTGCTAAGCGCATATTCTCACGATTACGAATGGCATCGCGTAATGATGACAAATCTTTATTGAATTTCGTTAATGCACGTCCACCCAATTTTTTACGAATAATAGGGATAACCGCTTCTTCGGCTTCACTTCTGAATTTGGCTTCATTGGCGGCTAATGTCGCTAAGGTTAAATCCGGTTTTGCTAAAAAGTTTTTTAGAACCGCAAACATAAATGACGAGTCTTGACGTAACGTAATCGACTCAAGCTTTAATTCACCCATAGTACGATCACCATAAAACTCGATGTAAGTCATGCACTGTTGATAAAAGTCCGCATCTTCCGTTTGAATAACACTTAATAAAACAGCGTTTTTCGTGGCTAATATGCGTTTTTCAAGTTCACCATTTTGGCGAATATAATCACACATTTTCAGCAAGTACTTGGTGGGCTCGGTGCTTTCAATGCCTTCTTCGCCAGACAATAAGTTATTTTGAATGACCTCTGGGTTTTCAATGCCTACTTTTTCTAACCAGCGATGCACTCGACCATTCATCATCATGACGTAAAAATCATTTACAATCGGCGTTGTCCAATTTTCTAACAACTGTTTATCTAAGCGGCGACTTTCACTGATTAATTGACCTATGGTTAAGGTATGCAATGACTCACGCTTAACCGACTGATATTCACGCTGAAACATCTCACGAAACTCATGCACTAATTTATCCATATTGCGAAAACGCGTAAACATAGAATAAAGCGCACGAAATACTTGAGGCAATTTTTTGATTTTTTGTGGCAGGCTTAAGGTTTGATTTTGAACCAGATCAACTGGGTCTGTTAGACCCATCATCCGCTCCATGTCCGATTTATTTTGCTTAAATGACGGTAAAAATAACAGGCCACGATACCAATTATTAATATTGTAATAAACACGGCCATTAATTAAACCAAGCATGTTTTCCAACATACTTTGATGCTCTTGTACAACCGATTCCCTTACACCTAATAAACGTAAAGTTTGTTCATACACGGTTTTATAAGCACGATTCGCAAAGCTAAATGTAAGCGGCGTGGTCACACCACAGTAGGACTCTTGGATATTTGAGTTATCCCAAACTACCACGTCGTCTTCATCAGAATTAAGCGGCGGTAATGATGTCACCGGTCGAGCCTGCAATATATAAAACTGGCCATCCTTTAAACACCATTCAATATCCAGTGGTGTTTTATAGGTTTCAGAAATACTACGGCCCAAATCACGCAGCGTTAATACTTGCTGCTCATCTAAACTTGATACTTCTTGTTTTGACGCTTCGACAGGGACTTCTGTCGCACCATTGGAAGCACCGCTATCAAAGACAAAGGCGCTGTCTTTGACATTAACTTGTGTATTAATTTCATCGCTAAACAAACCCACGGTTGTTTCATCGGTATTACACACACCCGATACAATGCCTTCACCGCAACCCCAAGTAGATGAAATCATTGCTTGCTTACGATTACCGGTTGCGGGATTAGCGGTAAACATAACGCCCGAAACATCTGCATCAACCATTTCTTGTAAAATAATCGCTGCGCGAATATCCGTCAGACCCAAGCCATTATGTATGCGATAAGCAAGCGCACGATGATTAAACGCACTCTGCATCACTTTAATGATGGATTCAAAAACCGCTTTTTCACCTTTTTGATACAAATACGAATCCATTTGTCCCGCAAAAGAGGCATTTTCAGCATCTTCACCCACAACCGATGAACGCACTGCCAACGAGGCATGGCTTAAAATATTCTCAGGTAGGCTGTCACGAATGAGTTGCTGTATTTCAGCCGTTAACGGTAAACGCCCCAAAGCATGCTGAATACTAGAAGCGATTTTTGCAATCGCCTCGTTATTAACACCACCCTGTGCATTATCACCGGCTAACTGTTGCAACTGCTCATCAAGCCAGTTTTCAATATCCAGCTCTTTTAATTGCTGAGAAAAGCAAGCGGTGGTAAGCACCCACCACTTTGGTACGGGCAATCCTTGACGCGATAACAATGCTAAGTTTTTAGCTTTACCACCGAGTAATGATTCATCTTCTTTAACCGCTTGAGCAGAGTTTAAAAATAATGGAAACGTCATATTATTGCTCTACTTTTTCATTTTCTTTTTCATTCTCAAACAGCACTTCGTTATCCAGTAACTGCCTAAACGTTGCGAGCATGCGTGCCATAAATTCATAATGCCTAAAGGTATGCACCATGATGTACATCTGCACACGGCACACGACTAAATCCCACAAACACAAAGTAAAACCACGTCGCCATTGTTTTGCATCAATCGCGATGCCGCTTAACGCTTGCAACTCTATTCGGTGCTGTTCAATATATGATTCAACATCTTCTACTTTAAAATCGGATTGCAGTGTAAATACCAACAACTCAGCCAAATCGTGTTGTGGTAAATGAATGGTGGCCAACTCCCAGTCATAGGCGCACAAACTTAACGCTCCGCTGTTCGCATTCCGGCGAAACGCAATATTGCGAGGGTTAAAATCATTATGAATAAGCGTTTTTGGCATCGCATCAATTTCGCTATACCAATCTTTCAAGCTATACACCTTGTCGCGAAAACGCGCCATGTCGGCGTCGGTAAACCACTCTGGGAATTCTTCTGCGCTATGCGCGCCTAGCATTTCCCACAATCGAATCTTCTCTTGCATGTTTTCACAAGTGGGTGCATCGATGACCCAATCTTTTTCGGCGAGTTCCGCTTCTTTTCCGTACCAAATAGAATGCACTTCCGCGATGCCGCTAATCGCCACTTGGATGTGTTCGGCCGTCCAACCTGAAGTATCATTTGCGCTGTCCATTAGCTCCATGTCTTCCATCAGCTCTTGAACTAAAACATACGCTTCTCGGCTATCATCTTGCCAGGCCATATAAGTCGTTGGGGCATTATTCACAAAACGAGGGTCTGTTTGAGACATAACCGCTAGCTCTCGTTTATGGCAACCACTGAAGCCTATGTGGTTTTTAAACTCGTTATAAGCGTGGGCTAAACGTGCATCGCACATTGCAGCAACACTGTTGAGCATTAAAATCACTTCACTATCCAGTGGCTTCACTTTAACCATGACATTAATAGGGTCAGGTAAACCCGCCAGCGTTAGTGCATAGGGAAAGTGTCCCACTAGTTTATTTATTTTATGATCGGTAAGCTCAGTAATAATACTGCTGCCTTTCGATTCGATCTTTAACGGTTGAGCCTGCTCAACCATAATATTATTGCGTCCGTAATACGATTGCATTGAACGCGTAAAGAATTGATCATTGAAGTCACTTAACTTCAACCATTCAACTGGACGATTACGCCCTAATTTTTCATGGGCTCGAGCAAACTGATCACTGGCAATTGCTGACAATGTCGAAAGATCTAAAGCCAAACAAAAGCTTGCAATAATTTCGGCTAATTTATGCGCGCAACCTGGGCCAGCACAGCCAATTAATTCTAAGCACTCTTTTTGCTGCGCAAGGCTTGTCCCGCCACCCACGCTGCCGACAACTAAGCTGGGGAGCCTTAACGTTGCGGATACTTCATTATCTTTTGTCAATTCTAAATATAACTGCCCAATAGAGGACTCGTGCACACACGCAATATCTTGCCCTGTTGCGGTAAACATCGCACCAATCACATTGGCAATATTGATGTTCATACCCACCATGCCAGATGCAATACTGCCGCTATTAAATCGATTATAAGCGGAGAATAATTGCTCAGGTGTTACCTTTAACACCTTTCGACATACCTCTTCAGTCAATAAGCACTCCGCCATCACTCGAATACCACGCCCTCTTAAGAACGAGTTATAAGTGACTTTTTTATCATTCGATAAATTGGCTTCAATCATGAAATTTTCGATTTGGATATGATCAAAAAAACTCATCTGTGAAAGAATCCACTGACACGCCTGCCAAGTGCAGGTTGTCGTCATATTTTGACCCGCAGCATCTCCTGTTTCGTACGCAAATTCCATGTGCAAAGTACGACCCATGAGTTCGCTTTTAATTTCAACTAAGTCAGCATAATTTGAATACTTACGGGTTTGCTCTGCGATTTCGGAATAGTGATCTTTCACCCATTGATCAAGAAATAACGCGGATGATAAATCAGATAAAACAAAAATAGGGGCGCGTAACATACGCTGCCCAATCACTCTAACATTCACACCACCTGATCGAGATAACGCCGTCGCACCACGTGTGGCCGAGGCTAACAGTGCGCCTTCCGTTGTTGCCATGGGTGCATAGTAAAGGCCATCAGCATGGGTGCCTTTAATATGTAATGGGCCTGCGATCCCAACCGGAATTTCAACCGAGCCAACCAATGCTTCTATGTTACTAACCAATGCAACCGGATCAAGTGTTGTTTGCGCGACCTTTTCAAGCTGCGCGCCTGTTGTCTTGCGAATATAGGCCAGCCGCTCTTGCCTAGCGTCTTCTGTATATAAACCACGAGCAGGCACTTTTGGCAGAGTAAACTCGGTATGGTTAACAGCATGATCCGTCGTGGGCTTTTGACGTAAAATATAACTAATTTCCCACAATGTACGATGGGTGTCAGCATCACCATCATGGCCAAATACCAAATGGGTTTTGTGGCCTTTGGTGGTTCGGTTAGTTAAGAGAAGATGCTTAAATTCAAATATATGATCCAGTATCACAACCGTGATTTTATCTACTTTATCGTGAACAATATGTTCAAACACATTTTCACATACAACGGACAAATCTTTTTTTGATACATCGATTGCTTCAGCTTGCCATTTTTTATCACCGTGCTGAATATAAACACACGCTCTATATTCTTTTGCAAACGTATGTCGGGCCGAATGCATTACCAGATTTTCCTTTTTCATCTTAAATCAAACTCCCTGTCATACCATTTTCGAGTAATGCTGCGATAATTATGATGCAATACCCAAGCAACATATTAATACCAACCGCCGCTTCATTTTTTTCACGCCCTTTAATTGTTGCGTCCTCTATAAATTTCATCACCTGACGTATTGCAACGCCATACATTAAAATCAAAGGAATCAAGAACCAAACAAAATGGCTAACCTCTAGCGATACCAACAATGCAATTTGAGATAACAACATCATAGAAATAAGCGTCATTACAATGTACGCAGATCCTTTTGTGCCAAATATCCTAGAGTAGGAGTCAACCGTATCACGCTCTTCTTCTACGCCTTTTGTTTTACGTGTGATTTCAAAACAAAAACCACTAATAAATGCTAATACCATCATGATCATTAATGGCTCACTCAACACCACATCAGGAACAGCTAAATGCGCAAGCCAATAAACGATTAATGGCATAATAAGCATATGAGAAAAGGCATAAAGGGTTAAACGTTTTTCTAACCATTCGCCGCAAAAAAACTCAGCGCCCATTAAGCATAAATACACAAACATGATCAGCCAACTAATGGTGGCTGCGCCTACTGAAAACTGATCGATATATAATGAAAATAATAACTGAACAACAATGGATATAACGGCTAATACTTTCAAATTACCCAGTGTAATTAAGCCGCTTTGCAGAACACGTTGCGGGTGATTAAGGACATCCAGTGCATAGTCTTTATGCTCATCAAAAATTCGAATAACAAGAAACAGACTCCAGGTAATCGCACACGAAAATAAATCCATTAGATTTACACTGATCGCACCTTCCGCACCGGATCGAACAACCGCCGCACTGGTTAAGTATAAAATAAAAAATAACAGTGCATTTTTGAATGGAAAACGTTCATCCATCCACGCGAAGATACGCGCGGTTAAAGCGCTATTCATGGTAACTGGAGCAGTCATTGCCGTACTTCCTTTTACTTACTAGAGGCAGCGTCATCATTGATGATGGATACGCTTTAAATTAAATTTTTAGATTAGAAATTGAAAAGACATCATTTACTTAATGCATATATAGATTTTTACAGTAGTTTGTTTCATCGCACATTTACTGTGCGCAGCGCTTAAGAAGCCTGCTCACATTTAACGCATCCGACCTGCAATACCATTAAGCTCAAATCTTCCTGAATATGATAAGTGGCACAGCCATAGTGCATCAACTCTAAAAGGTCATTGAAATGCTGCGCTAGTCACTATCGGCCAACCAACACTATTTTGATATGAGGGATTTTGCAAGGAAAATATCGTCAAACAATCTAATCATAATCAATTAGTCGTAATAAAAGAGTCATCAGCAGGCTTTAATAAAAACGATACCGCGGATTAAATTTAGACGTTTTTTAGCTTAAACATATTAACTAAACACCTATCAACACACGCAATAAAAAATGAGATGATTCAACGCACTAATCAACAAAATGGGTAAAATGAATGACAAAATTCAGGAGGGATGCTCCCATAAAAATCGACTGAATATTTGCCAATTTTTATGAGTCAATTAAAGATTAATTTGTTTTAGCTTTAGCGGGTCAAAAATTTTACTGTCTACCTTTAAATACGCCGCTTTTTCTTGCAGAATAACAATGACTTCAGACACACCAGGTAAATCCAACAACTGATGCTCTATGTCAGGTGCATTACTAGAGTCAGTATCAACCAGCTTTACCATATAGCTCATAAGGTGCTGCGGCTTATCCATACTCGCCACAAGTAACAACCAGATTATTAGTAAGGGCACCATACCCCAAAACACAGCACTTAAGCCGTAATACTGACTTAGGAATCCGCCCAGTAAACCACCGACAAACGCCCCAAGAAATTGACTTGTACTATACACGCCCATGGCACTGCCCTTGAACCCCGCAGGTGCAAATTTACTCACTAACGACGGCAAGCTAGCTTCAAGTATATTAAAGGCAACAAAAAACAACCATAAAGCAAAACTAATCCCCATCACTGATCCAAGCTCAAACCCTAACAAAACAACACTGAAGGTAAGCAAGGCAACGGCAATAAACAGGACTTGTTTCATTTTTTTCTTTTTCTCACCCACAATAATAAATGGCACCATCATTAAAAATGCCACCAACATCACAGGTAAATACACCTTCCAGTGCTCAGCTTGCAATAAACCTGCTTCAACCAACGCAACAGGTAACGCAACAAAACAAGCCACTAACACGGCGTGCAATACAAAAATACCAAAGCTCAATCTTAGAATTTGTTTATCTTTAAATACATCACCTAATTGAGAAATAAATGCACGTACATCCCGTGAACGTACTTGCTGCCTAGGCGTCGGCACAACCACAATCAATAGCACAATGGCAAAAAGAGATAACACACCTGTGAGCATAAACAGGCCAGATAATCCCATCCATGAGGCTAGTAGTGGACCAACCACCATCGCCAAGGTAAAAGACAAACCTATGCTGGCACCAATACTGGCCATGGCTTTTGTGCGATTTTCTTCACGAGTAAGGTCTGTCATTAAGGCCATCAGAGTACTGGCAACCGCACCTGCGCCCTGTAAGGCTCGCCCCAAAATCAACAACCAAATATCGTCCGCCATGGCCGCTAAAGCACTGCCCAAACTAAACAGCGCCAAACCGAGAATAATAACGGGCTTACGACCGATACGATCAGACCACACACCAAAAG
Source organism: Pseudomonas sp. HK3 (assembly GCF_052920985.1). Taxonomy (NCBI): domain Bacteria; kingdom Pseudomonadati; phylum Pseudomonadota; class Gammaproteobacteria; order Pseudomonadales; family Pseudomonadaceae; genus Pseudomonas; species Pseudomonas sp. HK3. The sequence continues at coordinate 756,987 of NZ_JBREXD010000001.1, forward strand.
GCAGTTGCAAACAGGCCTGAGTAAGACCATATACGCCAATAGCCACGCCCACTAACGAGGCACTGGCGCCTTGGTAGTCCTGTGCAAAGAGCGCCAACACAGGCAGCACCATGAACAAACCAAACATACGTAAGGCATAGATCAATGCGAGCGTTGTAACAGTACGGGTTTCTAATGGGGACATGAACAAAACAACATGGAAAAAAGAGCGGCATTTTAGCAATCCAAGGCTGTCATGAGTACCCCTAACCCCAATGAGAAGAAAAATTAAACTTTTTTCACCTAAAAGTGCAATCTATCTAATCAGATGGGTGTCATTTTGCACATTTTTCTCTACAATGACTGCCATTCTGTTAACTATCTGCAAGGAATGCTAGATATGACGTCCGCATCGCAAAGACTTTGGCTCATCGGTCCTAAGAACATTCAAAACTCATTACTTCTGGGTTATTTGCAGCAAAACATCAATTACAGCTGCGCGATCATGGACCCTTACACCCAAGCCGATAATCAACATATACAACCCAACCATTTCATATGCTTAGATGCCTCAGGTTTAAACTACGAGCGTTATCAGCAAGTTCTTGAGTGGTTACCCCGTGAAAATAAAGTCTTCTTTATCAACTTAGATCATGACAAAGAACACGAGCGCCTTTTACAGTGGCCTAACGTGTGCGGCTTCTTTTATAAAGGCAACAGCCATACACATATTAGCCACGGTTTAGCCTCTATCGTGAACGGAGAACTTTGGTTCAGCCGTAAATTGCTTAGCCGCTTTGTGGCCAGTAATCGCAAGAGCCCAAGTAAAATACCAGACAGCATCTATGCGCTAACCAAGCGAGAAAAACAGATTCTTAACTTAAGTGCCAGCGGCGCAAAAAACTCAGAAATCGCTGAAGCCCTTAATGTGAGCACCCATACCGTCAAAACTCACATGTATAATTTATTCAAAAAAATTGATGTCAGCAACCGTATTCAAGCCATCAATTGGGCAAAAGAACACCTGCCAACTCAGGACGTTGCTTAGCACAAATTGGATCACCCCCCCTACTGGCACTAAGTGTTCTCTTAGTGCCAACAATTACCTTTATTAGTAGTGCAGCCAAGCCAATTTGAAACGGGTACAATGCTCATTTTTGCCTTGGCGTAGATCGAATATGGATACCATCTTGGTTCGCGGTGCTCGCACCCATAATCTTAAAAATATCGACCTAGACATTCCCCGTGACAAGCTAGTGGTAATCACTGGCTTATCCGGTTCAGGTAAATCATCATTGGCCTTTGATACGCTATACGCTGAGGGCCAACGCCGCTATGTAGAGAGTCTCTCTACCTATGCACGCCAGTTTCTATCTATGATGGAAAAACCCGATGTAGACCATATTGAAGGTTTAAGTCCGGCCATTTCTATCGAACAAAAATCAACCAGTCATAACCCTAGGTCAACCGTTGGCACCGTCACAGAGATTTATGATTACCTGCGCTTATTATTTGCCCGTGCAGGCGAGCCACGCTGCCCTGATCACGGCGAAGTATTAGATGCGCAAACCGTTAGCCAAATGGTTGATCAAATCACCAGTTTAGATGAAGGCACTAAACTCATGATTCTTGCTCCCATGATTAACGATCGAAAGGGTGAGCACCTGCATTTATTCGAACAACTGCGCAGCCAAGGCTTTGTGCGTGTGCGCGTTGATGGCATCGTCGTCGACATGGACGACATCCCTGAACTCGACAAAAACAAAAAACACACCATTGAAGTGGTCATCGATCGCATAAAAGTGCGCAAAGGTTTAGAGCAGCGCTTAGCCGAGTCATTAGAAACCGCGCTAGAGCTAACTGGCGGCACCGCAACAGCCTGCGGTATGGACGATAACAGCAAACTAGAAATATTATTTTCATCTCAATTTGCCTGCCCTATGTGTGGGTATAGCATTACCGACCTTGAGCCACGCATGTTCTCTTTCAATAACCCAGCTGGTGCCTGTGGTACGTGTGACGGTTTAGGCGTGGATCAATATTTTGATCCAGACAAAATCATAGTCGATGAGACCCTAACATTAGGTGAAGGCGCCATTCGCGGCTGGGATCGTCGCACCATTTATTATTTTCAAATGCTTTCAAGTGTTGCCGATCATTATGGCTTCAACATGGATACGCCTTTTAAAAAACTGAGCAAAAAAAATCGCAACGCGATTCTTTTCGGGACAGGCGAGCAAGACATTGAGTTCAACTATGTCAACAGCCGTGGCGATACCGTGATCAAAGAGCACCCTTTCGAAGGCGTGATTCCAAACTTACAACGCCGTTACCATGAAACTGACAGCGCGATGGTACGCGAAGATTTATCAAAATTATTATCGGTACAACCCTGCCCTAGCTGTGAAGGCAGTCGCTTAAAGCAAGCGTCACGTAATGTGTTTGTGGATAACCATAACATTGCCGACCTAACCGCAATGCCCATTGGCCCTGCGTTAAAGTACTTCCAAAAAATGAAGTTACCTGGGCGCAAAGGTGAGATTGCGAAAAAAATCCAAAAAGAAATTCAAGATCGCTTACACTTTTTGGTAAACGTTGGTTTGGATTATTTATCCCTAGAACGCAGCGCCGATACGCTATCGGGTGGTGAAGCTCAGCGGATTCGCCTAGCCAGTCAAATTGGTGCAGGCCTTGTAGGCGTTATGTATATTTTGGATGAACCCTCTATCGGGCTACATCAACGCGATAACGACCGCCTACTAAAAACACTTGAACACCTGCGTGACCTTGGTAATACCGTTATTGTGGTTGAGCACGATGAAGATGCGATTCGCGCGGCTGATTACATTATAGATATAGGCCCTGGAGCCGGCGTACACGGCGGTGAAGTTATCTTTGCTGGCCTGCCTAAAAATATTGGTAAGTGTAAAGAATCCATCACGGGGCAATATATTACTGGTACCCGTGAAATTGCCGTGCCTAAAAATCGCACACCGATCAACGAAGACAAACAACTGGTGTTAACGGGTGCAACGGGGAATAACCTTGCCGATACCACGCTGAAAATTCCAGTGGGATTATTCACCTGTGTAACTGGTGTATCGGGCAGTGGTAAATCGACGCTAATCAATCAAACCTTATACCCACTTGCCGCCACCGCATTGAATAACGCAAGCACCTTAAAAGCTGCGCCATATAAAACGGTTGAAGGCATGGATCACTTCGACAAATGTGTCGATATAGACCAAAGCCCAATCGGGCGCACACCTCGCTCTAACCCTGCAACCTACACGGGTATTTTCACCGCCGTACGTGATTTATTTACAGGCACAGAAGAGTCGCGCTCTCGTGGCTATAAAGCGGGTCGCTTTAGTTTTAACGTCAAAGGTGGTCGCTGTGAAGCCTGCCAGGGCGACGGTGTTATCAAGGTAGAAATGCATTTCTTAGCCGATGTGTATGTGCCATGTGATGTGTGCCACGGCAAACGTTACAACCGCGAAACATTAGACATTCGCTACAAAGGCAAAAACATTCATGAAGTGCTAGACATGACAGTGGAAGAAGGCCTTGAGTTTTTCGAAGCCATCCCAGCACTGAAGCGTAAATTGCAAACCCTAATGGATGTAGGTTTAACCTATGTTCGCTTAGGGCAAAACGCCACTACATTATCTGGCGGCGAAGCGCAGCGTGTGAAACTGGCAAAAGAATTAAGCAAGCGCGATACGGGCCAAACATTGTACATATTAGATGAGCCAACCACAGGCTTGCACTTCCATGATATTCAACAATTACTGGATGTACTGCACCGTCTGCGTGACCATGGTAATACCATCGTTGTGATTGAACATAACCTCGATGTAATCAAAACCGCAGACTGGGTGATTGACCTAGGTCCGGAAGGCGGTTCAGGTGGCGGACAAATTGTTGCACAAGGCACGCCCGAAAGCGTTGCAAAAGTGAAAGGTAGCCACACGGCTAAGTTCTTAAAGCCAATGTTAAAACCTAAAGCGTAAGAGACAGGCAACGTGTGAATTTTAAATCAGTCGGATTTAATTAACGGCTTCGAGCATCAAGCAATCCGACCAAAGCAAAAAGAAGGTGACTTATGTCAGATGAAAAAACGGCACAAAAAATGGATAAAGACTTTTTTAAACGCACTGATGCATTCATTAAAGTCGCAAATGAGCTTACCTCAGAACACGAAATAGGCAAAGTAAGCGCCAGCATGCTTTACGCCGCGGCACGTTTCAATGCGTTCATTGTGGCATCTTCTGCTAAAGACAAAGCCGAAGCTGATCGCAATAAAGTAGAGGCCATTGAATACTTCACTAATCAATATCGTTCTATGTTAATGGCTAACATGGAAGATTATATTGAAAAATATGACGATTATTTAAAATAAGCGCGATATCTAATACCGTCATCGTAAGCCGCCTGTTTTTAACACGCGGCTTTTTTATTATGAAATATCCCTACGAAGAAAATTACGACTCGTAAAATAGTCATGCTTTTAACTGTAAAGCCCTGCAACACCCGTCATAATTTAGTGTTATTTGACACCTAATCATAAAATAAAAATTTATATCACCATGAAAAATAATTATAAAAATAAAGATTCACAAATAGTAATTAAAAAAATATTTTTACAGTCGTAAAACAATAACATTGCATTTTTCACACAAGGCGAACATACACTAAGTTTACTAGGCCTGATATTCTTACCTTAGATATCATTAACGCATTAAAAATTATCTTCAAAGAATAGAATGCATCCATTAGATTTAAACTTAGAACAGTAAGTTGTAGAAACTCTCATGGTTAACATTCGAATTAATGCTTTGCTATTAATAGAGCATAGCCACACTGATTACATATTTTATATTCTCAATAAAATTGAATCAAAGCAAACTTCGGTGCTGCGAGCATGCTTACTCAAGATAAATTCACATACATTTATTTATAGATGAGCCCAGTGCTTGCTAAGTACTAACGATTCAACAAAAAAGCTTATAACATAAAAAAGACAATAAGGAACGTAAATAAACCGAATCAACCATTAAATTAATTTTTTATAAAGGGATATAAAATGATACAAAAAAAAGTAAATATTCATAAAATCGATTTAATAAAAGAAAAGTCAAAATACAAATTCAATCATTTAAAACGCTTAAAACTAACTGGAACACTATTTGCTTCTATCACGTTATCAGCATCCGCCATAGCAGGGCCCCATCTAGATGAAAACAAAAACACCCAGAATCATGATGTAATATTTTCATCCGATCTTGTATCGCGGCCGATTAGTAATGAATTATATCTTTACGGACAGGATGCGTCGAATTTTGATTTAGAATATTACCTATCAAATAACGCCCCTATTCTACTTGAGCATCAAGAAATCATTTCACATTGGTCAGGGTATTACAGCATCAACCCTAAAGTCGTAATAGCCCTAATGGAATTGAGCTCAACATTAATTTCTGACCCTGATCAAACAAAACTATCAACACCCTTTGAAGCGCTATCAAATAAAACTGGGTTTTCTGAACAACTACAAGACGTTTTATTCACACTATCAACTCGTTTCTATCAATATGAACAATCACAACTTCTCTTAAAACAAGATAACGCAAATAGGCGATTAGCGGACCAAACGAGCGCCATGTATTCGGCAACCGCCGCGTTAAATTCATTGGAAGATAAGCTAAAGCCATCACTAAAAAGTAGATCGTTATCAACAAATACGCTTTCAAATAAACTTGCCAAGCATTTTAGCCAGCTATTTGGCCAAGACATGAGCGCTCTGTCGGGTCAAACCCAACAGTCACAAGCCATGCAAGTATCCGCAAGTTCGCCACCAATGAATATGATGCAGCTACCTTGGCGTATTGGCTATTCATGGAAATCAAACGGTGCGCACTCTCATACCGGCTCAGGCTACCCCTACTCGTCTATTGATGTTTCCTATGACTGGCCAGACTGGGGACAAGCAACCTACAGTGTTACCGCAGCGCATAACGGAACCGTGAATGTTTTATCTCGCTGCCAAGTACGAGTAACTCATTCAAATGGCTGGGCAACCAATTATTATCATATGGATAATATTGAGGTATCAAATGGCCAATATGTTGATGCAAATACAAAACTTGGTATATACGCAAACAATCGCAATACAGCGCTCTGTGAAGGTGGGAGCTCTACTGGCCCCCACTTGCATTTCTCCCTACTTAACAATGGTCGCTATGTTTCGTTACAGGGTGTTAATTTTGGTGAGTTCCGAATCAATGTTGGCAACTATAATTACGATAATAGTTGTAATCGATTTTATTTCACCACATTAAATAGTAACGGTTACCAATGCGCATGGAGTGCTATGTATAACTCTGGCACTTACTGATTGGCCATATAAAGGAAAGGTTGATCTCATTGATCAACTTTTCCTTTATAATTTATTATGGCAAATGATTAAGGTGAGGATTTGGCTAAATCAGCCGAACTGAATTTAACCATATGCGATGGCCCCTTTTGCTTTTATCAAGATACAAACTACTCTTATAAGATATGCGATAGCCGTGGCATGAAGTATGATCCGCCAGTGCACACCCTGCTCAATCATAGGCTTAATACTCTTAAATGCATCGTTTTCCCATGCGCATGACGTCGATTACCTATTTTCCCTTCCGTTAGAGAAACTTCAAGAAATTGAAGTTCAAGTTGCAAGTAAGACCAAGGAATCTTGGCTTACTAGCTCAGGCACTGTTTATGTCATAGATCGTAAAGATATTAAAAATTATGGCTGGCGAGATCTAAAAGAAATATTATCAGCTGCCCCTAACATGGACATGCTCTATCAATACAGCTGGCTATCTGGTGGTCAGCGTGGCTTTACCGGAAACCGTTCTGGTACGTTATTAATGATAGATGGTCGTGAAGTACAAAACCTATTGGCTAACGAAGCCTTTATCATGAATAACTTTCCTGCACACCGAATCGAGCGCATCGAGATTTTACAGGGCACCAATTCCACTCTTTATGGGGGTAACGCGACACAAGGTGTCATCAATATCATCTCTCGCCTAGGATCAGAGAAATCGATTATAGAGGCCGGAATCATAATCGGAGAAGTTAATACTAAACAAGCTAACGGGCTTATTACCGGACAATATAATGAGTTTAAGTATGGTATCAGTGCCAGCGCCTTTCAAAGTGATTTAGATTACGACAATCTAAAATCGTTTGTATTTAATAACAGTGAATTCAGCCGCAATCCAACCCTTGATCAAATCCGAAACCGCGATCCCAATCGTTTTAAAAACAAAGAGAAAAATCTAACATTTGATTTCAATATTCAATATCACAATAGCTATGCAGGCGTTAACTTATCTCAGATGGAAAACATGAGTGGCATCGAACGTATCGCTTATGATTTTGGTTTTGGTGATGATTCAAGAAGAGGCTATACCTTGACATACTTAGGGCAAGAGTTTGATGCCACTGACGCTTTAAGTGGTTTTGTTGAATTAAGTGTCTTCCGAGAATATAAAAAGAAGTTCAGACTAAAAGCCGAAAATGAAGAGACTGCCACATCATTTGATGACCTCGTCCTATTTACCGAACGTGAAGATATCGGTCCTTCTTATCGCTACCGCCTTCGCAGCCAATGGCAATACGACCCAGGGCATAGTGAAGTTTGGGTGTTTGGTTATGATGGATGGCGTACCGATATCGGTAGTAAAGTTCGCTATGTGGATACAGGCACTGGCACAGAAAAAGTAATACCGGACACTTGGCCCACCGAAAAAGAAGTCTCAGATAAGCACGCGCTTTATGGGCAATATTCAAAAACTTGGACGATCAACCAAACGTCCATTGTTAAAATGACCTCAGGACTTAGATACAATCAACAAGAGTTAACAGATAATGCTTGGTTACCTCGACTTAGCACGGTCTATCAATCCAGTGCACATCATATTTGGAAAATCACTTATGGCGAAGCTTTTCGCCCACCGACTATTTTCGAATTTGAATTAGTGGAAGACCAATCTCTTGAGTCTCAAACAATGAAAATGATTGAACTCAATTACACGCACACCCAAACATTTTGGGACATTGAATGGGTGAATATTGCAGTGCTGTATCAAATGAAAGCAAAAAACTTTTATCAAAAAGTATTTGATGAAGAACGGAATGTTTGGCAAACCATAGTAAGCGGTGAAAATACCGTCGAAGGCTTTGAAAATCAATTAAAATGGCAAGGACATTCAATATTTGGATTTTTCAGTTTACGCTACCTTGATGCAGACAAAACAACGGTTGGCAACCGAACTGAACTATTGGACTTACCAAAAACAAAAGTGAAACTTGGATTAGGCTACACATGGACACATCGCTGGAGCACCAGCGTATTTATCAACCATTGGTCAAAAACTTTCACTGAAGCAAATACTATTGATGGAAACACGACCGCTATTCAGCGCATTCCTAGCTGGCAAACACTAAACGTTAATATTGCCGCTAATGATTGGCAGCTTTCGGGCAATACACGTCTAGATATGAATCTTTACATTGAAAATGTATTAGACAAAACTTATTACCACAGCAACCCAAGGGGCACGAGCCCTTATCAATTTATTCAGCCGCCACGCAATGTGCGCTTGCAGCTAGAGTTAAGTTTTTAATATTAACAAAATTATATATACTTTAATCGCCGCTTCGACAATTCAGTAAGCTCACCTATATAACTAGACCGTTAGCCAGATAACTTTACTGTTAGCATTATTCTATTCATACACGTGACAAAAATAGGTTTAATGTAATACGCATATAACCTATCTGCTCGATACATCAGAAATTAAAATGTAAATTAGATTTTCATAATTGCAGACAATTGATGTAAAAACTTATCTGCATAAAAAACAGTCACAGACAAAAAATTAACGACTCAAAGATCGCTTTAGCATCCAATCAAATACAAACGGCCCAAATGGTAACAGCGAAGCAAGCACACCTGACGGCATCGCCCACAATGGCAACTTCACTTTCGACGCTGTCGACATAAGCACAAACACATAAGCCATAAATAAAATACCATGGGCCATACCCAAATATTTAACCGGCTCAACAATCCCCATCTGATATTTAAGGGGCATAGCAACACCTAACAAAAGTAAGAATGACATACCTTCAAAATAACCCACCAAGGTTAACGGCTTAATAGATACTTGTGACATAACAACTCAATTTATATTTACAAAAGACAGACATAAAAAAAGGCAGCCGAAGCTGCCTTTTTATTTCAAACAAAGCGTTGATTAATCTTCAGATTCTTCAACAACTTCGCTTGCAACTGGACGATCAACCAGTTCTACGTATGCCATAGGAGCATTGTCGCCTGCACGGAAACCGCACTTAAGAATACGTAGGTAACCGCCAGTACGTTCTTGGTAACGAGGACCAAGTTCGCTGAACAGTTTACCAACCGCTTCTTTAGAGCGAGTGCGTGAGAAAGCCAAACGACGGTTAGCAACAGAATCTTCTTTTGCTAGCGTAATTAATGGCTCAGCCACACGACGCAACTCTTTTGCTTTAGGCAAAGTAGTTTTAATGATCTCGTGTTCGATCAACGATACAGCCATGTTCTTGAACATAGCTTGACGATGCGAACTGGTTCGGTTTAAGTGACGACCACTTTTACGATGGCGCATGTTTTAATTCCTTACCTCAAACCTGCCTTAGGCAAGCGCTTTATCATCTTTTTTCAAACTAGCTGGTGGCCAGTTTTCAAGGTGCATACCAAGAGACAAACCGCGAGAAGCTAACACGTCTTTAATTTCGGTTAGAGACTTCTTACCCAAGTTAGGGGTTTTCAGCAACTCAACTTCGGTGCGCTGAATCAGATCACCGATGTAGTAAATGTTTTCTGCCTTTAAGCAGTTCGCAGAACGTACTGTTAGCTCTAGATCATCAACCGGACGAAGTAGAATCGGATCAATCTCGTCTTCTATTTCTTCTGGTTCTGGCTCAGCTTCATTTTGCAAGTCTACGAATACTGCAAGCTGTTGCTGCAGGATTGTAGCAGAGCGACGAATCGCTTCTTCTGGCTCAATGGTGCCGTTAGTTTCTAGATCTATAACCAGCTTATCTAAATCAGTACGCTGTTCAACACGAGCGTTTTCAACACCGTAAGCGACACGCTTAACAGGGCTGTACGTCGCATCTAACTGCAATTTACCAATTGCCTTAGTCTCTTCTTCGTTTTGGTTACGAGACTCTACAGTCTCATAACCACGACCTGCTGCAACCTTGATGTTGATTTTCAGCTCACCTTTATCAGCCAAATTGGCGATAACGTGCTCTGGATTTGCAACTTCAACGCCGTGATCCAATTGGATATCAGCAGCAGTAACCTGGCCTGCGCCAGATTTGTGTAGAGTAAGATAAGCTTCTTCACGCTCGTGCAGCTTGACTGCAACACCCTTCAGGTTAAGCAAGATTTCGATTACGTCTTCTTGCACGCCTTCAATAGTGCTGTACTCATGAAGAACACCTTCAATTTCCACTTCTACAATGGCGGCGCCAGGCATAGAAGAGAGAAGGATACGACGCAACGCAGCACCTAAAGTGTGGCCGAAACCACGTTCTAATGGCTCCAGAGTTACCTTTGCCTGAGTATTGCTAACCTGCTCGACCTGAATGTGGCGCGGAGTTAGAAATTCGTTCACTGAACGCTGCATAGCTGCCCCTGTTCCTATATTACTTAGAGTACAATTCGACGATTAACTGTTCGTTAATCTCGGCTGACAACTCAGAACGTTCAGGAACTGCTTTGAACGTACCTTCCATTTTCTTGGCATCAACGTCGATCCAAGCAAGGTCACCACGTTGAGATGCTAATTCTAGTGCACCTTTAATACGTAGCTGAGCTTTTGCTTTTTCACGAATCGCAACCACATCACCGCTCTTAATGTTGTAAGAAGGGATGTTAACGGTTTGACCGTTTACCGAGATTGCTTTGTGAGATACCAATTGGCGTGATTCAGCGCGAGTTGAGCCAAAGCCCATGCGATAAACAACGTTATCCAAACGAGTCTCAAGAAGCTGAAGTAGGTTTTCACCTGTAGCACCTTTAACACGTGCTGCTTCTTTGTAATAGCCACGGAATTGCTTTTCAAGAATGCCGTAAATACGACGAACTTTTTGCTTTTCACGTAGTTGTAAACCGTAATCAGATAGACGGCCACGACCTGCGCCATGAACACCTGGTTTGGTTTCTAGTTTACATTTTGAGTCTAGTGCGCGAACGCCGCTCTTCAAGAAAAGGTCAGTACCTTCACGACGAGACAGCTTACACTTAGGACCAATATATCGAGCCATAGTTCTGTCCCCTTATACGCGACGTTTTTTAGGTGGACGGCAACCGTTGTGAGGTATAGGTGTCACATCGGTAATGTTGCCAATCTTGTAACCGCATGCATTCAATGCACGAACAGCTGATTCACGACCTGGACCTGGACCTTTAACTTCCACATCTAAGTTCTTCAAACCATATTCTTTAGCGGCTTCACCAGCGCGTTCCGCAGCAACCTGTGCAGCGAAAGGGGTACTCTTACGAGAACCACGGAAACCAGAACCACCGGCAGTTGCCCAAGATAGAGCGTTACCCTGACGGTCAGTAATAGTTACGATAGTGTTATTGAATGACGCATGTATGTGCGCCACGCCGTCTACGACGGACTTTTTAATTTTTTTCTTAACGTTACGTTGTGGCTTTGCCATAAATCAACCCTGCCTTAGCGCTTAATTGGCTTGCGTGGGCCTTTACGGGTACGCGCATTTGTTTTTGTGCGCTGACCACGTAGAGGCAAACTGCGACGATGGCGAATACCGCGAAAACAACCAAGATCCATCAATCGCTTGATGCTCATGGATACTTCACGACGAAGATCACCTTCAACAGTATACTTGCCAACTTCAGTACGGATCTCATCTAACTTTTCGTCAGAAAGATCAGCAATTTTAGTTGATTGTTCAATACCAACTGCTTTACAAATTAGCTGAGCAGTAGGCAAGCCAACACCGAACACGTAGGTCAAAGAAATGACCGCATGTTTGTTGTCAGGAATGTTTACACCGGCTATACGAGCCATTTATCACCCCATCACGCCATTAGCGTGTTGATGCTTTTATCTGGATAGGCACAATAAAGAATCCTCGGCCAGAGCGCAAACCCTGACCGATTAAGCCCATCCCCCTGTTACAACGTCGGCGGGGATTAACCTTGACGTTGTTTGTGCTTAGGATCTGTACAGATCACACGCACACTGCCGTTACGACGAATGATTTTACATTCACGGCAAATCTTCTTCACTGAAGCGCGTACTTTCATTGAAAGTCTCCAGAGACTCTGATTAGCGTACCAAACCGCCGCCAATCCCTTTCAAGTTTGACTTCTTCATAAGGCTTTCGTACTGATGAGACATCAGATGAGATTGCACTTGTGACATAAAGTCCATGACAACCACCACTACAATAAGTAATGAGGTACCACCAAAGTAGAAGGGCACATCGGCCGCCACCACCAAGAATTGGGGGAGCAATGATACAGCAGTTATGTATAAAGCGCCAAATAAAGTTAATCGACCTAGCACACCATCAACATATTGGGCTGTTTGTAGTCCCGGACGGATACCTGGAATAAAAGCTCCAGATTTCTTAAGGTTCTCCGATATGTCCTTGCTGTTAAACATCAAGGCCGTATAGAAGTAGCAGAAGAAGATAACCGCTAGAGAAAACAAGATCAGATAAAGAGGCTGACTCGGCCCTAAAGCCAAAGACACATCTTGTAGCCATTCCATACCTTCTGTACGTCCAAACCACTGACCGATGGAAGCCGGAAACAGTAGAATCGATGATGCGAAGATAGGCGGAATAACACCTGCCATGTTAATTTTAAGTGGTAAGTGACTGCTTTGAGCCGCAAAAACCTTGCGACCTTGCTGACGCTTAGCGTAATTGATTGCGATACGACGCTGTCCACGTTCAACGAACACAACGAATGCAACAATCAATACTGCCAGTACGGCAATGGCTAACAACAATGCGATGTTAGTATCACCCTGACGAGCAGATTCAAAAGATTGACCGATGGCACCAGGCAAGCCTGCAACGATACCGGCAAAAATCAGCAGCGAAATACCGTTACCGATACCACGCTCTGTCACTTGCTCGCCCAACCACATAAGGAATACCGCACCGCACACGAATGTGGATACTGCAGTCACGTAATACAGTGGTGTTGCGTCAAATGATATACCTTGACTGGCCAAGCCTGCGGATACACCGAAGGCTTGTACAGTCGCTAACAGCACAGTGCCGTAGCGAGTATATTGACTGATTTTACGACGGCCAGCTTCACCCTCTTTTTTGAGAGCTTCGAGCTGCGGGCTCACCGCCGATAGTAACTGCATAATAATCGATGCAGAAATATACGGCATGATACCTAGCGCGAAAATCGACATACGTTCCAGAGCACCGCCCGAGAACATGTTAAACATGCTCAGGATGGTGCCTTGGTTCTGTTCGAATAACACTGCTAGACGATCAGGGTTTATACCAGGTACCGGTATATGAGCGCCGATACGGTAAACGACAATCGCAATAATTACGAATTTGATACGAGACCAAAGTTCGCCGAGTCCTGCGGGTGCCATACCTGTTGGTAGTGAGCCTTGCTTAGCCATCTAAAATGGTCCTTATTCTTCGATTTTACCGCCAGCGGCTTCAATTGCAGCTTGTGCGCCTTTGGTCACTTTCAGACCTTTAACGGTAACAGCTTTATTGATTTCGCCAGATAGAATCACACGTGCACGCTTGATTTTATCACCGATGATATCGGCTTTTTTCAATGCGTCTAGGTCAACTACGTCAACACCCGCTGCTGCTAATTCGTTAAGACGAATTTCAGCAACATATTGCGCTTGACGTGAAGTAAAACCAAATTTTGGTAGACGACGCTGTAAAGGCATCTGACCACCCTCGAAACCAGGCTTTACACGACCGCCTGAACGAGCTTTTTGACCTTTGTGGCCACGGCCACCTGTTTTGCCCAAGCCACTACCGATACCGCGTCCAACGCGTTTACCAGAAGGACGTGAACCAGGTGCTGGGCTAAGAGTATTAAGTTTCATATTACTCTGCCTCCACTTTAACCATATAGTAAACCTTGTTGATCATGCCGCGTATTGCGTCAGTATCTTCAAGTTCTACTGTGTGTCCAATGCGGCGAAGCCCTAAGCCTTTCATCGTAGCGATGTGCTTAGGTAGCTTGCCAATAGTACTGCGTGTTTGTGTTACTTTAACTTTTGCCATGTCGGATTACCCCAGAATTTCTTCTACAGATTTACCGCGCTTGGCAGCTACCTGTTCAGGACTGCGCATTTCACGAAGACCATTCACTGTAGCACGTACTACGTTTACCGGATTGGTAGAACCGTAACACTTAGCTAACACGTTATGTACACCAACGATTTCAAGTACAGCACGCATTGCGCCACCGGCAATAATACCAGTACCTTGAGATGCCGGCTGCATGTATACCTTAGAAGCACCATGACGGGCTTTTACTGGGTACTGCAACGTATCGCCATCAAGCTGTACAGTGATCATGTTACGCTTTGCTTGTTCCATTGCTTTTTGAATAGCAGTTGGAACTTCGCGCGCTTTACCACGACCGAAACCTACTTTGCCTTTACCATCGCCCACTACGGTTAACGCAGTGAAACCGAAGATACGGCCACCTTTAACTACTTTTGCAACACGGTTGACCTGTACCAGTTTTTCCTGGAGATCACCTTCGCCATTGCGTTCTACACGTTCATTTGCCATGTTATCCGCCCCTTAGAATTCCAAGCCGCCTTCACGGGCCGCATCAGCTAAAGCTTTTAGACGGCCGTGGTATTTAAAACCAGAGCGATCAAAAGCTACCTTTTTGATGCCTTTAGCAATCGCACGCTCAGCAATAAGCTGGCCTACTTTCGCTGCGGCTTCAGCATTACCGGTTTTACCTTCACGTAGATCTTTCTCTACAGTAGAAGCGGTTGCTAAAACTTCGGCACCATCGGACGAAATAATCTGAGCGTAAATATGACGTGGAGTACGGTTCACACACAGACGGGTCACACCTAGTTCGCGCATCTTGATGCGAGAACGGCGAGCACGACGAATACGCGCTATTTTCTTCTCGTTCATGATCTAAACCCTATTTCTTCTTGGCTTCTTTACGACGTACATTTTCGTCAGCATAACGAACACCTTTGCCTTTATAAGGCTCTGGTGGACGGTAACTGCGAATTTCCGCTGCAACTTGACCTACTTTTTGCTTATCCAAACCTTTGATAACAATCTCAGTTTGTGTAGGAGTTTCAGCAGTTACGCCTTCTGGAAGCACATAATCAACAGGGTGAGAAAAACCTAGCGTTAGATTCAAAGTTGAACCTGTTGCTTTTGCACGGTAACCAACACCTTGCAAAATAAGTTTCTTTTCAAAACCCTGACTAACACCAGTCACCATATTGTTGACCAATGAACGGAATGTACCTGCTAATGCATTAGACTTTTTGCCACCTTCAGTTGGTGCAAAAGTAATAACATTGTCTTCGTGCTTTACAGCAACTAAAGAATGCAGATCTAAATCTAACGATCCTTGCTTACCTTTTACAGTGATCTGGGCGTCAGAAAGCTTAATTTCTACGCCAGCTGGTAAGGTAACAGGAGCTTTTGCTACTCGAGACATCTCAAACTCCCCTTAGAATACCGTACAGATCACTTCACCACCGATACCAGCGGCACGGGCAGCACGATCGGTCATGATGCCTTTAGAAGTAGAAATAATCGCGATGCCTAGGCCCGCTTCTACTTTAGGCAGTTCAGTTGTCGCCTTGTAAGTACGAAGACCTGGACGAGAAACACGTTTAATGCTCTCAATAACAGGCTTACCTTCGTAATACTTAAGGTCGATGTTTAAAGTCGGTTTAACGTCGCCGTCAACCTTATAATCTGCAATGTAACCTTCGCTCTTTAGAACTTCAGCTACAGACGCCTTCACTTTGGAAGAAGGCATTGCAACAGTGGCTTTACCAGCGCCCTGCGCATTGCGAATACGAGTAATCATATCCGCCAAAGTATCTTGCATACTCATGCTTTAACCTCTCTGTTGTGCAGCGACCCTTAATCTCCAACCCGAAAGTCGGAGATCAAAGGGAAATGCTTACCAACTGGCCTTTTTAAGACCTGGGATGTTGCCCATCATGCCTTGCTCGCGAATCATAATACGAGAAAGCTTGAATTTACGGTACACGCCATGTGGGCGGCCCGTCATTTGACAACGGTTTTGTAAGCGGCTCTTTGAAGAGTCACGCGGCAATTTCTGTAGCGCCATTTGCGCATTCCATACATCTTCTTCAGAAGATTCATGGTTTTTGATAATTGCCACTAACGCATCACGCTTTTCAGCGTATTTAGCCACTAGTTTTTCGCGCTTCAGCTCGCGCTGTTTCATCGAAATCTTAGCCATAGTCCTACTCCTTAGTTACGGAACGGGAAGTTCAGTGCACGAAGTAGAGCACGGCCTTCATCGTTGTTACGCGCAGTAGTGGTCACAGTGATGTCTAGACCACGAACTTTATCCACTTTATCGTATTCGATTTCAGGGAAAATGATCTGCTCTTTAACACCCATGCTGTAGTTACCACGGCCATCGAACGATTTACCGTTCAAGCCACGGAAGTCACGTACTCGCGGAAGGGCGATATCAACCAAGCGATCCATGAACTCCCACATGCGATCTGCACGTAGAGTCACTTTACAACCGATTGGCCAGCCTTCACGAACTTTAAAGCCGGCTACTGATTTACGTGCCTTAGTAACAACTACTTTTTGACCAGATAGTTGTTGTAAGTCCGCTACAGCAGCGTCAACTTGTTTCTTATCACCGATGCCTTCACCAACACCCATATTTAGGGTGATTTTGGTTACTTTTGGCACTTCCATGATATTTTTGTAGCCAAATTCTTCTTGCAGCTTGGCTACCACTTCGCTTTTGTATAAATCTTTTAAACGAGACATTGTGGCACCCTTATGCGTCAACTTGTTCGCCAGTAGACTTGAAAATACGAACTTTTTGTCCGTCTTCAAGCACTGAGAAACCAACACGATCTGCTTTGCCAGACTTAGGGTTAAAGATGGCTACGTTAGAAGCTTGAATACCCGCTTCTTTTTCAACGATGCCACCTGGTTGACCCAAGTATGGATTTGGCTTTTGGTGTTTCTTAATCATGTTTACACCAGCAACGATCAAACGACCGTTAGGAAGAACGCGGTTTACTTTACCACGCTTTCCTTTGTCTTTGCCGGCAACAACAATTACTTCATCTTCACGACGAATCTTTTTCATTTTCAGTCTCCTAAAGTACTTCAGGAGCGAGTGATACAATCTTCATGAACTTTTCATTACGAAGTTCACGAGTCACAGGCCCGAAGATACGAGTACCGATTGGTGCTTGGCCCGCATTCAGCAAAACTGCAGCATTTGTGTCGAATTTGATCAAAGACCCATCCTGACGACGAACACCCGCTCTTGTGCGAACAACCACAGCGTCTAGCACCTGACCTTTTTTAACTTTACCGCGAGGAATTGCTTCTTTAACGGTAACTTTAATTAGGTCGCCTATGCGTGCATAACGACGGTGCGAACCACCCAGTACTTTAATACACATTACGCGCTTTGCGCCGCTGTTATCAGCAACTTCAAGCATTGATTGTGTCTGAATCATGGTTTATAGCTCCTATAATTCCTGGGCCTACACCTTGGTTGCACGTTCGTCGACGCTTACCAACATCCAAGTTTTGGATTTTGATAGCGGACGACACTCACGTACAGAAACGGTGTCGCCAATTTGGCATTCGTTCTGTTCGTCATGTGCGTGCAGCTTAGTGGAGCGTTTTACAAACTTACCGTAGATTGGGTGCTTTACGCGACGCTCAATCATTACGGTAATCGTTTTATCCATCTTGTCGCTAACGACCTTACCGGTAAGAGTACGTACATTCGCTTCAGCCATAATCATTCACCTGCTTTCTGGTTGATGATGGTTTTAACGCGCGCGATATCGCGACGCACTTCTTTTAGCAAATTGGTTTGACCTAGTTGGCCAGTCGCCTTTTGCATGCGGTATTTAAATTGGTCCGCTAACAAGCCTTTTAACTCAACACTGAGTTCGTCGGCAGATTTTTCACGTAAATCTTGTGCTTTCATCACATCACCGTCCGCGTAACAAATGTAGTTGAAACGGGTAGTTTGGCAGCAGCAAGTGTGAATGCTTCACGCGCTAGCTCTTCACTAACACCTTCCATCTCATAAAGGACACGACCTGGCTGAATCTGGCATACCCAGTATTCAACATTACCCTTACCTTTACCCTGACGAACCTCAAGAGGTTTGCTGGTAATCGGCTTGTCTGGGAAGATACGAATCCAGATTTTACCACCACGTTTGATCTTACGGTTCATCGCTCGACGAGCCGCTTCAATTTGACGGGCAGTGATGCGACCGCGACCAGTAGCTTTAAGGCCATATTCGCCAAAGCTAACTTTTGATCCCTTCGCAAGACCGCGGTTGCGGCCTTTCATCATCTTACGGAATTTTGTGCGTTTAGGTTGTAACATCGTCTACGCTCCCCTTACTTCGCTTGGCGTTGCTTTTTAGCACCGCCACTTTTAGCGCGGGCACGAACTTCATCGATACCACCTAGGATTTCGCCTTTGAAGATCCACACTTTGATGCCGATAACACCATAAGTTGTGTGAGCTTCGTAAGTCGAGTAATCGATGTCAGCACGAAGAGTATGTAGAGGTACACGACCTTCACGATACCATTCAGAACGGGCAATCTCAGCTCCACCTAAACGACCACTAACCTGGATCTTGATACCTTCAGCACCACCGCGCATAGCGTTTTGTACTGCACGCTTCATGGCACGACGGAACATCACGCGACGCTCAAGCTGGCTAGCCACTGACTGACCAACTAGTTTTGCATCTAAATCCGGCTTGCGAATTTCTTCGATGTTAAGGTGAACGGGCACGCCCATCATTGCCGTTACGTCTTGACGTAAACGGTCAACATCTTCACCTTTTTTACCAATCACGATACCTGGACGGGCAGTGTGAATGGTGATTTTTGCAGTTTGAGCTGGACGCTCAATTACCACTTTGCTTACTGATGCTTTCTCAAGACGCTTTTCAATAGTAGAGCGCACTTGAATATCAATTAGCAGTTGATCTGCATATTTATCTTTGCCTGCATACCAAACAGAGTTGTGATCTTTGGTAATGCCCAGGCGTATACCTGTTGGATGTACTTTCTGACCCATGACCTAGACCTCTGCTACCTTAACGGTGATATGACATGTACGCTTTAGGATGCGATCTGCGCGTCCCTTCGCACGAGGGCGAATACGTTTCATAGTCATAGCTTCGTCAACAAAGATTGTTGAAACTTTCAGCTCGTCAACGTCAGCACCATCATTGTGCTCAGCGTTAGCGATCGCAGACTCAAGAACTTTCTTGATTAACTCTGCACCCTTTTTAGGGCTGAAAGACAAAATGTTTAAAGCGTCTGCTACAGATTTACCGCGAATTTGATCGGCGACCAATCGGGCTTTCTGAGCAGATAAACGAGCGCTTTTTAATTTAGCGACTGTTTCCATCTCAATTACCTCTTGGCCTTTTTATCTGCAACATGACCTTTATAGGTACGAGTCGCGGCGAATTCGCCTAACTTGTGACCTACCATTTCTTCGCTTACTAACACAGGGACATGTTGACGTCCGTTGTGTACAGCGATGGTCAAACCAACAAACTCTGGGAAAATAGTAGAACGACGAGACCAAGTTTTAATTGGCTTACGGTCACTTTTTTCTAGAGCGGTCTCAACTTTCGCCATCAAATGATGATCAACGAAAGGACCTTTTTTTCAATGAACGTGGCATCTAATTCACCCTATCCGTTATTTAGAACGACGACGGACAATCATATTGTCTGTACGCTTATTCTTGCGAGTTTTATAACCCTTAGTTGGAACGCCCCAAGGTGTTACAGGATGACGGCCACCAGAAGTACGACCTTCACCACCACCATGTGGGTGATCAACCGGGTTCATCGCTACACCACGGACAGTTGGGCGAACACCACGCCAGCGCTTAGCACCAGCTTTACCTAGTTGACGTAGGCTGTGCTCAGAGTTACTTACTTCGCCTAAAGTAGCGCGACAATCAGCAAGTATCTTACGCATTTCACCAGAGCGAAGACGTAGAGTAACGTACGGGCCTTCTTTAGCGATCAACTGAGCTGAAGTACCAGCAGAGCGAGCCATTTGGCCGCCTTTACCTGGTTTCAATTCAATATTGTGAATGACGCTACCAAGAGGCATGTTGCGCACTGCCATAGTGCTACCCACTTTGATAGGCGCTGTTTCACCAGAAATAATCTGATCACCTGCATTTAAGCCTTTAGGGGCCAAAATGTAACGACGTTCACCATCGGCATAACAAACCAGTGCGATGTTTGCACTACGGTTTGGATCATATTCCAGACGCTCAACTTTGGCTGGGATACCATCTTTATTACGCTTAAAGTCAACAATACGGTAAAGCTGCTTATGACCACCACCAACGTGACGAGTCGTAATACGGCCGTTGTTGTTACGACCTCCAGATTTACTTTGCTTCTCTGTCAATGCAGAGTGCGGACGACCTTTGTGAAGATCTGCGTTAACAACCTTAACAACGTGACGGCGTCCGGCAGAAGTTGGCTTGGTTTTTACTAATGCCATCTTAACTACTCCTATTACTCGACGTCAGCGAAGTCAATGTCATGGCCATCAGCTAGACGAACATATGCTTTACGCACGTCGTTACGTTTGCCGACACCACGCGCTGTACGCTTGGTTTTACCTTTAATGTTAAGCACTTGCACGTTACGAACTTTAACTTCGAACAGTTGCTCAACAGCCGTTTTGATTTCTGGCTTGGTTGCATCAGGTGCTACACGGAAAACGAACTGGCCGTCTTTATCCGCTACAACTGTTGCTTTCTCAGAGATGTGAGGCCCAAGTAGAACTTTATAGATACGCTCTTGGTTCATCCTAACATCTCCTCTACTTTCTTAAGTGCTGATACAGTTACCAATACTTTTTCGAAAGAAACCAGGCTCACCGGATCAACGCCATCTGCTTCTGCAACAGCAACGTGTGGCACGTTACGAGAAGCTAGATACAAGTTCTTGCTGATTTCAGAATCAACAATAAGAACTTTGCTTAGATCTAGACCAGCTAGTTTAGCGGTGAACGCTTTAGTTTTGTGGTCTTCCACATCAAAGCTATCAACTACTACTAAACGATCCTGACGAACAAGCTCAGACCAAATAGCCTGCATCGCTGCGCGATACATCTTTTTGTTTAGTTTTTGATCGAACGTCACGTGGACGTGCAGCGAATGTTACACCGCCTGAACGCCAGATTGGACTACGAGAAGTACCAGCACGCGCGCGGCCAGTACCTTTTTGACGCCATGGTTTTGCACCACCACCGCTCACATCAGAACGGCTCTTTTGTGCTTTAGAACCTTGACGTGCGCCGGCTAGGTACGCTGTTACCAACTGATGAACTAGAGACTCGTTGAAATCACGAGCAAAAGCCACATCCGAAAGTGTAACAGTGGAACCACCTTGAACATTGATATCCATTGTCACTCCCCTTATCCGCGAGCTTTAATCGCTGGTTTAATGATCAATTGACCACCAGTCGCACCTGGAAGCGCGCCTTTAACCAGAATCAAATTGCTTTCCGCGTCAACACGAACAATCTCAAGGTTTTGAGTTGTTACGCGTTCAGCGCCCATGTGACCTGCCATCTTTTTGCCTTTCCAAACACGACCAGGTGTTTGACATTGACCGATAGAACCAGGTGCACGGTGAGATAGGGAGTTACCGTGAGTAGCATCCTGCATGGAGAAATTCCAGCGCTTGATACCACCTTGGAAACCTTTACCTTTCGATGTGCCAGTAACGTCAACAACCTGACCCGCTTCAAAGCGAGCAACTGTCAACTCATCACCAACATTCAATTCCGCTACTTCGTCAGTACGGAATTCTAATAGAGCATCACCTGCCACTACATTTGCTTTTGCAAAGTGACCTGCTGCAGCTTTAGACACACGAGATGCCTTCTTGCTACCTGCAGTAACTTGCACAGCATTGTAGCCATCAGTTTCTGTGGTTTTCACCTGAGATACACGGTTAGGTGTGATCTCGATTACAGTAACTGGTACAGATGCGCCGTCTTCAGTAAATACACGGGTCATACCCGCTTTTTTACCTACTAATCCAAGTGCCATTTTAATACCTCTTGTGTACGGGGCTGAATACCCACTATGGCCGCCCAAAAAAGCGTTACACTAGAAAAAAGTTCTAGCTCGTTTATTAAAGTTTGCTTCAAATTAACCAAGGCTAATTTGAACTTCAACACCCGCAGCTAGATCCAATTTCATAAGCGCGTCTACAGTTTTCTCCGTAGGCTCAACAATGTCGAGCATGCGCTTGTGTGTACGAATCTCATATTGATCACGCGCGTCTTTGTTGACGTGCGGCGAAACCAAGATGGTTAAACGCTCTTTACGTGTGGGCAGCGGTATAGGACCACGAACCTGCGCGCCAGTGCGCTTAGCCGTCTCCACGATTTCTTGCGTAGACTGGTCTATCAGGCGATGGTCAAAGGCCTTCAGCCGAATACGAATTTTCTGGTTTTGCATAACCAAGAACTCCGATAATGAAACATAAATCCGCTTACCCCTATTTAAAGGGACGCGAATTGTAATCGCGTCTAGTCAAGCTGTCAAGGATTAACCAACCCTGAAACCCTAGATATTTCGGGGCCTGCAAAGCGGTGTGTCGATTATTTAATCAGGAGATTTTAAGGGCCAATAAATTAACTCAGCATGATTTTACCCCCTCACAGGATAAGCCTCTTCACATTAGCAACTGCTCACTACACAACCAATTAGAGGTTTACAGCTGACTAAAAAGACAACAGCCCTTATACACCCACCATTCAAAAGTCATGTAAATCAACAGCCTTATGCTGTTTATGCGCACTTAAAGAAGGCCAAGTTTTCGTTTTGATACTCAATCTATATTTTGGCCATTTTCCACCTGCTATAGTCTGCCCACCCTATAAGAGGCCAGCACATGCGAATCACTGTTTATTTATTACTCACCCTCTGTTGCCTATCCGGCTGCAGTGTACTCGAGCCTATGCTCACCCCTGAGGATGTAAAACCTTGGCAAAAAGGCATTTTGGCAAAGAAGCAAATGTCACTTCAAGGCGATCCGATTGACGGTTATGTAGATGAGCACATCTACTTTTCAAAAGAAGGCTCCACTGGTGGCAAAGGCGTAGGAGGCGGTGGCTGTGGCTGTAACTAAGAAGTTAAAACAAAAATTGACCCTGGCTGCTGGGGCGCTTCTCGGCCATGAAGCCGTTGAAGCAATCGAGAAAGACGATGCCAGCTTATATAACAGTTGGAATGTTGATGTGGGCTACCTCTATTATAATGAACCTGACCGTATTACCGTTGATACCTATATGGCAATGATAAGCGGCAATTTGAGCGATAAAGATACGATCAAACTAGGGCTAGTCTTTGACACGCTTACAGGGTCAACGCCGACAGGCGCCTTACCAGGTAATGATGCCGTAACTGTGACGAGCGCCTCTGGCGCTGGCGGCGGCAGTGCTGGCGGCAGTGATGGCACTGCGTCATTTGATGACACCCGCTTAGCGATTGATACTAGCTGGGGGCACGAATGGCAGCGCTTGATTCGCTCCAACGTCAGCGCTTATGTTTCGGTAGAGGGTGATTACACGGCAGTGGGCGGCGGCCTTAGCCTTGAAAAAGACACCGAAGATAAAGCTTACACCTTTACCGCCGCTATTGGCGGCTCTGTGGATAAGGTGAGTCGTAGCGATGAGAGCACCCCTGCACCATTGTCTGAAGTGGCTGACGACACCCTTTTTGGCAAAGGCGATAAAAACACATACGATGTTTTATTTGGAATGAGCACGATTATTAACCGTCGCACCGCAGCCATGGTGAACATTAGCCATAGCCGCTCTCTGGGCTATCACACTGATCCATACAAAAGGATCAGTGTCGCAGACGCAAATGACATCGAATTCAAGAGTAGGGTCTTATACGAAAGCAGACCAGACGAACGAGAGCGTTATGTGCTGTACAGCAAGCTAGTGCATGAACTACCAGGAAGCGGCAGTCACTTAGATTTCAGCTATCGCTATCACACAGATAGCTGGGACGTGAATTCGCACACCATTGAGATGGGCTACAGCTTTGACGCGCGCATAAAGCACCTGTTTACGCCTTTTACTCGTATCTATCACCAGCAAGCAGCAAACTTTTATCAGCGCTCCATTTTAAGCTCGGACGGTTCGATTGATAGCAATCTTGAACACGCATCATCTGACCCACGCTTGGCTGAAATACTCAGCGTTACTGCCGGGCTAAAATACCAGTATCGCACAAGTGCCACAGGCTCTATTGATTTCAGATTGGCTTACATTCACCGCCAATATGAAGATGCCATAGTAGATGATGACGGCACCGTTTTCTTCACTGTGGACTTAGGCAAGGGTTTCGATTAACCCCCTATTTCCAACCCAACAAAAAAGCCACTATGAATATTCATAGCGGCTTTTTTTTGTTTTTGCTCAATCACTTACATCATTAACGCATCAACAATCACTCATACCAAATTAACCCGGTAAGCGATCTTCAAAACGCACATCTCCTTCAGGATTATAAGTGGCATCAGCCGTTAAGATGTGTGAGTTAGTCGCACCAAAATATCCATAAATGGATGACGCTACAGACATAGGCTCCCATGTCGGACTATCACTGGTAGGCACCGTGTATTGATTATTTGTTTTACTACTACCCGCTCGACGAGTTGTTCCAACCACAGTACCCAGTGCTGCCGCTTCTTTGGTTGGTCTCACACCTGCACCGCCAAACGTATACAAGTTTTGATTATTAGCATGATCCCAACCACCTGAGCCATTTAAATTCACTAAACGGCCAAAGTCACCAAACACATTTATCACAATGTTATCGGTACGAGTACGAGTACCGCCACCAATCGTGCTTACGCCATTTGATGCATCAATGTGCGCCATCGCAGACTTAATCGCATCCATCACATCATTCATACGACCAGGATAGCGATCTATACCGTTATTATGGTCATCCCAACCACCTAAACCCGGCGTCCCTACTGCCATATACATGGTTTGAGGGTTATGTATCGCCAATGTTACCGCTGACTCAAGCTGGCGAGCAAAACTTGTATTTGGATAAGTAACACCCAAAACCTCGGCACTGGATTTATTCCCATTCGCCTCCGTGCCATTCAATAAGCCAGATAAATCCTCCATACGCGACTCTAAGTCTTCACGCTTAGTAAAGCCATCAGCCGCCTTAAAGTACTTAGGCTGGCTTGCATCAAGGATTGACTTCCTTGATGCTAATAAAGCTTCAATTGCATCGTTACTGCTACCTAAAGAGCCTCGTGTATAAGGATTATTAAAGCTACTGTCCATGGTCAAACCACGTAGCGTTAATGGCAACTGATTATCAGGGTCCAAGGCAAAAGTCTGAGAGTCACCCTCAAACGAAACAAACGGTAAAGTTGTTTCATCTAACGCACCTAAAGCCGAACCATCTGCCGTCGGCACATTTTGAAATACTGATTCGTTTTGCTTAATCATAAGCGCTAAACGAGAGCCTATGCCCGGTGAATTTTCAATATCTAACGTACCTTTATGAGACATAAAAATACTTTCACGGTGCGAACGTGTTGGGCTTTTTTGCTTATACAGTGTCCGATAAACGGTCATTTGATTGGCCGCGAGCATATCTTCCATATGCGTGCCGCCTGCTTCTTTCCAAAAGCTATTAGCCGTAATTTGACCATCATCGAAACGGGTACGATTAGCAGGATCATTATCAGTTGCCGCCTCTAAAATAGTCTCTCGGAACGCATTGTTCGCAGAATAGTCATTCTGAGAGTGAGTATTGATATCAAGCATATTCGTTAAATTGCCCGCTAACTCAGATGCTCCGCCGTACATGAAAATATTGAGCACCTGTGGCAACACAGCTGGCGGCGTCACACTGACATTCGAATACACTGGGCTTGCTGCATGCGCACGCTGAGCCAATAGGTTCATACTTAAGCCAACTGGCACTACGCTAGTAGACGCCACAGAGGATGCGAACTTTAAAAAATCACGTCTTTTCATCTTCCCGCTCCTATTGGCTCACGCTTTTGTAATAATAAAATTCAGGTAACCGAGAAATATAATCCAGCATAATTTCAGCAAAATCATCTGTTCTATTTTCCCACCACTTGATCGCTCTGAGTAGTTGGACGCAATTGCAAAACACCCTCATCATCTTCACGAATGAAATCACGATTATCTTGATTAGCTTCCGTCAAGAATGCAGCTCTCTCTATGCTATCTGCACGACGCCCTAATGCTGTTAGGAAAACAAAGTCTATAAACTCGCTCGCTGTTAACTTCTCAAGCTCCGGTTTTAAATCCTCAGTGCCTTGGCGATAAAATGCACCCCCGTCACCTTCGTATTCAAAAGGTACATATTTCGCTAAATCTTCTTCCGAGCGCAAGCGATAACAAGATTCATACTTCTTACCCGGATGATTACAGCCACTAAATGCTCTTTCGTTTAAAAGCACAGACTCTCGAATCGCCTTGTGATATGTGGCAAAGCTCAACACATCCATTGGTAAAAATGGTGTCCGGCCAATCTTATAATCCATCGCAGACCAGCCCATTTTGTGCACACCAACAGCTCTATTATTGTTTGAAGAGTCGTACACATTATCAAGTACGCTACGACCTAAATCACCAGAACCAGAACGAGGCGTCCAGTGCATCGCATGTAAAAAGTTAAAACCATTTTCTTCAAAGCTTTTAGGACGAGTACTTTCTAACAAAAATGCTTTTGAAAACATAACGGCCATAAAGACGTCTTGAAAGGTTTCAGGACCCGTCGCCACAATTGCCTGCACCACACTTTGTTTTTTCTCACCACTCATGCCATCTAAAAAATAATTAGTGATGACTTCTACCACTCGAGGAATAAGTAACGGATGTCCAGCCACAACACCATATAAATCATCACAATTATAAATATATTGATTAAAGACTTTGACTGGCTCAGCAATACCATCCTGTTTATTATCTTTTAACAATTGGTAGTCGGCATCGTTATCGGTCAAATACCACTGGCTACACGCTTTACCACCATTAATGGTATTTTGCTGCTCTTCTGGAGTGTCATTAAAAATACCCAAATACAATTCAAACATTTCTAACGCATGGTTTTCTGGTGAGCGAGATACGCGCCAGCGTGATAAGTTGTGTAACCAACCGCGAATAACTTCACGTATGGTCTTGCCTTCACTTAAGGCTCCTTCTAAGTAGCCCAAGACACGATCGATGTCTTGATTATTCGTACTATCCATTTCTCTTGCCGGTGAAAACATTATCGTGTTTGCAAGAAAGAAACTCATCCACTGCACCATTTGATTTTCACTAATAGGATACGTATGAGCACGGGCCATGAAAATTTGATGAGGCTCATTATTATCGATATTAGTAAAACGAGATTGCACAGATTCGTTAACGCCTTCGGTTTCAATATTATCCTCAACACCATTAATGTCGCGGTTCAACGCTCGCACTTCATCTGCTTTTAATTTTTGCTGTAAAGCAATTTGCGTGCGCTCAATAAAATTAGAATACTGAATAACTGGCTTTTCCATGCCTTTAGTGAGATCAAAAAATTCATCCGCAGGAATGCCACGGTACATAGTAGACAAAACCTTGTTTGCTACCATGAATTGATCTTCAGCAGATAACCCGTCAAACTCTGCTTGGGTTAACGTAAAATCATACGACAAGGCGGAACCGGCTTGCGCTCCTGCTTTATCTTTTGGTGAGTCTGGTTTGCAGGCGACTAGCGCCAAACAAAATGTCAACCCGAAGCCGAGCCGATGAATGAAGCGTCCCATGGTATGAGTACCTACTTATTATTGTGGCCAAATCGCACATGTTGTTATTGTGTAGAATAATCCGGTTTTTGACTGTGAATGAGCCCACAAAGCCAGTATTTATTCGTATATTGAAATTGGAATAACAAAATTGTCTGATATTAGTACTCATTTCAACTTGCATACCTCTCTGCACCAATGCCAATTCACCGCGATGGCGAGCCCTTGCCAAGTACTAATTGACGCACCACAAACACTGGCTACCCAAGCATTATTTGAATCCATCAGCCAAGAAGCTTGGCGCATCGAAAAGAAGTTTAGCCGCTATCGTGATGACAACCTTATGCACCGTATTAATCAGCATAAGCACTGCGAACTGGACCCTGAGACTCAGTCATTATTAGAATTCGCACAACAATGCTATGAATTGAGCGATGGTCTGTTTGATGTAACATCTGGCGTCTTACGTAAAGCATGGAACTTTAAGACCATGGCCTCTCTCCCTCCACAATCAGCGATAGATGCACTACTACCCTTTATTGGCTTTAACAAAATCATTCATCACGGCAACACCCTCGAACTACCACAGGGAATGGAGATCGATTTAGGCGGCATAGGTAAAGAGTACGCGGTGGATAAGTGCTGGCAGATACTAAAACAAGCTTGTCCATATCCGTTTTTGATTAACTTTGGGGGCGATTTAAGGGTCAGCGGGGTCAGGCAAAACGGACAATCTTGGCGCAGTGGCGTTGAAAACCCCAACGGCACTCAACCAACAGCGGTCATCGACATCAAACACGGGGCGATTACGACCAGTGGCACCGCCATGCAACATTTTACTCATAACGGTGTTCGTTATGGCCACATACTAAACCCAAAAACAGGCTGGCCCGTATCAAACCCGCCATTGTCTATTACGGTTGCTGCTAATTCCTGTATTGAAGCAGGCCTTCTATCTACCCTTGCCATGCTACAAGGTGAAAATGCGAGAACTTTCCTTGAAGAACAAGAGGTTATCTTCTGGCTACAGTGATCCTTCTACATGACCTGCAAACAGTGAGTGATCGGCTACACTCAGTTCACTAAAAAGGCGATTTATTCATAGAGAATCATGCTAAGATACGGCCCCAAAATCTCCCATAGATAGCAGCTTGGGGAAATTTTAATGCATATTTGCAAATTTTCGCCCTTTAAAGGCCAATACTGCTATTTTTTTGTTCAATATCGTCGCCAAAGCCATTAAACTCTGCGGCGATTTTTACCCTGCAATGTCGAGCAAGTTATGTCAGACCTATCTAAATACAGAAATATTGGTATTTTCGCCCACGTAGATGCGGGCAAGACTACTACCACAGAACGTATCCTTAAGCTTACTGGTAAAATCCATAAGACTGGTGAGGTTCACGATGGTGAATCGACTACTGACTTCATGGAACAAGAAGCTGAGCGCGGTATTACCATCCAGTCTGCAGCGATCACCACGTTCTGGAAAGATCACCGCATGAACGTTATCGATACGCCTGGGCACGTTGACTTCACTGTTGAAGTATATCGCTCTCTTAAAGTACTAGATGGCGGCATCGGCGTATTCTGTGGTTCTGGCGGTGTTGAACCTCAATCAGAAACTAACTGGCGTTATGCGGATGAGTCGGGCGTTTCCCGTATCATCTTCGTAAACAAACTAGACCGTATCGGTGCTGACTTCCTTAAAGTTGTAGATCAAGTTGAAAATGTACTTGCTGCTAAGCCTTTAATTATGGTGCTTCCTATCGGCCGTGAAGATGACTTCGTAGGTGTTGTTGACCTACTAACTCGTAAAGCACACGTTTGGGATGACTCTGGTCTACCTGAAAACTTTGAAATCCAAGACATTCCTGCTGACATGGTAGAAGACGTTGAAATGTACCGCGAACAGTTAATCGAAACTGCGGTAGAGCAAGACGACGACCTATTGATGGCTTACATGGACGGTGAAGAGCCTTCTATGGAAGACATTAAGCGCTGTATCCGTAAAGGTACTCGTGACCTAGCCTTCTTCCCAACGTTCTGTGGTTCTGCGTTTAAGAACAAAGGCATCCAGCTTATTCTTGATGCCGTTGTAGATTACCTACCAAGCCCAACCGACGTAATTCCACAGCCGCTTACTGATGAGCTGGGTGAACCTACGGGTGAAGTCGCTACTGTATCGGTTGATGAGCCTTTCCGTGCACTTGCGTTCAAAATCATGGACGACCGTTTTGGCGCCCTAACTTTCGTACGTATTTACTCTGGTAAATTGAAGAAAGGTGACACCATCCTTAACTCGTTCACCGGTAAAACGGAACGTGTTGGTCGTATGTGTGAAATGGAAGCCGATGAGCGTAAAGAGCTAGACTCTGCTCAAGCCGGTGACATCATCGCAATCGTAGGCATGAAAAACGTTCAAACAGGTCACACTCTTTGTGATCCTAAGCATGAATGTACACTTGAAGCCATGGTATTCCCTGAGCCTGTAATCTCTATCTCTGTTACACCTAAAGATAAAGGCGGCGCTGAGAAAATGGGTATCGCCATTGGTAAAATGGTTGCAGAAGATCCTACTTTCCTTGTACACACCGATGAAGACAGTGGTCAGACCATTCTTCGTGGTATGGGTGAACTTCACCTAGATATCAAGGTAGACATTCTTAAGCGTACTTTCGGCGTTGACCTAATTGTTGGTGAACCTCAAGTTGCTTACCGTGAAACGATCACGAAAGAAATTGAAGATACTTACACGCACAAGAAACAGTCTGGTGGCTCTGGTCAGTTCGGTAAAATCGACTACCGCATCAAGCCTGGCGAGCAAAACTCTGGCTTCACATTCAGCTCTACGGTTGTGGGCGGTAACGTTCCTAAAGAATTCTTCCCAGCGATTGAGAAAGGTTTCAAAGGCATGATGAGCACGGGTGTTCTTGCTGGCTTCCCAGTACTAGACGTTGAAATCGAACTATACGACGGTGGCTTCCACGCAGTTGACTCCTCTGCTGTAGCGTTTGAATTAGCCGCTCGTGGTGCATTCCGTCAGTCTATCCCTAAAGCAGGCGCGCAACTGCTTGAACCAATCATGAAAGTTGACGTGTTCACACCTGAAGATCACGTTGGTGATGTTATCGGTGACCTTAACCGTCGTCGTGGCATGATCTCTGGTCAAGAAGCGGCGGGTTCTGGTGTACGTGTTAAAGCGGATGTACCTCTATCTGAAATGTTTGGTTACATTGGCCACCTACGTACTATGACTTCTGGTCGTGGTCAGTTCTCAATGGAATTCTCTCACTACTCTGCATGCCCTGCATCAGTATCTGAGAAAGTAATTGCAGAAGAGAAAGAGCGTCAAGCTGAAAAGAAAAAGTAATTAACGTTTACTTGAAAGCTTAAAGAAAAGGTCTCTTCGGAGGCCTTTTTTTATGCCCAAAACAACTTACTCTTTCGCTCACCCAAACATATTTATCCTTAGTAATATCTTCTTTATCTCTCCATTCGTCAAAATAAGCCAATCAGGAATACATTGATTAATTAATGTGTAATACCCAATCTTACCCATTGAAGTCACGTTTAGCATAACGTACTTTGTTCAGTAGCTGAGACAAGCAACATATCAAACCAGCTCAATGTGATGCTCGAAAACATACATATAACAATAAATAAAAATCGCTTTGCAATAGGGCCAACCGTGAACGGCGCTGCCGTATTCTGCGATGATTTCGGAGTGTTTTATGCCAACTACCCGCCGTCACGGTGACGTTCACCCAGGAGCCAAATGGGGGCCATTCACCCTACGCATCCCCTTTATTCACACACGCTTTTCATTGCCCGATTATTTACAAGGGGTTGCGGTGGCAGGTGCAACTGGCTTAGCACTTGTTCCTGTATTCACACATTTGATGGGCCTTTCGTTTGAAGAAGCGGTTATCATGGCCACTATACACAGCCTATTAATTTCACTGTCTTGGTTTGCATTTGGCGACCCTTACGCACCAGGCTGGTTAACACCTGCCGTCCCCTTCGTCATTGCTTTCCTATCGTTACCTGCCTTTCGGTTAACCGAAGGAGGGTTCGATCATGTTGTTCAATTCCAAGCCATGACCGCCATGACCTTAAACTTTTCAGCCATATTAATTTTTTTAGGCCTGACAGGATTAGGTGCCAAACTGGTTAAGTACGTGCCAAACGTATTAAAAGGCGGGATTATTTTGGGCGCCGCACTTGCTGCATTCATGCGCGTAACACAAGCAGGTGATGCGTCAAATGTATTCGAACAAGCCCCTATTGCGGGTACATTGGGTGTATTCATTTGTATGCTACTGGCATTCTCAAAACCGCTTCAGCAAAAAATGGTACACATGAAATGGCTTGCTGTTCTTGTGGGTTTAGGTTTATTACCCGGTTTCATCGTAGCCGGTTTAACCGGCTTTTTTACAAATGAATTCACTTATAACATTCGCTGGGAAATTTTAGATGTCGCAACACACAGTGTTTCGCTTTGGAACAAGGTGTCACCATTTGCTATTGGCTGGCCATCGCTTGATATGTTTTTAACGGCGCTACCGCTTTCTTTAATTACCTATGTTTTATTCTTCGGTGACTTAGTAACAGGTGACCAATTAATCGAAGAGGCACAACCCAATCGACCCGATGAAAAACTTGAAATTAACAGTACCCGCGCTCACATTGCCACCGGCATTCGTAACATCATGATGGCCATCACGACGCCTTTTTTTTCAACACAAGGCGTTATGTGGACAGGCATTCAGGTTATTCTGTTAAAACGATGGGGATTGGGTCGAGAAAAAGTGGATTCGTTCTATGATTCGATCAGCAGTTTTTATGCGCTGTTTTTTCTTCTGCCTGTGCTCTTTATTTTTCTGCCACTTGTTACACTTCTTCAGCCGTTATTGCCGCTCGCACTGGCAATCACACTAATATTAACTGGTTTTTCTTGCGCAATGCTTGCGTTGTCATTAGTCAAAGACGCCACTGAGCGAGGCGTAATGGTGGTCATTGCGATTGCCCTGTGTGTATTCCAACAACCTTGGGTGGGCATGCTTGTTGGCTTAGTGGCTGTATTTACATTACTCGGACCACGTGCATTCTCTAATCAAACGGTTGAGTTAGATTTTACCCACGAGAAAACACAAAACACATAAGTCGTTATTACAAACACATAAGGTCCATAAGGGCCTTATCATTTTTACACCATCATAACGAACTTGCACTTAACGACTGCTGCACAACTCAAAACCCCGCCTGTCAAAAAATTTACAGGCATAAAAAAAGGCCTCCGAAGAGACCTTTCCTTGTGAGCCGAAGCTCAGCGTATTGTTAAATCAACGATTACTCAGTGATTTTAGCAACAACGCCCGCACCTACAGTACGACCACCTTCACGAATCGCGAAACGTAGACCTTCGTCCATCGCGATTGGGTGAATCAATTCAACTGTTAGTTGAACGTTATCACCAGGCATTACCATTTCTACGCCTTCAGGAAGAATACACTCTCCTGTTACGTCAGTTGTACGGAAGTAGAACTGTGGACGGTAACCTTTGAAGAATGGAGTGTGACGTCCGCCTTCATCTTTACCCAACACGTATACTTCAGCTTCGAACTTAGTGTGTGGAGAGATTGAACCAGGCTTACATAGTACTTGACCACGTTGTACGTCATCACGCTTAGTACCACGTAGTAGTACACCACAGTTTTCGCCAGCACGACCTTCGTCTAGAAGCTTACGGAACATTTCAACACCGGTAACGGTTGTTTTCGTTGTGTCTTTGATACCAACGATTTCAACTTCTTCACCAGTACGTACGATTCCGCGCTCAACACGACCCGTTACTACGGTACCACGACCCTGGATAGAGAATACGTCTTCGATCGGCATGATGAATGCACCGTCGATTGCACGCTCTGGCTCTGGGATGTAGCTGTCTAGTGTTTCAAGCAGTTTCTTAACAGCTGAAGTACCAAGACCGTCAGTGTCGTCGCCATTCAATGCCATTAGTGCAGAACCTGGAACGATTGGAGTGTCGTCACCTGGGAAGTCGTACTCAGATAGTAGGTCACGCAGTTCCATGTCTACTAGTTCTAGCATTTCTTCGTATTCTTCTGTACCAAAACCACCACAATCTTCTGCAAGTAGGTCAGCTTTGTTTAGGAATACAACGATGTATGGTACACCAACCTGACGAGATAGTAGGATGTGCTCACGAGTCTGAGGCATAGGGCCGTCAGTTGCGCCACATACTAGGATCGCGCCGTCCATTTGCGCAGCACCAGTGATCATGTTTTTAACATAATCCGCGTGTCCTGGGCAATCTACGTGTGCGTAGTGACGGTCAGTTGTTTCATATTCAACGTGAGAAGTTGCGATAGTAATACCACGCTCACGTTCTTCTGGGGCGTTATCGATGTTTGCGAAATCTACCGCTTTACCACCGAAAACTTCTGCTGCAACACGAGTTAGTGCTGCTGTTAGCGTAGTCTTACCGTGGTCAACGTGGCCAATTGTGCCTACGTTTACGTGCGGTTTGTTACGCTCAAATTGTTCCTTAGCCATAATAGACCTCTTTAGTTCGCTTAATTAGGCTTTGTTAATTACAGCTTCGGCGACATTAGTTGGCGCTTCAGCGTATTTGTTAAATTCCATGGCGTACGTTGCACGACCCTGGGAGGCAGAACGTAGATCGGTTGCATAACCGAACATTTCCGCCAATGGAACCTCTGCAGTCACCACTTTACCGGATGGACTATCGTCCATACCTTGGATGAGACCACGACGACGGTTCAAATCTCCAACAACGTCACCCATGTAATCTTCAGGGGTCACGATTTCTACAGACATAATAGGCTCAAGTAAGGCTGGCTTGCCTTCTTGCGCTAACTTTTTTGTGGCCATAGAAGCGGCGATTTTAAACGCCATTTCATTGGAGTCAACATCATGGAATGACCCATCATGTAGAGTAGCGCGCAGACCTAGAAGAGGATAACCGGCAAGGATACCGTTCTTCATTTGTTCTTCGATACCTTTCTGCACTGCTGGAATGTATTCACGAGGAATAACACCACCAACAACTTCATTTACGAATTCCAGTTCTTCGCCGTCAGTCGGCTCAAACTTGATGACAACATGACCATACTGACCACGACCACCAGATTGCTTCGCAAATTTATAATTGATATCGCAAGGCACTGTGATGCACTCACGGTAAGCCACTTGTGGTTTACCTATGTTCGCTTCAACACTGAATTCACGCTTCATACGGTCAATCAACACGTCTAGGTGAAGCTCACCCATACCTGAGATTATGGTTTGACCGGTTTCAACGTCCGTTTCAACACGGAAAGATGGATCTTCTTGAGCAAGCTTGCCCAATGCAACACCCATTTTTTCTTGGTCCGCGGTTGACCTTGGTTCAACAGCTACTGAAATTACCGGCTCTGGAAATTCCATGCGCTCAAGGGTAATTTTATGTTTGATATCACACAGGGTTTCACCTGTTGTCACATCTTTCAAGCCAATAGCCGCTGCGATATCGCCTGCGCGTACTTCTTTGATTTCTTCGCGGTTGTTTGCATGCATTTGCACCATGCGACCAATACGTTCTTTTTTATGTTTAATTGGGTTGTAAACACTGTCACCAGTATTTAGAACTCCGGAATAAACACGAATAAAGGTTAGCGTACCTACGAATGGGTCGGTGGCGATTTTAAATGCAAGCGCAGAGAACGGTGCTTCATCAGATGCTTCACGAACCGCTGGGGTTTCGTCTTTATCATCTAAAACACCTTCAATCGCTTTAACTTCTGTCGGCGAAGGGAGGTATTCAATAACAGCATCAAGTACTGCTTGAACACCTTTATTTTTGAATGCACTACCGCAAGCCACTAGTACGATTTCATTAGCAAGGGTTTGCTTACGCAAAGCCGCTTTGATTTCCTCAACCGATAACTCACCTTCTTCAAGGTATTTATCCATTAATTCTTCAGAAGCTTCAGCTGCTGCATCGAGTAGGTTTTCGCGGTGTTCATTGGCAGTATCGAGCAGATCCGCTGGGATGTCTTCCAATCTGAAAGTCATACCTTGGTCTTCTTCATTCCACATGATGGCCTTCATTAAAACAAGGTCAATCACGCCTTTGAAGTCGTCTTCAGCGCCAATGTTAATTTGGATAGGCACCGCGTTAGCACCAAGACGTTTTTTAAGTTGATCGACAACCATAAAAAAGTCAGCGCCGGCGCGGTCCATTTTGTTTACGAAGACCATGCGAGGCACTTCGTATTTGTTAGCTTGTCGCCAAACGGTTTCCGTGTTGTGGCTGAACACCAGACGATCCGCACAACACCACTACCGCACCATCTAACACACGTAATGAACGCTCTACCTCAATGGTAAAGTCTACGTGTCCAGGGGTATCGATAATGTTAATGCGATGCTGGTCGAATTGCTTGCTCATGCCCGACCAGAAACAGGTGGTGGCAGCAGAGGTGATAGTAATACCACGCTCTTGCTCTTGTTCCATCCAGTCCATGGTCGCCGCGCCATCATGTACTTCACCGATCTTATGAGAAAGACCGGTATAAAAAAGTACACGTTCCGTAGTCGTGGTTTTACCCGCGTCTACGTGAGCGCATATACCGATATTACGGTAGCGATTAATTGGAGTAGTACGTGCCACTTACCCGTCCTTAAAACCTTAGAAACGATAGTGAGAGAATGCTTTGTTGGCTTCAGCCATACGGTGCACATCTTCACGCTTCTTGATCGCAGCGCCTTTACCTTCAGCAGCATCTAGCAATTCGTTAGCTAGTCGCATACCCATGGATTTTTCACCACGCTTACGAGCGGCTTCTACGATCCAACGCATTGAAAGCGCCATACGACGAGAAGGACGTACTTCTACAGGTACTTGATACGTTGCACCACCAACACGGCGAGATTTAACCTCAACCATTGGCTGTACAGCTTCAAGCGCCTTTTCGAATAATTCAACTGGGTCGGCGTCTTTATTACGCTCGGCCATTTTATCCAATGCACCGTAAACAATTTTTTCGGCGATTGATTTTTTACCACTTTCCATGACCATATTCATGAACTTAGCTAGCGTTAGGTTACCAAATTTTGGATCTGGTAATATCTCACGCTTAGCGGCGACGCGTCTTCTTGGCATCTGATAAGCCTCTTCTTCAGGAGTACATGAGCAAACCAACGAAATTGTGGGCTCAACCTTACTCTTATCTTTAATTTTGACGTCTACTAAGTAGACCCATTAAGTATTAACTTAATGAGAATTACTTAGGACGCTTAGCACCGTACTTAGAACGGGCTTGCTTACGATTGCTTACGCCTGCACAGTCAAGTGCACCACGAACGGTGTGATAACGCACACCAGGCAAGTCTTTTACACGACCGCCGCGAATCAGCACAACACTGTGCTCTTGTAAGTTATGACCTTCACCACCGATGTAGGAAGATACTTCAAAGCCGTTGGTCAAGCGAACACGACAAACCTTACGTAATGCAGAGTTAGGCTTCTTAGGTGTGGTGGTATATACACGGGTACATACGCCACGACGCTGAGGACAAGCCTGCAATGCGCGAACGTCAGATTTCGCAACTTGACGCTTACGAGGCTTACGAACCAATTGATTGATCGTTGCCATTAGTAAACTCCAATGAGTAAATACAAAAACGTCAGATGCAACTGCACCTGACGCAGGGGGCCGAAGTCTAATCACTGTCTAGATTAGAGTCAAGAAAGGCGTGCAATAAATGCACACCTTTCTTTAAAAGCTAAAGCCATAAGCCCTAGCTAGATTCCACATTAAATGTTGTCTTTTAATGCTTCAGACAATGCCGCTTCGACGTCGTCAGCGCTCACGCTTGGTGCAGTTAGAGGTTTCAACTTATCGTTTTCACGCTCTTCACGTTTGCGTTTACGCTCGCTGTGATAGGAAAGACCGGTACCAGCTGGTATCAGACGACCTACTACAACGTTTTCTTTCAGACCACGTAAATGATCTCGCTTACCCGTTACCGAGCCTTCAGTCAGTACGCGCGTCGTTTCTTGGAACGATGCCGCTGAGATGAAAGATTCAGTCGCAAGAGAGGCTTTAGTAATACCTAGTAGCTGACGTTGACCTTTCGCAGGAAATTTATCCTGTGCGTTCAATGCCGCATTTTGCGCAACATAATCAGAGAATTCGACCTGATCACCTTGAATAAAGTTGGTATCACCTGAGTCATTAACTTCAATTTTACGCAACATCTGACGAATGATCGTTTCAATGTGCTTATCGTTAATGCCTACGCCTTGCAGACGGTAAACTTCTTGTACTTCGTTGGTGATGTAAACCGCTAGTTCACTAACACCTAGTAGACGAAGGATGTCGTGTGGGTTTAACGGGCCATCAGAGATAACCTCGCCTCGCTCAACACTTTCACCTTCGAATACGTTCATGTGACGCCATTTAGGGATTAACTCTTCGTATGGTTCTGAACCATCTTTAGGCGTAATCACTAAACGTTTCTTACCTTTGGTCTCTTTACCAAAGCCGATAACACCTGACATCTCTGCAAGAATTGCAGGTTCTTTAGGCTTACGAGCTTCAAACAAGTCCGCTACGCGCGGTAGACCACCGGTGATGTCCTTGTTACCAGATGATTCTTGTGGAATACGTGCAATCGCATCACCCACTTTCACATCAGAGCCATTCTCATGGTTTACCATGGAATTAGCTGGCAATAGGTATTGCGCTGGAGTGGTGGTACCAGGGAAGTTAATGTCTTCACCCTTCGCATCAACCAACTTAACCATTGGACGAATATCTTTACCTGCCGCTGGGCGGGTCGTTGGATCCATAACCTGAATAGTAGAAAGGCCCGTTAGCTCATCTGTTTGACGAGTAATGGTAATGCCTTCTTCTAGACCAACAAACTCAATACGACCACCTACTTCTGTGATGATTGGGTGAGTGTGCGGATCCCAAGATGCGATCTTCTGTCCAGCTTCGACTTTAGAGCCGTCTTTAGACGTTACAACTGCACCATAAGGTAGTTTGTATAGCTCTCGCTCACGACCAAATTCATCGGCAATAGCGATGGCGCTAGAACGAGATACCAGTACTAATGCACCGTCTTCACGTTCTACTGTCTTCATGTTGTGAAGACGAACCGTACCAGCATTCTTAATTTGAACACTATCGATAGCCGTTGCACGTGATGCCGCACCACCGATGTGGAACGTACGCATGGTTAGCTGTGTACCTGGCTCACCGATGGACTGTGCAGCAATAACACCAACCGCTTCACCTTGGTTAACAAGATGACCACGAGCTAGGTCACGACCATAACAAGCGGCACAAATACCATACTTAGTTACACAAGTAATAGGAGAGCGTGCTTTTAGCTCATCGATGCTAGCAGCTTCGATAATCTCAACCCATTTCTCATCGATTAACGTACCCGCTGGTACAACTACTTGATCAGCAGTACCTGGCTTAATTACATCTTCGGCAACAACACGACCAAGAATTCGAGTACCTAGTGGAACAACAACGTCGCCGCCTTCAATAAGAGGCGTCATCATTAGACCTTCTGTGGTACCACAATCGTTTTGTGTCACTACTACGTCTTGCGCTACGTCAACAAGACGACGAGTTAGATAACCCGAGTTTGCTGTTTTCAATGCGGTATCCGCAAGACCCTTACGCGCACCGTGAGTAGAGGTAAAGTACTGAAGTACTGATAGACCTTCACGGAAGTTTGCAGTGATCGGCGTTTCGATGATCGAGCCATCCGGCTTGGCCATCAAACCACGCATACCCGCTAACTGACGAATCTGAGCTGGGCTACCACGAGCACCTGAGTCGGCCATCATGTAAACACTGTTGAACGATTCTTGGTCAACAATGTTACCGTCGCGGTCTTCAACTTCGTCTGTACCTAAGTTGTCCATCATGGCTTTCGCAACTAATTCATTAGCGCGGGACCAGATATCCACAACTTTGTTATATTTTTCACCTTGCGTTACCAAACCAGAAGCAAATTGATCTTCGATCTCTTTTACTTGGCCTTGTGCTTCACCAATGATCTTGGCTTTTGCATCAGGAATAACGAAGTCATTTACACCGATAGATGCACCTGATGTCGTTGCATATTGGAAACCGGTATACATAATTTGGTCAGCAAATACGACCGTGTCTTTTAGACCACAGTTACGGTAAGCCATATCTAGAAGCTTAGAAATTGCTTTCTTCTTCATTGCTTGGTTAACCGCTTCAAACGGAATGCCGTTCGGGACAATATCAAACAAGATGGCACGACCAACGGTCGTATCTTCAACATTTGTTGTTGTCACTTCGCTACCGTCTTCTGCATACAAAGTTTGAGTAATACGCACTTTGACTTTTGCATGAAGTTCAGCTTGGCCAGTACGATAAGCGCGCTGTACTTCTTTGATATCAGAGAAGATAGAACCTTCACCAGTTGCATTTACTCGATCACGAGTCATGTAGTACAGACCCAGTACAACGTCCTGAGATGGTACGATGATCGGATCACCATTCGCAGGCGATAGAACGTTGTTGGTAGACATCATTAACGCACGCGCTTCTAACTGAGCTTCGGTTGTTAATGGAACGTGTACCGCCATTTGGTCACCATCGAAATCGGCGTTGTATGCCGCACATACTAACGGGTGAAGCTGAATCGCTTTACCTTCAATTAGTAGTGGTTCGAATGCCTGGATACCTAGTCTGTGAAGTGTTGGCGCACGGTTAAGCATCACTGGGTGTTCACGGATGACTTCATCCAAGATATCCCAAACAACGGCTTCTTCACGTTCAACCATTTTCTTAGCGGCTTTGATGGTTGTGGCTAAACCACGGTGCTCAAGCTTGCTAAAAATAAATGGTTTAAATAATTCAAGTGCCATCTTCTTAGGAAGACCACACTGGTGTAAGCGCAAGTATGGGCCTACGGTAATTACAGAACGACCTGAGTAATCTACACGTTTACCAAGTAAGTTCTGACGGAAACGACCTTGCTTACCCTTGATCATATCGGCAAGAGATTTAAGCGGACGTTTGTTAGAACCAGTAATAGCACGACCACGACGACCGTTATCTAATAACGCATCTACAGACTCTTGCAGCATACGCTTTTCGTTACGTACGATGATGTCTGGAGCATTAAGCTCAAGAAGACGTTTTAGACGGTTGTTACGGTTGATTACACGACGATATAAATCGTTCAAATCAGATGTGGCAAAACGGCCACCATCCAAAGGTACTAGCGGACGAAGATCAGGCGGCAGTACAGGCAGTACTGTCATAACCATCCATTTAGGATCGTTACCTGACTTATGGAACGCTTCTAGCAACTTAAGACGCTTAGAAATTTTCTTCAGCTTAGTCTCTGAGTTAGTTGCAGGAATTTGCTCACGCAAATCTTGCACTTCGTGCTCAAGATCGATATCGGCTAAAAGGGCTTGAACGGCTTCAGCACCCATTTTAGCGTCGAACTCGTCACCGAACTCTTCGATTGCTTCATAGTATTGCTCATCGTTCAACAGCTGACCTTTCTCAAGAGTGGTCATGCCCGGATCGATTACAACAAATGATTCGTAGTAAAGAATACGCTCGATGTCACGTAGCGTCATATCTAGCATTAAACCAATACGTGATGGTAATGATTTAAGGAACCAAATGTGCGCAACAGGAGACGCTAGGTCGATATGACCCATACGCTCACGACGTACTTTAGCAAGCGTTACTTCAACACCACACTTCTCACAGATTACTCCGCGGTGCTTAAGACGCTTATATTTTCCACACAAGCATTCGTAGTCTTTAATCGGACCGAAAATACGAGAGCAGAACAAACCATCACGTTCAGGTTTGAACGTACGATAGTTAATTGTTTCTGGTTTTTTAACTTCACCAAACGAC
Organism: Pseudomonas sp. HK3; assembly: GCF_052920985.1. Lineage (NCBI taxonomy): Bacteria > Pseudomonadati > Pseudomonadota > Gammaproteobacteria > Pseudomonadales > Pseudomonadaceae > Pseudomonas > Pseudomonas sp. HK3. The sequence goes on from NZ_JBREXD010000001.1 coordinate 799,133, forward strand.
CATGAACGAATCATGTCGGGTGAAGCAAGGCCAATTCGAATTGAGTCGAATTCTTCAGCCTGAGACTCTTTGCGTAGCAAATTTAATAAGTCTTTCATCTGCCTTTAGCTCCTAGCGGAGTTAATAACCGCGGGCCGAAACCCGCGTCCTTTATCTGATATAGGATCAGAGCCTTATTCGTTCTCAAGCTCGATATGAATACCGAGAGAACGAATTTCTTTAACCAATACGTTAAAGGACTCAGGCATACCCGGTTCCATACGATGATCACCGTCCACAATGTTTTTATACATTTTGGTACGACCTTGAACATCATCGGATTTAACGGTTAGCATTTCCTGGAGCGTATATGCAGCACCGTATGCTTCTAGTGCCCACACTTCCATCTCACCGAAACGCTGACCACCGAATTGCGCTTTACCGCCAAGTGGTTGCTGAGTTACCAAACTGTAAGAACCAGTAGAACGAGCGTGCATTTTATCGTCTACCAAGTGGTTCAATTTCAGCATATACATGTAGCCAACGGTAACAGGTCGATCAAATTTCTCGCCTGTGCGACCGTCGAATAGCGATACTTGACCAGAGTCAGGAATACCCGCTAATTTCAACATTTGCTTCAGTTCAGTTTCTCTTGCACCATCAAACGCTGGTGTTGCCATAGGCACACCTTTACGCAGGTTGCCGGCTAGCTCTAAAATTTCCGCATCATTAAAGCTATCAAGGTCTTCTTGAATCACTTCGTCGCTGTGGTTATAGATCTTGCCTAAGAAGTCACGAATATCGATAACAGCACGCTGCTGTTTGATCATTTCGTCAATCTTTTCACCCAAGCCTTTAGCTGCCATACCCATATGCGTTTCTAGGATCTGCCCCACGTTCATACGTGACGGTACACCTAGCGGGTTCAGTACGATATCAACCGCAACACCCTTCTCATCATATGGCATGTCTTCAACTGGCATGATCGCTGAGATAACACCTTTGTTACCGTGACGACCGGCCATTTTATCACCAGGCTGGATCTTCCGCTTAATGGCTAGGTAAACCTTAACGATCTTAAGAACGCCAGGTGCCAAGTCATCACCGGTTTGTAGTTTTTTCTTCTTATCTTCGAACTTCTCGTCAAGCTCTTTACGACGCTCTTCAAGGGCTTCTTCAGCACGCTCAAGTAGCTCTGCTGCCGCTTCGTCTTGTGGACGAATCTTGAACCATTCGCTGTGGGCTAAACCTGCTAAGTATTCAGCGGATAAGACATCACCTTTTGCAAGACCAGGAGCCGCTGCAACCGTTAGACCGGTTAAAGTGCGAGCTAAACGTTCGAATGTCGCTTCTTCAACGATACGGAATTCTTCGTTTAAATCCTTACGAACTTGATCAAGTTGAGACTTCTCAATATCACGAGCACGCTGGTCTTTTTCTACGCCATCACGGGTGAACACTTGTACATCGATGATCGTACCTGTGGTACCCGTCTTAACACGTAAAGAGGTATCTTTTACGTCAGACGCTTTTTCACCAAAGATAGCGCGTAGTAGTTTTTCTTCCGGCGTAAGCTGGGTTTCACCTTTAGGTGTCACTTTACCTACTAGGATATCACCAGGGTTCACTTCAGCACCGATATAAACGATACCGGACTCATCCAGTTTGCCTAACGCAGATTCACCTACGTTTGGAATATCCGCAGAAATTTCTTCAGGCCCTAACTTAGTATCACGAGCAACACAGGTTAGCTCTTGGATATGGATCGTCGTTAAACGATCTTGCTGGGCAACATTCTCAGACAACAAGATGGAGTCTTCGTAGTTGTAACCATTCCAAGGCATAAACGCGATGCGCATGTTTTGACCAAGCGCTAGCTCACCTAAGTCAACAGATGGGCCGTCGGCCATAATATCGCCACGTACAACCGCATCACCTTGACGAACCAAAGGCTTTTGGTTGATACAAGTATTTTGGTTAGAACGGGTATATTTTGTTAAATTGTAAATATCAACGCCCGCTTCACCAGCCTGAATCTCATCATCGCTTACGCGAACAACGATACGACTAGCATCAACAGTGTCGATAACACCACCACGCTTAGCGACAACACATACGCCGGAATCGCGAGCTACGTTGCTCTCGATACCCGTACCCACTAATGGCTTCTCAGCAACTAATGTTGGTACAGCCTGACGCTGCATGTTCGATCCCATCAATGCGCGGTTAGCATCATCGTGTTCTAAGAACGGAATCAAAGAGGCCGCCACAGAGATAACCTGTTGTGGAGATACATCCATCAAAGTTACGTTTTCTGGTGGGGTTACTGTAAATTCATTTTTGTGACGAACACTGATCAGGTCACCAGTTAACTTACCATTATCATCACGCGGCGCTGACGCCTGTGCGATAACATAGTTGGATTCGTTAATGGCAGACAAGTACATGATATCGTCCGTTACCGTACCGTCGGTCACTTTACGATATGGCGTTTCTAAGAAACCATATTCGTTTGTACGCGCATAAGTAGATAACGAGTTAATCAGACCAATGTTTGGACCTTCAGGTGTTTCGATAGGACATACACGACCATAGTGAGTCGCATGAACATCTCGAACTTCAAAACCAGCACGTTCACGAGTAAGACCGCCGGGTCCTAATGCAGAGATACGACGCTTGTGAGTCACTTCTGAAAGCGGGTTGTTTTGGTCCATGAACTGAGACAGCTGAGATGAACCAAAGAATTCTTTGATTGCAGCGGCAACTGGTTTAGCGTTGATTAAATCCTGAGGCATAAGGCCTTCAGATTCAGCCATTGATAAACGTTCACGTACAGCACGCTCAACACGTACTAGACCAACACGGAATTGGTTTTCGGCCATTGTCACCAACAGAACGAATACGACGGTTACCCAAGTGATCGATATCGTCCACTTCGCCTTTACCGTTACGAATATCAATTAAGCCTTTCAGCACATCGATAATGTCGTTGTTGCTAAGGGTGCCAGAACCTTCAACTTCTTCACGGCCTAAACGGCGGTTGAACTTCATACGACCTACAGCGGATAAGTCATAACGTTCGTCGGTGAAGAATAAGTTTTCAAATAAGCCTTCGGCAGATTCTTTCGTTGGTGGCTCGCCAGGACGCATCATACGATAGATCTCCACAAGCGCTTCTAGGCGTGTGCGAGATGGGTCTATACGTAATGTATCAGAGATGAAAGCACCACAATCTAGTTCGTTGCTGTAGATAGTCTCAACTTCTTTGATACCTGCGGCAACAATTTGCTCAAGTAATTCAACAGTAATTTCACTGTTACACTCAGCAATTAATTCACCAGTTGATGGATCAACGATATCTTTCGCGATCACTTTGCCATAGAAGTATTCAGACGGTACTTCTAGGCTCTTCATGCCTTCTTTTTCCATCTGACGAATGTGACGCGCCGTAATACGACGACCTTCTTCAACAATCACATTGCCTTTAGGATCTTTCATATCGAAAGAGGCTGTTTCACCACGTAAACGCTCTGGAATAAGCTCTAAGCGAACCGCTTCGCCATCGATTTCGAATTTATCGTTATCGAAGAACATTTCCAAAATTTGGCCTGTTTCAAAGCCAAGCGCACGTAAAAGAATAGTTGCAGGCAATTTACGACGACGGTCAATACGTGCGTAAACTAAATCTTTAGGGTCGAATTCAAAATCCAACCATGAACCACGGTAAGGGATCACACGGGCGCTATACAACAGCTTACCTGATGAGTGAGTCTTACCTTTATCATGATCGTAGAAAACGCCAGGAGAGCGATGAAGCTGAGATACGATAACTCGCTCTGTACCATTGATAATGAAAGTACCATTATCCGTCATCAAAGGCATTTCACCCATGTACACTTCTTGCTCTTTGATGTCTTTAATTGCTTTGTTCGATGAGTCTTTATCATAAATGATCAGACGCACTTTTACGCGTAGCGGTGCCGCATAGGTCACGCCGCGTAACATACATTCTTTTTCATCGAAAACAGGCACACCAAGACGATAACTTACGTACTCTAGTGCGGCACTGCCACTGTAACTTACAATCGGAAAGACTGATTTAAATGCAGCATGAAGACCTATGTCTACACGAGCATCAACCTGCTTGTCCGCCTGTAAATAACTTCTGTATGAATCTAATTGAATAGCAAGCAGATAGGGGACGTCCATCACCCTTGGCAGCTTACCAAAATCCTTACGGATTCGTTTTTTCTCTGTATAAGAGTACGCCATCAGCAATCCCCAGCTGTATCACCTAGACTAAGACCTTAAAAAAGATCTTGTAATATGGGTCTAAAACCCCGCGCGTTGGCTTAAAAAAGCCGCCGACTGGCTAAATTGGACTAACAACAAACTACTAGACAACTCAACACAGAACGGAAAAAGGCCGGCGGACAATAGCCCACCAGCCAGTGTGCAACTAAATAACTTAGCGCCTCACTTTATGCAATGCAAGAATCAATCTTAAGATTACTTAAGTTCAACCGTTGCACCAGCAGCTTCAAGCTTAGCTTTAAGCTCTTCTGCTTCTTCTTTAGATGCGCCTTCACGGATAGCTGAAGGAACGCCGTCAACCATGCCTTTCGCTTCTTTAAGACCAAGGCCAGTCGCTTCGCGAACTGCTTTGATTACGTTAACTTTCTTCTCGCCAATGGCAGTAAGCATAACGTCAAATTCAGATTGCTCAGCAGCAGCTTCACCAGCAGCAGCAGGTCCTGCAGCAGCAACAGCAGCCGTTACGCCGAATTTTTCTTCCATTGCTTCGATTAAAGCAACAACATCTGTTACAGACATTTCAGCAACAGCGTTTAAGATATCTTCTTGAGAGATAGCCATTTTTAAATACCTAACTTATGGGGCACAAAGCCCATTAATTCTTAAATCGGAAACACACTTAATAAATATATTAAGCAGCTGCTTCTTCTTTCTGATCACGGATAGCGGCAATTGTACGTACCAATTTACCAGCAGATGCTTCTTTCATAACAGCCATTAGCTTGGCGATAGCTTCGTCGTAAGTAGGCAATGTTGCCAACATACCGAAATCAACTAATTCACCTTCAAACGCAGCTACTTTAAGCTCAAATTTGTCGTTCTCTTTCGCGAAATTCTTGAAAATTCGCGCTGCAGCACCTGGGTGCTCAGAAGAGAAGGCAATTAAGCTTGGGCCAGTTAGAGTGCTAGAAATACACTCAACTGAAGTACCTTCGATTGCACGCTTAGCTAGAGTGTTACGAACTACTTTCATCCAGACGCCGTTTTCACGAGCTTCTTTACGAAGAGCAGTCATCGCTCCAACAGTTACGCCACGGGCATCCGCAACAACTGCTGAAAGAGCGCTAGAAGCAGCTTCCTGAACTTCAGCTACGATCGCTTTTTTATCGTTCAGACCTAAAGCCACATTCAACTCCTACAAGTCTAGTTAATGCTCTTACGAGCAAGTTAGGTGCGACTTAACTCAGTACTTATCTATTTACAAATAAAACAGAAATTCTGAATCGGGGTGCACACCATCTGCGCAGGAAATTAAGAAAGTTATTTAGAATTCAGACTCATAAAGCCTCTTAAATAACTAACACCTGCGGTCTTTGACAGTCCTTTTTAAAATTAAAAAGGACCCCAAAGTTCTTTTTCCAACAAATTAAAGAGGATTAAACCGCTTCAACTGTTGATAAATCGATTGTAATACCAGGACCCATCGTAGTAGATAGAGTCGCTTTCTTAAGAAAAGCACCTTTTGCGTTAGCAGGTTTAGCTTTCTTAAGGTCTGCTACTAGAGCAGCTAGGTTTTCAGAAATTGCTTTTTCTTCAAAAGCAACTTTACCTAGAGAACAGTGAATAATACCGTTCTTGTCGTTACGATAGCGTACTTGACCCGCTTTGGCGTTCTTAACAGCAGTCGCAACGTCAGGTGTAACCGTACCCACTTTAGGGTTAGGCATTAGGCCACGAGGACCTAATAGCTGACCTAGCTGACCAACAACACGCATTGCATCAGGAGACGCGATAACAACGCCGAAATCTAGATCGCCGCCTTTCATTTGCGCCATCAAGTCTTCCATACCAACAACATCAGCACCGGCTTCTTTAGCCGCTTCAGCGTTAGCACCTTGAGTGAACACAGCAACACGAACTTCTTTACCAGTACCGTTAGGCAGTACAGTTGCACCACGAACGTTTTGGTCAGATTTACGTGCATCAATGCCAAGGTTAATTGCAACGTCAACAGACTCAGCAAATTTAACAACAGACACTTCTTTTAAAATAGATACCGCTTCAGCAATGCTGTAAGTCTTAAGTACATCTACTTTTGCGCGGAACGCTTTAACGCGTTTTGATAACTTAGCCATTACTCAACACCCTCTGTATCAATACCCATAGCGCGAGCAGAACCAGCGATAGTACGGACAGCTGCATTCATATCAGCAGCAGTTAGGTCTTTCATTTTAAGTTCAGCAATTTCTTCTAGCTGAGCACGAGAGACTTTACCTACTTTATCAGTATTCGGACGAGCAGAACCGCTCTTGATGCCCGCTGCTTTTTTAAGCAGGTAAGATGCTGGTGGCGTCTTGGTTTCAAACGTAAAGCTGCGATCGCTATATACAGTGATGACAACAGGTACTGGACCTTCCATCTTCTGTGTAGATGCGTTAAACGCTTTACAGAATTCCATAATGTTTAGACCGTGCTGACCTAACGCAGGACCTACTGGAGGACTTGGGTTAGCTGCGCCGGCTTTTACTTGTAGCTTAATATAAGCTTCTATTTTCTTAGCCATGATTACCTCTCATTGGGTGATAACGCCTTTCGGCTCCCCTGTTTAAACAAACGCTTTACAAATCGCAGCTGCATGAAAAGCCGACTCAGACCATGGCATTACCATAACCTTCATCAGCTATTCTTATTATTGCAATTTACAGCGCCTCTTAATTAACCCGAAGGCCAATTAAGCCGCTTTTTCTACTTGGCCAAACTCAAGCTCGACAGGTGTAGAACGACCAAAAATTGTAACGGCTACCTTAACGCGAGATTTAACATAATCAACATGTTCAACCACACCATTAAAGTCTGCAAACGGTCCATCGATTACACGAATCATCTCACCAGGCTCATAAATTGTTTTATGAGTAGGCTGACTATCTTCGCCATCTTTAACACGCTGCAATATAGCATCCGCTTCTTTTTTGGTAATAGGTGCAGGCTTATCTGCCGTACCACCAATGAAACCCATTACACGAGGCGTTTCTTTTACCAAATGCCAAGAAGCATCAATCATATCCATTTCAACTAACACATAACCAGGATAGAACTTACGTTCACTCTTGCGCTTTTTACCATCGCGCATTTCGATCACTTCTTCGGTCGGTACTAATATCTCACCGAAGCTATCCTGCATACCTTGCAGTTCAATTTGTTCTCTTAACGAGTTCATCACTCGCTTTTCATAACCTGAGTAGGCATGAACAACATACCAGCGCATAGCCATTGAGCTCTCCTATCCGATCACGCTAGAAACGATCCAGCTTAACAGAGAATCTAGACCCCACAGTATAATTGCAACTAAAATCACTACCGCAACAACAATCATTGTGGTTTGCACGGTTTCTTGGCGAGTAGGCCAAACAACCTTGCGTCGTTCGATGTTGGCTTCTTTAAGCAACGTCAAAAAGGCTTTGCCTTGAGTGGTCATTGCTGCAATGCCAAATGCAACAGCAAATAACGCAACAACACCAAGTATGCGATACAACAAACCAAATTCCGCATACACCTGATTACCAACAACAGCACCCGCAGCTACCGCAATAGCAACTAGCCATTTAAGCATATTCAATGGTGATCTTGTGGTGCTAGTGTTTCCACTCATATTCACAAATTCCTATAGCAAAAAAGTGGCACACGTGCCACTTCCTTAAAAAATTTGGCAGGCCAGGAGGGACTCGAACCCCCAACTTTCGGTTTTGGAGACCGACGCTCTACCAATTGAACTACTGGCCTATCCCGATATACGGGCGGTGAATTCTACCCAAGCTAGTATAAAAATCAACTATTTAGCGCAGATTTACTAAATTTAACAACTTAGTACACACCCGTAAAACAATCTTAAACTTTAAGACCGCTTTCCTACCCCTAAAACATACAAGAGGCTATACCCAAAAAGGCAGCCGAGGCTGCCTTTTCTTTGCATTGTTAAATCAACGATTACTCAGTGATTTTAGCAACAACGCCCGCACCTACAGTACGACCACCTTCACGAATCGCGAAACGTAGACCTTCGTCCATCGCGATTGGGTGAATCAATTCAACTGTTAGTTGAACGTTATCACCAGGCATTACCATTTCTACGCCTTCAGGAAGAATACATTCTCCTGTTACGTCAGTTGTACGGAAGTAGAACTGTGGACGGTAACCTTTGAAGAATGGAGTGTGACGTCCGCCTTCATCTTTACCCAACACGTATACTTCAGCTTCGAACTTAGTGTGTGGAGAGATTGAACCAGGCTTACATAGTACTTGACCACGTTGTACGTCATCACGCTTAGTACCACGTAGTAGTACACCACAGTTTTCGCCAGCACGACCTTCGTCTAGAAGCTTACGGAACATTTCAACACCGGTAACGGTTGTTTTCGTTGTGTCTTTGATACCAACGATTTCAACTTCTTCACCAGTACGTACGATTCCGCGCTCAACACGACCCGTTACTACGGTACCACGACCCTGGATAGAGAATACGTCTTCGATCGGCATGATGAATGCACCGTCGATTGCACGCTCTGGCTCTGGGATGTAGCTGTCTAGTGTTTCAAGCAGTTTCTTAACAGCTGAAGTACCAAGACCGTCAGTGTCGTCGCCATTCAATGCCATTAGTGCAGAACCTGGAACGATTGGAGTGTCGTCACCTGGGAAGTCGTACTCAGATAGTAGGTCACGCAGTTCCATGTCTACTAGTTCTAGCATTTCTTCGTATTCTTCTGTACCAAAACCACCACAATCTTCTGCAAGTAGGTCAGCTTTGTTTAGGAATACAACGATGTATGGTACACCAACCTGACGAGATAGTAGGATGTGCTCACGAGTCTGAGGCATAGGGCCGTCAGTTGCGCCACATACTAGGATCGCGCCGTCCATTTGCGCAGCACCAGTGATCATGTTTTTAACATAATCCGCGTGTCCTGGGCAATCTACGTGTGCGTAGTGACGGTCAGTTGTTTCATATTCAACGTGAGAAGTTGCGATAGTAATACCACGCTCACGTTCTTCTGGGGCGTTATCGATGTTTGCGAAATCTACCGCTTTACCACCGAAAACTTCTGCTGCAACACGAGTTAGTGCTGCTGTTAGCGTAGTCTTACCGTGGTCAACGTGGCCAATTGTGCCTACGTTTACGTGCGGTTTGTTACGCTCAAATTGTTCCTTAGCCATAATAACGCCTCAGTTTTTTTAGCAAGTACATATACACAAAAAGGCAGTCCACCCCATGACAGGATATAAACTACCTTCAATTTAAACTTTATTAATGGTGCTGATAGGCAGATTCGAACTGCCGACCTCATCCTTACCAAGGATGCGCTCTACCGACTGAGCTATATCAGCGACACTGGAGCGGGTAGCGGGAATCGAACCCGCATCATCAGCTTGGAAGGCTGAGGTTCTACCATTGTACCATACCCGCAAAACCTTAAAGGCCAACTCAATCTTATACTGCTTTAAGATCTGCCTAGAAATCATGGTGGTGGGAGCTGGATTCGAACCAGCGAAGCTTTCGCGTCAGATTTACAGTCTGATCCCTTTGGCCACTCGGGAACCCCACCAAATTGTGGCGCAGATTGTGCCGATGCTTGTGTTTGCTGTCAAGTAATTCTATTAAAAATTACATATTTTCAAACACTTAGTCGATACCACCTACTTTCTTCACCACAAGAACTTGGTGAAGAGGGCGCGCACTATACCCAAGTTTTATGCTTGAGGCAAACCCGAATCGCAACGAATTTGCAGCCAAGGATTTTCTTTGCCTTCCATGAGCCGATTTCGGGTTGCCTCATCCACCGGATATTGCGAATCAATAGGTGCGGTTACCCAGTATTGATTGCGAGTCCGCTTGAGGGGCTTAACACTGGCGGTTATGTTTTTTTCAGTCAGGCGCTCAAGCAAACGATCCACTGAAGCCTGCTGAGCAAACAAACCTAATGAAATGCCATTCTCTAGCTCACCCTCTGTAATAACAAAACTATCAACCTTACGCTTTTGCAGTTCTTTTAATTTACGCATCGCCTGCTTACGGTTAGCCAAGGGCGGTAAATAAGCCCAAAACTCTTCTTTAATCACAACCGATTGAGACTCTACTTTTGCGCGCATATCCATCGCCAACATGCGGGCGTAGAGATGTTTGGCATCTAACTCCACAGGATACGGGCCCACCGCCCAACACAATGGACTGTGACTCGAAGGCGACGCACTTATTTCTCTTGGCTTTGAAGGCACCTCGGAAAGCAATCGTATTGGCTGCGCACCCGTTGCGACGGCCACATCAATTGTCGCCTCCTGCGTCACCTGAACTGGCTGAGTAAACTGATAACCTAAGTAAGCAAGGTTGATTATTAATAATGAAACAACAATTAAGCGCATAATCTTCTACTTTGAAAAATAAACCTGCAAGCCATCTAGCACCAAGTCTGACACTAACTCTACTGGCTCAACCAATAACGTTGATAACGCCTCTGCATTGCCTCCCGTCATCCAGATTTTCGCCTCCGGCTGCAATACCCTGTGGTGCTCTACCCAGCATGCGACCATATCTTGAATACCATGATCAACACATTGCTGCGTAGACTGGCCGGGCGCTCGGGCAATTTGCCATGGAGCTTCGGCCAATACCTTGTTCGTTTCTGCTAGCAATGTGGTTTTCATCATTTGAAAGCCAGGGCAAATATATCCACCCACATGCCGACCAAATGCATCCACTATATCGAGTGTAATTGCCGTACCGGCATCCACAATAATATTGACCTGATCTGGATTCTTATGCCATGCAGCCAACATCACCAGCCATCGATCAACCCCCATTCTGTGAGGGTCTTGATAACTATTACTCAACCCCATATGAGACACCTGACTATGGGCAAACCGAGCCTGAGGAAATTGCTCAGAAATCCAAGGATTTTGCTCATCATGAACAGAACTTACCCACACATCCTCAACCAAAGACACCCATGCAGGTGCGTCGATCAACGCTTTTTTTAAATCTAAGCCGCCGTCAAAGCGACCTCGATGATCACACAGACGCCACTTAACACGAGTATTACCAACATCTAACTCTAAACGCATTTCATGCCTCCCCACTCAAACGCAAACTAACCTCGCCAGCATTAATAACCTGCATGCCATGCTCTGTTTTTAACTGATATTCGCCCTTGCCGTTCACACCACAGCCAACACCCTGTATATCACTTGATGGCAAGAGCACTTTCAACGGCTGATCCATAAAGCAATCTGCTTCATTCCACTGCGCTTGAAAGGCCGCAAACCCTGTTTGATCAAACTGTGTTAGTACCGCAACCAATTCACTCACCATATCCGCAGCCAACTGATTACGCGTACCATTAAAACCTAACTGCTTTAAGCCAATTGCCTGCTGATCCAATAGCGCTTGATCTTGTGATGACACATCCAAGTTTAAACCCACACCAATCACCACCTGACAGTTATCCGCAACGTTTCCGGTAATTTCAATCAGAATACCGCCCATTTTTGCAAACACACCGCCGCGCCCAACCAATATGTCATTAGGCCACTTTAAACCCGCATCCTGAATACCATGACGCTGGACAACACGATGTATTGCCAAGCCCACCACCAAACTTAAGCCCTGAATAGCGGCGATACCCTGACTAAATGGCCACAGAACAGAAAAATACAAATTACGCGCAAACGGGCTTAGCCACTGCCGACCGCGACGACCCCGACCAGACGTTTGCATTTCAGCAAAACAAATATGGCGAGCATTATCATTCATTTCTGCTTTTTGCATCATAGCGCTATTGGTTGAATCAATGCTCAACGCTAAGTCGCAACTTTCAAAGCTCTCAGACGGAAAACCACATTCCACCATAACTTCTTTTTTTAAAAGCTCGACAGAATCAGGCAGTCGATAACCTCGCCCTTTTACCGAGTGCAAAGGAATATTCAGCGCGTCTAGTTTCTGCAATTGTTTCCAGATAGCCGCCCGAGAGACACCCAAAGCCGCACCAAGATCTTCACCGGAGTGAAACTGACCATCGGACAAAATCTCAATTAACGCCTGATTCATATATGACTTCCCATATCAGTCTTCCCAAGCATCCAATACTTCCTTGGCTGCACGAAACCCTTCTTGTGCAGCAGGTGCACCACAGTATACTTGTGCATGTAAAAACACAGCTGCTATTTCTTGCTTAGTCGCACCGTTACGCAAGGCCCCACGGGTGTGCCCCTTGATTTCGGTAGGCGCCTTTAAGGCCGTTAACATGGCTAACGTCACTAAACTTCTGGTTTTTAAATCTAAGTCGTCTCGCAACCAAGTAGCACCCCATGCATGCTCATTAATATTATCTTGCATGGGCTGCGTTAGTTCGTCCGCTGCATTTAATGCGCGATCCACAAATTCATCACCCATAACCTGACGTCGAATCTGCTCACCTTTTGATTGAGACATTATCACCTCTTAGACTTTTTGAACCGGACACAATAGTAATCAAAATACTCAACGAAACACAGGACACAAACAACACTAAACATCCCACAAAACAAACAGGCATAAAAAAGCCCAGATAAATCTGGGCTTTTTAGCAGCGCTAGAATCAGATATCGAAACTATGACGCAATACGATGGTCTCTACGCGGTCAGGACCGGTAGAAATAATATCGATTGGCGCTTCGATCGCTTTTTCAATAAAACGAATATACGCCTTTGCATTTTCTGGAAGTTGCTCAAGCTTATTTGCACCCACGGTGCTTTCAGTCCAACCAGGTAGCTCTTCATACACGGGTGTAATTTTTTCAAACTGATCAGCGCTCGCAGGAACGTTCATCATGTTGCCGTCAGCGTCTTTATAACCAACACACACCTTAACCACTTCAAGACCGTCTAATACGTCTAGCTTAGTTAAGCAGATTGCGTTCACCGAGTTTACGCGAATGGCATGCTTAACCAATGCAGCATCAAACCAACCACAACGACGAGAACGCCCAGTGGTGGTACCTTTTTCGTGACCAACTGTCGACAAATGCTCGCCAACTGAATCAAACAATTCAGTTGGGAACGGGCCAGAGCCAACACGTGTCGTGTATGCTTTTGTAATACCCATAATTTGATCTAGGTATAACGGACCAACACCAGAACCACACGCAACGCCGCCCGCAGTGGTGTTTGATGACGTCACAAATGGATAAGTACCGTGATCAATGTCTAGCAGCGTGCCTTGGGCACCTTCAAACATAATATCGCCACCAGCAAGACGAATGCTATGCACAAGATCAACCGCATCAACAACGATGCCTTTGATTTGCTCTGCCCAGTCCATGCAAGACGCTAACGTCTCTTCGTAACTAACTTCATCTACTTTGTAATAATTTTTAAGTGAGAAGTTATGGAATTCCATCACGTCTTTTAATTTATCAGCAAATTCTGGCTGATATAAATCACCCACACGCAAACCGCGACGCGCTACCTTATCTTCATAAGCAGGACCAATACCGCGGCCAGTCGTACCGATTTTTGCATTGCCGCGTTTGATCTCACGAGCCTGATCTAGCGCCACATGATATGGCAAAATCAAAGGCGAGGCGTGAGATAAACGTAAACGCTCCATCACAGGTACGCCACGCGCTTCTAATGCACGCACTTCTTTTAGTAGTGCATCGGGTGCAACCACAACACCGTTACCGATGATGCACTGAACGCCATCACGCAAAATACCTGATGGTATTAAGTGTAACGCCGTTTTCACGCCATCGATTACCAAAGTATGACCCGCATTATGGCCACCTTGGAAACGCACAACAGCAGTTGCTTTTTCGGTTAGAAGGTCAACGATCTTGCCCTTTCCTTCATCACCCCATTGTGTACCTAGTACAACGACATTCTTGCCCATAGCTTGGTTTGCTCTGTAATAATTTGCTTAAAGAGTTTCCACGATCCACTGGTCATTCTTGAGTACCAGTACCGAAGTGCAACCAAAGGCTGCTGGGGTATCAGTATCTGATAACCCATTAATGACTCGCTTGCCTTGTGAGCGTAGTTCACTCACCGCAGACCAGTCCGCATCTACCGGTGCAAAAATGCCATCCTGTGTTGATGCTTGTTTATTTACAATACGAACCCATTGCTTAATATCCGCACTGAATCCTGTGGCCGCTCGAGCGCGACCAAATACAGCTCCGGTGTCATCGTAGCGACCACCTTGAGCCACTGCCTGACCATGACCTGCCACATAGGCTGCAAATACAACGCCTGTGTGATAATCAAAGCCACGAAGCTCAGCCAAATCAATAAAGATATCCACATCTTTAAAGCGTGACTGCAACGTTGCGCAGATTTTACTTAAATTCTCTAGCGAAGATGCCACATCGGCCACGTCACTGAGCGCTTTGGCTTGCTCTAGCACATCAGTTGAACCATTCAACTCAAGCAACGAGACAAAGGCACGCTGTAACTTATCGCCCTGAACATATTGCTCAACTAACAATCGGTATTCAGTCACCGCTTTGTTATTGAGGGTTTCAAAAATTTGGGCTTCTGCTTGCTCGCTCAATTGAGCCGCGTTCACAAGCGCCTTATAAATACCCACATGGCCAATATCTAAATGCACCTGACCTAATTCAACTCGCGCCATGCTTTCTAGCAGTAAAGATAGTATCTCTACATCTGCACAAGGGGCGGACTCGCCGAATAATTCGGCACCAATTAACATAGGTGCGCGACTGCTTAATAACGATTTTGCGCGAGTATGCAAAACAGAGCTGCAATAACTCAGGCGATTAATGCCTTCTTTCGCCCAACTATGGGCATCCATACGCGCAACTTGCGGCGTGATATCCGCACTCACACCCATTAAGCGACCCGTTAACTGATCGGTTACTTTAAAGGTGTGTAAATTTAGATCACTGCCAACACCCGTTAGCAATGATTCAAGAAATTCTAATTGTGGCGGGACAACCAGCTCATATCCCCAATTAGAAAAGGTATCTAATAGGGTACGGCGCATGGTTTCAAGCTGCTTTGCCTCGGGAGGCAAGAGTTCTTCGATACCGTCGGGTAACAACCAGCGATCGGCTTGATTCATACTGAACTCGCTCTTATCTCTAGGTAACTATGATTAAAAGCCCTACACCACAGAGCATGCTCACAAGGCCAACTATTCGCATCGTTTTATCGTCCATGGTGGCTATTTGAACCACCAAGCGACGCCAGCGACTGGGGTACAAAAAGGGAATGATGCCTTCCAGTACCAAAACCAGACTAAATGCGATTAGAATTTGCTGCCAAACAGAGCTGTCTATCATAAGGGTCGCTACATATACGCTCTATATCATCCTGATATCGCGATACACGGTACATCCTGTACATAAAAAAACCGGGGATTAGCCCGGTTTTGCGAATTCTACACGTTTTTTTACCGAATCCCAAGCAGTAAGCAAAGTCGCCCTGCCAGAACCCCTTTCGTCAAACTGAGCCACTCACACAATTGACCCCAAATTATAGTCACAATCTAATGAGCGTTTTCATAAACATAAAAAAAGGCCGCTTAAGCGACCTTTTATGGCTACATAATGGCTTGCGCCAGCTTACTTGCCCCTCATGTCCTTCATATACTTAAAGAAGTCACTATCAGGTTTCAGCAATAACACATCTTCTTGGCCGTTAAAGGTTTGCTCGTAGGCTTTCAAAGAACGTGTGAAAGAATAAAATTCAGGGTCACGGTTAAAGGCTTTAGCATAAATACCGGATGCTTTCGCATCACCTTCACCACGAGTTACTTCAGATTCTTTATATGCATTTGCGACTAATACTGTCTTTTGACGGTCAGCGTCGGCACGAATACCTTCAGCAAGCTCTTTACCTTGAGAACGAAGTTCACGAGCTTCACGCTCACGTTCTGCAGACATTCGACGGTAAACGTTGTTCATCAAGTCTTCTGGCAGATCTATACCTTTAACACGGGTATCTAGGATCTTAATACCAAACTGGCTTTCAGACTGCTGATTAAGAATCTTGGTCAAATGCACCATCAACTCATCACGCTCACCAGAAACCACTTCTTGAACGGTACGGTTAGCAAATTCAGCACGGATGCCATCATTCACTAAGTTAGCCAGTAAGCTAGCCGCTCTAAAACGATCACCTGATGTGGCTTTATAGAAGTCACGAACATTTTCGATTCTCCATTTTACAAAGCTATCAACAATTAAGAACTTTTTACCTGCCGTTAAGAAACGCTCAGGACGGGCATCCAAGGTTAAGATACGCGCATTAAACTTCTTAATGTCATCAATCATAGGCATTTTGATGTGAATACCTGGCTGAATATCATCATCAATGATTTCACCAAAACGCAGCTTAATCGCACGCTCAGTTTCATTCACCATGTACACGCTAGACAAACCAAACAGCACAATAGCAACGGCAACTACGCCAAGAACAATAGACTTAGGACTCATTATCGACCCTCCCTAACACGACCGGCTTGACGCTGACGTAACTCTTCAACAACTTGATCAGCGATACCTGAAATATCCGCATTAGAAGCGGTGCCAGAATCACGAGCACCTCGGTTTGACTCCATGATTTTATCCAATGGGATGTACATCATGTTGTTTCCGCCCTCTACATCAACCAGCACCTTGCTTGAATTACCATACACTTTGCTAATGCTATCTAAGTACAAACGCTCACGAGTAACTTTTGGCGCTTTGCGATATTCTTGATGCAATTTCACAAAACGATCCGCTTCACCTTCTGCTTGAGCAATTACTTGCTCTTCATAAGCATTGGCTTCTTCTAGCATACGCTGTGCTTTACCACGAGCCTCTGGCACGATGGTGTTGGCGTAGGCTTCAGCTTCGTTTACGTAACGCTCTTTATCTAGCTTCGCGCTTTGTACGTCATCGAATGCCGCTTTAACTTGCTGAGGCGCCGTCGCATCTTTGATATTGACTTTATCGATCTCAATACCCGTTTGGTAATTACTCATATATCGTTGCAAACGATCACGTACATTGCCTGCAAGTAACGTACGACCACTGGTTAGAATTGGGTCCATGTTTGTGCTACCCACTTCATGACGCAATGCCGATTCAGCTGCGTGAATAAGCGACTGCTCTGGGTCTTCAACACGTAATGAGAACGAAACAGGATCAACAACACGGTATTGAACGTTCATTGCTACTTCAACGACGTTTTCGTCTTGCGTTAACATAAGCTCTTTGAGTTCAGCATTTCGAACATTGGTCACATTGACAGGGGTCAAAATCTCAATAAACGGAATAATGAAACGCAGGCCAGGCTCTAATGTGCGGTCATATTTACCAACACTTAATACAACGCCACGCTCTTGTTCATCGATTGTGAACACAGACATGTAAACAAACATGCCGATCAAACCAACTAGGATCAAACCAAATAAACCGCCGGCACCAGAGCCGCCATTTTTTGATCCGCCAGTACCGTTTGATTTCTTACCACCAAACATACCGTTTAATTTGTCCATCAATTGCTTTAAGGCTTCATCTAAATCAGGTGGCCCTTGATTGTTGCCACCACGATTATTATTGCCCCAAGGGTCTTTGTCGTTTTTACCGCCACCAGGCTCATTCCAAGCCATAAGCACTCCATTTAGTTTTTTCATATTAAAAAATCATAACCATTTGTTTTTTATGATACGCCAAACAGTATCACTATTACTGCCAGAACTCTTTTTCTTTCGGAATAAATCGCTCTGACGAAATACCCGCTCGAGAAAGTAATTTAAGCATATCTTCTTTTTCTATACGCACATCTAAGACAAACTGACCACTTTCATCAATGGTTTCATTTAAAATAGCGCCCTGATCATACAATAATGCACGCAATTGCCCTTCTTTAGGGCTTAACTCTATCGTTTGTTCAAACAAATTATTGGTAAGCATTTCACCAATCACCTGATTGACAAGCTCAAGACCATTTGCGTCTTTTGCACTGAGCCATACGCGCCAAGGCATACCACTTTCGTCTCGATCAATACGCGACTTCTGCCCCGGCATTAAATCAATCTTATTAAAGACCTGCAGTGTTGGTCGATCCAATGAGTCTATCTCATCTAGCACGATCTCAACTTGTTCCATATTTAACGCACGATCATCATCCGCACAGTCAATCACATGAAGTAATAAATCGGCTTCACGGGTTTCTTGCAATGTTGCTTTAAAAGCGTCTACAAGTTTATGCGGCAGATGGCGGATAAATCCAACTGTATCGACCAATACAATCTCACCCAAACCTTGTACGGGTAAGCGGCGCAACGTTGGATCAAGAGTTGCGAACAATTGATCCGCTGCATAAACCTCAGCATTGGTAAGGGCATTAAATAATGTGGATTTACCCGCATTGGTATAACCGACCAAAGACACAGATGGAATAGACGAACGCTTACGCGCGCGACGACTCTGGTCTCGTTGGCTTTGTACTTTCTTTAAGCGGCTTTTGATTAGTTTTTCGCGATCACGCAATAATCGGCGATCCGCCTCAGATTGGGTTTCACCCGTCCCTCGCATACCATAACCGCCCTGCTGGCGATCTAGGTGCGACCAACCGTGAACAAGACGCGTGGCTTGATATTGCAACTGTGCCAGTTCAACTTGCAACTTACCCTCATGGGTACGGGCACGCTGAGCAAAAATGTCCAGAATCAAACCGGTACGGTCGACTACTCGGCATTCTAATTCGACTTCTAAGTTACGCTGTTGGCTTGGGGATAACGCATGATTGAAAAGAACAAGTTCAGCCTCGCAAAATTCGACGGCTTCACGAACTTCTTCGAGCTTTCCTTTACCAATGTAGGTTCTAGAATCTGGGGAACTGCGAGTGCCAGTAATGAGAGCAAGAGCGGCTAGCCCTGCACTTTGAACTAACTCTTCAAATTCACGGGGATCTTCCTTTTCAGCACCTTCAGGAAAATCAATGTGGACTAGTACTGCGCCTTCGCCGCTATCGGGACGATCAAAAAACAAGGCCTACCTCATATTAAATAATATCGCCCACTGTGGTGCACGATTGCAGGCACAAACAAGCGAAGTAATAGCAAAATAGCTCGCACCATAGACAACCTAGGCTGAATATCGTTCGAGCTATTTAGGATAATTCGATTATTCTTCGTCTTTATCTGTTGCCGGTAGGCGAACATTACGTGACGGCACAACAGTGGAAATGGCGTGTTTATAAACCATTTGGCTCACTGTGTTTTTCAGCACGATGACGAATTGATCAAATGACTCAACCTGACCTTGCAGTTTGATACCATTAACCAAAAAGATGGATACAGGAATACGTTCTTTACGAAGCGCATTCAGGTAAGGGTCTTGTAGGGAGTGCCCTTTTGACATTATTTTTATCTCCTAATGATTGAGCGATTCGCCCATGCCCTATGCAATTGTGCGCGGACTATGCCACAACTATGGCCTCGGATTCTACTATTTTCAAGGCAGAAGGCGCTAACTTTAATGGTTTAGTAACAAATCAATGACAATATGCCAACCATTTATTAAACCTAAGATAAGTATCTATCTACAAAGTGGTAGATGCCGACTTCAACGCTTGGTCATAAATCAATAAGAATGTGCCTTTGATTTATACCGTCTCAATTTTTTACTGCCTTTAAAGTAATAGACGCTTACTTAGTATTTAGTGAAATAAAACTCACGCACACTAAATTTAGCAGCAGCATAACAGACTATAAGGCGGGATTGGGCCAATTAAATTCACTCTTATTAAAACAATATGTTGTTTAAAGCGATGGAACTTCTGACTTCAAAATAGATAGCGCTGTTTTTACTAAATTAGGGTCTTCACTTTCTAGCCAGTTTAAGTTTTTCCAGCCTCGTAACCATGTCACTTGACGCTTAGCGAGCTGGCGTGTTGCGACCACTCCTTTAAAGATCATTTCGTCATAACTTAGTTGCCCATCAAGGTATTCCCATACTTGACGATAGCCCACTGCGCGAATGGCAGGCAAGCTTTCATGCAGGTCACCTCGTTGATACAACGTGCGTACTTCATCAACAAAGCCATCTTTTAACATTTGTTCGAAACGCATTTCGATACGCTCATGCAACGTTTTGCGCTCTTTGGGGCAAATGGCAAATTGCACAACTTGATAAGGGATACTTTTTTGCTGCTGTTGCGCCCAATGCTCGGTCAATGTTTTGCCTGTTAACCGATACACTTCCAATGCACGCTGCACGCGCTGAGGGTCATTCGGGTTTAAACGCGCCGCCGACTCTGGGTCAACTTGCGCTAATTTTTCATGAATAGCAGGCCAACCCATTTCTGCAGCCTCATCTTCTATTTGTTTGCGCACTGCGTCATCTGCTTCTGGTAAATCCGCGGCGCCTTCCAATAAAAATTTAAAGTACAGCATGGTACCGCCCACCAACACCGGCATATTACCTCTTGCTGTGACTTGCGCCATGCAGGTTAAAACATCTTCACGAAAATCTGCGGCACTGTATGGCTCTGACGGATCACGGATATCAATTAAGTGATGCGGATACTGGGCTAGCTCAGCGGTGGTGGGTTTTGCGGTGCCAATGTTCATATCTTTATACACCAGCGCACTGTCGACGCTGATTAATTCACACGGCAGCTCATCATAAAGCGCGCACGCTAGGGCCGTTTTGCCCGAAGCCGTTGGGCCCATAATAAAAATGGCTGGTGGTAATGGTGACTGTGACATTATTGCCCACGCATAAATAATTTATCTAACTCTTTCATTGAAAGCTGCGTCCAAGTGGGGCGACCATGATTGCATTGGCCGCTTCTCTCGGTGATTTCCATGTCACGCAGTAAACCGTTCATTTCAGCTATGGTGAGCTGACGGTTTGCGCGCACGGAACCATGGCATGCCATACTCGACAACACTTCGTTTCTAAACTCGGTCATGTGACGTGAGCCACCATGCTGACGATAATCTTCAAGCACTTTCACCACCAGCGCTTCGCTATTGGCACTGCGCAGTAATACCGGCATTTGACGAATCACTAAGCTTTCAGGGCCTAAACGCTCTAACTGAAAACCAAGCTTAGATAACTCTTGCGCTTGCTGCTCAGCAATATCGGCTTGCTCTTGGCTCACATGAATGGTCTCTGGCACCAGTAACGGTTGCGATGCGATGCCTTGCTCATCATAAGCTACCTTTAAGCGTTCATAGGTAATACGTTCGTGGGCGGCGTGCATATCGACCACGATTAAACCATGCTCGTTTTGCGATAAAATAAACACACCATGTAATTGCGCAACGGCATAACCTAATGGTGGAATTTCTTTATTGCCTGCCGTGTTCATGTCCATGGTCGCCATGGTATTGGTATTAGGCATAGGCTGTGAAAACGAAGAACCACTTGGCACGGCACCGCCTTGATGCAGCTGCCCATAATTTTGCATGTGCTCTTGCACTTGCCCAGGCGCAATCGATTGAGGCGTGTAATTATTTTGCCAAGGATTACCTGTGGCCTGCGCCTGTTGCAATGGCATATTGTTTTGCCCGGCAAACTCACCCGCGGCAATTCCCGTCACGTGTGGCTGGCTGTGCAATTCAGTGTTTGAATCGGCGTTTGGCTCTGGGGTTTCTGGACGCACTTCTCCAAGGGCTTTATGCAACGAGCGGAATAAGAAATCATGCACCAAGCGGCCATCACGAAAGCGAACTTCATGTTTGGTTGGGTGAACGTTTACATCCACCAGCGCCGGGTCTAATTCTAAATACAACACAAACGCGCTGTGGCGGCCATGATATAAAACATCTTGATACGCTTGGCGAATAGCGTGGGCCACAAGTTTGTCACGCACGATACGACCATTTACAAAAAAGTACTGCATATCGGCTTGGCTGCGGCTAAAGGTCGGCAAGCCAACCCAGCCCCATAATCTTAAGCCGGCACCTTCCATTTCGATGCTCACCGCTTCTTTCATAAATTGAGCGTTGAGCAAACTGGCCACCCGTTTTTCTTTATCAAATTCGGATAGGCATGGACGCAAACTGTGGATCACTTTTTGATTGTGACGCAATTGGAATGAGACATCATAACGGCTCAATGCCATGCGCTTAACCACTTCTTCTAAGTGGTTAAATTCGGTTTTTTCGGTACGCAAGAATTTGCGACGAGCAGGCGTGTTAAAAAATAAGTCACGCATTTCAATGGTGGTGCCCACAGGGTGCGCGCACGGTTTAACCTCGGTGGCCATGTCACGGCCTTCGGCTTGCACTTGCCACGCTTCGTCGCTTTCTTGTTCGTGAGAGCTTAATACCAAGCGCGAAACAGACGCAATGGATGCCAATGCTTCGCCGCGAAAACCCAAGCTTTGCACGGACTCTAAATCATCAAGGTCTTTAATTTTACTGGTGGCGTGACGGCTTAACGAAAGCGGAAGGTCGCCTTTTTCAATACCAAAACCATTATCACGGATGCGAATTAACTTAACGCCCCCTTGTTCAATATCCACTTCGATGCGATTAGCACCTGCATCTAGGCTATTTTCAACTAACTCTTTCACCACATTTGCTGGGCGCTCGACAACTTCACCAGCAGCGATTTGGTTAGCAAGACGAGGACTTAAAACTTCGATACGTTTCATGGTGTTCTTTTTGAGTTTGATGAATGTCCAACCCGTTAAGAGGCTGGCACTTTGATCACTTGGCCGACGCGTATGATACTGGTTTTTAAACCATTTAGCTCTTTGAGCGTCGACATGGATGTAGCGTGTCGCTGTGCTATGACAGAGAGCGTATCACCTGGCGCGATGACATATTCTCTTAAGCGATCACTGGTATTACGCACGCTCGCTAGATAGGTACCCGGCGGCGGATACTGCATAAAATAACGCTTGATGCCTTGATAAATCGAGGTGGCCATTCTGCGCTGATACGACGAGGTTTTTAATTTCTTTGCTTCGCCTGGGTTGGATAAAAATCCCGTTTCAATTAACAGTGAAGGAATATCAGGCGACTTTAAAACCGCAAAACCTGCTTGCTCCACCTTACGCTTGTGCAGCTTTGAAACCCCTCCCATGCTGTTAAGCACCATTTGCCCCAAGTCTAGGCTCACACTCAAGCTGGCCGTCATGGACAAATCCAATAGTACACCGGCCAATAAATCTTCTTTGTCGTCTAGGCTGACGCCGCCAACCCCACCGATTAAATCTGATGAGTTTTCTTTATCGGCCAACCAGCGCGCCGCTTCGGATGTGGCGCCTCGCTGCGACAAAGCAAACACGGAACTACCGCTTGCGCGATGACTGCTAAAGGCATCCGCATGAATCGATATAAATAAATCGGCATTCGATGAGCGGGCTTTTTTGGTTCGCTCTCGTAAACCAATGTAGTAATCACCTGTGCGCACTAACACGGGTTTAAAGCCTCGCTCTTTCTTTAATAAAGCCGCCAACTTTTGCGCAATGGCCAATACCACTTTTTTCTCGTAGATCCCACCATGGCCAATGGCACCAGGGTCTTCACCGCCGTGCCCCGCATCAATGGCAATAATAATGTCACGGCTTGTGGCTTGGGTTTGTTTTGCATCCAGTATGGGTTTGGATATGGTTAGTGGTCGCGTGCCGACGTTTCTAGGTAATAAATCTACCACCAGACGATGACTGTATTGATCATTGGGCGCCAGAGGAAAACTCTTGGCATCCACCGCGTGGCGTAAATCCAATACGATGCGCAGGTCTTTTTTATCACGCATGCCCCAACGCACTTTTTTAATGGGGCCAACTTTTAGGTCGAGGTCTTTGAGTGAGTCCAGCATTTTGCTGTTCTCAATATCAATCACCAAGCGATTAGGCGAGCTTAATGGGAAAATTTTATGTTCGAATTTCTCATTTAAATCAAAGACAAGACGTGAGTTATCGGGGGCGTGCCAAAGCCTAACCCCTTGCACATCGGCAAGCGTTAGGCTGGATATTGTCATTAATAAAACGGCTAATACGGTACGCACGTTACTTCTTTTTATTGGAATGAAACTCTATGCCCAAGCCATTAGCTGGGCGCGTCCTTTTTCGGAATGACTATTAAACGTCAATTCCCGACCTTGTTGCCAAGGTTCAATCACGATGTCGATATCGGCTTCAGGTAACACACCCGCCCCTTTTTCTGGCCATTCGATTAAGCACAATGTGTCATCTGCAAAATAATCTCGAACCCCCATAAACTCTAATTCTTCTGGGTCTGCTAAGCGGTACAAGTCAAAGTGGTAAACACGCAGGGTACCAAGCTCATAAGGTTCTACCAAGGTGTAAGTGGGGCTTTTTACATTTCCGTTATGACCCAAGCCCTGAATCAAACCGCGGCTCAAAGTGGTTTTCCCCATTCCTAGGTCACCATGT
Source organism: Pseudomonas sp. HK3 (assembly GCF_052920985.1). Lineage (NCBI taxonomy): Bacteria > Pseudomonadati > Pseudomonadota > Gammaproteobacteria > Pseudomonadales > Pseudomonadaceae > Pseudomonas > Pseudomonas sp. HK3. The sequence goes on from NZ_JBREXD010000001.1 coordinate 823,761, forward strand.
AAGTGAATCACTAAACCGGGCTGTAAAGACTTCGCCTTAGATTGGGTCCAATCTAGCATGGCCTGCTCATCGGTAAACTGCTGTGATATTTGGTCCATCTGTGTCTCTATCTATATGAATGACAATCAATTAATAACGACCGTAATTTGTCAATTTAGCAACTGGCGTAATTCAACTAGCAAATCACTGGCCAGTAAACTACTTTGTCCTTGTTTTGAGCCCTCGTCGGCAGCTGCGCTATGTAAACATACCGCGCCACTGATCACTTGATGGCAATGCTTAGGGAGTGCGTCCAAATGCTGAGCCATAAAGCTGGCGGCGATTCCGGTTAACACATCGCCCATACCGCCACTGGCCATGCCAGGATTACCATCTGTGCAAACGTTAATGCCTTTGTGATCACCCATGATGGAACCTGCGCCTTTTAATACCACATAACTGCTATATCGTTCACTTAATAGCCGTAATGCAGCAAAGCGATCTTGAGCGATTGTTGGTATATCGACCCCTAATAAGCGGGCCGCTTCCCCTGCATGGGGTGTCATCACACTCACTCGCTGCGACAAATTATGCTTAATATTCCCTTGTGCCAGTAAATTCAATGCGTCCGCATCCAGTACAACGGGCAACTGGGTTTGCATCACTTGTTGTAGCATTTGTTGACCCCAGCTACTTTGACCAAGGCCTGGGCCAATGGCTATAACATCCGCTTTGGCCAGCAAAGGTAATAACTGCTGGCCAGACTCGATACCGTGCGCCATGACTTCTGGCTGACGCGCCACAATAGCCGATACATGTTCTGGGCGAGTTGCCACACTGACCCGCCCTGCACCACTGCGCAATGCCGCCGAGGCACTTAAGCTTACCGCGCCCGCCATACCACTATCGCCACCAATAATCAGAACGTGACCAAAATCGCCTTTGTGTGCGGTGACTTTTCTTGGGTGAAAAAACGGCCCTTGTTGAATGCTGTGCCAATTAAGCAAACGCGAACTGGTTTGTAGGTGGGAGCGAACCGTTTTGGGTATCCCCAAATTAGCCATTCGAACTTGCCCAACGTAGTCAGGGGCATCGCCTGTGAATAAACCTTGTTTGTTGAGGAGCATCGTAACGGTGATGTCCGCAATCACAGCAACCTCTGCCACATAACCCGTTGTAGCGTTAACACCGGAAGGCACATCCAATGATAAAACAGGCAACGGACTGTCATTCACTTGCGTAATCAATTCGGCAACGTCTTCACTTGGCGCGCCAGTCATACCAACCCCTAAGAGCGCATCAACGATGACACAATTAGGCTTATACCAATTAATTTGTGCACTTGATATTACGCTTAACCCTGAGGTTATGGCTGCTTCAGCGGCCTGCTTGGCCTCGCCTTCTAAGCGATAAATAGGGCCGTCAAAGACGAGCTGAACATCGATGCCATGCTCTTGTGCAATGCTGGCCATTTCAAAACCGTCGCCGCCGTTGTTACCTTTACCGCATAACATGATGAGCTCTTGCACATTGGGCCATTCACTTAGCATGACAGCAAAAGCCGCTTGAGCCGCCTGTTGCATTAGCGCATAACCAGAAAACCCTAAGTCATCAATACAATGGCGATCTAGCTTTTGGCATTGCTGAGCGGTGTATAGCGCAATTCCCATATCTGATTTCAAGCGCAGTGCTGTTTGTGTCGTCATCCGTGCCTACCACAATCGTAAATAAGCCGATTATACCTGCATCACGCAAGTTCTCCATGGTTCAAATTAAAGGAGCGTTTACTCGTTTTTAAGAAAAATTGACGCCATGAATGATTTATTATCCAATTCGCGCCTTTGTGCTGATTGAAATTTAATGGATTAAAATGAAAGCCATTCTACTCGTTTTAACATTGTGTACCGCTCAACTAAGCTGGGCGTTGTCGTTTCCGACTGAGTTTGATAAAGACATAAAGGATTGTGAGGCGTTACTTGAAGACGTCGCGCAATCAAAATGCGGGAAAACCGCATTGGGGCTGTTAAAAGGGGTCTATTTAAAAATTGGGCTTAACTTTTCTAGACGCTCCATGAAATTTGAGAAAACAAATATCAACGAAACCTAATTTGAAATGGTCGGCGAGCTCACTCCATCACCCTTACTTTCACTTAGTTTAGGTGACAATTATTTCGAGAACTCAAACTTTGGCTATCAACTGGGTGGCAGTTATTTCTCAGACACCGCGTTTAAACAGAAAATATCTCGTGGCGATCACAGCAAATCGGTTGATCTACTCACTTACAGTAAAATGACGGTTTACGCATTTTCACCTACCTTGTTTTATACCTTTAGCCGAGAAGACGACACGCCAGACAATGCACTAACCACTGGCTTGGGGCTTAATGTTGGTTACTCCAAAGTAAAAGGCACCGCCTATGTCACTGATGATAAAACCAATAGCGCGTGTTACGCCGCCGGTTCAAATTTACTAAAAGGCACCGCGAGCAAGTCTGATATCAAGCAAAATTGTCGTCTTGATGATTATGATTCAGATGGTCTCAGTTATGGTGCGCGCCTGTATTTAGCCTATGAATTTGAAAAATGGATCACTGAGCTTTCAAGCAGTGTCTATATTCAGGGGATCGAACGCGGCTATAAGTTTTCGACCTATGACATAAGCCTAGGGATTTCACGCAAGTTGGGGTTTTAATAGCAGTAATTCATAGAGATAGCCTGCTAAGTGACGTAAAATTCAGCGTTTCTCTAAAAGGTTTCTTGTGTTTATGATCACCCCAGAACAAAGCCAAGCGCTGGCAAACGATATAAAAGTCTGGGGACAAGAGCTGGGCTTTGCCCAAGTGGCGATTACCGATGTGGACTTGCAAGCCCACGGCGAGCGCTTAGTCGAATGGCTAGATAAAGGCTACCACGGTGAAATGGCATACATGGCCGATCACGATGACATGCGTTACCGCCCTGAAAAACTCCATCCCGGCACCTTTCGCATTATCAGTTTGCGCATGGATTACATGGCTCCTGAAGTGGAGACCATTCGCGTACTGAATAACCCCAATCAAGCTTACATAAGCCGTTATGCATTAGGCCGTGATTACCACAAACTTATGCGCAAACGCATTACCCAACTGGGCAAAAAAATAGAACAAGCCATTAGCGAATTAGAGCTGTCGCCTAACTTTCGCGCCTTTGTCGACAGCGCACCAGTACTTGAACGCGGCCTTGCGCAAAAAGCGGGGATGGGTTGGATTGGTAAGAATGCCATGCTCATTAACCCAAAAGCTGGCAGCTATTTTTTCTTGGGGGAATTGTTCACTAATTTACCTCTGCCTATTGATGAGCCTTATAAAGAAATGAATTGCGGCAGTTGCACCGCCTGCATCACAGAATGTCCCACTGGCGCTATTGTGGATAACCACGTGGTCGATGGGCGTAAATGCATTTCGTATTTAACCATCGAATTAAAAACCGCGATCCCGGTGGCGCTGCGCAGCAAAATGGGCAATCGTATTTTTGGTTGTGACGACTGCCAACTGTGCTGCCCTTGGAATAAATTCACTAAGGCATCCCAAGAAAAAGATTTCACCCCGCGCCACAACCTAGACACGGCCACCCTGCTCGAATTATTTGCGTGGGATGAAGCCACTTTTTTAAGTAAAACCGAAGGCACCCCCATACGCCGTGCGGGCCATGAACGCTGGATACGCAACATTGCCGTGGCACTGGGTAATGCGCCGTATTCATCTGAAATCATTACAGCTCTAAACGATAAATCTCATTTCAACTCTGAATTAGTACAAGAGCACGTCAGTTGGGCACTCACGCAGCAGCTTTCTCATCAACGTTAAACCCCGCATCACACTAAAAGCAAACACCTGCAACCCCTGCAAATTGGCGATTTAGCTGTCACAATGTTATGGTTTGATGCATCACCACGCACTTAGATTGATATGAGTCGTAGGCTCAGGGCTAAAAATAAAAATCATTAGACATCTAAACGCGGTCAAAACGAGTACGAGCATCAACTGATTCGCTTAAACCAATAATTGACGCGTTATTTTTCAGCCCCATCTAAAACTCAAGCAATAAAAAGCCAAGGGCGGTTCAATGAAAACAAAATTATCTATACAGCATGTGTATAAGATTTTTGGTAAGAACCCGAAAAAAGCCATGAGAATGGTGGAGCAAGGGAAGACAAAAGATCAAATATTCGCTGCAATCGGACAAACTGTCGGTGTAAAAGACGCCTCCTTCGACATTTACGAAGGCGAGATTTTCGTCATTATGGGGCTTTCCGGTTCAGGTAAGTCCACCATGGTACGCATGCTTAACCGCTTAATTGAACCAACCCAAGGCAAAATATTTTTAGATGATACCGACATCGCCTTACTCGACGAAGAGGCGCTTCGCCAAATACGTTTGCATAAAATTTCCATGGTGTTTCAATCCTTCGCACTCATGCCTCATATCAGTGTGCGCGACAACGTGGCCTTCGGCTTAGATTTAGCCGGTGAAGTCTCCATTGAAGAGCGCCAAAAACGAGCCGATGCGGCTCTAGACCGTGTGGGTTTATTACCCAATGCAGATTCTTACCCAAGAGAGCTTTCGGGTGGTATGCAGCAACGTGTTGGCTTAGCCCGTGCGCTTTGTATTAATCCTGATGTATTGCTGATGGATGAAGCGTTCAGTGCCCTCGACCCGCTTATTCGTACCGAAATGCAAGACGAATTATTACGCTTACAAGCCGAAGATAAACGCACCATTGTATTCATTTCCCACGACTTAGATGAAGCGGTACGCATTGGTGATCGCATTGCCATCATGCAAGGTGGTGAAGTAGTTCAAGTGGGCACACCCGATGACATCATCAATAATCCCGCAAACGATTATGTGCGTTCGTTTTTCCGCGGTGTCGATGTCAGCACCGTACTAACCGCAAAAGATGTTGCTCGTCGCACACAGCAAACCTTAATCAAAAAGACATCCGATACCGGCATCAGCACAAGTTTACAGCTGTTAAAAGATAATGATCGTGACTTCGGATATGTGGTCGACGCCAGCAATCAGTTCATTGGCGTGGTATCAACAGATTCGCTCAAGAAAGCAAAGCAACAAGAAAAGCCTATCGAAAGCGCATTGTTAAAATCACCGCAAACGATTATGGCTGACATACCACTTGGGGATTTGATTTCTGATGTGGCTCAATCACCTTGCTCACCACCGGTTGTTAACGATCAAGGTAAGTTTTTAGGGGTGATTAGTAAAACCGTTTTATTAGAAGCACTGGATCGTCAAACAGGAGAAGCGCTATGAGCCAAGACAACCCATGGGGCACTCAAGAAAACAACAATGCCGATTATCTTGCTGATAAGTCTAACGAAGTCGCTCAAAGTTTTGATTGGACAGAGCCATTCAAAGTAGACGGTGGCATCGTGCCATTTAACGATATGGTAGATGCAACCCTTGATGCTGTGGTGCCTTTTTTACGCCCGTTGTTTCAGGCACTCTCGCAACCCATTGGTTGGATCTTAAACTCCATCGAAGCGTTTTTATTATGGGTACCCGCACCGCTTATCATTATCGCTTTAGCGTTAATGGCTTGGAAATTATCCACCCGTAATATCGCCATTGGCTCGTTTTTAGGCTTGTTAAGCATCGGATTAATTGGCGCATGGGATGATGCCATGGTGACGTTGTCACTCGTCATCACGTCGCTGTTCTTTTGCGTGATCATCGGCTTGCCCATGGGCATTTGGCTATCACGTTCTGACAAAGCGGTCTCAATCGTACGCCCTATTTTAGATGCCATGCAAACCACGCCCGCCTTTGTATATTTGATTCCCATCGTCATGTTATTTAGCCCGGGTAAAGTAGCGGGTGTTGTGGTGACCATTATTTTTGCGGTGCCGCCCATGATTCGCTTAACCAACTTAGGCATTCGCCAAGTCCCGGCTGACTTAATTGAAGCGGCCAAAGCATTTGGCACCAACCCAAAACAACTGCTGTTTAAAGTTCAGCTGCCTCTTGCTTTGCCAACAATTATGGCTGGGGTCAATCAAACCTTAATGCTTGCGCTTTCAATGGTGGTGATTGCTTCTATGATTGCCGTACCGGGTTTGGGTTTAATGGTGTTACAAGGTATTGGGCGAAACGACATAGGCATCGCGGCCGTTGGCGGTTTAGGCATTGTGGTTTTGGCCATCATTTTAGACCGAATCACTCAACACATTGGCCGCACTAAACATTAATTAAACACATGTTTTTGAATTAAACATTCATTTAAAAGGAAGCAGATATGACATTTATGAAATCATTAACCGCCCTGCCGGTTTTGTTGGCCGTCCTTATTTCAGGTTGCTCAGACAAACCTGATGCCGCCACTGAAACCAGCAGTGCCAATAAACCTGGTGCAGGTGTTAGCGTAAAAGGATTCCACAGCCCCATCGCTGAAGAAAAATTTCAAACCTTAGTGATTAACCGTGCACTTGCAGAACTCGGTTATGACGTTCAACCTATTTTAGAAGTTGAATACAACGCAGGCTACACCGCCATTGCACAAAATGACATTCAATGGGCCGCCATAAGTTGGGACCCTCTGCACAATGAAATGTTTAAAAATTCAGGCGGCAACGACAAAATCATTCGATTAGGTAAATACATTACCGGTGCGGCTCAAGGATATTTAATGGACAAAGCCACCGCTGAAAAATACAACATTGATACTATTGATGATTTGAAAGACCCAAAACTGGCTAAATTATTTGACTCAACTGGCGATGGCAAAGCAGACCTAACAGGCTGCCAACCCGGCTGGGGCTGTGAAGCAGTGATCAATCATCAACTTGATGCATTTGAATTACGTGATACCGTCAACCATGTACAAGGCAGCTATGCGGCTATTATTTCTGACACCATTGCACGCTACAAAGCAGGCCAATCAATTGTGTATTACACATGGACTCCTTATTGGGTATCCGGTGTATTAATACCAGGCCAAGATGTAATCTGGCTACAAGTGCCTCGCTCTGCACACCCACAAGGCACCGATACTCAGCTCGCTAATGGTGATAACTATGGGTTTAATGTAAACAGCGAACGAGTCGTTGTGAACAAAGCATTTGCTGATGCAAACCCTGCGGCTAAAAAACTATTTGAAGTGGCTAAATTAAATATCAACGCAATTTCAGCCGAAAACAAACTCATCGCTGATGGTGAAAACACCCTAGCTGATATTGAACGTCACACAACTAACTGGAATTGAAAACAACCAAGAACTGTTTGACTCATGGTTAGAGGCTGCAAGAAACGCCGCCATGTAAACAGACGGCTCAGCCAAATAAGAAGGAGCCTTATGGCTTCTTTTTTTGTTGCATTAAAATTAAATATTGCGGTATCGCGTCACACCCTAATCTTGATACCACATAGAAAGCGCAACTTGCTCCATTGCATACCATTGATCACCACTGGGTTTCCATTGTTCAAAATTTCGAGTTGCCGCCAACAAAAAGTCCATTAATCCTAAATGCTGACGCAATACCCGCGCATGCCGATGCGGCACCGTCGGGTGAAATAATCCGCTAAAACTCAATAACTGAATGGGCCGTTTTTTCACCCAATTCCAAGAGCCCATTTCTAATGTAATCGGTAATAAAGTGCGACCTTGCTGCTGACATTTACGGTGAAAATAATCCCACACATCACCATGACTTAAGTACGCCGTGGACTGCGGTTCAAATAAATAATTATGATTTGGATAATTGCGCTCCCATAAAACTTTAAGCGCCATATACACGGGCACATCACTAATAGGCTGACGCCTAAACGCATAAGGAATCCAAAGTTGATCTTTAAAACCAAAGCCACTGTGAATATCTAATGCAATAACAGGCTTATCTTTTGAGGTAATACGATCAATGACTTGTTCAAGTACAGCAAACTCTGTTTGCACCTCACCACCTTGTTTACCGCGATACCAAGGTAAGCGCGAACTGAACCGCTGCCCGCCTAATAAAAACGGCACAGGGTCTTCTGCCTCAATTGGCGCGTGGCGATTAATATCAATACCACTGGCATTTGAGCGCGTGTTTAAATACATACCAGCCGGGTTCACCATGGGTAAAATCACGAGCGCCACATCGGTTTCAAACTGGCTACGCCATAACCCATCCCAACGGTAACGCTGCAATAACGATTGCAACCACGCCAGCAAGGCTTGAGTCCCGATACGCTCGACACCATGAATAGCCGCGCTGATAAAAAAAGTGGTTTCACTTGTTTTAGGCGAGCCGATGGTCAACATAGGAATCGGCAATTGAATATTATGCACAGCAATATCAGCCAATAACTCTACACCAATCACATCTTGGTTTTGGCTAATAATTTTATCAAGCTCAAGATATTCCGGCACATAGGTTTTCAACTGACCTTTATGACACTGCACAAAATCATGCAATATCTGAGCGTCATTCAGTTGCGTTTCGTTATCATCGGCCAATGCTAATTTTGACTCAAAAACCGAACGGGTTGTTTCATTTTCAGCGGGGGGAGTGGGCGCCACGTTGACATCCATTTTGAATGTTCCTACCAATTCAGCCCAAACAACGATGGTTTAGACTCATAAGAAAAGTGTAGCTAATACTAAAGCAGGGCGGTGGTCATGTCCTGCCTGTCACAAAAATTTCACAAAGCAGAATTTCACCCTTCAAACTGTTATTATGTGGAGCATTCTTTGCCTAAAAGCGAAACCTCATGACCAATATCGCAGTGTTCGTAGATGTACAAAACATCTATTACACCACCCGTGACATGTACAAGCGCTCTTTTAATTATAAAAAGCTATGGGCTGATCTTAGCGAGCAAGGCACCATCACCCACGCCTATGCTTATGCCATCGACCGTGGCATTGATAGCCAAATAAAATTTCAAGATGCCCTGCGTAACATTGGTTTTGAGGTAAAGCTTAAACCTTTCATTCAACGGCGTGATGGCAGTGCCAAAGGGGATTGGGATGTGGGCATTACCATTGATATCATGGAATGCTCACCAGAGGTTGATCAAGTCGTATTACTAAGTGGTGATGGGGATTTTGCAATTTTACTAGAAAAAGTCCGCAATAAATTTAAAGTAAAAACTAAAGTCTATGGTGTAGAGTTTTTAACGGCGAATGGCTTGATACAAAGTTGCGATGAATTTGTGAATATAGAAAAAGACATGCTGCTGTAACCTTTTAAATAGCTAAACCATCTAAAAAAAAATTAAAGACATAATGCGCCATGCCGATATTTAATTTATCGAGCACAGGTGCACTTATGAAAATAACGTCATCCAATTTGGTGTTTAACCAAAACACACAAAAGCAACAAACCGCTGCGCGTGTGCTCGACTCCAGTATTTCTATTAACCGTGGCAGTGGCAGTGCTAATAGTGCTTCAGCGTCGATCAAGCAATCTCAACTCATTGAAGCGTTAAGCTTAATCAATAGCACCAGCATGAGTTTAATTAAAGATGCGGATGGTAATTTTCAAGTCGCACAAAACACGCATGCAATCGAATCCATTACCCGCCTCGCCCTGTTGATGATAATTACCGTGCGGGCATTATCATCAACAGGGCAAAATAGTGGCATGGCCATCGACGTGGCAATCAATCGTATATTTGCCTTTGAATCGAATACGGATATTCAAATGAATACGCTGGGAAAAGTCACCACAGAAGATGGTCGCGAGATTGATTTTTTATTAGAACTTAATTACCAACCGCGATATGCAAGTCACGCAAACCAGTCAATTCAGCGGCAGTCGAGATTTGATTGATCCGCTGGTGATTAATTTAACCGGCGGTCCGGCTCAATTAAGTGACAGTTATTTTGAATTTGATTTAAATGGCGATGGCCATACCGAAACCTTACATCAAACCGCCACAGGCACGGGGTTTTTAGTCTTTGATAAAAACGAAAATGGCATCATTGATGATGGCAGTGAAATGTTTGGCCCTCAAACCGGTTATGGGTTTGCCGAGCTAAGTGCGTACGATGAAGATGGTAATGGTTGGATCGACGAAAACGACAGCATATTCGCACAACTGTCTTTTATGGATTTTAATCAAGATGGTGAGCAACAACTGCAAGATCTTGCCACTGTTGGTTTAGGTGCCATTGCGTTGCAGTCAGCAGAAATGGATTTTGATCTTTACGATTCACAAGGTAACTTTCAAGCCCAAGTGGCACGCAGCGGTGTTGCATTAATGGAGAACGGTGCCGCCGTTAGTATTCAAGAAATTTATTATGCTGATCAAGCGTTTGGCCAAGGCCAATTAGAGCGTACAAGAGAAATAGATGTTAATAATACCGGTGCCATTACCCAGAATATTTCACCTTTAACTCAGTTTCAATTCAACAACAACATTGTTAATGCCCGAAATGCAGAGACCAGTGTAACCTTAGACTTACCGAACGACTCTAACCCCATTACACTCGACAATGTGCAGCTCAGTGATGTACCGCTCAATAATGCACAAACCGCAAGTCTCAACTCGAATGTCTTACCTTCACAGGTTCAAATTCAAAACAGTGTATTACTAGAGTCTAGCTCTACGACGGCTATTGATATGAGTGCATCTGAAAAACGGGCATCTGTTCAGGCGTATTTTCAAAATAGAATTAAAAACGAACAAAGTGATTTAATTGTCAACAATGACCCTCTGAATCAACACCATATACGCCAATCTAAACCTGATGATTTGACGCCATCCAAGGCATTTGAATGATAGCCAGTCGTTTTTTAAAGCAGAAAGCACCCAGGACAAAAAATTAGACGATTTAAAGCTATTAGTCGAAAATTTAAAACTGATTCGAGAGCGACAAACGACGATGCAAGATAAACTCAATATTTATCATCAGGTAGGCCAGTTAAAAGACGTTTAAAAAAACGCTGAGAAGTATTTTATATTTTACTTACAAGGCCATCATGGCTTTTAAGTAAATACCGTGACCAACCGTTAGTTGATTCGGCGTAACAACATAATCTTCTTCTGAGGTGGAGCGCCCACCTAATATAATACCGGTTAAACTCACCTCATAGCCCACACCCCAAGCTAAACCTGAGTTTTTATCAAATTCTAATAACCCATAATAACCAAGTTGAAAGGTAGACCGACTGGCTAAGCCAGAAAGACTGTCAGCTGAAACCGTGGAGTCCACATCATTATTGGCTCTGGCTATATTGGCATCTGAGGGCTCTATGGTCATATAACCGATCTCAGCAAACACTTCAGAATTAAACCCTGATTCGTATCCTGCCCCACCTGCCAAACGCTCCATTAATTGATTCGCCATGTAATACCCAAAAAACATATATTCGACTTCGGGGTCTATCCATGACACTTCACATACGCGGGTCGCACAATAGCTATCATCGAAAGCTAAATTCACAACGACTTTAGAAGGTTGGCTCCACTTTGCATAGGTTACGCCGGATTTTGAGTTCCAACTATCATAGCTGTACAGTTTAAAACCTTGGTAGTCGTATTCAAATTCGCTTTGTATCGGCTGGTAATCTAAATCGCTATCACTTTTGAAGCGCCCAGCAATTTTTCCTGATTCAATGCTCGCGCCCCAATCACCTAAACCAAACTTCACTAAAATATTACGACTGCGTTCTTGATCTTGATCTAAATCGGCAATGATACCAAAGAACATGTTATCGCCAACATTGAGAGTAAAGTCTAATGTTTGAAAACCCGAGTCGTCATAATCAATTGCAGAGGAGTCCTCACCTATATTTTCAAAGGTGAGGCTTTTGTATGTATAACCTAAGTAGCTTTGTGTTTGAGCGTAACTAAAATTGGAAACCATAAGAAAGATTAAAACTGATAATTTTTTCATAATAATTTCCTGATAATGTTAGTTAGATGCTCATAATGGTTTTACGGTAATACTGCATTTCTTCAATACTTTCACGGATATCATCTAACGCTTGATGAGACCCTTTTTTGGTTAAACCGGATAATTTTTCTGGTGCCCAGCGACGGGCCAATTCTTTTAACGTGCTCACATCAATGTTGCGATAATGGAAAAAATCTTCTAGCTCTGGCATGTATTTGTTTAAGAAACGACGGTCTTGATGAACACTGTTACCACACATAGGGCTAACGCCTTTGCCTATGTATTGCTGTAAAAAGGCGATGGTTTGTTTTACCGCTTCGGCTTCACTCGTTTTACTGTCTTTGACACGCTGTACTAAGCCAGAATTACCATGGGTTTTGGTGTTCCAGTCGTCCATGTTATCAATGATATTGTCTGGTTGGTGAATGGCTAACACAGGGCCTTCAGCTAGAATGTTTAAATCACCATCGGTAACAATTGTGGCAATTTCAATAATCACATCGGTGGCGGGCTCTAGGCCTGTCATCTCAAGGTCAATCCAAATTAGGTTATGCTTGTTTTCCATCTTGTGTCCTTTTTGCCTTGAGCACTGCTTTACGTGGCAAAGCACTATATAATTCATTAAAGACCAATTTGAACACATATCTATGTCAAAACGAAAGCTCAATAAACGTCAGACTTGGCGAATCAATAAGATCCAGCAAGAGCGCAGCGAGCGTGCCAATAAGAAAGAAGAGCAAATTCATGACGAACTAGAAGGTGGTGACCTTGGTCCCGAGCAGTCTGGGCAAGTTATCGCTCACTTTGGCACACAGGTATTAATCGAGGGTGACGATGGCGAGCAAAAGCGCTGTCACATGCGTGCCAACCTTGGCGGCTTAGTCACGGGCGATTCTGTCGTATGGCGCATAGGTAAAGACGAACACGGCGTAGTGGTTGCGCGTAATGAGCGAGAGTCTGAATTACGTCGCCCCAACATGTATGGCGAGTTAAAGAGTGTCGCGTCAAATATAGATTATATGGTCATTGTGGTGGCACCCGAGCCTTATGCTCACCGCAACTTAATTGACCGCTACCTAGTCGCCGCTGAGATGAGCGGCATTGAGCCGGTTTTATGTTTAAACAAAATCGACTTAATTAACGACGAGAACCAAGAGCACTTTTTGCACCTTGTGCACGATTACCAAGAAATTGGCTATCGCTTTATGCATGCCAGCACCAAAATTGAAGAGGGTTTAGAAGACTTAAAAGCATTCTTAAAAGACCGCATTAGTGTGTTTGTGGGCCAAAGTGGTGTCGGTAAATCCAGTATTATCTCTACCCTATTACCTGATGAAGACATTCGCGTGGGTGCACTAAGCGAGCAAAGCCGTAAAGGTAAGCATACCACCACAACCGCAACCCTGTTTCACTTCCCTAGCGGCGGCGATTTAATCGATAGCCCAGGGATTCGTGAGTTTGGTTTATGGCACATGGAAGAACATGAGATTCTTGAAGGCTTTGTTGAATTCAAACCCTTCATTGGCACCTGTAAGTTCCGCGACTGTAAACACAATGCTGAACCCGGTTGTGCGATCAAAAAGGCATTAGAAGATGGCCACATTAGCGAGCGTCGTTATGACAGCTACCAACAGATTATTAATAGCCTATTAGATGTGGCTATGCGCCCCCATTAAGTATCTGGTAAATCACCCATAACAAGCCATACTGATTGTAACTATTGTGTAGGTACTGTTAGATGCAACTTGTTATGTATATTAGTGATTATGACCGCCCCCTTAGTGACTTAAACAGTGACCTAAGGGCTATATTAAAGACGGCTATCACTCATAATTTAACGAATAATATCACTGGCATATTGTTTTTTGATAAAGGCAAGTTTATTCAAATATTAGAAGGTGAAGCCGAACACCTCACCCCTCTGCTTGATCGCATTCAACTTGATACACGTCATAAAAATGTCAATATCCTCATGAATGAGCCTATCGAAAAAAGAGAAATTGATAACTGGAGCATGAAGGCATTTGACCTGTCTGAAAACGAACCTCAAGACTGGGCATCGTTAGAAGAATTACGCGACGCTTACTTAAATACATTCAAGGTATCGAGCAAGCAAATATCCTCTTGGATTGAACACTTTATTAAAGACTACCCTCGTTTCAAACAAAATGAGCGTATTTAGATCATGTAATTTAAAAATAGAGTACTTATTTTTTGTAGTAACATGCTTATTTCATAAAACTTAATATTGTTTATGATGGGCAGTGAAGAATAACCCCACAGCCACGAAGCGGCTGATTAATTGGCTCTTTTATATTTATATTTTAATGCAAGAAAATTCGCTATTGCTACCGTTACGAAAATACCAAGTAAATTTACATCCATATAAACGCTTTTTGATAATTTATAAATGCATAAAGCATCGGTTAAACACATAAGATCACGCTAAGCAGAAGAATAATTAGCTATCATCGTAAGAAACAATGACGTCTATTTTTCTATTTATAGGCTTAATTATTATGTGTTTTTTACAAGCACAGATGTATTTCTTGAACCTGTCGTACGTTTTTTTGGATCATAGAAGGTATCAACAATTTGAAAAGAAGCTTTTCGCATCATCCCCGCAGATGCTAAGTTTTCTTCATGACGTTCAATATATACCTTTTCGCATTGTTCTTTTTTGGCTAATTCAATTGCCTTTTGCAGTAACGCAGTGCCAATGCCGTTACCATTATAATTTTTGTTCACTACCACATCATTAATGTATGCAATTGTTGAAAGATTCGTATATTGACTTAACTCAGGAGGACATGCTTCTTTAAAGATTAAAATCGCAAACCCCATTATTTCTTGCTCTTCTGCTAGGACAGCAAGTGCCTTGTCGTGTTGTATTAATTGAAATTGTAGATCTATGCTTTCATCTGTAATGTAATTCCATTCATTTGTGCCATCTCGAATTAAAATCTCTCTCATTCGTTCAAAATCAGCTGAATTCAACGGTCTTGAATGTACTTTCATATTTCACCTCTATCTGGCGCATAATGCTTTGTCATAAAAAACGTTACATCGTCACATCTATTGATGGGCCTACCTTAATGGCTTTGTTAAGGTTGTACCACATGATCACCAATTAGTTTATAGAACATTGATGATACGATATATTTCTTTTCCTGCACTTAATGTAACCTTTTATTCATCTTTCTTAATCGATGTAATTAGATGCTCTATTGGGTATCCACAAGTACACACAAAAAGATTCGGTATTACAGGAGAATAATGTCACTCAATATTAGTGCATGTAATTCATAACCCCCGAACAATCACGTAATCCAACAATTTGGGGCGCCATAGCTTCTATTCTGAACGTAGCACCATTTTTACTGCTTTCATAACTTGCTAGGGAAACTTTCGATTGAGCTTACCTGATTTATATAAGAGGGTTATGCCTATTGCCACCTCAAGTAACTCTATTATGATAAAGGATAATTGTGTATTGCTTATACCACCGACAAAATACGAGCCTACAAGTCTGAAACAAATAAATGAGATTATAATTATTGATGCAAGTAACGCAGAATAAACCCAAGTTTTACTAAAGTAATATAACAAAGCAATAGAAACCCCTATGCCGATCATTAGGCTGCAATAGATTAAAATAAATGCAATTTTCCCATCTGAGTCTAAAGCACTTAAACCTATTCTTGCTAGCTTAGAATCAACATCCAATAAAGCATTAAAGCCTGATACGACAAAATAGACTGACATTAATGCAATATAAATTTTACCAAACATATCTGTTTTCATTCATTAATCCTTGATTTTAACGATTTTTATAACACCCTATTAACAGGCTAAATATTGTTGACTAAATTTTTAACGAAGAAAAAAGCCAACTTCATATCGTCCATATTTAACCGCTTTCTATGTATAGGCACTGATACTACAATTCTTGATAAAACAATTTTAAACCTTTGGCTAACCCAACAGGAAAAGTCGAGTAATGGTCTGTACCCTCGACAATTTCATCACTGATGTATAATCCTTGATAATGCCTTGAACGCAGACGTTTTATAAATCTTACATGACCATCAACCATATCATTCCGCATTCCGTTTTCTGGCACTTCTAAAGCACCAGTAGCGACGAATATTTTGGCATTTAGTGAATTATTGGTTTTTGAAAATTCATTTTCTAAATCGAATATATAATCATTTTTGAACCACAAAGAAGGGCTCGTTAAAATATAGCGAGAAAACAGTGATGGTTTGGTTAATAATACCCATGCCCCAAAAGAGCCACCAAGAGAATGCCCTGAGAGTATTCTGTTATGAACGTCAATACGATAATTTTTTTCTACAAAAGGAAATACTTCCCTTTCAATAAATGCCAGATACTCAGTGGCGCCCCCCGTTACATACTTTTTCCAACTTTTATCCACAACAGGCGTAAAATCTCGTACGCGGCTATTCTGACCATTTTCTCCATGCGCAAAAGAGATTCCAACTACTATTGATTTATCCATGCTTGGAAAATGAGTCACACCTGCTGCAACTTTAAATGTATGGGGACCATCATTTAAATAAAGAACAGGATACTGTTTAGATTGATTCTTTTCTTCAAAATAATCACGAGGCACTTTAATATAAAGATCGTATTTACGATTCAAAATAGTAGATTCAATAGTCACAATCTCAGAATTTGATATTTCAAAAACCTGATCTTCATTCGCTGTAGCTGAGAGTACTGCACTGAACGAGAAAGACATACACAATATTTTTATAAGTATTTTATTCATCTTATGCCTAATTAGAGATATCTGAATTGCAGAGGAAAGTACATATTCCGTTTAAACACCTTGTTATTTGTGAATCAAGATTAACCATGCACCACTTTATTTGGGCATCTCGAATTGTGGCATTAAAACGACAAAACCTTCAGTAATTTCGTTTCTTAGCTTAGATAACGCTCGACTTTCTTCGGACTCATAAAAGCTTTTTGCTAGTTCTTTACTTTTAAATTTATAAACAACCATATGTGAGTATGGCGAAGAACCTTCTAAAAAATCTAAATAGTTGGCAATCACTAGTTCGCCACCAAATTTTTCAACTATTGGCGCGGATAATGGCCCTAATAGTTCGATTCTTTCTCTATCGAGAATATTATAATGATAAATAATATAATAATTCATTGCATACCTACTTTGACAGTTAACCATTTATTCTATATCTATGGCAGAGAAATATAATACAGGACACGCGACGTCTTTAAAAAATTAATTAAGGCACTCATGACAATAATAATTATGAATTTTTAAATTCTAGTACTAGACAAAAAAATCTTTCTAACGATTTTTCATGTTGGTTTCGATCAGCATTTTTTGAGTATGTATCCCAGTTGATATCTTGTGGAGATAATCCCATTTCTACGGCCAGAATCATATTTTGCCAGCCTGCTGTGGATTCATAAAATCCATACTTTTCTGCAACCCAATTATGGAACCCCGAAAACGCTGGAATCGTATTATTTTTAATGTTAGCAGTGTACATAGCGGCTTCGAAACCATTTATGTATGAGCGCAAATTTGATAATTTTTGCTCGCCAATATACATGCCAGTGCGAACGCTAATTTTATTGAGTAGATCGTAGAGGGTATATTCCATATGTACCACTTTGATGCTTAACGCCCGCAAGCACAGGAGAGTTTACGAATCCAGAAAGCTTGTTGGCGAATTGGCTGGCTTTATTATGTGTGGTTACTTGCATTGGTGCATTTCTTTATAGGGATGGCTATTTTCATAGTCACAAGTGCAGGTTTCGTAATGATAACTTCCCCCAGAATCTAGACAGGAGTCTGCAACAGGTCGCATCCAGTCAAGTGCTAGATAAATTGCTATAAGAAAAATAATCAGCACTAGTAAAGCACTTAAAATATATCCAAATACTTTCAAGAGTTTATCATTCCGTTACACCTAACGAGGCTGTAGAAAAACACACAGCCTAAATTTCATTATGAAAATAGGGTAAAAATCACTCTATAAATACGCCTCAGTTTAAAATCCATATAGATTTTACCATTAAACTTCCTTGAAATTTAACGTAGAGCGCGCTCTACTTTTCTCTTTGAGGTTTTTCTACAGCCTCAACGCTGCCAACAACGGTGGAGTATGCTGGCGTGATTTTTTGCGTATTTTAGCAAAAAACACGACAGTATACGGAATCCGTTTTGATTGGCCTTGTTAAATGGTTAACCTGAACCACGTACACAGCTCATTCAGTGCTGTAACCTGGGGGGGGCCATATTTAGTTGCTTTTTGATGCAGGAGCCCAATGCTGTTTTTTAGGATATCGGGCGACTCACTAGTGTTAGCTTTACGGCCAAGTTGTATCAAAAACTGTATATGATCATAAAACAGATCGCTTTCTAGCTCCGTGACAGCTAAGGCTACGATTGGATCAATAGCATCGAAAGCGTCATTACTGGAGCAATTGTTGAGTAATGATTCTGTTAACTTTGAACAAAACCACTCATCTTCCGCCCCTTCAGACCTATATTTCTCCATGCCTAATTTGTAGTACTCTGCGATCATGCTCATTGCCATTTAACGCCCTTGATAACCGGGCGAACGAAGTGAGTTCCGGCGACTGCAAGGAGCAAAGTTGATCAGTTTGTTATGCAACAACCTCTACCTTATATAGCAATTCCATTGGTGGTTGTTTGGAATCAATAAAAGACTTCAATTTTTCCAGAAACTCTCCAGAGGTCACTTTTCCAGTGACAAAGATAACGTCTTTCTCTGTGTGCCCTCCTACCATTACATCTTTATATGATTCGTTCGAGCGAAGTTCTTCATAAAATGACTGAGCCCAGTCATTAATTTTCAGAATAGACTGACCTTTATCAGTTTTTGACCACTCTAGGTCATCTGAAATTTCGTCATATTCTTCTTCAATTGATATAAGGAGGTCCTCGTCAACAATATCTCGAAGTTGATCGATTGCAGAACTGAGAACCTCTAAATCTTCACTGGATTCGACAGTAACCTTTAACCCCTTAAGGATTGAATCCGGGATAGTAATTTCAGCCTCTTCTAGTAAATCTTCAATCAGAAAATCAGCAATGTTCTTTTGAATTAGTTTTTCAGACCAAGGTTGGTTCATATTTTATTCATCCTTAAATTGCATAACGCCCGCCAGCAGGGGCGCAGAATGCGTCCCTCTGGCTGGCCTTGTTATGTGTCTGTGGAGACATTATCCCAGTCTTGATTCTCATAACCAGTCATCCAGTTTAAAGCGTAATGTTTTTCTCGAATAACT
The DNA here is from genome assembly GCF_052920985.1 of Pseudomonas sp. HK3. NCBI lineage: Bacteria > Pseudomonadati > Pseudomonadota > Gammaproteobacteria > Pseudomonadales > Pseudomonadaceae > Pseudomonas > Pseudomonas sp. HK3. The sequence continues at coordinate 842,932 of NZ_JBREXD010000001.1, forward strand.
CCACCATCTAAGTTGTTAGGAGTTTCTTTTTTATTTATTTCAGCATCACGCACTTTCCAGTGTTGATCATAAATATTATCAAGTGTTGACTGGATTTCAGCTTCTGACCGCAACTTAGATTTTTCAAAAAAGGTAGTAGAATCTTTTAGAAAGAATTCGAAAATATCTTCAATTGCATCGTAATCGCATTGCTCTGAACTTGGAGATAAATCCGGCAAATGCCCCAAAGCCCATACGACAGCTTCCAAAGCCTCTACACGCCAGGAGGCATTTATAAGCTGTTTTTCGCTTACTTTTGCTTTACCAAACAGCTTCTTTTCATTAGGTGAGACTGCACCCCATAAGTTCTGGGATTTTAGCCAATCTCTAATCTCCACCCTATTTTCTCTATCTGAAGCTTCAACAACAGAAAATAGAACTATCGCACGCTCACTTATTTCTTTAAAACTACGCATTTAACTTCCTCCATGAAATTGATTCTTGCACGAATATATACATAACGCCCAGCACAGCGGTGAGTTAAACTGGCGCTTGTTTTGCGGTTTTTTGCAAAACAAGTGACAGTTTGACGAGTCCGTTGCTGCTGCTTGTTAAATGCTTACTCTCTACTTTCCACATAGTGAAAAATTTACTTTTTTAGTTACAGACTCTATTTCTTTATCAAATATAGTGCTGTTAGAACCGCTCAATGGGAAAGCCAAAATATATGACTTATTTTTAGTAAAACCCTCAATGATAGAATAAGCCTCAACTGTTGCGTACTTTCCATACCAAGAATAAGACTTCACAACAGGAGTAATACAATCGCCTCTTTTATATTTAGGCGAATTATCAGCCCAGGATAAGGGGCAGAAAGAAATTATTAATAACATTGTTAAAATTCTATTCACTTATTTCTCCAATGGCATTTAACGCCAAAAGCATGGGCGCAGATTTTTGCGTCCAATGCCTTTTTTTGTTATGAATTTATTGTGTAAATTGGTCAAGGAGATAATCTTCTTCCCCTGCCTTTAGCGTTACTTTTATGCCATAGTTCATCTGTGCACCACACCAAGCTTGTCGCTCAACGAACTCAATTTCAGCGTAAAAGTTTGCTAACACTGCTTCCTCTTGAGTCAATACAAAAAATTGAGTGTCTTTTTTTAAATCGACGACCACTTTTTCCGAAGTATCATCGTTAACAAGTTCAAAGCCATAACCTGAGCAAGGACCAACTCCACTCCCTTGATATGAAGACTCTCCTATCACTGTATTAAAGTCATCTTCCGTGCAGGGCATAGGATTAATAGCACAGCCCTCCGTTTGATCAAAATAGGAATTTAGCTCGTTATTTATTAATACGGTTGTCCCGTTTATCGTCTCATCATTTATCATTCTTTTTTTTATCAAATCAGAAAATGATAGTGCTTGAGATAGATCTCTGCCTTGATCGTCATTATCAGGGGTGCATGAGATCAAAGTGAATATAACTAAAAAAAGTGAATAATATTTCATTACTTATCCTTCATAACGAATTAGATATAAGGATTGAAGTGAATTTGGCATGCATTTGCGTAGCAAATTAAGTGACAACATTTAATTCAAGTCCTTATTATCGACTTGTTAAAAAAAGTTTTGAGTAGAAATCTATTAGGTCGACTTCCAAATCTGTTGATTACTGTAATTGATCGAAGCCGTTTTTGATTCTTCTCTTCTAGCGCTCTTTGCTGTCACGCAAAACTCGTTTTACTGCAGCGACGAGCGCTAGAAGCGTAAACTAATAATTCAAATTCGGCTATCTTTTTACTGTATTTTCATACAGTAGTACTATACGAAATTTACAGTTTTATAAATCCAAAACTTGTTTAACATTTTAATCATAAGACCTTGCAAGCTTTCCTACCTTGCAAGGTAAGGGCTACACATTATGTCTCTCTGCACTCAAAAGTACCAACTTTTATGAGCTGCACTCTAGCCCTTATCGTAAATCGAATGATACAAAAAACGGTATATAAAAAAGGAGCCGAAGCTCCTTTAATATTGACTCACTTTAGCGCTGGCCATTAAGCAATGGCTTGACCCATCATTAATGGGGAAGACGCTTTAATTTCATCTAAGAATTTAACCGCATCTTCTGGGAAACAAAGAATCACGGTTGAGCCTAGTTTAAAGCGACCCATTTCAGCGCCTTTCTCTAACTTGATTTCACCTTGGCTGTAGTCTTGTACTTGTGCTTGTTTTGGCAATGGGCAAACTTGGCCTGACCATACGGTTTCGATACCCGCTACAATCATGGCACCCACTAGCACCATCGCCATTGGGCCGAACTCGGTATCGAACATGCACACTAAGCGTTCATTGCGTGCAAATAAACCATCAACACCTTCTGCGGTGGCTGGGTTTACGCTGAATAAATCACCCGGTATATAAACAGTTTCTTTTAGTGTGCCCGCACATGGCATATGCACACGGTGGTAATCTTTCGGGCTTAAATAAATAGTAGCAAATTCGCCGTTCATATAAGGCGCGGCGCGTTCATTATCACCACCTAATAATTCGACAACGCTAAAATCACGACCTTTTGCTTGAAAGCAACGGCCTAATTCAATTTTACCAAGCTGGCTCACCGCGCCGTCTGCTGGGCTTACTAATTTGGCGTCGGCAATAGGGCGAGCGCCGTCTTTTAATTCACGGGTGAAAAAGTCGTTAAAGTTTGCGAATTGATCTAGGTCTTCTATTTTCGCTTCATCCATATTCACGTCATATTTAGCCGCGAATTTTTTAATAAAGGTACTTTTAATAAACTCAATTTTGGTACTCGCAAACCAACCAACTAAACGACTTAAGCTGTGTTGCGGGATGATGTATTGGCTTAAAACAAATAATGCGTTTTTATTCACTGTGTATTCCAATTGTGTCGAAAATTATTGTCCAGTCTCAATGGGTGTATTGGGGTCATTGCCCCATTCACTCCATGATCCCGCATAAGCCTGTACTGGCCAACCTAGCTGTTTGCAAATCACATAGGTTAAACCAGAGCGGCGGTGTGTTTGGCAATGGGTCACAATGGTTTTATCCCCAGTGATGCCCAAATCATTTAATTCTTTTTTTACATCCGCCAGATCACGTAATTGTAAATCATTACGCGTATCTAACGCGCGGATAAACTCATAGCTTTTTGCACCTGGTAAATGCCCTCCACGCGCACTCACTGCTTTTTCACCTGTGTATTCAGGGAGCGAACGCGCATCCCAAATGTCGATGCTGTTATCGGTTATGGCTTGAAGCAGCTGCGCTTTATCAATCGTCACACTCTCATCGATCGTGGCGACGGTGTAGTCACTGGGTGTGGCTTCGCTGGCATGGCTTTCAACCGGGCACTGTTGGGCTAACCAAGCATGAATACCACCGTTTAAAAAACTGTACTGTGTATGCCCAATGGCATCGAGCACCCAGATCATACGACCAGCCCAAGGGCCTCCGTCATCGTCATAGACCACAACGTGGGTATCTTGTGTTAAACCTAAGCGACTAAACAATAAGCTTAATTGCTCTTTGCTTGGCAATAAGCCCGGTGCTGGCGGCACGCCCAGCTGTATATGGCTCGGTGCAACATGAACAGCGCCCGGTACATGGGCTGCAGAGTAAGATTCTGCTTTACCTAAATCTAATATCAATAGATTTGCATGGTCCAACTCACTGACCAACTGGCTTGGTTCAATGATCAATGGCAACGTCATAGGGCATAGCCTCGATGTATTTGAGGGAGTATTTTAAACAAGCTTAAGGCATGTGTCAGGTTTTATCGGGACAATTTATAACGCTCAAGGGCGTGACTGGTACTTTGGCAGACTTTTTTGAAGGCTTGGTATTCTTGATCACTGATGGGTTGCTCAGCACTCGACACATCGGCATATACAACGCCCACAGGCCGATCGCCTGAAAACAACGACATGATCATGAAGTTTTTACTGTTTAACGTTTTGGTCGCATCAGCAGCTAACATATTCGTTGCTTGCTCAACATTCTCCCCATCCACTCTAAAACTCGCGCTTTTCACCACAAGCTTGCCGAATAAGCGATTCTCTTTTAAATTAATTTTAAGACTGCGAATCGGGTCGCTGCTTTCAACCCCAAAACAATACACAGGGCGTAAGCAATCAGCTGTTTTATTGAGTATGCAAATAAATCCACGGCGCATGCCAATGCCTTTATGAAGGGCTTTATTACAGCTTAAGAAAATATTATGTATGTCGTCAAAGTCTGATATTTTTTTATTTAAATGCTGCAACACATCCACAATCACATCACGCTTGACGGCTCTTGGTGGAATCTCTTTTAATTTTAAAACACGTTCGCCACCGCGTTGGGCCTGCATGTTTTTCGACGCATGCGGATCTGACTTTGGCACATCAAACCAACATGTATACGCAGGGCGAACCCAAATAGGTTGGTTAATTTTTTGTTGCGGCCATAGTAGCGATACCGCAGGTGGTAATACTTGTTCGACCATTAATTGTCGGCTCATTTTAATGGCTAGCTGATGGTTCTGCGCTGTCACATGCCCAAGATCGACGCCACTTAAGTGCGACAATACCCGCTCACTTCGTAGTACTCTGTGGCACATCCAGCCTCTTTGCACCTGTTGTGCAAGGTGATTAAGCAACAACATAATGGTTGTCGGTTTGCTTTTTAAATGTCGCAGTACATGGTCGTCATCACTAAAGCGCATGTGTTGATCGCTCAACATTTGAGACCATTGCCTTAGGCTAGGCCATTGTGCACGCTCTAACATTTGTTGGGATAACTCGGGTAGCTGGATCTGACGACCAATCATGCGGTATACATCTTCAAGCAAGCAGCCAAATATTGATTTTTCTACATTCGCGCTGCCTTCAAAATCATGTTGCACTCGATATTGCCATTCACTCATTTTGCCATAACCCACATGCCACATGTACCACGTAGGTGCCCCCGCTAAAATAGTCGCCCATTTTAACTTTTCACCAGAACCGCTATGGGTTTGCTGCGCCCAATGATCCACAAGCGTACCAGCCAAAGTACTCACCGCTTGGGCTTGTAGGTAGCCTTTTTGCTGCGCATCACTTTTATGAAGCGTCATTTTGGGTGCTTGTTTAATGTAATGAATCACGCCCTGCATGCCCAACATGGTCATCACATGATTCAAGTTCAAAATGGCTGTATCAGAATTGGCACTTTTGCGATTAGCCGCTAAGAATAAATGCAGGCACAAAGCAGGGTCTCGCTCAATGGTGTGGGCCATATCAGCAAGAGACGCCCCCGATTTAATTTGCTTAGTAAGCAGCTGGGCTGAGACTTTTAAGATGGGCAATTGAGCTGATGTGGCCAATTCAAGCCAAGCTCGCGCCCCTTTCGTGGTTTTTACTTCCATTCGATTTGAGGAAAGCCCTTTTCTAAACTTTAATTAACTATAGTCGGACTTTGAGCAAACTGGCCCACGGATTTGTCCTTTAATTTTTTAAAGACAAACGGGCTTAGAGGGACAACAGGAATGTTATTCATAGTTGGTTTATTTGTTGTGTGCTTCAGTGTGGTCTACGGCTACATTGGAAGCCATGGTGTACTCGCTGCGCTTTGGCAGCCCTATGAGTTCTTGATCATATTAGGTGCCGGCATTGGCGCTCATATTATTAGCAACCCCGGCCCCATACACATGGATACCTTTAGAGTATTGCCGCAGGTGGTTACCGGTGGCAAAGCCAATAAAGCCATGTACATGGATTGCTTAAGTTTAATTTACGACATTCTTAATAAAAGTCGCAAAGAAGGCATGATGTCTATCGAAAGCGACGTAGAAAACCCACAACAAAGTGGTGTGTTTTCAAAATACCCTGCGATTCAAAACAACCATGCTTTAGCCGATTTCATTGCTGATTACTTTCGTTTAATTGCAGCCGGTAACATGCAAGCCCACGAATTAGACGCACTAATGGATATGGAGATCGACGCTCGGCTGCACGAGTTAACTGGGCCTGCTACTGCCATGCAAAAAATCGCAGACGCCATGCCCGGCTTCGGAATCGTAGCCGCAGTATTGGGGATCGTGATAACCATGGGCGCCATTGATGGCCCCATGGAAGAATTAGGCCGTCACATCGCCGCCGCATTAGTCGGCACCTTCTCTGGCATCCTGTTTGGTTACGGTTTCTTTGGCCCCATCGCCAGTAAAATGGAACACAATGCCCACGAAGAAATAAAGCTCTATGAATCGGCCAAAGCGACCATAGTTGCATCAGTGAATGGCTTGCCTCCACAGCTGGCCGTCGAGTTTGGCCGTAAAGTACTCTTCTCTCATGGTCGGCCAACCTTTAACGAGCTCGAATCAAAAGTAAGAGGCCGTTAATGATAAACACCCCCGCGTGATTTGAGGTCATAACATGGATAAGTTTGACCAACAGAACATCATCATCAAACGCGTAAAAAAAGGCGCCCATGCTCACCATGGTGGCGCATGGAAAGTGGCGCTTGCTGACTTTGCCATGGCTATGATGGCGCTGTTTTTAATTCTATGGTTAATCAACTCATCTAACGAAGAAGAAATCGCCGCTGTCGCCGGCTACTTTAATGACCCAGCCGCCTATGAAGATGGGAAAAGGGTCCCCAGTAAATGGGTCATTGATTTAGGCGGTAGCCCCTCGGTACAAAATAATGTGGCCACCAGCCAAACCGTCGACCCAACACAAGTGTTGCAAGCAGAAGAAATTGAAAGTGCCGCCGAGGCTATTGAACAAGCACGCCTAGAATCAATGGAGGCGGAGTTCCAAGAAAAAATCAATGACAGCGCCACGCTGAGCCCCTACAAAGATCAAGTGAAGGTGGATATCACCAGCGAAGGGTTGCGTATTCAAATTGTGGATAAAACCAACCGCCCCATGTTTGACCCAGGTTCATCGCGCTTAAAATATTATGCCGAAGATATTTTGTACGAGTTAGCCCCTATTCTAGGTTCTGTGCCCAACCGCGTGTCGATTACTGGTCACACCGATAGCAGCGGCAACTCCAATGTTTGGGACGCAGGTAACTGGGAGCTTTCCGCTAGTCGAGCCAATGCCGCTCGCCGCGCACTGGGTGATGCGGGGCTGCCAGAAGTTAAAATTGCACAGGTGGTCGGCATGGGGGATAAAGCGCATTTTAATATTGAAGACCCAACCGACCCCATTAATCGACGCATTGCCATTGTGGTGCTAAACAAACGCACTGATAAAGCGATAGCCTCCCGTGCGGGTGGTTACAACGCTGATAAAGACGCACAAGATGCGGAAGGTGATGTTGGCGAGGTCGATGAAGAGCGCGACGAAGCCGTCAGTAAAACCGGTAGCATATTGCAAGAACTTCAAGAACGCAGCAAGGATACAAAACAATATGATCAAGCACCGCCCGATGTACAAGATGATGCGTTCTGGTAATCGTTTAATCGCATACGTCATTATTATGCTGACCGCCTTTGCCACTTACGCAAAGGCTGAGCCCGTGGCAAAAGTCGTATTTATTAAACCCAAGATGATGATTGAATCAGATAAGGGGATAACCAAACTCGCGCAAGCGAGGGGATGATATTTTTCGACTCGATACAATTCATACTCAGCAAAACGCACGAGCAATTATCCGCTTTAGCGACAGCACGGTACTGACGCTAAGCAGTGATACGACCATGCATATTGATGACTTTATTTTTAACCCGAATAAAAAACAGGCTAGTTTTGAGTTCATTAAAGGTGCATTTCGAATTGTCACTGGGGCTATAACAAAAGCAGCCTCACCCAACTTTACCGTCAACACACCCATCGGCACGATTGGCATTAGAGGCACTGATTTTTGGAGCGGTAATTTACAAGATGATCAAAGCATTGATGTGGTATTACTAGAGAGTGATCACACATTAGAAATTAGCAATGAATTTGGTAAAGTCGTATTAACTCAAGCTGGCGAAGGCACGACGCTAAAACCGAATATGCCGCCTTTATCCCCTCGTAAATGGCCACAAAAAAAACTCGATAAAGCCCTTAATTTAACGCAAACCAAGCAGCCTTAGCTATGTGGTTCAGCGTTTAAAAAATAAAATTCAGACTTTACCAATAACACATGGGGTTGTTTGTATATTCGAAGGCAAGCTAATCCTATTGTAACGTCGCTGAAACTGACTCACCCTATTCTAAAATTGAACACGTTCTCTCGCACAATGATCACTTGCGCTGACCCGATTAGTTTAGCCAAAGGTACATAAAGTGAATGCTTAAATCTTAAGAGTATAATTTTTCATTGAATAAGCTCACTATGATATATAATGACACACTGTGTTATTAACAAAAAAACGAATATTTTATATCACCGATTTTGTCTTTGTATTTTAAACTACCTAATAAGAGATATAGATATATCTTATTAGTCTGCTGATAATATAGGGTTGAAAATTATAATGTGGACCTGCCGTGTCATCCAATAGTTCGTTAGAGTCTCAAAAAAACCCGATTTTAAGCGGCTCAATTGTGAGCAATTTTTTTGCGTTGTTTATTCCATCGATTATTGGCTTGCTGGCATTCTCTTCTGCATCATTAATCGACGGTATTTACATTGGTAACTTTGTCGGTGCAACCGCATTAGCCGCCATTAATCTTTTGATTCCGTTTCTGACCATCGTATTTGGCATCGGCTACATGTTAGCGGTTGGTGGCTCGGTGCGCGGTGGTAAATATATAGGCCAAGGACACTTTAATCGAGCGTCATCGGTCTTTAGTAAAATACTGATTATTTGCATATCTATGTCTTTAATCACAGTATCTCTAGGTCTGTATTTTGAAGAAGGCCTCTTTCGAGCATTAGGTGCCACACCAGAATTAATGCCATTAATGAGTGAATATTTTCGTATACGCTTTCCATTCATGATTGCCGAAATGTTTATCATTGTAATGTATTACTTTGTGCGCATTGATGGTTACGCGAATTTCTCGGCCATTGGGATTTTAATGTCGTCGATCATTAATATTATTTTGGACTATTTTTTTGTAGTAGAACTTGAGTGGGGACTAGCCGGTGCGGCATGGGCCACAGGCTTTGCACAAATATCGGCTTTTGTGTTTTTTACCACTTATTTCATGTCTAAAAAACGAAAGCTATATTTTAGATTTAAGCAACAAAATTGGCTAGAGGTGATGCATGCCAGCTTTAATGGTTTATCTGAATTCATCAACGAGGTGAGTGGCAGTATCATTGCGTTTATTTTGAATTGGCTACTGATTACAACGGCCGGTACGAACGGTGTCGCGGCCATTACTATCATTAACTATTTATTATTCATCGGCATTATGGTGGTGTATTCAATCTCTGAAGCTTGCCAGGTATTTGTCAGTCAAAATTTTGGAGCGGGTAACATTGAACGCATCAAACAATACACGATAATCACTGCAATCGCCTGCGCGATTACCAGCTTTGTTTTCATCTTGTTGTTACTTGGCTTCACAGAACAAATGGTTTCTATGTTCTTAAACGATGATAGCGAGGACGCGGCTAAGCTAGCCATTGATTACGTAGACATCTTATGGCCAATCTTTTTAGTGAATGGTTTTACTATTTGTATTTCGGCCTACCTAACCGCCCTTCATGCGGCAAAAGAATCTGCCACCATCGCATTATCTAGAGGGCTTATTCTGCCAAGTTTATTGATATTTATACTCTATTACTATGCCCCAAGCATTCCTTTCTTGTGGGCACTGCCCATAGCAGAAGGTTTAACCTTTTTACTGGCGATGGTGTTATTTTTACGCAATCAACCCCATAAGCATATCGACTCAGTTAAGCACGATTAAAATCAAAGCTTAATACGTCTTTTATAGATGAGCTATTTTGCTTAAGCATTAAAATACGATCTAACCCAATTGCAACGCCGCTGCAATCGGGTAAACCTTGTTCAAGTGCTGCCAAAAAATGCTCATCTAATACTCGGGTACTGCCATAACGTTCAGCCTGTGTTTTAAATCGATTTTTCTGCTCAGATAAGTCCACCAATTCGTGGTAACCATTCGCAAGTTCTAAGCCGTTCACATATAACTCAAACCGTTTTGCCAATGGGTTACTGTCATTGTCTTCGAACGTTCGGGCTAGCGCCGCTTGACTGGCAGGGTAATTAAAAATAAACACCATAACACCTTGCGGTAAACTCGGCTCGACCACATGGCTCATAATGATATCTAAACACTCATCACGACTGAGCGTTAAATCCTGACCTACAAACTCGGTTACACGATCTCTCAGCTCAATATCGTCAGCATTAAATACATCTAAATTCGCATATTGCTTAAGCGCTTGTGCATAACTTAAATCAATACGACGCTGAAGATATAAAAAGTCACCCACTAACTGGGCCACTTCGTCCATTAATGTTTTTAAATCAAACGCCAAGCGATAGTATTCCAGCATGGTGAATTCAGGGTTATGCCTGCGCCCCACCTCGCCATCGCGAAAAACTTTACAAATTTGATAAATATCGCCGCTGCCCGCTGCTAGCAAACGCTTCATTGGGTATTCTGGGGAGGTGTGTAAATACATAGGTTGATCGCAAGCTTGTGCGATAACAGGCTGCAAATTGGCATCATCAACTGCGGCTTTTGACAACACAGGGGTTTCCACTTCCATCACATCGCGCAAACGAAAAAACTCGCGCACATACGCGTTTAACTTTGCACGTTGTTGGAGTGATTCAATAGAAGCGGAAGGTTGCCAAGGCATTATTAAGTCCCTTTATGTAAAGTGCTCATTACACTGGACAAGCGACGCTCAAACAGAAAACACGTCACGGTGTTATCCAGTGTCATTATGTTTGTAGGTTGAATATTGTCAGGTGTAAAAAAGGTGGGCCACCCTACCATTTAATAGGCTTATCGCTCACTGAGGTGTAATACAGTAAATAAATAAGTCGGGCATTGCCCGACAGATTGATCGCAAGCGTCGCTTTGGTTTTCTAAAACTTACTCGCCTTTAGCGCGAGAAACATAATCACCAGTACGTGTATCGATACGCAGAACCTCACCGATGTTGATGAACAATGGCACACGCACCATGGCGCCTGTGGTCAAGTAAGCTGGCTTAGAACCACCTTGAGCAGTATCGCCTTTCAGACCTGGATCTGTCTCAACCACTTCAAGTTCAACAAAATTTGGTGGGGTTACAGAAATTGGCGCGCCGTTGTACAAAGTAACTTCGTACTTCTCTTGCTCTTTTAGCCAGTTTTTGGTGTCGCCTACTGCATCTGGGTGAGCGGGATACTGCTCAAATGAGCCATCTGTGGCCATGAAGTGGTAGAACTCACCGTCGGTGTATAGATATTCCATGTCGTAATCCATTACGTCTGCACCGTCTAGTTTTTCACCAGACTTAAACGTACGTTCCCAAACACGACCGGTTTTCAGGTTACGCATTTTCACACGATTAAAGGCTTGGCCTTTGCCTGGCTTAACAAATTCGTTCTCTAAGATGGAGCATGGGTCGCCATCTAACATCACTTTAAGGCCGGATTTAAACTCGTTAGTTGAATAGTTCGCCATGGAAAGTCACCGATTAGCTTGGAGTATCAAAAAATTAAGGGCGCTATAATACCCCATATCAAAGGCTTTAGGCAGTAGCTAGAAATTCGCTATATCGCACAAAGCCATGTGCAAATGACGCAAAATAGCCCAAAATACACTATTTGCTCTATATAAACGGTTTAAAGCCGTCTTTGGTTGCCGCGTTTGTCATGAATACACCACACATCAATATTCACTCTATCACTGCCAGTGGCGATGAAAGTCCATCATGGCAGCAGCAACTCGCCAATATCTCTTATAGCGCCCATGAGTTGCTAACCTATCTTGAGTTGCCAAAATCGTTGCTACCGGCGGGTATTGAAGGGGCTAATGATTTTCCGATTCGTGCACCAATGGCGTATATAAATCGCATCGAAAAAGGCAATGTACACGACCCGCTGCTCCGCCAAATTTGGCCATTGCTTGAAGAAACGCAAACACCACCAACCGGCTTTGTGCTTGACCCATTAGGTGAAGCCAGCAGCAACACAACACCTGGTATTGTGCATAAATACAAAAATCGTGTGTTATTAATTGTGAATGGCAGTTGCGCCATTCATTGTCGTTATTGTTTTCGTCGTCATTTTCCTTATGACGATAACCGCTTAAGCCGCCAGCAGTGGCTTGATACACTCGAATACATAAAACAGCGCCCAGAAATTAATGAAGTGATTTTAAGTGGCGGTGACCCACTATCCAGTTCAGACAAACGTTTATTTGATTTAATCGACGCGATTGAAGCGATTCCCCATGTAATTCGCCTACGTATTCATAGTCGCTTGAGTCATAAAATAGCGGATGATGTCAGGGTGGGTAACGGTAATGGGGCCACCCTCTTTTATTTGTTTACGAAATAGTGGTACAACTGAACCTGAGCTACCCAGTACATTGCCAAAGCGCACCATGCAAAATAGTGTTTCGGTTTGACGTTTTGAAAGGGCTTGTAATACCAATTCTGCAAGGCGCTTGCTTGCTCCCATTACATTGGTTGGTCGTACAGCTTTATCTGTACTGATAAGTACAAAGCGCTCTACACCTGCTTTAATAGCCGCTTCTGCACAATACCAAGTACCGAATACGTTGTTGCGTACACCTTCGACAACATTGTGCTCTACCATGGGTACATGTTTGTAGGCGGCAGCGTGATAAATAGTTTGCACACCAAAGGTAGTGAATATGGTTTCTAATCGGTTTTGCTTTTGTACTGAGCCTAAAATAGAGATAACTTGAGTTTCGCATTGCTCATTGTTTTGACAGTAGTGATTCAGCTCTTGTTCTATGCTGTAAAGGCTGAATTCATTGAGTTCTAATAAAATTAACTTATTGGGCTTCTGAGTGATAATCTGCCTGCATAATTCAGAGCCAATACTGCCGCCAGCACCTGTGACTAAAACCACCTTGTCCTTGATGTTTTGGCTAAGAAGATTAGCGTTCGGTGAAACACAATCACGGCCAAGTAGGTCTTCAATTTCTACATCTTTAACTTCTTCTATTTTTGCCTTGCCGCTGATTATGTCTTGTACAGCTGGTGTGGTAAGGATTTCTAGCTGGTTATACGCGAGGTTTTCTATAAGTTGTTTGCGTTTAGAGGTAGTGGTATTGCCTAGGGCCAGTAGGATTTTTTTGACTGAAAATTGTTCTGTTAATAGTTGAACGTTTTTTGATGGGTGAACTTTCAAGCTATTTATAACTGTGCCTTGCTTCTTTTTGTCGTCATCTATTAATGCAACTGGACGAAATTGGTCGCTGTTGGTGAGTGCGTTTACAAGTGCAATACCTTGGCTGCCAGCACCGTAAACTAATACTGATTCACGGTTTGAATTGTTTAGCTGGCTGACAATGTTGCGAATAAATAATCGCGGCATGCCCAATAATGCAAACGCAGTGAACCAATAAATAACGATGCTGGATCTTGGTAAGTTGGCTTGATTGATAAATGATGAGCTTGCTAGTACAAGGGCAGAAATGGTGATTCCCATTGCCAAGTTGCTAAATGCTTTGGCTGCCATGAAACGTACAACTGCACGATAAAGCCCTAGTTTTATAAAAATAGCAGTCGTTATTAATGTGGTGCTTAGCATTACCAAGAGTAATGCGTGGTTTACGCTTATAAGCCATTCACCATACCTGAGAGCAAGTGCAGCATATATTGCTATTGGTATGGCAAATAAATCAAAACTGAGAGTTATGATGCGCTTAGTTGAGCGGGGAGCGTTAAGCAGGAAGTCTAGCATTGAATAGCCTCATCTCGATCCTGAGACTTAGTATAGCGTATAAAAGTGGCTCCCCGAACTGGACTCGAACCAGTGACCAATAGATTAACAGTCTACTGCTCTACCAACTGAGCTATCGTGGAACAACTGATGCGTATGTTATTGATTTTTCGACTATTGTCAAGAATAGACTATAAAATTAAACCCTGCATGGTTGGTTTATGGGTTTATTTCAAATTATGCTGAATTCTAATTAGCATGGAGGGTTTTGTTTGTGGTTCTTGTTTGTAAATTTGTTAGTATCCGCTTTTTGTTTTAGGTGTGTGAAATGAACTCAGTGTTTGGGTCTAAAATTGAATCTAGCCAATCTGTGAAGGTTTGGGTTCTATTTATTTTATTTTCACTATTTTTAGTCTCGCTTTTGGTTGTACCGGATATTGCGAAGATCTTTGCTGTTTTTTTGTTGGTCTTTGGTGTAGTTGATGGTACTAGGTTTATTAAAGCTGGCTTTAAACACGGGCTTTGTGCACCTGAGCGTTACCTAGTTTGGGCTTTTGCTGGCTTTTCACTGGTTTCAGTCGTCAGCTTTATCTATTGGCCTTATACGAAGGCAGCTCATTATCATTTTGAAGATTACTTGGTCTTTATATTAGTGATACCACTTTTTTTAGTGATGCGTCAGGTTAAGTTTAGCTTGTCTCATCTTATTGTTGTTCTTGCTTTGATTGCTGTTTGTTTAGGTTGTTTGTCTCTTTTTCAGTACTGGCATATGAAGACGCAAGGTGGTTTTGTGCTTACCTCTGGAAGCCCAATGGCGCAGTTTTGGCTTCGCCCGAGTGGTGGTGTGAACCCTATGCGTTATGCCGCGATTTGTTTGATTTTTATGGGGTTTGCCATTAATGCTGCTTTGTTTGTGCGTAACAAGCCGGTTGCCTTGAAGGTATTGCTTGCTCTGGCTGTTATGGGTTCTGCTATTGCGTGTATGCTGGCTCAAGTGAGAGGGTCGTGGTTGGCGTTAATTGCGATGCTGGCTGTTTATATTTTGGTGCTCTTTTATGTGGGTCATAAAAAGTTACTACTTGGGTTTCTTGTGGTTTGCGTGTTTGGCTTGGGGGTATTAATTCAGCAGCCGCAGGTGCAGCAACGTTTAGACAGTACGGAGCAATCACTACAACGCTATCTCGACGGGAACTCTCATACTTCTTTGGGTGCGCGACTGGATATGTTCAAGGCCGCGTGGATTTTGATAAAAGAGCACCCAATATTTGGCCATGGGTTGAATAGCTATAGTGAAAAGGCTACTGAGATTCGCCTAGCCACGCCAGGTATGAATCGTGAGGTAGGTATGTGGAGTAATCCGCATAATGAGGTTCTTCAAGTAATGGTTGAAAAGGGAGTTATTGGCCTAGCAACATTGATCGCTATTTTTGCAAGTTGTGCCTATTTGTTTATTTCAGCTTATCGAAATAATAAAGACAATAATGCCGTTGCTTATTTTGCCTTTGGTGGTTTGATTATTTTGGTAGTGTATTTTATGGCGGGTTTGAGTGTGGCGCTATTTGAGCATAATGTGTTTAATCAGTTTTTTACCATTGTGATTTCTGTATTTGCTGGGCAGGTTTATGCGCACAGGGATGTTGCGATGGATGAAAGTGTGGCGAGTAGTTTGTAGGTGTTTTTTTAGGTTTTAATCTGCAGGTGCGGCTTAAGCTGCTTTTTCACCCGCGGGTGCGGGTTCGTACGTTTTATCATTCGCATACCCAAAACACTTACTTCGTTCGCGGGGTATACTGGGTGTGGGTTCGTGCTTTTTATCACTCGCGGGTGCGAGTTCGTACTGTTAGGTGGCTATTTATCGCGAGCAGTAATCAAAACATTCACTATGTTTATGGGGTGTGCTAGCTCGCTCATATAGTTTATTTTGGCCCTATAAACAAAAAAAACCGCCTAGGCGGTTTTTTTTTCTAAGAGCGAGTTTGAATATTAACCAAGCGCTTTTGTTAATCGCTCAATTGCTTTTTCAAGGTTGCTTTCACTAGTAGCAAAGCTAATACGCATGTGCCCAGATGTGCCGAATGCGCTACCTGGTACAAGTGCTACGCCTGCTTCTAGAAGTTTCTCGGCCAAGTCTGTGTCTGTTTCACAGTTTAGCTTCTTTTGTGCGCCAGAGAAGTCTGGGAACAAATAGAAAGTGCCGTCACCTTTTAAGCATTCAATGCCGTCTATGGCGTTTAAAGCTTCGACCATGTAGTCATGGCGTTGCTTAAATACTTTAACCATCTCTTTAACGCATTCTTGGTCGCCATCAAGCGCGGCTTGTGCGGCTACTTGCGAAATAGAGGTTGGGTTTGAGGTGCTTTGGCTTTGAATCTTTTTCATGGATGCAATTAATGCAGTAGGGCCTGCCGCATAACCGATGCGCCAGCCTGTCATGCTATATGCTTTTGATACACCATTTAATACGATGGTGCGTTCATATAGGTCTGGGTTGGCTGTGACGATATTGTTGAATGGTTCGTCGGTCCATAAAATTGGCTCGTACATGTCATCAGTGGCGATGAGTACGTCAGGGTATTTGCGTAAAACAGTACCAAGGGCTTCCAATTCGGCTTTGTTGTAAGCCATGCCGGAAGGGTTTGATGGGCTGTTTAGTACCACTAATTTTGTTTTAGGGGTGATGGCCGCATCTAATTGCTCTGCTGTCATCTTGAAGCGTGCTTCAGCGCTTGTTTCAATGACAATCGGTACGCCTTCAGCCATTAATACCATATCTGGATAGCTTACCCAGTAAGGTGCAGGGATGACCACTTCGTCTCCAGCATTTAATAGGGCTAGGCTTAAATTGAAAAAGCTTTGCTTGCCGCCGCACGATACTAAAATTTGGTTGGCTTCATAGTTTAAGCCGTTGTCGCGTTTGAACTTGCTAATGATGGCTTTTTTAAGATCAGGTGTGCCGTCAACGGCGGTATATTTGGTAAAACCTGAGTTAATAGCATTAATTGCCGCTGTTTTAATATGCTCTGGCGTATCAAAATCTGGCTCGCCGGCGCCTAGGCCAATAATATCTTGGCCAGCAGCACGCAATTCCGCAGCACGATTGGTTACGGCTAGGGTAGGTGAGGGCTTAATGCTTTGAACACGATCAGATAGTTGCAGGTTCAAGGCCACATCCTTAACAAAATAGGGTTTAAAGTAGTGCTTACCCGTGGGTTTAAGCGGCCGTATTCTAACGGATCTTGTTTTATATTGCGAGAATATGTTGTTCTGTGTAGGTGTGTGGCTAGGCTTAACTGCTTGCTTTTGTTGGTTTTTTGGGCGTGTGACTTAAGGTGTTTCTGTGTGTTTTGATACTGATTCGTCGTTAGGGTTTTGATTTTGAGCTATATGAATATTGCTAATTCATTGTATTCAGGATTCTGCGCTCGTAAACTAATCGGCTAGCAGTGATGGGGACGAGATTTCTCGTACGAGTTGGTTTATGTCAAAAACCTTTGAAGTAAAAAGTAAATATGCACCGGCGGGAGACCAGCCAAAGGCCATTGAGCAACTAATGGATGGTTTGAACTCAGGCTTAGCGCGTCAAACGCTTCTTGGGGTGACGGGTTCCGGTAAAACCTTCACCATGGCGAATATAATTGCCCAATCGCAGCGTCCAGCCATTGTGCTTGCTCATAATAAAACACTTGCCGCTCAACTTTATGGTGAGTTTAAGGAGTTTTTCCCTAATAACTCGGTTGAATACTTTGTATCTTATTACGATTATTACCAGCCAGAAGCGTACGTGCCATCCAGTGATACTTTTATAGAGAAAGACGCATCCGTAAACGAGCATATCGAGCAAATGCGTCTGTCGGCCACCAAGTCTTTATTGGAGCGTCGCGATACTATTATTGTTGCAACTGTGTCCGCTATTTATGGGTTGGGTGATCCTGAGTCGTACCTGAAAATGGTGCTGCACCTTGATAAAGGCGATGTAATTGATCAGCGTGGTCTCTTGCGTCGTTTGGCTGAGTTGCAATATAAGCGTAACGACGTGGATTTCTATCGAGCTACTTACCGTGTGCGTGGTGATGTGATTGATATATTTCCTGCCGAATCCGAAAAAGAAGCGGTGCGTGTTGAATTGTTTGATGATGAAATTGAACAGCTGAGTGTCTTTGACCCGCTGACGGGTGAGGTATTGCGCAAACTGCCGCGTGTTACTATTTTCCCTAAAAGCCATTACGTTACACCAAGGGAGACCTTGGTGGATATGATTGACCATGTAAAAGCTGAGCTTAAGCCGCGTTTAGAGCAGTTGCGCAGTAATAATAAGTTAGTAGAGGCGCAGCGTCTTGAGCAGCGTACAGTTTACGACCTAGAGATGATCCAGCAGCTGGGTTATTGCAATGGTATCGAAAACTACTCCCGTTATTTGTCAGGGCGTGAGTCGGGCTTGCCGCCGCCTACATTATTTGATTATTTGCCCGATGATGCACTGATGTTTATCGATGAAAGCCATGTGACCATTCCGCAATTTGGTGCAATGTACAAAGGCGATCGTTCTCGTAAAGAAACCCTTGTGGAGTTTGGTTTTCGCTTGCCATCTGCATTGGATAACCGCCCGATGAAATTTGAAGAATGGGAGGCGATTTCACCGCAAACTATTTTTGTTTCCGCTACGCCAGGTAAATATGAGGCGGCGCATCAGGATGCGGTTGTTGAGCAATTGGTGCGTCCAACTGGGTTAATTGATCCGGTGATTGAAATTCGTCCAGCTACTACTCAGGTGGATGATGTACTAGGTGAAATTCGAACCCGCACCGCACTCGGAGAGCGTATTTTAATTACGGTACTCACGAAACGCATGGCTGAAGACTTAACCGACTTTTTAGCTGAGCATGGGGTACGTATTCGTTATTTGCATAGTGATATTGATACGGTTGAGCGTATCGAAATTATTCGGGATTTACGCCTTGGTGAGTTTGATGTGTTAGTGGGTATTAACTTATTGAGGGAAGGGTTAGATATTCCAGAGGTGGCTTTGGTTGCTATATTTGATGCAGATAAAGAAGGCTTTTTACGCTCTGATAAGTCATTGATTCAAACCATTGGTCGCGCTGCACGTAATGAGAAAGGTAAGGCCATTCTTTATGCAGAGAAGGTTACGGATTCGATGAAGCGTGCGATAGGTGAGACGGATCGGCGTCGTGAAACACAAGTCGCGTTTAATCTTAAGCATGGCATTACGCCAACCTCTGTTCGTAAGAGTGTGGAAGATATTCTTGAGGGTGCGGTTACGCCTGGCAAAAAAGTGGGCAGTAAAAAACGCAGTAAGGCGTCGATGGAATCAGTGGATGATGCGATTGAATTTATGACTGTGGGAGAGATTGATAAGCGCATAACAAAAGTAGAAGATGCCATGTTGGCCTCTGCTCGTGAGTTGAAATTCGAAGAGGCGGCGCGATATCGAGATGAGCTTGAGCGCCTGAAGTTACAGTTAATTAAAAATAGTTGAGGTTGTACGGGGCGCGAGCTTCAGTGCTAGGTGGGGCTTTTCTGCCGAGTCATTGTGTTGCGGGCCGAGCGAGGGGGGAAGTGCTTTGAGAGCGCGGTAATAAGATGGGTGGTGAGATTTCGATTGCCATCGATCTAGATAAGGCTGCGATCAATAGTCGCCAAGAGTTTCTGGTCTACATGTTCGGCACCGCTGATAGTTGGTGTGAACGTGTATTGATTAAAGGCATAAAACCAATTGGGGCTGACCGTGTGAATCTAACAGTCGTAAATGATGACGAGCGTGTTTATTATTATGACGATGCACTAGCGCCAAACTAAGTAAGCAGAGATGCGTATTTTGCTTATTTGGTAACGTTGATATGCCGAAAATATGCCGAAAAAATAAAAGGTGTAACTAGGAAGTGTCTGCAACCCTCTAGAATTAAGGGTTTAATGGTAGTCGCGACTAGATTCGAACTAGCGACCCCCACCATGTCAAGGTGGTGCTCTAACCAACTGAGCTACGCGACTAAAATACGATCACTTATAACTTAAATCGTGATGCGCGCTGAATTTTACGTATTTTTTGTGTCTTTGCAAGCTAAGTGTTTATTTAGATTGGTTTTTTTCTGTCGCTCGCGGTCTCAAATATTCCCCTAAAAGCCGAAGTCTGCTTTAATACGGCGCTTAAATTTATTTCAATGCTCGGATGTTTTCGCTGGGCGATGCAGTTAGCGGTACTTGGTAGGTACAACAGCTGCTGCATAAGCAAGCGAAGTCGGCATTTCGCACATAATGTGTCGAGCTAAATACCATGTGTGACTTTGTAGGTCACACCACTGAATATAGGAACATTATGCCTGTTATTACTCTGCCTGACGGCTCCAAGCGCGAATTCGATGCCGCTGTATCTGTCATGGATGTAGCCGCCGATATTGGCTCTGGTTTAGCAAAGGCTACCATAGCCGGTGCGGTTAATGGCCAGCTGGTCGATGCTTGCGACATGATCGAGCAAGATGCGGATTTACGTATTATTACCGCAAAAGACAGCGAAGGCCTTGAGATTCTGCGTCACTCTTGCGCCCACCTTCTGGGTCACGCCATTAAACAGTTATGGCCAAATGTAAAAATGGCCATCGGCCCAACCATTGATAACGGATTCTATTACGATATTGATGCCGACTTTCCAATCAATGAAGACGAGCTCAAGCAGCTTGAAAAGCGCATGATGCAATTGGCGAAAACCAATTATCAAGTCATAAAAAAAATAGGCTCTTGGCAAACCGCTCGCGATACCTTTGAAGAGCGTGGCGAGTCGTACAAAATTGAAATCTTGGATGACAATATAGCTAAGGATGATCAGCCAGCGCTGTATCACCACGAAGAATACATCGATATGTGTCGTGGCCCTCACGTACCGAATATGAAATTTTGCCAAAACTTCAAACTAATGAAGGTGGCAGGCGCCTACTGGCGTGGTAATTCAGATAATAAAATGCTGCAGCGTGTTTACGGTACGGCTTGGGCAGACAAAAAAGCGCTTAAAGCATACCTAACCTTGCTAGAAGAGGCCGAAAAGCGTGACCACCGTAAATTAGGTAAAACGCTTGATTTGTTTCATTGGCAAGAAGAAGCGCCTGGTATGGTGTTCTGGCACGGTAAAGGTTGGACCATCTACACTGAGCTTGAAAAATTTGTTCGTCAAAAGCTTACTGAATATGGCTATGACGAAGTAAAAGCGCCAATGATTATGGACCGCACATTATGGGAGCGCTCTGGTCACTGGGATAAATTCGCAGATGCCATGTTTACGACGGTATCTGAAAAACGCGAATACGCTATCAAGCCAATGAACTGTCCGGGCCATATTCAAATTTTTAATCAAGGTTTGAAGTCTTATCGTGATTTGCCATTGCGCTTGGCTGAGTTTGGCTGTTGTCACCGTAATGAGCCATCAGGCGCCTTGCATGGTTTAATGCGTGTGCGTGGATTTACTCAAGATGATGCGCATATTTTCTGTATGACTGAGCAAATCTTAGAAGAAGTGAATGGTTGTATTGCCATGATCTTAGACACTTATAAGACATTTGGCTTTGAAGATGTGGCGGTTAAATTGTCCACACGCCCAGAACAGCGAATTGGCAGTGATGAAGTTTGGGATAACGCCGAGCAAGCGTTGGCGGATGCGCTTAAATCGAGCGGCCTTGAATTTGGTTATCAGCCAGGCGAAGGTGCTTTTTATGGCCCTAAGATCGAATTTGCTCTAACGGACTGTTTAGGTCGTGAATGGCAGTGCGGTACGATCCAGCTAGATTTCTCTATGCCGGGCCGTTTGGGGGCTCAATATGTGGATAAAAACGGTGATCGTCAGACACCTGTTATGATTCATCGTGCGATTTTGGGTTCACTTGAGCGATTCATTGGTATCTTGATTGAGCAATATGCGGGCAGTATGCCAACTTGGTTATCACCGGTTCAGGCAGTTTTGCTCAATATTACGGACAATCAGGCCGAATATATCAAAGAAGTTGCAAAAACTTTGTCTCAAAACGGTATTAGAGTGCAATCGGACTTGAGAAACGAGAAGATCGGCTTTAAAATCCGTGAGCACACTTTACAGAAGGTTCCCTATCTATTGGTAGCAGGGGACAAAGAAGTGGCTTCTAACGCTGTCGCCGTACGAACACGTACTGGTGAAGACCTTGGATCCATGAGTATCGAAGACTTTGCCAAGCTGCTACAAGATGATGTAGCCAAGCGCGGACAGTAGATTTTAATAAAACGGAGTAATAACAATTAGACGCGATAATAGAAATAGCCGAGCTCGTCCTGAAAAGGCATCTATAAACGAAAACATTAAAGCTCGGGAATGCCGACTAATTAGTGCTGACGGGGAACAACTGGGCGTAGTGCCTATGGATGAAGCCCTGAAGCTTGCTCAAGAAGCCGTACTCGATTTAGTACAAATTGCAGATGGTGATCCGATCGTATGTAAGATCATGGATTTTGGCAAAAAACTCTACGAAGAGAAAAAGCAAAAAGCCGCTGCAAAGAAAAAGCAAGTTCAAACCCAGGTTAAGGAAATTAAATTCCGTCCTGGTACTGAAGATGGAGACTATCAGGTGAAAATTCGCAACCTGACTAAGTTTCTTGAGCATGGGGACAAGACCAAGATTACGTTACGTTTTCGCGGTCGTGAGATGGCTCACCAAGAATTGGGCATGCAACTACTTAAGCGCGTTGAAGAAGATCTCAGCGAAATCGCTAACGTAGAACTGCGTCCTAAGATGGAAGGTCGTCAGCTAACCATGGTGTTAGCACCCATTAAAAAGAAGTAGTTAGGTCTGTAACGAGCGTCGTTGTCATAGGCAACTAAGTCAACGACCACCTGCTGCTGTTATTAACCAATGCGGATGAGATTTTATTAGCATGTCTAACAAAATTAAAAGTCATAGTGGTGCTGCAAAGCGCTTCAAAAAGACTGGTAACGGCTTCAAACACCGTCAAGCACACCGTGCACACATCTTGACCAAAAAAAGCACCAAGCGTAAGCGTCAGTTACGTTCTCAGTTGCAAGTACACGCATCTGATGTACCGCTAATCAAGCGTATGCTACCTGGCGTTTAATAATTTATTTGGTTAAGAGGAGTTCAATATGGCTCGTGTAAAACGTGGTGTGGTAGCACGCCGTCGTCATAAAAAAGTTTTAAAGCAAGCTAAAGGTTATTACGGTGCACGTTCTCGTGTATTCCGCGTAGCTAAGCAAGCGGTTATCAAAGCTGGTCAATATGCTTACCGTGACCGTCGTCAGCGTAAACGTCAATTCCGTGCTCTATGGATTGCGCGTATCAATGCTGGTGCACGTATCAACGGTTTGTCTTACAGCCGCTTTATTAACGGTCTGAAAAATGCCTCTATCGAGATCGATCGTAAGGTGTTAGCTGATTTAGCCGTTAATGAAAAAGGCGCTTTTGCGGCATTAGTTGAAAAAGCTAAAGCCTCTCTGTAAGCACCAGCTGACAGTTCGACCTTTTAAAGATCGACAGTTACAAGAAATTTAATGTTTAAATTGTCTTGTCTCGAATAGGGGAAGCGCCATAGGCACTTTCCCTATTTTTGTTTAAAAAATTGAAAAATAAAACAATGACAATGCAGGGCGAGAGCTAAGCCGTGTTTTGGCTTATGTGTCACCCGTCTCAAATGTTTTATCTGTATCGCCCTCAATATTGTCATTGTGTGGCAGTGGCTTAGGCCTAAATGAACAGCATCTGTGAAGGTGCTTTTTGGAGCAGGAAAATTGGAAAACCTACAGAATTTGGTAACCGAAGCACTGGCAAAAGTAGAGCAAGCGCAAGACGTGCAAGCGCTAGATCAAGTGCGTGTCGACTACCTAGGCAAAAAGGGTGTGCTAACGG
Source organism: Pseudomonas sp. HK3 (assembly GCF_052920985.1). Classification (NCBI taxonomy): domain Bacteria; kingdom Pseudomonadati; phylum Pseudomonadota; class Gammaproteobacteria; order Pseudomonadales; family Pseudomonadaceae; genus Pseudomonas; species Pseudomonas sp. HK3. The sequence continues at coordinate 866,617 of NZ_JBREXD010000001.1, forward strand.
CGCAGCTTAAAACGCTTGGTAAATTAAGTAATGAAGAGCGCCCAGCAGCTGGCGCGAAGATTAACGAAGCCAAGCAGCAAGTAGAAGACGCTATTCGGGCTAAAAAAGCGGAATTAGAAAGTGCGGCACTTGCTGAAAAGCTCAAGTCTGAAAGCATTGATGTCACACTACCGGGTCGTGGTCAGCAAGCTGGTGGCCTGCATCCTGTTACACGTACCTTGCAGCGTATTGAAAACTTCTTTAAACACGCGGGCTATAATGTCGCGGTGGGCCCAGAAGTGGAAGACAATTTCCATAACTTCGATGCGCTGAATATTCCTGCGCACCATCCTGCTCGCGCTATGCATGACACCTTTTATTTTGATGCGCAGCAATTACTGCGTACCCATACTTCGCCTGTGCAAATTCGTACGATGGAAGTACAAGAGCCGCCTATTCGTATTATCTGTCCGGGTCGTGTTTATCGTTGTGATTCAGACCAAACACATACGCCTATGTTTCATCAGGTAGAAGGTTTATTGGTTGATAAAAAAGTAAGCTTTGCGGATCTAAAAGGCACGGTAGAACAATTTTTGCGTACCTTCTTTGAAGATGACAACTTAAGTGTGCGTTTTCGTCCATCTTATTTCCCATTCACTGAGCCTTCCGCTGAGTTTGATATTCAATGGGCATCAAGTAAAACGGGTTGGTTAGAGGTAGGTGGTTGCGGCATGGTGCATCCAAATGTGTTGCAAGCCAGTGGTGTGGATCCTGAGCAATACATGGGCTTTGCCTTCGGTCTAGGGGTAGAGCGCCTAGCTATGTTGCGTTATGGCGTGAACGATTTGCGTTTGTTCTTTGAAAACGATGTGAAATTCTTAGAACAGTTTAATTAATACTTGTTTTTATCGCCCGCAAGCGACCTCCCACATGTTTTGATTTAGGTGGTACTTGTGGGATGGCGCACCCAAAGCATTCGCTTCTCTCATGGGGCATGCTACTTGCGCGCGACAAATTTTAAAGAATTCAGGAAACATAATTATGAAATTCAGTGAAAGTTGGTTAAGAGAATGGGTTAGTCCAAACCTAACCACCGACGAACTTGTTGAGCAAGTGACCATGGCGGGTCTAGAAGTAGATGCTGTCGATCCAGTGGCGGGTGAGTTCAGTGGTATTGTAGTTGCGCAAGTGGTGAAATGTGAACAACACCCTGATGCAGACAAATTAAGATTATGCCAAGTAACCGATGGCGCGGATACATTCCAAATAGTGTGCGGAGCACCGAATGTACGTGAAGGCTTAAAAGTACCAATGGCAAAAATTGGTGCAGTATTGCCAACGCCAGATGGTAAAGGTTTCAAAATTAAGAAAGCCAAATTACGCGGCGTAGAAAGCCACGGCATGTTATGCGCTGAAGCCGAACTGGGTATGTCAGAACAGTCTGATGGCTTGATGGAGTTGGCAGCGGATGCGCCGGTTGGTCAAGACGTTCGCGAATACTTAAATCTTGATGATGCCATCATCGAAGTGGATTTAACCCCAAACCGTGCAGACTGTTTAAGTGTTAAAGGTTTAGCACGTGAAGTGGGCACATTAAACAATGTGGATGTTAAGCCATTCAACATTGAAGTAATGGCCGCGCAAATTAACGATACGCTACCGGTTATTTTATCTGCATCACAAGCGTGCCCTAAGTATGTGGGTCGTGTTGTAAAAGGGGTTGATGTAACGGCGACGACACCATTATGGATGGTTGAAAAACTGCGTCGCAGTGGTGTTCGCTCAATTGATCCGATTGTGGATGTCACCAACTATGTTCTTTTAGAGCTAGGCCAACCAATGCATGCATTCGATTTGGCTAAAATCGATGGCGGCATAAATGTTCGCATGGCGGCCGATAAAGAAAAGCTTACATTGTTAGATGGTCAAGAAATTGAATTAAGCAGCGACACCTTGGTAATTGCCGATAACTCAAAAGCATTGGCTATTGCGGGTGTTATGGGCGGCGAGCATTCTGGTGTGAATACTGAAACCAAAGACGTTTTCTTAGAGGTGGCTTACTTCGATCCGATCGTCATTGCTGGTAAAGCGCGTAATTATGGTTTGCATACCGATTCCTCTCACCGTTTTGAGCGTGGTGTGGATTACCGTTTACAAAATGACGCCATGGAGCGTGCAACTCAGCTAATCGTTGAAATTTGTGGCGGCCAAGCGGGTCCTGTTGTGAATACTGAAGATGAAGCAGCCATGCCAGTTGAGGCAACGGTTGAACTACGCGCGCAACGAGTGGTTGATGTATTGGCATTGGAATTACCAGCGACAGAAATCGAAACCATGCTGACTCGTTTAGGTATGACAGTAACAGCCAATACAACTGGCTGGACAGTGAATGTGCCAAGCTATCGCTTTGATATCAGCATTGAAGCGGACTTGATTGAAGAAATTGCTCGTATTCACGGCTACAACAACCTGCCAGTTACCACGCCGATGGCAGCTCTGGATCTGCAAAGTGAGCCTGAAGTGATTACCCCGATTAACACCCTTAAGCAGTTTTGGGTGAGCCGTGGTTATCAAGAGGCGATTACTTACAGCTTCGTTGACCCTAAAGTGCAAAAGTTGGTTGATCCGCAAGTGGATGGTTTGACATTGGCGAACCCAATTTCAGCCGATATGGCGGTGATGCGCTCTACTTTGTGGGTAGGCTTAATCAAAGCCGCTGAGCACAATCTTAAACGTCAGCAATCCGATGTACGTTTATTCGAAACCGGTTTGCGCTTTGTACCAAGCGGCGACGAACTTACCCAAGAGCCAATGTTAGCGGGCTTGGTTTGTGGTAGTCGCTTTTCTATGGGTTGGTCAAATGGCTCTGAGAAAGTGGATTTCTATGACCTTAAAGGGGATTTAGAAGCCATGCTAAGCATCAATGGTGATACTGAGTATCGTTTTACTGCAGGGGAGCATCCAGCGCTGCACCCAGGTCAGTGCGCGGCTGTTTTTAAAGGTGATAAGCAGGTTGGTCTATTAGGTGCTTTGCATCCGGTATTGCAAAAGCAACTGGGCATTAAAACGCCATTGTTCGTATTTGAGCTGTTATTGAATGACGTGACGTTGGGACAACTACCACAATTTGCGTCCGTTTCTAAATTCCCTGAGGTAAGTCGTGATTTGGCCTTCATAGTAGAAGAAGACGTTCATTGGTCTCAAGTGGAGCAAATCATTGGCGAACAAGCAGGTGAAAGCCTGACAAATGTCACACTTTTTGACGTGTATCGCGGCCAAGGTATTGAAAATGGTAGAAAAAGTCTTGCTTTAGGCTTGACGTGGCAAGATCCTTCACGCACTCTTAATGATGAAGAAATAACCAGTTCGGTTGACAAAATCGTCGCTAAACTGGCTGAAGGATTAGGTGCCCAACTACGAGGTTAACATGACCGCGATCACCAAGGCTGATATGGCAGAGAAGCTATTTGACGAACTTGGAATAAATAAGCGCGAAGCCAAAGAAATGGTAGATGTCTTTTTTGAAGAGATTCGTACTTGTTTGACCGAGAAAGAACAAGTTAAGCTTTCTGGATTTGGAAATTTTGATTTAAGAGAAAAACGCCAGCGTCCTGGGCGTAACCCTAAAACCGGTGAAGAGATTCCGATTTCTGCCCGTTGTGTGGTGACGTTTAGACCCGGTCAAAAATTAAAAGTACAAGTTGAGGCCTATAACGAAGAATAATTTCGTTGTTGTTTGGTGAAAAAAAGAGCAGCCTAGGTTGCTCTTTTTTATGTCTGTTATTTACAGATTAAGTTATTTGATTAATTTAAACGTTTGGTTGAAATGTTTATTTGGCCGTATTGTTTACATTATGTTTATCACGGGCATAAAAAAACCAATTGATTGCTCAATTGGTTTTAGAGGTTAACTTGGTTATGTGCTTGTTAGCGTCCCGCTTTTAAGTTCGCCCAAAAACGAGTTTGTAGTTTGCTAATCTTAGGTCCGTGAACCGTAAGTGGGAATAGCTTAGCTTGTACCTCTTCGCTTGGGTAAATGCTCGGGTTAGACGAGATTTCTTCATCTAAAAGCGCTTTAGACGCTGGTACACCATTTGGATACCAAACATAGTTTGAAATATCCGCCATCACTTTAGGGTCTAATAAGTAGTTAATGAACTTGTAAGCATTATCAGCATTTTTTGCTTCTTTTGGTATGGTTAGCATATCAAACCATACTGATGTGCCTTCAACTGGAATCGTATACGCTATTTCAACACCATTTTCAGCTTCATCTGCACGATCCATTGCTTGCAAAATATCACCAGACCAGCCAATTGCGACACAGATGTCACCGTTGGCTAAATTACTAATGTATTGCGAAGAATGGAACTGAGTAATAGAAGGGCGAATGGCTTTTAAGAGTTGCGTCGCCTTACTATCTTTATAGTCAGCAGGATTTTTAGAACCAGGATCCATGCCTACATAATGTAAGGCAAGCGGCAAAATCTCATCCGCGCTATCTAGCACCGATACACCACAGCCTTTTAGCTTGGCAAGATTCTCTGGTTTAAATACCAAGTCCCAGCTATTAACGGGAGCGTCTTTACCGAGTGCTTTTTCAACAAGCTTAACATTGTAGCCAATGCCTGTTGTGCCCCATAAATAAGGGATGCCGTATTTATTACCTGCGTCTAGCCCAGATAGCGTTTTCATTAGACCTTTATCTAAGCCCTTATAGTTCGACAATTTAGTACGATCTAAAGGTTGGAATACACCAGCCTGAATTTGGCGAGCCATGAACGTAGCAGAAGGCACTACGATGTCATAGCCCGAGTTACCGGCTAGCATTTTCGCTTCTAATACTTCGTTACTGTCGAAAACATCGGCGACCACCTTGATACCTGTCTTTTTTTCAAGAGTCAGCAATGGTGTTTTCAGCGATGTAGTCAGACCAGTTATAAAAGTTTAATACGTTTTCTGCGTAAGCAGAAAAACTGGTGGCTAAACCTAACGCGAGTGCGGCTGCCGTCTTTTTAACGTGCGGCAAAGTGTATGCTTTCATCGAGTCTACCTCTTGGTTGTGTGTTTTATATTATTATTCGATTTTTATTATTATTTCACGAGGCCATTTTGATTAATTAAACATTTAAAAGTAAGAATTCACGTTCCCATGAACTGATTACTTCATTAAATGTTTCGAATTCTTTACGCTTAACACCAATATAGGCATCGACGAAAGATTTACCCATGATGTCGGTTAGCTCAGGGCAATCCTCAAGCATACGTAAACCTTCTTCCAGTGTACGTGCAATCTCAACTTCATCATCAGGTGATGTTGATGTAGGCGCAGTTGGTTTTAGTTTTTCTTTCATACCAAGGTAACCACAGGCTAGGCTTGCTGCAATGGCAAGATACGGATTACTGTCGGCACCAGGAAAGCGATTTTCAATGCGTGTGGCTTCGGCTTCGGCTTCAGGTACACGAAGGCCCGCTGTACGGTTATCGATGCCCCAGTTCATGTTAATCGGCGCTGCGATTTCAGGTGCAAATCGACGGTATGAATTCACATTCGGTGCAAAGAAACTAATGGCACTGCCCGTGTATTTTTGTAAGCCACCAATGTAGTTCATGAAAACATCGCTGTAGCTACCATCTTCGTTAGCGAAGATATTATTACCGGTTTTCACATCTAATAGGCTTTGGTGAATATGCATAGAGCTGCCCGGCTCTTTTTGCATAGGCTTGGCCATAAACGTAGAGTAAATACCATGCTTTAATGCCGTTTCACGTAATGTGCGCTTGAATACGAACACTTGGTCGGCGAGACTTAAGGCGTCACCGTGTAAAAAGTTAATTTCCATTTGTGCCGCACCTGACTCATGGATCAGGGTGTCTACATCTAAACCTTGCGCATGGCAGTATGAATACAAGGTATCTATAACCGGGTTGAATTCATTAACGGCATCAATACTGTAAGACTGACGTGCGTTTTCTGCACGGCCAGAGCGGCCTGTAGCGGGTTTTATTTCATAATCAGGGTCGTGATTAGGCTGAATTAAATAGAATTCTACTTCTGGTGCAATAACCGGTTGTAATCCTTCTTTTTCATACAGAGCAAGCACTCGGCGCAAAACCGAGCGGCTAGAAAGAGGGTGAAGCTCACCTTTATTGGTGTAACAGTCGTTGATGACTTGTGCGGTTGGCTCATCTGCCCAAGGTACAACCCTTAATGTATTTGGGTCAGGCACTAGGAACATGTCTTTATCTGTGGGATCGACAATATCGTCGTGGTTACTGGCCCAGTCACCGGTTACGGTTTGGACCAATAGGGTCTCTGGAATGCGACCGCCTTTCTCACTCAGGAATTTTTTAGTTGGGTAGAATTTACCACGTGCATTACCTGTCATGTCTGGCAGAGTTGATTCTACCTCGGTAATGCCATTTTCTTTAAGAAACCTAGCAACGGCTTCCATAAATCACCTTCTTGGTCTGTATTGACTGCTTAGTAGTATTGACGAAATCACTTAATTAGCAAATCGTGTCACTATAAATAGAGCTACAATAGATAACTAATTTGATTAAAACAATACTCTTATAATTATTTGAATTCATATACCTCATAAGGGGTATTTGAATCAAGCATGTAAATTTATAAACCGAATTATTATTCGAATTACAGCCTATTTTAAAGACTTCTAAAAAGCAACAAATAGACACGCTTAATATGAAAAAGTTGTGTACTTGTTAGAAAACCAAATTAGAAGTATTATTCGGTTTTATGCAGATCAACTGCGCCGTTTTAGCGCTTGATAATTGACGGAGGTGCACATGTCATATGTAGAATCCTATTACTCGGCCACAGCCAATCAACACTTTAATTTACCAAAGCTTGAAGGTGAAACTCAGGCTGATATTTGTATTATTGGTGCCGGTTTTACGGGCTTGTCTGCTGCGTTGCACTTAGCCCAAATGGGGTACAGTGTAAGCGTACTAGAAGCCGAAAAAGTGGGTTGGGGGGCTTCTGGGCGTAATGGCGGTCAGGTTGCACCTGGGCAAAACATGGACCACGATGAACTCATCAAAAAAGTAGGCAAGCCTATGGCGGATATGCTTTGGGATATGTCGGTTGAGTCGGTTGAGTTAGTAAAAGAACTGATTGCCAAGCACAGTATCGACTGTGACTTGAAAGCCGGTATTTTACATGTAGCCGCTAAGTCTCGCCATGAAAAGCACATTAAAGAAGGCGTTGAGTATAAGCGTAACGTGTTGGGTTATGATGGAGTTGATTACCTTAATCAGTCTGAAGTGCAAGCCATGCTTGGGACGGATCGGTATTTCGGAGGCGAATATGCCAAGGATGCAGCACACCTGCATCCACTTAATTACGCATTGGGCTTGGCAAAAGCTGCCATCGATGCTGGTGTAACGATCTACGAAAATAGCCGTGTGACTGATTATAAAGGCGGCAATGGCGCGTATGTTAAAACAGGCGCTGGTACGGTCAAAACCAAGTATATTTTACTGGCATGCAATGGCTATTTAGGGAAGTTAGAACCGAAGATAGCAGGCAAAATCATGCCGATAAATAATTTTATTATCGCTACAGAGCCATTATCTGATGAGTTGTGCCGTAAAATTAACCGTGATGATGTGGCGGTGGCGGATTCAAAGTTTGTTATTAATTATTTTAAATTATCGGGTGATAATCGCTTGTTGTGGGGCGGTGGCGAAAACTACACAACCAAATTCCCTAATGACATTCCTAATTTTGTTCGCAAATACATGCTTGAATTTTATCCGGAATTAGCCGATGTGAAGATTGATTATGGTTGGGGTGGCACGCTTGCCATTACACTAAACCGTATGCCTTATTTTAATCGCTTAGAAGACAACGTTTTTGCGGCGCAAGGTTATTCTGGTCATGGTGTGGCACTGGCGACACTTGGTGGTAAAATTATGGCGCAAGCGGTGAGTGGCAGTGCTGAAAAATTCGATATATTTGCATCAGTGCCAACACCGACGTTCCCCGGTGGTACGTTATTGCGTTTTCCGGGATTGGTAGCGGGTATGCTGTACTACGCAATGCGTGACCGTTTCTTTTAATGGTTTGAGATGTTTACTGATTATATGACGTCAGTACGATTTTAATGGTTTATGGGATGATATGACCAACTTAAGTAAAAAAGTGTCACCTAGCACCACCAATACAGAGCAAACCAAAGACGTGGCGCCAAGGAATGCGCCTGTACAAGGGCGTTCGAAATTACGCTCTAAGCAAATTATTGATGTGACGGGTGAATTATTAGAGCGTGTTGGGTTGGATGATTTAAATACAATCTTAATTGCCAAAGAAGTGGGTATTTCCATTGGCTCGCTTTATCATTATTTTCCAAATAAGCATGCAATATTATATGCCATGGCCACACGCTGGTTAGACGAAGTCGAAAGCGTGTTGAATGAATTTGAAGCATGGCCTATTGAAACCATGGACTTTGATGAACTGATCAGTAAGTTGCTGAGTACAAACCTTAAGGTTTACAAAAAACAAAAAGCGATTTTAACCTTGGTACAAGCCATGTTTTCAGTGCCGGAGCTACGCCAGTTAGATGCCCAGCATGATGAATTAGTGATCAAAAAAATGGCCAATGTGTTTAAGCGCATGGGTATTAATCATCACTTAAAAGAGCGAGAGCGTCTTGCTCGCGTGTATTTGGAATCCACTCATAGCTTATTTTTAGTGGTCGTAAATCAAAAAGGTGAGCGAGCTAAGCGCAGTTTAAATGACCTTAATCTCATGGTGAAAATGCTGCTTAAAGTGTATCTGAAAGATGAAAATTATTAATCAATAATGTGTGAGTAGATAATATGTCGGCTGTTAAATTATTGCGTGTAAGCCCTTCATTAGACGGGCAAGAACAAACTCCTGTTGCAAAAGAGCGCTTAATAAAAGGTGCGCCCTTAGAGCGATTAAATAACGTATTTACCAACACCAAAGAAAATTTCTTTTGCGGTGTATGGGAGTCAACCACTGGCAAGTGGAATTTAAATTACACAGAAGATGAATTTTGCTACATGATCGAAGGCAAAGCCATATTGACCGACGCACACGGTAATGCAGAAGAAATCAATGCCGGCGATGCGTTTGTCGTGCCAGCGGGTTATCAAGGCACATGGGAAACCATCGGAACTGCGAAAAAGTTTTATTCGATTTATGAAGAAGCTTAATCAATAAACCTAGCCATATATAAAACACATAAAAAGCCAGTCATTGACTGGCTTTTTTGTTTTTTATTGGTGGTTAGCCTAGATTTTTTGCGAGTGCGCAAATAATGTTTTAACCCAGCTTGATGTGAATTGTCGCTTAACCGTAATACCGTAAAAGTTTTCATAAATTTTGGGTAGCGGCATATAGCGAGTCAGTAAGCCTTGTTCAATTTCGTCTTTTACCACGACCTCAGGTAGAACGGCGAGTGCGCCACAATCACGTGCCAGTAATCGCATCATGGCCATGTCATCGGCTTCGGCTAAAATATTGGGTTTAAACTGATATTGGCTGCAAAAACTATCAAATCCTCGGCGAATTTCACTCTTTTCACCCGGTAATACCCAACGAAATTGGTCATAGTTAAGTGGAAAATCAGTATTAGGTTTTTGAAGAGTAGGGCCAACAATGGCCAGTGGCTGACGGGCAATAAGCTGGCTTTGCCAAGGGGTTCCATCGTTTTCGGTATTGATCACCTGTGTATTGGTTAAGATTAAATCAAATTCATGTTTGGCTAGGCCGTTGAGTAAGTTAGACATGTCACGTGAATGCAGGCTAAAGCGTACCTTTTTTTGATCATCTAGCAGGATCGGTTTAATAAAGCCCTCAATAAAATTTCGCGACATGGTTGATAAAATACCAATGCGAATGTGTTGATATTCGGGCTCTACGCCTCTGCGCATAAGGGATTCAAGCTCTTCACCTTTGGTAAAAATATCTTGTGCGTAAGCCAAAACCTGCTGGCCGGCATCGGTCAGCAGCAGTTTACGCGCACGCCGTTCAAATAAGCTGGCCCCCATGTTGTCCTCAAGTTGCTTGATCTGCGATGACAGCGCACTTTGTGAAACATGCAGCGTTTTTGCCACTTGGGTTAGGTTGCCATGGGTGGCCACCTGCCAAAAATAATAAAGGTGATGGTAGTTTAAGCGGCTCATTTTCGTTCACTTAAATAGAATGAATTGTTACTTTATATCTATTTTACTTGTTTGTCCTGTCAAACCCATACTAAGGAAAATCTAAGAGAAGGGACAAACCATGCAGATCTCTCAATACATACCGCTTATGTTGGGTATGTCTATTCCGCTTATCCTCTTACTTGGTATGACACTTTCATTAATCGCAAAGCCAAATAATGTGTGGCGACATGCGCACTTGACCAGTTTTATAGCCTTGATTGCGAGCGTACTTTTATTAGTGCTTACTTTAATTCAGGGGCCTTACGGCGCGTTTTTAGATTGGGTGAACCTGACGAATGTGAGTGCTGTGGTCTTAGTGGCGGTTTCGTTGATAGCGTTTGTTGTTTTACGTTTTAGTGAAAACTACATGGCAGGTGAGCCCAGACAGCAAAAATTTGCGGGTTTATTGCAACTCACCTTTGCGGGAGCATCAATTGTGATCGTGAGTAACCATCTACTAGTGTTAATGGCCGCTTGGATGACCGTCAGTCTAGCCATGCACCAGTTACTTCTGTTTTATCCTGAGCGTCCAAGAGCAGCGCTTGCTGCCCACAAAAAATTCATTTACGCCCGTTTAGCTGAGCTGAGTTTATTTTCAGCGTTTGTGCTTTTGTATATACAAAACGGCACTTGGGTTATCAGCGATTTAATGGGCCACTATTCAACCACGACGCTGGCACTCAACGGTCAAGAAAACCTAGCCGTTTGTTTAATTGCGTTAGCCGTGATTATTAAAAGCGCTCAGTTGCCAGCACACGGTTGGCTTATACAGGTGGTCGAAGCGCCTACACCGATATCGGCGGCCCTGCATGGTGGAGTGATCAACATGGGTGGCTTTATGTTAATTAGCTTTGCTCCGTTATTCGGTTTGTCGAGCATGGCACAATGGCTAGTGTTGGTGGTTGCGGGTTTATCGACACTTATTGCCGCACTTGTTATGACAACTCGTGTGAGTGTTAAGGTTCGCTTAGCGTGGTCAACCAGTGCGCAAATAGGCTTAATGTTAATAGAGTGTGCCCTTGGTTTATATGAGCTTGCGTTACTTCACTTGGTTGCTCATTCATTTTACAAAGCCCACGCATTTTTAAATGCCGGTAATGCGATTACGTATCACATGATGGCGCGCTCAGCGATTGAATGCCCACCTAGAATTTCGCAGTGGTTATCTTCACTTGTGGCTGCGGCCATTATTGTTGGCGGATCGGCGTACGTAGCAACATCCGTGTTTAATATTTTTGATGGCATTGTAAGCCCTTGGTTATTGCTGGGACTGGCTCTTGTGATGTTACTCGCACAACGAAGCAGCACGCACACGGCCATTAATTTTGTGCCTCACATGCTGTTAGCCGCTGTTATTGTGGGGCTGTATATCACCTTAAAAAGTGCGTCGCACACATTACTTCAGCCGTCACAGCATACCTACAATGTTTGGGCCGATGCTTGGGTCAGTTTGTTGTTTGTTGCCTTGTTTATTGGCAGTTACCTTCAGCGCTATCAGTTGCATCGCCTATGGGTGCAAAAATTTAATTTAGTCTTGTTCGCGGGTTTGTATATCGATGAATGGAGCACCCGTACCACATTAGCCATATGGCCTAAATTGTTGCCTGTGCGCATGAATGCAAAAAAAATGAAGCCAGTTAATAAGGAGAGCTTATTATGAACGCACCGCAATCGATAAATAAAGTATTAACGGCGTTTCAAGAACAAGCCATTAATAATGCGTGCTCAAACGTCGCGCCGAGCTGGCCATTGGATCAAAATATTGCAGTGAACCCTTTTTGGAATATGCGTAATGAATCGTTTGAAAATGTATCGGTTAAATTGTCGGCACTTGGAAAAATTAATACATTAATGCCTGTAAGTTATTACATGGCACAATTTCAAAACGGGACGATTACTGAGGATCACTTAAAGTTAGCGGCCCAAAGCTTGGGCTTAAAATACATGAATAAAAATGTATTGAGTGTGATAAATAAGCAGAGCAACCTAAGCCATTGGCATAACGTTAGCGATTTACTGGATAGCGAAAGAAAAAACAAAGTGGCATGGCGTGATGAAATAACCCATCAAATTAGTCAATTTTGTGCAGCTTATTTTCAATATGATGGTCCACTAAAGCCGATTCATGACACACACCAAGCTGGTTTTTATCAAACTTGGCTCAATATCATTCAACGTGATAAAGGCATTGCTATTTTAATGGGTGAGCCTAAGTTAAATCAATATTTTTTGAACTTGCCCAATGATCAAGACGGTTTATTTGCGCAAGCCATAGACGAACTTGGCATCGATGACGATACTATTGAGCTGTATTTACAGTCGTTATTGCTCGAAGTAAATGGCTGGGCATCATGGGTGGCGTTTCAAAATTTTCATCAAGAAAACCATAAAAAAGACGCCACACTGTTTAACTTTTTAGCCATTCGCTTAGCATGGGAGCTGGTTTTATGGCGTTATTATAATGATCAGTCTACCGAAGACAGTCGTCGATTGAGCTATCAATGGACTCAAGAAAAAGTACAGTTGCCACGAGTTATTGATCAACATAAAGAAGTGCAAGAATCACTCTGGGTTTGGCAAAAAGCCATGGAAATAGCGTATCAAAGCTCCGTCGTTAAAGGGTTGCAAGCCACATTACAGCATGACGTTGTGCAACATGATATTAAAGTACAAGCCGTATTTTGTATTGATGTGCGCTCTGAAGTCATGAGGCGTGCCTTTGAGTCGCAAAGCCCATCGATACAAACTTTTGGGTTTGCAGGTTTTTTTGGTATGCCCATAAGCTATTCACAGCAGGGCAGTGATGCGACGCGTCCACAATTGCCTGGGTTAATTCAAGCCCCGTTTAATGCAGAAGAAGAGGCTTATAATATCGATGTTAAGCAAGCCGAAAATGCAAAGGCGTTTAATCGCACTGCGCGTTTGCAAAACTGGTCGCAACAGCCCAGTGCAACCTTTAGTATGGTTGAGGCAAGTGGTTTGTTTTACGGTTATAAATTATTAAAAAATACACTCTTTTCTAAGAAAAAAGAAAAAGATAAAGGCGAGTTTCAGTCGTCGCCTTATTGGTCTTTAAAGCAAGGGCACCGTCCTGTAACGCTTGCGCAAAAATGCACGCTTATTGCCAATGCATTAAAAGGCATAGGTTTAACTCAAGCCTTTGCACCCAAAGTATTAATGGTGGGCCATGAAAGCCAAGGGGTGAATAATCCACACCAGCACAGCTTGAATTGTGGTGCATGTGGTGGTCAAAGTGGTGAACTGAACGTTCGCATATTTTGTCAGCTGGCCAATGACGAAAGCATTCGTGCCGCACTTAAAAAAGACGGTATTAACATTCCTGACAGCACAGTATTTTTGCCAGTGGTTCATAACACAACAACTGACGACATGCGGGTGGTGAGTGACGCCTCCATCGAGGATGAATTGTTATCTTGGTTAGATAATGCGCAACAGATTACGCAAAAAGAACGCGCTACCAACTTAGGGTTATCTGCTAATGACGCTGAATTATCCGCTAAAATTCGTGCACGTAGTCAAGACTGGTCACAGGTTCGCCCAGAGTGGGGGCTTGCCAATAATGCATCTTTTATTATTGCACCGCGCTCGCTCACAGCGGGATTAAATTTAGAAGGGCGCGCATTCTTGCATGATTACAATGCGAGCCAAGATGAAAACTTTAATGTTCTTAGCAGCATTATGACCGCACCCATGATAGTAACCAATTGGATCAACATGCAATACAACGCATCGGTGATGGATAATGCCAAATACGGCAGTGGTAACAAAGTATTGCATAATGTGGTGGGCGGTAATATCGGTGTGTTCGAAGGCAATGGTGGTGATCTCAGAATTGGCTTGTCTAAGCAGTCCATTCATAATGGCGAAAAATGGATGCATCAGCCTTTGCGTTTGAGTGTGTTTATTGCTGCGCCGTGTAATGAAATTGAAAAAATCATTAACGCCAATGAAAGCATTCAAAGTTTGGTTAATAATAACTGGTTGTTTATTTTACAGTTGGACACCCAAACAATGGATGTTAAGCAATACACCAATCAAACATGGCAGCCATTTTTGATTGCAGAAGGAGGTGAGGTTTAAAGTGAGTACTTAGATAATGTGTGTTTTTTTGTAAGAGTACGATTAAAGAACACGGTTAAAGGGTGCAGCAGAAAACAAAAAAATGCGGCTATCTATTTAGATTGGCCGCTTTTTTTATGGTTAATCATGAATCCAATGACTAACCAATAGCCCTAATATTTAAGACCAATTTTTTGAAAAATGAATGACATTAACCAAGCTGGCCCAATCATTAAAAATTGTACGTCTTTTAAAAATGACGGTTTTTTACCTTCGACTTCATGCCCGTAAAACTGCAATGCCCACAGTGCCACAAACCAAATACCTGCAAACCATAATAAATAACCAGGGAACGCGGCATCAAAAGCCAGAACGGTTGCATAACAAACGCCAGTAAAAACGGCCATGCCAATGGCTAATGGAATCGATAAACGCACATAAAACAAAATTGCCATAACCGACACAATGCTTGCCCAATTAAGATGTGGGCTGACCTCAGCCATGATGGCAGGTACAGGGATGGCATAAATAGCCGCCATCACCGTCCAAACAATTTGCGGTACACAAAACCAATGAATGCGTTTATTGGTTTTGTTTTGGTGGCTAGCACCGTATTCGTCTAACCACTGTTGAATATCTCTCGCCATAAGGGCCTCCTATGTGCCTGTTGTTATGATATTGGCAGCTTTTAACAGTAACAAAATTAAACAAATTATCACTGCCATTATGGGCCTTGTTGATTGACCTTGTGGGCCAATTAGGCCTTAATTGCGAAAAATAATGATAATACGGCCCGTTAGAACATGAATACAGATCATAAGCGTGTCTCGATACATTGGGTGAAAGCCATCTTAGCCGCTGCGCAATCACTGGGTGTTGAACCCAGCTCCATTTTAAAAGAGCTGCATTTACACCTTGATTTAGACGCAAATGAACCCGCTTATTTAACGTTGGACCAAACCCAAGATATTTGGGCTAAAGCCGAAGAAAAAAGCGGGCATGATTTTTTTGGTTTAATGATGGGTCAGCGAGTGCGCCCTGCGTATTTTCACGCGGTTGGCTATTTAGCCATGACCAGCGAAAACCTCATGCAAGCCTACGAGAATTTTATGGCTTACATGCCGCTGATCAGTGAAGGGGCAGAGTTGAGCATGTCGTTCGAAGGACAAAATGTTTGGATTTACTTTTCGCCCAAACCAGATAATAAACCGTTTAGTCGCCACCAGCATGAATCTATTATTGCGTTACTGCTCGCCTTCAGTCGGTGGTTATTGGGCGATGAAACTGTGACACCATTACAAGTGACATTTCCCCATGCTGGCGCAACCGATTTAGCATTTTACCAAACGGTATTGTCGGTTGTGCCGACGTTTAAGCAAGCTGAAACCGCGATTCAATTTCCTAAAGAAATCTTAAAGCGCACACTGCGTGAAAGCGATGCGGGTTTGCATGCACTGCATAAAGCGCATGCTGATCAAATGCTAGCCGCCCATGGTAATACCAGTTGGCGCGCCAAAGTGATTCATTGCATTGTTGCCAGTTCCCACTTTCAGTTATCACGGGAGCAAGTAGCGGATAAATTAAATGTTAGCACGCGTACGTTACAACGCCGCTTACAAGAGGAAGCAACCAGCTTTTTAGAGATTTTAGATGAGCAACGCAAGCAAAAAGCAGAAGAGCTCATTTTCAATACATATAAAAGCTTAAAAGAAGTGGCAATGGAATTAGGCTTTGCAGAGTCGTCTACGTTTTATCGAGCGTGCCACCGTTGGTTTGATGACACGCCCAGTGCATTACGAATGAAACACAATGATGCAGATTGATGCTAGATGAAACATGGTTGTTTATGTGTGAAGAATGAAACAGATAAAATGGTTGCCTATTTTTTTAGTGAGCTCGCTGATCGTAAGTTGTGTTCATCAGTGTTTTCGAATTTTATAGACCATGCTTGTTTTTCAATTGGGTGTTCCAAGCGTAGAGTTTTACATGATGTACTTGGTTGCAACCCTCAGCTTTTTCTTTATCAAGCATTGTTGTCGTGAGTTCATAACCTGCCCAGTTTTCTGAGCGCAGGTGGTCGTGATCACATTCATTAATTTCAAGTTTGCTGATCATTGAATCGATAGAGGCTTTTAGTTTTTTAAGTCCACTTAAATCGAGGCTGTTCAAAATTCTGTGTCAGTTAAATTTTCTACAGGTCGATGTGTTCATCCAGTCGACCTTCAAAATGAATCGCCAGCTGCGACAGCGTAAGATTCCAATTTTGCACGGGATGCGTCCAGCGCTCCGAGACTTTTAAAATACCCGCGTACAATAATTTCAGCAAGCTGTTTTCGTTGGCAAAACCGCCTTTGGTTTTTGTCAGTTTTCTAAATTGCCGATGTACCGCTTCAACGGCATTGGTGGTATAGATGGCTTTGCGCACGTAATCAGGGTATTTAAAATACGTTGTAAGGGTATCCCACTTGGTTCGCCAAGACTTAATCACCATAGGGTATCGATCGCCCCACTTAGCTTCTAGCTCGTCGAGAGCGCTTTCTGCAGCATCCAGGTTAGTCGCCTTATAAACGAACTTTAAATCCGCCATGAACGCTTTCTGATTTTTACTGGCAACGTATTTAATTGAGTTGCGGATTTGATGAATAATACAGTGCTGGATTTCAGTGTTGGGGTAGATGGTCGTAATCGCTTCAGGGAAGCCTTTCTAAGCCATCAATACAGCAGATTAAAATATCTTTAACACCGCGATTGTTTAAATCGGTTAACACACTTAGCCAGTGATGAGCGCCTTCAGAGTCCGATAAATACAGGCCAAGCAGCTCTTTTTTGCCTTCAATATTCACCGCCAAAATGGTGTAAATAGCTTTACTCACGTAACGGCCATTGTCTTTTATTTTATAGTGAATAGCGTCAAGCCAAACAATGGGGTACACCGCATCTAACTCACGCGTACGCCATGCCTGAAGCTCTGGCAGGAGTTTATCGGTAACGGCATTGAGAGTGCCATTGGAGAGGTTTACACCGTACAAATCTTCGATGTGTGAGCGGATATCTTGATAGCTATTGCCCAGTGCAAACAAAGCCAATACTTTACGCTCGAGCTCATCCGTAAGCTGTGTCTGATTTTTCTTAACGATTTGAGGCTCAAAGGTTCCGGCGCGGTCACGAGGGGTTTCTAGCTCGAATTTGCCTGCGGGAGATTTCATGGTTTTTTGGGTTTTGCCATTTTTACGATTATGATTGGGATCATTAGCAAGGTGATCTTCGAGCTCAGCTTGCAAGGCGGCTTCAGTGAGTTGCTTGATTAGAGGGGTAAGAATACCGTCTTTTCCAGTGAGGTCTTGACCTTCACGTAGGGCTTTAAGGGCGGCTTCCATATCGAATGTTGGTTTGGTCATATGTCATCTCTTTTTTAGTGATTTTAAAGAAATGACACAGAATTTTGAACACTACCCTTAAATCTGCGTGAAGGTAAACGGCATCACCTTCTTTATTGGTTATAACACTAAGTAATTCAGGTTTTTCAATCATAATTTATATCGCTGTGCTTATTAAGTGCTTCTAGCACTTTTACAATTTTATTTTAAGGAATATAGCACTCAGTTAATTAAATAGCAGTAAACTTCATTCTCAAACTTATTAGCCCAAGAATTTGAGAAACCCACTACTGCGATATTTTGCATATCTTCCTTTGTACTCAGTTAGTACCGCATTAGCTTAATAAAATAGCGATTAATAATGTAAAGCTAATTGGGATTTTAGCCATTTATGTATTTGCATAAATACGTTGGCGCCTATGATGCTAGTTCCCAAGCTACCTGTATGAGCATAGCGATTAATACAAAACACCCAATCAAAAACAGACGAAGCCTCATTGGGACATAATTAGTACCAATATGCACATAAGCATGAGCGAACCGGCTGAGAGTGAATAGCCATGCGAGAATTATGGCTACAATGCCGACAGCATCAATGCTGTAAAGCACCAGACTGAGTACGTAAAACAATATAGGTGCTTCAAATTGGTTGGCAATGTTGTTAGAGACTTTGACCACATAATCAGGCCACTCTCGATTGTTAAGCGCGGTTTGCTTACGATTTACTTCACCTGCTTTTACCGCCTTAGACTTTCTTACCCCCAAGATAATAAACATTATTAGAGTCAGAAAAATTTGCGCTAGAACAGGCCAGATAATGAGGTTTGAGTTCATTGGGTTTCTCCTTAGTTAATGGATAGTAAAGCGCCTAATTTAAGGTTTTGCCCTTTTAGGCCCGATTACCCATTTTCGCTAAAAACACAGGCTGATGTTAAAATGGACAGTGTCAGTATGAATAATAAAATGGACGGTGTCAATTTGAAGGTAAAACAGAAGCGTACCGCTGGGCAAAAGCACGGCGACTTAAGGATGGAGCTGCTTCGAGAGGGGTTAAAATTGCTCGATACTCAAGGAATCGAGGGCATTACTATACGTGCCGTAGCTCGTAACGCAGGCGTGGCTCATTCAGCCCCCGCTAACCACTTCCCTAATAGGCGAGCCATGCTGACGGCCATCGCGGCTATCGTTTTTGCCGATCTGGCTGATTTGATCACAAAAGCCATAACCGATTTAACGGGTAAACCAGAGCAGGCGATTCAGGCCTTTGCTGAAACTTGCTTTCAGTTTGCTTTCGATAACCCCAGTCGCTACCAATTGCTCTGGCAGCGCCAATTAATCGATCAAGATGACCCATCAGTAGCCAAGGAAATGGAGCGTGTTTATTCAGCATTGCTTTCACTACTGCGACAAGACAACGTAAACCACCGTGTGGACACTGAAACAGACGCCATTGCCATATGGTCAATGATTCACGGTTACATAAGTATGCGATTGGATGGCAACCTTGTAGCTGGTGAAGATACAGTGACGAACTTACCACGACATAAAGCAATTCTGCTGTCACTCATTGATGGTATTTATTATCGCGATAATTGAGTGACAGCAGGGACGCTTTTAGATATCAGCAGGGCATAGCGTCTTGCTAAGCGTTCGCAATAATCGATAGAAATAAATGGCTAACTGGAATCAGCTGTTTTTGAATAAAAATTAAATATGGTTAGCAGGGCACTAAACTTGCGGCATGGCCAATTGCGTGTAAAAAAGTATTAATCATTTCGGTCGTTACTTTTGCTTTGTTGAATGCAATATCACAGAGCACTGCGAAAACAAAAGTGAGGTAGCCAATATAAGTAAAACCAGTGTAATTATTGTAAATAATAGTATAAAACCAGTTTTGCTCGAAGATATAAAAATAAGAACATAGCAACGTTGAAATAAACATTAATACACTAGGAAGAAATAGATGTTTAATTGCTGATGGTTTTAAAAATGAAACCAGCATAAGGAATAAAAATACAACGCCATTTACACTAGCAAAAATACGTACATCAAGGGTAAGCTTTTTAACTATCGCCATATATTTAGCCTGCGTAAAATTGATTAGTTTCAATTTGGCTGCCTCTAAGGAGGCCAATTCAATATTCATTGAATTGCGTGATTTCACCTCCCAATATTGACGACACTCACAATCTATATTGCGAAGCTTTGCTATTTGTGTGGCAATTAACGAAGGAATCTCATTTTTAAACTGCTGTTTTAGGTTTTGGATTTTTGCCTCGGTTTTCTTTCTTAGCTCTTTAGTCTTGTTACCTAATAGCCTTTCAAATTTGCTTTCATCGGGGAGTTTTATGGCATCAATTTTGGCATTTGTTGATTTTTCGAGTTTCCATTCAATAAATGCTTTCCCTGAATGCTCAATTAACTGAGGATTTAAAAATGAGAGCAAGAAAATAGGAATGAACAGAAGCATTCCTAGGAAACCAAATAATCTTAATGTGAAATGCTGCATGGATATTCCTTTAGCCATTTAAAGCACAAGTAGGGCTGAGAAGTTATTCCGATATTATAGCAAGCTGGTCTTGTTATATAAATTAGTCTCCACCAGAGTCGCTTGACCCACTTGAATCCGATGACTCATTATATCCTGTAAACCCAGATGTTCCTCCGTATAATAACCAGCCAGAAAGAGCAAAGAGGGTTGTGGTTATTGCGGTCCAAGTCAAAACTTTTTTTATATCGAAAGTACCCGGTTCGAATGATTGAGTTACTAATAGTAACCCAATAAAAAAGCCAATTAGAGCGCCGCCTTTGAGCCCTTTAAAGCGGTATGCTTTTACAATTTTTTGTCCGTTAGTCAAATGACTCTCCTTAGATAATACTTCAATCATGTGCATGCTTATTCCCTAGACGCTCTTAAACCGTAAAACACTTTTTATTAAACAGGGTGGTATTTGTAAATGCCAATCGGTTTGGTAAATTTTTGCATGCCGCTTATTTATCGAAATAGCGAAGTCCGATTATTTCTGAATCTGATTTTATCATTGTTCAAAATTTAATTATTTTTAATTTATTAATTAGGGGGATGATTATTCTATTCAGTGGTTTTGGCCATGCTCTTTTCTTTTTATCGGTTTATGCCAGTTTGAGTATGTAGGGCGGGCATTGCCCGCCGAGAATGACTTTTGTGTCAGGCGGTGCCTGACCTACAGGTTATTTTCGCGTAATAAGCTCCCTCATTGAATGAGGACCTGATTGGTTTTTACAGTATGTAGGGGGGCATTGCCCGCCGATAACGACTTTTGTGTCAGGCGGTGCCTGACCTACAGATTATTTTCGCGTAATAAGGTCCCTTATTGAATGAGGGCCTGATTGATTCTTACAGTATGCGATATGTTTTTTCGAATGATATTGTTATCACAACTCAATATCTTGTAAAAATGCTCGGAACCACTTGCTGCTGGCGTCGTTGTCGTGGGTGGCGTGCCAATATAAATACACATCGACGCTGCTGGCGGCAAAGGGCAGTTCGATTAATTCTACATCATTAAACTTTTCGGCTAATACGTTGGCGTAGCGCTTGGGCATGGTTAGCCATAAATCACTGCTGGCCACTACCTGACACGCAGCAAAGTAATGTTGGCAGCGTAGAGCAATGTCTCGTTTTAATCCTAACGCGCTAAGGGCGTAATCAACCAAACTTGGGCCAGAGGGTCTTGAGCTGACCACAATGTGTTGGGCGGTGAGGTAATCGTTTTGGCTTATGTTTGCTTTGTTTGTTTTGTCGATTCGTCTTAGCACGACGAGCTCATCTTCGATGAGCTTTTGTTGCCTGATGCTCGCAGGGCTAGGCCGTAAGACATCGACTGCAAAATCCCATTCACCGCTGGCCAGTTTAGCGTCTAGGCTTTTGCGTTCCATGGTGACGCTGGCCACTGAAATATTGGGGCCAAGCTCGGTTAATTTACTGACGAGTGGTGGCAGTAATGTGGCTTCTATGACATCACGCATGGCCATGGTGAAGGTTTTATTAGCTTGTGCTGGGTCAAAGCCATGGGCGTGTTGTACCGCTTGGTTTAATTGGGCGAGTGCGCTTTGAATCTCAGGTAATAGATTTTGCGCCAGCGGCGTTGGGCGCATTTTATGGCCATGGCGTATAAATAGCGGGTCATCTAGGCGATCACGCAAACGCCCAAGGGCATGGCTAATCGCAGGCTGAGTTAAATTCAAGCGAGCGGCAGCACGGGTGAGGCTGCCTTCGCTGTAAATGGCCTCAAAGACGGTAAACAAATTCAAATCTATTTTCATAAGCTATTTGGCAGTTTATGACTGCGAGCCTCATTCGTTATGGCTGATTTTTACTATTAATAACACTAATAAATAAAAATTCAAAATATTCATTAGATTTATAGTTGATAGGGTTTTACTGTAGAGGCATATAAACCAAACGAATAAAGGCATCACCATGGATTTTAACCCGTCACCTCAAGGGGCTGAGCTTCTTAAAAAAGTAACTGATTTCATGAATAACGAAATCATCCCGATTCAAGATGCCTACTACAAAGAACTAAGAGCGTTAGAAAATCGCTGGGTGGTATTGCCTGTTATTGAAGAGCTTAAAGACAAGGCAAAAGCTCAAGGGTTGTGGAACCTGTTTTTACCAAAAAGCGAATATGGTGCAGGCGTGAGCAACAGTGATTACGCATTAATGGCCGAGCAAATGGGCCGCAGCTTCATTGCCCCTGAAATTTTTAACTGTAATGCCCCAGATACCGGCAACATGGAAGTGTTGGTGCATTACGGCTCAGAAGAACAAAAAGAGAAATGGTTACTGCCATTACTAGAAGGCAAAATCCGCAGTGCGTTCTGTATGACAGAGCCCGATGTGGCCTCAAGTGATGCAACCAACATGGCCGCCACGGCGATTATTCAAGGTGATGAAGTAGTGCTTAATGGCCGCAAATGGTGGAGCACAGGTATTGGTCACCCAGATTGCCAAGTGCTTATCTTTATGGGGTTAACTCACCCCGATGCACCTAAGCATGCGCAGCACTCCATGGTGCTTGTGCCTAAAGACTCACCGGGTGTCAAAATCGAGCGTATGCTGCCTGTGTTTGGCGAATACGATGAACCTTACGGTCATGGTGAAGTGAGCTTTGATGATGTACGTTTACCATTAAGCGCGATTATTAAAGGCCCAGGTGCAGGGTTTGAAATTGCACAAGGTCGTTTAGGGCCTGGCCGAGTGCATCATTGCATGCGTGCCATTGGTGCGGCTGAGCGCACATTAGAGTTAATGATTAACCGCGGTATTTCACGTGAAGCGTTTGGTAAGCCCATTATTAATTTAGGCGGTAATCGTGACATCGTAGCCAACGCGCGTATGTCTATCGAGCAAGCCCGTTTATTAACGCTTAAGTGTGCATGGTTACTTGATACCAAAGGCGTTATTGGTGCGTTAAGTGAAGTGTCACAAATTAAAGTGGTGGTGCCTAATATGCTGCAAACCATTGCTGACCAAGCCATTCAAATGTATGGCGGCGCGGGTGTGAGTGATGAGTATTTGTTAACCAGTATTTTTGCTTATGCACGCTGCTTACGTTTGGCCGATGGCCCAGATGAAGTGCATCGCGGCATGGTGGCCAAATGGGAAATGAAAAAATACGCGCAAGCCATTAGTAACCAAGCTAAATAAACACGCTAAATAAAAGGTGTCCCATGAAAAGAATTATTATCACTGGTGCGGCGAGTGGCTTAGGTGAAGCGCTCGCAAAAGAATACGCTAAACAAGGTTGGTCGGTGTGTGTGGCCGATATCCAGCAAGAAGCGGGTGAAGTGTTAGCCCGTCAGTTGGCATCAGCACATGGAACAGACTGCTTTTTTCATACGCTGGATGTGACCAGCGAAGATCAATGGCGCACACTCTACAATGCGGTTGCTCAGCGTTGGCAGGGACTTGAAGCACTCATTAATAATGCCGGTGTTGCATCAAGCGGTGACATTGATGATTTACCCCTAAAAGATTTTCAGTGGACGGTGGATGTAAATTTAATGGGTGTAGTGAAAGGCTGTTACTTTTTTGCGCCGTTACTTAAAAAGCAAGGCGGTTATATTGTCAATGTGGCATCTATGGCAGGCTTATTACACGTGCCGGGTATGTCAGCTTACAATGTGTCGAAAGCGGCGGTTGTGGCATTAAGCGAAACCTTGTGCGCTGAACTTGAAAGCTATGGCATTAAAGTATCGGTATTGTGTCCTGCGTTCTTTCAAACTAATTTAACCAAAAATATGCGTGCAACTCATGCTGGTGGTATTAAAGTGGCAAACCGGTTGATGGAAAAATCGTCAATCAGCGCCGCCGATATTGCCGCTAAAGTACACAGACAATCGCTTGCGGGTAAATTTCATATTTTAACCCACACCCGCGAAAATATGTTTTGGCGTTTAAAGCGCTTTTTGCCGCGTATTTATATGATGCAAATTAAACGCACAGGCCAAAAAATGCATAAAAAAATGACGGAGAAAACAGCATGAGTTTAGAAGATACCGCTGGTTTGATTCGCCAAGGTGAAGAGTTAGATAACGCTGCGGTTAAAGAGTTTTTAGCTCAGCACATTGATAACGCCGAAGGCGAATTAGAAATTTCGCAATTCCCTGGTGGCGCCAGTAACTTAACGTATCAGTTATCTATTGCAGGGCAGGACTATATTTTGCGCCGCCCGCCATTTGGCAAAATTGCAAAAAGCGCACACGATATGCTGCGTGAAGCCAATATTATTGATGCGTTAAAACCCGTTTATCAATATGTGCCAGACATCATCGCTAAATGCGATGATCATGACGTATTGGGCTGTGATTTTTACATCATGGAAAAACTGACCGGCATAATACCGCGTCAAAACATGCCCAAAGAATTAAACATGAACAAAGCGGATACCCGCAGCTTATGTTTAAACGTCATTGATAAACTAATTGAGTTGCATCAAGTCGATATCAAAGCGGCAGGACTGGATAGTCTCGGTAAAGGTGAAGGGTATGTGGCGCGTCAAATTAATGGTTGGAGTGACCGTTACATTAAAGCCAAAACCGAAGACGCCACCGATTTTAAAACCGTGATCGATTGGCTAAAGGCAAACATGCCAGACGATGTTGGTCAGTGTTTAATTCATAATGACTTTCGTTTAGATAACGTGGTGCTTGAAACACAAAACCCGCTAAACGTTATTGGTGTTTTAGATTGGGAGATGGCTACGATAGGTGATCCACTAATGGACTTGGGTAATAGCTTGGCCTATTGGGTACAAGCAGATGACGAGCCTCAGTTCCAAATGATGCGTCGTCAGCCGACGCATTTAGCGGGTATGTTAACCCGCGATGAAGTCGTCGCTTATTACTTAGAAAAAACCGGACGCAGTCTTGATTCGTTTGTATTTTATGAAGTGTATGGTTTATTCCGCTTAGCTGTGATTATTCAGCAAATCTATTACCGTTATTTTCATGGTCAAACGCAAGACAAACGCTTTGCAGGATTTGCCCATGCCGCGCGTTATTTAGAAACCCGTTGTTTGCGTTTAATAAAAGGCGAAGGGTAGTCACGTGGCTGAGTTATACTTGATTCGTCACGGTCAAGCCAGCTTTGGTCTGGCCGATTACGATGCGTTGTCTGATCTGGGTGCGCAGCAAGCACAAGTGTTGGGGCACTGCTTAGCGTCTTCTATTAAGCCAACGCAGCTGATTTGTGGTTCGCTTAATCGTCAACAACAAACAATGGATAACTTGCTGGTGGGTTTTGAAAGTGCAAGCGCTGAGAAATTGGCTTTGCCAATAAAAGTAAACCCTGACTTTAACGAGTTTGATCACGAAAATGTACTTGAAGTCTTTAACCCTGAGTTTAAAGACCGCGAATACATGGCCAAGCAAATAATGGCGCAGAAGAACCCTGAAAAAGTATTCCATAAAGAATATCGTAAAGCGGTTTTGCAATGGCTAGACAGTGATCACAGTGATTACAGTGAAAAATTTCAGTCTTTTTATCAGCGAGTTAATCAGGCCGTTAATGCTGTTGTGAGCAATGCTCAACGACAAGAGTGTGTGGTGGTGGTGAGTTCAGCAGGGGCGATCTCAATGTGTTTGCAGCAAGTCCTCGATATTAGCCCGATAAAAGCATTTGAATTAAATGAAATGATGGCGAATAGCGCCGTCACTCGCTTAGTATTTAATGAAGTAGGCGATTTAAATTTATCTTACTTTAATAACTACCAGCATTTATCATTGGCTGGTACCAAGATAACGTATCGCTAAATAAAAATAAGGAGAGCAGTATGTCGACAGAATTATTTAACCTAAGTGGTAAAGTTGCACTCGTCACGGGTGCCAGTCGTGGTATTGGCGAAAGCATTGCCAAGTTACTGGCCCAACAAGGCGCGCATGTTATCGTATCAAGCCGCAAGCTTGATGGTTGTCAGCGTGTAGTCGATGAAATTAAAGAAGCAGGCTACAGCGCACAAGCCATTGCGTGTCACATTGGCGAGATGGATCAAATCAGCGCAGCGTTTGATCAAATTAAACTGGAACACGGTAAGCTCGATATTCTTGTGAATAATGCCGCGGCCAACCCATATTTTGGCCATATTTTAGATACAGACGTCATGGCGTTTCAAAAAACAACCGATGTAAATATTCGTGGTTATTTCTTTATGTGTGTTGAAGGTGGCAAGCTAATGAAAGCCGCTGGTGGCGGCAGTATCATTAACGTTGCATCGGTCAATGGCGTGACACCAGGTTCGCTACAAGGCATTTACAGCATTACCAAAGCATCTGTTATTTCTATGACAAAAGCCTTTGCTAAAGAGTGTGCGCAAATGGATATTCGTGTGAATGCGTTGTTACCTGGGGCAACAGATACCAAATTTGCCGCAACCCTAGTTAAGAACCCAGCTATCTTAAAAAAAGCATTAGAGCATATCCCAATGGGCCGTATTGCTGAGCCAGATGAAATGGCTGGTACGGTTTTATATTTAGCCAGCGATGCATCAAGTTACACAACCGGAGCCTGCATTAATGTAGATGGTGGGTATTTGTTGGCTTAATGGTCAATAAATGATGAGAATGAGCGCGCACGATTAAGCGGTTTTTAACGGACTTAACTTACGTGCGCAGTTTTCTATTTTTATTTTAAAAGCGTTGATTGAAGATTGCCCGTTTCTTCATTCAGCGCTTTTTTATGTGTCAAAAATGTTATTTTAGACAACTATTTTTAGAATAATAAAAACTGAACGTTAATAACGGCACCGAAAAAATATTTTTATAAATTTTAATGCATGTTGTATGAACTAGATCTATTGAATAGTAAATATACTATTTTAAAAACAGATTATCTTTTAGACCCACATTTTCTTTACCCATAAATAAACTCAAAAGACAAAACCCTAAATTGCACTATTTACCTTTGGTTTCCCGCTGTTAACCTTTGCGTCTTTTGAATTTTACGATCAATTTTGGGTTAATTGCATGAATAAAAAACTGTTAAATCCGTTATTAGGGACTGGCATCGTGCTGATTTTGACTGCATGCGGCGGGTCTGGTGGAGGATCAGGGACTGACGATGGATCTGGTGATGGTGGTGGCGAGCCAAAAAACACGGCCCCTAGCGTATCTGAAATAATTATTATTGATAACAACGGCGGGTCTTTGTACACCCGTGACGAATTATCGGTGCAGTATCAATATAGCGATGGGCAGGAACGATCTAGAAGGATCAACCGTTGTGCGTTGGCTTGTTGACGGAGAGCAAGCTGATACAGGCTTAAGCTATATTGTAAGCCCAGCCGATGCTGGTAAGTCTATTTCTGCTGAGGTAGTACCCGTTGCACAAACAGGGTCGATTAATGGCGTTGCGGTAAAGAGTGAAAACGTGACGGCCAAGGCCCGTAGTTTTATCTTATTTGAAGCGCGTGACACTGAAGGTAATCAATCCACTTGGGCGACTGATGGCACAAATGTTGGTACGCAGATTATTGCAAACTTCAATACGAATGAGGACGGTGTTGAGTTAGTGGATGCCATTGATTTTGGTGACAAGAAAATACTGTCAGTTAACTCTGATGGCAAACGAAAAATGGCTGTGACTGACGGGACTACTGAAGGTACTGTTATTTTCAATGATAATGGCCTCGATACATTAAGCCCTGCTGGATTCACAGAGTTTAAGGATAAAGTCTATTTTAATGGTTACAGTGCAGTAAATGGCCATGAGCTTTGGTCTACTGATGGCTCTCAGGAGGGTACATCACTCGTGAGGGATATTGCCTTGGGTAATTTTGTTGGGAATCAACCTCATAGCAGTAGCCCTTCTCATTTAACCGCTCTAAACGATACGCTATATTTCAGCGCGTATACGGCATTCGAAGGGCCTGAACTTTGGTCCAGTAAAGGAACTTCTAGCCAAACAGCAATGGTCGTTGATTTACACCCAGGATTTTATGGTTCATCGCCTACGCACCTTAATGCGCTAAGTGATAAACTTTTTTACACCGCTGAGTTTTACGCATTCCCTGCAAGAGGAGTGTATGTTTATGATCAGTCAAAAGGTACGAACACGCGATTACACAAAGCCTTTTTAAATCGTGCACATCATTTTGCGGCTTATAATGACAAAGCATTTTTTGTTTCTTCTGAGCGTGGTCAAAAAGGTTGGCTAAGTGATGGCACAATGGCAGGAACTCAACCATTAACGATGCCTCAAGGCTCCTTAACCGTATTTCAATCGATTGTTTTCAAAAATTCATTGTATATTGTTGCAGGTAGTAATCTCTATAAGCTAAATGATGACACTAACGTGTTCGAAATAGCCCACGCATCTCTTAGTAACGTAAGCAGTGTGCAAGAATTTAACGGTGAACTGTTCATGGTGGCTGTTAGCACTGAGTCTGTTAATACAGGAGAAGAAGTACACCGCTTCGATGGCAATACCGTTAAGCTTGTAAAAGATATTGCAGAAGGTGATTCTGTCAGTAGTAATCCATATAATTTTCATGTGTTGAATGATCATATGATTTTTACCGCAGAGAATGATGCAAATGGACGAGAGTTATGGATTACGGATGGAACAGAAGACGGTACGCATTTATTAATTGATATTAATGCGGATGCTGCTAGCTCAATGCCCTATTTTTGTTATATTGATGCTTGCAAATAAAAACTTCAGGGCGACTGAAAGATAAACTTTAAACCTCTTAGGTTAATATGATTTATCATTGCAGTGAAAAATTTCGCCGAGTGTCTATTGCAGCTAGCGCGGATGTATTTTATGAGTCAATACATTCGTGCACTTAATGCCGCTTACTAATAATGGGTATACTTATTATATGAGTTTGGTATGCATTTTCATTTACACTCTAAGCTTGAACGTTGATTGATTTTTCAGAGTACCAATATACTGAATTATATTAATTCAGATCTGATCCCGCTTACGTCATGACGGCCTTTAGGCATGGTTATACAGACCACCCCTTGATAATCGCACTAGCTTTGCATGTTCAAATGATTGCTTTAAAATAATGATAAACATTTCTTTATAATCTTATTTTCAATTTATTGTGTTCATTCAATATTTTGTCTGCGCAACAGAACATAGTTGCTATTTATTTCCATTGAAAAAATAAATCTGATATACAAACCTAACGAATGGCTATTTTATGGCTCTAGGGGTCATTTACTCTATGCAAAATAGGGTAGAGTAATGTTACTCTCAAAAATATATGATAAGTCTTTCAAAAATAGTTTGCTTGATTTTGCTTACCTGAGTGAAAGCAGTACAGTTGAGAAAAGATAAAACTAGGTATTGTAAAATTTCAGTAAAATCAATAGCTTACCGTGCTATATTGTAAGTATAAAAATAAAAAATAGGACTTATTGCGTGAAAAAAATAATTATCAGTTCAGCGGTCGTATTGGTTGGTTACCTTGCTTTTTGGCCGGTCAAGATTGAGCCTGTTGCATGGCAGGCACCGGATAATCAAGGCTATACAGGTTCATTTGCACAAAACCAACAGCTGAGCCAAGTTAATCGCATTGAATTGAATGGGGATATCGGCCCAGAAGACCTAGCATTAGACGATAAGGGTAATGTTTATTTTTCATTATTAAGCGGTGATATTAAATACCTAGATCAAAAAGGCCAGATTAAATCTTGGGTTAATACAGGAGGTCGTCCATTAGGTATTGAGTTTGATCAGCAAGGTAATTTATTAGTCGCCGATGCCATTAAAGGGCTGTTGAGTGTGACGGCCACAGGTAAAATTACAACGCTCGTGGACACCGTCGATGGTGTCGCCGTTAATTATGCTGATGATGTTGACGTGGCGAGTAATGGCAATATTTATTTTTCTGATGCCTCGACTAAATTTCATGCAAAAACCTACGGCACTTATGGTGCCAGTTTGCTTGATATAAATGAGCATGGTGGCCATGGTCGCATCATTGAATACAATCCCAAAACAAAAATCGCCACGGTGTTGGCCAATGATATTAATTTTGCTAATGGCGTCGCGCTCAGTCATGACGAGCAATATGTGCTGTTTAACGAGACGGGCAGTTACCGTGTTTTACGCCTAGCGTTAAATGGAGAACTGCGTGGCACGCTTGATGTGCTGATTGATAATTTACCGGGTTTCCCCGATAACTTGGCCCAAGGCAGTAACGGCTTATATTGGTTGGGACTAGTGAGCCCGCGCAGTAAGCTGTTGGATATGATATCGAACTCGCCTGGTTTGCGCAAAATGGTGCAACGCTTACCTGCCTTTATGCGACCTAAAGCCCAGCACTTTGGTCACATCATTGCGATAAACGATGCAGGTAACGTCGTGTTCAATTTACAAGACCCACTTGGAATGTATGGGCAGACCACAGGTGCGATTGAAGTAGGTGAAAAAATGTACATTAGTAGCTTGCATGAAACGGCATTGGCTGTGACGCAAAATATTAATTTGGGTAAAGGCAAAACGTTAAACGTAAAACACGATCTATAAGCCTGCCTGTCATTTAACTGTCATATTTCATGGTTACTGTCCTAAAAAAAGGACATGACCATGAAACCACAAATTAAATACTTTCTATTTACTTCTTCGTTGTTTTTGAGCGCAAAAGCTTTAGGCCAAGAGCCTAATGAGCTAGATACTAACATTTTGAATAATTTAGCTGGAAAATACGATGTGCATTTGTCTGTGCTAGAAGACTTCGTGCAGAGCTATAACTTTAAGTGCCCACAAACATTATCAGCCAATGATCTTGTTGGTATTTTAAACACAGAAGAAGAAGACACAGAGCTGAGCGTCATGATAGAAAGTGATCGTCTTCAGTGGCGTGACATTTATGTCGAAGCACGTTCCGGTATTAGCTGTTTACAAGATGGCTTTGTGTCTAAAGGTTACTGATATTTGCCATCTTGAATCCGCTATTCTTTAGGCAGGTGATCTTTGATTATTTTATAGAGTTCAGGTCGACCTTTGGCCATTTCTTCATTACTCAGCCCTTCAAGCGAATGAGGGTATTTGAGCCATGCTTGTGTCTCATGAATATAAAAGTCAGGTACGCGCCCTGTTTGATTTCGAGAGGGCTTATAATAAGGCACGGCAACTCGCACATCATTGGGCATATTAAGTCGTGTACGGCGTTGCAACTCATCAATAATGGCCTCGATAGAGCGGCCGGTATCAAATACATCATCCACGATTAATAAACGATCATCATATTTGATGTTCTTCATCAGATAGTTCAAACCAAACACTTTAACTTCGCGTGATTGCATATCGATACCGGCGGCATAAGACGCAGTGCGGATCGCAATGTTGTCTGTTTCAACGCCGTGATAAGCCAAAAATTCTTGTACAGCGATACCCACAGGCGCGCCACCACGCCAAACCGCAATGATAAATGTAGGGCGAAAGTTAGATGCTAACACTTGAGCTGCCAGAGCAAATGAGTCGTCTAGTAAACCTTGGGCGCTTAAGTATTGTTTTTCACTCATGTGAGCATCCTATCGTGTGCGAACTATACTAATAACAGTATAAACAGAGGTATAAAAAGGCTATTGAGCTTCATTTTAGCCTATGGCCTAGTTAAAAGCTGACCAATCGGTTATTTTATGTGATTAATGATTCAATCACTTGTCAGCGTTGGAGGCAAGATGGAAAAGCGTTTTTTAGATGAAGAAAACTTGATTCAAGATGCTTTTCGCCTAGGCGTAAAGATTTTAGAAAGTGGGTTTAGACCAACCTTTATTGTGGGCTTATGGCGTGGTGGCAGCTCTGTGGGGATTTACGTACAAGAATGCTTGCAAACTTTGGGTGTGAAAACTGACCATATATCCCTTCGGACATCGTATAAAGGCCAGCCTGCTTACCAAAATATGGTGGATAACCCGGACGAAATCAGAGTGCATGGTACGCAATACTTGGTTGAAAATTTAAATGCAGACGATGGCTTGTTGATCGTTGATGATGTATTTAGTACTGGGCACAACATCAGTGCAGTATTACGTCGTCTTGAAACACATTTAAAGCGCAACTTACCCAATGACATTCGAGTTGCAACGTTGTATCAAAAGCCAAAAATGAATCAAACCAATATTAAGCCTGATTATTGTTTACATGAAACCAATGACTGGCTTGTGTTTCCTTATGAGTTATCTGGTTTAAGCGTAGACGAAATAGCACAGTACAAGCCCAATGTGAGTCCTTTGCTTGCCCATAAATATTTGAGTTGAACAGTCGTAGCGCCATAAAAAAACAGGGATGTTAGTCCCTGTTTTTTTATGTTTATTAAATAGATTCAAAATAGCTAGAGTACGGGCAGGTCGTAAATCTGTTCATAATGCATTTCGATTATCTGCCACTCACCATCCACTCGCTTAAGGTTTACCGCAACAGGCAGTTTGCTGTTTTGACCGGTGACTAATAAAACGAAACTTGCTTCACCGTCATCATTTTGAATAAACAAATTACTGGTGCTGCCCACATCGACCGATTCGATCGGGCCAATTAATTGCGTAATGCCAGGCTCTTCCATGATGGCTTGTTCTGCTATTTCAAATGCCTGTGAATGCTCTACAACGTATTTTGATAAGTCATTAAAGCCTTGCTCTGAAAAATCAATACTGGGCAAGCTAGGCGTGAACATATAAACGCAAATAATGAGTAATGCAGCTAAGCCACGATGACTCGATGAAATCGCCGTATCACGCTTGACCTGTGTGCTGGCTAAATAATCACCTAGGCGGCGTTTATTTGAATTGGCTATCATTGTGATGGTTTCAATTGGCCATGCTATTAACGTGAGGTTACGTATAAACGTGGTGGCAGGTGAGGCGGGTTCGCCGGAGTCTTTGAATACCCGAATGCCCATGACTAATTTACCCAAGCCTAGGCCTTTTATACCGTCTTTATTGGCAAAAATAATAAAACCCATTAAGCCAATCAGAGACTTTAAGCTCATACCGTCTTGAATAAACGGTGCATCCCAAGGTGTTTTAAGCACAAAAAAGACAAAGTATACGAGCAGGGATGTTAAATAACCGTAAAACCAAAAATCAATTAAAAGGGCGGCAATACGGCGTTTACGAGAGGCGATGGGGTTATCCATTAATCATTTCCTAGTACTAGCTAGGAACATGTTAACGGATTTGAAGCAGAAACCATACATCACATACTCAAGATAGGCAGAGCATGTGATGTAAGTTTAGTGCTATTCGGTTACTTCTGCGTAACGTACATATAGATTGCCACTAGGTAATGTACCGTCTTCCCCATAGTTACTTACAACTTGAGCTTTAAAGTAACGGTCGCCATCTTTAAACAAATAAGTGGTGAAGGTTGGCCACATTTTATGCCCACCCGCTACATTGTAATGTAACGCACCATAGTTACCCGGTGCTGAAAGCGCGGTAAGGGCTGTATCATTGAAAAATTTATAAATATCGTTGCCACTGGCTTTAGGGTTAGTGACATCAAAAGCCGAACCAGAGTCAGTTAATACGTGCCCGATACCAGCCGTACCATTACCAGAAACGGATGCATTGACTTGAATGTTCCAGCTTTGGCCTGCGCGTTCTATGCTCAGTTCCCAGTTATCATTTGCAGTAACCAGTGCATTGGTTTCCATGTCCCAGTATTGGCGTTCGTTTGTAAAGTTAATAGCATTTGATTTATCTGCAGCAACAAATACTTGAGCATTATCATCCCATTGTTCGACAGAAAAATTGATCGCATAACTAACACCAGACTGGTAGGTAAGGTCAGAAACTTTTACACGCCCATAATTATAATGACCGTTTCCATCGTCTACAGCGGATCTTACAATCCAGCCATTACTTGTGGTTTCGTTTAATGTGATGGCATGTGTGGCTGGGTTATAACTCGCCCAATCACTAAAATTAATGTAGGTATTAATGCTATCAGAAATGAAGTCTGATTCTTCACAGCTTGTTTTTGTTATGGCATTGAATGCGGCTTCTGTATTGTCACGTGTTAATGCTTCAAATGCTGACTGTACTGGTTTTTTATCCGCATCGTATAGTCCGTCAGGTGTATGCGCCGCACATCCCGTTATATTGCCACTGCCTGAAATACCGCCGTTGACAGTAAAACCAACACTTTTTTGATAAGAGAAGTGCCAATTTTCATTTTTTGTAACGGTTGTTCCAGACTCTAAATTCAAATAAGCCGGCGCTGTTATAGCCTCAAAGGCGGCATATTGTGATTGGCTATTGTCAGTTTTTGGATCGCTGGCTGCGTTATCTGAACTACTGCCACAAGCACTTAGTAATGCACTAAGGGCTACGATTGAAAGGGTAGAAGTGTGTTTCATTGTTAAGCTCCTATATTTTTTTGGTTTGTTTAAATAATTGAAAAACTAAAAATTTAATCGTGTCAATGCGATACCAACATACGTATAGCGGCCAGCATCAGGGCGAAGGTCACTGCCAATACTAAAGTCACGCTGTACGTCAGTGATATTGTCGATGCCGGCAAACACGTTCATATGTCGGGTTGGATAGTAATTCCACTTAAGATCAATTTGAGAATAAGCGGGGGTGATTAAAGTATTTTCTGCGTCAGAGAATTGCTTCGAATAATATTGATATTTAAGCGCCAATTTATTTTTATGGGTAAGGTAAAAGTCGAAACTGGTTTTGATATCGTGCTCTGGTCGACTGGTGAGTGCTTTGCCAGTTTTTTTGTTTTCGGCGTTCAAGTAGGCGTAACCCAGGTGCGTGGTTAACCATGAACTGACTTCATAAGATGTGCTTATTTCAACGCCGGATGTTCTCGCGCGATCAATATTGCCATATACATTTGCAACCACTTCAGTGCCGTATTGGCCGGTTAACTCGTTGGTTTTATCTTGATTTACATAAAAATCGATGAGGTTTTTTATGTCATTTTGATAAATGCTCATATCAAAACTAAGTTGTTGGTTGTTTGAGTACTCTAAGCTTGCTTGCACATTAACGGAGGATTCTGGCTCAAGATTACCATCGCCCATTAATACATAGCCAATGTGGCTATGGTCAAAAAAGTGGTATAGTTCTTTTAGTGTTGGGGTACGATAACCATGACCACCGCCAAGGCGAATATTCAAATATTGATCATTACCCACAAATGGCGTGTATTGCAGGTTTAGCATAGGCGAAAATTCAGTACCGTATTTAGGGTTTTTGTTGATACGGCCGCTAATCAGAATTTCTAAGTCTTGGTTAAACTGATTACCTAATTGGAAAAAATGATTGTAGTTTTCGATTTTTTTACTGTCGACTTCAGTTGTCACCGTAATGGCTGTGCCATCATTCTTGTGCGACGTTGCATTCATCTCGTCTTCTAACAACTCAAGGCCAAATAAAACGTGGCTAGTGTAATTATGGTTGTATTTATATTGAGCAGTGACACCGCTATGAGTAATATCAGTCACACGGTTTTGTTCGACATGAGACGTGTTTATTAAGTCTTGGCGTGATTCATTTTCATAATCTTCAAAGCTATAACTTAGTTTAAACTGACCTGCTGTATCGTTGTCTTTTTCGAATACTGCAACAAGGGCGTTTTTTTCAGTGACGTCTATTTTATCTTGAGGCACATTACCAATACCGCCAATAAAGTTATCTTTAGTTGTTTTGATATCTTCACGATACAAGCGAGGCGAAATCATTAACGAGCTAGAGGGCGTTAACTTAGTGATACTTTTTGCACTTATGTTCGACTTATAGCCTTCCCAGCCTTGCGATTCTGTCGTGTTATCGGCGCGAAAGCCGGTAGAGGTTTGAGTGTCCGAAACAAATTGCAGTGAGCTGCTTTCATTGGCTTGGCTGATATTAATATTCAGGTGCTGTTTGCCAACTGGGACAGCATTATAAGGTAAATCTTGATCCCCCCAAGAGCCGCCGATGTAGCGTACGTTTGCTTGACGACCTATTTCTGGCTTGCGAGTGACTACGTTAACAACGCCGCCCATGGCGCTGGTGCCATAAATGGCTGACATAGAGCCCTTGCTCACTTCGATTCGCTCAACATCGCCAATCGCAATCTGAGAGATATCAACGCTGCTTCCTGTACCAGCTGCCACAGGAGTACCATCAATCAGTACGGCTACTCGGTCTGAGTCATAACCTTGCAACCAAACCCCTACACCGGATTTACCGGTAATCGGTTTTAGTTGCACTCCGGCTGTATAGGCCAGCGCTTCGGCTAAGTTTTGGGCATGACTTTCTTCAATGGCATCACGGCTAATCAGCTCAACCCTGACAGGTTGTTCACTTAAATGAGGGTAATGCTGACCATGACCAGTGACTTCTTGAGTATCTAATTGAACGGCAGCAAAGGTTGTTTGAGATGCAAGCAATCCCATAAGTAAAAGGCACGAAGTTTGGTGATTTATCATAAGTGATATTGATTCTTAAATGCTTATTATTATCGATAGTATTGCATATGATAATCATTCGCAATAGAATGTAGTGAATAATTATGAGTCTTGTATGAATAACAACCATGCAAAATGTCAACTTTGAACCTAATAACCGCTCGGAAATAACCATGATCTCCTCAATTGAATTCTTTATGTATCGCATTAGCGATCTTTTGTTGGCGCCTGTGCTATTGGCCATTTTGTTTGTTTTCTTTTTTGGATTTTACAGCTTGGGACAAGTAGCGATGCAGGCTTGGCAGCGCAGAGCAGGGCAGGCTGTGGCGTTAAATCGTGGTTTTGAATTACACCAATATCAAGCGGCTACGCAGACAAGGGATTTTGACGAGCTAGAACTGTTTGCATTTAAGCGCTTAGAGTTTTTGAAACTAGTCACAAAAGTTGCCCCAATGTTGGGCTTAATTGCCACCATGATTCCTATGGGGCCAGCACTTAAAAGTTTAGCCGACGGTAATATTCAAGGAATCTCTGAAAATTTATCCCTTGCATTTGCAGGGGTTATTTTTGCGCTTGCCGCGGCCTCTTTAACGTTTATTGCTGTGTCGATTAAAAAGCGTTGGTTGGCTCAAGATCTAGTGGATATGAAGCAAACCTTAGAAAATTCGCAATCATCTAGCGTTTCATTGAAAGCTGTTAAAGAGGCTTAATCATGAAGTTTTTAACAGACGATGATGATCTAGACCCAATCACAACCGCGGTGAATTTAGTTGATGTATTTTTAGTAATTATTGCTGCATTGATTATCTCTATTGCACAAAACCCGCTTAATCCGTTTAGCAGCGAAAATGTCACTGTCATTAAAAATGAAGGTGAACCCAACATGGAAATCATTGTGAAAGAAGGTAATGAGATTAAGCAATTTAAATCCAACGGTGACATTGGCAGTGGTAATGGCCAGAAAGCGGGTACCGCCTATCAAATGAAAGATGGCTCTATGGTATATGTACCGCAAAATAAAGATGGAAAAGGAAGTAACAATGATTAAACGTTATTGCTTAGCCCTATTGGGCTGGCTACTGATAGTGGCCACTAGTCACGCACAAAACAGCCAAATTTTGTTTTTAGGTGATAACCATTTATCAAAAGCAAAAAGTACTATTTTAATCGAATCGGCTAAAAAAAATGGCTTAACTCTCGATGCGATGAGTGCAGGTAAATTTGCCAAAGATAAAGGTTTGAAAACACTATGTAATTATCAACTAGTGCTCATGCAAGCGGTAAGTGAGGAAGCCGCAGCGGGTATGTACGGCGCTTATCCTAGAGCGTTATCACAATGTAAGAATGTGAGAACATTAGCCAATGGTTTTAATCAATTTAAAGGCTTAAATAAAGACATTTCAGTAGAGCATAAACAAGCCATCGATATGTATTTGTCGAATGGTTTACGAGTGAATTTTGAAAACATGTTTGCGTACATCAATACTCACTTATTTAATACGCAGCAACCCTATCAGACAGCAATTATTTTACCGCAAAATGGATTTTATCATCCTGAATTCCCGACATTATTAACAGGGGATAAAACCTCATTTTATAAGTGGTTAGATACTAAAAACAGCAGTGACAATAAGGTGGCTGTTTTATTTCACAGAAGTGCAATCGAAAGCGAACAAACAAACGTCGTAGATGCCACGTTAGCGGCCCTTGAAAAACAAGGCGGTAGCGGTTTTGCTGTTTTTTTTGAAGGCTCTGATAATGAAGCGTTTACCTCTTTAATTAAAGGTAAAGTAAACAGCTTAATTAATTATCGTATGTTGCATGAAGCGCAAAAGAATAAAGAAAATTTTTCTGAACTAAACGTACCCGTATTACATGGTTTGATTTATCGCGAAGGGGACCGTGCTTCATTTGATGCAGATCATGCTGGTATTAGTGCCATGATGTCACCTTATTTTTTAATGATGCCAGAAAGCGCCGGTATTATTGATCCAACTATGATTGCAACAACCGACCCGACGACTCGCACCGCTCAGCCTATGCTTGATCATATTGATGCCATTGCACAGCGTGCGATTAAGCAAGGCCAATTGAGTATAAAAGCGAACGCAGATAAAAAATTATCCATGTTTATTTGGAACTACCCGCCAGGGGATAAAAACATGGGCGCGGCGTTTTTAAATATTCCAGACTCCATTTTTAATATTGTTTCAGCCATGAAAGCAGAGGGTTATAACGTTAATTTAAAATCCCCTGAGGTTTTAATCGAAGAAGTGGAAGAGATATTACGTCCGTTTTATTCAAAGCAAGGTTTAGAGTCCTTAATGGATAAAGGCCTAAGCGATTACTTGCCAGTAAAAGATTACAGTAAATGGTTGAATACATTACCACAAACCCTACGCGACGATATTTTAGCGCACTGGGGCGACCCAACTAAGCACCAGTATGTGCGCATGGTTAATGGTGAGCCTGCATTTGTGATTCCTCAAATGAAATTAGGTAACTTAATTGTTATGCCGCAACCCTCACGCAGCGATGAAGCGGATAAACATAAAGCTCTATATCACAATACAAATGCCCCCATAAATCACTTTTACTTGGCGGTTTATTTATACGCTAAGCAAAAGTTTGGCGTGGATGCGTTTATTAATCTTGGTACGCATGGATCACAGGAATGGTTACCGGGTAAAGAGCGTGGGCTATCTATGTACGACGCGCCACAGCTAACAGTGGGTAATGTCCCTGTTGTTTACCCATACATTATGGATAACGTAGGCGAAGCCATGCAAGGCAAGCGCCGTGGCCGTGCCACTATGATTTCACATATGGCACCAGGCTTTGCAGAAGCGGGTTACTACGGCGATATGGCCGAGATAGAAGAATTATTAGAAGAGCACATGTTGCTAGCGAATGGTAAGACTAAGCAAGTGGTTGAAACGAATATTATTGATTTAGCGGCAAAATTAAATATTTTTGAAGATGTTGGTTTTACCGAAGCACAAATGCGTGAAAACTTTGGCGGGTTTATGGATGTACTCCATGACTACATGCATGAGCTAGCAGCGGAGTCACAACCTTTAGGTATGCATACCTTTGGCGATACGCTTAATAATATTCATCTTATGACAACTGTCTCACAAATGTTGGGTTCTGAATTTAAAGTTCAGGCCAGTGCGTATGAAAACATAACGGATATTAAACTGAGTAATCAGCCAGGTGTGTTCTCACAAAAAATGGAAGACAACAACGTTGTGCAGCTTGATGATACACCAGGGTTTAAATTATTGTGGGCCACATTAGTTGAACAACAAGCCCTTGATGTACCCGATAAATTAGCGCAATACCTTACACAAGCCGATGATTTCGCTAAGCGCATACGTGATCAGCAAGAAATGCCAAGTTTGCTATCCGCTCTTAATGGTGAATTTATCGACGTGGGTTATGGTGGCGATCCGATACGCTCTCATGATGCGGTGCCAACAGGCAAAAACTTATTGGGGTTCAATCCAGCTAAAGTGCCATCAAAAGCAGCATGGCAGGTGGGTAAAAAGCTAGTCGAAGACTTAATTGCTAACCATTATGCTGAAAAAGGCCAATACCCAAATAAACTAGCATTTTCCCTTTGGTCACTTGAAACCATGCGCCATCATGGTGTGCTCGAAAGCCAAGTATTAGCGGCCATGGGGGTTAAGCCTAAGTGGGATGA
Source organism: Pseudomonas sp. HK3 (assembly GCF_052920985.1). Classification (NCBI taxonomy): domain Bacteria; kingdom Pseudomonadati; phylum Pseudomonadota; class Gammaproteobacteria; order Pseudomonadales; family Pseudomonadaceae; genus Pseudomonas; species Pseudomonas sp. HK3. Next base: position 906,864 of record NZ_JBREXD010000001.1, read on the forward strand.
AAACGGCTTTTTACGCGGCACCGAAATTATCCCTTACAGTGAGCTAAAACGTCCACGTGTGGATGTAGTCATGTCGGCAACAGGATTATACCGAGATGCGTTCCCTAACGTCATGCTGATGTTAGCAAAAGCCATTAAACAAGTGGCTGAGTTAAAAGAAGATAACAATTCGATTTATAAAAACAGTGAAATTTTAAAAGCAGCGTTACTGGCAGAAGGTCAAACCGAAGCAGACGCTGAGTACTTATCAAGTGTGCGTATTTTTTCTAATGAGACAGGCGCCTATGGCAGTGGGTTAGCAGATACAAGCTTGGCCAGTGATACTTGGGAGACTGACTCTAAACTATCTGATTTATACCTAAAGCGTATGGGTTATGCTTTTGGTAGTGATGCAAAGCGTTGGAGCGATAAAGTGTCTGGCTTATATGGCAAAGCCCTGTCAGGGACTGACGCTGTCTTGTTTAGTCGCTCTTCTAACTTATACGGCATGATTACCAGTGATGACCCTTTTCAATATTTTGGGGGCATGTCGTTAGCCATTCGTAATCTTGATGGTAAAAGTCCAAAAATGTACATCGCTAATTTACGTGAAAAAAATCATGTGAAAAGTGAAAACTTTGATCGTTTTATGGCACGTGAATTACGCAATCGTAGTTTTCACCCCCGTTGGATTGAAGAAGTACAGAAAGAAGGCTACGCGGGTGCGCTACAAATGCTTGACCGCATGAATAACTTTTGGGGCTGGACCGTCATGCATCCGGATGGTATTACGGATAGCCAGTGGCAAGAATTCGCAGACATTTATGTGAAAGATAAATACGATATGGATATGCGTGAATTCTTTGAAAAATCGAACCCCGCTAACTTAGCGCAAATGATTGAACGCATGTTAGAAGCCGAACGCAAAGAATATTGGCAAACAGATGACGATACCATTAAACAATTGGTTGAAACATATCTTGAAGTTAAACGTGATCACAAAGTATTGACCGATAATCAAACCTTTAATGATTATATGGCTGATAAAGCACAAGGCTTTGGTTTAGGCGCTTTACTCGCCGCCAGTGATTCGGCAGTGGCACAAGATTTAGCCGAGCAAGCACAAACTAACAGTGCAGAGGAAATGGTAGAAGGGCAAAAACTTGAACAGCAACCGGTACAACAAACCGATGATGAATTTGACTGGCAAAGCCTTGGCTTTACATTGATTTTGTTGCTTGCATTTGTAATTGGCAGCTTAGTACAAATTCGGCCAGTACGATTGCAGGGGGCTTAATATCCTTTAAAGAGTCTTAATATATAAAAGGCACTGTATGAATACAGTGCCTTTTTTGTTTTTACGCAGATTGTGATTATAAATTATGGGTGTACATCAAAAATACGCGTTGATCATCGGAATGATTATCAGTATGGGCAATAAAGTCGGCATAGCGAAGTAATATGGTATTGCCGCGGTTGAGTTTCAATATAAGGTCAATATCGAGTTCTTCCCCAATTTTTGAGTCGCTATTATCCGTATGAAATACATGGTAGCGGGCATCGATTTTAAGCGGGTTTTTTCGCCATATATAGTGCAGTTTATAATCGCGTAAGCCTGTATTGGGTGTGGCTAAAAACTTATCTGCCCAACCATTTTTATCATGTAATGAAGCCAAAGGTGTTACAAAGCTAATGCCGTCGTTTTCAGCTAGCCGTTGGTAATTGACTGACATTTCATTCGTTCGATAACCCATGCCTACCCCTATGTCGTGGTATTGTAAATTAGCATTATTATTAACCTCGGTGCGCTGTTGTAATGCAAATTCACCATGAGCAAGTGTGCGCAGTTTATGCCAGCGCCCTTTATATTCGTAACGTATGCCTAAGGTTTGATTAGAAAGTGCATTGGCATCTTTGATGTCCATGTGAAAATAATAAGCGTGTATTTTTGAAAAATCCGATTCGTTTAATTCAGCAAATAATAGATGAGTATTATGGTCATGGTCTCCAAGAAAGGGAGCGGGGCGTACGCCGTTGTTTGCTACAAAGTTAGAATCTGATGGACTTAATTTTTTACCTGCATCTTGGCCATTGATGCGATTAGCATTATCAACGTAGCGATACACCACACTAGATGCAGAGCCAAACTCATACTTAAAGCCTGTAGTATCAAGAGTTTGCTCGTTTTGCCAAAAGCCATTTGTGCCCACGAAGCGTTCATTGCCAAAATTAACGGCTTCACGCCCCAATGTGAATGTGAGGGTGTTTACGGGTGTGTAACGCAGTAATGCTTGATTCAAATCGTTTCCAGCTGTATCGGGTATAACGGGTTTGCCATTAAAGTGCTCGCCATTACTAAATTTGTCTTTCCAGCCCAGTGTCACATGATCAATTTCGAATAAGGTCGAAAATTGTGTATTCCATTCACTTGTGGCATTTAAACGCAATAAAACGGATGCAGCACGGGCATTCTTATCCGCGTTAATGTGTGCGATACGGCTACGGGAACTGAATTCAAATGTGTGGTTGCCATATTCATATTCAAGTGTGAGAACAGGCTGTGATGTACTTAAGAGTGTAACGATAATTGCAATCAACCCAAGAACGAAAGTGAGTGGATTACCAATCTTCGGCGTTACCGTCGTGAAGGAAGGTGACATTATCTTGTTGGTCCATTTCGTCGTAGAGCGAATCTGGCATTGGGTTTTGTCGACAGTCCATGTAGTGTAATGAGGGTACGTCATAAATATTAATGGTTTCTAGTTGATTGTTGAAAATATATATTTTCTCTAGCTGTGGGAGGTTAGAGTAAGTGAAGTGTTCAATTTTATTGTTGTTGGCTTTAAATTGTTTAAGTGTTACTAAATTTGATAGTGTTAAGGTTTTTAGCTGGTTATCAAATACATACAACTTATTAAGCTTGGATAAATGGCTAACCGTTAAATGAGTTAAGTTATTGCGGGCGATGTTTAATATTTTTAAATTTGATAATTGCGCCAGATCAATATCAATGTGTTTAAGTTTGTTGTTGTAAAGCGAGAGTACTTCTAAGTGTTTAAATTTCTCTAAGCCACGTAATGATCGAATTCCTTTGCTGTGGCATTTTAGTTTTAGTACGTTGTTTGTGTGTTGCCATTTATGAGTGTCGGCAAGCTCTTGCAAGCAGGCTTGTAATTGCTCATCTTGCACGTTAAGCGTCGTAGCTTTAACGTGCGTCATCGTTAGCATTACGAGCAGTGTAATAATGATTGGCGAGCCATAATGGTTGCTTGGTATCATGCGCTGTCTTTTGTTTCAGCTAGACGAATACAAACACCTTTCGCAATAATTATGTCACTGGGTTCATCAAGTGATGAGCCTCCCACTTCTTCTTGCGTAATGATTAAGTGAGAAGAATCATGAATTAAACGTAATGTGGCTTCGTCTAATACGATGTGTTTAAGCTTATTGTTGCCAAATACCAATAGCGGTCTGATTTGGCCATCACGACGAGATTTAGCCCACAGTTGCATGCTGTGGTTGTCCATTGACTGCCATTTCTCCCATTTTAACCAAAGAGTACCATTATGGCGGGTAGTAAGCGCGGTTAAAATTGGATTATCACTGTCATCCACAAGTATCGCTACATAGTCGGTATTATGATGTACCTCTGGGTTAAGTGTATTGTTAAGTAATACACCACTAACCACTAATAACATGGCAAAAGCGGCACTGGTGATGATTTTCCAAGGCAGAAGTTTTTCCCATATGCTGATGGGTTTTTCTTTTTTTGCAGAATTCGCAGGGTTAATAGCGGCTTGAATTTTTTTCAATGTACTGGCTTTGGGGGCTAATAATGGCACGCTGTCAGGGGCGGGCATGAGTATGTTTTCCCAATAGTGTACGGCTTCTTTTAAGCTGTCATTGGTGGGTAATTGTTTCGCAAACGCTTTGCGTTCTTCGCCTCTTAATGTACCGAGCACATATTCAAGGGCGAGTGCGTTTTGATCATCTGGGTTAATCATTGTTTGAACCCTCACTTCTGCCTTCCATGCAGTTTTTTAGTTTCACGCCACCGCGCTTTAACCAAGATTTCACTGTATTAACATTTGCCCCTAATGTATCTGCCAATTCTTCACGTGAGTAACCGTATAAATAGGCTAACTCAATACTTTGTTTGAATTTATGATTCATGGCACTTAGACACTCTTGGAGTTGTTCATTTAAGCGAAAGCGGCTAAAAACCTCTTCCTGTGTATCGTCACAGGGCGTGTTTAGTAAAATGTCCGATTCTTCTTCATGGTGGGGACGATTTTGATGACGTTTTTCATGTCTTAGTTTGTCGATAGCACGATATCGAACAATGCTCGTCATCCAGGTGGTTGGGTTTCCTTGAGCCTGAGTATAGCTTGCAGCATTCTCCCAAATTTGTATAAAGGATTCTTGCAACACATCATTGCTACTATCACTTGAGCCGAGAATACGATAAGCCACAGTATTAAGATAAGCGGCGGTTTTTTTGTATAACGTTTCTAGTGCTTTTTGATCACGTAATGCGCAGTGTGCCAATAAATCTGTTAACTCATGGTTATCCAAGGACATGTACTCATATACCTATACGTGCCGCGACCTAATAAAGTTGCAGTCAAGTGAACAATTGTTTGTCATTCTACAATTGAGTTTAATAAAGTGATAGACCTTAAATTTTGAATTGTGGGATGTGTGATGATTATTTCAATTTTATTAATATTTTTTATTGGAAAGAAAATGCTATGTGTATAGTTATAGGAAAAGCTAGCCAATGAGTTTTTAATGGCGTATTTAGTGGAAGTAATAAAATAGGTTGAGGTTTGAATGAATAGTGACAAAAAAGATTAATATTAATGTTTTATTCTTTCTATTTTTTATAGCATATCCAATAATAACCGTAATGCCTGTGGCATGCGCTTACGTGAATGATATACAGCATAAATACCGAGTATTTCTAACTGATATTGAGGTAATACTTAGAGCAATTTACCATTGTTTAAGTAAGGTTGCGCATCTGCTCTGGGTTGGCAAGTTATACTGGCATGATGTAGTGCAGCTTTTAATAAAATTTCTGAGTCGTTTACGACTAAATGCCCATTAACAGGTTGCGAAATTTTTTCACCGTTTTTCAAATCGCCGCAATCATACTGCCACGCTCAACAATTTCTATGAACACTCTCGCGGCCTGAATCCTGTCCATTTGCTTTATCTCAGTTATTAAGCGTATTTAGATTTGAGATTGCTCTATATGTTCGAATTATGCCGCAAACTAGACTGGTTGGTTGGGTTTTTCGATCGATTATAGATACATATACTGCCAGTCAGCTTCTATGAGCACAGATAACTTACTTTAAATTAGGTAATATATGACGAATTTTTGCAACGGTAGGTGCGCTTGTGTTAGCGGCTTTAACGGCTTGTTTAGTGGGCAGCCTGGGGGTACTGCGACGTTTGATTTACAGGTTTATAATCCAGTTGAGCAATTATTATTCCCAGCAACCTCTACTTTAGTGGTAGGTCCGAGTGAAGCGATTTTATTTGATGCGCAATTTCAAAAAATGATGCGCAAAGATTAGTAGAAATGATTGAAGCTAGCGGCAAGACGTTGGCCACTATTTATATCAGCCATGGTGATCCCGACTTTTATTTTGGGTTAGATGTGTTCAATGCTGCGTTTCCTGACGCTCGCATTGTCGCCACTGCTGTAACGGTAGAAAAAATAAAAAATCTATGCAGGACAAAAAAGCATACAGGGAGCCAATTCTTAAAGAGAATACGCCAGAAAAACTACTGTTACTTGAAAAGCTAACAACGACCGACTTATGATTGATGGTAATGAAATTAAAATAATTGTGTTTAATTACCATGGTCCTGCGCATGCATTTGCTTGGATAGCGTCAGATAAAACCGTGTTATGTGGTGTGGTGCTATCTGAAAATATGCACTTATGGATGGCCGATAACCAAACCAGTGAATCTCGAATGGCTTGGATTAAAACACTTGAAAACATGATTGACCTTAAGCCAAACCGAGTAATTGCAGGGCATGTTCTTGGCGATGCGAAGAGAAATATTGATGTTGTCCATGCTACAAAAAACTATGTGTCAGGCTTTGATGATAGTGATAAAAAATCGGACAGTGCCACGTAATTAATAAAGAGTATGTTAGAGAAGTATCAAAATTATGAGGATGCTAAAATATTAGGGTTCAGTTTAAAAGTCATTAAAGGTGATGTTCAGTGGCCTGAGTAATCAACATAAATACTTAGATTTTGGCCTTTCATCGAGAATGAAAGGCCATTTAACGATATGAGTTTATGGTCAATGTATAATCTTAATTTGACGAATTATGGATTAACGGAATAACTAACTTAAATTCGGTTGAAGTTGACCCGTCAGAATCAACGGTTAATTCTCCACCCATTTTTTTGGCTAAATTATAAGAGACTGATAAGCCAAGTCCTGTTCCTTTACCAATCTCTTTAGTCGTATAAAAAGGGTCAAATATCTGTGTCTTAATGCTGCTAGGGATGCCAGGCCCGTTATCAGAAACACTGAATATAATGTTGTTATTGGACTCATATACCTTGAGTATGATGGCTTTATCTTTGTTTTCAGGTTGATCTTCTAATGCATGATTCGAATTTTTAATAAGGTTAGTTAAAATCTGTTGTATAAAACCTCGATGAGATACTAATTCAGAGGATGCGTTAATTGTATGTGAAAGTGTGACATCATCATTTATGTCATATTTTAGTAAGCGCAGAGTTTCATTTATCATGAGTTCAATATTAACGGTGTTTGTTTCAAGTTGATCTTTGCGAGTGAAGCTACTTAGGTCACTGATGATATCCCTTACTCTTAATAAGCCTTCGCGGGAATCGTTAACAATTGCTTTTACATCCGAAATGACAAAGTCCAAATCATTGTCTTCTTTTAGTGCGCTCACTTCATTTTTAACGCCAGAGGTATCCGTAGATTCATCTAATGAGGTTACAAATTTATCATGCAGATTCAACATATCAATAATAGTGCCGACATACTCTTCTAATGGGCCAAAGTTACCAATAACAAAGGCAAGTGGGTTATTTATTTCATGGGCAAGGCCTGCGGCCATTTGTCCAACGGATGCCATTTTTTCTGAGTGAATTAACTGGTCTTGAGTGACTTTTAGCTCTGAGATGGTTTCTTTAAGTCTTTGATACTGACTGGCAAGTTTTGACTCTGAAAATCGTCTTTCAAGTATGATTTGTAACTGATTTGATGTGTCACGCATGACATTCAGTTGAGTGGTGGATATTTTATCTAAATCTTTTTCGGCAATGAAGCACACAATAGAGGCAATTATGTTGTTATATATAACAATTGGAAATGTAATATAACTGCCAATTTCAATGTCGATAATGTGTAGAATTTTTTGGTCATTTAAGTTTTTTGGTAGTAGCTCTATTTTAGGTGTCTTACATTGCATTACGGTATTAATAAAGTCGTTCACGTCTTGCGTGGTCATCTCATTAATGGTGCTCTCAGGAATCTCCCAGTGGACATTTTTTAATGCTTTTATTTTTTTTGGTGTAACTAAAACGGCGGAATAACCATGGCAAAATTGAGTGAGGGCCTCTGCACATGACTGAACTAACTGTTGCATGGGCTGACGATGATGAGAAAAACGATTGATAGAGGATAGCATTTGAGTCTGTGCATCTTTTTCTTCTATTAATTTTTTATTTGTATCAACATGATCAATTAGTTGGGTATTAGACTGATTGATCAGAGCTTTATGATGATTACCCAATATAATGATGTCATTAAATAATGCAGACTGGCTTAATTTTTCTTGTTCGTTAATTAAACCCTCTTCAATGAATATACGTAACCATATTGACCCGTTACTTAACCCTGATCGTATATATTCTCCGATGCCTAAGACAATATCGACTTGATCTAATTCTGTGATGTGCAAAAACAATTCAGTCGGAGCGTTGGATCGCACCGTTTTGTTCAGTGACTTTGCATTGCTAAAAAATATGGATTCATATTGTTTAGGTATGAAAGGTTGTAGTTGATCAGCTTCAGTCGAGTAAACGAGAAGTTTGCGCATCTATGCTACTGCCTTTAGTTGATGTTTAGTAAATGTTGGGCTAATACTTCAAACTATAAACCATAAAACTGAAATAGCATGGTGTTGATATAATGAATTCTTTGGTCCGTTTACTTTATTATAGTTCTGCTAGTCGAGAGATGTCGCTTTCAGATATGAAGGACATCTTAACCGTCGCTAGAGAGAATAACAGTGGCAAAGGCTTATGCGGCATGCTGTGTTATGACAATCGCTATTTTGTACAAGCACTCGAAGGCGAGATTAATGCCGTTAATGAATTGTTTTTTCATATCGTTGATGACCCAAGGCATTCTGACGTTATAATTGTAAGTTATGAATACATTGAGAAACAGACGTTCAAGGAATGGAATATGGGGTATGCCGGGAGTACACCTGTTTTTATGCAACTACTAGCAAAGCTAAATCAAAGTGTATTTGAACCGGCTGATTTGTCACCCAAGCAAGTATATGCATTGTTGCGACACTTGGCTGCCAATCAAGATAATACTTAATGATACAGCCACATTCTAAATGTGGCTGTCATGCATGTTGTTAAATATAGTATGTCACGCTGTATTTTACGGTGCTTAATTCGTAATTATACTTTATCAGGCTCTCGCTCATAGAGAGCTTAATAATATTTATATTGTGAATTATAAGATATCGCTCATAGTGCTATTTTAATAGTATTTTGCACAACTCAAAAATATAGAAGCTTAATTTCCCAATTTATCCTCCCAAAAAACTGACTTTTTTCTCTCATTATTAATGAATAACTCGTCATTCAGTTATAGATATTTATCGCGCAATATCTCTAGCTGATTATGCTTGTTCGTAAGAGTGTTCTATCCACGTTTGATGATTTTACACTCTAGTTGTTTGTTTTTTATTAGTAGCGATAAAGTCGAGAGTGCGACTGAAGCAATGCACGGTTGAACCATATTTTAATACGGTGGGGTATGTAATAAGTGCTATCAAAATATAATCAGTATAAGATAAACTACTAAGTGTAAGATTTAGGTAAAAGTCACATGCAAAATATAATGATTAGAAAAGCATTAATACAGGATAAGACCGTTTTACTTCAATTGGAACAAGCTATTATTGACGCTGAGCGGCCATATAACCAGACAATAAAACTCAAAGATGCGTCTTATTATGATCTTGATAACTTACTTCAAGATGCTTCGTCGAATTTAATGGTTGCTGAATCAAGTGGCCGTATTATAGGCACAGGCTATGCGCAAATTAGAGTGTCTAAGCAAGCCCTTGAACATGTCAAACATTCATATTTAGGGTTTATGTATGTCGTGCCAGAATATAGGGGACTAGGTATTAATAAACAAATATTGGATACCCTTATAAAATGGAGTAAAACGCAAGACGTAAGTGACTTTTATTTAGATGTTTATAATGAAAACGACGCTGCTGTTAATGCCTATAAGAAAGTAGGATTTGTTAAAACACTTGTTGAAATGAAACTTAATATCAATAGTGATTAAGTTATATATAAATAATTTTAATTTTTGTAATCTTACTTTATTATAAGTTGTTATATATTTAGGTGTTATGTGTGAGTGAAATTAGTTAGAGATTTTATAAACAAAGATCACGCTTATCGTTTCGCTTTAAAATTAAGAGAGAAGGTATAGCGATTCATGTGACGATGTTTAGGGGGAATAATACTCATAAATATGGTGGTGGGATTAAAACGTGGGCGTTTGGGTTCTGCTAGATTCTCAGTATGATATGCAACTAAATTGATCAAAGGAAACCGCCATCAAGTTGAGAATCCATTAACACAAGAGCAGATAGTCGTAATGGAAAATTAAATTATAATAAATAATAAGAAAAACCTATTAATAGGCCTGTCTTTACTTTTAATTTAGATTGCACTGTTAACAGTGGTTACCTTAGTGGTATGGTTTTATGCACATACATAATATAATCAGTAGAAATTTAAAATAAATGATTAGATATCGTTTAACTTACCTTGTCAGGTAAGTATTAGGAATGCTTATAAAAGGAATAGTGAATGAAAAATTTGAAAAGACTAGCTGCACTATGTTTACTGCCCACTTTTCTTTTAGGGTGTGAGCTTGATGATTATGATAGTGATAATGAAACGAATAAATATAGACCTGTTAATTTTAAAATTTCATCTGAAGGAACGCAGTCTGACGTTGCAGGTGGTCAAATTTTAGTGGCAAAAACAGCAGCAGCTTTAATGATATTTCGTTAGATATCCCTAGTATCTCAGGAGCGGCTCCTAATCCTAATTTTGAAGTGAATGAGGTGGTTGTATTGCTGACAAATATAGGCGTTTGTTCAAACTTGGAGATAACTGAGGTTTCTGAAAATAATGAGACAAGGTTGATTACGGCAACCGAAGTATATGAATTTAACCCAGGGCTTTGTGATCCTTCGGTAGAGGCGTTAGATAAACTTGATTATGCAATGGTTGAGTTTGAACGTTCAAGCAAGCCTGTTTCGGTTGTCTATAAAACGCGTAACGACTATTAATACAAATATAAAAAACAAGCTGTAACACCAGCTTGTTTTTTATCTTTTAACGCTCGAATTTAAAAGCGAACACTCGCGCCAAGCATAACGGCATCTAACTCTAGAGTGTCACTATTAGCGTAGTTATATTCTATATTGAATCCAATATGTTTAAATCCCCAGCTTAATCCAGCAGCGATTTCGCTACCAAGACTGGTTTTATCGTAATCTTGTGATTGATTTTCAGTTTTGTAGGTGTACTCAAGTTCGTAATAAGTAAGGCCTGCTTTTGCGTATATACTAAAAATGTCACCAAAAGGATAATCGGCATAGGCACTTACTCTAGGGCCGCTAAAGCTAATATCCTTAACGCTGTTCAATGAGCTTACCAATATTGTGCCAATGCCATTCACCGCATCTTTATAGCCTGCTTCTATCCCTAAATTTGGTTGAATCATATAGCGGTAGTGATATTCGGCAATAAACATGTCACCCTCTTCATTCTTGGCGTGCTTGGTGTCTAAAACGGTTGAGCCATACCCCCAGTTAATCCCGATAATGTGCTGGTAAGGTGCTTCATCAGCATTAGCGGTCATAATCATAGTGGGTAAAATGGATAGTAATACTGCTAGCGTGATTATTTTCATAGAGTCTCCGGATTTGACTACAGCTCTAGTTTTGAGCAGCGGCATTCTAGTGGTTAGAACCTTCAGAATCAATCGCTCTTTGTTGGTAACATCAGTTAGTTTTAGCTTTTTAGCTTATCGTATGACCTTGCTGTTTTTAATCATATTTTCACTATTAACACCATACCCTTTACTAGGTAAAATCTGCAGATGATAGATGCGCTTTATAGCGAATATTTTGTAAACGATATAAAGCTTCTTGAGCCTGAAATGTTCGACTATAAGGTTATTAGCAATATAGTGATGGTTAATAGTCTTACAAAAGAATCCGTATCGCGCAGCTATCTAAAGGCAAGGGCCTATTTACGATCTACTTTATTGAATGGCTGGGCGTAGAAAGGGAACCCAATTTAATTTTAATATGTAGCCTAGATTTAGCAGTAAAACACTCAATTGTGGCGTGGGCTTATTATCAAATTGAATGCGATATTGAGTTGCGCGACTTTAAAGCTATTCCTCGTATTAAAATTTCTAGATAGGGTAAATGATATAGTATAAGCATAAAGTTAATCAGAAAAGATGCTTGTCTGCATTTTATGTGCTTATTAATGGATAAGGCTAACGGGGGCTTGTATATATGAGAGGAGTGATCAATCGACAATTGATTTTTATTTTGATTCAAATAATCGTTGTATCGTTCTTGTTTAAAGTCAGTTATTTATTTGTAATGACAGTTGTTCTAATACCAAGTTTTATTAAGGGTGTCATTCAGTCTTCTGCTACAAAAAAATATTGTAGGTTACAAATTTTTATTTGTAATCTTTGTTATTATCATGCTTTGGACTTTTGCTTTATTGAAATATGATAATTTATTTGATTATGGGTTTAGTTAGAATGGATGATAAACCCCGAATTAACTTTAGGTTAAATGAAAAATAACTAACGGTATTTATAGTTTTATTATTGTGATTTTAATATCGCGAGTGAAATTCAGTATAATAAATATATTTCAATAAGTTGGCTGTATTTTAAGAGAGAATAAGAGTATCTATGCAAAAAAGTAAAGTTTTAATTCTTGGTGGTTATGGGAATTTTGGCAAGCGAATTGCTGAAAATCTATCATTGATTGAAAATATTGAAATTATTATATCAGGTAGAAATGAAAAGAAAGCTAATGCTCTTTGTAATGAATTAATTTTAAACGGGGCAAGTGCTGATGTTAAGTCTGCTATTCTCGATATTCACCATTCTGACTTTTCTCATAGATTAAACGCATTATCTCCAAATATTGTGATTCATACAGGTGGGCCATTTCAAGGTCAAGATTATCGTGTTCCAGAGGCATGTCTGAGTGTTGGCAGTCATTATATTGATTTGGCTGATGATCGCCGGTTTGTTTGTGATATAACTGAATTAAATGATCAAGCTAAAGATAAAAAAGTATTATTAGTATCTGGTGCTAGCTCAGTACCAGGCCTTTCATCTGCTGTCGTTGATCATTTTATGGCGCGCTTTTCAAAGCTTGATGAAATTGATATGGCAATTGCCCCAGGTAATAAAGCTGAGCGTGGTGAGGCAACAGTGAAAGGTATTTTATCTTATACAGGTCATTCCTTTCAGGCTTTTAAAAAAGGGCGATGGATTGAGCAGTATGGTTGGATGTCGCCAAGAAAATTATGGTTTGGCAAAGCTATTGGTAATCGATGGTTGGCTAATCTTAATGTTCCGGATTTAGAGCTTTTTCCTAAGCGCTATACTTCTGTTAACACGGTTAATTTTCAAGCCGGTTTAGAACTGCCGATATTGCATTTCGGGATGGTTTTAATGGCTTTTTTAACGAAAAAAGGGCTTGTTAAAAACTGGTCAAAATTTACAGCGCCTATTTTTCATTCAAGTGAGGTGTTTAAATATTTAGGTACCAGTACAGGAGGCATGCAGGTTAATCTTTCTGGTTATGATGTAAATAATACTCCGATCAGTGTTAAATGGAATTTATGTGCAGAGGATGGTGTCGGTCCTTTTATCCCAACGATTTCAGCTATCATATTAGCTAAAAAATTAATTATGGGGTCAATAAATGAAACAGGTGCAATGCCTTGCCTAGGTTTATTCACCATGGATGAATTCGATAAAGAAGCAACGCGACTTGGTATCTATCATCAAACGGAGGTGATTAATGGATAATTATTTACTTTTAAAAATGATACACATATTAAGTGCAGTGGTTGTAACGGGCACGGGTGCTGGGATTGCATTTTTTATGTTCATGGTGAGTCGCACATCGAATTTGCAGGCTATCGCTGTGACGGCTCGACATGTTGTATTAGCGGACTGGATATTTACAGCTCCAGCAATTTTGGTTCAATTTATTAGCGGTGTGCTATTGATGAATCTTCTTGGGTATTCATTTACAGCCAAATGGTTTTTTGTCGTCATTTCACTATTTATATTTATTGGCATATGTTGGGTTCCAGTTGTGTTTATTCAATATAAATTAAAAGCATTAGCGGATGAGGCTTTACAAACAGGGTGTTTTGATCCTGAATTTAATGTGATGATGAGGCGCTGGACGTTACTTGGTATACCTGCATTTATTTCAATACTGGTTATTCTTTGGTTGATGGTGTTTAAGCCATTTCCGGTAATATAGGATTTATTGTGTTGCCTTCAAATATTTGTTTTATTTCAAAAATGAGTCTTAGTTTTCTTTGGATAATGACGGGACTCACATCAGCGTTTTTTGCTAGAGAGATTGGTTACGATATTCTCGTGAATAACGGTTTTACAGCGTCTTTAGCAAATCTGAGTATATTGCTGGGTAGCATAATAGACGTATCAATTGGAATTTGGTTGCTGACAGGGAAAAACTTGAAGCTCTGTTATTTGATGCAATTACTCATGATTATTACATACAGTTTACTTTTAACGGCCATTGAACCTGTTTTTTGGCTTCACCCCTTTGGTCCGCTTACTAAAAATATTCCCTTAATTGTCATGATATATATTTTATATTCTCATGAGAGGTCATTGCAGTAAAATTGTGAATAATGAGGGTATTACGATTTTAATACATCTTTTGTTAATAAATGGTTCGTAGTTATTAAGTTAAGATTTGAAGCATCAGGCTCCCTTGTGTGGGAGCGGACGTTTATTTATAAAGTTATAATGCTAATAGTTATGCTTCTTAGTTTTTAAATTCATCTAGCCCATATGATTGCGTAGTAAATCCAGGTTCAACCAAAGGTGCTCGCATCATAGGTATTGTGACTTTGGCAAGGGATACATTCTTTAAAACATACGGGCCGTTCTCGCCGGCATCTTTAATCATGACCCCTGCAAAACTCAGAGGTAGCCAATGTAAACCTGCACTTAATTGTATTGAGGTTTGTGTGACGCCAATGGGTACTTCAGTGGCACTATACAAAGAAGCTTGTACGTAGTATTGGCTGCTCGAACCAATCAATACCTGAACTTCTATTATTAATTGACCATCATTGTCAATGCGCTCTTTAAACTCGCCAGTGAGTTCAATATCGGGTTGTGTGAGGGTAAAGGTGACGGCATCAATGAGTTTATGTTTGGGGTCATTAATAAGCACCTTGTAAATGCCTGCACTTAATTGTGTGCTAGAGAAGTCAGCAAGATTAATACTGGTTTGATAGGTGTTGTCACCAGTACTGGTGAACGCTAATTTAGCGATTTTTTGTTGTCGAATGTCCAATAGTTCAGCGTTAAAATTGGTTGATAGCTTTTTCCCTTCGTTGTTTTGCACAAAGGCAAATACGGTGACAGTGTCTGTTTTTAAATAGAATTTTTTATCGCTCCAAATCGTTAATCCCATGCTTTTGTCTTCGTTCATGGTGGTGCGCTCATCGACCTCATAGCGTTGCAGTACAGGGTCATGGTCGACATCGGGGATAGCGGCATTGCCTTCGGGATAACGTTTGAATTGTTCGTGGTCGCTGATAAGGCTGTCTTGCAGCTGTGTGCGCTCTTGTTGTTCTTTGATGCGTGCAATGGTGCTAGCAATGGATGATGTTTGTGGTACCTGTGCCTGTAATGGTGGCGATAATTTTTGTGTTTGGTTTTGGTTTTGCAAGCTTGTGGCGAATGTAGGGAGGGTGCTCAACACAGAGGGTGTGTTTACAGTTTGTTTGGCTAATGAATTGTGGCGTTCTATGAGTGAAATATCGTTGTTGAAAGCGTATACGCCAATAAAAAAAGTGACTGCGAAAATTATTATTATTTTTTTGTACATACTGCTGAGTCCATTAAAAATAAAAAAAGCCCCAAACTTTAATAGTAGGGGGCTTTATGGTTAACGCTTATTACTCGGTGCAAATACCGATGCGTGCTGCCATGTTTCGACCATTACCACAGCTTAAGCCGTTTTCGATATTGGTGTAGTCTGTGGTAGCTGATGCCGCCGTTACGTTCTGCATCATGGTCGGTGTAAACACTGGCCATGTTGTAAGTACGTGGTGTGCCTTTATTGGCATTGTTACAGCGGAACTTAGGGGAGCCATAGGCTATGCCTAGGAATGTTTTGTATTGGTTTAAGTCATCCCAAAGACTGCGCTTAGGCGAGCCTGCGCAGCTCATTTGTGATGCAAGGTTGATGTAGCCATCGTCTTCACCATTTAAGAAGCCAGCTGATGCCCCTTGAATGCCAGGGAAGCTTTTGTAGCCACCCATAACATACATAGGCGCTGCTAGGTTTGTACCAATTAGATTACGCGCAAGGTATGAATCGTTAGTTTGCATCCACTTAACGCTGTCGTTGCAGTCTTTACCTAAGAACGCCGCGTTGATTAACGAGTCTAACCAATTGCCGTTGCAAATGCGGTCTGCGCCTTCCGTACCGCTAATTGCACCACCCGTGGTAAATACACCTAAGATGCCGCTCATGGCACTTTTGTAGTCAACCGTAACGCTAGAGCCATTGGCATTAAATGCGGTGTTGTAATACGGTGAACCAGAGATCGCGTTGCCAGAAATAAACGTCATTTGCTGCGCGCCTTGGCTGTGACTAACCACCCAGAAGTCATCTGTGCTGTTGCACTGAGTGCCTGCTTGGTCATGGTTATAGCCGTCGCCGTTGCCTTGTTTAATGGCGATGATTTGGCGGGAGATTTCACCTGCGGTTTCATTGCGCCAATACGGGTAACCAGCTTCATCGGTGGAGTTATAGCCCACAATGCCGTAGTTATCATTGGCGCTCAGTAAATGCGCTAAGAAGTCTGCGCCGTTATATTGGCTAAAGTGAGAACTGCGCCAGTAGTCTAGGGCAGGCTGGTTGCTGCCACTTTTGACGCTGCCGTCGGTACCATGGCCATGAACCATGATGTAACAATTTTCAGCCATTGCACTTTGGCTGAAAACAAAGCTAGTCAGTAATGCGGTCACGCTTAACACTGAACGTGTCAGATGCTTAAGATTCATTTGCATAATTTGAGGCCCTTTGGACAGACAATAAGTCTATCGGTGTTTAATTATTATTGTTGTATCCTTTTGTAACGCTTCCCTTTGCTAAATCATGACGGCATTTCTATGACATAGCTCGAATGAATCTTAGTCTGCTGTGGCGATCTCGCCATTACTTAACAGGACAAGTGTTAATACTCTAGTGGCCAAACAGTTAATTTGGCAGACATGGACTACCCCTTTGTAGGTGTGTCGCCTTTGTGTTCGACCACGCTGTTTTGTCTGTAGTGTAATGGGGCGACACCAAACCAGCGTTTGAATGCGCGGCTAAAACTTGATGCATTTAGATAACCCAATTCATGGGCGATGTCGTCAAGGGAGCTGTCGTTAGATTCGATGCGTTTTAATGAAAGGCGCTTACGTTCGTTTTCGAGTAACGTTTTGTAATTAACCCCATGGTTGTGTAAATGCCGGCGCAAACTTCGTGGGCTCATGTGCAAGTTTTCAGCAAGGTGTTCTAATGACACCTGTGTAAAAGGAATATCGCGTATGACCTTTTTGACCCGTTTAATAATAATTTCATCGGATTGAATTTGACTTAAATTTTGCTGACAAAGCTTCTCATTCTCGATGGCGGTTAAGGTGTTCGCAAAAATAATGGATTGTTTTAACGTATGAGCTGGAAAAATCACTCGATTGGCTTTTGCGTTAAAGCGAATAGGGTTATTAAAAAATCTTTCAAAAATAGGTTCGTCACTTGGGCATGGGTAAGAGAATTCAATTTCAATATCCATGTGTGCTTGACCAAGACAAAACCGCCCTAAACAAAAAAGCGCTGAGAATGTAAATTCGATAAAGTGAGGCAAAATATTGCCTAATGGTATTTTTTCTTCAATGGTAAAGACGCCACCGTTTTCATTACTTTCAAAACGAAAGTGCAGTAATTGGGTAAACAATGTTTGATAGGTTTCGAGTAGCGCCATGGCTTGATCTGGGTTGTCACTGCTCATGACGCGGCAAGCTAATACACCATCGTGATTAATAAAAAATTGTTCCCCCAGTTTTAACGCGTAGCTGCTGTCTTGGGTTAAACGTCGAGCGTTATTGAGTAAGCGGCGGTATTGTTCAAAAATAACATTATGATCAAGTTGGGTGAAATCATTCAGGCTGATACCGGTATCGGCTAATAATGTTTCAAGTTTAACCCCTTGAGTAACGAGTAATTTTACTAAGGGCTTAAAGTTGGCAACAGGAATGCCAAAGTCTTGCATCCCCTGATGAATCAATCCCGGGGTGCTTAAGCTAATGTATGAGGCAATTCGATTAGGCATGGTACTACTGTATCACTCTTTATTCTTATTTTGATTGTTATTTAGGCTACATTGCAGGGAGATTAAGGGAAAGTGTCACGTGTATTTGGCTTAATATGATGGTCTTGTTGTCATAATAAGTCAGTCTTATTGTTACGATGGTTTTAATAACTTAAAGTCATAACCACTTTTTTAGAGTCAGTCTCATGTTAAATGGTTTACGTTATCCTATTGTTCAAGCGCCCATGGCAGGTGTGCAAGACGAAGTGTTGGCTGCAGCGGTCTCAAACGCTGGCGGATTAGGGTCATTGCCGTGCGCTATGTTGAATCTTGATGCCTTACAAATGAGTTTAGAAAACGTATGCAAACTGACAGATAAGCCTTACAACTTAAACTTTTTTGCTCATAAAACCGTGCCACTAACAGCAGAAGCAAAACAGGTTTGGCTTGACACCTTAGCGCCTTATTTTAAAGCGCTTAATCTTGACGCCACGCAATTGGCTGATGGACCAAAACGCCAAGCGTTTAATCAAGAGATGCTTAACGTGATCGCGCCATTTAAACCATCGGTGGTAAGTTTTCATTTTGGTTTGCCAGATGTAAATTTAATTTTGGCGATTAAACAATGGGGTGGCCAAGTTTGGTCGACGGCGACCACCGTCGCAGAAGCAAAATGGTTAGCTGAAAATGGTGCAGATGCGATAATTGCTCAGGGTTTAGAGGCGGGCGGTCATCGCGGTCATTTTTTAAAATCGGATTTAGACGGTCAATTAAACACACTGCCTTTGTTAAGCGCGATTAAACAAGTTGTTACCATTCCTGTGATTGCGGCTGGTGGTATTGTAGATGCTAAAACGGTTAATCAAGCCATCACGTTAGGTGCCATTGCCGTGCAAGTGGGCACGGCCTATTTATTATGTGATGAGGCAAAGACAAGTGATATTCATCGCCATATTTTGCAATCAGATGATGCTCATCATACGAAAATTACCAATGTGTTTTCGGGCCGTGCGGCACGAGGAATCGTTAATCGAGCCATACGTGAGCTAGGGCCAATTAGCAAAAATGCGCCCAGTTTTCCCCATGCAAGTGATGCAATTACGGCCCTTAGAAAAGCAAGCGAAGCAAAAGGTCTTGGGGATTTTACGCCCTTATGGTGTGGGCAAAATGCAACAGGCTGTAAAGCGGTTTCGGCTAAAGCACTGACAACAATATTAGCAAAAGGGTTAAATGCATAATTAGCCGTTAACCCTTTTTATGATCAATATATTACGCAGGCTGCTCCATATAATTTGGGTAGTCACTGTATCCTTTTTCGGTGCCGCCAAATAATGCATCGCCATTCAATTGCGCAAGCGCTAATCCATGTTTAAAGCGTTTTGGTAAGTCAGGGTTAGCGATAAACGGGCGTCCAAATGCCACTAGGTCTGCATAGTCTTGTTGTAAAATATGCTCAGCGCTTTGTTGGCTATAACCACCGGCTACGATTATGCTTTGGTTAAATAGACTGCGCAGTGTTTGACGAAAAATTTCGGGTACCACTGGTGCGTCATCCCAATCGGCCTCTGCAAGATGCAAGTATTCAATTCCAAGTTCATCAAGCTGTTTTGCAGCGTATAAAATAGTGTCTTGAATTTCAGGGCAATTCATTCCGCGAGCGGTAATAAATGGCGCAAGGCGTACGCCGACTTTGTCGGCACCAATTGCACCGGTAATTGCGTTGGCGACTTGCAGTAATAAGCGCGCACGGTTTTCTATTGTGCCGCCGAATTCGTCTTCACGTTTGTTGGAGGTGCTTCGTAAAAATTGATCCAGTAAATAGCCATTAGCGCTGTGAATTTCAACGCCATCAAAACCCGCGGCCATCGCGTTTATTGCGGCTTGGCGGTAATCATTTACGATGCCAGGAATCTCTTCTTTTGTGAGTGCGCGCGGTGTCGGGCAGGGTTGCATCGCACCTTGACCGTGCTCATCTACAATCCATACCCGTGCATCTGGGTTTAATGCTGAGGGCGCAACCGGTAAGCCGTCTTCATGGAACGACTCATGGGACATTCTGCCCACATGCCATAGTTGTACAAAAATACGGCCTCCTTTTACATGAACAGCATCTGTGATTAATTTCCAACCGTCAATTTGTGCTTGCGAATGAATACCAGGGGTAAAACTATAGCCCTGGCCTTGAGGGGATATTTGAGTCGCCTCTGTCACGATAAGCCCAGCACTGGCACGTTGCGCATAATATTCGGCCATCATGGCATTAGGAATATTGCCGGGTTGGGTGGTGCGGCTGCGTGTCATGGGGGCCATTGCGATGCGATTAGGCAGTGTGAAATGGCTGAAAGCGTGATTATTGAAAAGTGTCATGGTGGCTCCGTACATGGGTTTTTAGTGAGGTTTAAGTCATGTAAGGAGCTTAATTGATAAAATATATTTGAAAAACTAGTATAATTAACTAACACCTTCAAAATAAATTTGAAAATGAAATCACTTCAAGACCTCTCTATTTTTAATCAAACGGCTCAACTTGGCTCGCTAACCGCGGCAGGACGTCAGCTTAATTTAACGCCAGCGGCTTGCAGTGCCGCGGTAAAACGACTTGAAGCTGATTTAGGTGTGGCGTTGTTTGTTCGCTCGACTCGCCATCTGCGTTTAACCCATGACGGGGAGCGTTTTCTAGTGCATGTACAGCAAGCGCTCGAAAGCCTAGACGTTGGTGTGGCGGCTATTAAAGATGGTCAGAGCGTGGTGCGTGGAACATTAATGTTGTCTATTCCGTCCGATTTAGGTCGTAACTATTTGTTAACTTGGCTTGATGAATTTATGAATCAGTACCCAGATATTACGCTGCGCATTCAACTAACGGATCACATCGCTGATATGTATCGCCAACCTGTTGATTTAGCCCTACGCTACGGAATGCCAGCGGACTCATCATTGATTGCTATGCCAATCATGGCAAATAATGTGCGTGTTTTGTGTGCCGCACCTAGCTATTTAGAGCGTTTTGGCAGCCCCGAAAGCCCTCAAGCATTAACTGAACATAACTGCTTAACCTTTATGGTGGCTGAGCACCTGCATGATCGCTGGCAATTATTTAAAAATAATAAAGAGGTAAATGTGAAAGTCAGTGGTGATCGCAGCGCTAATGACGGTGACGCGGTCAGACGTTGGGCGGTAGCAGGCAAAGGCATTGCCTTTAAATCGTTATTAGATATTCAAGGGGAATTAAACAGTGGTCAACTAACGCTTGTGTGTGAATCGTGGGAGGGCGAGAACACACCGCTTAATTTGATCTGTGCGCATCGGCGTCAACTTAATCCAGCCGTACAGGCATTGCGTGGGTTTTTAATGAAGCAGTGCGCACAACAAATGCTTTAAGATTTAAGAAAAGTCTCCACTTCTTCTGCCCATTGTAACCATGCTTGCTCACCTAAAATGCCTCGTCTTAATGTGAGGTAGGGTAACTCGAACGGTTTTTTCTTGGTTTTGCTTAACGCCAGGTATTCTTGCTCGAGTGCTAAAAATGTTTCTAACATGCGCTGGTGAATGGTTTTGTGCTCGGTTAATTCTAATTGCATTTTTTGTTTATCAATTAGATGGCCCGCATACATTTTTACCAACAATGCATCATTTACTTTGTCTACTTTTACGGGCTTTTCTAGCCATTCAATTAACGTCTCGTGACCTGCTTGTGTCATATGATAAACCTTACGGTCAGGCTTGCCTTGTTGAGGCTCTAACGTGCAGTCGATGAGTCCATCTTGATGAAGTGTTTTAAGTTGGCTATAAATTTGCTGGTGGCTGGCGTTCCAAAAAAAGCCAAGCCGAGCTTTAAAGCGCTTGAGCAGGTCATAACCTGACCCTTCTTCGGTTTCGAGCAGTGTGAGTATGGCGTGCTTAAGTGACATGGTACGGGTCATGACGGAATAAGCGTAAAGTGTATGATGCTTAGATCTTATATGCAAATAGTTGCATATGTCTTTGAAGCGTTTTATAGTCAAAATAGATATGCAATAAATTGCATATAAAAATAATAATATCGCGTATCAATCTGGAGACTCCGATGGCAAAAGTAAAGGTTAGAACGGGTAAGCGTTATCGCAGTAGTCGAGCCGATGAGCACTATGATGCCATTGTGGTCGGGTCAGGCATTGGCGGTTTAACCAATGCGGCCTTATTGTCGTTAATGGGTAAAAAAGTGTGTGTGCTTGAGCAACATTATACCGCTGGTGGCTTTACTCATGCTTATGAGCGTGAAGGGTATGAGTGGGATGTTGGCGTCCATTACATCGGTGAGGTGCATAAACCTAGCTCGTTAAAACGCATATTCGATACCATTAGTGAAGGGCGCTTAAAATGGGCGGCCATGGAGCCTGTTTACGATAAAATCATTATTGGCGGCAAAGAGTTCGATTTTGTTGCGGGGCGTGAAAATTTCATTAATGAACTCAGTAAGCACTTTCCTGATGAGCGTGCGAATCTTGAAACGTACGTGGCATTGATTCGTAAAATTTCCACACAAACCCCTAAGTTTTTTGCCGCCTCGGCCATGCCAAAGTGGATGGGAGTGTTATATAACAAAGTGCGCCCGTTACTTGTTGATAAAGCCTTTTTCAAAACCACTCGCGAAGTCTTAGAAGGCATTACGCAAAACCAAGAATTAATTAGTGTGTTAACGGGGCAGTGGGGTGACTATGGTCAAACACCAAACGAAGCCGCTTTTATGATGCATGCATTAATCGCAAAACATTATTTAGCCGGTGGTGCTTACCCTGTTGGCGGTGCATCAGAAATTGCCCGCAGTATTATTCCTACCATTCAAAAAAGCGGCGGTGAAGTTTTCACCTATGCTGAAGTAGATGAGCTGTTAGTCGAAAACAATGTTTGCAGCGGCGTAAAAATGGTAAACGGCGATGAGATCAAAGCGGATGTCGTGTTTACGAATGTGGGTTTTATGAACACAATTAAGCGCTTGTATCCGCAAGCGAGCCGTGAGAAACACAACGTTGAAAAATGGTTGAACACAGGTGCCATTGAATATTCAAAATCCACCCATTGCTTATATGCAGGCTTTAAAGGCACAGCAAAAGAATTAGGATTAAATACCACCAACCTTTGGATTTATCCAAATGGTGATCACGATGGTAACGTTGCTAACTATATTAAAGACAGCTCGAGTCCATTACCGTTAATTTATGTGTCATTCCCTTCATCAAAAGACCCAGATTGGGATAATCGTTTTCCTGGTAAGAGCACGGTTGAAATCGTCACCATTGCCAATATGAACGACTATGAACAATGGAACGGCACCACCTGGCAACAGCGCGGCGATGATTACGACGTTAAAAAAGAGCAGCTATCTAAACAATTGTTAGAAGTATTGTTTACTCGTTTACCTCAGCTACGTGATGCATTGGATTATTATGAATTTTCAACGCCGCTTTCGACGCAATTTTATCAGCTTAACGCTAAAGGTGAAATTTACGGGCTGGATCATTTTGTCGACCGCTTTAAACAATCGTGTTTGCACCCACAAATGCCAATCAAGAATTTATACATGACAGGTGCCGATGCAATGACGGCAGGCGTAGGCGGTGGTTTAATGGGCGGCGTCATGAGCACAATGTGCATGCTTGGCCTTAAAAAAGGCAAAGCCGTTATGGGGTTATTTAAAAACTATCAAGAACCAAAAGCACAAGCAGATAGCCCAAGCACTAAGCAAAAAGCGGCTTAGCTTAATAGTACACAATGTGTTTGTGTTATAATGCCCATCCTTTGATGGGCATGTTTTTTTAAGGCTTAAGTATGTTGGGTGTATTGTATTCGTTTCGTCGTTGTCCTTACGCTATGCGTGCGCGCTTGGCGCTTGCCTATTGTTTAGACGCCAATTGTGTTGAATTACGAGAGGTGGTTTTAAAGGATAAGCCGCAGGCTATGCTGGATATCAGCCCAAAAGCCACTGTGCCTGTTTTACAATTAAGCGATGGGCGCGTAATAGAAGAAAGCATTGAGATTATGCAGTTTGTTGTCTCTCAAAACGAATCCGTTTCGCGAAAACTCTACCCATTAAACCAACGATCAGAAATCGATGCATTAATTACAACCAATGATGGTGAGTTTAAGTGGGCACTTGATCGTTATAAATACGCCGATCGTTTTGAAGAGAGTGAAGTGTTTTATCGTGAAAAAGGTGAGACTTTTTTAGCGCAGTTAAATCAGCGATTAAGCCAGCATACATGTCTTTTTTCTGATGAGGTGAGTTTGGCAGATTTAGCTATTTTCCCATTTGTACGTCAGTTTGCGCATGTCGATAAAAATTGGTTTGAAAATAGCGAGTATGCACATTTAAAAGATTGGTTGGAGCATTGGTTAGCAACACCATTGTTTATAGATAGTATGCATAAATATAAACAATGGCAGTTAAATGCTGACCCCATATATTTCCCCTAATGTTTATAGGTATAGAGACGTTCGCCGAACAGTGTAGGTTTTCTGATTGCTGGCATGAATTTAAAAGATTGTGCCATGTAAAGGGCTATTGAGGCAGGTGAATTGGATTCTAGAAGGCTAACTATCAAAATATTTTAAAAGTTAATGCTTTCAATTCTGCTGACTTATCAGAGCGACAAGCCAGCAATAAAGCGTTTGGTTGATTTTATAAAAACATTCAAGCGCAAGTGGTTGTTTTAAAAAGTCGATAGCGACTAACCTTTATTTCAACTTTAATGCTGCAAAAGTTGATACAAATTTTCTAAGTCACTGCCTGCCCATAATTCTAATAACAAGTTGTCAACTTTAGCTTCTGTATTTATTTTCCATTGCTGGTTTGCTCCAGCGTGGCAGCCATAAGTAATCAAACGGCGTCTAGCCCCATCATAATCAACACACTCACGACTGCCTACAATTTTAAGCGTACCATCATCGGCAAAGTTCCAGGCCTGAGTCTTTGTATTGTTTTCACAACTCGCTAAACCTACACGTCTATTGTTTGCGTATATGCACATAGACGGCTGTGAGGCCAAATGAATACGTCGTTTTTTGTCAACGATCCAGCTAGCAGCATCCGCAGCATCGGTTGATGCAGTGAGATAACCATCTGCATTAAGTTTGGCAGTAATATAGCGCTGGCCTTGTTGAATAATGGAACCATCCATTGGCATTGATTGTCCTTCTGCAATAATACCGTTGGCGATTAATTCTGTCCGCATCTGCTTCGCTTTTTCAGCCATAGTTGTTTGCTTTTGCATAAGCTGTTGTAACACCAGCTTTAAGTCTACTACAGCTTTTTGCTGGCTAGTATACTTTAGCCATATGGGTTTGGCCTGGGCTGTTAAACCCGCCGTTAACTCTTCAGTGCTATAGCTAGCAAGTATGTCATACATAGACGAGCTTAGTGAGAGAATAGCATCCATTGATATTGCGCTAAAGGCTTTACTTAATTGCGCCATCTCATGTGGACGTAGGCCAGTATATCCTGCTTCTTGGCCCACAATTGCAAGCTCAGGCAAAGGAGGAATAATTCCATCAAATTCCGTACGAGCCAACTCAATATCCCTTCCCATTTGACGACAGGTTACTTTGGCAGAAGTTGGTAAGTAATCAGCTGCAACATTAATATGCAATTGATTAATACTCTTTGCATTGTGACGAGTACCAGCCAAAGCAATATTGCGTGATTGGTTTGCAGCATTGTTAATGGTTAACCAACAGATACCATCTGTTTTCGAAAGGTCCGGTGCGGGCAAATTAAAAACATTACCGTAGTTACCATGAAATACAGGGTAGATTAATGCGTTTGTGCCAGTAGGATCATAACCCCCTAAAATGGTCGCTACAGGAACACCGACTTGTTGGGGTGCTAATCGCTGATCTTCTGCAGGGAAATCAAATTGTTGATAATTACCGGTGCTCTCATCCCATTTTTTATAGCCACTGTTAAAGTTATTATCAGCTACTGGAAACTGCTCTAAATGCTTTTGCATAATAAGTGCCGAGTAACCAGTATGGAACGTATATTTAGAGAAGCGAGAGGTATTAATAGCCGAAGACATTGGGTCATTGTGATAGGAATAAATACCTTTATAGTACTCTGGGCTGGATTGAACATCTTTATAATAAATATTGCTACGAAGACGCTTACGGTGAGCAATAAAACCCCAACCGCTATCTGCGTGATGACGCTGAAAACGCTTATCTTCGGTTAATATACTGCCTGGATAATGTCCCAAACCATAAGCGTGCCCCCACTCGTGACTGGCTTCATTACCTTGTGTAGAGTAGAGGGTGCCAATACCATTACCACCACTTAAGCCATGAACTTGGCGACCATTTTGATAATTTCCCCAAGCGTGGTGAGTAGTCACTTGCTTGAACAAATGTGGGTAAGACTGGAGGGTGTTGTTGCTGCTGATGCCATAATTTGCCAAATTAATACCTGTACTCACCTGTGCTTTTGCAACGTTCTGACGCATATCACCAGAATAAATGCCACCTTCGCCAGCGCTAACCGTATCGTATATTGTGCCGTTGGCAAGGATGGTTTTATTTAATGTCATATCTGCATAGCTCGCGACGACTAATTTGGATACTGGCGATATTTGAAAATAATCAGCAGCTGCTAACCAAGGGTTATTTAAGGTTAAATGCACCGGTAATTTATCAAAATGAGTTAACATACCTAAACGAATAGTTTGTATGATCATTTGGCTAGCATCACCAATATCGATATTAGCCGCGATTAATTCACCACTAGTTTCAATTGCGCTGCCTTGATTACTTGTGAATTTTAACGACATGCCATTACGAATTAAATTCCAAGGAAGCTCAACACTCCAAGCTGAGTGAGAATATTCAATTTTTTCCGGGCCATCGAAATCCGATTTATATAAAGCATAAGGATGCATCATAGGATAGTGTCCTTGCACCTCTCCATTTAACGACACCTCGACATCAACACTAATTGGCATTTGTGCTGCATCGGGTGTAAATAAAAGCAATGCATCACGTAATGCAACCAGGTTTGGCATATACCGGCTTTGTGTTTCATCCGCAGCATTTTTTACTTCATTGTTATTGGGTGCGATCGAGTGTGTCTGCACAAACGTAACTTGACCCGGTAAATCACCAATGAGGTGATTATTCAAAGGGCGGGCATTTCCGTCGAAGTCTGTCGCATTAAAATCCAACGAGTCGGGAGTTAATAAACTTTCTTTATGCTGTACGGTTAATGACGTCTCTAAGTTTACTTGAGCCAAGCCTCGGGTCGCGATAAGAGTGAATGGATACGCAGCATGAACATCAGCGACTGCTGGAGTTCCTCTAATAGCGCCCGTACTTTTGTCAATCTGAGCCCAATTAGGCAGCGTATTAGCACTAAATTCGATGCCGGAATTTAGTGTCGAAAAAGCTGGTGATTGGAACATCATATCAACTGTAGCTTTAAGATTAACTGGGCTAATATCATTTAGCGCAGCAGACAGCTCAGCGAGTTCCGCCTGACTAGGTTGTTGAATTTGAGGTTCGGGAATTATTTCTTCAGGGGGCTCTGAGCTGGGTGAGCAGCCACTGCAAGCTAGCAATGATGAAAGCAGCCCAGTAATGATTGTGGTTCTATTCAGCATGTTTGACTTTCCTTGTTATTTATATTTATTTTTATTTTTTCGCTGCGAGAGAGTAATAAAAAATTCTGAGAATCAGTAGATAAAAAATTTTTAATCTCAATATTTGTGGGGCAATCTCCACTTTCGGTGTACATTTGTTTACCCATAATGTTTAGACGTATTGGGAGGTCCTAATCACTTTCCTAAATTTTATTAGAGTTTTAGAACTAGAGTGTTGTTGCGAAAATGAGTAGCACTCCTGTCCCATTAAGACGTGAATTCAACTTGTAAATGCAACATCAGGTCGGAATAAAGAGGACGGTATAATTCATAAAAGTGCATACAGTATAAATGCAACCAAATACTATGCCTAAAAAGGAGAGTGTAATGACATGTTTTTTAGTTGATCACTAAAACTTTTGTGTAGATATGATATTTAACTTATGCAAGTTAATATCCGTTCTGGAAGCTCGCTTAGAATTTTCACAAGGTGATGCCAGATTTCCGTAATGATAATGGGGTGATTTTAACGATGTTTTATATTAAAAATATTGTTGATAGTTTTTTACAGTCATATAATTTTTGTAATTTAATATATCTAGATTCAGTTTTTCACGTATAAATATTTATAGGGATACTATGGTTTTTTTACAGGTTTAGTTTTTCTAATATCTTTCCATTAATTTTTATATATAAAAATAAAGTATCAGATTTTAAAGGTTTTAAAATCTGATACTTTATCTTAGTCGAAAAGTTTATAGGGATGTTTATTTATAATATAAGTTAGTGTATTTTTTATTTTCAACACTATTTTAGTATTAAATTAGAACTTTCGATAATATTTTTATTAAAAAATAGGATTTATTTATAATTAATCGATTGTGGGTGTTAAAATATTTGGTAGAAATGTATAAAATTAATTGCAGGATAGTAATTATGGTTAGACTATTAATCTTTATTTCCAATGATTTATAGTTAACAAATAAAAACATGGAATAAGTTTACAAGGGAAGGCTGCCAGTTTAATTTTTAAAAGTTAATAAAATAATTATTAGGTAAGAATGCGGTATTTATACCTATATTTATAGAAAGTGTCCTTATTACTACGGCTATTTCAAGCTTAGTGTTGTTAATAGTATTTTATAATATTTCTATGAGTAGACCATATTACTGGTTGTCGGCGATCAATTCAGTAGATGGTGTTAATTTTAACTAGTCAGCAGTTAAGTAGTATAAGTGATGGCAGTTAATCGAGACCACTGACCTTATAGGCTTTCCTTAATTTAAGCCGCAGCATCATCTTCGGCGTCATCATCGTTAGCCGCGTCGCCGTCCGCACCATCATCAGCCGCTGCAACATCTGGTGAGAACTTCGTCCATAAAAACTCATTGGGTTGCTGTGCAATTAAATGTAGGTTACCTTCGCCATCGATTAAAGCGAATCCGTCTGTGGGTGAGTCTACTGGCTGGTTAAATTCAGCGCATAGTTTACGTTCTATGCTGAGGGTTAAAAAATTATCGTTAAACGATGTTAGTTTGCCTTTCCACTGGCAGCCTGTGGCACTGTTGCTGCCTTGTAGGCCGCCCTCATCGTTAATGTATAAAATGGAGTCTGTGGTTGTCCATGTGCCGCGTACACGTTTTAGAGTCATGTTTGATGCACGGCCAGCATCCAGTTCAAGCGTGGCACTGCCAGATCGGGTGCTGCCATCAAAATTCAGAAATAAGCTTTGGTCTGACGCAAATAATGCATCCACTTCAATACGATTACTCGTGCGTGCTCCCACGTAAAAATTATTATCAGTATCAGGCGCAGCATAGGTGAAAATGGTGGTGTCAAGCAGCGCACTGTCATTTTCTAACACTTCATAAGAGCCAATATGGGCTTCATCTTCTCGCAATATAAAAACTTGATCTTCATAAAATAATACCGACGTGGTGAGCACTTCCGTGACACCTTGTTCTTCAGTTTCGCCCAGCCATAAACCGTTTAATTCTTCTGGGCCACTTGAGCTGCTGTCATCGAGTGCGCCGCACCCGGTGATATAGGCAAATACGACGATTAGGGAATATTTTAAAACGGCCATGTTCATATCCAATCAATACCTTTAATAAGCATAGCACTGGTTTTTTTCTTGTGGCATTTGATTACTAAGTAATGTTTATGGCTTTTATTAGAACAGATTGTCATACGGTGGAATGAAAACACACTTCTATACTGATTAAACGTGCTAGTCGTTTCGAGAGGGAACTCTCCTATCAGCAGAAGGTTTAGCTATGAAAAAGATGTTAGCTTGTTGTTTTTTATTCCCAATGGTTTTAATGAGTGCCTTTTCTTGGTCCAGTGCGACGCTTGTAGAGGGCAGTGAGAATCGCATTATTGGTGGTGTCGACAGCAGTGAGGCGTATCCTTGGATGGTCTCCATTCAACGGGGTTCGCATTTTTGTGGCGGGGTATTGATTGCCAAAGATTGGGTGTTAACGGCAGCCCATTGTCTTGATGATAAAATGGCAGAAGAATTAACATTATATATTGGCTTAGAAAGTTTATCGTTTGCCGCTGGTGGCGATATTCGTAAGGCCGATTGGATCTTACTGCATCCTGATTATAACGACAGCCTGTATTACAGTGATTTAGCTCTTATTAAACTGAATCAAAGTGCGACCAAAACCCCTATCGATATTCTTAGCCGAGCAGATACCTTAGCACTGCAACAAAATGAACAACTGCGCATTTTAGGTTGGGGTGTGACGGATTCGGGATCGACATCAAGAGTGTTACAAGAAGTAGATGTCAGCTATCAGCGTGACGCTATTTGTAATAGCACTTACCCCATCAATAGTATTGGTGATTACTGGGATCGCAGTTTCTGCGCGGGTGAAGTCAGTGGTGGCAAAGATTCCTGTCAAGGTGATAGCGGCGGCCCCATTTTAGTTAAAGCGAATAACGAATGGGCATTGTCAGGATTGGTAAGCTGGGGCAGTGGTTGTGCAGAGCCCGGTTTATACGGTGTTTACACTGAAGTCTCTGCCATGGTGGATTGGATTGAACAAAGACAAAATGGCGTGACGTTATTAGGTGAAGGCAAAATTGGATTTATGGGACGCGGTAGAGACAAGCCTCAAACCTTTACTGTGTTTAATACATCGCAAGAAGCAGAAGCTATTAAGCAAAAATCGGTTAACAATATATATTTCGATATTGATGATGCTGACTGGTTATTAGGTGATTCTGTTCCTGCAGGTTATGCCTGTGAATTTAAAGTAAACGCTCAAGCCGATATTATAGGGGAGCATTTTGCGCAATTGGAATTAGAGTTGGCTGATTATAATGTCACTCACGATTTAAATTCAAAAGTACTAGATTCTATTTCGGCACCGGCACTGGATACGCAATGGGAGTTCTTTAGCGGTACATCTAAAAACACAGAGCATGGTGCATCGTGGTACCAGCAAACCGATGCACAGCAGGGCGCTGTTATGAAGTCAGGTAATGCTTCATTAGGCGGCCGCTCAGTATTGCTCACATATCTTAATGGCCCAGTGGGTGATGAAACCCAATATTTGAAGTTTGAATCACAGGTTGTCAACGGTGGCAGTAATTATTTGGGCGTGTATGTTAATGAGAAAACCCCAACCATAATTAATAATCAAAACTGGTCGACCTATACGGTTACGTTAGAGCAGGGTATTAATCATGTGATGTTTATTTATTTTCAATCTCTTGTTTCATTAGGCTATGTGCAACTTAATAATTTAAGGGTGTGCTCAGACCGATTTAATGAGTCTACTTGCTCAAGCGCCAGTGGCTTTTATAACACAGATGATTTAGCCAGTGTTGATGATCCTGCTGTGTCCGATACTTGGCAATCTGTATGCTCAGCCTTGGATTACAGTAATAATGCCATGGTTTATGCTAACCGAGTGTCGAGTGATATTGTATTCAAAAGTGAAGAGGATCGTTTGTCGGGTAGTAAAGTAACAGGCGGCATTATCGAATCTCGACAGGGTGGTGGTGTCTTTAACGCTTGGTTAGCCTTACTGAGTTTATTGATAATGTTTGGCTTTAATATTAAACGGCAGTAATTTGCTTTAGCCGTTTAATGTAATAATTAAGAGAGAACCCTAGTTTTTTGGCTAGGGTTTTTGTATGAGCCGGTAATAAAAAGTCGTCGAGAGGGTAAGATTTACCTGCATAAATAATTAAGTTGCCACCACCACTATTGCACGTATAAATACAATTAAAATCATCATGCAATTGTTGAAGAATGTCACTGTTTAAATCATGGTCTAGCCAATAATTGAGTACAAACCAGCCGTTTTCTGATACTCGTTTTGCGCAATTTTTCAAGAAATCACGCTGCATTTGAACATCGTCTATACCATTATGGTGATACAGGTCTGCTACCAATATATCAAAACACCCTTGCGCTTCTTCCATGTATGATGCCGCATCTTCGTTGACGATGTTTAGTCGTGTTTCATTTTTAGGCAATGCAAAGTAACGATGTGCGATTCTGACAACATCCGCTCTTAATTCGATGGCGGTAATATGGGCTTGCTCGCAGCTATTGAGAAACGAATAAACCAGTGTGCCGCCGCCTAATCCTAAAACCGCTACCGTTTTTGGCTGGCAAAATAGCAGAGAGAGCATGATGGCCCGCGTGTATTCGTGTTGTGGAATATGAGGCTCATTCTTTACTTGGCAGCTTTGCTCGTGTTCATTACCAAACGTCAGATAGCGTTTAGCGCCATCATCGAGTACTTCGATGGTGCCGAGCGCATCAATGGTTTTATGAATGGATTTTAGCATTTAGGTGATTTGCCCCTCTTTGGGCAGATTAGGTGTAGTCGTTACGTGACTGAGCCAATTGAGCTTTAAAATACGTAATGGCTGAATATCGCCATGTTATAGAACTCTACGTGTGAATTAAAGGTTGGTATTGGAGGTGGGAGCGGGTGAGCAGGCATAAAAAAACCGCCATTGGCGGTTTAGTGATGAGACTTAAATCAGACTAAGCGACTTGTGCATCATAGAATGCACACTCTTGACTGGTCTTGATCATCTCTTTACAGGTGTTACCGCATTGACCGCAGTCACTGGCAACGCCAAGTTGCTCGCGCAAAGCCTTATAATCAGCGCCTTCATCGATGGCTTGCTGAACTTGGCGCTCTGTAATTCCTTTGCAAAGGCACACATACATAGTGATGAACCCATTAAATTTGTCTATGGGTCTAATAGTAGTGTGAATGAGATGGATTATCAATAGCATTATGCAATAAATCTTATTTAGCTAACTAAGACTAAACATTGCGGCTAGCAGTAAGACCCCAGCTGAGAGCCCAAGGTAGGTTGTAAGCCTATATTTAGGCATGCCTAGTCCCATTAGGACGCCACTGATAAGAATAACTAATAGACTCACCGCCATGAGGGCTGCGTACAGTTTGAACGCCGCGCCACCTTTTGCTTTATGTAATTGAACAAACTGGCGATAAACCGAGGCCCTAGCCACTTCTAATTTGGCTAGGTCGCTGCCTTTATCTGAGCTTAATGTGATGTCTGATTCACGACCTGCCCATTGTAAAACATGACTGTGGTCTGTGGATTTGAGCTTTGCAGCCCCGCTTGGGTAGGCATGATTCTGCTTATCAAGCTCTTGCTGGGTGTAGTTAATTAAGCTTCCTAGGTCACTTTTCAACGGTTCTGCTAAGGGCATTTTATAGGTTTGCTTGTCATAACCGCCTTTTACACCCCAAGTATAAAAGCCACCGGTGATGGCAAACATAGCGATGGCAGGCAGCAATATGGCCGCTAGAATCAAATGCAAATTGATGAGTTGGGTGCGCTTCATAAATACCTTTAATACTCTAAATTTGATGATGCGTTATTGTGACGCGGTGAAACTTAACACAACCTTAAAGACGCTTTTATGAATCAGATCAGTGTTGGATCAAATCAGTGGCAATAGGTTTGTAAATAAGTCGTTTCGATTCGAATGCCATACCGTCATGTTTTAAATACACATTGTGATTAGTTAAGCACTGATTAAGAAGACGACTCCATATTGATTAAGCTGGCGATGGCTTGATTTAATTTGAACGTTAGTCAAATTTAAGTAGATGATCGTGCTGATGTAGTGATGTTAGAGCCTGTGTGTGGTCGGTTTATTCCTACGACATGATGTGAATACCTAATTGTGCTGGCTTAATTCGCATAAGAAGTTGTCTTAAGAAGACACCACATATTCTTAGTATCTTGTTAAGCTAGCATGACAAAAAATAATAAGTAATTTAAAAATGATGAAATTTAAAACAGTGGTAATTACCGGTGGTTCAAGTGGTATCGGGTTAGATTTAGCAAAAGCCTATGTTGAGCAAGGTTGCGATGTCGCTTTGTTGGCTCGTAACCAAGATAAGTTAGATGCAGCCGTTCAGGCTTGTCAGATACTTGCTAAAACAGCGGATCAAAAAATAAGAGCATACAGTGTTGATGTTGCGGATGCTCAAGCGTTGTCATGCTGTGTGGCGACAATTAAGCAAGACTTGTCTACGCCTGACTTGTTGATCTTAAGTGCAGGTATTGTGGCCAGTGAGCGATTTATCGAACAAAGTGATGCGGGGTTTGAGCGTATTATGCAAACCAATGTAATGGGTAGCCGCTTAGTGGTGCGTGCGTTTATTAACGATATGATGGCACAAAAGCGCGGTCAAATTTGTTTTGTCAGTTCCCTAGGTGGAATCATTTCAACGTATGGTTATAGTGCTTACAGCGCTTCTAAATTTGCAGTGATTGGAATGGCGGGTGCGTTACGTCAAGAGGTGCATGAATACGGTGTGGGTGTCAGTGTATTGTGTCCACCCGAAGTAGATACACCAATGGTGGCGAAAGAGAGCGAGCATATCTTGCCGCAAACTCGCTTTATTAAAGACATTGGTGGCACGTTAAATGTGAAAACCGTGACTAAGTCTGCAGTTAAAGGCATTAATAAAAACCAATTTATTATTGTGCCTGGACTCATGGCCAAATTATCGTATGCGCAAGCGCGCTTTATGCCCAGAGTGTTTGGTTGGTTTATGCAATTAATGGTGAAATTTTCGAGTAAATAATTTTGTATTTTATTCATACAAAAAAGGCATACTCAGTATGCCTTTTTTGTTTTTAATTTTTCGCAGGCGCTTGCCAGTCATAGTAAGCTGAATAAAAGTAGACTGCGATTAAGAGCGCCAGCCACCATTCAATGGCGTTGACAATGTCATCGCCACTGTCGAGTGCCTTAAAGGTTAATGCAACGGCGATCATGATGCCTTGCACGCCCACCGTTACCCACTTTATTTTTAGTGAAATCGATTTCAGTGTCGGTTTGATTTCTTTGCGTGAACATAAAGCAAGATGCAGTGCCTGAGCTACGAATGTCACAAGAAAAAACAAAATTGCTCCTGCCACATGAACATCCCAGTTGATGGCGTCTCTTGGGGGGATCAACACTGCCGTGGCCACAATCAATAATATGGCACCGATCACACCAAGAATGGTGCTAGCGGGGTTTAACCAGCTAGTGCTGATGGATTTTAATTGCTTAAAGCTCACCGCCCACCACATAATGAAAAATGCACAGGCCATAATCATACCGCCACGAAACACGTAACCTTCTGGACTATAAATGCCAGCATCAGTAATGTTTAGACAACCTTGAAAGAAAGGGTTACAACTTTCTACTTTGGGATGATCAAATTGCAAAGCAATAAGATAGCTGACCAAAATAGTACCCTGACTAAGAATCAAACAAGTAAGAGCTAATAGCGGTTTTAAACCCATAAAACACCTCTTTTAATATATGCGCTGATGTTAGCACTATAATGCTTTATTATGACTTTTTCTAATTTTGTAAGGCCTAATCTTGGACGCCCATTTCAGCATGATCGTTAACCAACAACAGCAAGAGACAGGCTTATTAGCGTGTCTGTTGCCGTGTATTCCTTATTTAAGTGTAGAGCAATGGCAGCAATTGCTAGGAAAAGGCTTAATAAAATTAGATGGCCTAGTGGTGAATCAAGATTGTGCGATTAGCCAAGGGCAGGTGATTGATTACACAGTGCCTGATTATCAAGAAGATGAAGTGGATACAAATTGGACACTGCTTTGGCAAAATGAACAGATTGCAGCGGTACATAAACCTGCCAATTTACCGGTGAGCCGCACCACGCGTAATGTGTACAACACACTTATTCAATTGTTGCGCCGTGAAAGCCCATGGCCAGATGCACACTTGTTACACCGCTTAGATTTAGAAACATCGGGCATACTATTAATTGCCCAAGATAACGAACAAGCAAAGTATTACCAGCCAAAGCTTGCGCAATTAATGCAACGCAAAAAATATCGCGCCATTATTCATGGTGAACCAAGTTGGCAAACGCGACAGCACCAGAGTTATTTGAATACCTTAAAAGACAGTGCAATACGTTGCCAGATGCATAGCGTCGCGCAAGGCCAAGGCAAGTTAAGTGAAACCCATTTTACGGTATTAAAAAGCACTAATGGTTTTAGCTTGGTTGAATGTGAGTTATTAACCGGGCGCAAACATCAAATTCGCGCTCACCTATCTGAGTTAGGCCACCCAATTGTCGGTGATAAAATCTACAGCAATGACGGTGCGTTTTATTTAAAACGTTTGGACGATAATCTAGCGCAGGCGGATTATGATACGTTATTAACCGAGCACCACTTGTTACACGCTTACGAAATTCAGTTGCACAATATGTGGCAAGAGAATGCGCCTAATATCATTATTCATGACGAAACATATTCAGATGAATGGCTGGCCTTTGTTGAAAAAGTAGGGCTTGCATAACATTAGAATGTATTCACATCACAAGTCGTATTCCCTTAGTATTAATGAGTGGTATCTAAATGCTGTTGCAGGTAATCCACCAATTGCCGAATCTTCGCGGATAAATGTCGATTATTTGGGTACACCGCCCAAATATTCTCTTGTTTGACTTTATATTGTGTCAACACCTCGATTAATTGTGACTGCTTTAAGTATTGGTCTACGTAGTAGTTAGGCAGTTGCATCAATGCCGATGCCTTTTAGCGCAGCGTCCACCAAACCATAGCCACTGTTACAGCTTAAATTACCGGTGACTTTTATGGTTCTTTCCTTTTTGTTGTCGGCAAATCGCCAATAACTGTGTTGTCCCATTAAACAATTGTGCTGGCTAAGTTCGGTGAGTGAATGGGGCGTGCCGTGGTGCTGCAAATATTCAGGGGAGGCGCACACGCGATAATCACGCTGGCTAATGGGTTTGGCCATTAAGCTTGAATCTTTTAACTTGCCTAGGCGTATCGCTAGGTCGTAGCCGCCTTCAACCAAATCAAGTTGTTGATTGGTTAAATTAGAGGTGACTTCGATGGCGGGGTGTTGGCGCATGAAATCATGAATCAGCGGTAATATGTAAGTTTCACCATACATCACAGGTGCTGTGAGCTTAATACTGCCTTGTGGCGTGTCTTTTAAATTGCCCAGTGCACGTTCGGCATCTTTAAGGTCGTTTAATACTTGGCGACAGTGTCGGCTGTAAATCTCGCCTTCTGCGGTCAGCGATACTTTGCGTGTGGTACGGTAAAGCAATTTACTGTCTAGACGCTGCTCTAGTTGGGATACTTGTCGGCTCACTTGTGCAACAGATACATCAAGCTTGGCGGCAGCCAGTGTAAAGCTGCCCAGTTCAGCTACGGTGACAAATTCCGATACGCCTTCCCAAATACGCATGATTATTACCTATATGTAAAAGTATTTTAATTTTAAAGGTGATTATCTTTATATGAGAAGTAATTACAATGATATTGAATCAAACATGAATAAATAGACAGGTATAAGCCTGTGAGCTGTACTGAGTGGCAGACACAGGTTTCTTCATAAAACGGAGTTCATATGACAGATACATTCATCAAATCAAAAGCCGCCATTGCGTGGGGCCCTAAGCAGCCTTTAAGCATTGAAGAAGTAGACGTAATGATGCCTCGTAAAGGCGAGGTGCTGGTTAAAATCATTGCCACAGGCGTATGCCATACCGATGCGTTTACGCTGTCAGGCGAAGACCCTGAAGGTGTGTTCCCTGCGATTCTGGGCCATGAAGGCGGCGGAGTGGTTGAAGCGTTAGGCGAAGGCGTAACCAGTGTGGCCATTGGCGATCACGTGATTCCGCTTTACACCCCAGAGTGTGGCGAATGTAAATTCTGCCAATCAGGTAAAACCAATCTTTGTCAGCAAATACGTGAAACCCAAGGTAAAGGTTTAATGCCAGATGGCACCACACGTTTTTACAAAGACGGTGAGCCGATCTATCACTATATGGGCACGTCGACATTTTCTGAATATACCGTCCTACCTGAAATTTCATTAGCCAAAGTGAACAAAGCGGCACCACTTGAAGAAGTCTGTTTGCTAGGCTGTGGTGTGACCACCGGCATGGGCGCAGTGATGAATACTGCAAAAGTTCAAAAGGGCGATACCGTTGCCATATTTGGTTTGGGCGGTATTGGCTTGTCAGCCATTATTGGTGCCACCATGGCAAGGGGCGTCACGCATCATTGGTATTGATATTAACGAAAGTAAATATGAATTAGCCAAACAGCTTGGTGCGACCGATTGCATTAACCCAAACGATTTTGATAAGCCGATTCAAGACGTCATTGTTGAAATGACCGAAGGCGGGGTGGATTTCTCATTTGAGTGTATTGGTAATGTCGATGTCATGCGTTCTGCCCTTGAGTGCTGTCATAAAGGTTGGGGTGAGTCGGTGATTATTGGTGTGGCCGGTGCCGGACAAGAAATTTCGACCAGACCGTTCCAATTGGTGACGGGGCGTGTATGGCGCGGCAGTGCATTCGGTGGCGTAAAAGGGCGCAGTGAATTGCCTGGCATTGTTGAAAAATACTTAGCAGGTGAATTTAAATTGAATGACTTTATTACCCATACTATGGGTCTTGAAGACATCAACGAAGCCTTTGACTTAATGCACGAAGGCAAAAGCATTCGTTCTGTGATTCATTACAATAAATAAATTGCGGGCCAAGCCTGATGCTGAGCATCAGGCGCATTTTATTTTCTCAAAGTGAGAACACAATGAGCTTAGAAAATATTAACAGTACAAAAAGTTTTGATGGCTGGCATAAGCAATACAGTCATTTATCTAAAAGCAATAACTGCACAATGCGCTTTGCGATTTTTTTACCGCCGCAAACGGCCACGGGTGAAAAAGTGCCGGTATTGTATTGGTTGTCGGGATTAACCTGCACCGATGAAAACTTCATGCAAAAAGCAGGTGCGTTTGCTGAGGCGGCAAAACTTGGTATTGCGATTGTAGCACCTGATACCAGCCCGCGTGGTGAGGGTGTGGCCGATGATAAAGACGCCAGTTACGATTTTGGTTTAGGTGCTGGGTTTTATGTGAACGCCACGCAAGCGCCATTTAATCAACATTATCAAATGTACGATTATGTAGTGAATGAATTGCCTGAATTAATTGAGGCTAATTTTCCGGTGACTCAGCAACGTGCTATTAGCGGCCATTCTATGGGAGGCCATGGTGCGCTGAGCATTGCGTTAAAAAATACGGATCGTTATTCGTCTGTGTCGGCGTTTAGTCCAATTGCGAACCCTATTAATTGCCCTTGGGGGCAAAAAGCCTTAAGTGGTTATTTAGGTGATAACCAGCAAGATTGGTTGCAATATGACAGCAGCGAATTGATGAAGCAAAGTGATGGTAAGCAATTGCCTGCGCTGGTGGATCAAGGGGATGCGGATAACTTTTTACAAGAACAGCTCAAACCCGAAACGCTACAAGCGGCTGCGGATGTGAGCGCGTATCCGTTAACGCTGCGGATGCAAGCGGGTTATGATCATAGTTATTATTTTATTAGCAGTTTTATCGCAGAGCATTTGCGTTTTCACCGCCAGTATTTTTAATCACTCGATTTTAAGCCCCAAGGCTGAGTCCTGCTAAGTGAGTGCGTAATAGTTTCATGGCTTAGCACGGACGCAGTTATGGTGCTATTTGAGTCGTGCCATTTTCAAAAACAGGCTTGTGTTTGTATAAATGCTTACAGCCACGAAAGTCATTAAATAGTGTTTTATGAGCACTGAGTGAAAACGTATCGTCTCGTTGCTGGTATTGTTTTATCCAATCTAATAGCATGGGTAAATTAGCATCTTGCGCGGCTTTACTGGCATATTTATGCGGCTCCCACGGTCTTTTTTTTGCGTTCTCTATGCAATCTTCAACTGATAAATTCATGAAATACATTTCGCTGCACTGATCTAATGTCAGTTCAATTAAATCGCTGTAGCAGCCTTCTATCACCCAGGTTGAATTATTGGCCATGAAGTCGTTCATTAATGACTTTGATAGCTCAATTGGGTTTCGTGAGGGGGGTTGTGTGTCTTGCCAAGCCAAAGTGTCTAAGTCTAAGTGAGCTAGATTATGTGTCGTACTTAAATGTTGAGCGAGTGTGGACTTTCCTGAACCGGAATTACCAAAAATGACGATGCGTTTCATAGTCGCTCCTTAAGTAAAAAAAGAATAGGATAGATCCATTTACAACTTAAGGCCAGTGATAGACGTGATGGATTAAAGTCAAATTGTGAAATGGTCAGCGAAAAACTTATTATCAATAATGTCGACCAGCACAATTGTGCAGGCCGAATTACTTTAGTGTTTAAATTGTCAGATTAAACGATTGCACTGGTACGCGGCTGAGTCGGAAAGCTATATCGAATAATACGGCGAACAACACTAAAATATTGCTTAAAGAAACCAGCACTATTATAGGGAATATTGTACTTTTTACAGACTTTTCGAACTTCTTTTGCCATAGCAGGGTAGTGCCTAGCCGGAACATCTGGGAATAAATGGTGTTCCATTTGGCAACTTAAGTGGCCAGTCATAATGTGAAAAAAACGGCCACCTTCAAGATTAGATGATCCTAATACTTGGCGATAAAACCACTGCCCCTGCGTTTCGTTTTGGCAGTCTGATGCTTTAAATGTGTGTATATCTTCTGTGAAATGACCACAAAAAATAATGGTGTTGGTCCATACATCTCTTAATAGGTTAGCGACAAAATTCCCCGCTAATACTTGTAAAAAAACAGGGAAGCATATTAACGGGTAGAACACGTAATCTTTAAACAACTGGCGAGCGGCTTTATTAAAAAAGGCGAATTTTAATTGCTCACGTGTAATTGGCAGTTTACTGGTTTTACGAGGTTTACCCATAAAAATGCGCTCGCCTGCTAATTCGTGATAGGCGATGCCCCATTGGAAATTAAAGCAAAGTGCGATGTAGGTGAAAAATTGCCAGATATTTTTTGGTTTCCAGCGAGTATCATCGCTTAAACGCAATAGCCCATAACCAAAGTCTCGGTCTTTACCGATGATGTTGGTATAAGTATGGTGTTCATGGTTGTGGTAGCGTTTCCATGACTCGCTATCGCCCGCATTATCCCATTCAAAATTTCGACTGTTTATATTTGGGTCATTCATCCAGTCATATTGACCATGCATGATGTTGTGGCCAATTTCCATATTGTCTAATATTTTGGCAGTGGCCAGTGCTAATACGCCTAAAATCCAATAAGCAGGGTGTAAAAAACCAAGCACTAACAATATTCGCCCGCTGAATTCGCTAAAACGCTGTACACGAATAACTGTGCGAATGTATTTTGCATCCGCTTTACCGACTTTGGTCATGGTACGTTCGCGTATGTCGTTTAGTTCTTGTGCAAACAAATCAAGTTCATCAGAAGTTGGGTGTTCATTATTTAAATATTGTGTGTCTATCGCATTGGCTTGCATGTTCATGTTTGTCTCCTTTATTTATAAGTCCAAAACGACATCGTTGACCGGCACGTTAATACACAGCTGAATTTCTTCTGCACCAGTATCACTATAGGTTTTTGTTTTGGTGTTATAAACAACGCCACTTTTCTTCTGACAAATACATTGATGGCAAACCCCTATGCCACATCCGCTGACGGGGTGTATTTGGTTGGCTTGCGCTAACTCAAGTAAGGTTTGATTGTTTGAGCCACTGTCTATTTGCTTATTTGAATGACTAAATAAAATCAAACTGTTTTCGGTTTGAATATCCGTTAAAGGCTCTGGGCCAAAAAATTCATAATGTATATGACTTGTACTGACGTTTAAGTTGCTTAAGATTTTTCGACTCAGCGTAATCATTGGGCTTGGGCCGCATATATAAAAATGAGTATGACCGTTTAGTTGCTCGGCCAAACTAATATGGGCTGCACTGACGTTGCCCGTTAATTCGCTATCCATCAGTTGTAATTGAAAAAGTGGATGCTGTTTGGAGAGTTGTTCAAACTCTTGTTTAAACAAAAAGTGATCTGCACTGCGAGCGTAATAAAGTAGGGTGATCTCTTGTTGAGCATTATTATTAGATGCTTGCAAACCGAGTTGTTGAAGCATGGCTCGAAAGGGTGTGATGCCACTACCACCTGCAATCATGCAAACTGATGCATATTTAGGATTTAGCGTAAATTCCCCCATGGCATGTGAAATATTGACAACGCTGCCTGTGTTTAGCGCAGTGGGGAGCCAAGGTGTGATTCGGCCTTTGTTTTGAATGCGGATGGTTAATTCAATTAACCCTGTGCGAGCATAATATGCAGGACTAGACGAAATACTGAAGTAGCGGCTGACCCATGCGCCGTTTTTTTCGACGGTTAATTCGATGTATTGGCCTGCTTTAAACTCTTGCAATTGCGCGCTTGGCTTAATCACTAAGCTAAATGTATCTGCATTCTCATGGCGAATACTATGAACCTTGCTACGAACTTTATCTGCACGCCAGCTAGGCAGCATGATTTGGATCACGGGCTCGAAGTAGGCCCCAAAACTCGTGTGATTGGTGAGGCTGCTGATAAACCAATGCCAGGCTTTAGATGTTCTGCTTATTGTGGGGGTGTTCATAAATCCCTCCTAAATATTTCAGTAAACAAGTGTATGCTGAAATATTTGTAAGGTAAACTATTTTATTGGGTTATAGGTGTTATAAAGGTTCATGGTCGGCCTATTTTGGGAACAGTTGTTTATTAAAACCTGTGATTTGTTGTTTTTATACCGTTATCCTTATTTAGGTTGTTGATATTTGAAAATCAAAGAAGTTGATACCAGTAGAAGGGGGGGGGGAGGGAGATAATGCTTGACCCGCATCTGTTTGATTTAAGCATATGCCGAGTCAAATCTGGGTTACTGTGGTTGCTCTAGTAAGGTGTAAAGCACCATTGCGAGCTGTTTGGCGAGTTGATCAGCAGGGACTTTAAGATTGGATGAGGTAATGCAATAGCCCTCAATGAAGGGGAGTAAAATAGCGACGGCATGATTAATAGATTGTGTTTCACATTTTGCGGGTGCCATTTTTTTTAACGCATCAAATAACAGTTGGTGAAGTTTCGTGTAGTAATCGTCGATGGCTTTTTTTACGCCCTGGTTGCGCTCTGCAATGGCCCATATCTCTTTGAAGACCATGGCGCATTCACTTTTTTCAATATCGTTTAATATGCCCAGTGTTAAGTGATGCAGTTTTTCTTTTGAATTCAGTTTGTCAGGTA
Organism: Pseudomonas sp. HK3; assembly: GCF_052920985.1. Taxonomy (NCBI): domain Bacteria; kingdom Pseudomonadati; phylum Pseudomonadota; class Gammaproteobacteria; order Pseudomonadales; family Pseudomonadaceae; genus Pseudomonas; species Pseudomonas sp. HK3. Next base: position 950,053 of record NZ_JBREXD010000001.1, read on the forward strand.
ACGCAAGAGTGCGCATTGAATCTGCGTACTCTAATAGAAAGCCTTCTAGCAGTGCCGCTAATAATAATTCCTTTGTTTTAAAATAGTACTGTACGTTGCTTAGTCTCATGTCAGCGGTTTCAGCGACTTTTCTCATAGACAGCCCTTGATCACCTGATGCCTTCAAGATGGTCATGGCGCAACGCAATATATGCTCTATTTTCTGGTTCATCGGTCTCGTACAGATAGCTTGCTTAGAGGGCAATATATAGACGTTGACATCTTAGGTCAATTGACCTACATTATTTTAGGTCGAGTGACCTAAAATAATGTAGGAGCAATGTTATGAAAGGCTTAGTAGTTGATAGTAATAAGAGATTTGTATTGAAAGACGATTTAACGCGTCCCGTGCCTGATAAAGATGAAATTCTGGTTAAAGTACACAGCGCATCGGTGAATCCATTTGATGCAGAAAGTGCGCAAGGGCGTTTTGATGCGTATTTTACTGAATATGGCGTTGATAAAGCGGTGCAATCCGGATTGGAATTTTCAGGTGTGGTGGAATCAGATGGCAAGCGCTTTAAGCGTGGTGATCAAGTATTTGGTTATGTAAATATGATAACAGGCTGGAAGAGTCATGCAGAATTCATTGCCATTAATGAAGACTTCCTTGCGTTGATGCCTGCTAATTTATCCTTTTCTCAGGCGGCGGCTTTACCTTTGGGGGCATTAACTACCTTGGTTGCTTTGCAGGATTTAGGTCACCTTAAAAGTGGAATGAGAATATTAATAAATGGTGCTGCGGGTGGCTTAGGCATACAGGGTATTCAAATAGCCAAGCTGCTTGGCGCTCATGTGACGGCGATTGCAGGCAGTTTGCAGGCCGAATATTTACACTCTTATGGTGCTGATGACGTTTACGATTATAACCAAGTGGGTATCGATGAACTTGCTGGCATTAATGTGAAAGGTTTCGATGTTATTTTAGATCTAACCAATAAACAAAAACTTGAAAATATGAAACAGCTGTTGTCACCCAGCGGTGTTTTTATTCCGGCTGAACCAAGTGAGCACAATGGTGGTGAATCCGAAGATCCGCAAGTGGGTTACTTGATGGTCATGCAAGGGGACTATGAAAAGTTAACAAGAATCTCTAACTGGGTCGCAGAGGGTAAGTTGAAGCCTGTGGTTGATAAAGAATTTCACTTCTCAGATTATCTAGCGGCACTGTCGCGTTTAGAAGAAAAAGGTCGTCGTGGCCGAATTGTGATGAACTGGTAATCTCAAATTGTAGTTATTGAGACTCAACCTAACCGTTATCTGTACTTTTTGGTAACGGCTAGATTGTTTTGAACGTTTTAATACTCGCTGAATTTTGCTTTCGGTTATTTGTCACTGTTTAATCAGAAGCGACGCCCACGTGCAACTTTTCAAACCAATCGAAAAACTTTTGTACATCATCACCTTTGAATAAGCGGCCGTGTTGGGGTGCCATGATTTCGATGTCTAGGTGTTTTACGCGTTCTAACCAGTGTTGCTTTGCCTTATCTGAAGGCATCCAGCGTTCATGAAAATAACGCATTTTGTCAACGTGGCTATCAAAATCTTCTACGAACAGAGACGTGCCAGGTGGCTCAAGTGCTGCGCCAATATCGCCACTGAATAGAATTTTAGATTTAGAGTCATAAACATGAAAATTGCCTGAGCTATGTAAATAGTGAGCCGGTATAAACTCTAGATCAACATTGTTAAGTGTAAGGTGGCCGCCTTCATCATCTATGGCATTGTATTGTATTTTGTCCATGCCAAAGTGGCGAATAAAGCCCTCCCATAACCAAGATGCATGCAATGTTGCATCGGGCAGTACTTGGTCCCACATACCCAGTGAAGAAATGATATCTGGATCTTGATGGCTAGCAAATAAATCGGTGATATGGTCAATATCAACGTACTTTAAAACCGATGCCAGCATGGTTGAAAATATTTCAATACCACCAGGGTCCAATAGAATGCTGCGGTCGCCATCGACAATCATATATTGGTTCGTGTCGATGATCTTTTCGGGCTTTTCTGGATCTCGCCCAAAAACATACCATTGATGGCCGTTGTCATAAATTTTAAGTGCGTCCATGCTGAGCCCTAATGTTTTTTAATTTTAAATTGCGTTAATTGATTTTGACTTGATGTAATGTGGTGCTTGATATCGTTGCTAAGGCCGTCAATGGTGTGGGCCATATGCTCAAGTAATGGCTGAAACTCGCCCGTTTGTGTGGCCTCTAGACGGAAGGTAACGGCAACAACACTACTTGATTGCATGTATTGGCGTATATCAATTAATTGCCCGCTTAGTTGTGAAAGTTGAAGCTGCATATCCTTGCTTAAGCGATCAAGACTGGACTCACTTTCTTCTACCGCTTTGTTTAGTTGCGAGGTTCTATCTTGATCCATTTTACTTTTGGTGTGGTTAACATAAGATAAAAACGAATTGGTGCGCCACTGGCGTACTGAGTTTTGCGAGATGGTAATGGCGCATTGATTGATTGTGCTAGACAAGTTGATGGTTTTACCCGCAAGTTCATCGAAATAATCGCTGATGACTTTTAGGCCTGCGGCTTGGGCTCCGGCGCGCAAAACCATCGCACGAGAATTTTTTGCAGCCAGCGCCATGCGCTTTGCAATGATGCTGGCTCGGTAGAGGTGGCCCGATATAGTGGCGGCTGCAGCCGTTTGAGACGCTATATTTGATGTGTCTCTGGTCACGATGAGCCTCTAGTTGTATTTAAGCCATAATTTAAGTTATATCACTTTACTATAGCGTATGCCTTGCTGTGGGCGAGTTAGATATTCATCAAATTCCATACAGATGCTGCGAATCAATAACACACCTTTATCGTGAACCTGTATTCCCTGCGGGCTTAGACTTAATAGGCCGTCTTCTTCGAAGCGCTTTAGGCTTTCAAGTTCTTTGGCAAAGTGTTGCTGAGGCTTGATGTGAAAGCGCTGTTCAATATCATCAAAGGCTAAGTTGAAGTGACAAATGAGCTGTTTGATAACGGCTTGTCTTAATTCATCTTCTTGGGTGAGTGTTAAACCTCTGTTAATAGGAAGGGTGTCTTGCGCTAATTGATCTTGATAAACCGCTATATCGGCACTGTTTTGCAAATAGCTGTGGCCGATCTGACTTATGGATGACACACCAAGCGCCACTAGATCACAATCAGGATGAGTGGTGTAACCTTGAAAGTTGCGGTGCAATTTTCCCGCTTGCTGGGCTTGCGCTAGACTATCGCTGGGTTTGGCGAAGTGATCCATGCCGATATAAACATAACCGGCCTGTGTGAGCAGTTGAATGCTGTCTTGCAACATGTCTAGTTTGGTTTCTGGGCTGGGCAGGTCTTCTGTTTGTATGCGCCGCTGTGGCATAAAGCGTTCAGGCAAATGCGCATAATTAAATACCGAGATACGATCAGGGTTTAGTTCAATGATGTGCTGAAGCGTGTTTTGAAAGCCGTCTCGGTTTTGTAAGGGGAGCCCGTAAATGAGATCGATATTGATCGATTTAAAATTAAGCTGACGAGATTGCTCCAGTGAGTTTCTTGTCATTTCTAGTGGCTGAATACGGTTCACGGCTTTTTGCACAGCAGGGTCCACATCTTGAACGCCTAAACTAACACGATTAAAGCCAATGCTTTTTAGGTGGGCGAGTGTGTCGTCTTGTAGCTCTCGTGGGTCAATTTCAATTGAAAAGTCCCTGTCTTGTGCGTTTGAAAGATTAAAATGCGCCCTTAGCTTATGCATTAAACGGGTCATTTGTTCGTGGCTTAAAAACGTAGGCGTGCCGCCACCAAAGTGCAATTGGTCTACTGTGCGGTTGTCGTCATAGCCTTGCGCGCGCATTTCTATCTCTTTAAATAAAGCAGCAAGATAAGGCTCGGCTTTTTCGCGACGTTTAGTGATGACTTTATTACAGGCGCAGTAATAACAAACATGTGCGCAAAATGGGATGTGCACATAGAGCGATAAGCCTTCATCTTGTTTGTGGCTACTTAGACGGGCTTGTTGGTATTGCTCGGCACTAAAGCCCGGTAAAAATTGTACCGCTGTTGGGTAAGAGGTATAGCGTGGGCCAGATTTGTCGTGGCGCTTAATGAGATCAATGTCCCACTGGATATTGGTTTGAAGGGTCATGGTATATCCGCACATTTGAATTGCCCTTATTTTAACAAGCAAAGGTGTTTGGATATTGTTTTAGGTCAAGCCAGCAGTGCCATAGGCACTAACGGGCTTAAAGAAGGAGGCTAAATGGAGGGTTAAAAGTAACTTTGCATCGGGACGCTGCACCACTTGCCGTTTGCGCAGATGGCTTTGACCCAAAGGCGATGTTTAATGCGATTTACCTTGCGCTCTTTAGGCGCCATCATTTGAAGGCCAGCAAGGGTTTGTTCATTAGGGTAGATGGTCGGATCGTTTAAAATGTCGGCGTCTACATATTGTTGTGCGTTTAACATGGGGCTTGGGTAAGCGGTAAAGTTAGAGTTACGACCAGAAATCTTTGCTGACATCATATAATCAATAAAGGCATAAGCCATATCTTTATTCGGTGCGTTTTTAGGGATGGCCATAATATCGATCCACATGGCGGCCCCTTCTTTAGGGATGACGTATTGTAGGTCTGAGTTTTCCGCAACTTCTGTCAGAATGTCACCTGAGTAACCGACGGCTAGACAAATTTTGTTGTCTTTTAAGTCGTCGGTATATTGAGTGCTATGCAAGTAGTTAATGTCGGCAATGGTTTCTTTTAATAACTGTCCTGCGGCTTGGAGCTCTGCCTTTGAGCTGGTGTTGAGTGAATAGCCTAGATATTTAAGTGCCGCCGCGAAAATTTCATCTCGCTCGTTTACTATGCCAATGCCACATTGCATTAATTTTTTACGTTTGGTGCTGTCGAATAATAACGCCCAAGGAATTGCTGTTTGGGTCGATGCCGACTTTTTTTACTTCTTTTGTGTTGATGCCAATGCCGGTTGTGCCCCACATATAAGGAATACTGTAGACATTGCCGGTGTCGAGTAATTCAAGCCCGCTCATCACAACAGGGTTTAAATCACTGAAATTATTAAAGCGTGATTTATCAAGGGGAATAATTAAATCGTTCTCAGCCATAATGCGAATAATGGATGATGTAGGGAAGATAACGTCGTATTTATTCTTCGAATCAAAAAATATCGAGGTGAACTCATCCACACTGTTGAACTCTGAATATTCGATGGTGACATTATTGGCTTGCTCGAATTCCTTTAAGGCATCCGGATCAATGTATTCACCCCAATTTAAAACACGTAAGGTTTGTGGTTCGCTATGGGCTTGGCTGGTAAATAAGCAAGTCAATAGTATGAGTGGTGTGAGCACTCTTATTAGGTTGTTCATCATTATCTCGGTTGTCGATTTATCGTCGACTTTTAAGAGTAGGGTGCATGCCAATATCGGAGTGAGTGTTGGCAACTTATAAATGAGTCCAATTGTCTCGTTAAAGCGACACTGAAAGATATATACCTTAGGGTATATATTGAGTCTAAAACCGCATATTTATTCGGGTTTTTGTGATGGGATTCTGATTTTTTACGCATGTTATCTTTATCTACAAAGCGCGTATTAACGACTGTAGATAGGGTTTGTTAGAAAGAAAATACACTAGGTGTTTGACGATATGACAAAACCCAGCATATATTGCACAGCTGGGTTTATTTAAGGAGAGGGTGGTGCAGGTGCAACAGGAGCAGTTACAGGCGTACCATGTTTATGTGTCAGGCAAAGTACAAGGGGTTTATTATCGAGCCTCGACAGCTAAGAAGGCACATGCTTTGGGTTTATCCGGTTGGGTTAAAAACTTAACGGATGGTCGGGTTGAGTTATTTGTACAAGGTCCAGCGGATTCCCTTGAGCAATTGCTGCGTTGGTGTAAAAGAAGGGCCAATGTTGGCCAAAGTCAGTAATGTAGAGTGCGAGGTGGCGCAAGTAGACGTTAATATGGCGCAGTTTGAGGTCATGCGCTGACTTTCCTGTAAGCCTTGAGCCTGTTAATCTAAGGGGGTCATTCATAACTTAAAAATAATAATAATGAATTCAAAACTTACTTCACTATTTCTTGTTTGTATCTCGTTAATTGCCTTATTAGTCACGGGGTGTAGTTCTATGCCGGGCGCGTTAGAAGGCAATGATCTAAGCCACTTAAGTCTGCGTGACAAACGAATGGCTGATAAGAAAGTACAGGTTTTAGATGCTAAGCCAAGCGTGAGTAATTCTCTGGGTACAGTTAGCTCTAAGCGTTGCCAGAGTTCTATGTTCAGTGAAACCCCAGAAGAAAAGACCCTGATTGTCGATATGAAAGCAGAAGCTTACCGCTTAGGTGCTAATGCGATTAGTGACATCAAGATTGAGCAACAAGGTGCGGTTGGCGATGGTTGTTGGAATGTTTTTACGGCAACTGCCAATATGCTGGTGGTTGAATAGTTAGAGGTTAACACGTCATATCGTGATGATAGAAAGCCAGCAATTGCTGGTTTTTTTATGCATGCTATTTGTTCGTTATATGTTTTCGTAACCTTTTGGTGCTTTACCTTGAATAAAAAACGCAAATGCTAAAATTTCAGCCACCAAGCGATATAATTCGGGTGGAATGTTATCACCAATGCTCAGGGCGCTTAACTGCTCAAGTAGCTCAGGGTTTTCATAAATAGGGATACCCGCTTCATAGGCAAGGGTGACTAGCTCGTTTGCTTTTTCGCCGAAGCGTTTCTCGCTGATGACGGGCGCTTGGCCGCCGTCATAAAATAGGGCGAGTGCCTGTTCAATCTCATGTTTTGGTATGTCGTTATGCATGATCAAACCTGCTATGTATGAACGTCAATTAACGATTGCTGGATCGGCTGGTGTAGGGGTTTTGGCGCACCATGTTTGCTTGTAATGCTGTCAATTTTAAAGCCCGCTTGTTCCAGTTTGTTTTTAATGAGTGGAATATTCTGATGCAAATGCTTGAGCTGTTGGGATTCGTTCGCCCAAAGCGTTACGGCCAATTGTTCTTGCTTAAGGTGGCTTTCAATGGCGAATGCGTATTGTGTTTGTTGTGCAAAGCGCAGAATTAAATGCCAGCCATTGGCTTGCTCGGTTTCTTGATTGGTTTGTGGTTGCTGTTTGCACTCAAAGTCACACCATTGAATTTGATTCTGGTGAAGATAGGGCAAAGATAACTGAAATTGAGGCGTGTCCTGTGTTTGTAAAAACCGATTTTGAATTTGGTCATGTGTTAATTTTGATAAATTTTGAGTGATGCTAAGCAGTTGTCTGAGTAACGCCGCTTCGCTGTCGTTGTTACTTTGATTAAAGCTATTAAGCAGTGCCGACAATGTTTGCTGCAGTTGAGGTTGTACGGCTAGCGGTTTAGGCCAGAGCGAATCGCCGTGATTGTCGCTGCTGGCTTTGGGCATCATTAATAACGTGAGCCACTGGCTTAAATCTTGAAATGTTTTAATAGAAGAGCCCGCACTGGCTCCCTGAAACTGCATCGCTGGCCAATTGGGTATAAAGCTGTCTTTGCGCTGCAATAATTGTTTACTTAGCTGTGTCAGCATTTGATTTTGGTTTTGGATAAGCCAATTTTTATGATCGTGTTTTAATGAATCGCTACTAATGCTGTTGGAGCTTGTCGGGTTTTGGGTATTTTTAAGGGCGTCTAATATTTTAGGTGCGACTGAGTTGGTACTTGATGTTGCCTCTGGCGGCTGATTTTGGGTGCTTGTTGACCCCGTTACTTTTTGCTGGAACTGGGATACCCATTTTTGAATGCTTTGCTCAACCTGAGTGATTTTACTCTGCATGTTTGTGTTGTTTGTATTGTGTGTTGCGCCAGCTTTGTTTTGGCTTGTTTGATTTTGAGCTGACTGTGGCAGCGACTGTGCTTGCTCGGCAGAGGGTTTGGTTGTCATAGGTTGCGATTGCAGCAGTTGCGCAATTTTTGATTCAAGATTTTGCCCACTGTTTATGAGTGCTTGTTTTAGGATGTTGGGCGCAAGGGGCACTTCACTTTGCAATGTTACATTGGGAATTGGAGTGAAAGTGAACCTTGTGCGGCTTTCTTTCGTAGAACTTTGACTGCCATCAATGAGCACAATGGGTTTTAGGGTAAAGTTCTGGGCAATAAATTGTGAGCGAAACTGATTCAATGGTGTTGGGTTTTGTGCATTGTGAATAGTGAGCTTACCTTCGGGGCTTTGACGTAATAAAACTTGGCTATTTGGCGTGAGAGGCCGGTCAGATAAGATGCTAATCGAGCCTTTGACGCTCATCAGTTTTACCAGTACTAATTTGAGGCTATCTGAAAGAACCTCGTTTTTGCTTAAGTTTTGAGCAAGATTCGAAAGGCTTAATTTTTCACTGATGCCTGATTGTGTTGCGGGGTCGGCTATTGGCCCCTTGGGATGATTACCTGTTAGCAAAGCCAATTGATTTAATACTTGCTGATTTTGTTTGTCCGGCAATGTTTGGCTGGATTCCACTTTGGCCCATGTGTTTATTAATGCTTGAATGGAGGCTGGTAATGCTTGTTGGCTCTTTGAAGGCGCAGAGGATTGGCTCACCTGAGCGTCGCCTGACGTAGGCTTTGCAGGTGATGACGATTTTATGTTGAGTGCGGGTTCGCTGGGTAGTTTCATTAAACCATCAAAATTTCAGGAATCTGCCGTAAATGCGCGTTATTTTGTATATAATGCCGCGCGCGTAGCTGGCTTGTACATCGTCTATATCGGCCAGTTATGTGATGAGTGTAGTAATCAGTATAGTAATTAGTATAGAGGTTATGTTTTAAACCTCACGAATAGGAGCCTTTGTGCCGCAATTAGATGAACAAAATACGCCTAAAGTGCCGACAGCATTGCTCAGTGGCCGCGCTTTGATGTGCGAACGCGATGATCGTGTATTGTTCAGCAAGTTGAATTTTGATTGGCATGAAGGGCAAATTGTTCGTATCTCTGGCCCTAACGGGGCTGGTAAAAGCACATTGATCCGCATTTTGTTAGGTTTATGTGCGTCTTACGACGGTCAATTGTATTTCGATGGCAAGCCTATGCACTCAGCGCGTTATGATTTTCGTAGCGAGCTTTTATATTTGGGCCATCAAGTTGGCATTAAGACCAGCTTAACCCCAGAAGAAAATTTAAAATGGCTGTGCCCTGATGCCAGTAGTGCCGATATCCATACCGCCCTTAAAAAAGTAGGCCTTTATGGGTTTGAAGATGTATTAGCACAGGGTTTATCAGCTGGTCAGCAGCGTCGTGTAGCATTGGCTCGTTTGTATTTAGAGCCTAAAGCGATTTGGATTTTAGATGAACCCTTTACCGCTATTGATAAAGAGGGTGTAGTCCAATTAGAGCAGCATATTATACAGCATGCCCAAAGCGGAGGTTTAGTGGTATTAACCACTCACCACCAGTTGGCGTTTGATGTGCAAGAGCTTGCGTTAGGGGTTCAAGCAGCCCAAGAGGTATTGAGCTAAATGGCACAAACTTCTTCTTTAATGGCCATTTTTAAACGAGACTTGCTCATTGCGTTTCGCAATCGTGGTGAGTTACTTAATCCCCTGATGTTTTTCTTAATGGTCGCCAGTTTATTTCCACTGGCAGTGACGCCTGATCCTAAGTTTTTAGGTTTGATTGCCCCCGGTATTATTTGGGTTGGCGCGCTACTGGCGACACTGTTGTCGTTGGACCTAATGTTTAAAAGTGATTTTGAAGACGGCAGTCTTGAGCAAATGTTATTGCAACCTCAACCGACTTTATTATTTGTGATGGTGAAAACCTTATTGCACTGGTTGATGGCAGGGTTGCCACTGACGTTAATGGCGCCTGTTTTGGGTGTGATGTTGGCTCTACCGGAAGGTGGTTATTGGCCACTGGTGTTTAGTTTATTGCTGGGCACACCCACATTAAGTTTATTAGGGGCCATTGGCGCGGCTTTGACCGTGGGTTTAAAAAAGGGCGGTATGCTAATGCCTTTGTTAATTTTGCCCTTGTATATTCCGGTTTTGATTTTTGCGGCAAGCTCGGTTCAAGCAGGTGTCGATGGTAATAGTTACACCGGGCATCTGGCGTTTTTGGGTGCGTATTTAGCATTGATGTTGGTGTTGGCGCCGGTTGCCAGTGCAGCGTCTTTGAAAATATCGATTGCGCGCTGACGTTAAGTTTTGTTTATTTCAAATTTTGTTTACAAGGTCGTTTTATATGTGGTCTGCACTTAAAAGACTCTATCACCAACTTGGCTCACCGAAGTGGTTTTATGAAATCACATCGCGCTGGTCGCCTTGGTTTTTATGGATAGGCAGCGCGCTGATGTTAGTCGGTGTGGTATGGGGCTTAGCATTTGCACCCGCAGATTATCTGCAGGGCAACAGCTTTCGTATTATTTATGTGCATGTGCCTGCGGCTTTGTTAAGTCAAAGCGCTTATATCATGATGGCGGTGGCGGGCTTAGTTGGCTTAGTTTGGAAAATGAAAATGTCGTTTGTGGTGGGCAAAACCATTGCGCCCATAGGCGCAAGTTTAGCGATTATTGCGCTGGTTACGGGAGCTATTTGGGGAAAACCCACTTGGGGAACTTGGTGGGTCTGGGATGCTCGTTTAACGTCAATGCTCATTTTGTTGTTTTTATATATGGGTGTTATGGCTATTTATAACGCCATTGAAAGTGAAGAAATGGCAAATAAAGCCGCGGCTGTTTTAGCTTTAGTGGGCAGTATTAATATTCCTATTATTAAATACAGTGTTGAGTGGTGGAATACATTGCATCAGCCAGCCACTATTACACTGACTAAAAAACCAACGATGGCACCTGAAATGTTCATTCCGTTAGTGCTGACGATTATTGGGCTTTATTGCTGGTTTGCGGTTTGGGTGTTTGCGCGTACACGTAATGAAATTTTATGGCGCGAGCGTCGAACTAAATGGGTAAAAAGCCTTCTTAATACGGGAGCTAATCACTGATGTTTTTTGATAGCTTCACAGAATTCTTGCATATGGGCGGTCATGGATTATTTGTTTGGTTAAGCTACGGCATTACTTGCTTAATTATCGCACAAAATTTCATTGGCCCTGTGCTTACACGAAAAAAAGTCATTAAAGATATTGAGCGCCAGATGCGCCGGGAGCAGAAGTAATGCATCCACAACGTAAACAAAGACTCTTCATTATTTTATTTATGGTTGGCGGTATCGCCTTAGCCGTGAGTTTGATGTTAGTGGCATTAAAAGAAAACATTAATCTATTTTATACCCCGCAGCAAATTGTGGCGGGGGACGCGCCCACTCATCGCACGATTCGCGCCGGCGGTATGGTTGTTGAGGGCAGTGTGACACGCGAGAAAGATGGTTTGACGGTTCAGTTTGGTGTAACGGATGGCAAAGATATTGTCACAATACAGTTCGACGGTATTTTACCGGATCTATTTCGTGAGGGTCAGGGCATTGTTGCGTTAGGCCAGTTAAACGACGACAACGTATTTATCGCATCTGAAGTATTAGCTAAGCATGATGAAAATTATATGCCCCCAGAAGTGGCTGATGCATTAGAAAAAGCCCACAACGATGGTCAACAAGACGTTAAAAGCGCTCGTTACTAATTTAGGAGAAAAAATATGTTACCTGAGTTAGGTCATTTTGCGCTGATATTAGCGCTGGTTTTTGCTTTTTTACAAAGCGTGATCCCATTACTGGGAACGGCTACTGGCCGCACACAATGGATGGTGATGAGTCGTCCTTTAAGTTGGGGGCAGTTCTTGTTTTTGTTTATCTCGTTTATTGCATTAGCAGCCAGCTTTGTGAATGACGATTTTTCTGTGGCCTATGTTGCCAATAATTCTAATAGTTTATTACCGGTACAATATAAAATCAGTGCGGTTTGGGGCTCTCATGAAGGTTCCTTATTGCTTTGGGTTTTATTGCTCAGCACATGGACGGTTGCAGTGAGTATTTTCTCCCGTAATTTACCCATTGATATTTTAGCGCGTGTGCTTGCCATTATGGGTTTAATCAGTGTTGGTTTTTTGCTCTTTACAATTTTCACCTCAAACCCGTTTGAGCGTGTGCTGCCCAACATCCCACTTGATGGAAAAGATTTAAATCCATTATTGCAAGACTTTGGTTTAATTGTGCACCCACCTATGTTGTACATGGGTTATGTGGGCTTCTCTGTTGCGTTTGCGTTTGCGTTAGCGGCTTTGTTAAGTGGCCGGTTGGATGCGGCTTGGGCTCGTTGGTCTCGTCCTTGGACAACGGTTGCTTGGGCGTTTTTAACCGCGGGTATCGCACTTGGGAGTTGGTGGGCATATTACGAACTTGGCTGGGGCGGCTGGTGGTTTTGGGACCCTGTAGAAAACGCATCGTTCATGCCTTGGTTGGTCGGTACGGCGTTAATTCACTCTTTGGCTGTGACTGAAAAACGCGGTGCATTTAAAAGTTGGACGGTTCTATTAGCCATTTTCGCGTTTAGTTTGAGCTTACTGGGTACGTTCTTAGTGCGCTCTGGTGTGCTTAATAGTGTGCACGCATTTGCCAGCGATCCCGATCGCGGTTTATTTATTTTGGCGTTATTGATTGTTTCGATCGGTGGCTCGCTGTTAATTTATGCATTAAAAGCGCCCACCGTTGTGGCACGTGTAAGTTTTTCTTGGGTAAGCAAAGAAAGTTTCTTGTTACTGAATAATGTTTTATTGATCGTGACGTGTGCCATGGTATTACTCGGCACCTTGTACCCAATGGTAGCCGATTACTTTTTTGATCAAAAAATAAGTGTTGGTGCACCGTTCTTTAATCTCTTCTTTGTGCCGCTTATGTCAGTGTTATTGCTGTTTATCAGTTTAGGTTTTATTAGTCGTTGGAAAAAAACCGATGGTAAATGGTTAGCATCTCAGTTGTGGCCTGCTGCTGTATTTACCGTTGTGTTGTCTCTTGTGTTTCCGCTTATCTATGGTGTGCACTATACGTGGCAAATTGTTTTTGGCGTGGCATTAAGTTCTTGGGTGATCAGCTCTACGTTGCTTGATCTTTATCGCAAGACGAACACTAAAAATGGTTTCGTAGCCGGTCTTAAAAAATTAAGTTTAAGTTATTACGGTATGATTTTGGCTCACATGGGCGTGGCAATTACCGCAATGGGGATTTGCATTGTGAGTAATTATACTCAAGAGCATGACGTGCGAGTGGTGCCAGGCGATACGGTTGATGCATCGGGTTATCATTTTATATTTGATGGCGTGAAAAAAGTAAAAGGTCCTAACTACATTGCAGACGAAGGTCAAATTCGTGTGTTTCATAACGATGAATATTACACCACCATGAAACCACAAAAACGTCATTACAAAGTGCAACGTAACATAATGACAGAAGCCGATATTGATGCGGGTTTATTCCGTGATTTATATGTGGCGTTAGGTGAAAAATTAGATGGGGGCGCTTGGGCGGTTCGCATTCATTATAAGCCTTACGTTCGTTGGTTGTGGCTAGGGGCCATCTTTATGTCACTGGGTGGCGTATTGGCCGTCTGTGATAAACGTTATCGTTTGTCTCGTACACGTACTTCAAACTAATAGGGCTCGACTATGAAACGCTGGGCATTATTTATACCTTTTATTATTTTTTCGTTACTGGGTTTTTTACTTTGGCGCGGTTTATATCTTGACCCTAAAGATATTCCGTCTGCCTTGGTCGATAAGCCATTTCCAGACTTTGCATTGCCGACGTTAGTCAGTGGTGAAACAAAAACAAAATCAAGCTTGCAAGGGGATGTTCACCTTGTAAACGTATGGGGCACTTGGTGCATCAGCTGTAAAGTTGAGCACCCATTTTTAGTTGAGCTGGCTAAAGAGGGTGTGCGCATTATTGGTGTGAACTATAAAGATGAAAATGATGCGGCGCGCCAATGGTTGATTGACCTAGGTAACCCGTATGTGTTTTCAGTGGATGATGAAGCGGGCACCTTATCTATGGACTTAGGGGTGACTGGTGCACCCGAAACGTTCTTCGTTGATGCCAATGGTGTGGTGCGTTATAAGCATCAAGGGCCGATTACACGAGGCAATTGGGCGCCGTTAGAAAAATTTTGGCAGTCGCTGGTTACTGAATCAAAGCAGGCGGTGCAACCATGATGAAATACGTTGTTTTGTTTGCCGCGTTATTATTAAGCCAGTTATCTTATGCCATTGTTGATGGGCATGAATATATTTTTGATGATGGCAGTGAGGTTGAAAATGAAAACCGGGCTCAGCTTTTTCAGACGTTAGCACAAGAGCTGCGTTGTCCTAAGTGTCAAAACCAGAATCTATCGGATAGTAACGCTATGATAGCCGGCGACCTGCGTCGAGAGTTATATCAGCAGGTTAAATCAGGTCAAGACGGTGAAAGCATTGTCAATTTCATGGTGAATCGTTACGGTGAGTTTGTTTTGTATCGCCCGAAAGTGAACGGCATGACTTACGTATTATGGTTTGGCCCTGTGGCATTGCTGATTATTGGTTTGATCTGTTTAATTGTGATTGTACGAAAACGCAAACAAAGTGTGCAGCCAGCAGAGCCATTAAGCGAAGCACAGCAAAAACGCATTGATCAATTATTAGCAAAAGATAAAGGGGATGATCATGTTTAGTTTATGGTTAGGTGTTGCTGTTTTATTAGTATTAGCCGTGTTGATGATGTGCCTACCTTTATTTGTCACATTACGTGGCAGTGAATTAAAGCGTCAGCAAAGCAACGTTGATATTTATAAATCCCAGCTAGCTGATTTAGAGTCTGATTTAAGTAATGAGCGAATTGATCAGGCGGAATATGAAGGTCTAAGCCAAGAGATTAAATCGAACTTGTTAATCGATACACAAGACCAGCAAGCCGTTCCACTTTCTAATAAAGGCAAATGGGTGTTTGCACCTGCCATTATTATCATCTTTGTTTTCAGCATAGGCTTATATATGAAGCTTGGTTCTGAAAATGAATTAGTCATTACCCAGTTATTGCAAAAAAGTGGTCAGACGAATTTTACTGAAGAAAATGCACACGAGCTAATTGAGCGACTTAATGTGCAAACCACTAAAACCCCTGAAGATACTGAAATGTGGTATTTACTAGGGCGTTTAAATTTCGATATGGGTCAGTTCGACCAGGCCGTGCTTGGTTTTACACAAGCCTTACAATTGTTACCTATCGACTCTAAACAAGATCAAGCGGTGGCTATGGCGCAATTAGCGCAGGCACAATTTTTTGCTAATGATCGAACATTAAATGCAGCGACGCAGTCTTTACTAAAAGATGTGTTGGCCATTAATCCTAATGATGAAACATCATTGGGATTGTTGGGGGTTTCTGCTTATGACAATAAGCGCTATGTTGAAGCGGTGGGTTATTGGCAGCGATTAATCAGCATGATGCCAGTAAATAATCCTAATGTGGCGGCAATTGAGGGTGGTATTAACAAAGCACTTGAACGGATGACTGATGAAGAGCGTGCGGCTATTAAAAAGCAGCAGGTGGCCGTTCAGCCTGCTGTCATACAAGTGACTGTTAATATTGCACAAAACATCATTTCGCGATTACCCAAAAATGCAGATTTATTTGTATTGGCCAAAGCTGAGAATGGCCCGCCTATGCCATTGGCGGTTCAACGTATTGATGTGAACGAATGGCCAGTAACAGTGACCTTGGATGACTCCATGGCCATGATGCCGTCATTGCGTTTAAGCCAGTTTAAAAATGTTGTTATTACGGCCCGTATTAGTAAAAGCGGTGTTGGTAATGCTAAACCGGGTGACTTGCAGGGTGTGAGTGCGGTTATTGGCAGCGATACTAAACGCGTATCTTTGCAAATTAACGAAGTCGTAAAATAGGCCACCACTTCACGTGTTTAATGCGAATGCACCACGAAAGCCTTATCTAGCAAAGGGTAGCAATGTAAAGCGCTGCCTTGATTGCTTAATGGCGGATGGCTATTGTTTGTGTGCTCATAAAAAAAGCGTACAGCAAGACGATTCTGTACCAGTGCATATTTGTTTGTTGATGCACAAAGAAGAAAGTTACAAACCCAGTAACACGGGCCGACTTATTGAACACATTCTACCTGATTACACTCATCGTTTTTATTGGCACAGAACGCAGCCCGATCCTGATTTTATCAGTTTGCTACAAAACCCCGTGTTTCAACCGTATATTATTTTCCCAGGTGACCGTGGCGGCTATGATGATAGAGTCGTTAAGAGTGCAAATGAAACAGATGGAAAAATTCCATTGTTTATCATTTTAGATGGCAGCTGGCGACAAGCAGGGCGCATGTTCCGTTTAAGCACATATTTGCAAACATTACCTGTGTTACCACTTAACACACAAAGACATAGCCGCTATAAATTACGCAAAGCGCCGGATGAATTTCATTTGTGCACGGTTGAGGTTGCCATTGAGTTATTGCATCAACATCAACAAAGTGACGCTGCGTCCACTTTGGACGATTATTTTCTGATATTCAATGAGTTCTATGCTCAGTCTCGCCGTCAACAAAAAGCCAGTTTACCGCCTGCGCAATAATCTAACGACAAGCCAATTGAAAAATACGCAGCACGTCATGACTGGCTTGCTGTAAATCTTGTTTTTCTAGGTGGCCTCTTAATCCATCTAAGCTTGCTAGAATCAATGTAGCCAATTTTCTTGGTGCTAGCCCGGTTCTTTCTAGTGTTATCGATTGCGCTTTTTCTGCCTTAGTTAAAACATCGGACAGCATGTTTTCAATGTCTTGCCTTGCTTGGGCAAAAATATCTTCGGCCACATGCTGAACATGGTATTTAAGGTCATTTAGAATGTGCTGATTGCTCACTTCATCGAATGTAGGGGTGAGCCATGTTTCCATGACTAAGCCTATGGTTTCCCAGCATTCAAGTTCCTGCGCTAAAATAGGTAGGCAATCATTATTGGCCTGTAGCTGAAACTGATGCACGACTTGTCTAAAGGCATCATCTTTATTTTTAAAGTACTTATGAACGGTTGCCCGCGAATAGCCGGCATGCTCGCTTATGAGCGTCATGTTACTGGCTTTATAGCCATGTTGGAAAAAGCATTGTCTCGCACCCGCTAGGACTTTTTGCTCGGTTTTTAAATGCAATGTCGTTACCTAATTGGTCATTGTTGCAAATATAGATAGGTGTTTTACGTTCAAAACACACTGTTATTGACAGATTAACACTATGTGTAAACCTGTCAATATGCTACAAATACGCACAAATTGTAGTGGCTGGCCTAAAAATGAGCCACGGCTATGCTTAAGATGGATTAATCTGGAGATAAACACATGGGATATAAGGGTTCATTCTTAGCCTTATTGATCGTAACCGCTTTGGCTGGTTGTGGTGATGGTGCTGAAGTTCAGCAAGCACAAGAAAAAGCAGTTGTCGTTCAGCTTGCTGATGTCAGAACAGCCACAACTGAGCATGAGTTTACGTTTCCTGCAAAAGTGATGGCAAAAACCACGGTTGATTCTGCATTCAGAGTGAGTGGTCGTTTAGAGTCGATTAACTTAGCTGAAGGTAAAACCATCAGAAAAGGCAGTGTCATTGCTAAATTAGAGCCAGAGCCATTTGAGCGTGCCGTGCGTATGGCTGAAGTAAGACTTAAGCAAGCACAGCTAGAGTTAAAGCGTGTTAAAGCAATTGCCATTAAAGGCATTGGCTCTGAAAAATCAGTTGATAATGCAGAAGTCAGTTTCGAGTTGGCTGAAATTGAGCTAGAAGATGCGAAAGCAAATTTAGAATATAGCGTATTAAGAGCGCCGTTTAATGCCATGGTGTCAAAGCGTTTAATTGAAAATAAAGGATTCATTAGTCCAGGTACACCCGTTGCTCGTTTACAAGATTTATCCCGCATACATTTTAAGTTCGATATCCCTGAGCGCCTAGTTAACCAATACAGTCGCTCTCAAATTGCAAAAGCGACAGCGTATATTGATGGTGCCATTAACAAAGAATTTGATATTGAGTATGTCGAATACTCAACAGAGCCTAACCCTGTGAGCCAAACCTATGAAGTGGTTTATGCTATGGATGCTCTAAAAGGCGTTGAAGTAACCCCAGGCGTGCGCGCAACCGTCAAGCTTAAAGGTAACGATGATAAAATGCCGCAAGTATTGGGTGTGCCTGTTAGTGCTTTGGTCACCGGTACTGATAACACAATGTCGGTTTGGGTGTATGACGAGAAAACAGAGCGTATCAGCAGTAAGGTCGTTGCTGTTGGGCCGATGGTTGAAGGCTGGGTCGCGGTATTGTCCGGTTTAGAAAAAGGCCAGAAAGTGGTGTCAGCTGGCGTGACTAAAATGAAAGAAGGGCTGTTAGTTCGCCCTTATAGCATGCAATAAGGGGCTGATTATGGATATCGCAAAAGCGTCCATTAAAACGCCCGTTAATACTTGGCTGCTAGTGGTTATTTGTTTGATTGGTGGTTTGATTGGTTTAGGGGAAATTGGTCGTTTAGAAGACCCTTCTTTTACCATTAAACAAGCCATGGTTATCACAGCTTACCCTGGTGCAAGTGCTGAACAAGTTGAGAAAGAAGTCACAGAGCCTCTTGAAACGGCGATTCAGCAAATGTCGCAAGTAGAAGAAGTTAAGTCGGTATCAAAGCCGGGTGTGTCGGAAATTACGGTTGAAATGAAACCAAACTTTGATGGTAAGGAATTGCCTCAAATTTGGGATGAACTGCGCAAGCGAATGATTGATGCGCAGAATGCACTGCCCACCGGTGTGCGTCCAATTCAAGTGGCGGATGACTTTGGTGATGTATATGGCTTGTATTACGCATTAACGGCACCTGATTTTACCCCATACCAATTACGTGAATTTTCTCGCGTGATCCGCCGTGATTTATTAACCGTGCCTAATGTGACCAAGGTGTCGGTTGAAGGTGTGCTTAAGCAACAAATCACAGTGCATATTGATACATCACAATTAGCCAATTTAGGAATTTCATTACCGGATGTGAAAAATGCCTTAGCGTATAGTTTACGTCCGTACGGCAGTGGCCGTTTACATGTTGATGGTCAGCGTATTCGCATTCCTGTGGGCGGGGTTGAGTCCCATGTTGATGCCATTGAAAACATTACCTTGGGGTTACCAGGCTCGACGAGTCAAATTCGAATTAAAGACATTGCACGAGTCACATTTGATGTGGTTGATATTCCTGATGTGTTGATTCGTCACAATGGCCAACCTGCAATCACACTGGCCGTCGCTGCCAATATTGAAGCGAATGTGGTGGAAGTGGGTATTGCTGTGCGTAAGCAAATTGATCAAATTCTTTCCCAGTTACCTTCAGGGATTATCCTTCAGCCTATTTATGACCAAGCGCAAGTGGTTGATGAGGCGGTAAGTGGCTTTATTACAAACTTAGTTATGTCGGTTGCGGTTGTAATTGCCACACTTTGTTTGTTTATGGGATGGCGCGCGGGCATTGTGGTCGGTGCTGTATTATTGCTTACCGTATTAGGTACGATTTTAGTCATGTGGTTGTATGGCTTAAATTTACAACGTATTTCCCTCGGTGCGCTCGTGATTGCAATGGGGATGCTGGTTGATAATGCGATTGTAGTGGCGGAAGGCATGATGCTGCGAATGCAGAAAGGTTACAACGCATTGGATGCATCAAGCTACGTAGTTAAGCAAACACAATGGCCATTATTGGGGGCGACCGCGATTGGCATTGCCGCGTTCTCCGGTATTGGTTTATCGAATGATGCAACGGGGGAATTTTTATTCTCACTGTTTGCCGTTATTTTGATCTCATTATTCTTATCGTGGATATTAGCCATTACAGTTGCGCCTTTATTTGGTTCTTACTTTTTTGAAGTGGGCGAGGAAAACGGTGAAGAGTCATTTAATAGTGGTCTGCATAAAACATACAAGCGTTACCTTTTGATGGCGTTGCACAATCGTGGCAAAACGGTTTTATTATTACTTGGTGTCACTCTAGTTAGCTACATGAGTTTTGGTTTTGTGAAGCAAGGCTTTTTCCCTGCTTCAAATACACCGATTTATTATGTGCATTACTGGGGGCCGCAGTCGCGTGATATCCGTGAAACGGCTGAATTTATGACACAGGCAGAAGCGTTTGCACAAGAACATGAAGAAGTGTCAGCGGTGACAACGTTTATAGGCAAAGGCGCCACGCGATATACGTTGACCTATGCACCGGAGCAGGCGAACGAAAGTTACGGTGTGATGATTATCCGTACAAATGAGCGCGATCAGATTCCGCTGGTGATGAGTAAATTAACAAAACAACTTCAAGATAATGATCCGGATGCACGCATTTATAATACGCGCGTTATTTTTGGCCCAGGCGTTGGTGCAAAACTAGAAGCGCGTTTTATGGGGCCTGACCAAACCGTATTACGTCAGTTAGCACAAGAGGCAGAAAATATTTTGAAAGCCGATGGTGAATTGTTAGATATTCGTCAAAACTGGCGTCAAAAAGAATTGATACTGGTGCCTCAGTACGATGAATATGCGGCCGGTATTGCCGGTGTAACACGAGCTGATTTTTCAGATGCTGTGCAGTTTTCTAGTAATGGCTTGAAATTGGGTAAGTTGCGTGATGGTGATTACAGTTATGACATTATTGCAAAAGCGCAAGCCCCCCATGAAACCGCACAAGAAACAGATGAGCTACAGCAATTGAAAGATGCTTTAGTTTGGAGCCAGTACCAACGCAGTTATGTGCCGGTTCGCCAGATTAGCCCACAGATGCAAATAGAATCAGAAGGGGTGCTTATTCATCGTCGTGATCGTATTCGCAGCATCAGCGTGTACGCTGAGCCTGGTGCGAACGATACCGCAGCATCGGCACTTGCTCGGGTTCGTCCTAAGATCGAAGCCATTTCATTACCAGACGGTTATAAAATCGAATGGGGTGGGGAGTTCGAAAGCGCAGGCAAGGCACAAAAAGCGCTAGGCGGTGGTTTACCGTTGGGCTTTTTAGTGATGATTTTAATCACGATTTTCTTGTTTGGTTCGGTACGGGAGCCTTTAATTATTTGGTTGATTGTTCCTATGGCTGTTTGCGGTGTCGTTGCTGGATTGCTTATCGCTGACTTGCCATTTGGCTTTATGTCCTTGCTTGGTTTCCTAAGTCTGTTTGGCATGTTGATTAAAAACGCCATTGTATTGATTGAAGAAATTGATATTCAGATTGAAACCGGTATGGATAAATTTGAAGCCATCGTTGAGGCAAGTCTCAGTCGTTTACGCCCTGTATCGTTAGCGGCGGTGACGACCATTCTGGGGATGGGCCCATTATTAACGGATGCATTCTTTGCCGATATGGCCGTTACCATCATGGGTGGTTTAGCATTTGCGACTATTTTGACGATGATCGCTGTACCCGTGTTATACAGCTTGCTTTATAAGGTTGAACAGAAGGCCTAGTGCCTTCTTTGTAGGTTGGTCAGGCATCTTTATTTGATTTGGGTGCCTTTGAATTATT
The DNA here is from genome assembly GCF_052920985.1 of Pseudomonas sp. HK3. NCBI lineage: Bacteria > Pseudomonadati > Pseudomonadota > Gammaproteobacteria > Pseudomonadales > Pseudomonadaceae > Pseudomonas > Pseudomonas sp. HK3. The sequence continues at coordinate 971,576 of NZ_JBREXD010000001.1, forward strand.
TAAGGTCGCATTGCGGCCTTTTTTTATGTTTGAATAGGGTTAACAATAAAGACTTCATTAGAATAGGGGATTGATATGTCAGCCCATGAAAAAATAAACTATGTTGAGCTACCTGCAAATGACTTAGAAAAAGTGAAAGCCTTTTTTATTAAAGCGTTTGCTTGGAAGTTTACAGATTATGGCGCTGAATACACCGCATTCACTTATTCTGGAATTGATGGCGGCTTTTTCAAAGCACCGTTGTCATCATCCACTCAACAGGGTTCTGCTTTGATTGTGTTATATAGTGAAAATATTCAACACAGTTTAGATAAAGTAGAACAGGCAGGCGGTAAAATAATCAAACCTATTTTTATCTTTCCAGGCGGGCGCCGGTTTCATTTCTCAGACCCATGTGGCAATGAGTGGGCTGTGTGGTCGCTGTAAATACAGCGCAGGTTTACTGGTCGCTACTAGCCGTAATCCTCTTAGGCAGTGTAATGATGAATTGACTGCCTTCACCTAATGTTGATTCTACATCAATCGTGCCTTGCAGTTTGTGGCTCACAATATTGTAGATGATATGCATGCCTAAGCCTGTGCCACCGTTGCCTCTTTTGGTGGTGAAAAAAGGATCAAAAATTTTCTTTTTCACTTCGTCACTCATGCCAGTGCCATCATCGCTATAAATAATTTCTATATTGTCTTCAAGTGCTTTTACTTGAATTTTAATCGTGCCGTCATCGCTTGTCTCATAGGCGTGCATTAGGCTATTCATAATGAGATTGGTGAAAACTTGGGAAAGCGCGCCAGGCAAACTATGAATGATAATGTCCTCTTCACAATCTAAAATAATAGCCACTTGGTAGCGTTTTAAATTGGGCTTTAGTGTGTAGAGGGTTTCTTGTAAATAATCATTTAAATTAAAGTCACGGTCTTCATCGTAGCTTTGGTCTGCACTGACTTGTTTAAAGCTGGTCATTAACTCACTGGCTCGAATAAGGTTTGCCGTCATTAAATGAATACCGTCGTTAAATGTCTCTATAAATGCTTTTAAGTCATTTTTCGTTAACGTGCCTTCAAAAAAAGCGGTTTCTAATTTTTTTACGCTGTCTTCAACATAACTGGCACTGGTTCTCGCAACACCTAGAGGCGTATTGATTTCATGGCTAATGCCCGCAACTAGTGAGCCTAGAGACGCCATTTTTTCGCTTTCAACCAGTTGCGATTGTGCGTGTTTTAGATTTTCTAATGCTTGTTCGGCTTTGTCTCTTTCAGAGGTTAGCATGGTATCGTGTTGTACTTGCCTCTGTTGGGCTTCATTGAATGTTTCGACCAATGTGCCAATTTCATCTTTACTTTGCCAGTTGACAGGATGGTGCTTCCCGTCTTGTTGGGAGGCCTCAATGCTTTTCATGATGGATTCTATCGGGCTAACAACCCAACGTCTAAAGACTAAGAATACGACTAAAAAGATGCTCAGTAGAGCAACTAAGGCCGTTGGAATACGGCTTAATAATATAAACTTTAGGCGGTCGTTATCGAGCTCTATGCGAAACGATGCGACGACAACGCCAATATACTGGTTTTCAAAAATAATCGGTTCGCTGAATAATTTTACATTTTGTGATTTTGGGTGTTGGCATTCATCAGGTGCATTTTCTGTGAAATTGGCATCTGACATAAGCTCGATGCATAAAATATGGGGGTCTTGAGCGTATTGGTTGAGATAGCTGCTAATAAACTGTTGGTCAAGGTTCCATGTTGGAATTGCCACCACTTTTGCCAGTTGCTGTACTTGGGTCTTAACCTGAGACAATTGTGCTTCTTTTAGGCTCTGGCTTTCAATGTAGATAATAACAGCCGCATACAGAATACCCGCCATAAGAGTGAATGGCAGTGAGATAAAAAAGAGTCGCTTAACCAGACTGTTTTTTGTCATATTACGGGGCAAAGTACGGCCTTCTAAGTATTTGATGCTTATATGATTATTCTAACTTATAAAGGTTAGGCTGAAAGGGGAATTTGAGCCAGCTTTAAAAAATATTGTCTAACAAATGGACTGTCTGGGTGCATCGCGCCATAATGTACAGTACAAATTGCTATATGCTGATTTTTTTCAGCCAAAATATAATAAAAATAACAAATGCAGGCATCTCAATGAGTCAGGTTCATTCCCTTTGCGTAGTTGAATCATTCTCCCATAAACGGGTTTTAGTGACAGGTGTAACGGGCTTTCTTGGTAAGGCCATTCTTGAAAAAATGCTACGTGAAACCCCAAATGTTTCAAAGGTCTATTTACTTGTGCGCTCAAGCGCATCATGCAGCGCCCATGATCGGTGTATGAAAGACGTATTTGCCTCTAGTTTGTTCGATGTACTACGTGAACAGCATGGGGCTGGCTTTGATGCATTTATTGCAAGCAAGGTAGAAGTTGTAGCGGGTGAGCTTACTGCCCCTATGTTTGCACTGCCTAAAGACCAGTTTATTAAAATGGCGCAATCGCTTGATTTAATTATCAATTCGGCGGCGAGTGTGAACTTTCGGGAGGCCATGGATCAAGCCCTTAAAATCAATACACTTAGCTTGAATAATATTGTCTCCTTAGTTGAGCATAAAGGCGACCCGGCCAATCCCACGCAAGTTTTACAGGTATCCACATGCTATGTGAATGGCTTTAATCGGGGTGTTATGCGCGAAGATATCGCCGCTCCTGCATCAGGGTTAATTTCTCGTAAAGAGGATGATGTTTACGATATTCAACCTGTTATTGATCAGTTAAATGCAAAAGTAGATCGTATCTATCAAAGCATTACGAATAGCGATCAGCAGCAAAAAAAATTAATACAGTTAGGGATCAAACAAAGCCGCCACTTTGGCTGGAACGATACCTATACCTTTACTAAGTGGCTGGGTGAGCAACTGTTGATTGAGGCATTGGGTAAGAAAAACTTAACTATTCTGCGGCCGTCTATTATTGAAAGCGCGGTTAGTTCGCCGTTACCGGGCTGGGTTGAAGGCGTGAAAGTGGCTGATGCGTTGATTTATGCCTATGCGAAAGGGCGAGTGTCTATTTTTCCTGGAGAAGACAGTGGCATTTTAGATGTAATACCTGTGGATCTGGTCGCGAACTCAGCGTTAATGTGCGGCGCTCAAATGTTTCAAGACAGCGGGCAGTATCGTATTTATCAATGTTGCAGTGGTCGATTAAATCCGATTCGTTTAAAGCAGTTTATTGATTATGTGCAGCAGGCAGCATTGCAGCAATATAAGCAATTACCGAAATTATTTGCAGGTAAGCCGCAAGAAACATTTAAAACAGTGAGCCCTAAAACATTTAGGTTATACATGGCAGCACTTAAAGGGGGTACATGGTTAAAAACGATTGCTGGTCGGCTAATGGGCTCTAAAAGTGCAGGTCGCTTGATGGATAAAGCCAATACAACGGCCAGTTTAGCGATGATTTTTGGTTTTTATACGGCGCCTAAATATCGATTTGATTCGTTGCAACTAGAGCAATTACAAACGCTTTTTTCGGTGGCAGAGCAGGGCATGTTTAACGCAAAAGCAGATAGCTACAGTTGGCAAAAGTATCTACAAGAAATACATCTTGCCGGTTTACATAAATATGCACTGGCAGGTAAGCCTGACCTTACGAAAAAACGCGAGCCTGATACGCAAAAGCAAGCCGCTTAGAGTGTGCATAAAGGTTGGGTTTGATTATTTAACGGGCTCAACCGATTTTACTTCAATAATGCTTTCATCATTTAGGGTGTCATAAACCCAGGTGATGTTCTGGTTCTCTAAATTTGCCCCATAAATTCGGCTGCTATCGATTTTATGAAATGCTGGTTTAGGGTCTTGAGAGAGTACTTGAATAATGAGTGTTTTAAGTTCGGGCTTGGCTTGTAATGTTTGATCGGCATCGCTACAGAAGGTAACGGTTATATTATCAGGGGCTTTTTGTGCAAAAGGGTAAACCGCATCCGTAATACTATCGCTGTAAGGCACGTAAGGTTTGATATCGACGATGGGCGTGCCATCAATTAAATCTAAACCGCTTATTTTTAATATTACCTTGGCGTGTGATGCGATTACTTTATCAAGCTTTACAACCGACATACCCAGAGCATTGGGGCGATGCGTCGCGCGGGTCGCGAATACCCCCATTTTTTTATTGCCGCCGAGTCTGGGGGGGCGTACTTTTGCTTTCCAACCTTGATCAATGCATTGATGAAAAATAAAGTGCAGCCAAATATGGCTACAAGTTTCTAATCCAGCCACGCAGTCAGGATCATTAAAGGGTGGGACGAATTCAATCTCTCCTTTAGCTGCGGTAACCAGGCCGGGCTGACGGGGAGTAGCGAATTTCTCTTTATAGCAAGAGCGCACAAAGGCGATAGGCGTGACATCAAATTTCATGGCCGCATTCTAGCCATTAATTTGATTGGACTCCATTACCTTTTATAGCATTGTGGTGGCATGACTCTCTTTGCACACGCATACTTTATTACGGCCAGATTGTTTGGCTTGATAAAGGGCTTTGTCTGCGCGGTTGAGCAAGTCATTACTAGAATCATCTTCTTTGAGCATGGCAAGGCCAGTACTAAGTGTTACTTGTAATAGGCCTTTATCTGTTGAAATACACAAATCAGCAACCGTCATACGAATACGTTCCGCTATTAATCGAGCATTTGCCACATTCGCATTATTGAGCAGCACGACAAATTCTTCACCACCATAGCGAAAGCAAATATCGGTTTGACGAATGCATTGTTTAATCTGGCTCACAACAGCTTTTAAAACCTCATCACCAACCAAGTGACCATAGCCATCGTTAATGCTTTTAAAATGGTCCAAGTCGACCATTAGCACGCTTAGGTCATAATTAAGGCGCTTACTAAGCTCTATTTCTCGATTTAAATTGTCATCGAGTGCGATGCGATTACCTGCGCCGGTTAGTGGGTCCTTGAATGCTTGATCAAGGGCGTGGCGATATCGCATTGCGTTTCTTAATGGGTACACGAGTGTGCCCATTAATGCCTCGAGATTAGCCAGTTCATGCTCGCGAAATCGAGTGCTACGAAAAAATGTTAAGTCACCAAGGTACTTACCTTGTGCTTTTAGCTGGTAGTTGCTGCTGTGCACGCCAAGCTGACCCAAAGTGAAATGAATATTCAGCTCTTCGCTTTCATAGACGAGGCCGTCTATTAATACGGTGCTGGCAATTTCACGTTGGAAAATATCCAGCAATGCTTGGTAGTCTAAGCTTGTCTGCAAAAAAGTCGCTAGGCGGATGAGTACATCCGACTTGATCTGAGGTTTGGCTGCAAGCTGAGAGTAAGGCGTCAGCTTGTCATCTTGTAGTTCTGTAATATTCGAAAACTGAGTCGCCATAGTCGGGCCTCATACTTATAAAAGATCAACTTGAATAAGCGATTTCTGTGCCAATGTGACATTTTTATTAAAACGTTTTAATTTTCAATGGCTTACAGGATTTTGTGTGGGGTTGGGCTGATAAAAAGGGAAATTTGACAGGTTTGGATGCGAGTATAAGACTAAAGTGTCAGATTATTGAATGGTTGCACCGGAGTGATGAGCATTATTTTGACGCTTTTTGACTAGCTTGCAGTGATCCAAGCTAGTCGCCAATAAACGGCGCTTTATCCTTCGAATGTAAGCGCTTGGCCGTGAGTATCGTGGCCTGCATCGCTCATCAAATGAATGTATTCATCAACGATAGCATGCGGTGTTTTAACTTTTTCAGGATTTTCAGCAGGGTAAGCGGCCGCGCGCATGCCGGTACGAGTGCCGCCAGGGTTGTAGCTGTTCACACGAACTTGGCAGGTGTTTTCAAGTTCTGCGGCCATGGTTTGCATTAAACCCTCAATGGCGAACTTAGAGACCGCGTATGCCCCCCAGAATGCTTTACTTTCACGACCAACACTGGAAGAGGTGAAAATGATAGAAGCATGTTTGTTGCTGCTTTCTAACAAGGGTAATAGGGTGCGCGACATTAAAAATTGGCTGTTAACGTTAATGCTCATTACCTTGTTCCATGTTTGCCAGTTGTAATTGGCAATGGGCGTACGCTGCCCGAGCATGGCTGCGTTTAGTAATAAACCATCAAGCCTGCCAAACTCTTTTTCTATCATGTCTCGTAACTGGAAATAGGCCTCTTCTGGTGCTGTCTCTAGGTCAAACGCTACAATAACAGGCTCAGGTAAGCCTTGAGTCATAAAGTCATCATAAATGGCGTTTAATTTATCCTCAGTACGAGCGAGCATGATTACAGTGGCGCCTGCTTGGGCAAAACCATAGGCGGCAGCCTCACCGATACCGTAACTTGCGCCAGTGACTAAGATAATTTTGTCTTGTAGGGAGTGTTGGGTCATAACGTTTTCCGCAAATATTAACGTTCGGCCGCTTGCGGCGAATGCTTGCCGTTTTGCTGACGTAAAAGTGTTTTTAATAGGGTGCTTAATTTTTCAGGTGATTCTACGCACCAATCAGCTTGCCAAGACTGGGCTTCATTAATGCTATGAACATAACCGTAAGCCGCCGCAATGGTGGGCATTTTGGCGCGCTTGCCTGCCTCAATGTCACGAGCATGGTCGCCCACATATAGACATTGTTCGGGTGCTAGCTGAATTTCATCACAGGCTTTAAATAAAGGCTCAGGGTTTGGTTTGGTCTGAGTAACGTCATCCGGGCAAATAAGGGTGCTTATACGTTTTTCAAGCTTAAGGGCATTAAGTAATGCTTCACTATAAAGCCGAGGCTTATTCGTCACAATGCCCCATGGAATTTCATTATTTTCACACCAGCTTAATACGTCGTTTAAACCTTTAAAAAGGTGGCTCTTTCGCGCAATATTGGTGAGGTATAGGTCTAAAAATAACTGCTTCTTTTTTTCGAAGTCAGGGTGTGACTCTGTTATATCAAAACCGAGGGTGATCATAGCGCGTGCGCCATCACTTACCACTTTGCGTATTTCATTTGCAGGTAGTGGTGCTAAACCACTGTCGTGGCGTAAATCATTTAGGCAAAGAATAAAATCTTCAGCGGTATCAATTAAGGTGCCGTCTAAATCAAATAATACGCCATGATACGTGGCTTGGTTGTTATGTGTTTGGCTCATACTAAGTAGGCTTGCTGGTTTGCATTAGATAGTTTACATCGGTATCACGGCCTAGCTTGTAGGTTTTTGTGATGGGGTTGTAAGTCATGCCAATAAGTTCGCCAACAGTTAGGCCTGTGTTTCGAGCCCATGATGCAAGCTCGCTTGGGCGAATGAATTTTTTATAGTCATGAGTCCCTTTTGGTAGCATGTTAAGCACGTATTCAGCCCCCACAACCGCTAATAAAAAACTTTTAGGGTTACGGTTTAACGTAGAGAAAAATATTTGCCCGCCCGGCTTGCATAACTTATAACACGCTCGAATAATCGAGGCAGGGTCTGGTACGTGCTCTAGCATTTCAAGACATGTGACCACATCGAATGATTCAGGTTGTTGCTCTGCTAGTTCTTCGACTGGAATTTTTTTGTAATCAATATTTAAGCCGCTTTCTAAAGCATGCAGTTTGGCTATTTTTAGGGGCGCTTCGCCCATGTCAATGCCATTAACGGTCGCGCCGCGTTGTGCCATTGCTTCACTCAAAATACCGCCGCCACAGCCAACATCGAGTACGGTTTTACCTGCAAGTTTGGCATGCCCATCGATAAAGTTAGTTCGTAGTGGGTTGATGTCATGCAGGGGTTTAAATTCACTTTCTTTGTCCCACCAGCGACTTGCCAGTGCTTCAAATTTTGCGACTTCTGCGTGATCTACATTGCTCATAATATTACCTACGCCAAAATATAATATTTATTTACTGTCTTTTTTTGAACGAATTTTATCCGCCCAAGATTGCGCCATTTCAATGAGTTGTGATGTATTAAAATGACATAGCTGTTTGTTTTTAACCTGAAGCTTGCCCGCTACCCAAACGTGGTCAATTTGTGATGCGGATGCACTGTATACAATATGGGAAATAGGGTCGTAGACTGGTGTACAAGCGATGTCATTAAAATCAAAACTGATTATGTCGGCTTGCTTGCCAATTTTTAAAGAACCTATTTCGTGCTCTTTTCCTAGCGCGATGGCGCCGTTGATAGTCGCCATTTTAATGGCTTCAATTGCAGGCAGGGCGCTTGCATTTTTAGCAACGCCTTTTGCTAGTAGTGCGGCTGTGTGCATTTCACTTTGCATGTCTAAATCATTATTACTAGCCGAACCATCTGTGCCTAGCGCAACATTAATACGCTTTTCTTGTAGCTCATGAACAGGGCAAAACCCGCTGGCTAATTTCAGATTGGATTCAGGACAATGAATAATATGTACGTTGTGTTCTTTAAAAATATGCTGATCAATTTCATTGGCTTGCGTGACATGTACCGCTTGGACGTCAGGCCCCCAAAACCCTAGGTCTCTTAAACGCTCGCTTGGGCGCTGCCCTGTTTTTTCGACAGCATCGAGTACTTCAAACTCTGTTTCATGTAAGTGAATTTGAATAGGCATACTGAGCTGGTCGGCAAGTGATCGTACTTTTTTGATTGGTTCGTCGCTGACGGTATAAGGCGCGTGAGGGCCAAAGCCAATATTAATTAATGGGTGGTGCTTGAATGTATCGTGTGCGTGAACGATTTTTTCAATATATTCATCCGGGCCACTGCCATAGGGTGTAGGGAAGTCCAGTACGGGGCCATAAAAAATACCGCGCATGCTATATTCAGCCGCTACGTCAGCCGCTACTTCTGGGAAAAAATACATGTCAGAAAAACAGGTTGTGCCGCTTTTTAGCATTTCGGCGATGGCAAGCTTAGTACCGTCTGCGACAAACTCAGGGCTCACCCATTGGCCCTCAGCTGGCCAAATATGATCTTCTAACCATGTCATAAGAGGCAGGTCATCAGCGAGCCCTTTAAATAAATTCATTGCTGCATGGCCGTGGCAATTTATAAACCCAGGCATGATCAATTGATTTTCTAGGAGCAGTTCGTCTGCACTTGAATATTTTGAGCGAGCTTGTGAGGTTGGCAATATATCTTTGATTGTATTTTGTTCGATTACTAAGCTGTGATCGATCAATAAATCATCACCTTCAAGCGTTAGTATCCACTTAGGAGTAATTAAGCTCAATTGATGTGTCGTCATGCGCAACCCCTTTGATTAAAAAGTGAACGTAATTGAGTAAAGTGCTGCCAGTATAACTGAAAAGCCAGATTTTTGGCCCTTTTGATTAGTGGTAATACTTTCATTTATGGTAAAGTGGCAGGCTTTATTGGGGCCTGCAAGAGCGCCGATAAGAGAGTGATTAGACTCATTATTTGAGTGGCTCTTGTTATATAACAATAACGCCGAGTAAATTGGCGGAAGAATAAAGGATGCCTGCATGGGTGATTTAAGCAAACAGATCCTGCCCGTTAATATTGAAGACGAGCTGAAACAGTCCTATATGGATTACGCCATGAGTGTAATCGTAGGCCGAGCTCTGCCTGATGTTCGCGATGGTTTAAAACCTGTTCACCGCCGTGTTTTACACGCAATGAATGTTTTAGGTAATGACTGGAACAAGGCCTATAAAAAATCTGCCCGTGTTGTGGGCGATGTAATCGGTAAATACCACCCGCATGGTGATAGTGCGGTTTATGACACGATTGTTCGTATGGCCCAGCCATTTGCGATGCGTTACATGCTGGTAGATGGTCAAGGTAACTTCGGTTCTGTGGATGGTGATAGCGCGGCTGCAATGCGTTATACCGAAGTGCGCATGAATAAATTGGCCCATGAAATGCTGGCCGATATTGATAAAGAAACCGTCGATTTCGTTGATAACTATGACGGTACTGAACAAATTCCTGATGTTTTACCAACACGAGTACCAGCCCTGCTGGTTAACGGCTCTAGCGGTATTGCGGTTGGTATGGCGACAAACATTCCTCCACACAATCTAACAGAAGTACTGAATGGTTGTTTGGCACTTATTGAAAATCCTGATTTAACCATTGATGATTTGATGCAGTATATTTCAGGCCCTGATTTTCCAACGGCTGCTTTAATTAATGGTCGTGACGGCATTGTTGAAGCGTATCGTACTGGTCGTGGTCGTGTGCAAATGCGTGCTCGCCATCACTTTGAAATGGATGATAAAAACGGTAAAGAGTCGATTATTTTTACTGAAATCCCTTATCAGGTGAACAAGGCTCGCTTAATCGAAAAAATTGCGGAACTTGTAAAAGATAAAAAATTAGACGGCATTACTGAGTTGCGTGACGAGTCTGATAAAGACGGCATGCGTATTGTAGTAGAGCTGCGTCGTAATGAAGTGCCTGAAGTTGTTTTGAATAATTTGTTTGCACAAACGCAATTACAAACTGTGTTTGGTATTAACACGGTAGCCTTGGTTGATGGGCAGCCAAGAATCCTCAATCTTAAGGATATGCTTGAGGCGTTTGTTCGCCATCGTCGCGAAGTGGTTACGCGTCGTACTATTTTCGAATTGCGCAAAGCGCGCGAGCGTGGGCATATTTTAGAAGGCCTGACAGTTGCGCTTTCAAATATTGATCCTGTTATTGCTGCGATCAAGTCTTCACAAGGTGCTGCTGAAGCGAAAGAGAAATTAGTGAGCACCCCTTGGCAGCCAGGTGATGTGCTTGAAATGCTTGAACGTGCCGGTTCTGATGCTTGTCGCCCAGACCATCTAGAGGCTCAGTATGGCTTCCGCGATGGCCAGTACTATATGTCACCTGTTCAAGCGCAAGCTATTTTGGATATGCGTTTGCAGAAGTTGACGGGCTTAGAGCACGAAAAACTGATTGACGAATACAGAATCAAAGTTGAAGAAATTGCCGAATACTTGGATATTTTGGCGAGCCAAGAGCGGCTAATGGGTGTGATTCGTGAAGAGCTAGAAAATATTCGTAGTGAATATGGTGATGAGCGTCGTACTGAAATTGTAGCAACTCGTCGTCACTTAACGCTAGAAGATTTGATTGCTGAAGAAGATATGGTCGTTACCTTGTCTCACGGCGGTTATGCGAAAATTCAGCCGATTACGGATTACCAAGCACAAAAACGTGGTGGTCGTGGTAAATCTGCTTCTGCTATTAAAGATGAGGACTTTATCGAGCATCTATTGATCGCCAGTACTCATGATACGATTTTGTGTTTCAGTAATCGCGGTAAGGTTTACTGGCTGAAAGTTTATGATATCCCGGTTGCGTCGCGTCAAAGTCGTGGTCGCCCGGTTGTGAACTTATTGCCGCTTGAGGCTGATGAGCGAATTACCACCATTCTGCCGATCCGTGAATATACTGAAGGTCATTATATTTTCATGGCCACCGAAAAAGGTACGGTTAAGAAAACTGATTTGACGGCGTTCTCGCGTCAACGCTCAAGTGGTTTGATTGCGCTTGAATTGGATGACGACGATACCTTGATGGGCGCTGCTATTACTGATGGTACGAAAGATATTCTATTGATGAGTGACGGTGGTAAAGCCGTTCGTTTTGCAGAAGAAAATGTCCGTAAGATGGGTCGTACTGCCCGTGGTGTGCGTGGTATTAAATTAGCGGATGGCCAGAAAGTAGTCTCTTTAATTATCCCTGAAGAGGGCGGTACATTGTTAACGGCCAGTGAAAAAGGTTACGGCAAGCGCACTGATATCGCAGAATTCCCAACAAAAGGTCGTGGCACCCAAGGTGTTATTGGTATGGTCGTGAATGATCGTAACGGTAAATTAGTGGGTGCGGTTCAGGTTCATAATGGCCATGAGATTATGCTCATTAGTGATCAGGGTACCCTTGTTCGTACTCGTGTAAGTGAGGTGTCGACACTGGGTCGTAATACTCAGGGTGTTACCTTGATCAAAGTGCAGGAAGGTGAGCGCTTGGTGGGTGTTGCGCCGATCTTAGACGTTGATGACGATCTTGATACTAATTTACTTACGGATAGCGAAGAAATTGATGCCTCTGAAATTGATACGGGTAATGATGTGCAAAAGGATGCAAATGAATGATTGAAGAGCAAAAAACAGTTGCTGATACTTCAGATATAAATTCTATAAGAGACGGTGAGATCGATTTGTTTGATCTTTGGGATGACATAGTTGAAGAAAAACTTTGGGTGTTTATTGGCTTTTTTGCATGTGTGTTGCTTGCAGCTTTGTATTTGTTTAAGGCGACTGAAATATTCCATACCCAAGTTGTAATTAAGCCTGCATCTGCAAATAGTGTGGTTGAATTGAATGCGCCTCAATTTGCTCTGCATCTTTATAGTGGTGATGACGGAGTGCCTCAAGCTCAAGCTATTTATTCTAAAACAGTGGATGAGGCATTTTCCGATGCGCGTTCAGCGCTCTTGTCAAAGGAATATCGTCGTAATTTTTATCAGGCCTATTTAGATGAAATAAAGTCTGTTGAAGGGGTGTATGAGGAAGATTTAACGGAGGCGCAGAATTTTGCGAATTTTGATAAGCTTTTTTCATCAAAAGTATCGGGTAATAAGGATGTAGAAACGTTTCTTCAGGTGAATTTCGAATTGCCAGATGCACAAAAAGCAGCTGATTTATTAAATGCATACACGGAGTTTTCACTTGCTGCTAAGTTAGGCGATATTAAGAACACCATTGATAGTAAGATTGCAGCTCAATTGGGTAAGTTTGAGTATGATGCAATGCAATTGCGTGAGCAATATAGGGGTGATAAGGCACGCCGAAGTTTGATGCTGAATGAGGCTTATTCTATTGCTCAGGCAGTTGGTCAAACACACTCCTTATTTAGTAAAAGTGAAATTGTAGGTGCATACCAACCACCTCTTTATATGTTTGGTATGAAGGCGTTGCGTGCTGAAGATAAGGCAATCAAAGGGCGGCAGGAGTTAGCAGAAGATCTGCCTTATGGTGAAGATCATTTTATTTATGAGTTACCAAGCTTGTTGTTTAAAATTGATCAGTTAAATTCCCTTGAAATTGACTATGCAAAAGTGAGTTTGGCTGTTGTTGATGAGCAAGCGATTGCCCCTGTAGGTGCTATCAAGCCTAAAAAATTATTAGTTATGGCCTTTGCATGTGTAGCAGGCGGCTTTGTTGGTTTAATGATGGCGTTGTTGGTGGCATCATTTCATCGACATAAAGAAAAACTTAAATCAAAGATTAAGTCGCGTCGCTGGTCTTAATTGTTGTTGAAATTTATGAAGGGTAAGGCGTAAGCCTAAATTGATGTATGTCTCGAGTTTATAATTTTTGTGCAGGCCCTGCGGCGTTGCCAGTTGATGTGTTAGACAAGGCATCAAATGAGATGCTGGATTGGAATGGTAAAGGCCTTTCTGTGATGGAGATGTCTCATCGTAGTGATGAATATGTTTCGATTGCGACTCAGGCTGAGCAAGATTTACGCGATTTGCTGACTATTCCTGCTAATTATAAAGTGTTGTTCATGCAAGGTGGTGCTACGGCTCAGTTTGCAATGATACCAATGAACTTGTTGCGTGGTAAAAAATCGGCAGACTATATCAATACCGGTCAGTGGTCAGCAAAAGCAATTAAAGAGGCGTCGCGTTATTGTGATGTGAATGTTGTTGCAAGTTCTGCCGATGATAATTTCAGTTATGCGCCTTCGCAGGCTCAATTGGTTTTGAATCCTGATGCGGCTTATGTTCACTATACGCCGAATGAAACCATTGGGGGTGTTGAATTTGATTACATTCCTGATACGGGGAATGTGCCTTTGGTGGCTGATTTTTCTTCTAGTATTTTGAGTGAAGCGTTAGATGTTTCAAGATTTGGTTTGATATATGCCGGCGCGCAAAAAAATATAGGTCCGGCTGGCCTGTGTATTGTCATTGTCCGTGATGATTTACTTGGTGATACGATTGCAGGTACGCCTACTGCTATGGACTATAAAGTTGCAGCTGATAATGGCTCTATGTACAACACGCCAGCAACTTATTCATGGTACTTGGCTGGTTTGGTGTTTGATTGGTTGAAGCAGCAGGGTGGCGTTAAACATATGGCTGAAGTCAATAATCGTAAGGCGCGTAAGCTTTATGAATATATTGACGGTAGTGGCTTTTATGGTAATCCTGTGGCTAAGAATAACCGATCTCGAATGAATGTGCCATTTACATTAAAAGATGCAGCTTTCGATTCTCAGTTTTTAAAAGAAGCGAATGCTAAGGGCTTGCTGAACCTTAAAGGTCACCGGAGCGTTGGTGGCATGCGAGCCAGTATTTATAATGCAGTGACAGAAGATGCTGTGGATGCATTGATTGCATTCATGCAAGAATTTGCTAGTCAAAACGGATAATTTTTTCGTAATGAGTGAAGAAAAAGAACTGGGTTTACTGCGCGATCAAATTGATGCCCTTGATCAGAATATTCAGCAGTTGATTAATGAGCGTGCAGCGTGTGCACAGAGTGTAGCTCATGTAAAAGAAAAATATGCCAATGGTGAGGCGATTCAATTTTATCGACCTGAGCGTGAAGCTCAGGTGCTGCGAAAAGTAATGGCGCGTAATAAGGGGCCTATTGCAAATGAAGATATGGCACGCTTATTTCGTGAAGTTATGTCAATTTGCTTGGCGCTTGAAGAGCCATTAAAAGTCGCTTTTTTAGGTCCTGATGGTACGTTTACACAGGCTGCGGCATTAAAGCATTTTGGAAGCAGTGTGCGGTGTAAAAGCCAAGTTTCAATTTCGGATGTTTTCCGTGAAGTGGCAGCTGGTTCTGTTCAGTACGGCGTTGTGCCTGTTGAGAACTCGACTGAAGGTGTTGTGACTCATACCTTGGATAGTTTTGCGGAATCTTCTTTGCAGATCTGTGGGGAGGTAGCTTTGCGTATACATCATCATTTTTTGAGCAATGAAGACAAAGATCAAATCCAAAAAGTATATAGTCACCCGCAATCATTAGCTCAGTGTCGACAGTGGTTGGATACTCATTGGCCTAATATTGAGCGTGTTGCAGTGAGCTCAAATGCAGAGGCGGCAAGGCGCGCTGCTAAAGAGTCTAATGCTGCTGCTATTGCAGGTGATGCCGCGGCTCAATTATATGAGATTGCTGCTTTAGCAAGTAATATTGAAGATATGCCGGATAATACAACACGTTTCTTGATTATCGGGATTGACGAAACTCAGGCGTGTGGTGATGATAAGACTTCTATTATGGTATCAAGCCGAAATCAGCCCGGCGCGCTTTATCACGTGTTAGAGCCTTTTCATAAGGCGGATGTGAGCTTAACTCGTATTGAGACTCGACCATCTCGCAGTGGTGCATGGAATTATAATTTCTTTATAGATTTTGAAGGGCATCATGAAGAGCCTAATATTCAAGCTGTGCTGAATAAGGTTGGTATGGCTGCTTCAGATTTAAAAGTTCTTGGTTCGTACCCTAAAGCCGTTTTATAGTTTTATTACTAATAGGTGGACGCGTTTTTCGCGATAATTGAATGAAAGTTGATTTCTCAAAGTACGCCGTTTCAGGTATTCAAAAATTAAGTCCCTATCAGCCAGGAAAGCCAATTGATGAGCTTGCTCGTGAATTTGATTTGAACCCTGAAGATATCGTAAAGCTAGCAAGTAATGAAAACCCTTTGGGGCCAAGTGCCAAGGCACTTGTGGCGATCGAGAAAGAACTAAAGGGTCTGACCCGTTACCCGGATGGTAATGGTTTTGAATTAAAAAAAGCATTAAGTGATAAATTAAATGTTTCAATTAAACAGCTGACACTTGGTAATGGCTCCAGTGACATACTTGAATTTATCGTCAAAACGTTTGTAAATCCAGGAGACGAAGTGATCGTTTCTCAGCATGCATTTGCTATTTATAGTTTGGTTACGCAAATGCAAAACGGTAAAACTGTTCAGGTGTCGGCTAAAAACTGGGGTCATGATCTTCAGGCTATGGCGAAAGCGGTTACCGATAAAACAAAAATAATCTTTGTTACAAATCCTAATAATCCAACGGGTACTTATAGTTCTAAGGCTCAACTGGATGCCTTTTTATCTAAGGTTCCGAGTCATGTAATTGTTTTATTGGACGAGGCCTATTTTGAATATGTTGATAAGTCGGATTACCCTAATGGCATTGATTACCTGTCTGCCCACCCTAATTTAGTTGTTACTCGTACATTTTCAAAAGCTTATGGTTTAGCTGCATTACGAGTTGGTTTTGGTGTAAGTAGTGAAGAACTTGCGGATTTGATGAATCGCGTACGCCCACCGTTCAATGTTGATTCACTTGCATTGGCCGCAGCCGTGGCTTGTATAAAAGATGAGAGTTATGTGCGTCAAAGTAAAGAATTAAATGATCAAGGCATGTCGCAACTGGAGGCGGGTTTTGATCAGTTAAATGTAAATTGGATACCTTCAGTCGGTAATTTTATTTGTTTCGAAATTCCTGGCCGAGCCATGAGTATTTTCCAAGGGTTATTGGAAAAAGGTGTGATTATTCGCCCTGTGGCTAATTATGAAATGCCAGATTACTTGCGTGTTTCAATTGGTACGCAACAAGAAAATCAACGATTTTTGTTGGAGTTAAAAGGCTTGTTGGCAGGGTAATGGCGCATTCTATTTCGACGGTTGCTATTATTGGTCTGGGTCTCATCGGAGGCTCTTGGATTAAATCACTGCGAGTGCATTGTGCTGGGTTAGACGTTGTTGGCTTTGATCGTAATATTGACTCAATGGAACAAGCTCGGGCACTTGGTATAATTGACCGTTTTAGCTTAAGCGCAAAAGAAGCGGTAGTGGGTGCTGATCTTATTATTTTGTCAGTTCCTATTTTGGCTGTTCGCGATATATTGGTCGAGATTAAGTCAGGGCTATCAAAAAGTGCACTGCTTACTGATGTGGGGAGTGTGAAAGGTTGTGTAGCTGAAGATATTCGTGATGTTTTTGGTTTTGATCTCCCTAATTTTGTTCTTGGTCATCCTATTGCTGGAAGCGAGAAAAGTGGCATTCAGGCTGCTGATAGTCTGCTTTTTAAAAACCATAAAGTTATTTTAACACCACTGCCAAGTACCAATTCAGAGGCGGTTAGGGTCATTGCTGACTTGTGGGAGATTGCTGGTGCTAAAGTTGAATTGATGGATGTTGAGCACCATGACGAAGTGTTAGCGGCAACCAGTCACTTGCCGCACTTGCTGGCGTATTCATTGGTTGATACGTTAGCGCATAATCATGAAAATAAAGAAATATTTAATTATGCCGCAGGTGGATTTAGAGACTTTACTCGAATCGCGGCGAGCAGTCCCAAAATGTGGCACGACATCTTTACTGCAAATAAACAGGCTGTGCTTGACGCTTTAGATCTCTTTACCCATGATTTGGGAAATCTAAGACAAGCAGTGGCTGAATCAGACAGTACAACCATGATGGGTGTTTTTACCCGGGCCAAGGTTGGGCACGTGATCATTTCTCTAAAATTTTGGCCCGCAGAGCCTATGTGGAACCTATGAAAACCCAACAAATTAATTATATAGCAAGCCCAGGTGGCAGCCTGACTGGAACTTTTCGAGTGCCTGGTGATAAATCCATTAGCCATCGCTCGATTATGCTTGGCTCTCTTGCCAATGGGACCACTGAGGTTTCTGGGTTTTTAGAGGGGGAAGATAGCCTCGCTACGTTACAAGCTTTTCGTGATATGGGGGTTGTAATAGAAGGCCCTCATCGAGGTCGTGTGACAATTCACGGTGTAGGCTTACATGGCCTGCAGGCGCCACCTAATACTTTATACTTAGGGAATTCAGGCACGTCTATGCGTTTGTTGGCTGGATTGATGGCTGGTCAAACATTTGATGTGGAAATGACAGGTGATGAGTCGTTATCAGGTCGTCCGATGAATCGTGTGGCTAACCCATTGCGAGAAATGGGGGCGCAAATTGAGACGGCGGCTGAGGGTCGTCCGCCTATGTTGATAAGGGGTGCAAAACCTCTTACCGGAATTACTTATACGCTGCCAATGGCAAGTGCTCAGGTTAAGTCATGCCTACTATTGGCCGGTTTATATGCAGATGGAAAAACAGTGGTTACTGAGCCTGCTCCAACACGGGATCATACGGAGCGTATGTTAAAAGGGTTTGGTTATAACGTTGAAGTTAATGGTGATACTGTGACGGTTGAATCTGGTGGTGAGCTTACGGCTACTAATATTGATGTTCCTGCTGACATCTCCTCTGCGACTTTTTTTATGGTAGCAGCGAGTATTGCACCGGGTAGTGATATTACCCTAGAGCATGTGGGGATTAATCCAACTCGTATAGGCATTATTAATATTTTAAAGCTAATGGGTGCAAATTTAGAGCTGTTGAATCAACGCGAAGTAGGTGGGGAGCCGGTTGCCGATATTCGCATTCGTCATGCGCAGCTTAAGGGTATTAATATTCCCGAAGATCAGGTGCCGCTAGCGATAGATGAGTTTCCTGCTATTTTCATTGCAGCTTCATGTGCTCAAGGTCAAACCGTTTTAACTGGCGCTGAAGAATTGCGTGTTAAGGAGAGTGATCGTATACAGGCCATGGTTGATGGCTTGCAGGTTTTGGGTGTTGATATTAAAGGCACGGAGGATGGTGCTATTATTAACGGCTTTGGCGACAGTGGGGCGTTTGGTGGTGGTGAAATCGTCACTCATCATGATCACCGCATCGCAATGTCTTTCGCAATTGCATCTTTGAGGGCTTCTAAGCAAATAAAAGTGCTTGATTGTGCTAACGTGGCAACGTCATTTCCAGGGTTTATTGAATTGGCATGTAACAGTGGTATGAATGTGGTTGTTGAGTCATAAAATATCGCTCACCCTGATTTATATTGGTTTATGGGTGTAAAAAGAATAACAGGTCAGTGTGATGACTATAAGGATGCAGCATGAGTCAGGTTAAGTCGGTACCTGTATTGACAGTGGATGGCCCTGGTGGGGCCGGTAAAGGTACAATTTGTTATATGGTTGCCAAAAAGTTAGGTTGGCACCTTTTAGACAGTGGCGCGTTATATCGGTTGACTGCGGTTGCGACTCAAAAGCATGGTGTTGAGCTTGAAAATGAAGCATCGGTAGCGGTTTTGGCTAAGCACTTGGATGTGCAGTTTATCCCTCAAGAAGATGGTTTGGTTAAAACTATTTTAGAGGGAGAGGATGTAAGTCAAGATATTCGAACAGAAGAAGTAGGCTCAATGGCCAGTAAAGTGGCGGCATTGCCCCAGGTGCGTCAGGCGCTGCTTGAGCGCCAGCGTGATTTTGCACAGTCACCTGGTGTTGTAGCCGATGGTAGGGATATGGGAACCGTCGTGTTCCCTAATGCGCCAGTAAAAATCTACTTAACAGCCTCTCCAGAAGAGCGCGCGAAGCGTCGCTTTTTGCAATTACAGGAAAAAGGGTTTGATGCTGATGTGGTTAAGATATTAGCTGAAATACAAGAGCGCGATGAGAGAGACATGAATCGTGATATCGCTCCTCTTAAACCTGCCCAAGATGCACTTGTAGTTGAGTGCACTAATATGAGTATCGATCAGGTGTTGGACATTGTGATGACTGAACTGAAGCGCAATAGTCTCCTTTGATTTAACATAAGTTTAGCGAGCAGCTACTGGGTATGATTGAGTGATTTGCCTTGGATGGCTAATTACTTGGTTTTCCTTACTTTCTGCTGTACAATTCGCGCCCATATCTATTTGCATTTGACACACCTTGCCAGAAACGGTGTGTCAGGTGCTATTTAAAACAGACCCACTAACTGGCGTAGTGGTTGAGAACCTTTTAGGTAAATTAATGACTGAATCTTTTGCTGATCTTTTTGAAGAATCCCTTGTAGAGCTTAATATGCAAGCTGGCAGTATCGTTACTGGTACTGTTGTTGATATCGACTCTGACTGGGTAATCGTTAACGCTGGACTGAAATCTGAAGCGGTAATTCCACGCTCACAGTTCCTTGACGACAAAGGCGAGCTAGAAGTTAAAATTGGTGATGAAGTTCCTGTTGCACTTGAAGCGGTTGAAGATGGCTTTGGTGAAACGAAACTTTCTCGTGAAAAAGCAAAACGTGCTGAATCTTGGATTGAACTTGAGAAAGCATTTGAAGCGCAAGATGTTGTTACCGGTGTAATCAACGGTAAGGTTAAAGGCGGCTTCACTGTAGATGTAGCGACTATCCGTGCGTTCCTACCAGGTTCTTTGGTAGATGTTCGTCCAGTACGTGATACTGCGCATCTTGAAGGTAAAGAATTAGAATTTAAAGTTATCAAGCTAGATCAGAAACGCAACAATGTTGTTGTTTCTCGTCGTGCTGTTCTTGAAACTGCAAACAGCCAAGAGCGTGATGAGTTGCTAGCTAACCTTCAAGAAGGTCAAGAAGTGACGGGTATCGTTAAGAACCTAACTGACTACGGCGCGTTCGTAGATCTAGGTGGTGTTGACGGACTTCTACACATCACCGATATGGCTTGGAAGCGTATCAAACACCCAAGTGAAATCGTTAACGTTGGTGATGAGACGCTAGTTAAAGTTCTTAAATTTGACCGTGAGCGTAATCGCGTATCTCTAGGTCTTAAGCAACTTGGCGAAGATCCTTGGGTTGCAATCAAAGCTCGTTACCCAGAAAACACCAAAGTTACAGCTAAGGTTACAAACCTTACTGACTACGGTTGTTTCGCAGAGCTTGAAGAAGGCGTCGAAGGTCTTGTTCACGTATCTGAAATGGATTGGACTAACAAAAACATTCACCCATCTAAAGTTGTACAAGTTGGTGATGAAGTTGAAGTTATGGTTCTTGATATCGACGAAGAGCGTCGTCGTATCTCTCTAGGTGTTAAGCAGTGTCAAGTTAACCCTTGGGAAGAGTTCTCTAGCAAATGCAACAAAGGCGATAAAATCAGCGGTAAGATCAAATCGATCACTGATTTTGGTATCTTCATCGGTCTTGATGGCGGTATCGACGGTCTAGTTCACTTATCTGATATCTCTTGGCACGAAACTGGCGAAGAAGCCGTTCGTAACTACAAGAAAGGCGATGAGCTAGAAACGATTATTCTTTCTATCGATCCTGAGCGTGAGCGTATCTCTCTAGGCGTTAAACAGCTAGAGCGTGACCCATTCGCTGAATACGTAGCAGAAAACGATAAAGGCACCATCATCAAAGGTAAGGTTCTATCTGTAGATGCGAAAGCAGCTATTGTAGAAATTATGGAAGGTGTTGAAGCGACTCTTAAAGCATCTGAAATTAGCAAAGACCGTGTAGAAGATGCACGTAATGTGTTGAAAGAAGGCGATGAAGTTGAAGCTAAGATCATTATGGTTGATCGTAAGAACCGTACTATCGCAGTTTCAGTTAAGAGCAAAGACGAAGTAGAAGAGAAAGAAGTAGTTAAAGCTCACGGCCAAAAAGCAGCGCCTGAAGCAGCGGGTCCAACCACCATTGGTGATTTGATCAAAGAACAGCTTAAGTCTCAAAACGATTAATAGTTAACTCATTAGCTATTTAGTTGTAAAAAAACCCAGCTTAAGCTGGGTTTTTTTATGGCTTATAAATGAAATAAGGTATGATTAATACTTATTTATCCCTACTAGTAGAGGAGGTAAACATTGAGTTTAGATGTGCTATTTATCTCATCAAGAGGTTCGCAATATCGCTATTATCAGTCTTTGGCTGAAAATACAGGTTTTACTGCTTTAGTTGCTACACATTTCCCAGGCTATGGCTTTAAGTTATTTAATACCGGATTGACGCGATCAATAATTGATGAAGGTATTGCATTTCATTTAGAGCGTAAATACAGAAAATACGGTAGCCATTTACCAAGCAAACTTTTTTTTAGTGCATATAGGTTCTTTTCAATTTTTTATTTTTCAATTATCTATTTAAAATTTCGTTATTATTTTGGGAAAAAGAAGCCGAAAATAATTTGTATTTGGAATGGGCATCGTTTGCCTGAAATGGCAATAAAAGCAGCAGCAAAAGGTTTCGGTATTAAAATAGCCTATTTTGAAAATGGATTGCTGCCAAATACAACGACAATGGATTTCTCCGGTGTCAATTCACATTCATCTCTGCCTAGCGATCCTAATTTTTATTTAGATTATTACCGTAGTTTGAGTGGCACTGATTTAGTTGATATCGATAAAACACTCGTTGCAAGAAAACCACACAAAAAAAGGGAGTCTTTAGTTTTTAAGGAATTTGACTTATCAAAAGACTATTTTTTTGTACCGTTTCAAGTGAATTTCGATAGTCAGGTTATTATTAATTCACCGAGAGTGAATTCAATGGAAGCTTTTTATCGTTTACTAGAACGTGCTATTGACGTGATGGGGGAGGGTTCCCCTGTTTTCTTGGTTAAGGAGCATCCGTCTGATGTAAGGACGTATCCAGAACTACATTGTAAAAACCCAAAAATTATATTTGTAAATAATAATACTGAAGAATTGATTGAAAATGCTCAGGCTGTAATTACATTAAATTCTAGTGTGGGTATTGAGGCTGTATTACTTTCTAAGAGGGTAATTGTATTGGGAAGTGCTTGCTATTCTGTAGCTGGATTAACCGATGTGTGCACATCAAAAGAGGAGTTTATTAGCTATTTAAGTGAGGTCGATGTCGTTGAGCCTTTAGCTGAGTTGAGGCTTGCATTTTTTACCTATCTCATTAAGGAATACCTGTTGCCCGGTGCATGGCAGGGGATGCAGAATAAAATAGAGCAAAGTCATCTTTGTGAATTTGATAAAAAAATTAATTTGGAAATTTAATTTGAAGCGTTTAGTGATGGATTTAGATGACACAATTACATCTGGATTTGATGGAGATTATACCGCTGTGGGTGTTAATAATGACGTAGTTGAAAAACTGCATGAATATAAGGATTTAGGCTTTGAAATTGTGATTAATACTAGTCGAAATATGCGCACATATGATGGTAATGTTGGAAAGATTAATGCTAATACTTTACCTGTAATATTGAAATGGTTAGAAGATAATAATATTCCATACGATGAAATATACACGGGAAAGCCCTGGTGTGGTACGGAAGGATTTTACGTTGATGATAAATCAATACGGCCATCTGAGTTTGCTAAGTATTCTTATGAGGAGATTCAAAGGTTGCTTAATAATGAGACTCAAAAGTGATTATTATTGCTTCTGGAAATTATATTAAAGATGAGATGGCTGCAGAATTGGGGCGGATTCCTCCTGCTTTTCTCCCTGTTGGGAATCGTAGGCTGTATGAACATCAAGTTTCATTATTAAAGGGTCTCCAAGAGGAAATAGTTTTAACTTTGCCATGTGATTTTGAAGTTCCAGTTTATGATCAATATTGGCTTAGCAGAGCTGGTGTTACCGTCATACAAGTTGATTCAGATTTGGCACTTGGAGAGTCCTTAGTGCAGGTTTTGTCTCAGGTTCTGGGCAGCAAGAAGCAAGCTTGTTTATGTATATTATTTGGGGATACGTTATTCCCTGAAATTTCAAGTCAAGATGATGTCTATTCAATTGGATATCAGGAAGAATACTATCCTTGGGGAGTTGCTATTGGCATTGGTAATGAACTGAAATTTACTGATGGAGTTGAAAGTGTAGATCTTTCGTCTGGAGTCCTCAGCGGTTGGTTTAAGCTATCAAGTGTGACTGATTTTTTTGAAGCGTTAAGTAATTCAAACGGTTCTTTCTTTAGTGCTTTGACTCAATATGCAAAGAATAATAGGATGAATGCGATTGAATTTTCTGATTGGTTGGATTTTGGACATTTGCACACTTATTTTCATTCAAAAGCTAAACGTACTACTGAGCGAAGCTTTAACACTTTAAGAATTCAAAATAGGCGCGTTTTAAAGAAGAGCGAGGTTGATTCTAAGTTAGCTGCTGAGGCGAGCTGGTTTGAAAATATACCTAGCCAATTAAGGTTGTATACGCCTGTTTATCTTGGTAAGAATAAAAAAGACACAGGGGTCTCTTATGAAACTGAGTATATGTATCTATCTACTCTTAGTGAGTTGTTCGTTCATGGAAGGCTTCCTGATAAAGTTTGGACAAAAATTTTTTTATCTAGCTATGAATTTTTGCAAGAAGCGTCTAGTTTCAAGCCTACAGAAGATATAAATGCTAGCATTAAGCTTTTACTTGTCGATAAAGCTCTATCTAGAATTGAATTGATTGCTTTAGATGAGGCACTTGATATAAATTTACCTGTTGTTGTTAATGGTAAAAGCTTGCCGTCAGTTTCAGGTCTAGCTGAAATGTTAATTTCTAATGTGATAATTAAAGATAGCTTTCAGTGCCTGATGCATGGTGATTTTTGTTTTAGTAATATAATGTATGATTTCCGTGTGGGTTCAATAAAATTAATTGATCCTAGAGGAACGCTTGATGGTGAAACTTCGACTGTGTATGGAGATCTACGCTATGATTGTGCGAAATTTTTTCACTCAATTGTTGGATATTATGATTTAATTGTTGCTGGTCGTTATGCAATTACCAATCATGGGAATAATGAATTCGATTTCTTAGTTTATGTTGATGAGCGGCAGGTTTCGATTAAGGACTTATTTTTAGAGTCCAGTTTTAGTTTGTTAATTTCGACAAAAGAAGCATATATTCACACAATACTTTTGTTCTTATCTATGGTTCCTTTGCATTCAGATAGCTCCTCTAGGCAGCTGGCTTTGTTGCTTAATGCATACCGTTTATACATTCAATACGAAGATTTAAAATAATGATCGTTATACCTATGGCAGGGCAAAGCTCTCGCTTTTTAAAGGCTGGATATAGTAAGCCTAAATATCAGCTTGAAATTAATCACAAGCCTTTGTTTGATTATTGTATTTCTAGTTTTGAGTATTACTTTCATACTGAGTGTTTTATTTTTATTGTGCGGTCATGCGATGAGAAAAATTTTGTAGAGACTCGTTGCAAAGTACTAGGTGTGCAGAAGTATAGGGTTGAAGTATTAAGCGCATTGACAAGAGGACAGGCAGAAACTGTTTATCTTGGCATTAAGGGAAGTAAAAAACTTGATGATAACCTG
Source organism: Pseudomonas sp. HK3 (assembly GCF_052920985.1). Classification (NCBI taxonomy): domain Bacteria; kingdom Pseudomonadati; phylum Pseudomonadota; class Gammaproteobacteria; order Pseudomonadales; family Pseudomonadaceae; genus Pseudomonas; species Pseudomonas sp. HK3. The sequence continues at coordinate 996,597 of NZ_JBREXD010000001.1, forward strand.
ATTATTTTTAATATTGATACGATAAGGCATGGTTATCGTATACCTGAAATGGATGATGATGTTATGGGTTATCTAGAGGTATTTGAAGGTGAAGGTGAGGGTTGGTCATTTGTTGAACCTATTCTAGGGACAAATAAAGTGGCTAGGACAACTGAAAAAGTAAGAATTTCAACTCTTTGCTCTACAGGGCTTTATTTTTTTAAGCGAGTCGATTTATTTAATGAGTTTTTTGAAAAGTTCTCTGAGATTGAAACAAGTTCTTTGCAAGGTGGCGAATATTACGTTGCACCAATGTACAATTTATTGATAGAAGCCAGTATGAATATTACTTTCCATCAAATAGGTTTAGATGATGTCATATTCAGTGGTATTCCATCTGAATATGAGGCGATATTAAATAACCCTAAGCTATTGTTTTGAATATAGCTCGGGGAATTTTAATTTTATGTATTCCTGTATATTTTTGTTTCTAGCTAGATTAGTCAAATTACTTTTTATTGGGATTTCATGGCTTTTAAGTGACGTAAATTCATGTCTAAGTAAGCGTGTTTCGAAATCATGATTAATGACTTTTAATTTGCATACGTTTTCTAGATATTCTTTCAGTATTCTTTCTGGAAGAAATCCTTTTTTTCCGAAGTCGTAGCTAAAAGATTTAGGGAACCAGTCATAAAGGTTGAAGTACTGCTCCATTGATTCAGGATTACCTATAGCAAATTGATCGGAGTAGCCTCCGTGTTCATTGTAGTTTGGGTCAATAAATACAGTGGATTTCGAAAAGGATTCTAGCTCAAGTTGCTTCCTGAAAAATGTATCAAATCGGCATCTGCAGATAGCATCATATTTTTTGATATTTAGCGTGTTCTCTTTTAATGCATGAAAGCTTTTTTGAATGCCAAACCACATTGGATATATATTTGTATTAGCGACGGGTATTGTTACATTATGCTTTAAATGTAGGAACCCAAAGGATTTGATGCCTTTTATTTCAAGCTCGTTGAAGTCATTATCTGAATATTCTAGTAAATATTTAGGTGAATAGTTTTCTCTGATAATACTTGAGGTTGCATGTGATTTATTGGCTATAAAAATGTCTATTTTATGTCCATGAAAAAATCGATGAAATGAACTTATGCAGTGTTCAAAGGTTCTGGGTTCACCACTAATGCATACTGCTATTTTTAGCTGTTTCTTGGGGGTTGTTAGTTTTTCCTGATCGGATGCCGTTATGATAGCAAGAAATTTAGAGTAATTGCTGTTAGAGAGGTTATCTTTGTGTTTTCCTAGCCATTGGTAAAGCTTGTTAGGGTGTGCGTATTTAGTTAATAGATCAATTGTATTGATTGTTGGTGTACTTAAGGACATGTAGGTATCGGTAATTTTGGTAATTGCTTGGTGTTTTTGTCTTTTTTTAAGTTTGAAAAGAAGTTTTTCTAGAAGCATGTAATTACCATTTAAGAGTATTTATTTTAATACGTTTCTTTCATTTATATCATGTTTAAGTTGAAACTCAGCTATTATAGTAACAATTTCGATAGGAAGTTAGGGTGTAAAATTGAAAGTTTATTTTGATGTACAAGAATTGTACTATCTGCCCCAGTATATGCCTATTAATAAAGAATTGGGTAAGCATGGTATTAGCTGTGTATTTGTATTGCATTCAAGTGTTTCTGAGGCCATGCCTTCTATACTGGCTGATGCTGGGGTGTCAAATGATTCGGTAGTTCGGGTTAATAATTATAGTGATGCAGTGACTCTTTATATGAAGCAGAAGCCTAACTGGCTGATACTTGGAAATAGTTTCGATGATATCAACCTGCTTTCAGATCAGACAAAAACAGCCCTAATTAGTCATGGAGTTGGGCCGAAGGCTTGTTATTATACAGTATCTGACACACATACTGATGTTCGCTTTGTTGAAGGCCCTTATAGAACTGAACGTTTGAAAAATATGTACCCTGAACAAGTCTTTATTGATACAGGGTACGCAAAATTAGACCCTGCCGTTAATGGTGAGTTATCTAAACTAAAGCCTTCTGATTATGGGTTAGACGACGCTAAAAAGACGATTCTCTACGCGCCAACCTTTTATCCTAGTAGTATTGAATGCTTTAGTCGTTCTTTTCCTGAGGATTTTGAAGATTATAATATCATTTTAAAGCCTCACTATTTCTCACTTTCAATTTTAAAATATAAGAAGCAAAAGTCTTTATTAGAGCACTGGTCTTGTTACGATAATGTGTATTTAGCGCCTAAAGAAGAGTCAAATATACTTCCATTTATGGCTGTTTCTGATGTGTTAATTAGCGATGCATCCTCTACTTTATTTGAGTTTGCGGCGTTAGATAAGCCGGTTGTATGGTGTGATTTTTTAAAATTGCGTTGGGGCTATCGTGGTATTTTGAAGTTTCGTTTTAAAAAGAGAATGGATCAAGATCTTTATAAATACGCTGATATTGCTGTTCATGCTAAGTCTTACCGTGAGTTAAAAAAAGTTGTAGAGTCTCAAATAGACTATCCAGAGCAATATTCTGCCCAGAGATCTAAGCATACATTGTCATTAGTTGGCGTTGTGGATGGAGATGCAAGTAAGCGTATTGTTGAGTACTTGCTTAAATATAAGTGATTTATGACCAAACGAATTATTACTTTTGGCACCTTTGATGTATTTCATGTCGGTCATGTAAATATTTTAGAGCGAGCAAAATTAGAAGGCGATTACTTAGTTGTAGGCGTGTCTTCTGATGAATTAAATTTTAAAAAAAAGAAGCGATATCCTATTTATAGTCAACAAGATCGCATCAAAATTTTGCAATCGTTAAAATTTGTTGATGAGGTTTTTGTTGAAGAGTCATTAGAGCTAAAGGGTGAGTATATTCAGCAATTCAATGCGGATCTCTTGGTTATGGGTGATGATTGGGTTGGAAAATTTGATGATATGAAGCGTTTCTGTGATGTTAAGTATTTGGCAAGAACCCCTTCTATCTCTACAACTGAAATAATCGAAGTGGTTAAAAGTATTTAGCTTTATAAAGTTAAAATGCGAATTCATCAATAAATTCAGCCACTTAGCTTGTATCCTGTATAAAAATAAGGCAAAGTTTGAAAAGTGGCTAAATAAGCTGGTTTTAAGATGTACAACTTGGCAGCCTGATTTATGTAATTTATAAGGGAGTGGCCCTTCTATGACAAAATCTGAGCTAATAGAGCGTATTACAGATAAACATCCAGAGTTATCGAATAAAGATATCGAGCTGGCTGTTAAAACCATCCTGGACACAATGTCACAAGCATTGAGTCAGGGCGATAGAATCGAGATTCGAGGCTTTGGAAGTTTTTCATTACATTTTCGTAATCCTAGGGTGGGTCGTAATCCTAAAACGGGTGAATCCGTGCATTTAAAAGGTAAGTACGTTCCACATTTCAAGCCTGGTAAAGAATTAAGAGAACAAGTTAATCACCCTGAATAATTATAATAGGGTGTCTTAACACTTATAAAATTGAGTGGATATATGGATAATCCGGCGTTTAGCCTTTTGACATCTTTACCTGAATATTTAGCTTTAAAGACGCATTTTACAGATATATTGCCGCTGAAGATGCGTGAACAATTTATTGATAACCCTGATCGATTCCATGATTTCACTCTATTTGCCGCTGATCTGAACCTTGATTACTCAAAAAATCGCATAACCGACAAAACAATCCCCCTTTTATTACGTCTTGCTCATGCTCGTGAATTGCCGTCAGCGATTACCGCAATGTTTGAAGGTCAATTAGTTAATCGAAGCGAACAGCGGCCTGCTCTTCATACTGCGTTGAGAAATTTTTCAGACGAACCTGTATTTGTCGATGGTATAGATGTGATGCCTGAGGTAAGAGCAACGCTTACACGTATGAAAGAGTTCTGCTGGCGTATTCGAAACCAGCATTGGCGGGGGTTTAGTAATAAGCCATTTACCGATGTGGTATCAATCGGAATCGGCGGCTCGTTTTTAGGCCCTAAGCTTGCCTCTCAAGCGTTAAAACCTTATTGGGGTAAAAAAATTAATTGTCATTATTTGGCCAATATTGATGGGTCAAACCTAACGGAAGTTCTTCAAGATTTAAATCCTGAAACCACTCTATTTATTGTACAAAGTAAGAGCTTTGGTACCCAAGAGACCCTAAAAAACGCAACAGAGTGTCGTCAATGGTTTTTAGATAATGGCGGTAAGGACAGTGATTTACCGCGTCACTTTACTGCGGTTACCGCCAATGTCAAAAAAGCCAAAGAATTTGGAATAAGTGAAGATAATATCTTTCCAATGTGGGATTGGGTTGGTGGTCGTTATTCACTTTGGAGTGCGATTGGCCTGCCTTTGATGTTAACAATTGGACATGAGAATTTTCGTCAGCTTCTACAAGGAGCGTACGAAATGGATTGTCATTTTAAGACAGCGCCTTTTGAAGAGAATATGCCTGTAATTATGGGGTTATTAGGTGTTTGGTATGTGAACTTTTTTGATGCGCAGAGTCACGCGATTTTACCTTATGATCATTATTTACGTGGCTTGCCTGCGCATATTCAGCAATTGGATATGGAGAGTAACGGTAAATCGGTTAACGTCAATGGTGTTAAACTTGATTATCAAGCTGGCCCGATTATCTGGGGTGGCGTTGGCAGTAATGGTCAGCATGCGTACCACCAGTTATTACATCAGGGAACACAGTTTGCGCCATGCGATTTTATTTTACCCTTGATGACTCATAATCCTGTGGAGCATTTCCATGAATTACTTGTTAGTAATTGCTTAAGTCAAAGCCAAGCTTTGATGCAGGGGAAGTCGTTAGAAGAAGCACAAAGTGAACTATTAAGTGCAGGCTATAGCGGGGCCGAGCTCGATGTGTTGGCTGCCCAAAAAGAAATCCCAGGGAATCGACCAAGTAATACCATTTATTTTGATAAAGCGACCCCAAAAGTAGTAGGTGCATTAATTGCACTTTATGAGCATAAGGTGTTTGTTCAGGGTCAAATCTGGGGTGTAAATAGCTTCGATCAGTGGGGTGTTGAATTAGGGAAGCAGTTGGGCGACCAAGTGCACTCAGCATTATTGAATGAAGCGGAAGAGGGAGTTGAGGATAAATTTGATGCTTCAACAGCGGGTTTGATCAAAGCCTTTCGCAGTATGAAAAATAAACTTTAATCTACAGATATAACCGCCTTGGTTACTTGCAATAAAATACTGGCTAAATTGGGCCAGTATTTTAATTATATGTGTAATAATCAAAGCGTTGACCAGCCCTTATAATCTTAACTTTTCTGATTCATCAAAATTCAACCTATTCATTTTCTGCTTTATTGGAATAACTAATATTCATTTCTATTTTTGATTTCAAAAAATCATGTGCCATGTTTTGTGAATGACGTAACTTCAAGCGTTTTATATATCATAGAATAAGTCAGAGTTTTTATTCTATGAGTCGTTAATTTTTGAGGAAAAAATGATTACTTGGCTGATGAAGTGATATTTGATAGTTTGATTGATCATTTTTAATAATAAAATAAAAAGGAATACAAATGACGATTGCTTATTGGTGCGTGTTTACCGCCATTGTATTACCACTGCTGTTTACGTCTTTAGCTAAATTCACTGGCAGGTTTGGTCCTCGTGCTAATTTGGCGCCTAGAGAGTATTTGGATTCGCTCGACGGTTATCGTAAGCGAGCAAATTGGGCGCAATTAAATACTCATGAATCGACTCCTGGTTTTATGGCTGCGGTGATTATTGCTCAGCAAATGCAGGGTGTTCAAAATATGATTAATAGCCTAGCGATAGCGTATATCATATTAAGGATTGTTTATGGTTTTTTATATATGGCGAACAAAGGTGTACTGAGAACACTGGTGTGGACGGCTGCTCTAGGATGCGTACTTGGGTTGTTTTTTACTTTCTAACAATAATTATGTGTCTTATGCGGTTATTCAATATCACTAAAATTAAGTGAGTTTAAATCAATACCGTCGCTAGAAGGGCTGCTGCTAGGGGTTTTATCCTTGATGATTAATTGTTTTAGCTGGCAGCCTTCGTAAGATAGGCCTGTGTCATTGTGCGTAAAATCATAAGTAAAGTATTCGCTGGTATTAATTGTACCAAGCTGGATGCGCCCGTTGAGTTCGTCTTCTAAGCAATTACTTAATTTGACAGAAATGCGTCCTTGCTCTGGGTAAGTCTCAGCTGTGACGTTGCCCCATGAGATTTCATTTAGCGATAATCGTTTGTTGTAGATAGGGAATAAAGCAGGATAGCCATCAATTAAGCAGCGTGTGGTTAATTTTCCGTTTTTACCTAGGCTTACAAAATTAATATGGCTTGTAGTCGCGGGCTCTTGTAAAAATAAATTTTCAGTGTGCATTCGAGAAAGGGCTACATTGTTTGGCTGATAATTTATGCTCATAGCTTCAATTTCACAAATTTGGTTGGTATCTACTTCTTGCTTAATGCATTTTTTAAAGCCCTTTGAATTTTGTGCGAATATTGTAGAGCAAACATTATAGTGAGCCACTTTGCCTAAGTTTTCGATTTGAATGTTGTCGATTAATATGCCGTAGCTATCAGGCAGCCCATTATCTAATAATATCATTCTGCTGAATTTGTTAGTGGCTGTAATTTCTATGTTTACGTTTTCAAAATCATTAAAGGCGGGTGGGAAGTGCTCCACCGTGCCTGCAAAGCCCATGACAAAATGACGATATGCATTAGCCGGTTGGTTATTGTAAGTGCGCATACTATAAGCAGCACTTAAGCGATAACGATAGCCAACCTGTGTCGGGATGAAAGAGCGCAGCTTAACGGAAGCCGGTTCATTACCATTGATATTGCAGTGATATAGATCGCTGTCTAATTCAGCAATCATATTATCAGATGTACCTGCTTGGTAAGTGCTTGCGCGACCCACTTCTATTTTAGGAGGGCATAATAGGTTGGCTAATGCTTTTGTCATCTCGCTGCGCTCATATCCAAGTGCATCAGCAAGCAGTTTACGAGTTCGATTCGTCCATTGTAGATCGAATAAAATTTCGCCATCATGTATATAGTCAGATTTATTAGGGCTATCAGGTAAGTTGAAATCAGTTAAATACCAACTGCTACCATTTTCAAATGAATCGAAATCTTGTACAAACATTAATATGCTAGATTCAGGTAGTGTAGGATCCAGTGGCGCAATATCATCTTCATTTAAATAACCGTCACCATCAATATCGCCATCACTGTTATTGCCGACCCCGTCGTTATCTAAGTCAGCCCACTCTGTGGCATCGATCGGGAACAGGTCATTATCATTTAAATAGGTATCACCATCTATATCATCATCGCTATTATTGCCGATTCCATCGTTATCTAGATCAGCCCATTCTGTTACATCGTTAGGAAATACATCGTTGTTATTTAAGTGTGTGTCGCCGTCTATATCGTTATCGCTATTATTGCCGATGCCGTCGTTATCTAAGTCAGCCCATTCTGTTGCATCGTTAGGGAATGCATCATTGTTATTTGAGTGTGTGTCGCCGTCTATATCATTGTCGCTATTATTGCCGATGCCATCGTTATCTAGATCAGCCCACTCAGTTATATCTCTAGGAAATGCATCGTTGTTATTTGAGTATGTGTCGCCGTCTATATCATCATCACTATTATCACCGATGCCATCGCTGTCTAAATCACTCCACTCTAACGGGTTATTAGGAAAGGCATCCATATCATCATTTATACCGTCGTTATCTTGGTCTGAGTCATTAGGCGCGGCTAAAGGCAGTGCTGGTTCATCCCCTTGTGATATGAAGTTTGAAGCTAAAGCTTGACCGAGCTTTTGTTGTATTTCTAACTCACTTAACCCTGGGAATGCCTGTTTTATAATGGCTAATATTTCATCTGTATTTAGAATCTCTTCTTTACTGTCTAATGTTGCATCCAAATTAATAGGCGAAGAGGTATCTGTATTAAAGTTAGCAATACTCGAATTATCATGAATTCGTTGAAATGAAATTGCCATGCTAGTGTTCGAAATCTTAAGGCTATTTGCATTATCAGTGCAGTCGAGTATTAAATCATGAGTGGTCGTGGTGAGGGTTTCGTCTGTGCATTGCGGAGTAGATGATTCATTAACCTTGCCCTCATACTCAGTTATGCAGCTATCAATTAATTTTAATGAACCCGATGTTGCTTTGTTTTCACTGGTTAACGTAGCTACCCAAGACTCCGTGACTGCATCAGTGGTTTGGTTATTCTCACTGATCCATGTTCTTAGTTTTAAACCTGCATAATTAATTGAATCTTCGCCTAGATTGACGAATTCACTAATATCTTTAGGTTCGGTAATAATAATAAATGTTTGGCTTGGTGCGATGGAATAGGTTTGACCATCTATATTGATGAACTGAGTATCTGCTTGCCACGTGCCTTCTAAGCAGGCGTGCTGATCTAAAATGTCTTTTGCATTCTCAAGTAACTCACTTGTGCTCGAACCGTCGCTACAGGCGGTCAGTATAAGCAGTATGCAGAGCGTACTTAATAATTTCATGCAGGCCTCTCAATTAATTCTCAGCATATTTGTGATCTGGGTTTGTTTGAAATAACACTAAGCTATATAAAAAATTCTGTTAATTTCGTTTTCATGTAAATATTTGTAATACTTTGTAAATCAGTTACTTACAAAACTTTAAAAAGATAAAAACTGAGGGAGGTTGTCTATATCAGTTAGTTATATGCGAGTCTAAGAACTATGAGGCGCTTGATGAGATACAGAAGGTTGTTCGTAGAGGGTTGAGACGGTTATTACTGCTAAATGTAATGTGCGTAAGTTTGTTGTGCGCTTTGGTATGCTCAGGGCTTAATTTTTTACGTTGGCTAGGTAATGAATAAGGTGTTTAGGCATTGTATTAATATGGATAAGCTGATTAATGGCTTTTACGCAGGGTGAGATTAAAGCGCTGTGAAAGGTTGGGTTGTAATATGTCGGCTTTGATGGGTTTTACACCGTGATAAAATGAACGCGATTGGCCTGATAAAATAATAACATCGCCATCCTCTAATAGAATATTTTTAGCTGGGCTATTTCGTTGCATTGAAAAAACTTGGAACACGGCAGGTAAGCCGATGGAAATAGAGACAATTGGCCATGATAAGTCCAATTCGTCTTTGTCTTGATGGCGGCCCATAGCGAGTCCAATATCATAGTGGTTAATTAAACAAGCGTCGGGTTTGAATGAGGTTAAACCGGCAAGTTCACAAGCTTCTTTATGAATTTTTAAAAGTGCATCAGGCATGGCGGGCCATGACTTTTGGCTTGTAGGGTCGATAGGACTGTAACGGTAGCCATTTGAATCTGAGATCCAGCCATATTGTCCGCAATTGGTCATCTTCACTTGGGTAAGATGGCCCATTGGTGTCATCATTTGGCGTAACGGTGCTTGCTCTGTAATAAGTGAAATTAAATGTAAACATAATTCACTGGGTGCGAATTGTTTGATGTGAAATATGCCATCCCCTAAGTTGTGTACCTCAGGCTGACTGCCTGAGGGTTGAAGGAGGGGAGTGAATAAATCAGCCATGATTATGCTGTTGATTCCATTCTATGCATTGGTTAAGCGATACGCCATTGCCACCAAAAATATCTAATGCGCTGCCAATGGTGAGATCAACCTTGCCGTTCGAAAGTTTGTTTACGAGTTTCAAGTCATCAAGGCTACGGGCACCGCCTGCGTAAGTGGTGGGGTTGTATGAGTGTTTACCAAGCAAGGTAACTAAATCTTTATCAATACCTCCTTGTAGCCCTTCGACATCCGCAGCGTGAATTAAAAACTCAGCGCAGTGCGCGCTTAATTCTTTTAATGTTGCGGCATCGATGATGGTTGAGGTAACGGTTTGCCAGCGATTTGTTGCAATCTGCCAGCCTTGTTTCGTGCGGCGGCAGCTTAGGTCAAGAATCAGTTTGTTCTTGCCAGTTTCTTGCTTGATCGCTTCTAGGCGCTTAAAGCTGAATTCATTATTGTCAAAAAGAGCAGAGGTCACTATTACATGGCTGGCGCCTGCATTTAGATAGTGCGCAGCATTTTCTTTGTTTACGCCTCCGCCAAACTGCAAGCCATTAGGCCAGCTTTTTAGAGCGGCGACAGCCGCTTGCTCATTACCAGCCCCTAGGGCAATAACATGCCCACCTGTTAGGTTATGCTCACGGTAAAGGTTTGCGTAATAAGCACTGTCATATGAGCTAACAAAGTTAGTGGTGGCCCCTTTATCATTCAGGCTGCCGCCTACTATTTGTTTTACTTGGCCATCATGTAAGTCTATGCAAGGGCGAAATTGGGTCACAGAAGGTACTCACTACTGAATTTTCTTGATTATAACGAACTACTAGGGCTTTTTCAGGCTTCTTATGTGCTTGCTGTCTTGGTTTTATTGTTTTTTAAAAGCCTAATTATGGCTTTTAAAGTCTACTTTTAGCTTGAATTGGAGCAATAGGTGCATTCAGGTCTTCTATAATATTAATGTGTTTATGAAAAGATAATGAAGCAGGTGTTTGTGTCTTCAAAAGAATCACTATTAGGGCGAGCCGCAAACGCCATGAACTTAAAATGGGTGTATGTCGACGCCCAAATGATTTATAGGCAAGTGAGCGAGCAATACTGTGCTTGGCATAACACAACTAGGCAGAATGTGTTGAATCGCCCTGTGCGGGATGTGGTGACACCAGAAACGGCTAAATGCCTAGAGCCTAAGTGGTTGATGGCGTTATCGGGTGAAATTGTTAATTTTGAAACCACTATATTCAGAGTGGGTAGCCATTATGGATCCCATGTGAAGGCCACGTATGTGCCACGTAAACATGACGGTAAAGTGATTGGGTTTTATGCATTTTATGATGATCAAACAGAAGAAAGTAAGGCGATTGATACGCTGAGAAAGCTTCATATGATCACTGCGGATTTTAATTTATCCCGCGATGACAAGATTTATAAAATACTAAAGCTGGGTACCGAGGTGTTTTCTCTCCCACTTGCTTTGATTAGTCATATTGTGGACCAAAATTATGAAGTGATGTATGCGGTCGTACCTGATGATGCTGTAAAGCCTGGCGATACCTTCGATTTGGGCGTCACTTATTGCACCCATACCATGGCAGCCGATGGTCCCATCGCATTTGATCACGCTGGTAAAAGCAGGATTCGCTCACACCCATGCTATGAAAACTTTGGGTTAGAGAGTTATATCGGGATTCCAATTTTAGTTAACGGCGATTGCTATGGCACGCTAAATTTTTCTAGCCCTGATATCCATGATACGTCGTTTACTAAGCATGATTTTGAGTTGATTCGTTTGTTCTCACAGTGGATTGGTAACGAGCTTGCACGAGCTGAAGAGCAGCGGGTTTTGAATATTCAAAAGCAGCTGCTTGAAACAATGAGCGATAAGGCCCGAATTGGTACTTGGGAATTAATCGTGGCAACCGGAGAGTTATTTTGGTCTGACATGACAAAAAAAATTCATGAGGTGCCAAGAGACTTTATACCTCAGTTGGACTCTGCAATTCATTTTTATAAAGAAGGCCGGCAGCGTCAAAATATAATGGATGCAGTCGATCGCTCCATGACAAATGGCGGTGCTTGGAATTTAGATGTTGAATTAACAACGGCTAAAGGAAATTTAATTTGGGTTAACGCCATGGGTCAAGCAGACATGGTAAATGGCGATTGTGTTCGCTTATTTGGTTCTTTTCAGGATATTGATGAGCGAATAAAGAGCCGTAATGCGTTAGAGCAAGCCATGTTGCAAGCAGAAGCGGCAGTAAAGACGAAGGGTGAGTTTCTCGCCAATATGAGTCATGAAATTAGAACACCCATGAATGGTGTTTTAGGCATGCTCAGCAGTGTGTTGGATGGATCTTTATCCGATGACCAGCGTTACAAGCTTGGTTTGGCTCAGCGTAGCGCAGAATCATTATTATCCGTTATTAATGACATTCTTGATTTTACTAAGGTAGATGCTGGTAAGTTGGATCTTGAAAGTGTTGAGTTTGACTTATTGGGTTTTTTAGCTGAATTCAGTGAGTCAATGGCCCCGCAAATATTAAAAAAAGGTTTGCGGCTAAAGCAAGAATTCTCGCAAATAACACAGCGCAATGTAAAAGGGGATTCAAATAGATTACGGCAAATTTTAACTAATTTAATGGGTAACGCGATTAAGTTTACCTCTTATGGCGAAATTACGTTTGACGTTGCGCTTGAACATGCTGATCAAAAAGAGCGGTGTACCATAAAAATTAGCGATACAGGCATTGGTATTCCTGAAGAAAAAGTTGGTTCTTTGTTTGAGGCCTTCACTCAGGCTGATGCCTCTACAACGCGAAAATTTGGCGGTACCGGTTTGGGGTTGGCAATCTCAAGACAATTATGTCAACTAATGCAGGGCGATATTCATGTAACAAGTACTCAAGGGCAAGGAAGTTGTTTTGCCGTCACTGTATATTTTGACTCGCCATTAGTGCCTATTGGTGTCTGTAAAGAGGAACATGGGCAATCAAGGGTCTCATTTGTGCCACCTGAAGTGGTTAAGCAAAGAAACATGGGCTTAGGCGGTGCTTTTTCAAACTGCAAAATCTTATTGGTTGAAGATAATTTTATTAACCAAGAAGTTGCAAAAGAACAGCTTAGTCAATTATCAGTTACGCCGGCGTTAGCTGAGAACGGTCTTGATGCCCTGCGTATATTAAAAGAAGCTGAGCATTCATTTGAATTAATTTTAATGGACTGTCAAATGCCCGAAATGGATGGCTATGAAGCAACAAAAGCGATTCGAGCCGGTGACGCAGGCGATGCGTATAAATCGATCCCTGTGATCGCGCTAACGGCTAATGCTATGGCTGGGGATAAGGATAAATGCCTTGCAGCCGGAATGAATAATTATCTAAGTAAGCCAATGTCGTTACAGTCGTTACAGGCTATGCTGAGTAAATACCTTTTGTCGTGCCCAGATGGGTAAAAAGGCTAGAATGTATCAGGTGAATCCTATAAGCTTCACGCCCGCAAATTCTGGCTGATTTTTAGCCGACAAAGAGAGATGTTATGAGCTTTGATTCCCTGGGTTTATCGCCAAAAATTTTACAAGCCCTACAAGAGAAGGGTTATACCGAAGCTAGCCCAATTCAAAGCCAAGCAATACCTGCTGTTTTAAGCGGAAAGGATGTAATGGCCGCCGCTCAAACGGGCACAGGTAAAACAGCGGGTTTCACGCTGCCTATTTTGCAGCGCCTTCTAGGTGGTTCTCGTGCTAAAAGTAACCATATTCGAGCGCTAATCTTAACCCCAACACGTGAGCTTGCTCAGCAAGTTGCCGATAATGTTGCTACCTATTCTCAGCACTTACCCCTTAATAGCACAGTTGTTTACGGCGGTGTAAAAGCGAATCCTCAGATGATGCGTCTGCGTGGTGGTGTTGATGTACTAGTGGCAACACCAGGTCGATTGCTTGATCTATTTAATCAAAATGCCATTAAGTTTAGCCAAGTCGAAGTGCTGGTATTAGATGAAGCAGATCGCATGCTCGATATGGGCTTCATTCATGACTTGAAAAAAATTCTCTCGTTACTACCAAGAGACAGGCAAAACCTGCTGTTCTCAGCAACATTTTCACCTCAGATTAAAGACCTTGCCAAATCCATGGTGAATAATCCGGTTGAAATTTCAGTGAGCCCTGCAAACAGCACGGCTACAAGCGTTAAACAGTGGATTTACCCTGCTGATAAAAAAGCTAAATCTGAATTGTTATCTTATTTGATTAAAATCAATAAGTGGGAGCAGGTTTTGGTGTTCTCTCGTACCAAGCATGGTGCAAATAAGCTGACAAAATTCCTAGAGTCAGAAGACATAAGTGCGGCCGCTATTCATGGTAATAAAAGCCAGGGCGCCCGTACTAGGGCATTGGAGACATTCAAGTCTGGTGAGATTCGCGTACTTGTGGCCACAGACATCGCCGCCCGTGGTATTGATATTAATCAGCTGCCTCAGGTGGTTAACTTTGATTTACCAAATGTGGCAGAGGATTATGTACACCGTATTGGTCGTACTGGTCGTGCGGGCGCCACAGGGCAAGCGGTTTCGCTAGTGAGCCATGATGAGTTTAAAGAGTTGAGTGCGATTGAAAATTTAATCGGGCGTGAATTGGACCGTGAATATATTGTTGGCTTTGAGCCTGTGAATACATTACCAGTGTCTCGACTGGATACCCGTCCAGCTAAGGCTAATAAACCGAAAAAGCCTAAAACATTCAAATCTGATCACCAAGATGGCCAGCGTAGTGGTGAGGCAAAAAGAGGGCATAAGCCACAAGGTAAAAACAAGCAGCATGTTGCCAGTGGTGATTCTAAGGCGGGCTCTGATAGGGCTAAAAGTAATGGCCCGGGTAAGCGTAAACCTGCAGCATCACCTAATACAGGAGGAGCACAAAAATCGTCAGGTGGGCAACCGAGTCGACGTAAGCCGTCATCCGCACCAAGGTAGGTAGTAGGCGCTCAAAATAGAAAAAGCTAGGGCTTTCGGGTCCTAGCTTTTTTTGTGCCTGAACGATAGGCATAAAAAAAGGGTAAGATTAAAATCTTACCCTTTTTTGTTTCAAGCTTTACCTTGCGGTAAACACTGAACCTTATAGAGGAACGATGTTTTCAGCTTGAGGACCTTTTTGGCCTTGAGTTACAGTGAACTCAACTTTTTGACCTTCAGTCAAAGTTTTGAAGCCAGTACCAGTGATCGCACGGAAGTGAGCGAAAACGTCAGGGCCATTCTCTTGTTCGATGAAACCAAAACCTTTAGCTTCGTTGAACCATTTTACAGTGCCAGTAACAGTAGACATAATAATATCCAGATTTTTTCAGTGTAATTTAGTCTGCAAGCAGACGAGTTTTGCTGGAAGTTTTTGCTTTGAATTATGAAAACAGGTACGAAGACTAAAAACAGGACATCGCAGTGGTGTACATAAATATAAGACTTACTTTCAAGCTAGACTGAATTATATGCAGCCCTGCGCGCTTGTCAATGAAAGCTTGGCTTAATATAGCCAATATCGCATTTAAATTATGGAAAGCGCTGAAATAGAGTGGAAAGTGGGAAATGTGATCAACGTATCGTGGGAAAAGAGCCTAAAATGGCTAGGCTCTTTCTATCGTTTAGCTAGTTTTTGACTAATTGAGAGTGATCGATTTTAACGCTTTGGGCATGGTCATGCAGCATTCGCTCAATATCTCTATCTTTTTGCTGCCAAAGTTGTGTGACCCATTCTTGAATCTCGTTACGTAATACCAAGTCGTTTTGGTAATCCCCTTGGCTAAAGTGCTGCGGAATCGGAACTGAGTTTACCTCTACAAGAATGTGATCGATACGACCACACATCATATCCCAAAAAGTAGGCGTATTACCGGGATAAACAATGGTGGCATTACTGAGCGCGTTAAATTTATCGCCAAGTGCTTGGATGGTAAATGCAATGCCGCCAGCCTTTGGTTTCAATAAATGCTTGTAAGGAGACAGTTGAGATTGATGCTTTTCTTTAGTGAACCGAGTGCCTTCTAAGAAATTCATAACACTAGAGGGCTTTTTAGAGAATTTCTCACAGGCTTTTTGGGTTTCTTTTATATCGTCGCCGGCCTTCTCAGGGTGTTTTTTTAGAAACGTTTTTGAGTAGCGCTGCATAAAAGGAAAATCCAGTGCCCACCACGCTTGCCCAACAATTGGTACATAAATGAGTTCTTTTTTTATGAAAAACTTAAGGAAGGGCGCTTTTTTATGAAACAACTGAAACAGCACAAAAATATCAACCCAGCTTTGATGGTTGGCGGTCAATAGGTACCAATCTTTAAGGTTTAACTGATCGACGCCGCTGACATTCCATTTTGGTTGGTAAACCCAATTGATCCACCACAAAATGCCTTCAAGCCACATGCTTGCAATAAAAATGATACACGGGTCAATCACGTGCTGTATTAGCTTTTGAGGGGCGATCATTTTAAGCAAAATGACGGCGTATAAAAACACACCAAGAATCATGGTGTGGGCCAGAAGCGCAAGGGCACTAATGACCCCGATAGCGTGATAATAGGCTTTATTTAGCATGCTAGGTTCCATAGGTGCGCTCATTCCATTGGCTGTTTTACGAATTCATCGGTTAGCTAGATCATATAATGGTTACATAGGATTATGACAATAGTAAAACATAATGTAGGTTATTGGTTTTGGCTATAAAACATTGCAAAGCCAGCCCATGATGCGACCAATAATAGCCAAGGTAGCATAATAGCCGGTAGGTGTTTTTTGGCCTTAGGCTCGATTACTGGCTCGGTATTTTCTTGTTTCGCTTTTAATGTTTTTTTCGAGTTCTTTGTCTTTTTCACGTGCTTTGGCTTTTTGTTGTTTTTTATATAGCTCAATACCTTTCGCCACGCCTTGGGAGATGAGCTTGGTCTGTTCTTTAGTTTGCCCCGGTTTTTGAGCACCCTTGGCAATGGCTTGTGCCTCTTCTAGTGATTTATCCGATACGGCTTGCTTTGAATACTTTGGCATGTGGGTAATTGTCTATATATGTGAACAATGATTATTTTAATCTGATGCTTGGCTAACAAAAGATACAAGGCCTGAGTATATCGGCTTAATTTTCGATCTGATACAGGGAGTTGACGACTACAGGTTAGAGCTTAATCCCTTTGTGTTCTTGTTTTCGGGTGTGTCATGATTCGTAGAATTAGGAGATGTTATGAAAACACAGGTTTGGTACACCCCAAAAGCGGGTGCTATTTCTCGCTTGACCCAGCAAGAGCGCACGCTAAACCAACTCGTAAATGGGCAGGTAAGAGTCAAGGTAAGCAGCGTGGGTTTAAATTTCGCGGATATTTTTGCGATAACGGGTTTATATAGCGCAACACCAAATGGACCGTTTATTCCGGGTTTGGAGTACAGCGGGGAAGTAATTGAAAGTTATGGGTCAAAATTTAAAGTAGGGGATCACGTTATGGGAGTCTCTCGCTTTGGTGGTTATAGCACGATCATTGATACCCAAGAGGCTTACTTAACAGCACTGCCTAAACACTGGAATCATCAACAAGGTGCGGCTTATTTAGTGCAAACGTTAACGGTTTATTATGCGTTAACCGAACTGGGTCATATAAAACCCAATCACACTGTGTTGATTCACAGTGCTGCTGGCGGTGTGGGTTTGCAAGCTATGAAACTCGTAAAAGCCATGGGTGCGAATCCTGTGGGAACGGTTAGCTCTCAGAAAAAAGCAGATTACTTAAAAGAAGTGGGTTTTGATCACGTTATCGTTCGTCAGGCTCAATTCAGGCAACAGTTAGAGCAGCACAATGTTCAATTTGATTTAGTGCTAGATGGCGTGGGAGGCGCGGTGCAAAAAGCC
The DNA here is from genome assembly GCF_052920985.1 of Pseudomonas sp. HK3. NCBI lineage: Bacteria > Pseudomonadati > Pseudomonadota > Gammaproteobacteria > Pseudomonadales > Pseudomonadaceae > Pseudomonas > Pseudomonas sp. HK3. Next base: position 1,014,035 of record NZ_JBREXD010000001.1, read on the forward strand.
AGTTTTGATGCGTTAAAGCCAATGGGTCGCCTGATTGTATTTGGTGCAGCTGAATTTACCCCCGGTAAAAATCGCCCTAATTATCTATCCGCCATTTTAAAATTTTTAAAACGCCCTAAATACGATGTGATGGATATGATTAGCGATAATAAATCGGTGATGGCGTTTAATCTGATTTGGTTATGGGAGCAGGTGGATTATCTTTCCCAATTAATTGAAGACATGCAAAAAATTGAAATTGATCCGCCTTATGTTGGGCATGAATTTGACTTTAATGATGCAAAAGCGGCAATAGAATGTTTACGGTTGGGCAATACTATCGGAAAAGTTGTTTTGAATGTAGGTGATTAAAACAGCGGTTATGTTAGTAGGTGAGTAAATCTATTTACGCAGAATAATGAAAGCCGTAGTTCAATATTGTTTACGAAAAAAGCCCAAGTCATTTACATAACTTGGGCTTTTTTGTGTCTAACGTTAAAGCGTTAAGCTAATCAGCTTAAAGCATTTTAACCGGAATAGACGGTACGCTTAGGTCTTCTGAAGGTGGTGCGAAAGACGTCAGGTTAATACCATCAACCGCTTCTTTGTACTCAGCAATTGTTGGGAAACGTCCAAGCATCGTCGCTAGTACAACCATTGGCGTAGAACCTAGTAGAGATTCACCTTTCTTCTCAGCAGTATCTTCTACAACACGGCCTTGGAAAAGACGAGTAGAGGTGGCTAATACGGTATCGCCTTTCTCTGCTTTCTCTTGGTTACCCATGCATAAGTTACAGCCAGGGCGTTCTAGGTACATGATGTTTTCGTATTTAGTACGAGCCGACTCTTTAGGGTCTGCATCGTTGAATTCGAAACCAGAGTACTTCTCTAGAAGAGCCCAATCGCCTTCCGCTTTCAGTTCATCAACGATGTTGTACGTTGGTGGCGCGATCACTAGCGGTGCGTTGAACTTGATTTCTTTACCTTGTGCTTCTAGGTTACGGAACATTTGAGCGATGATTTTCATGTCGCCTTTGTGAACCATACAAGAACCAACAAAGCCTAAATCAACTTTACGGCCGTCGTAGAAAGAAGCAGGACGGATAGTATCGTGCGTATAACGCTTAGATACGTCTTCGTTGTTTACGTCTGGGTCAGCAATCATTGGCTCGTCGATCAAGTCTAGATCAACTACCATTTCAGCGAAGTAGTGAGCGTTGTCATCAGGAGCAAGTGCTGGCTCTTTACCAGACTGGATGCCAGCAATACGCTTGTCAGCAAGATCGATAAGACCTTGAAGCATGTTGTCACGGTTCTCCATGCCTTTGTTGATCATGATCTGGATACGCGCTTTAGCCAATTCTAAAGATTGAACCAAGGTATCATCAGTAGAGATACAGATTGAAGCCTTCGCTTTCATTTCTGCCGTCCAGTCAGTGAAGGTAAACGCTTGGTCAGCAAGCAAAGTACCAATTTGTACTTCGATTACGCGGCCTTGGAAAACGTTTTCGCCAAACTTCTTAAGCATTTGTGCTTGAGTAGAGTGAACAACATCACGGAAATCGATGTGGTCTTTCATTGTGCCTTTAAAGGTCACTTTAACAGACTCAGGAATTGGCATAGCACATTCGCCCGTTGCCAATGCGATTGCAACCGTACCCGAGTCAGCACCGAACGCGACGCCTTTAGACATACGAGTATGCGAGTCACCACCAATGATGATTGCACGATCGTCTACAGTGATATCGTTCAATACCTTGTGGATTACGTCAGTCATTGAGTGGTAAACGCCTTTAGGGTCACGAGCGGTAATAACACCAAAATCGTTCATGAAGCCCATTAGACGAGGAATGTTTACCTGCGCTTTTTTGTCCCAAACCGATGCAGTGTGACAACCAGACTGGTAAGCACCATCAACACTTGGAGAGATAACCGTAGCGGCCATAGACTCAAGTTCTTGAGACGTCATCAAACCAGTGGTGTCTTGAGAACCGACGATGTTTACTTTAACGCGAACGTCAGAACCTTCGTGTAGAGGTGTCTTAGACGCAACACCAACCGCGTTACGGTTGAAGATTTTTTCAACAGCGGTCAAGCCTTGGCCAGGAACAGAGATTTCTTTAGAAGGTGCAAATACTAGAGGCGTTTCAATACCTAGCGCTTCAGCGGCTAATGTTTGCAGCTTCTTACCGAACGTCAGTGCGTAAGAGCCGCCCGCTTTCATGAATTCAACTTTCTGTGGAGAGAACGCATCAGCAACGTCTACTAGCTCTTTATCACCGTTGTAAAGCTTTTTAGTTTGAGTATCGATAGTAAGAACGGTACCGGTTGCTACCGAGTAAACTTCTTCTAATACTGCATCGCCATTAGCGTTAAGAACCGTATTGCCGTTAGCGTCTACTTTCTTAACCCAGTTTTTAAGGTCAAGACCGATACCGCCAGTTACACCAACAGTCGTTAAGAAGATTGGCGCGATACCGTTAGTACCGGCAACAACAGGCGCCATGTTAACGAAAGGAATGTACGGGCTTGCTTTTTCGCCGGCCCAAAGTGCTACGTTGTTTACGCCAGACATACGAGAAGAACCAACACCCATGGTGCCTTTCTCTGCGATTAGCATCACTTTAGCGTTTGGATGCTTTTTACCAAGAGCAACGATTTCTTGCTGTGCTTCAGGGGTGATCATGCATTGGCCGTGAAGTTCGCGGTCAGAGCGAGAGTGTGCTTGGTTACCAGGAGAAAGAAGGTCAGTAGAGATATCACCTTCAGCGGCGATGTAAGTGACTACATCGATTTTTGCTGGAATTTCAGGAAGCTTGGTGAAAAATTCTGCTTTCGCGTAGCTTTCTAAGATGTCTTTAGCGATGGCGTTGCCGGCTTTAAGTGCATCGATAAGGCGAGAAGTATCAGCTTCGTATAAGAATACTTGAGTCTTAAGCACTTCAGCAGCGGCTTTAGCCGATGCATCGTCAGAAAGTGCAACATCTAGAAGAACAGCAACAGATGGGCCGCCTTTCATGTGAGATAGAAGCTCGATCGCAAATTCAGGCGTAATTTCTGTAACGGTTTCTTTGCCAAGAACGATGTCTTTTAAGAACGCCGCTTTAACGCCAGCAGCACTTGTTGTACCAGGAATCGTATTGTAGATGAAGAAGTTAAGAGACGCTTCGCGGTGCTCATTACCAGTGTCTTTGATTTGGGCAATGATTTCAGATAACAGGTCAGCGCCATCAATTGGTTTTGGGTTCAAGCCAAGGTCGTTTTTACGAACCTCGATTTCTTGTAGGTATTCTGAATACAAGCTCATACGAATCTCTCACTCAATGTTTTAGTAATGATTATCAAACACCGCTTTTATATTAGCAGTTTTATCCACGCTTATTAGTGCGAGGCTTTCCAGCAGATTGATTAGACATTCATCATCTGCTGGTTGGTAATTAACTCACTCAACGGGGCCAGCGGTTTGCTCTACATTGATAAGAATGCTTCGATCGATACGTTGTCTAACGTGTCGAGGTATACATTCAATGCAGTCCCTTCCTCATTGAGTTACCTGTGATTTTTATGTCGTGCCTGCTTTAGGCGCTTTATCACGGGTTAACCAATTAGACATTTAGCCAATTTGGTTATGTAAAAATAGCCGACGAATTATAGTTGAGATAAGCCTATAAATTAAGATAAGCCTAGACCCTTTTCGCCATAAATGCAGGTAATCTGGGTTATATTCGCTATTGATTTGGTGAATGTTGTTTGAATAGTAACCATTAGTCGTGAATAGGCTGATTTTTCAATCAAATGGGGGTCAAAACAGTGCCTGACCTCGAAAGGGTGGAATATTACAGGTTTGGTGAGAAATGCAAAAAAATGAAAGGTTTTGACGTATTTATTACATATTGCTTTGGTTCTATTGCACTCAAGGTAAATGAATACGGTGTATATCTATTGTTGAAAAACAATGACAGAGCGTACTCTGTCATTGTTTGTTTTTATTACGACATTGTTTCGTCGTGATCTGTTTTTTCTACATGATTTTTACGTAATAAGTAGTAAAAAACGGGTGTCAGTATAAGGCCAAAAATCGTCACGCCAATCATGCCGGAGAATACGGCCACGCCCATTGCTTGTCGCATTTCAGCGCCCGCACCCGATGAGAATACCATTGGCACCACACCCATAATGAACGCAAAAGACGTCATGAGTATTGGACGTAAACGCAAGCGGCCAGCTTCTTTTATGGCCTCAAGAGCGGTTGCGCCTTTATCTTGAAGTTCTTTTGCAAACTCCACGATCAGTATGGCGTTTTTGGTTGCGAGCCCCACCAAAACAATAAACCCGATTTGTGTGAATATATTGTTATCACCGCCCGATAGAATCACACCGGTTAATGCGGACAGTAGCGTCATAGGTACAATTAAAATAATAGCCAGCGGTAGCTTCATACTTTCGTACTGAGCGGCTAGTACCATAAATACCAGTAAGACCACCAGAGGGAAAATAATCAGCGCCGCGTTACCGGCTAAAATTTGCTGATACGTCAACTCTGTCCATTCGTAGGTCATGCCATTGGGCAGCGTTTCGGAGAGTATTTGCTCCATAGCGGCTCTTGCTTCACCTGTGCTTACGCCGGGTGCTGGTGAGGCGTTCACTTCAGCGGTGGTGAAGCCATTGTAATGCATAACTCTGTCTGGACCTGAGCTGTGGCGTACATCCATAAAGGAGCCAAGTGGAATCATTTCACCTTTATCGTTGCGTACTTTTAGCTGTGCAATTTGCTCGGGGTCCTGTCTGAATTGTTCATCGGCTTGCACGTTTACTTGGTAAGTGCGACCAAATTGATTGAAGTCATTCACATACGCGGAGCCTAGATACGCTTGCATGGTTTCAAATGCGGTATCGATTCGTACGCCTTGGCTTTTGGCTTTTGTTCGGTCCATGTCGACGTCAATTTGTGGCACGTTAACTTGGAAGCTCGTAAAGATGCCGGTCAAACTTGGGTGCCCCCAAGACTTTTGAATCACTTGTTGCGTGACGGCATACAGTGCTTCATAGCCCATATTATCTTTGTCTTGAATTTGCAGGCGGAAACCACCAATTGTGCCCAAACCAGAAACCGGTGGCGGTGGGAAGATGGCAATAAACGCATCCTGAATACTGCTGAATTGCCCATTTAATTGGCCTGCGATTGCACCCGCGGTTAAGTCGGGTGTGGTTCTTTCGTCAAACGGTTTTAACGTCACAAACACAATGCCGCTATTTGGGCTATTGGTAAAACCATTGATGCTTAAACCAGGAAAGGCAACCGCCGATTCTACGGCAGGGTGGTCCAGTGCAATGCTCGACATATCACGGATGACTTTCTCTGTGCGGTCCAGTGATGCGGCATCAGGCAGTTGCGCAAACGAAATCAAATACATTTTATCTTGGCCCGGTACATAGCCAGTTGGCGTTGTACTGAACTGGTTATACGTAATTGCCATTAAACCCGCATAAAAAACAAGCACGATACCGCTTAAGCGAACTAATTTACCGATGCCTTGTGTGTAGCCTTTGGCTGCACGGTTAAATAATCGGTTAAACGGTGCAAATACCCACTTGCCAAAAATGCGATCCATAACGCGAGTTAAGCGATCTTTAGGGGCGTCTTCGCCTTTTAATAATAATGCCGATAATGCAGGGCTCAGCGTTAACGAGTTAATCGCCGAAATAAACGTTGAGATCGTGATCGTCAGTGCAAACTGTTTATAAAACTGGCCGGTCAAACCTGACATAAAGGCAGTGGGAATAAATACCGCCGCAAGAACAAGCGTGGTCGCAATAATGGGCCCTGTCACTTCTTTCATGGCTTGGCGCGTCGCGGCAACGGGTTTTAAACCTTCTGCAATATTTCGTTCGACGTTTTCTACCACCACAATAGCGTCATCCACGACGATACCAATGGCCAGTACTAAACCAAATAACGAAAGGGCGTTAAGTGAAAAGCCTAACAAGTGCATGACAGCAAAGGTGCCGACCAATGAAATGGGAACAGCAACTAACGGAATAATAGACGCGCGCCAGTTTTGTAAAAATAAAACCACCACAAGCACCACTAATAATAATGCTTCAAATAATGTGTTTACAACGGCTTGAATCGAGCCACGAACAAATACAGTAGGGTCGTACACAATTGAATAGTCGACGCCTTCAGGGAACGTTTTTTTCAATTCAGCCATAGTGGCTCGCACGTCATCAGAAATTTGAATGGCGTTAGAGCCGGGCGCTTGGAAAATAGGCAATGCAACGGCTTGTTTGTTGTTAAGCAATGAACGCAGAGCATATGAATCGGCACCTAGCTCAATACGCGCCACATCGCGCAAGCGTGAAATCTCGCCGCTGTCGCCCACTTTAATAATGACGTCACCAAACTCTTCTGTGTTGGTTAAGCGGCCTTTCACATTAATTAATAGTTGATAGTCGTTACTGCCAGTAGGTTGTGCGCCAAGAACACCAGCTGCCGCTTGTTTATTTTGCTCGCGTAATGCCGCAACAATGTCACCTGGGTTTAAGTTTAGTGCGGCGACTTTTTCTGGGTCTAACCAAACACGCATGCTGAATTGACCTGCGCCAAATAATCCCGCTTCGCCCACGCCGTCAATACGAGCAAGCTCATCTTTGACGTTTAAGTTGGCATAGTTAGAAAGATACAACATGTCGTACCGATCATCGGGTGAGGTTAAATGCACCACCATGGTTAAATTAGGCGATGATTTTTTTGTAATAACCCCTAAGCGTTGAACTTCTTGAGGCAGACGAGGCAGCGCTCTAGCCACACGGTTTTGTACCAATACTTGTGCGTCATCTGGGTCAGTACCAATGGCAAACGTTACGGTTAATGACATGGCGCCATCAGAAGTGGCTTGTGATGACATGTAAATCATATCTTCGACGCCGTTGATGGCTTGCTCTAATGGCGATGCAACGGTATCTGCAATCACTTTTGGGTTAGCGCCGGGGTAAGCCGCTGTTACCACAACCGTGGGCGGCACCACTTCTGGGTATTCTGTAATGGGTAATTTCCAAACGGCTAGGGCGCCAGCAATGAAAATCAGTAAAGAAATAACAGCGGCAAAGATCGGCCGTTGTATGAAAAAATAGGAAAAGTTCATGGTTAGCCACCTACCACGTCATTGGCTGATTCATTCGTAAGCACTGTTAAACGCGCGGTCGTATCATCAACCCGTGATTGTTGTGCTTGCAGTAAGTCTAATGTTGCTTGGTCTGTCATAGGAACGACAGTCGGTGTGGTTGGTGAGCCTGGGCGAACACGCTGTAAACCGTTTACAACAATGCTTTCGTTTGGCGATAAACCCGATTTTATGATGCGCAAACCGTTTAGTTTTTCACCCATTTCAATCGCGCGATACTGCACGTTATTGTCTTTATCGAGCACCAATACAAATTTATTTTTAAGGTCGGTATTAATCGCTTTGTCATTAATCAAAATGCCTTCATAAGGTGCGCTACCAATAAGTTTAATGCGAGCAAATAACCCAGGAATAAAGTCGCCTTTGCTATTATCAAACACTGCACGGCCACGAATGGTACCGGTTGTTGGGTTAACTTGGTTGTCAATAAAATCGATGTAGCCTTCGTGCGGGTAATCGGTGTCATTGGCAAGAGACATGTAAACTGGGTTTTTTACATCTCGAGAGCTTGGGCGTGTGCCGTCTTTTGCGAGTTGCATGTACTTAAGAAACGTTTTTTCATCGGCATCAAAATAGGCGTAAACCTTATCGACAGATACGATGGTGGTTAGCAGTGTATTGCCCGCTGCTACTAAATTACCCTTGGTAATCATGGCCCGTGACACACGGCCAGAAATAGGCGCGGTAATTTTGGTGTAACCTAAGTTGAGTTTTGCCACTTCAAGCGCTGCCGATACTGAACGTAAACGGGCATTGGCTTGTTCTAAATCAGCTGCACGGCTATCAAATGTTTCAATTGAAATGGCGTTTTTACTGCTCAATTCGTTCGCGCGCTTGTAGCTGCTTTTTGCTAGTTTTAAGCGACTTTTTGCCTCTTCTAACTCGGCCGTTAGGCGTCTCACCTCGGCGCTAAATGGGCGGCTATCAATGTTAAATAGCACATCGCCTGCGTTAACAAGTGACCCTTCTTTAAATGCAATAGAATCAATAAAGCCAGAAACACGCGGGCGCAGTGATACGCTTTCTGGTGCTTCTAATCGACCCGTAAACTCATCCCATTCTGTAATACGCTGGTGGATAACCGGAGCAACAGAGACATTGGCGGCTGGTGGGGCGCTTTGAATTTGGGTTTCATCCCCACAGGCGCTGAGTAAGCTGAGGCTGCCAAGCAATAAGCTGGCTTTGACTATGTGGTTTAATCTCATGTGGAGATTCCTTAATTGAATTCAGGTCAGCAGGCTTTGACACCGGCTATTAAATAGATATATTTATATTTTGACACACAATTCATAATTTTTGAGTGATGATTTATGGAACACTGAATTCGAATTTGATTGGATTACGCTGCTGTGATCATGAATTAAGCTAAGTAGCGCCATTATCGGTGAGTAAGAGGGCAGTTTATGCGCCACCAAGAAATGAGTTTATTGATCATATTTGACGCCATCATGACAGAGGGCTCCATTACGCTGGCGGCTGATAGACTAGAGTTGACACAGCCTGCGGTCTCAAATGCGTTGTCTCGTATGCGCCAAGCGTGGAATGATGAACTCTTTATTAAAGACGGCCGAAATATTCAGCCTACGCTGTATGCACAAAATCTATGGCGACAAATTAAAAACCCTTTAAATGAGTTAGCTGAGGCCATCGACGGGGATGATTTTGATCCCAGTTCGTCAACCCGTACATTTAGGGTGTCAGCATCGGATACGATTATCGATACCGCTTGGGGGCCATTAAGAAAAATCATTGAGCAGCATGCACCCAATGTTAGCGTGCATGCGATTCCATTTACCATTACCAATGGCGCTCATTTATTGCACCAAGCAGAAGTGGATTTGGTCATCGGTGGTGTTTTAAAAAGTTGCAGTACTATATTAAGTGAATCGTTATACACGCCTTGTTACACCTGTGTTATGCGTAATGATCATCCGTTATTAGAAGGTGAATTTACGTTAGAGAAATTTGCAGCGGCCGATCATTTATTGGTGTCACTATCGGGAGATGCATCGGGCTTCACTGATGAAGAGCTTAGTTTGCATGGATTACACAGACGAGTGGCTATGACGGTGAATCATTTTTCGGCGGTGCCTAAGCTGATTAAAGAAAGTGATTTAATTGCCATCGTACCGTCAACAACGGTTGAAAAATCTATTTTTAATGGTGAAATTTCGGTATTAGAACCACCTATTCAAATCCCCCCTAAACACGTGAGTTGTTATTGGCATCAACGCCAAAATAACGATAAAGGTTTAATGTGGTTACGTGAAACCATAAGCGCCATTATTAAAGAGCATGCGGATGCGCACCTAGTCGAGTTAAAAGCTCGAATTTGTAATCAATGCTCTCACTAAAAAATACATTTTCAGCCCCGATTTTATTGATAAAAACGGAGCTGTATTGGTTATTTACAACATAATTTACAATTCAAATAATACATCGCTGCGAATGATGTATTTAATACCAGAATGTATTTCTTGTGAGCTATGCAAACGGTGAAGCGGGTGCATGCCATGGGGGAAGCACAATACGCCGCCAGTCGGTGTGCGTACATCCACGGTTTTTGTGCTGCCGTTGTATTTAGCTGGTAGCAAAGGATCGTCTTTGTTGACAATAAACTGGGTGTTACCACCTTCAAAATCTTCGGTTAAAAATATTAAAAAGGTCATCTGGCTAAAACGATCACCAAATGCATCGCCATGCAATTGCTCGTTAATGACTCGGCTGCCAGGCCAAGCACCATCTGTGTGAGTTTTGAAAAAATCCCCTTTTTTATAGCGATAAAAACGGAAGCGCCCATTTAATCCGAGTGCTTTAGAGCCGTTAAAAATATTTTGATCATCGGTAAAAAGAGGTTGGCAGCGTTGCCAAATGGTATCAATGGTGAGTTCATCTGCGACCCATGTGACATTGTCGTTGTGGCGAACATGACGGGGCAACGACACGGCGGCATCAGGTAAGTAGCCTAATGACTCTGTGATATTGATAAATTGTTGGCATTCTTCTTTGGTGAGTACATTTAATAATTGAAAAGCACCGGGCACTGCGTCAATGTCGATACGTTGTACATTGTTATGCAAATCTTGTTTTAATTGAGCCGGGTTTGCATCTCGATTAGCCCACGTTGGCAAGGCCGGGTGTTCGGCACCGGGCTCTTTCGCCACGACATAAAAAGACTCAGTATTAGTGGCATGATGTGTTTGGCTTTCTGTGTTCATGTTATTTCCCCACAACCGTTGTTTGTGCAAATTGACGATGGCCTTCGGCTGAGCCATGAAAACCAAAACCACTTTGTTTGGCGCCGACCCAAGGCGCATCCCCTGAGCCACCCGGGCCTTGATTGATACCGATCATGCCGGCTTCTAATTGTGCGGCGATGGCATCCACATTTTTATAACCAAATACCGCCGCGCCTAGTCCGTAATTTGAATCGTTGGCCAGTGCGATGGCGTCTTCAATATTTTTATAGCGTCCAATGGCCACAATGGGGCCAAAGGTTTCTTCTTGTGACATGACCATGTCTGGTGATAAATCGGCAATAACCGTTGGTTGAATAAAGGGCGCTGCATATTCGGCATGGCCTAATAAAATACGCGCGCCTTTTTCTTGTGCATCTTTAATATGGGCTAAAATATTTTGATGTTGCTTAGTGTTAATAATTGGGCCGATATTGACGTTTGGTTCATTCCAAGAACCGACTTGATACTGCCTCGCAATTTCAACAACTCGTTGTTCAAAACGTTCAGCAATGGTGTCATCAACATAGATGCGTTCGGTCGATGTACACATTTGCCCGGCATTTTCAAAGCTGCTGGCAACCGCAAAGCGAGCGGCTTGTTCTATATCGGCGTCAGCCATGACGATCATTGGGTCGTTGCCACCTAACTCCATCACTAATCGTTTTAATTGGGTTGCAGCGTGGGCCATAATGTCTTTGCCCGCTTTTTGTGAGCCCGTAAAGGCAATTAATTGCACATCACTCTCTACCAGCGTTTTGCCAGCGGTACCATCGCCATGAACAATATCGAACACACCCTCAGGTAGATGTGTTTTTAAATGTTCAAAAAAGGCTTGTGCGATCAAAGGGGTTTCTTCAGATGGTTTTAATACAACTGTGTTACCGGCCACCAGTGCTGGCACAATCAAGTTATTGGCCATCATAATTGGGTAGTTCCACGGTGAGATAACCGCCACAACACCCAGTGCCTTGTAATGTAAGGTTGTGCCACTGCCAAGCGATTTACTGCTCAAGGCTTTTTGTACGGAGTCTGCGTAGTAGCCACCGCTAAAAATAGCGCCTTCCACTTCGCCCATTGCACGGCGTAAATCTTTGCCCATTTCTTTGCTCAGCAATTCACTCAATTGATTTACATGGGGCTTAATGTGCGCGTAGGCGGCTTTGATTCTGCGTACTCGATCACCAACCGGTAGGGACTGCCATTGTTTTACGGCTTGTTGTGCGTTTGCCACTGTATTGTGGATATCAGAGGCACAGCTTATTGGCAACTGGCCAAGTATCTCGCCAGTACTTGGGTTAAAAGAGGTTAAAAATTCAGTGGTTTGATTGATTGTTTCCATCATGGCTTCCAGTTTCTAATGTGTAATTCTAATATTTAGATATCTATAAATTTCGATATTCAATGATCTAAAAAAACCTAAGTGAATGTCATCATCCGTAACTTAGGTTTCGTTTATATGTTTGATTAAAGCTCTGTTTTTAATGCGCTTAAAAAGCGCTGAATATTCGCTTCATCTCGTTGATAGTAAGTCCAAGCGCCGATTCTATTTGAGCGAACCATACCGGCTCGCTGCAATGCGGCTAAGTAGACAGATACCGTCGATTGAGAAAGCCCCGCTTTTTCTTGTATAATACTGACACAGACCCCTTCTTTGTCGGCATCAACCAATTGTTCAGCCACATCAAAGTTCGCTTTAGGGTTTTTGAGCCAGCGGACGATATCCATACGCAATGGGTTACCAAGCGCTTTGATCACTTCATTCAGATCCATTTCATCGTCTTATGATATTTAGAATTCTCGATATTACGATTTAGAGGTCGATTTGTCGAGACTTAGATGTCACGCAGGTATTTAGCAATGCGGTTAATGAGCAAAATATGGACGTTTACCAGCCAAAGAGCGATTCGCTTTTTTGGCTGGTAAGTGGCTGACGGGTGTTTATTAAAGGTTTCTTGGTGCGAAAAAGGTGCCCTCAAGGGCGTCTTGGATGACGCCATTGTGTTTGATTAAAATTTCAATGGATTGCTTACCTTCAATTGGGCATTCCACTTGGCAAGAAACCCCTGAGTGCTAAACCTGCCTTTTGCCCTGGAATGATGTGCAGCTCGTCGCTCCCTGAAATAAACAACCCTGGATGGTTTATTGCCACTGTAAACGCCGCAGTTTGCGCTGTTTTATTGAGAATGTTGAGCGTGAATGCATTGCTGACATTCAGTTCGCTATAAAAATATAAGTGGCCGCGGTCACGACTTAAATGAAATTCGTAATCGTCTTTTGTAAAAATTTGCATGGCAAACAAAGACACAGATACGGTTAGGGCCAACAAATAACCCCATAGGCGTGGTCGTTGTTTAGGTAGCCAGTTTTTCAGCTGTTCAAGTTTTGTCTGTGTGTTGGGAGTATTAGCGGCTTCGTTACTAAACTGAATAAGCCCTTTGGGTAAGCTTAAGTTGTCCATGATGCTGTCGCATGCGTCAATGCAGGCGCCGCAATCAATGCAGGCATATTGTAAGCCTTGACGAATATCGATACCCACAGGGCACACTTGCACGCATAGCTTGCAGTCAACACAATCACCTGTTGCACTGTTTTCAGACGTCGACTTTTTATGCTTACGCGGTTCACCGCGATCAACGTCATAACTGACTTTTAAGGTTTTTTTGTCAACCATGACCGATTGAAAGCGAGCATAAGGGCACATATGCAAACACACTTGCTCACGCAACCAGCCTGCGTTGATATAGGTCAGCAAGGTAAAAAAACATAACCAAAAAATAACTTCATGGTTGGCTGATGCCGTCACGATTTGTTGCCAAAGGCCCATGCCTGTTTCAAAGTAGGCCACGAAGGTAAACCCTGTAATAAAGGCAATCACGAGCCAAATAACATGCTTACTCAATAGAGCTGGCAGGTTGCGTTTTAAAAATGACTTTTTATGATCTTTGAGTCGTTTATTGCGTGAGCCTTCGGTTTTTTCTTCGACCCATGTAAATATCATGCTCCAAACCGTTTGTGGGCAACTAAAACCACACCAAATTCGACCTGCAATATTTGCCGCAATAAACAGCGCAAAAGCACTGCCCATGGCAAGCCAAGTCAGCATGAGTAGGTCATCTGGCCAAAAGGTTATACCAAATAAATGCAGCACATGTTTATCAAGATCCATCCATAATAATGGGGCATCATTGATCGTGAGCCATGGCGCAAGCAAAAACATAAAGATGAGCGGCGCGCTACTGAAGCGGCGGATAAGTTGATAACGTCCTTTTGCTAGACGTATGGCCTCATTGTGAAGTGTGGCATCAACAATAGGGCGGTCTTGGTCATCAAGGTTTGTAGTGGGAATGAGTTGGGACATACTGCTTTTTTCTCATCAAAAAGGGTTTATTCTGCTTACCCTTCAGCAAGGCGTGTTCCAACTACACAACCTTGATGGTACGGGGCCTGAACCGTTTTTGATGAGTAAAAGCGCGACATGTAGTCACGATATATCGTTACTTGGTAATTAAGCCCAGTTTTTTCATACGTGAGCGCAGTGTGCTGGCGGGTAGACCTAATAGGTGAGCGGCACCTTGTTCGCCTGCTATCTTGCCATTGCAGTATCGTAATGCGTGTTCAATATGTTGTGCTTCCGCTTGTTGCAATGAAACGGGTTTGTTTTGATTACAGGCGCTGCTTGCATGGGCGGTGTTGGAGTGCGGCATCGGCATTAAATGAAATAAACCGGTTTGGTGCAAAATGGCGCTGTGTTCAACCCAGTTTTGTAATTCACGAATATTGCCTGGCCAGTCATAATGGCTTGCCCATTTTAACGACGGCATGTGCAGGCCTTGATAGGGCTTGTTCATGTTTTGAAACGCTTTTTGCGCAAAGCCATTGATCAGCATGGGCAAGTCAGGTTTGCGTGCATTAAGTGAAGGGACATTAATTGCGAACACATTTAAGCGATAATATAGATCCATTCTAAACAAATTTTGGTCAACCGCTTGTTTTAAATCTTTATTACTGGCGGCAATAATTCGCACGTTTACTTTAATGGTTTGCGTGCCGCCGACTCGTTGCGAATTCACCTTCTTGTAGCACACGCAGTAATTTTACTTGTGCGTCCATGGGCAGTTCGCTGATCTCATCAAGAAACAGCGTGCCATTGTGTGCCAGTTCAAAGCGACCAATTCGGCGTTGAATCGCCCCAGTAAATGCGCCTTTTTCATGACCGAATAGTTCGCTATCAACCAGTCCTTGCGGGATCGCGCCGCAGTTGAGTTTGACCATGGCATGTTGGCTGTGGTTGCTTTGTTCGTGAATGGCGCGCGCCACAAGCTCTTTACCGGTACCGCTTTCGCCAAGTATTAAAATATTAGCAAGTGTCGGTGCCGCTAATGCAATTTGTTCTTTTAGGTGTTTGATGGGTTCGCTTTGACCAATGATTTCACTTAGAAAAACAGAATCGATTTCTTCTTGCAGATAATGATTTTCGGCTTGTAGTTTTTCTTTTAAAAAGCGGTTTTCAGTCAAGGCGTGTTTAAGGTTGTCTTCAATGCGTTTACGTTCGCTGATGTTTTTAAATACAACTACGGCCCCATGAATTTTATTGTCTAAAATAATGGGAGTTGCACTGTATTCAACTGAAAAGTGAGTGCCGTCTTTACACCAGAACACTTCGTTTTCTTTGGTACGGGTAATGCCATCTTGTAAGCATTGATAAATTGGGCACTCAGTTTGAGGGTAGTGGCTGCCGTCAGCATGACTGTGATGATGAAAACCATGGATACTTTTGCCGATTAAATCCTCATCGCACCAGCCGGTGAGCTTTTCAGCGGCTGGGTTGACGAATGTGGCGAAGCCATTTGCATCTAAGCCATAAACCCCTTCAGACATGGATTCCAGTATTGATTGGTAGCGCTCTATTAATGTTTGGGTATTGAAAGGTGGTGACGACATATCAAATAGCAATCAAAAAGAAAAACATATTAGTATTTTAGGTGATATTTAGCGAGTTTTGTAATGAATTGAGCAAATAGCAGTCGTTTTTACCAATAAACACACGGCTTGAGTGGTTTATAATAATGAAAGTTGCATTGGGCTAAATTTGCATTATTGTCGTATAGCTTTAAGTGTTATCGAATAAAAAGACGTAAGGATTAGATGATGGATTTGAGTATTGTACAAACGGGTATTTTTGATGATGTACCTTTACATGGCCGGTTTTTATTTTTTCAGTTACGTCATGGGGCTACAGGTGATGAAGTAAAACAGTGTTTAAAGGGGCTGGCCTCTCAAGTTGACGGCACTTCGGTTGTCATGGGGTTGGGTGACGCTACATTGAATGCACTCAATGTTGAGCATTTAGAATCATTGCACTTTCCTAGTTATGACACCCGTGGGGTACAAGTACCATCGACTCCTGCGGCCTTATGGCTATGGCTGCGAGGTAATGACTTAGGCGAAATGACATTGGCCGCACAATCATTACTCGCCACGGTAAAAGCAACGTATGAACTGGACAATGCCATTGATTCATTTAAATACAAAGATGGCCGAGATTTAACGGGTTATGAAGATGGTACTGAAAACCCGGAAGGGGATGAGGCCTTTGATGCTGCTTTTAGTCAGCAACCAGCGGGCGCTTCTTATGTGGCGGTTCAACAATGGCAGCATGATTTGGCGCATTTTAAAGCCCAAAGCCAAGATCATCAGGATGAGACCATTGGTCGTCGCTTAAGTGATAACAAAGAGATGGACGATGCACCAGAATCGGCTCACGTTAAGCGCACAGAGCAAGAAGCGTTTGATCCCGACACATTTTTGCTGCGCCGCTCTATGGCATACGGTGAAGGTGTAAATGCTGGTCTTGTCTTCCAGTCCTTTTCGTTTAGTACGCAATCGTATTCTAAAATGCTGGCTAAAATGGTGGGTGAAGAAGACGGTATTATAGACGCTTTGTTTAGCTTTACGCGTCCGGTGACGGGGGCGTTCTTTTGGTGCCCACCAATGAAGGATGGTCAGCCAGATTTATCCTCTATTTTTTAAGCAATTGAAAAGTGAATGCAAACAAAAAAGCCGATGATGCAAATCATCGGCTTTTCTTGTTTTTACACCATGGCGTTAATGATGCTTATTTGTTGCCCCAAATTTTTGCAACCGCGCGCTCATTGCCCAGTAAACCCACTACAAAGCACACCAGCGAGGCACATGAAAACACCACCACGGGTATTAAGAAGCCATACCCTTCACCGTTCCACGTAAATACACACACCAATACGGCCAGTAGGCTAAACAATGAGGCTACCGCCAGTAAAATGGTGCGTTGTGACGCTTTATAGTTGAAGGCATCATCGCCGGATTCAAATACAGTCAAGATAGGGGCGAATAGTGTTCTTAGGAATGCTTTCATGGCGTGATACTTCTGAATGTAAGGAGATTGTGGCTATTTTGCGCAAAAAACCATGAGGACACAATGGCTACAGACATTCACAGTTGCGTGTGGTTTGATTAATTCTATTAATCTTTACTTGCCTTTTATAGGTTTGGCTTATGAATGTGACCGTTAAACAACTGCGTATTTTTATTGAAGTGGCGCGTAAACGTTCCTTTGCGGCCGCGGCTAAACAGCTGCATTTAAGTCAGCCCGCGATTTCGTTAGCGATTCAGAATTTAGAGCAGCATATTGGCGGTAAGCTGTTTGATCGTAATACCCGCCACTTGGAATTAACCCCAGAAGGGCAGTTGTTTTATCCCACAGCAACCAACTTATTAACGCAATGGTCAGACGCATTAGAGGACGTAAATAATTTATTTACACTTCAGCGTGGCAAATTAAATATGGCGGTCATGCCATCGTTTGCCTCTAATGATTTACCTGACATTGCTGCCCTCTACCATAAGCAATACCCGCATATTAATTTAGCCATCAATAGTATTGTGATGGATGACGCCATTGAAAATGTACGCAAAGGGCGCTGTGAATTAGCGATTATGTTTGCTGGGCAAAACATGCAAGGGGTCGAATTTACGCCTTTATTCAGTGATCAATTTATGCTGATTTATGCGCAATCCTATGCATCTCAATTAGATGGCATAAGTGAATTAAATCGTCTGAAAACGTTATTAGGCTTACCCATGGTTGCTATGGATAAAGATTCGAGTGTACGTGGCTGGGTCGATGATGTTATTCAAACCTATGGCGTGCTGCCTAAGATTGTAGCCGAAGTGAATCAGCTAGAGACGCTGGGGCGGTTAGTTGCTAAGGGTATGGGCGTTGGGATTGTGCCGAGTTTATGCCGAGAACAAATGCAGTCTTTTGGTTTAATTATGCAACCTTTACCCGCAGAATTATTAACGCGCGAAGTGGGCATCGTCACGCCAATGAACCAAGGTTTATCAAGTGCAGGGCAAGCAATGATCAGTGTGTTGGCTGATTTTTATGCGCATAAAAAAAGTAAATAACAGCCCAGTGCCATGCAAATTTATGTATCAACCATTTCGATACATTACTGACAATTTATGAATCATTCTCTTAATCAATCTCCTTTACACTGAATTTAACATTGGAGATAAGCTCATGCGTACAATACAAACATTATTAAACCCTCAAGATGCCGTGGATGGTGCTGGCGTTAAAATCAAACGACACAGTACAGTACGACTGGGTTTAGCAGACCCATTTTTAATGCTGGATGAAATTCGCAGTGACGACCCTGATGATTTTATTGCTGGGTTTCCAGCACATCCTCACCGAGGTATTGAGACGCTCACGTATATGCGAGTGGGCGGCATTCGACACGAAGATAATATGGGCAATACTGGGCAAGTGCTGAGTGGCGGCGCGCAATGGATGCGTGCTGGGCGAGGGGTTATTCATGGTGAAATGCCGTTAAAAGAGCATGATAAAATGCACGGCTTTCAGCTTTGGATTAATCTAAATAGCCAAAACAAAATGATTGATCCGGATTACCGTGATGTGCCCAAAGAAGAGATTGTTCATGTTCAAACTAAGGATTACCTTGCCCATGCATTGGCGGGTAAGTGGTATTTGGGTTCTAAAACAGTCACAGGGCCTTTGGATCGACTTGAAGCAAACAGCGCCATATTGGATTTAGAGCTCAATGAGCAAGGCAGTTTTGAGCAGGATATTCCGGATAACCATCATTTAGTGGTGATGGTCTATGAGGGGGATATTCAAGTGGGCGATGATGAAATTAAGCGCCCACAAATGGCATTGTTTTCACAAACAGGCCCATTAACAATACGCTCAAATAATGGCGGTAAGGCGTTAATTTTACATGGCTTGCCACATAAAGAGCCTATTGTGAATTATGGGCCATTTGTGATGAACAGCGCTGCGGAGATTGAGCAAGCTATTCAGGATTACCAAAACGGGGTGCTGGCTTAGCCATTATTTAGTGATTATAAAAAAGGCACTAGCTGCCTTTTTTATGGGTTCAATTTTTTGGTTGCTACTGGAAAGGTGAGTCTTGTGGCTCAGATTTGTGTACCCAGCGAATATCCATCCCAATAATCGTCGTGGTCACGAGTAAGATTGCGCCGATGGCATAATGCTGAACTTGTACCGTAATAAAAACAGTACCGGCAAAAAGAAAGATAAATAAAAGTGTAAATATGGCTAACATAGCCTTTTTGTGTCCACTGCCCATGGGAGTTCCTATTTATTTTTAGAGTTGTTAAGTGACTAATATACCTAGGTGTTCATGTTTGTAAGGTAAAAAATTGTAATGAATATGTAATCGAATTGTTTAGTGATTATTACGCAATGTTCGATAAATCCAGTATTATAGCGTCCAAATATTAGGTGGATGTAACATGTTTAAGCTGGGTCTGATTATTAATCCCTTGGCCGGTCTAGGGGGCAGCGTTGCGCTGAAAGGCAGTGACAACATGGCTGAGCAGGCGTTGGCGATGGGCGCGAAAGCCAAGGCCGGTTTGCGAACCATGACGGCGTTGTCTGTTTTAGATGACCTTCGTGATCAGATTAGTGTGTTTACGTGCCCAGCGGACATGGGTGAAAACGTCATGCGTGAATTAGGCTGGGAACATACGTTAGTTGGTATACCGTATACGCAGACATCCTGCGCACAAGATACAAAAAATGCGGCAATAGCACTTAAAGAGCTGGGCATGGACCTAATTGTGTTTGCTGGTGGTGATGGCACCGCCCGCGATGTATGTGAAGTGATCGAAGATGCCTGCCCTGTGTTGGGTATTCCTGCTGGTGTGAAAATACACAGTGGTGTGTATGGCATTACCCCACGTGCTTCTGGTGAAGTGATTCGGTTGTTGGTCACAGGTCAGCTGGTGGATTTGAAGTCGCAAGATGTGCGAGATATTGACGAAGATGCATTTCGTAATAATCAGGTAAAAGCGAAACTGTATGGCGAAATGATGGTGCCTCAAGCAGGGCAATATGTTCAATCGGTTAAGCAGGGCGGCATTGAACAAGAAGAATTAGTATTAGATGATTTAGCGGCTTACCTTGCTCAAGAACTTGAACCAGACGTGCTCTATTTGGTCGGTTCAGGCAAAACCACACAGCACTTTATGAATTATCTGCATCAGCCTAATACGCTGTTAGGCGTTGATGCCATGCTAAACGAAGAAGTGATTGCTGGTGATGTGAATGAACAGCAAATTTTAGCATTACTTGAACAGCACCCCGATGCGCGCATCATGGTGAGTGTGATTGGTGGTCAAGGTCATGTATTTGGTCGAGGTAATCAACAGCTCAGCAGTGAAGTGATTAGAAAAATAGGGCGAGAAAATTTAATTATTTTATCGACTAAAACCAAATTATCACAATTAGAAGGGCGCCCACTGATTGCCGATACCTCAGATGTGGCGCTAGATACATCATTAGCAGGGCATATTGAAGTGGTAACGGGTTATCAAGATATTGTGCTGTACCCAATACAATAAATTCATAATGGCAGATAAGCGTTAAACAAAAGAATAGTTAAAACGGGCACAAAAAAAGGAAGGCATCGCCTTCCTTTTTATATTGAGCTGGTCGTTTGTTAGGTCTTTATTAGACCTTGGCTATTTCAACCATTAACTCGTTGCTGAGTTTTTCAAGTACATCACGTACGTCATCAAAATCAACGGATTCAGGAATATGCACACGTGCTTTGGTTTTGAACAGTGGCTCTGCACTCATGGCAGCACTTTCAAATTGGGTGTTTAATTCTAAAACGTTCACGGCAAGCGCGGATAATACTTGAGCCACATCTTTTACGATGCCAGGGCGGTCGTTACCAATAATACTGAGTTTTGCGTTGGCTTGGCTATCTTGTGCTTTATCATTTGAATATTCAGTATTGATGATCCAGCCAGATTGCTTTAAT
This sequence comes from Pseudomonas sp. HK3, assembly GCF_052920985.1. Classification (NCBI taxonomy): domain Bacteria; kingdom Pseudomonadati; phylum Pseudomonadota; class Gammaproteobacteria; order Pseudomonadales; family Pseudomonadaceae; genus Pseudomonas; species Pseudomonas sp. HK3. The sequence continues at coordinate 1,034,792 of NZ_JBREXD010000001.1, forward strand.
GCATTTAATGCACGTTCTAAACCTGCGACGTTTTGTTCGGTGATTTGTACTTTTACGATACCCGCAAATTTGCCGGCGAGTTGTGTCATGCGGCTTTCTAGCCAGTTACCCTGGTTGTCTTTAATGATGCCTGACAGGGTATCAATAATACCTGGGCGATCGTTGGTCATGATGCTGATAATAAAAAATGAAGACACTGGGCTACCTCTTATTTTAATTTGGCGATAACCACACTATATCTTAGGGATTGATTTGATGAAAGCCAGTGCTCTGCAAGCCCTATGAAAGCGCTTGTTATTTAGCAGTAAGAAGCGGCCTGTTCTTAAGCCAATTAGCGAAAGCGCTCGATAATATTGAACTGTTCATCCACTAATTTGGTTACTTTGTTTGCGGCCGCTTTTGAGCTTTTAGCGCTTTTCGTATTGTCTTGTGCGCTTTGGCTGATGATCTCCATGTGTTTGCTGATTTCTTCAGACCCTAAGCGCTGCTCTTTAACGGCTTGACTAATCGTGTTCATTTGTTGATTGATGTGCTCAACACTATTACGCACCTCTTCAAGGGTGGAGTAGGTTTTTTGAATTTGGTCAGCATTGTCAGCGGCTTGTTCTCGGGATTTATCCATGACCTCTGTAGCGCCTTGTGCGCCATGACGTAATTGATCAACAATGCGTCGAATTTCTTCTGTAGATTCTGATGTTCTGTTTGCTAATGTTCGTACTTCGTCGGCTACAACGGCAAACCCACGACCTTGTTCACCGGCGCGTGCCGCTTCAATAGCGGCGTTTAATGCGAGCAAATTGGTTTGTTCGGCAATGGCCTGAATCACCTCAAGAAAACTGTGAATAGATTCTGAGTGTTCTGCTAAGTTTTGCACATTACCGCTGGCTTCATTAATCGTATGCACCATTGTTTCCAGTGTGCTTTTGGCTTTTTGCATTTGGCGTTCGCTGGTGTGAGTATCGCTCTTGGCTTTTTCTGTTTGCTCGGCGGTTTCGGTAACGGAGTCTGATATTGAATCAAATTGAGTGGTGACTTCTTGAAAGGCAGCGGCGAACATCGTGGCGGCATCAAGTTGCTCGGTGAGTTTGATTAGGCTGCTTTGAGCTGCATTGTGGCTGATATTACTGGCTTCTTGAATCGGGCTGCAGGTGTCTTGGATTCGCTCTCTTAGCGTCACAAGTTGGCTCTGCATATGATCAAATGCCATGAGTATTTCGCCCACATCATCGTTGCGTCCTGTATAGATGTAGGCCGCTAACGGATCGCGTGTAATGGTGCGTGCTTTTTTAAGCACTTTTTTTAGATTGCGTAAGGCTTTGCCTTGCACAAACGCTAAAGCGGCCACTGGAATCAATGCCATGAGAGGGGAGAAAAAGTGAGTGATGGCAATGGCTGTTAAGCCTAATAACACACTGAAAACTTGGGCTAACGGTAGACTACGTATTTTGTCTTTAGAAGGAAGGGCGGACTTCCCTTTGTTTAAACGACTGTAGACTTTTTCGGCCCGCTCTACTGATTCTTTGGTTGGCTTGTAACGAACCGATTCATAGCCAACGATTTCACCGTTTTCTTTCACTGGGGTAATGAAGGCGTCCACCCAGTAATAGTCACCATTTTTACAACGGTTTTTGACAATGCCTTTCCATTGCCTGCCTTTTTTGAGGTAGTCCCATGCTTGCTTGAAGGCGGCGCCTGGCATATCTGGGTGGCGTACAATGTTATGGCTAGATTTGACTAATTCTTCTTCTGTAAATCCACTGACATTAAGAAAATCTTGATTAACATGTTCAATTTGCCCCTTTAAATTAGTAGACGATATGATGCGCTCGCGGCTCTCGACTACTCGTTCATTATTTGTAATGGGCAGATTTTTTTTCATAGGGAATTCACTAAGCTTAATCCGTTATGGCTTCTGATTTTAAGATTAGCTTAAAATTGCTAAAGTGAAATGTAAAATTGTCAGGCATAATGGCAGCCTAATTTGTCCATAATAATAATATTAGGCATTTCCATGAGTCAGTTTATTCTCGCTATTGATCAAGGTACCACCAGTTCCCGCGCCATTGTATTTGATGCAAAAGGCAAAATAGTCGTCCAAGTACAGGAAGAGTTCCCTCAGCATTTTCCTCAGTCTGGTTGGGTTGAGCATAACCCAGAAGATATTATTGAATCGGTGCTATCTGTTTGCAAAGGCGCTTTAGCCAAAGCGAATTTAATGGCCGCGGATATTGCCAGTATCGGCATTACCAATCAGCGTGAAACCACCGTGGTGTGGGACAAGCAAAGTGGTGAACCGATTTATCCCGCTATCGTATGGCAGGACAGACGCACAGCCGATTTATGCTCGCAGTTAAAACATGAAGGCCTAGAAGACAAAATTAATGATAAAACCGGTTTGTTATTGGATCCGTATTTTTCAGCGACCAAAATCAAATGGATTTTAGATAACGTGGATGGTGCGCTAAATCGGGCGCAAAAAGGTGAGCTGGCATTTGGCACCATTGATACGTTTATTTTATGGCGTTTAACGGGTGAGCATAAAACCGATGTAACCAATGCGTCACGCACGTTGCTGTGCAATATTCATGATTTAGTATGGGATGATGAGTTACTGTCTATTTTTGATATCCCAAAATCCATGCTGCCCACCATTCATGCTTCAAGTTGTGATTTTGGCCAAACCCGTGCCGATATATTCGGCTCGCCCATTCATGTGGGCGGTATTGCCGGTGATCAACAAGCAGCACTAATAGGACAAGCATGTTTTAAAGATGGTATGGCGAAAAGCACATATGGAACCGGCTGTTTTTTAATGCTCAATACCGGTGCTACACCGCGTAAAAGCCAGCATCGTTTATTAACAACTGTTGCGTACCAAATTGGTGATGTGACCCATTATGCTTTAGAGGGCAGTATTTTTATGGCCGGTGCGACCATTCAATGGATTCGTGACGGCTTAAAGTTGATTCAACATGCCAGTGAAACGTTGGACATGGCACAATCTGTTGGGGCCAATAACCAAGTGTACCTAGTCCCTGCGTTTACCGGATTAGGCGCGCCTTATTGGGACCCACATGCGCGTGGTGCAATTATGGGTTTAACCCGTGATACGGGTATTGCGGAGATTGTGACCGCAGGTCTGCAAAGTGTGTGTTATCAAACTCGTGATTTATTAGAGGCCATGAAAAAAGATGAAGCCATGCCAACTAACTTAAGAGTCGATGGCGGCATGGTAGTGAATGATTGGGTGGTGCAATTTTTATCCGATATTCTGGATTTGCCCATCGAGCGTCCTGTCATTACAGAAACAACTGCCTTGGGTGCCGCGTTTTTAGCTGGTTTAAGCAGCGGTGTCTTTAGCAGTATTGAGGAAGTGTGTCATCTTTGGCAGGAGCAAACTCAGTTCGAGCCAGTCATGGCCGATGATGAGCGAGATAAACTGTATAGCGGTTGGCTCGATACAGTCTCTAGAGTGCGTACCAGCGAATAAAAAGATTGCACTAAAACGTTAAGGCCCGTGAATGATTCGACGGGCCTTGAATAATAAATTGTATTTCGAATCGACTAGCGCGTTTAAATTATCTTTCACTTTGTGATCTAAGTTTTTATTATCATTAACTTCTAGTGCATTTCCTTTGCCGTTTATTTCTTTAACATCGACACCGTATAAACCATTATCGATAATGTTTGCCGTTTTTAGTGCGGCATCTAATACGGCTTTTGGTGCCTCAAAAGTGTGCGGTGTTTCAAAACCAGCTCAAAAGAAACGCTTAGCTGTATGATTATAAATTTACTAATGGTTACGGGTCATTAGATATACCGATGTGCCAATTAAAATCAGTGAATAAATATTCTGACACTAATAAAAATGTGCTGACTTAAAATAGTTTATCTAATTTAAGTTTGAGTTCTTGTGGTCTGATACTTTATATACGTTTTTCCCATGTTTTCCGTTTTTGTTGCTAAGCGATAGTTGTGGTGATCAGTGGTCGTTTTTTTATGAATAAACAATGCATTGTAATTGGCTAATTTTTTATTTCATCTTTGCTAGCCTTTGTGCATTAATGCCATGTTTCTCCGCCGCGTTAATAAAGTTTTTAATGGCTTATTTTATGACTAGGGGGTACTTTTTCGACAATGCTATATAGTTTCTATTTAATCGCACCATAGTGAATAAAAGTTGTCGTTAGTATAAGCAATTTTAATAATAAGGTATGACGTTGCTGTGTTTTTATTCGTTAGTAAAAAATAATCATAAGCGGTGTTTTGTTTATGTCAAAATAACAAAGCTGTGTGTACTCTTGATATGGCGCAATTTCAGGTTTTTATGGCCATGTATAGTGCGGCTCATTCGGCTTGCTCAAAAGCGGCCATGATTCTAGGTTAGCCTGACAGTATTGTCTGACATTGCATCAATATGTCGTTCGTCATTAAAATATGATGAGAGAAATATTCTTTAGAACGGTTGGTTAGATACCGTTTCCATCGTTTACTCAAGCGAGTAAGATGGCCGCCCATAAAAATAATACCCGCGCAGCTCGTTGCGCAAAGGGAGGACCATGCTGCAATCCCAAAAGCAGGCCTTACGTTTAAGGCGCACTGTGTTGTCTAACATGGGTGTGTTCTCTTTGTTGTTGCTGTGCTATTTGGCCGCACAATTGGGTTACTCTGCCATAGAGACAACCAATGTCGTGATATTGTCGCTGATTATGTGGCTAGGCCATATTGTGTTTGTCATTGTTATTCTGTTTTCCGGCAATTTGCGCTTTAAAGATGCAAGCTTAACGTTGCCGCAAATGGTGTGGGTGGCAATTTGGTTAAGTATTCTTATGTCGTTCTTGCAAGATATTCGGCCTTTAATGTTAATGGGTTATCTTCTGGTTATGTCTTTTGGTGCGTTTAGGCTATCTATTAAAGGCCTTTATGGTTTTACCATCTTTACTTTAGTTTGCTACCTTTCTAGTTTGGCCTGGGTGTTTCACCAGCGCCCAGATGATATTTATTTGTCTCAAGAATTTTTTGTATTTGTGGGCTTTGTCTTGGCTTTGTTTGGCGTTGTTTTAATGGGGAGTGAGTTTAGTAATTTACGACTCTCATTGGGCAATCGCCATCGAGAGTTAAAGGGCGCGATCTCTCGTATTGAGGAGTTGGCGATTACCGACGAGCTAACGGGTTTGTATAATCGCCGCTACCTTATGCAAATGCTTAGTCAGCAGCGTGCGTTGGCGAACCGCAGTCGTTATGGCTTTGTGGTGTGTTATTTAGACCTTGATCATTTTAAAAAGGTTAATGATGTTCATGGCCATCCATTTGGGGACAAAGTACTAAAAGCATTTGCGAATTTAATGACAAATTGTCTGCGCGAAGTGGACTTAGGTGCGCGCTTGGGCGGTGAAGAATTTGTACTGATCCTAGCCGATACCAATCTTGATGCTGCATGCGGTGTGTGCCAAAGAATGGCAGATAAGTGGCGAGCGCTTCATTTTAGCGAAGCGCCTAATCTTCAATTGACCTTGTCTGCAGGCATTACTGAATTTAAATCCCCTGAAAGTATCGAGAGCGTATTAGAGCGTGCTGATAAGCTGCTTTATGATGCCAAGCATAAGGGGCGTAACTGCATTGAAGTTGAGCAACAAGAACGGCAAGTCCCATTTAATTTTGATGCAGGGTGCAAATTGCCTGCCTAAGCACTAGAAATAGTGCCTTATTGCGATGAAGCCACTGAATTGTGTGAAATTTAGTTTTTCATGTTCAACGAATTCAGGCTGAAATTGCGATTGAAATATACTCTGATATTGATAATGAATACTGGGTACCAAATACCAGTAGGGCGCTAAATAATATCGATAATGCCAATCGAGTTTTAAATCCAATTGATAAACAGTACTTTCTAATGATGATAGGGCGCGATGCTGGGTGGCATCGTTGCTAAAGTCAGTGTCGAGTTGTGCTAGATTCAGACGCCATTGAAAGTTTAAGCCACGGTCGTCTTTTATTCGTCCCAAACTGAAGCCAAAGCCCGTGAAACGCCCATCGAACACAGTAGCATTGGTTGAGCTTATTGTGGCACTGACCGGGCTGGTTTCTTCCGAGTAGAACAAGCCGATAATATTGAGCGGCCCTTCGTCTTTTATACTTTCATACCAATATGCCTGGCCGCGTAAAAATTGCCGCTCAAGCAAGACGGTATCTCCGCTGGTGAGGGATTGGGCAAGGCCTGATTCATCGATGTATATTTGATTGCTGCCGATTACCGTTTCGAGAGTGTTTTTCTGCCATTCAAATTCTAGCCAAACCCCTTGGTGAGTATGAAACTGATATAGCGAAGCATGAACATCTAGATCAATGTGGTTAGTGCTTTGCTGTGCTCGCGCTTTTGGGCCTCGTGCCATCCAGCCTGTTGGCTGTTTTCGGTAGGCTTGCATATCAAGTGAGGCACCATAGGTTTGCTCTTTGTCGTCAGCGGTATCGATAAGGTATTGGTGTTGAATTTGGTTAATACCACTATAAACGCCGAAAAACTCAGCCCATGAAGTATGGCAGTGCAGAATAACGGAGAGCGCAAGCATGTAATGAAAGGGTCGCATCATAGAATATATATCGACCAAGCCCTTAAAATATTCACTTCTGTTACATAAGTTTACAAAATACCTTATAAAAGAAACGGTATTGACTTAAGTGCTAGGCTATATTAGCCACATCAGTTTTGTTTAAAAGCTGATCATTGTGTGACTCCTTATTTTATTTGGCGCCTTTTAGGCGCTTTTTTTTTGCCTTTTATCTAAATAGAGGTGGGTTTAGAACTGTACTAATGGAGACGCAGTGTTAAACTTGCGCCAAATTTTTAGATAGGGTTCTGGCATGACTGAATCTGCTGAACAACAACTGACTAACACCACTCAAAAGCGTATTTTAAGCTGGCTAATTTTATTAGCGGGTATATATGCGATCTTACTCTCGGTGGGCTTGGTCGGCTCAGGCTTTAAGTGGGTATCGGGTGGCTCTGAAGGCGCAAGAGAGCTTTTCGCCTTTGCTACAAATCCATTCCTCGCACTTCTAATCGGTATTCTTGCAACATCCCTCGTACAAAGCTCTAGCACCGTTACTTCTGTTATTGTTGGTTTGGTTGCTGGCGGCTTGCCTATCGAAATTGCGATTCCTATGGTCATGGGTGCCAACATTGGTACGACTATTACCAATACGTTGGTGAGTTTAGGCCATGTGCGCAAAAAATCGGAATTCCGTCGTGCTTTCGCAGCCGCTACGGTTCATGACTTCTTTAACCTTATGTGTGTGGCGATTTTCCTTCCGCTTGAAATTATCTTTGGCTTCTTAGAGAAAGCCAGTGCTTGGCTTTCAACGCATATGATTGGCGCAGATTCTATGAGCATGAAGGGCTTTAACTTCATCAAGCCCATTACCAAGCCTGTTATCAGTGAAATTAAATCACTGTTAGGTGTGTTCCCTGATAAAGTAGCGGCAATTACGCTTATTGTTTTGGGTATTCTATTAATTTTCGTATCCATTACGATTATTGGTCGTGTGCTTAAAGGCCTTATGGTTGGTCGCGCTAAGAAAATTCTACACGGTGCCATTGGTCGTGGCCCAATCTCTGGTATTGCCAGTGGTGCGGTTGTGACTGTGTTGGTTCAATCGTCTTCAACGACCACCAGTTTAATGATTCCGCTTGTTGGTTCTGGCGTATTTAAGCCTCGCGATATTTATCCGTTCACATTAGGTGCTAATATTGGTACTACCATCACGGCGTTATTAGCGGCAACGGCTGTATCAGGCGTTGGTGCAGTGGTTGCTCTGCAAATTGCACTTGTACACTTAATGTATAATTTGCTGGGTGTCATAGTGATATACGGTATTCCTTTCCTCAGAGAGATACCTTTAAAAGCAGCCGAGCGTTTAGCCGAAGTAGCAACAAAGCGTCACTCTTTAGCGGCACTGTACGTACTGAGTGTATTCTTCCTGCTGCCGGGCTTGTGTGTATTTATTATGTCTAGCATGAGCTAAGGAGATAGCTATGGGTAAGAAACGAATTAAGGAACTGCAAAAACAGGTCAAGGATGCAAAATCGACGCTGGCTGATTTAGAAAAAAAGGCCAACAAAAAGATTTTAAAAGCGCAACATAAAGTGATTGAAGATCTCGAAAATATGATCGGTCAAGAAACTTTGCGTCGTGAAAGCTTGTTAGAATTAAGCGAAGAAGCTTGGCAAGAAGCCAAAGAGCTTATGGATAATTTAATTCAGAAGGTTAAAAACGTAGTGAAATCGAATAAATAATTCGATTTCACTAAAAAAGCCCCTAAGTAAGCAGCTTACTTAGGGGCTTTTTTTTTGCTCGTCGAAAATGGATTAATTTAGGCCCATAAACCATTGCTTGTTTTGAGGATGCTTAAAGCTGATGTCCGTAGCGAGCTGTTTGACCTTTGGGTCGGTGAGGTAAAAATGAATTTGTTGTGTAATTTGCTGAGCGATATTGCCGTAATTAAAGCTTAAAAAGTTTTCACCATCATGAAACTGCACACTGAAGTCGTCAGTGGTATGAATGCCTTGGTGCTGTAATTGTTTTGCTAGGTTTTGAGTGACGTTACGGTAGGCCAGTTCTTTTAATAAAAAAGGCAGGCAGCCGGGTATATTAAAAGACCATGCCTCACGGTAGAAATCAGCGTCTAATGATTTTGCTTGTTCAATAAATAAGTTGGTAATGCGGCTACCTGCATTTGCTTCAAATGGAATGCTGCTTGGGCAACGATAACGGTATTGGATGTTATGGCTGGCGTCGTCGTTGACATGGGTTTGCATGGATGCAATTAGTTCGTTGTCTAAGATGACCTTGAAGCGAGTCGGCCATAGCTTGTCTTTTGATGTGTAGACGCGGATTTTTTGAATTTTATTGAGGCCGTGCTCGCAGCGTGCGGCATTGTCAGCCAGTGTGACACAAAGATATTCTGCAAAGCGGTCAAAGTCGTAATGTGCATTTAGGTTGGCCATGTTTCCTCCGAATGAATGGGAGTCTTATTCTTAAACGTAATAATCAGACGTTTTTTATAATAAGATCTACTCTGTCTGTGATTCAAACTTAAGTATAGACAGAGTAGCGTAACAGGCTTATTTAGATGAATAATTTAATTTATTCACCTTTTAAGTAGTTCAATACATCCTCGTGGTGAGTCTTGGTTTTGAACTTGTCCATAATATGAATCAGCTTGCCTTTCTCATCAATAATAAAGGTAATGCGGTGAATGCCATCATATTCACGTCCCATGAACTTCTTAAGGCCCCACACGCCGTATTTTTCGGCAATCGTGTGGTCCTCATCCGATAAAAGGGTGAAGTTAAGCTCGTCACGTTCTTTAAACTTTAGAAGGCGAGCTGGCGCATCAGGACTAATTCCAAGTGTTACGACATTCAGCTTATCGAGTTCTTTTTTGCTGTCTCGTAGACTGCACGCTTGTGTGGTGCAGCCAGGCGTCATGGCTTTAGGGTAGAAATACAACACGACGGTTTGCCCACGAAAATCCTTCAAGGCTACTTTGCTGCCGTTTTCGTCTAGTGTGGTGAAGGCAGGAGCTACTTTACCAATGGTAGGGCGAATCATAGGGTGTCCTTTCGGTGTTTAAGTTAACCTTTAAGCTTGAGTTTTAACGCAGTCTTGGGGACGCAGCAGCAGGGTAATATCTCACCTTCATTGATCCAAGCCATAGGCTCTTGCAGGTAAGCCACTTTGCCTTCGACTAAGTCCGTGCGACAACCACCACAATAGCCTTCTCGGCATTGGTAGGGCAGTTGAACACCTTGTGCCTCTAAGCTTTCAAGTAAATTATTGGCATAGTGAAACGCTAAAGGCTCAGCGATGCCGTCTATTTGCAGATTGTATACGGGTTTCTCGAAGCCTTGGATTTCAAGTTGTTGGTCATCTTGAGGGGCTTCTGGGTTGCCAACCGGCAGGTACAGTTCAGATTGTGGGCGAGCCTCGTCAGAAGATGAGGGCGCCTCAGGACTTTCAAGCTGAAAGTCCTGATGGTCGATGGCATCATCTTCAAGATGAAACTCTGAGTTTGACTCTTTTGATTTATCTCGCATTGCCAACATAGTTACGTCGAGCTTAAAGTTCGATATCGCTGAAGTCTTCTAGTGATAATGCGCTATCAATGGCACCCACTAGGTAAGAGCTAATTTCAGCTTCTTGTGGGGCTACTTGCACATTGTCGCTCACTAACCAAGCGTTGATCCACGGCAGTGGGTTTTGCTTTGTTGTGAAAATGCTATCAAGGCCAACCGCAGCTAAGCGCTGGTTTGTAATGTATTCAACGTATTGGCAAAGAATATCTTTATTCAGGCCAATCATGCTGCCGTCTTTGAATAAATACTCAGCCCATTCTTTTTCTTGCTCGGCGGCTTCACGGAAAATCTCGATCACATCGTCGCGACATTCTTTGGTGATTTCACCCATTTCTGGGTCATCTTTACCCATGGCCCAAATTTGCAGCATGTGCTGAGTGCCCGTTAAGTGAAGCGCTTCATCACGAGCAATCAATTTAATGATTTTGGCGTTGCCTTCCATTTTTGCACGCTCTGCAAATGCAAAGCTGCACGCAAAGCTCACATAAAAACGAATGGCTTCTAATACGTTTACAGAGGCAACGGTTAGATACAGTTTGCGTTTTAAATCACGCAGGCTTATTTCGACGATTTTACCGTTTATTTCATGCTTACCTTCACCCAAGTTTTGGTAATAAGTTACGCTTTCAATAAGGTCGTCGTAATATTTGGTGACGCTTTCTGCACGCTTGGTGATGTATTCGTTAGAAACAATGTCGTCAAATACGGCGGCAGGATCACTGATGACATTACGAATAATATGCGTGTAAGAGCGGCTATGAATGGTCTCACTGAATGACCATGTTTCTATCCATGTTTCTAGTTCAGGCAAAGAAACAATAGGCAGTAACGCTACGTTAGGAGAGCGCCCTTGAATACTATCGAGTAATGTTTGGTATTTAAGGTTGCTTAGGAAAATATGTTTTTCGTGCTCTGGTAAATTTGCAAAATCTTTACGGTCAGTCGAAAGATCCACTTCTTCAGGGCGCCAAAAGAAAGACAATTGCTTTTCAATTAGCTGTTCGAAAATTTTATATTTTTGTGTGTCGTAGCGCGATACATTGACGTGTTCGCCAAAAAACATAGGCTGGCTAAAGGTGTCGAATGTATTGCGATTAAATGTTTGATAAGCCATGTTTTACACTTCTGAAAATGACAATAAGTTTTCACTTATTGAATAAGGGCAGTATGTAAACATACAGCCCTTAATGATTTGAAAACCGAAAAGCCCGCTAGGGCTTTAGGTGTACTAGATTTTACAAGCACCGCCTGCACAATCGTCTTCTAAGTCTTGTTGAGAATCATCAGCACCGTCACGGGTATTGTGGTAATACAACGTCTTAAGACCCAGTTTGTAGCTGGTTAATAAGTCTTTTAATAAGACTTTCATCGGCACTTTACCGCCATCAAATTTAGATGGATCGTAGTTTGTGTTGGCCGAAATGGCTTGGTCAACAAACTTCTGCATCACACCCACTAGCTGTAAGTAGCCTTCGTTGTTTGGCCACTGCCATAACAACTCATAATTACCTTTGATATTTTCAAAGTCAGGCACAACTTGTTTTAAGATGCCGTCTTTGGATGCTTTAACACTGATGTAGCCACGTGGTGGCTCAATACCGTTGGTGGCATTACTGATCTGAGACGATGTTTCAGATGGCATCAATGCGGTTAGTGTTGAGTTACGTAGGCCGTGGGTTGTAATGTCATTGCGCAGGGCTTCCCAATCGTAACGAAGCTCTTCTTTGCATACGGCATCGAGTTCTTTTTTGTAGGTATCAATTGGCAAGATACCTTGTGAGTAGGTTGTTTCGTTAAACTTCTCACATGGGCCAACTTCTTTCGCCAGCTTGTTTGATGCTTTTAACAGGTAATACTGAATCGCTTCAAAGGTTTGGTGAGTTAAGCCCAGTGCGCTGCCGTCGCTGTATTTAACGCCATTCTTAGCAAGGTAGTATGCGTAGTTAATGACACCTACACCTAATGTGCGACGTGACATGCTTGAAATTTCAGCCGCAGGCATTGGGTAATCCTGATAGCTTAATAAGTTATCAAGGGCACGCACAATAATGTCAGCCAGTTCTTCTAATTCGTCTAGGTTTTCAATGGCACCTAAGTTGAACGCCGCTAGCGTACAAAGGGCGATTTCACCTTCAGGGTCGTTGATTTCTTTTAACGGCTTAGTTGGCAGAGCAATTTCTAAGCATAAGTTTGATTGGCGAATCGGCGCAACGGTTGAATCAAACGGGCTGTGAGTATTACAGTGATCGACGTTTTGAATGTAAATACGACCAGTACTGGCACGCTCTTGCATCAAAATAGAAAACAGTTCAGCCGCTTTAATGGTTTGCTTGCGAATATGTGGATCGTTTTCGTACTTAATGTACAGCTCTTCAAATTTCACTTGGTCTTCGAAGAACGCATCGTATAAGCCTGGTGTGTCAGATGGGCTGAACAATGTAATGTTGCCACCTTTGATCAAACGCTCATACATCACTTTATTGAGCTGTACGCCGTAATCTAAGTGACGTACACGGTTTTCTTCAACACCGCGGTTATTTTTAAGAACCAATAACGATTCAACTTCCATGTGCCAAATAGGGTAGAACAACGTAGCAGCACCGCCGCGTACGCCACCTTGAGAGCAGCTTTTAACCGCTGTTTGGAAGTGCTTATAAAATGGGATACAACCAGTATGGAACGCTTCACCGCCACGAATAGGGCTACCCAATGCACGGATACGGCCAGCATTGATACCAATGCCCGCGCGTTGCGATACGTATTTAACGATGGCACCCGCGGCTGCGTTGATTGAGTCTAGGCTGTCGTCGGTTTCAATTAATACACATGAACTGAACTGGCGAGTCGGAGTACGTACACCCGCCATGATTGGCGTTGGTAGTGACAGCTTGAACATAGACACCGCATCGTAAAAACGACGAATGTAATCCATACGAATTGACTTATCATAGCTGGCGAATAAACACGCACCAATTAGGACATACAAAAACTGAGGGCTTTCAAATACTTCACCTGTCACACGGTTTTGTACGAGGTATTTGCCTTCAAGTTGTTTAACCGCTGCATAGGCAAAGTTAAGGTCGCGGTTATGGTCAATGAAGTTGTCCATCTCTTGGAAATCAGCTTCGGTGTAATCTTCTAGTAAGTGGCGATCATAACGTTCGCTATCGACTAAGCGAGCGACTTGATTATATAGAGTAGGTGGCTCGAATTGACCGTAGGCTTTTTTACGCAAATGGAAGATGTTTAAACGCGCAGCCATGTATTGATAATCAGGCGTATTCTCTGAGATTAAATCAGCCGCCGACTTAATAAGCGTTTCATGAATATCAGAAGTGGTAATACCTTCATTTAGTTGGATTTGTGCGCGTAATTCAACTTCAGATACAGAGACGTTATCTAGACCCTCTGCAGCCCATGTAAGCACCTTATGAATTTTATCTAAATCTAAAGGAGCACGATTTCCGTCGCGCTTTGTTACATGAAGTGTGCTGTTCATTTCTGCCCCTTACCCATACAAAAACATCGACTCTAATAATAGAGAGGATAAAAAAATTGGTTTGTTGAAGTTCCGAATGAAGATTTGGCTGCCAATTGATCACTTTGTTCTTATTTTAAGTAATTGTGTTCAAAATGCGAGCAATCAATACTGCTCAAACTCGGAATAAGCACAGGATATTGTGCTTGGGAAATAGAATCAACCTATATGTTGTGTTTAGGCGGAAATGAACTTGTGGATAAATTGTGGGTAATCGGTGGGTAATAAGTGTGTAAATAGAGGCTGTTAGTAGTGGCTAACGCCAGAGTGTCGTTATCAGTAATATCAACTAATCTTAAAATGTGGGCACATGATCTTTCAAGCAAAAGCTGAAAATATTTACAAGATTGGGCAGGATGCCGACAAGAGTCTAAATTAATGTATATTAAAGTTACTTACCTATTCTAGGATGATCTATGGAACAGACACAGCAATCTGATGAAGCGTGGCAGATTTTAATTGTTGAGGATGACGAGCGTTTAGCGGGCTTAACGCAAGAATATCTCGAATCCAATGGCATGCAGGTGTCTGTGGAGGGTGATGGCTCGGTTGCGGTTGGTCGTATAAAAAGTGAGCAGCCTGACTTGGTCATTTTAGATCTTATGTTGCCAGGTGAAGATGGCTTGTCCATTTGCCGTTTGGTGCGTCCATATTATAACGGCCCGATTATCATGCTGACGGCTCGAGATGATGACCTTGATCAGGTGCTTGGTTTAGAAATGGGGGCTGATGATTATCTAGCAAAGCCGGCGCGTCCGCGCGTGCTGCTTGCACGTATTCGAGCATTACTGCGTCGAGTGAAAGAAACCCCTGATCATAACGCGACTAAAGCCGGAGCGAGCGGTGAACAAAACCGAGTGACCTTTGCCAATCTTGTGGTTGATAACAGCATGCGAGAAGCGTGGTTAGATGAAGAGTCGATCGATTTAACCAGTGCCGAATTTGATCTGCTTTGGCTGCTAAGCTCCAATGCTGGGCGAGTACTCAGTCGTGAAGAAATCTTCACGGCGTTACGGGGCATTGAGTATGACGGCCAAGATCGTTCTATTGATGTTCGTATTAGTCGTATACGGCCTAAAATAGGCGATGACCCGTTGCAGCCCAAAAGAATTAAAACGGTTCGCAGTAAAGGTTACTTGTTTGTAAAAGAAATATAGGCACAATCGTTTTTTTGCAGGCAGGAGAGACACCATTTTTTCTCGTGTGTATATCGGGGTGTTAACGATTTTATTGTTGGTCTCCATTTCGACGTTAGGTTCGTTGTGGCTGGTTGATCATATAAATCATAAGCAACATCAGCAAAGCATCATGGGCGGTATTTTGTTACTTGCTACGGGCGAAATTAAAGCCTCTAAAGGCGACGTTGCGTCTGTTTCTAAATTGTTAGGCGTGCCGCTTACCCTAACGCCTATCAAACAATCTAATTTAAGCTCAATCGATAAAGCCAGACTCGAAGACGGCCAATATCTTTTAACGAACACAGGCGATGGCGGCCTAAAGGTGCAAGCAGGTGTCGCGTTAAACCAAACCCGATATCTTTTAGAAGGTACGTTCCTAGATTTCCGCACGACCCATATTCGTGGTGCCGCCTCTTTAATTCGTCAGCTTGTTCAGCGTGAAGAGCAAGGATTGTCTGAATTGATTGCACTGTACTCCAATGTAAATAATTTACCGGTACGAGTGTTGGATCAAAGTGAGGCGGCTCAATATGAAAATGAACGGGCCAATATGATCGCGCCAAATTACTCAGCCTTTTATGACTTAGATGGCAGCAGTGGTCGATTTTATACTTATCTACCGGAAACCCAGCAGACCATTGAAATGGGCCCGATTGTTTTTCGCCAAGGCTTGTCATTGCAGTCTGTTTTTGTGGTGATTGCCTTGGCCATTATTTTAACCGGCATTGCCGTTTATTGGTTGGTGTATCGTTTTGAAGTGAACTTGCAGCGATTAGAGCGTGCAGCTACTCGTATTGCGACAGGACACTTGAACTCACGGGTGAAAGTGGAGTCGCAAGATGCATTTGGTCGACTGGGTGAGTCGTTTAACCGTATGGCCAGTCACATTCAGAGATTGATGGCGGTGCAAAAAGAAATGATTCGCGCGGTGAGCCATGAACTGCGCACCCCCGTTGCGCGCATGCGCTTTGGTGTGCAGATGCTCGAAGACACCACCACAGATGATTACACGCAAAAACAATTGCATGAAATGGATCAAGACCTGCAAGAGTTAGATGAACTAGTTGATGAAATTTTAACCTACGCTCGCCTTGAAGAGGGCGGTCCAATTTTAGAATTCAAGCAAGCCAATATGCTGGACTTGGTGGATCAAGTCGTGGAAGAGACGCGCAGACGCACAGACAAAGTTGAAATCAATTGGCATAGCCAAACTGTGAATGAAGACCAAATTTTTAGTGATGTCGAATACCGGTATATGCATCGCGCCATACAAAACTTAGTGGGCAACGCATGCCGCTATGCCAAAGGCCAAGTTTGGTTAGAGTACAGTTTTGATAATGGTATTTGCCGCATTGATGTTGAGGACGACGGCGAGGGCATTCCTGAAAAAGATTGGCAACGTGTGTTTTCACCTTTTACACGCTTGGACGATAGCCGCACTCGAGCATCTGGCGGCTATGGCTTGGGTTTGTCGATTGTACGTCGGATTATCTATTGGCATGGCGGTCAAGCCTTTGTTAATAAGAGCCGCTGGGAGGGTGCAAAAATGAGTTTGCTGTGGCCGCAAAATCATCAAGTATCCATTACTAGATAGACTAAATTTGAAACTTGGTTAAAAAAAAGCCTGATTTTACAAGATGTTACAATAGTATACATTTCTGCTACAGATAAGCATTTCAATAGGTTTCATGATGCATTCGTGTTTCCGTAAGGGAGTACAGTGAGAATGTAGCGAGAACTTCGGTTCTACTTTTAACCCGCCTTTGGCGGGTTTTTTTTGCTCTAAAAATGGGGTTGGACATATTTTTTTGCAAAAAAGCGCTAAAAAAGCGGGTAAGTTGATCGTTTGGTCAATTTGTTGTCGCCTGTTTTTCCTGTCTGTGACAAAATTCGCATCATCGCGTTAAACTGACTCTGGACGTCGTTCCATTTAATCGGTCAGTGCACACATTTTCAAAGTTCAATAGAGGTTCCCCATGAGCGTATATGAAATCAGCCACCCTCTGGTTAAGCATAAACTTGGCTTGATGCGAGCAAGTGATCGCAGTACTCGTAGCTTTCGTCAGCTAACGGGTGAAATCGGTAATCTACTTACCTATGAAGCGACCAAAGACTTAGAGCTCGAAGATTACACAATGGATGGCTGGTGCGGAAAAATTACGGCACAACGTATTCGTGGTAAAAAAATCACCGTCGTGCCTATTTTGCGTGCTGGCCTTGGCATGCTCGATGGCGTTTTGGAATTATTACCAAGCGCCAAAATCAGCGTAGTTGGCTTGTACCGTGATGAAGAAACCCTAGAGCCTGTAAGTTACTTCGACAAACTAGCGGGCGACATTGATCAGCGAATTTCGTTGGTGATTGACCCAATGCTTGCCACAGGTGGCTCAATGATTGCCACCATCGACTTATTAAAAGAAGCGGGTTGCGAAAGCATCCGTGCATTAGTATTGGTTGCTGCACCAGAAGGCATCGCAAAAGTACAAGCGGCACACCCTGACGTCGACATTTATACTGCATCCGTAGATAGTCATTTAAATGAGCAAGGCTACATCATCCCAGGCTTGGGTGATGCGGGCGATAAAATCTTCGGTACAAAATAAGAAGTAAGGGTGTTTAATGAGTAATCAAGTTGAAAACAAAACCTGGCGAACGGCCTTAGCGGGCTTACAAATGCTGTTTGTAGCATTTGGCGCATTGGTATTAATGCCGTTAATCACTGGCCTTGACCCAAGCGTGGCGTTATTCACGGCGGGTGTGGGCACACTTATATTTCAAGTGGTCACAAAGCGTAGCGTGCCGGTTTTCTTAGCATCGTCGTTTGTGTTTATCGCGCCGATTGCCTTCAGTGTGCAAACATGGGGAACGCCAGCCACCATGGGTGCGCTTTTTTGTGCGGGTTTAGTGTATGTAGTATTGGCCAGTATTGTGGCGATTCGCGGCCCAGGCTTTTTGCATCGTATTATGCCGCCAGTGGTGACTGGCCCAATCATTATGATTATTGGTTTAGGTTTAGCCCCAATTGCGGTGAACATGGCCATGGGTAAAACGGGCGATGGCGCCGCAGAATTGTTCCCATATGGCCAAGCGCTTTTGGTTTCAATGTCTGCTTTAGTCAGTACATTAATTGTGGCTGTGTATGCCAAAGGTATTTTTCGTTTAGTGCCTATCTTAGCGGGTGTTGCGGTAGGTTATGCGGTTGCGGGTTTCAGTGGCATGCTCGACATGGCGCAAGTGAACAATGCAGATTGGATCGCCATGCCAAACTTCATTGCACCCGAATTTCACCTTGCGGCGATTTTGTTCATGTTGCCAGTGGCGATTGCCCCTGCCATAGAGCACGTGGGTGATGTATTAGCGATCAGCAGCGTAACCGGCAAAAACTACGTTGAAAAACCGGGTTTACACCGTACTTTATTAGGTGATGGCTTAGCCACATCAGCGGCATCTTTATTTGGCGGCCCACCAAATACGACATATTCAGAAGTCACTGGCGCCGTTATGTTAACCCGTTCATTTAACCCCGTTATCATGACGTGGGCGGCGGGTATCGCTATTTTGTTAGCCTTCATTGCTAAGTTTGGTATTTTGCTACAAACCATTCCGACACCTGTTATGGGAGGCATTCTGATTCTACTGTTCGGCTCCATTGCCGCAGTGGGTATGAATATTTTGATTAAAGCAAAAGTTAACCTAAACGAGCGCCGTAACCTTGTGATTGTATCGACCACGTTAGTGTTTGGTATTGGCGGCATGGCGTTTACCTTTGGTGACTTCAGCTTACAAGGCGTAAGCTTATGTGGCCTTGTGGCAATCGCATTAAACTTAATATTGCCTCATACCAATGATGACATCGACGACCTGCACGAAGAGCAAGAATTGATGGATCAACTGGTAAAAGACGATTAATCACTCGTTAGCTTGAAGCGTTAATTATTAATGAAAGATAGGTAGAGCAATAAATAAAAAGAAAAAGTCGCTTATGAAAATAAGCGGCTTTTTTTATTTTTGCTTTATGAACTTGGGGTTCAGTGTCATAAAAATAGATGTGCATTATTGCGACAAAGCAGGGTGGCTGAAGTTTTAGATTAGATTGCCATTCAATAGGTGTCGCATTTATTTGTAGGCATCACATTGTTAGCTTAACCGCTATGGTGGACAGCTTGTGCTAGAGTTTAGGTTGATATATGGACTGCACAAAGGGAATGAAATTCAATCATATATGTATTATGCATATGGTTATCAGTAATATATAACGTTGCATGATGTAAGATGAGTATTGTCATATACAAAACATTGGCAGATGTAATCTAAATGCTTTACAGCATGATATGCAAAAAAATAAGGGCCTTAAGATGAAGGCCCTTATTCAATAAAGCGTCTATTGATTATTTAAATGCAGCAATTTCTTTTGTTACTAGGCTGAGAGCTTTTTGTGCATCGGCGTCACTGCGACCACATGCATAGCCCGATGTGCAAGTACGATCAGGGTCAGAGAAAACAGCTAACTGATTAGTTGTATTGAACTCATGAGGGTATCCCATGATGGTTGAAAACTCATAATCGACACCATAGCCAACACCGTATTCATAAACACCACCAACGGCACCTTGTCTGACAGAATGGCCTAGACCCATGTTATGACCAAGCTCGTGTATGAACGTCATGGTTGGGTTGCCGCAGTCGGTTGACGTAATGTTATAGGCATAGCTTTGATATCTTTTATAGTCAGTAGGATTGATTGCCATGCCATATATATCACCTGCAATACCACAAATATAACCGCCACCAGGGAACGAAACACGAGAGCCTAACACAGCAACAAAATCAGCCTTGTATTCATCTCGCCATCTTCTGATCGAAGAATTTTTATAAACACTTTCGATGCCGTCGGCAGAGCGGTCAACGCTTAGGTTTGATGCTACATAATTAGTTGATAAACCATAAGGCTTAGCGACTAATTTTAGTTCTATCGATAAGCCACTATCTGCATAATATTGGTTGGATGTTTCAATCATATTAGATATCTCGGTTTGGATATCAAAGCTTCTGCTTTCTGCCTCAGGAGTATAATAAACATCAATCATCACATCGGTTGCTACAGCAGGTAGGCTTACTAATGCTGAAAGAGATAAGCCTAACAAGTTTTTTCTGGTTATTGCGTTTATCATGGTACTTTCCTTTTCATTATTGTGGTCTTGCATTTTTTCAATCAAAATTGAATTGAAAAAGGGTGGTAACACTTATAAGTTATAGGAAATCACAGAGTGACCATCTTATTGACAGATTGAACACTATTGATTACTTCACCTTTTTATTCATATTTTTCTTTTATGAAGATGTCTTAATTTCACATAGGGTCCATGACCGCTTCTTTACTTAGGTCATTAGTTTCGGCCATCCAGACATATTGACCATTGCCTTGCATTACATATATGCCATCAGGTGTCGATACATTTGCATAAATGGCGCGTTCATTGATTGTAAAGACAGATCCGTATGCTGCATCTTGGTCTGATAGGTGTGCTTTGACGGTTTTATTGCCAAACTGATCTTGGTAGGCCTCTTTTACCTCAATATCATGAAGTATGTTTAGTTCTGGAATATCTAGCTTAAAAGTGTCGCCCTTGGTTAATCCTAGTAATTGCGCCGCATTAATTTCTAAATAAACTTCGCCTGCTAGATCTGGCCGTAATTTACCGGACGCTTTTAAAAACTCTTCAGCTTTTTGTGATGATGTGAACATTAGGTCGTCAATATGAACGGGTTCGGTTCTCTTAGTGTGTTGCGGCTTTTCTGGAGGCGTAGCGATTGTTTTTCTTTTTTCGATAGGTTCTTGCTTGGTTACGGGTTTTTGTTATGTCGATTTTTGAGGGGGTAATCCCCATGTTGGCTACCATATGGATATCACTATTACTTGAAAGGTAAGCGTAAGAGCCGATAGCGACAGCTGTAATACTGATGAAAACGATTGATTTTTTATTCACAGATAATAACCCTCTAAAAATTAAGTGTTTTGTTTTTATATTGATGTGAAAATTAATGCATGCTTGCTGTTTAAATGACTAAGTCATAATCAGGTCATGTATTAAAAGCTATACTTTTACTGGTTAGTGTTTGGTTTTTTATTTTTAGTGAATCGTAGTGGTGTTGTTTATATGTTTTTTATTGTAAATAAAAACAATTAAATATTTAAAGTGTGTAACAGTAGACTATTTTTAATGGTTTTATATTTTGGTTGTGCAGTTGATACTGTTTATT
This sequence comes from Pseudomonas sp. HK3, assembly GCF_052920985.1. Lineage (NCBI taxonomy): Bacteria > Pseudomonadati > Pseudomonadota > Gammaproteobacteria > Pseudomonadales > Pseudomonadaceae > Pseudomonas > Pseudomonas sp. HK3. Next base: position 1,055,904 of record NZ_JBREXD010000001.1, read on the forward strand.
TTTGGTTAATAAGTGGTGTTGAGCGGTGTAGATGTAGTGTTAATTTAATAATGTTCATGAAAATTTATATTAAAAATATTATCAATTTTGTTTTTTTTAAAGTTTTTTGCAAGTGATCGAAATCTACCTTCATGTTATATAAATGTAAATACTTATTATCTGTAAAAATTTAAGTTTTTTTAATTTATAAATAATGTTTTTTTAATGTTTAATTAAATACTACTTTAATATTAGATTTAAATGTAATTGTAGTTAAAAAGCTCAGTAAATATTAAATTTTTTAATGCAAAGTGTGATGAGGATCTCTTTGATAGTTGTATTTTAAATTGAAATAAAATTTTTTTTATATAGTTTTAATAGTTGAGGGGTTTATTGAATATAAATTTTATATGTTTTTTTCGTTTAGGCTGGTTGGTTGTTGGGGAAGGTTGGATGAATAATATTTTTCACCTAGAATTTAGATTTAATCGTATAAGTTAGTGAGATGCTGTTCTCATTAATTGTGTTTTGTTGCAGTTAAGTTTTTTTATGATTTTGTAAATGATTTTAATTGGCGGAATTAGTGTGTTTTTTATTTTTAAGTTTAACTTTATTGCTAGAGCGGTGAGTAATGCACTATTTTAATGAGTAAATTGTATGGTGAGTTTAAAGTTAGGTTGAATTATGCACCATAAGATACTCGGTATTATTTTAAATCAGAGTTTTTGCCTTATTTTAAAGCACAAACTATATATGGCAGAAGAGGAATGAAATATTAGTAATGGTTAGGTATATTTTTTGAGTTGATTTGTGGTGAGTGATGTTAAGTTTAATCGAAAGTAGTAGTGATAAATATGAAGTCCTAGTATCAATTGTTTCTTTCGCAGGGACACAGCTTTCATGCATTATGTTGAGAACTACATGAAAATAACACTTATAGCTTTAGTACTATTATCAAATATTGTAAATGCCGGCGATATCTGTTCAAAAAGTGAAAGTAGTATTGAGCCTAGCCATCAATGGGAAGAAAGCGCATTTACAAAAGATGCGGCATTAGCAAGCCTCAAAGCCTTAAGTGCTGCAGTAGAAAAGGGTGAAGATATAGGAACCTATCACTTACCAAATTCAATTACTTTGTTGGAAGGCTATATCTTAAAGCGAGATGCGCTGAAGGCCATGCGCAGCAAAAATACACCGAAAGGGATTAAAGAATTCTATAAATCAGGATTCTGCGAATTTCTAAGTGGAGCAGTAATATATGATTAACCATAATAAGGTTAGGTATACTCGCTTTAGGTTAGATTTTTAATGTGGCACTTTTACACAAAACATATGAGTCCCAATTACCTGCGATTAATACTAGCGGTGGTATAGGCTCGCAATAACTTATAATGGTCTATAATCGAAGTGGCTGCGATTATTGTCGTGCTAAAGGATCATATAGTGAAGAATGTGACCCGTGCTTTTGGCGTGATTACGGTGTGTTTTTACTGACTATTTAGACTTTATTGTAGGGGAATGTATGTATAAGAAATTATTAGTGTTAGTTTTCATCCAGGTTTTATCTGTAGGCGTTTCTGCAGAATCTTTAGAGCTGACAATAGATAAAAATATTGATTACAATGATCCGCTAGGGATGGATGCATATAATTTCAAGTCACAGTTTAAAGGTAATTTTGAAAATTCAGACGTTGATAGGGGTGAAAAGTCAGTTTTGCCTGTTGTGCTGAGTGCTTCATTTTTATTTATGAGTTTGTATGGGGATAACTCTAATAGCTCAATGTATAGGGTGGTTGGTGTCGCTGCGACGGTTGTCTCATTTAGTTGGTATTTTGATTAACTTTGATAGTAAGGCTATTTAAAGTTTGGCGAACCATAGAGTAGTTTGTATGGTATTTAATATCGCCTTTTATCGGTAGGCGTGAAGCAATATGAAAACAAGTATACTAATCTGCTCTCTATTCCTCGTCAGTTGCTCTAATTTAACCCGAACAGAAAACCAGCTTCCGGGTTATTGGGTGTGGGAAATTGAAATTAATGGATATAAAGAAAAGGGATATCTTGATCTTAGGCATGATCGAACTTACGGTACGAACTATGTATCTTCTAACCCAGCCGAAACATTAAAGTTTAAGCATGAGTACAACGAAATATCATATTGGCGAGAGAAAAATAAAAAGGTTTGTATTGCCAGTAGCTGGGAGGCAGGTAATTTTATTTATAACACTACAGTTAAAGAAGAAATCTGCTTGTGGGATATAGTCGAAGGTCCAGCGGGTCGGATTTCACTTAGGTTTACAGCGGGTTTTATACAAAATGGTGTTTTTGCCAATAAAATAGGTGATTAGACCTAAGGTAAGTGCATTGGGTGGAACAGTTTTGGTCTTTTTTGTGTCGTAGTAAACAAACTGCTTGTTTTACAAAATGTAGATGTTACGTGAAGGAGTATTAATAATCAGCCCAAGTAGTCATTTATTGATGAGTTGGCTTTCATCAAATCTAATCAACGGCGGTGTTAGTGAACAGTAACACATTGTATGAATCACTTGATTCAATCCCTGTGCCCGAAACATCACGCACATCTAGACCCGTTAGTTCTGCGGCCTGCATGGGTGTTGTATAGGGTGTCAATATGCATACATTATCCCAGTTCCCTTCAACCTGCTGCGCTAAGTCCACATGATTATTTTTTACCACCAACTCTAATGGCGGTAGTGACTGTGAACACCCAGTTAGTAGCAGCATTACGAAACTAATACGTTTGATCATGGCTCGCCTTATTTTGACTAAAGTAAGAGTAATGAGCAGCCTAACGCTGAGGCGGCCTATTTTCTTTGCTTTATACCTCAGAATTCCAATTATGCCTATACATTGTAAGGTTATAACCTGCACTGAAACTGTGTCGTTTTTATACTACCGGCGGTTTTCCTTTGCTATACTGCTAGCACTTTTTTGTTAGCCAACCTTTTTTGAAGAGAGCAAACATGCCTGAATATCGCAGTAAAACCTCCACTGCTGGCCGTAATATGGCCGGTGCACGCGCCCTTTGGCGAGCCACTGGAATGAAAGACGATGATTTCTCTAAGCCGATCATCGCCGTTGCCAACAGTTTTACTCAATTTGTACCAGGCCATGTGCATCTTAAAGACATGGGTCAATTGGTTGCCCGTGAAATCGAAAAAGCCGGTGGCGTCGCCAAAGAATTCAATACCATCGCGGTTGATGATGGTATCGCAATGGGCCATGACGGCATGCTGTATAGCTTGCCTAGCCGTGAGCTGATCGCGGATTCTGTTGAATACATGGTTAATGCACACTGTGCAGATGCCATTGTATGTATCTCTAACTGCGACAAAATAACACCGGGAATGCTGCTTGCTTCTTTACGTTTAAATATTCCGGTTATTTTTGTTTCTGGCGGTCCAATGGAAGCCGGTAAAACCAAGCTTTCTGAGCACAAGTTAGATCTAGTAGACGCCATGGTGATTGCAGCCGACGATACCGCCAGTGATGAAAAAGTCGCCGAATACGAACGCAGCGCCTGCCCAACTTGTGGTTCGTGCTCTGGCATGTTCACCGCTAACTCAATGAACTGTTTAATGGAGGCGCTCGGTTTAGCGCTACCAGGTAACGGCTCGGTATTAGCCACTCACAGTGACCGTGAACAGCTTTTCTTAAAAGCGGGTCGTACCATCGTTAAAAACGCGAAAAAATATTACGAAGAAGATGACGATTCAGTATTACCACGCTCAATCGCTAACTTTAAAGCATTTGAAAATGCCATGTCTCTCGACATCGTAATGGGTGGCTCTACCAATACGATTCTTCATCTATTGGGCGCCGCTCAAGAAGCCGAGTTAGATTTTGATTTAAAAGATATCGACCGTCTTTCTCGTATTGTTCCTCAGTTATGCAAAGTCGCGCCTAACTCGCCCCTTTATCACATGGAAGACGTTCACCGTGCCGGTGGCATCATGGGTATCTTGGGCGAAATTGATCGTGCAGGTTTGTTACATAATGAACTGCCAACGGTTCACAGTGCCACCATGAAAGAAGCCCTAGATAAGTGGGACATCATGCGTAACCCAAGCGATGAGGTTATGAAGTTTTATCGCGCAGGCCCAGCAGGTATTCCGACGCAAACGGCATTTAGCCAAAGCACTCGTTATCCAACCGTCGATGGCGACCGTGAAAACGGTTGTATCCGTAACCTTGAAAATGCGTATTCACTAGAAGGCGGCCTTGCAGTGTTATACGGCAACATCGCGTTAGATGGCTGTGTGGTTAAAACAGCGGGTGTTGACGAAAGCATTCATGTTTTCCAAGGTAAGGCTAAAATATTTGAATCACAAGACGACGCGGTTAAGGGCATATTGGCTGACGAAGTAGTGGCTGGCGACATCGTAATCATCCGCTATGAAGGCCCGAAAGGCGGCCCTGGTATGCAAGAGATGCTGTACCCGACGTCTTATCTTAAATCGAAAGGTTTAGGTAAAGAATGTGCGCTATTAACCGATGGCCGTTTCTCTGGCGGTACCTCTGGTCTATCAATTGGTCACTGCTCACCGGAAGCCGCTTCTGGTGGTGCGATTGGTTTACTGCAAACTGGCGATATCATCAATATTGATATTCCAAACCGCTCAATCAATGTTGATCTAAGCACTGAAGAGCTGTCTCATCGTCGTCATGAGCAAGATAAAAAAGGCTGGAAGCCAGTAGCGGACCGCCCACGTAAAGTCAGCCGAGCATTGAAAGTGTATGCGAAGTTTGCAACCAGTGCAGATAAAGGCGCGGTACGTGACAATGCATTGATTGATGCCGAATAGTTAAAAGTAATATGACCTTTTAAACGGGTTCGAAATAAACCGTTTGTCCTATAAAGGGACAAACGGTTTTTTTATGTTTGCTATCAATAGGTTTTTTCTTTAATTTAAAGCGTCTCTTTTATCAGCCAAGGATTAGGTGGTTCAGATGAAGCTATTTATAGCAGGGTTTTCTTTATCATTGCTGATATCGGCCAGCATTGTGTATTTCAACAACATTCCTTTATGCGCGATTAATCCACTTAGTCGCTGTGACTTCATGACCTCAGCCGATCACAAAAAAGAACAAGCCCGTTTAGCAGGCTTACTCGCTAAAGCCGGTATTGAAGGCGATACATTAGAGCAACGCATTCAAACAATTATCAAACAAGGACAATCCAATCTTACATCGTTAACAGCGACGGTGAATAAAATGGAAAGCGCATTAAATTCTCAACCCATCTACGATAGCAATGTTGCATTAGCCGCCGCGAATCAAAAATTATTAATGTTAAAAGGGAAAGTAAATGAACTTAAACACATACTTTGTAGCCATTCTAATATGCCTGCCAATCAAAGCGATTGCTCAATGTAGTGACGATGAGTTAAACGCCTACATCACACAAAAGGTTATTGAACCGGGTATTTTACCAGCAGGCACACAATTAGATGACACAATCTATAACGCATATCGTGGTAATTGCGCGATGGAGCAACAAATTAACAATCAAAAACGCTTAATTACGACACTCAATACTCAAATTGCCACGCAAATTACCATGAGTACACAACTCGACAACCACCTTGAGGATTACAAAGAGGTTTTTGGTGACATACAAAAGATTGGTAATAAACAAAACAATTTAATTAAAGAAATAGTAGATGATTTTGATTTTTATAAAAGAAAGCAAATCACACAGTATCTTTTACCAGCACTTGTTGGTTTAAAAATCGGTTATGACAAATGGCAAAATGATGATTCATCCTCCGACCTTGATGCTCTTGCATATGGCATGGCGGGTTTTGGTATTTCGTTAACGATTGATCAAAATACGGGATTAAATGTAGCCGGCTTTTTTGCCAAACTCAGCGAATAAAACCGATTGCAGTATTAAACTGCAACCGGTTGTCTAGTATCACCTGCTTTAACGCAAACCCATGCAATTCGCATAATAGGTTACGGTGGCAGGCCAGTCAGAAAACACACCAATGACGCCTACATCTTTTGCAAGTACATCTAATACTTCATACACGTCACCATCGGTACTGATAACATCTTCACCACCAAGGTCACCGTTCAAGCTTTGATAGTACCAGCCGCCATTATTTTTTAGTAAACCGGAGCGCTCTAAAGTCCATGTTATTAACTTAAAACCGGCTTGCTTAGCATTAAGCGCATATTGGGACGGCACGATTTCACCATAGCTATTTACATCCAATAACATCCACATAGGTGGCGCCAGTACATTCATACCTTGTGCGCGCCAATCTAGCATGGTTTCTAAGCTGATATTAGTATCGTATACACCATCAAGATAAACCGCTTGGCGCGCTAAACGTGGGTATTCATTAATCCAATGTAATACATCTTGCTGATCAAACGACTGTGGCCAAATACGTTTAGGGTGGATACCAGCCTGACGATATTCTTCAATCATTTGGTTAGCATAGTCTTGCTGGCTATATGTGCCTTCAAATGGCATCTCAACGGATGGTGATTTTAGCTCTGGAGTAAAATCCACACCTAACTCATTAAGTAATGTGATGCTTTCAGCATGGGTTAACAGCGTGCCATTACTGGCATACAAATCCGTGCGCCAGTCTGCTGTCGCATTCATATATCCTGCAATACTGGTAGCATTAACATCAGCAGCATCCATTTTGCCACTTAAAGATTTAAACTCCGCAACCGTGATGTCACTGGTACAGCACTTAATTGCGCTGCCATTGATTAAACGCCCTTCACTATCAAATTCCGGCGGCACTGAACACTGAGAAGCTAAAGGTGTGGCCAAAATATTCGTCGTAGTGTGCAAGTCACACTGTGAATGACGACAAACCAACTCTTTATCCTTTGTAAACGTTACATCGCACTCCACAATGCCGGCTCCCATTTTAGCAGCCGCAACGTAAGACTCTTTTGTATGCTCAGGAAACTGCATAGAGGCACCGCGGTGGCCAATGGAGAACTTGCTGGATTTAAATGGCCCTTTGTCACAGCGCTGCAGTTTTTTCTTGAGTGGGCTTTGCGCCATATCATTTACCAAGAACTGAGGACGAGGTCCTAATTGCGCCTTTTCATAACGCTTATGCCAGTGTTTAAAAAAGTCATGAATTGAGGACTGATATTCCTGATCACGAGCTTGCTCGCCATAAGCATGAGTCAAAGACAATGCCGATAATAATATTAATAACGTAAGCTGTATTCTGCGGTAAGCACGCATTTTATATTCTCCAATGATTCGTTTTATGGTCTACCACACAATGACCAAGCACAGACTATAAGAGAAATATGACAACTCAATGGCCTTGGGTAACTTTATTTAATCAAACCATGACAACACAGCCCCTTTGTACCTTTCATTTTCAGCAAAGCTATTTACACTGATAAATAGAACCATTTAATGGGGAGTGATCATGTTCCGCTACGAAGTGCGTCGCAGCACAACAATCAAGGCACCATGCGCGGATATCATCGAATACCTGTCTGACTTTACAAACTGGCCGACTTGGTCCCCCTGGCTCATTTTAGAGCCAAGCTGCCCCGTAGAATACTATGGCGAGCAAAAGCAAATAGGCGCGGGTTATAGCTGGAATGGCGACATGATCGGAGCTGGCTCCATGCTTCTCATCGATAGAGATACCGTCAGCCTAGACATGGCCTTAGAAATTTTACGCCCCTTCCCCTCAAAAGCACGAGTGCGTTTCGAAATACTGCAAAGTGGCAACAGCAGTGTGCTGACATGGATTATGACAAGTCAATTGCCCTGGTACTTGATATTCATGAAAAGCATGATAAAAAACTGGATTACCATGGATTACGATCGCGGCTTGCTCATGCTTCAAAGCCAATTGGAAACCGGATCCGTGCTAAGCACCCCTTCAATAATTGGCGAACACCATCAGCCTAAAGTGCATTACATTGCATTAAAAGGACGCGCCACTATTCCAAAAATTGGACAGGCTATGCAAAGCCACATGGCAAGATTAAATGCTTACTTTGAGGCCAACCGTTTATCCATCGATGGCCCACTTTTTTGCCTATATGAGTATATGGATAAAAGCACAACTGAATCTGAATTTTTTACCTGCTTTCCTGTGGCACATTCTATTGATATAGAGCCTCCTTTTGTTTGCGACACACTTGAAGCGTGCGACACATTTGTGGTGCAACACAAAGGTGCCTATCGCTTCATGGGCAATGCATGGGCTTTAGCCATTACAGCCAGCCGACATCAGAAAATGAAAATTCAAAACAAACCCATGGGCATTGAACGTTACTGGAATCACCCAGGTGACCATCCTGAAACCGATTTACTGACTGACGTGATACTATTTAAAAAATGACATTATTTAGATTCTTTCAATCGTGCCTTTTCACTGCTGTCGTATTAACGTCTTTATCTTCTTGGGCGAATGATTCGCAAGATTTCAGCTTTTTCTTTCAAGGTATCTTCAGTGATAAAGTAACCTTAGAACGCGTAAAAACAATCTTTCATGACTTTTCATCGAATATCAATCAACCCGTTAATTTTAGCGGCGGACCAACAATAGAAGATATCGAACAAGCCATTGATGATAACCCTTTCGACTTATTGCTTTGGGGGTATTCAGACGAAGTTAATCGTCATTTAGTTCGTCATGGCTATAAGCAATTAGTTTCCAGCCTCTTAACCATCAACATGTATCAGTTTAACGACAACCCTATTCCCAAAAACTCACCCAATAAAATCGCAGTACTGCGTCATTCTGCTGCTCATTATTCAGTTAAACATTTTTTTTCAGAACAGTCTGACACTATGAATATTTCAACATTTGATAATTATTTTTTAATTGTTGAAGCCTGTTTTAGAAAAGAGATTAATACGGTTATTGGAGCCAAGCCTTTTTTAACATTACAACCGGGCGCAGTGAAAAAACGCTTTTCATTCGTTAAGTCGCTACCTGAACATGCCAGAATCGCTATCTGGGTTAAATCAGATATGTCCAATATCCTAAAAGAAAATATTACCCAATATTTTATTGATAGAGAAGTAAAGTTTAGCCAAATATTTGGCAGTAAAAAATTTAAAATAATAAACTAAGCATAAAATATTATTCCAGTGTTGGATTATAAATTTATCTGCGAACCGCCTCACATTTTTATAAATTCCCTCAAGATTTATTCATCAAAATAAGCCCTTAAAAATACCCTGTCGTATCCAGACCAGACCATATGGATGATATCTCGCATCCAATACTTGGCATAACATCTTATTCTGTTTTTACAGTGTAAAAACACATGGCTCATATATAAAAATAAAAAGTGGAGAAAAAAATGCGTGCAATCACCTTTGGGCTAAGTGCCTTTTTATTGGTGTTATTCTCTCATTCCAGCTTGGCCTGGTGGGGATATACCAAAACAAAACATCCAATCATGTTAGTTCATGGTGTTACCGGCTGGGACAGCCTAGGTAACATTGTCGATTATTTTTACAACATACCTTACAACCTGACAAAAGACGGTGCAAAAGTATGCGTCACGGCGGTTAGTAGTTTTGCTTCTAGCTTTGATCGTGCAGCAACACTAGCCCCACAAGTAAAAAGCTGTGCTCAAAAATACGGCAGTGGAAAAGTCAATATTATGGCCCACTCACAAGGGTCGCCTACCTCGCGTATTTTATTAAACTATGGGGATTCACGTAATTATATTGCATCCATCACATCGATTAATGGGGTAAACAAAGGCTCAAAAGTCGCCGACTTTTTACGTGGTGCAATACCTGCGAGTTCAGTTACAGAAACCACCGTTGCCACCGTTGCTAATGCTGTAGGTAGTATCATTGATGCTATTTCATCGAATGGTCAAAACCTGAGCCAAAATTCAGTGGCGGCACTCGAAACATTAACCACGGCTGGCACAACTGAAATTAATAATTACAGTCCTTGGGGAATTAACACATCCAGCTATTGTGCTAAAAGCTCCGAAACACACAATGTGCATGGCCAGAGTATCAAACTATTTTCGTGGACAGGTAATGATGCCACTACTAACTTATTAGATATTTCTGATCCATTTTTATATCTAACATCAAAAGTATTTGGTAATGAAAAAAGTGATGGTTTAGTTGGTGTATGTGCCACTTACTTTGGTCAAGTTATTGGTGATAGTTACCATATGAACCATGTCGATGCGATTAATCATGTATTAGGAGCAAATGGCTGGACAAACCCAGTATCGCTTTATACCAAGCATGCAAACCGTTTGAAAGGCAAAGGCCTTTAATCTTTACAATATAAGCGACGCACAAGGATGTGCAAACGTCGTATTGAAAATAACAATAAAGGTCAGACTTATGAAATATGTTGTCGGTATAAGTACAGCTTTTCTGCTAATCGTTGCATATGCATTCCATAATGACATTACATTGCATTCGCAAAATGATATCACACATAACCAAAACCCCTTACGAGGGGCTCAAACCATTTTAGAAAACATGCATGAAGAACCGCTTGATTTTAGTCACTTACAAACGCCCTTTTCACAAGACAGTAAAGATACCCAAATTGCCGGACTCATTCGAGTAAATGAACAAGGTAATTTAATTATCGATACCGAACTGAAAGCTTTCATGGATTATTTTTTAAGCAGTGTGGGACAAGTGACACCTGAGCAAGCATTACAACGGATACGCTTACATCTTTATCATGCATTACCAGCGTCAGCGGCGCACCAAGCAATGGATATACTTAAAAACTATCTAGCATTTAAAGAAGCCAATTTTGATGAGCTAGCACAACCCATCAACGCTGAACGCTCACAATACGATGCTCATTATCGTTATGAAAAATTAGAACAAGGCCTGCAAACATTATATAACTTACGCCGCGTCCATCTAGGTGAAGAGATAGCACACGCATTATTTGTCGATGATGAAGCCTACGCACAATACACACTCGCTAACATGAAAAGCGATTTAGATGAGACTTTAAGTGATGAAGAACGCCAGCAAATTAAAGATTTAGCAAAATCACAACTACCAGAAGAAATGGCCAGCATCCTGAATCATCAAGAAAAACAAGCCAAGGCAATGCAGGCTTATAGTGATTTATTATCTCAAGAGCCAAGCATTGAAGCGCTCAGTCAATTTGCATTTGAACATTTCGACAGCGAACACGCACAGGCAATCGTCAGTGACTACGAACGCCAATATGCTATCAAACGAAAGTACAATCATTTTGCTCAAGAGAAACAACGTATCGTAAGCCAAGGTTTCGATAAGCAAACACAGCAGCACGAAATCGACTCACTCGCCTTGCAAGTCTTTACAGCCGAGGAATACAGCATGATTCAAGCATGGCAACTGGCTGAACAACACAAATAGATAAAGCTTTACTTGAGAGATGGTTTTTTCATAGGCAAAATTCAACTATGGATAAACTATCAATGATAAAAAGCACCATCGCCAAGGGTTTCCCTTGGCTTATTTTTCCTCCTGCACTTGAACATGAATTTAGGGGATTCATTCGTCAACGTATTTTAAATCGCGTACTGCCTATCGGTATTTCGGCCGCCATATTCATTATTGTATTTACTATATTAGACTGGTTTACCCTTAGCCCTGATGTTGCGCTACATACGTCTATCATTCGTCTATTTATTGTACTGCCAATTATAATAACCACAACGCTTTGGCTATATTTTAAACCACCTAAATATTATTTATGGGTCTATTGCACAACATTAATAATATCAAGTTTAAGTGTTATCTATATTATTTGGTTATCACATACTCAGGGTATTAATCTGCCTTACGAAGGTTTGATGATTATTATGATGTATGCTTTTTTTATAATGGCAATGCCCTTCTATGTGGCTTTTAGTATCAATATATTCATGGTTTTTATGTATGCGATCACAGAGCCTTTTCTTTATTTAAACTTTAACGAATATATAAATAATGTTTTGTTTTTAAGTATTGTTTTCATATCGGCCGCCATTGGCGCTTATGTAACAGAACATAATCAACGGGCTAATTTTTTACGTAAACGCATACTAGACATTCATCATAATGATACGTTAAAGTCCATCAAACAGCGGAATAAATATTTAGCATCTGCTAGCCATGACATTCGCCAGCCATTACAAGGCTTGACACTCATCGCACAAAATTTACAACAGCAGAAACCCAATGACATATATATTAAAAATTTGAATCACAGCGCAGATATACTGAATGCCATGTTCACTCAAATGATGGATATTTCAAAAATAAATCTAAATCTTATTCAACCAAAAATAAGCGTCAGTTCATTAGTAAACTTACTCACTCAAAACACACAAGCTTTCATACCTCGATTAAAACAGCATAATATCAATCTAAACCTAGACATACACGCTTGTCATATAAAAAGCGATATAACACTATTAAGCCGTATTATTCATAATTTAATTGAAAATATTATCCAGCATAGTGATGCAAGTAACATTGATATCAAAAGTAATCTTGAAGATAACTGTGTCACTTTAAGTATTACCGACAATGGAAAGGGCATTCCAGAGACAACACAAAAGAATATGTATCGTGAATTTATAAAAGGAGAAGAATCCAAAAATGGATTAGGGTTAGGCTTAGCCATTGTATATCAGTTTTGTCAAAAACTAGGGCTCTCATTACAATTCAATAGCCACCTAAATCATACTGAATTTACAATGACGATACCATTGAGCGATGTAATCTCAAAAAATAACATAGAGCATGAAAATCCATTATCGAACGCTATTTTGTTAGTTGATGATAATCCTGATGTATTAGAAGACATAAAGAAATCATTAATAAACTGGGGCCATAACGTCATATGCGCTAATGGTTTACAGCACGCTATGAGCATCATAGAGAAGCAACAATGGCATTGTGTCATTACTGACTGGGATTTATCAGATGGCTGCGGAGAGACGATTATTGGTCATACTCATCAGCATAATATAAATAGTATTTTGATTTCGTCACGTAGTAATGAAGATCTTATTCGTTTCTGCCAAAATAACAAAAGCCATTATTTGCCAAAACCCGTTTCATTATCACGCTTAAGGTCCATATTACTTAAGTTTAAATAAGGTTTTCATCTCGTGCTACGTTGACACACTGTGTACGAGTATGGACATCAAAAATATTAAATAATGCCCGAAGATGCGTTTTAACCGTCGCTTCACTTAATTTCAATTGATTACAAATTGTTTTATTAGGATAGCCTTGCGCCAGTAGATTCAATACATCTTGCTGCCTTGGGGTTAAAGCAATATACGGTATGATTTCAGGGAACACACAATTACCCTGTAATAAGGCTTGTATATCAGAAATGAGTTTATCTTTTTCACAAGCCTTATTTAAAAAGCCCAAAAGACCTAATTTCTTAGCTTGAATAATATCTTTTTGATTTTCTGATGCCGACAAGATCGCAATGGCTTGATTCTTATATAAATCAAGTTCACATAAGTCAAAACCACTCATTTTGTTAAGTTGAATATCCAACAGGATCAAATCTAACTGAACGCCTGCATTCAACAATGCGTTAGCTTCATCTAGGTTACGAGCTTTAAGCACTTTAGTGGCATTTAGTGTATGCGATAATAGCATCTCAAGACCATCCAAATAGATCGGATGATCATCAATGATCAATATGTATGATTCAAACAATTTGACTCTATTCATAGCGCCCATACTACAGTAAGTACACTGCAAGATTTTCGACGATTTCAGCCATTAAAATCCCATCTTAATTTGAGTTTTTTCATCAATCTTAGGCTGACAAAGCACAATGCGCCCAGCAAGCTCGGGGTCTTGCTTAACAATATAACGCTTAATTTTATTGGCCTTATCTAACGCAGGGGCATACCAGTCTTCATTGTCGGCATCCTTCTGACTCACTTGTGCACACACTCTTAGTTGCAAGGTGCTTTTCTCTAGCATTAAGCCTGCTACCTTATTTAGGTATTTACTTTGTTCATCATCAAACTCTTCACCATTATATTCTAGTGGCGTTAATGAAATAGCAAATAGCTCATCACCTACATAGCCTGCCACACTCACTAATAATCCATAAGGAAAAATGGCTTGCTTCACATAATGCAATGTCGCGGCTGTTAATGCTTTTCTACTAATTTGAGCAACCAGATCATCTACACCAAAATCAGGGGCATTCATATCACCTGTAATAGGAATACTCATTTCTATATTATTACTATCGTCTTTAATTAAAGATAGTGCGGTCTCAATGGGCATGGATATTTGCTTACTAATTTTATTCATCGTGGCTTGATCTGAAGGCTGCAAGTTACTATTAAGGATCTTTAACTTACCGTCACCTGCTAATTTTCCTTTATTAATATTCAAGCCCATGAGTAACGTTAATTGACCTTGGTTAACATGATAGCCAATTGCTTTTTCAACGTACCCACTTAATGAAATCAAATCAAACTGACGGATATTCAACGACACATCACCACTTAGGCTAGAATCGAATGCCGCTTTTGCATCTAGACTGACTCGGCTATATTCATCGGTTTGGCTTAGAAAATGAATATTCATCGGTTGGTTTTGATTATTAATATCACTGACAAAAAATTCATTAATTTTAAACATGATATTTAAATTCGGATTAACATGCTTGTTAATAGCATGCACCGTACTCACATCGTTATCCGCCTGTTCAATTTTTAATATTGCCAACTCAAATTCATTCGCGTGGTCTAGCGTATCTTGAGTAGCTACATCTTCTGTTTCTATTTTTTCTGCGTTTTGACTCGTATCTGTATTACCAGCGTTGGCTGATGGAAGCGTTAATCCTGCAATATTACCTTGCTCATCCAAATTAATAATTGACGCTAGGCCTGCCCATTCATGCAAGCCTGTCATCAGTTTGTTTTTTTCAAATGATAGGTCGTTGATTTTATATTGCTTTAATTTAAGTAACTGCTTACCTACAACCAACCCGGTTAATTCCAATGTCTCAAGCGACTGCTGTGACAATGAGACATCTAAGCCAGATAATGCTAATTGGTCAAACCCAGCAGGAGAGACCCAAGGCGTATTGAACTTAGCCGCGCTAAGCTGTAAATCACCTTTAAATTTCGCCTGTGAAAATGGATCAATCAACTCACCCTTTAATTTTAATACGAGTGGCTGTGCTAGCTCAATTTTTTGGTCGCTTAATGACAAGGTTTGTAATGATACTTGGCTATCGATCATCAAATTATGAGAACCTACTTTACCTGTTATATTGATGTCATTGATTTCAAGCGATATATTCACATCAGGTTGTGCAAACCCAATACGATGATTTATTAATTCAATGTTTTGAATTTCAATATCCCAAATTTCCGATGCTTGCTCTGAATGACTCTCAATACTTTTTTCTTGGTTATCCTCATTTGTTTCAGCAGTATCCCTCATCAATGAATCTGACGATAGGCCAACAGCGCTAAACCCTTTTTTTCCATTATTTATATTTAACTGTAAGCCATCAAAATAGAGTGTTTCTATGGTTACTTTACGTTGCAATAAGTCCATGACCCCAACATTTATCTTAAGCTCTTTAATAACAGATAACGTTTCCACCAGAGCGAAATTTCACTTTTCCTAAGCTGATAAACCCCTGCCAAGGAACAAATGACCACTCGCCCACTGTCAGCTCATAGTCATCACCTTGTTCGGCATACCATTTTTTTACAAAATGAATACCAATGGCAGGAATAATCCATTGCACCGCAAGTATTACAATCAACAAGGGCAATAAGAACTTAACTGTGACTGAAGATAATCGTTTGTTTAACTTCAAAATGGTCACCCGTAAAATATATAAATATTGATAATTGTATCATTGATTAGTTTTAGCCATGCACATGTTAATAAAAATACAGTAAAGTGTTCGCCATACCCGTGTTAGGTATTTATTTACGCTTATTAAAGGATCTCTCATGAAGCTCGAATCGTTAGCGCTACACCATGGCTATACATCTGAAGCCACCACTAAATCGGCCGCTGTGCCTATATACCAAACAACATCTTATACCTTTGATGATACCCAGCATGGTGCTGATTTATTTGATTTAAAAGTGCCAGGTAATATCTATACCCGCATTATGAACCCAACAACGGATGTTTTAGAGCAGCGCATTGCAGCAATGGAAGGTGGTATCGGCGCATTGGCTGTTGCATCTGGTATGGCGGCCATTACTTATGCCATCCAATGCTTGTGTAAAACGGGTGATAATATTGTGAGCACTAGCCAACTATACGGTGGCACTTATAATTTATTCGCCCACTCACTTCCAAACCAAGGTATTGATGTACGCTTAATCTCACATGACGATTATGCCGGCTTCGAAAGTGCCATTGATGATAATACCCGCGCTATTTTTTGCGAGTCCATTGGTAACCCGGCTGGTAATGTTGTCGACATCACCAAATTAGCTGAGATTGCACATAAACATGGCGTGCCTGTCATTGTCGACAACACCGTCGCAACCCCAGTGCTATGTCGCCCATTTGAGCTAGGGGCTGATATCGTCGTACATTCATTAACCAAATACATTGGTGGCCATGGCACCTCTATTGGTGGTGCTATTGTTGATTCTGGCAAGTTTGATTGGGTGGCCAATAAGAAGCGCTTCCCTGTATTTAATGAGCCTGATCCGTCATATCATGGTGTGGTTTACACCGAAGCGTTAGGCCCTGCTGCGTTTATTGGTCGCTGCCGCGTTGTGCCACTGCGTAACACAGGTGCTGCCATATCCCCATTAAATTCTTTTCAGATTCTACAAGGCTTAGAAACCCTATGCTTACGCATGGAGCGCCACTGCGAAAACGCAGAGAAATTGGCTGCTTATCTAAACAAGCATGAAAAAATAAGCTGGGTAAATTATGCGGCGCTAGAAAACAGCCCGTATTTTGATACGTGCAAAAAAATCACTCAAGGTAAGGCCAGTGGTATTTTAAGCTTTGGCATTAAGGGTGGCTTAGTTTCAGGCACTCAGTTCATTGATGCCCTGCAAATGATTCTACGCTTAGTTAACATTGGTGATGCAAAATCGCTTGCCTGTCACCCTGCCTCTACTACTCACCGCCAGTTGAATGAAGAAGAACTCGCAAAAGCGGGCGTTAGTACTGACCTTGTACGCATCTCGGTGGGTATTGAAAATATTGATGACATTATCGCAGATGTTAGCCAAGCACTGGATGCTGTTACCATTTAATATTTTGTACCATCAAGCATAAACCATCGCCGTACTACTCGGCGGTGGCTGAGGCTCAACTATTTTTAACTCATTCGATCTCTATGGCTCTGATACACATCACCTACCGAGGATAAATCATGGCTGACCAAAACAAACTTAAACTTTCGTTACTGTTACTAAGGCTCACTGTTTTCTTGTTATATTTATGTGGACAGTGGATAAGTTTATTAACCCCGGCCATGCCGCAAAGGTCTTTTCACACTTTTACTTTTTAGAAGGCATCGAATTTAACATCATGTATGTCATTGGTGCGATTGAGATGGCAATACTATTACTATTCTTAAGCGGCTATAAAAAAACATTTACCTATGGTTTTGTACTGATTATTCATAGCGTTTCTACATTTTCAGCATTTGCTAAATACCTCGACCCATTTAATGGAAGTTTATTATTCTTTGCCGCTTGGCCAATGTGGGCAGCGTGTGCCGCACTGTTTTTATTACGAGAGAAAGACACGATGTTCAATTTATTTAATCGCCAGCGCGGCTAAAGTATCTGTAACAAGTAAAAAATAGCCAAGTTTAATACTTGGCTATTTAATGAGTACACTTAAAAAATGATAAAAATCTCTGCTCAGTACATGCGTCAGATGGCGCATTAAGACTTGCACAGCTTATCGATATACGACTACTTTTATATAATACGAACGCTAATATTGAACAATCATCCTCTGCTCACTAAATACAACAACGCCGCAAAAATAACAAAACGTTATTTAAAGATAACTATCAAATAACTATTCGCTATTACAAATGGACAAATACGTCTTTAATCCTAATTAATCCACTCTACCAGACGCAAAAGTCGATAAAAAAAGTTTAGTTATCTATACTGGTAATCATTCCTATCAAACTGGCACAGCCCATGACCGCCAAGATTGGATTCACGTTTGCGATCCTAACTTGCCTCCTATTGCATCCACTATATCTACAAGCCTCAGATGAGGTTGATCTACAGCTGCGCTGGTATAACCAATTTCAATTTGCTGGTTACTATATGGCATTAGAAAAAGGGTTTTATAAGGACCAAAACATACAAGTTAACATCAAGCCTGGTGGTAAAGGTGCACCTAACTCGGTTACAGAGGTCATTCAAGGTAATGCTCATTTTGGTATTAGTAATTCGTCTGTGATCATAAATTTTATCCAAGGTGACCCTGTTGTCGCATTAGCAGCCATTAGCCAAGTCTCTCCCTTGGTCTGGATCACACTAAAATCAAATAATATACGCATAGTTCAAGATTTCCCTGGCCGCACATTAATGACATTGCCCAAGCCTGCCAATGCTGAATTGCTAGCGCTACTCAAACAAGAAAGTATTCCCATCGATAGTGTGAACATTAAACCTACTAGCTTTAATATCGAAGATTTAATCAGCGGTAAAATAGATGCATACAATGGCTATATCTCTAATGAGCCTTACCTATTAAAACAAAGAAACATTGATTTTCATCTTATTAAACCTAGGGATTATGGCATTAACTTTTATAGTGATGTACTCATCACCCATAAAGAAATTGCTAAGCACAACCCAGGTCTTGTTAAACGATTCAAACAAGCAAGCTTACAGGGTTGGCAATATGCCTTAAATAATATTGAAGAATCTGTTGATATTATTGCCAAAAAGTATGCGCCAAATAAAAGTAAGGAGCATCTTTTATACGAAGCCAATTTAGTTAGAAAAGCAGTGCTACCTGATCTTGTGCAAACAGGGCATATGAACCCTGGTCGCTGGCAACATATAGCAAGCCTTTATCAGGAACTTGGAATGGTTGATGGGGATACAAACATTCAAGGGTTTTTATTTAAACATACAGAAAAATTTAATTATTCTTTTATTATCATAATTATCGCAATTTGTTTTTTTGTTTTAGCCATATTTAGTGTCATTATTTATCACTTTAGAAAGCTCTCCCTTGCGCTTAAACTCAGCAATCAAGAACTGGCCAGCCTAGCCATTAGTGACCCTTTAACGGGAATAATGAATCGTCGAGGCTTTATCGAAAATGCAGAGCGATTAATTAGTCTTGAAGATAGGCAGAAAAAGAAAATTTGTTTGATGATTTTAGATATCGACTTTTTTAAAAAAATAAATGATAAATACGGCCATCAAGTTGGTGATTTTTGTTTAATAGAATTTACCGAGATAATCCAATCTTGTTGTCGCATGCATGATCTTGTCGCTCGTATTGGCGGTGAAGAATTTATCATTTTATTAGGTGACTGCAACACAGATCAAGCAAGAGAAAAAGCCAGCTACATTATACAGCGAGTGCGAGAGCATCTTTTCAAACCTAATGGTATAGACAATAAAATCAGCCTAACGGTTAGCATTGGTGTGGCCGAAGTAAAATCGGTACTCACTTTGGCTTGGCAACAAGCTGACGAAGCATTGTATGCAGTCAAAAATAGCGGCCGAGATGGCCTGCAAATTTATATGCCGCTCACTTAGGCTCATGATTGCAAATGCATATATTATAGGCTATTTAAAAATAATATTTTTCAATAGCGTCTAGTAATATACGCATCATGGTATGGGGTTTGATCATTTATACAGATTGACTCAATTTCACTTTATCCACTAAAAATGCCTCTACTACAGCCATCATATTAAGCGCCATTTTTGTACAATATCAGCACGCTTTCTTATTGATAACACCAAGGGAGTCGATAATAACTTAATGAAAGATAGCGTACTAGCAACGACATTCGACATCTTATTGTTTGACGTATCAGGCCATTGATCTAGCCTATAAGGAGGGAATAAACGGGTCAAACATGCTTAGTTTTGTAGCTTCCATTGTCATGCTGCTCACTGTTATGTCAGTGAATGCTAGCCCGTTAATCTTAGCAAATGATGGCAATTATCGTGTGGCACCTCATATTGAGTACCTACAAGAAGATGACGATGTCATCGGAATCGAACAAATACAGTCCCCTTCTCAAAATTGGACTAAGAACAAAGATGACGAGATTAACTTTGGCTTTACCAACCATGCCTATTGGTTAAAATTTCAGGTAGAAAACCACAATGTACTCAACCAAGAGTGGGCACTAGAAATCGCGTATCCCATTCTTGATAATGTCGATATCTACGTAATCAATAACAATCAGCAAGTTATATCCTACTTTTATGGTGGCGACAAAGTTGCCGTAGATGATAAATTTATTTCACACCCAAATATTGTTTTTCCCATTGACCTTTTTCCCTATGAACTCACGACGGTATACGCTCGTATAGAAAGCGAAGGCGCAATTCAAGTGCCTATTGTTTTTTGGGAGTGGGACGACTTCAATTTTCATACGTTGGTACATTTTCTATTTCAAGGTTTCTTTTATGGCATGGTATCAATCATGGCTATTTATAATATTATGGTTTGGTTTTCAGAAAAAGAACGCGTTTATCTTTTATACGTTAGCTATATATTATTATTCACTGTATTTCAGTTAAGTTTACATGGCATAGGTTATCAATTTATTTGGCCTAAATTCCCCATTGTTAATCAATACATAACACCTATCACCATGAGTTTAATTTGTTTTTCTCTTTTTTTGTTCATAGAAGACTTCTTTAATATAAAGTCCATTAATACTTATCTTCATTACACAATAAAAGTCAGTGCCTATGTGTCACTGGCTTTATCAGCATCTACTTTTTTACTACCCTATTACCTCTCGATTTATATCTCTACGCTTTATGTTTTTTATTCGGTAATCTTAGTTATTTTTATTGCACTGTATATGCTGAATCTCAATCACCCTAGTGCACGATATTTTGTCATTGCTTGGGCTGTTTTCTTTGTAGGTGCATTATTTTTACTAGGTAATAAGCACGGATTAATACCTATAACTGCTTTCAGTGAATACGGTGTTCAGTTAGGCGCTGGTTTAGAAGTCATGTTTTTATCTTTAGCCTTGGCTGAACGAATGGCAAATACACAAAAAGATAAAATTAAAGCACAAGAACAATCTCTTGCATTGGCTCATCAGGTTAACCACGAAAAGGAACGGAGCTTTAATGCAGAAATAGAAAACTTAAGAATAGAACGTGAAAATAGTCAAAAACTGGAATCTATAGTGGCGCTTCGTACTGAAGAGTTACAGAAAACTCTTAATGAATTATCGTCCGTCAATGATAAACTTAAAACAATCAGTATTACCGATGCACTGACAGGTCTGCATAACCGATATTATTTCAATGAGAACTGGGCGAAAGAGCACAAGCGCGCTCATCGTGACAAGCATTATGTTTCTATTATTATGCTGGATATTGATTTTTTCAAAAAAATTAATGATGAACACGGCCACCCAGCGGGGGATATGTGCTTAAAACATGTGGCTAATTGCATTGCACACCACGCTGGGCGTGAACTCGATGTAGTGTGTCGTTATGGTGGAGAAGAATTTGCCATTATTTTACCCAACACGCCTGTAGAAGGTGCATTAGATGTAGCAGAAAAAATAAGAAAAGACATTGAAGGCTTATATTTAACGTGGGGCAATAAAAAAATTAAAATGACAGCAAGCCTTGGCATTAGCTGTATGAAACCAGTCAAAAGCAACGATAAAAATCGACAGTATATGGTAAACCAAGCCGATCAAGCGCTTTATCAAGCAAAAGCGCAAGGCCGGAATCAAGTGGTCTTGTTTGATGCAGACTTAAGCTAAAGCCAATGCTTACTTTTCATAAACAACGAAGCTGTAATCATAAGGGTTACTATCCCCTGCAGAATAATCTGCTCTTTGCACGGCATGCCATGTTGAGAAATCCACTTCAGGGAAGTATGCATCCCCTACTATGCGTGCATGTACATGGGTTAGGTACAGTCGATCAACCAGTGGTAGTGCTAACTCATAAATAGTCGCTCCACCAATGATCATCACTTCATCAACACCGTTCACCTCATTTACCGCCTTTGCTAGTTCAATCGCATCATTTAACGAACGAACAACTTTCACACCTTCTGCTTGAAAGTCCGGGTTTCGCGTGATGACAATATTGGTGCGATTAGGTAATGGGCGACCTATACTATCAAACGTTTTTCGTCCCATGATAATCGCTTTACCGGATGTGCAACGCTTAAAATATTTTAAGTCTTCCGGTAAATGCCATGGTAATTTATTGTCATAACCCACAACTCGATTTTGAGAATACGCGGCAATCAAAGCTAGTTTCATACTGTCCCTATATAATAATTAAACGCAAACAACCAATAGAGTGTTAAACACTAAAGGGGTAAGCAATAGACTCATGGTGTTCATAACCTTCTACTTTAAAGTCATCCATGGTCACCCAGGTTTCTAAGTCTTCTAGGGATTTAATATCAGGATTAATAATTAGTTTTGGTGAAGAAAACGGTTCACGCTTCAGTTGAACATCTCGCATCAATTCTAACTGATCTTCATAAATGTGAGCGTTAACAATTTTATGGTAGGCCACACCCGCTTTATGCCCAGTGATTTGTGCCATGATCGCTAAGAAGAAAAACACCTGAACCTGATTAAAGTTCAAGCCAAGTGGTACATCACATGAACGCTGATAACTGGTTAAATATAATGTATCACCCAATAACGAGAAATTATGTGTGTGCATACAAGGGCGCAGACAACCCATATGAAACTCGCCAGGGTTATAAAAAGACATGATCTCACCGCGATCATCAATCCCCTTTTTTAAGTTATCGACAATTTTTTTAAGTTGATCAACAAACCCACCATCCGGCTTAGCCCAGCTACGACCTTGCACACCATATACACGACCCATATCGTCCTCACCTTTACGGTGAGTATTGTTCAGCCAAGCGTCATTTAAATTAGCATTGGCATCCCAGGTTTTAGCGCCTAATTTTCGAAAATCATCCGCATTATCATAACCGCGGATATACCCTAAAAACTCAGCAATGGCCGCTTTATAAAAACTTTTACGCGTGGTAATTAACGGAAACTCATTTTTATCAACACGATATTCAAGGTCTGCATTAACAACCGTTAAGCAATGCTTCCCTGTGCGCTCATTCTCAATCCAAATACCATCTTCAATGACTCGACGGCATAAATCTAAATACTGTTTCATACTTAACTCTTCTGTTGTGCCTGAGCATTTTGTTTCTTATAGGCGATGTAAATCAATGCGCTGCCAAAGAGCACCATTGGTACACATAGAATTTGACCACGGGTCATCCAGCCTAATAAATCAAAGCCAATATGGTTATCGGGTTCACGAACAAATTCAACCATGAAACGGAATACACCATAACCCACTAAAAACAAACCACTCACCGCCATCGTTGGGCGAGGCTTTCGACTAAAGACCCATAAAATGATAAGCAGTACGAAGCCTTCTAAAAACATTTCGTATAATTGGCTTGGGTGCCGTGCTAGTGGTCCACCTTTTGGAAAAACCATCGCCCAAGGCACATCACTGACACGACCCCATAGCTCGCCACCTATAAAGTTGCCAAGACGGCCCGTCAACAAACCAATTGGCACCATAGGTGCGCCAAAATCCGTCACTTGGAATAACGTTTTCCCATAACGGCGTGCAAATAAAATACAAGCTACGATGACACCCAGTAAACCACCATGAAAAGACATACCACCTTCCCACACTGCAAATAACCATAATGGGTCTTCTAAGAATTTCGAGAAATTATAAAACAGCACATACCCAAAACGCCCACCAATCACAACGCCCATAGCGCTGTAAAAAATCAAATCACTGACCTGCTCTTTCGTCCAATTTGAGCCCGGCTGCTTTGCGCGGTGCATCATCATTAAATAGGCAAGCGTAAAGCCCACTAAATACATCAGCCCGTACCAGTGGATACTTAAGGGACCAATGCTTACAGCAACGGGGTCAATATTGGGATAGGTCAGCATGCTTATTCCGTTTATATTTTTAAATTCGATTATTACAAGTTGGCGGTTAAAAACTTGATGGCCACTAAGACCAGCATGATCGCGAATAGTTTTTTCAATTTTTCAGCGCTTAGCTTATGCGCCAATTTAGCCCCAACGCGGGCAAACGGTACGCTGGTGAGCACCATACCAAATAAGGCTGGCCAATAAACATAACCAACTGACTCCGCAGGTAAGCTTTCATTGCCCCATCCAATCACAATATTGGAAAGCGCGCCGATGACCGCAATCGGAAAACCACACGCCGCGGCAGTTGCAACACTGCGCTGCATTGGATGATTACACCACGTCAAAAAGGGCACCGTTAACGAGCCACCACCAATACCAAACAAGGCAGACGCCCAACCAATACCGCCACCAGCTGTGACCATTCCGGGCATAGCTGGTAATTCACGAGTGGGTTTTGGCTTTAAACCTAAGCCCATCTGCGCAGCCATCATCAATGCCGAAACACCGATCACAATTTGTAAGCCTGAACCACTTAATGAATCGGCCGTTAATGCACCCAGTACGGCCCCCAATAAAATACCAACACTAAGCTGCCTAACAATAAACCAATCAACAGCCCTCTTTTGATGATGAGTCCGAACGGAGCTGACTGAGGTGAACACAATACTGGCCAGTGAGGTTGCAACCGCCATGTGCGTCAGCACTTCTGGCGCAAATTTTAGGCTTTCAAACGTAATAACCAGTACTGGCACAATCACCATGCCGCCGCCAATACCAAATAAACCCGCCAGCAATCCAGCAAATGCACCCACAGCAAGATAAGTTAGTAACAACATACAAATTACATCTAATTCTAAGGGCCTGCATTATGAATGCTTACGCCGCTATTGGCTACATGCTTGCCTGTGGGTAAACTGCCGCTATGTGTTTACTTAGCTTTCAGTGGCAACCCCACACCCCCACGCCTTTAACCTTAGTGGCCAATCGCGATGAATTTCATCAACGCCCTGCGGCGCCCGCGCAATTTTGGCCAGAACACCCAACGATATTGGCAGGCAAGGACTTAACAGGCGGTGGCACATGGTTAGGTGTCACCAAGCAAGGTTATTTCGCTGCGCTTACCAATGTGCGCAAGCTACCATCACCTGAAAAAGGAACCATTTCACGCGGCAATTTAGTGCTCAACTACCTAATAGAGCAATCCTGCCCGCAAGCTTACTTAATGCATATTCAAGAACATGCCGCTGATTATGATGGCTTCAACTTAATTGTGGGCAATAAAGAGCAATGTTGGTACTACAGCAACCGCCAGCCCAATGGTCCTATTCAGTTAATACCGGGTGTTTACGGCTTAAGCAATGCGTCATTAGACACCCCTTGGCCCAAGCTCACAGCCGCTAAAGACAGCCTGAACAGCTGGCTTACTCAAGGCAATGCGAAAATGGATGCCCTGCACACCTTACTGCAAAATCGTCAGACTTATCCACAGGCCCTATTACCCGATACAGGCATCGGCCAGCCTTGGGAAACATTGCTGTCTTCGGCCTTTATTGTGAGTGACAACTACGGCACACGCGCCAGTACCGGGCTCATTATTGGTGACCATGGTATTCATTTTCAAGAAGCCACCTATGACCCTTCAGGCCAAACGTCACATTTAGAAACATTTGATTTCTAAAAATACTTTTTTAAGATTATTTTGAAATTTAAATGACGTTTTCTTCTGGCACACATAGAAGAAGTACAAAAAGCAACGCTAACTGATTGATAAATAACGCGTCATTTTATTGAATTACAAATACTTGCATTTGATTACCAAAACCCATCGTAAAGCACCGTGAAATCCATCACATAACGCTTTTACCCCTGCCATACTTTGGCTATGGATAAGTACTTTTATACAGCGCCTGTCAGGCGCCATCGTGCCCAATCGCATAATCGCATTATGCTGATTTTAGGTGCCCTTTGCTTAGTACTTTTGTATGCCGCTATTTTTATCAGTGGATCAACAAGACCGGTTATTGCCCCTCTAGTGGCACAAGAAAGTATTGAGTACTGGCTCTATGATGCTCCCAGCGAAGTGGCCGGTAATATCAGCCTGCAATACAGAGAAGAGCTTCATCTTGTTTACCGTAGAAACAACCACCAACCCATTTGGATGGATCATTTTCAGCTAAATAAAGCAGGCCGCGCATTAGTTAAAAGTTTACGCCATACCGCCAGTGACGAATGGAAAGCTTATCGATATCGCATTAGTAAACTGCAAACCGAGATTGAACGCCTAAGTAATCAACCTAAACATGCCGCCGCCATTGATGTATTGCTAAGCGATGCCTATATCGATTTTGCCCAACAAGTTATGAACAATGAGTTGCTGCCTAATAACGGTGAACTTGACCACCCTTCATTCAAAAAAGTGGCCTCTCAACAAGGCCCACGTATTTCATCATTGGATGTCATTAGTCTGCTGTCACAAAGCCTTGAGCAAGGAAAGCTTTACAGCCTAGTGAGTCAGCTCGTTCCCAGCCACCAAGGTTATGAGCGCCTCACAACCGA
This sequence comes from Pseudomonas sp. HK3, assembly GCF_052920985.1. Taxonomy (NCBI): domain Bacteria; kingdom Pseudomonadati; phylum Pseudomonadota; class Gammaproteobacteria; order Pseudomonadales; family Pseudomonadaceae; genus Pseudomonas; species Pseudomonas sp. HK3. The sequence continues at coordinate 1,082,603 of NZ_JBREXD010000001.1, forward strand.
GCTAGACCGCTATCAAGATATTGCGGATAGCGGTATGTGGTACCCACTTGAGATTCATCAAGAACTTGCGCAAGGTGACCATCACCCTCAAGTGCCACGCATACGCTGGATGCTGCAATCCTATGGCGACTTTCATCAAGGCACTCTGGACTGGCTCAAACCCGAACAAGCAAAACAAGACCCGTTATTGCTCGAGCAAGACTATAAAGCCAATGACCAACGTAACGTGTATGAGATGGATGCAGACACAGTGGCAGCCATTAAACACTTTCAAGTGCGCAATGGCATCAAACCCAGCGGAATCGTTGATACAGCGACACTGAAGCGCCTTAACGTCGCACCTTACTTTATGGCACAACGTATCGCACTCAACATGAAGCGTTGGCGCTATCTTCCTAAACATTTAGGCGAGCGCTATATCTTGGTTAACATGGCCAACTATCGCTTAGATTTAATTCATAACGAAGAAAGCCAGCTCAGCATGAAAGTCATCATTGGCCGCGAGAAATTACGCACTCCTGTATTGTCTGAAAGCATCAGCACCATCGTATTAGCACCTGAATGGAACGTGCCTCATCGCATTGCCAAACGCGACATCATTCCAACCGCCAAGCGTCGTCCTGAATATTTAAAACAACACAACTTTAAAATTTATGAGGGCTGGCAAGAACCAGCTAAAGAAATTGATATTTCTACTGGAATCGACTGGCAAGGGTTTGATTCTCGTGTGAATACTTACCGCTTTGTACAAGGTCCAGGCGAAGATAACTCACTGGGTCATGTGAAGTTTGTGATTCCTAATGACCAGTCCATTTACCTACATGACACTAACCATAAAGAATTGTTTGGCTATGATATGCGCGCTCTGAGCAGTGGCTGCATTCGAGTCGAAAAACCATTAGAGCTCGCACACGCACTATTGAAAGAGCAAAACTGGGATGAAGCATTGATCAACAAGGTAGTTGAAAAAGCCCAAACCCGGGCCGTACACCTCAAAAACCCAGTGCCCGTTTACCTAATGTATTGGACGACTTGGGTCGATGAAAACGGTCAACTGCAAGTACGTGACGATGTGTATAAACGCGACCAAATTCATGGTGAAAGCCACAAACTGGATTCCATTGTTCTTTAACAACTCCCCTCTTGCAGTACTCATTCCGTTAAGATTTATAAAATGTAATAGATAGCCGCTTTGCTTATAACCGAGCATAAATGGCACAATCCCTGCCCGTTTTTACCACACCATAAAAATCGCCAGGGAATCAGCAGTGAATCGCCGTCAATTTATCAAACAGTCCGGCCTTATCTCCCTAGGCGTGAGCAGTGCTCCCGTCTTTGCGGCAAGCTCTCGCCTCATTTTACCCAATGACGACGCCCGCTCATTAAAACTAAAAAAGCCTGCATACAGGTGAAAAAATCAGCGCCACCTATTGGGAACACGGCGAATATTTGGTTGATGGTCTCGCCGAAATTTACTTTCTGATGCGTGACCACAGAGCCAATCAAATTGCCGCCATGGACTTAACCCTGCTCGATGAACTACATCGCATCCAGCAAACCTTAGAAACACAAAAAGAAATTTATCTTGTCTCTGGCTACCGCAGCCCTGAAACCAACCAAAAATTACGCAGTAACAGCGAAGGCGTGGCTAAGCATAGCTTCCATATGCAAGGACGCGCGCTGGACTTTCGTATTCCTGGTATCAGCAATACACACTTACACAAAGCCACGCGGGCGGTTAGTGATGGTGGGGTAGGGTATTATCGGCGCAGCGGTTTTATTCATTTAGACACAGGTAGGCAACGTAGCTGGGTGCGCTAATACAAGAACGCTAGCGTGCTACTTTGACGTAACAGGCGCAAATAAGCGCCCTTTACCCAATTTGCTTAGAGCCAATTCTAACGTGCTGCCAATCACATGTCCGCTGTCTAGCTTCATGACATCTGCGAGCAATTTCTTCGCATAGCTTAAATCGGAATGACGAATCACCGACTTTACTCTTGGCACATTGGTAGCGTTCATTGATAACATATCGTAACCCATGGCCATTAATAGCAACGCACCTGCTGGGTTGCCCGCGAGTTCACCACAAACACTGACGGGACAATTTTGGCTTTTCCCCGCGTCTACAACATGTTGCAAAGCCGCCAGTACTGACGGATGAAAACTATCATACAACCCTGCCACACGCGGATTATTACGATCCACTGCGAGCAAGTATTGGGTTAAGTCATTGGAGCCTACGGATAAAAAATCCACCATAGTGGCTAATTGCTTCGCTTGATAAACCGCCGCCGGCACCTCAATCATGACACCCACCTCAGGCATCTCAACGTTAATACCCTCTTCTAATACTTCTTGAAAGGCACGATAAATAAAGTGCAAAGCTTCTTCTACTTCACTAATACTGGTAATCATCGGCAGCATTATTTTTAAATTATTTAGGCCCTCACTGGCCTTTAACATGGCGCGCACTTGCAGCAGAAAAATTTCAGGATGATCTAAGGTCACACGAATGCCGCGCCAGCCTAAAAACGGATTGTCTTCCTCGATAGGAAAATACGTTAACGACTTATCGCCACCAATATCAAGTGTTCGCATGGTCACAGGCTGGGGCGCAAAAGCTTCTAGCTGAGAGCGATATATTTGCGCTTGCTCGGTTTCAGATGGGAAACGATCACGCATCATGAACGGAACTTCAGTACGGTATAGCCCAACCCCTTCAGCACCTTTGTCTAACGAACGATAGGCATCGGTAATCAAACCCGTGTTCACCAATAACTGTATACGATGCCCATCTTTGGTTTGGGCGGGCAAATCTTTGATTGTTTCAAGGCCTTTAACCAAAGCCTTTTCTTCTCGAACAATCGCTTCAAATTGCGCCAGCATTTGCGCAGAAGGATGGGTATATAAATAACCACGGTAACCATCTATAACCAGTTCTACGCCGTCCATTTGCTTAACAGGTAAATCTGTCGCGCCCATGATCGTCGGTATGCCCATGGCCCGGGCAAGAATCGCAACGTGTGAGTTAGCTGAACCCTTTGCACTCACCAAAGCAACCAGTTTATTCTCGGGTATTTCACCTAACATAGAGGGTGTTAGCTCTTCGCTAACTAAAATGGTTTTATCTGGAAAGTCTAAATCAGATACCAGCTCAATGGTGTCTTGCAGTTGCGCCAACACTCGTGCGCCCAAATCTTTAATGTCTGTTGCGCGCTCACGTAAATAGGCATCATCCATGCGATCAAAGTGCGCTACGTATTCAAAAATAACATCTCGAAGAGCGCCTTGGGCCCATTGGTTATTTTCTTTAATACGTCGAATCACTTCACTGCCTAATGCATCGTCATCCAGCATGCGAATGTATACATCAAACAAGGCTTGCTCTTCGGGACGCAAATCTTTTAACGATTCGCCCACTTGTTTAATTTGCTGGCGTGCACCATCAATAGCATGTTGAAAACGCAGAATTTCTTCATCAATATTTTGTGCATTGCGATCTGGAACATCATATAAATCAGCCGTCGGCGATAACACCACCACGGTACCAATGGCAATACCAGGCGCCGCTGGGGAGCCTTTGATGACAACATCATGCTTAACTTTTTTCTTTTTAAATTGATCAGGGCGCTCAAGTACTTGCCCCGTCGCCTCAGCATGGGCCAACACGCCAGCCAACTGCGCAGACATGGTCACCATGAACGCTTCTTCACTTTCATCAAACTTACGTCGTACAGACTGCTGCACGACCAAAACACCCAGAATGCGTTTTTGATTGATAATTGGCACACCTAAAAAGCTATTAAACTTTTCTTCGCCTGTACCTGATAAGAAATGATACTTGGGGTGCTTGGATGCATCATCAAGGTTAATGGGCTCTTCTCGCGCCGCCACAAACCCCACAAGGCCCTCGTTGTTTCTAAGGCTCACCTTACCAACAGACGCCGAGTTTAAGCCCTTGGTCGCACGCAAAATGTGACGCTTATTCTCTGCGTTATACACATAAACCGAACACACTTCTGTGTTCATGGCTTTCTGAACCCTATCCACAAGAATATTCAACGCAGCATCTAAATCGCCCGCGTTGTTGACCTCTTGTACGATTTGGCGCAATACATTTAGCATGATTGTTTTGCCTGAAGTTCGAACAGTTTTGGCGCTAATTCGCGCATAGCACGACGGTAAACATCTCGTTTAAATGGCACCACTTGTCCCAGTGGATACCAATAACTCACCCAACGCCAACCATCAAACTCTGCTTTATCAGCGTAGTCAAAGCTTATGCGACTATCATTGCTGACGAGTTTCAACAAAAACCATTTTTGTTTTTGGCCAACACATACTGGTTTGCTGTTATGACGCACCATGCGTTTTGGTAAACGGTATCTGAGCCAGCCCTTGGTGCACCCGATAATTTCAACATCTTCAGGTAACAAGCCGACTTCTTCCCGTAATTCCCTAAACAAAGCGGCTTCTGCACTTTCATGTGCTTTTATGCCGCCTTGGGGAAACTGCCACGCATCTTGCCCAATTCGCCTAGCCCATAATACTTGGGCTTTGTTATTCACCAGTATGATGCCGACATTAGGGCGGTAGCCTTCAGCATCGATCACGGTTTCATCCAAATTTTAAATTGATATTGCCACCATACTATTAAAACATTGCCATTGGAAACCAGTGTTTTTTTATTCCTTTTTAATATAAACAAGTTTTCTATGGTCGGTTTCCACAATATTAAAGACACTGTTGAGCTCACAAGCTAAAATGCCTGCAAATTTCTTAGCTGGGGAACACCGTGGCACTGGCAATATTTGACTTAGATAACACCTTAATTTCTGGCGATAGCGATCACGGCTGGGGGCAATTTTTAGTTGAGCAAGGCCTTGTAGATGCTCAGTTATTTAAGGAAAAAAACGATTACTACCTAGAGCAATATCAACTGGGGCAGCTCGATATCCTGGAATACTTAGAGTTTTCCTTGCAAGCTCTTACTCTGTTTCCAACAGAACGCTTATTTGAGCTACGCGAACAATTTGTACAAGAGAAGATCTTGCCTATTATTACGCATAAGTCTCGCGACCTTTTACGTAAACACCACGAAGCGGGTGATTATTTGCTCATTATTACCGCGACCAATTTATTTGTAACCGAGCCCATTGCCAAGATCTTAGGCGTTGATGACATCATTGCCACCAACCCTGAAGTCATAAACGGCCAATATACGGGGAAAATCTCTGGGATTCCTAGCTTTCAAGAAGGAAAAGTGAAACGCTTGGCAGCATGGTTAGAGCAAAACACGTTATCATTAGAGGGCAGCTACTTTTATAGTGACTCGCATAACGATCTGCCATTACTCAAACAAGTGACGTTTCCTGTTGCCGTTGATGCTGACGAGACTTTGAGTACTTATGCACAGCAAAACAACTGGCCCATTATCAGCTTAAGGGATGACGCTTGAAGTCAACATTCACATTGAACCCTTTCCACTTTACCGTATGGCTCACATGCCTCGTGAGCTTAACTGGGTGTGATCAATTATTTGATCAGCCTAAACCGGTCGAGAGTGCTCCCCAAGAAATTGAAATAAATGCCCAGTCCCTGCTGAGTGCAACCAACCTATATGTTTACACCCAGATGTCAGATGCTCTCAGTCAAGCGCAAGCACTGGACGCCATCATCACTTCCTTTTTACACCAACCTAACCCAGGTACACTAGAAGAAGCGCAAGCGGCTTGGATAAAAGCATACAGTGAATATGTAAAAGTGAGTTTCTTTACAAAAGTCCCCCGCTTTGAAAAACCCCAATTTCATGATTCAAACGACACTTATACCCTAATCCAAGAACGCATTGATAGCTGGCCAATCGAACCTGGGTACATTGATTATTTACCGCTATACCCACTAAGCGGCATCGTTAATGATTTAACACTCAAAATCGAAAAAGAAGACATCAGTGCCCAGCACGGCTTTTCTGATATGCGCTTTGCCAGTATTGGGTTTCACCCTATGGAGTTTTTACTCTTTGGTGTGGACGGTAAGCGCAGCGCAAAAGATTTTATTCCTCAGGAAAACAGTATTGAAGTCGTCTCCGCTGATACGATCATTAAAGAACATGATTCAGATGAACTAAATGAACCGGATTCTATAGACGTAAAAGCTCATGAACATACGCACATAGAAATCAATGGCCCCCAAAATCACAATCGTCGCCGCGATTACTTACGTTTACTCAGCGGATTAGTTGTTTTTAATTTACAAAAATTAACCGACCGTTGGGAACCTGCCCATGGTTACTATGCAAAACAGTGGCGTCAAACAGAAGAAGAACAGCAAACCGTTAATCTCATGCTGATCTATCAAGCCACCTTAGACACCATCCAAGAAACGTTATTAGAAAAACACTTCGCGGTATTGATGAACCAAAAACAAGTGGATGATTTACGCAGCCCATTCTCAAGCGAAGACGTTAATAACATGCATGATTTATTGCTGGGCATTGAAAGCCTATTCAATATGGAAGGCGGTTTATTAGCGGAAATTAAATTGCAAGACGCTGAAACCGCCGACAAAAGCACGGCCTTATTTAAGCGGGTATTACTAGACATTAGCAAACTCCCTAAGCACATGGACACACTCGCATTGGGCAAACGCAAAGCACTGGTGGCCCCGATACAAGAAAAAGTATTACAGCTATTAGGTCAGCTATACAAAGGCGCTGAAATACTGCGCCTTCCTATACGCGCGCTTCCGGTTTCAACCAGTTAATATCGTTTACATTTCATAAAGTAAAAAAGGCGATGATGCATATCATCGCCTTTTTTATTGCTGCCAGTACTTTAAACTTCTGAACAGTTTACGCGTTAGCAGCCCGTTCTATATTTGAAAGCACCTATTCAGTATCTCAAACAATACTTATTCATAACAACGCAGACATAAAACCAACAGACATAAAAAAAGCGATGAATCACTTCATCGCTTTTTTTATGTCATTTATTTAGGACTGCACACTTAACGTATGCAGTGTATTCCTAATAAAATTACTTGTTTTTCTTAGAGCTGTTCGCGCGCTTACGATCGTTCTCAGTAAGGTGTTTCTTACGAAGACGAATGCTTTCTGGCGTTACTTCAACTAGCTCATCATCTTCGATGAATTCTAGTGCTTGCTCTAGTGTGTGCTTAACAGATGGTACCAAGTTAATCGCTTCATCTGTACCAGATGCACGCACGTTAGTTAGCTGCTTGGCTTTAGTTGGGTTAACAACCAAGTCGTTATCACGAGAATGCAAACCAACGATTTGACCTTCGTAAACTTCTTGCGCAGGAACCACAAATAAACGACCACGATCCTGCAAAGTGAATAGAGCGTAGCCCAATACTTTACCCGTCACCATAGATACCAATACGCCGTTATGACGCGCGGCAACAGGGCCCGCTTTCACTTCACCGTAGTGATCAAATACGTTGGTCAAAATACCAGAACCCGATGTCATGGTCATGAAGTCACCACGGAAACCGATCAAGCCACGAGCAGGCATGATAAATTCTAAACGTACGCGACCTTTACCGTCTGGAACCATGTTTGTCATGTCAGCACGACGGTCACCCATCTCAGACATAACCGCACCTTGGTGCTGCTCTTCAACATCGATTACAACTTGCTCGTACGGCTCTTGAATTTTACCGTCAATTTCGCGCTGAACTACTTCAGGACGACCAACCGCCATTTCAAAACCTTCACGACGCATAGTTTCGATCAGTACAGAAAGGTGAAGCTCACCACGACCGGATACTTTGAATTTCTCAGGGCTTTCGCCTTGCTCAACACGCAGTGCCACGTTGTGGATCAATTCTTTTTCTAGACGTTCCGCAATGTTACGGCTCGTTACGAACTTACCTTCTTTACCAGCGAACGGAGAGTCGTTCACTTGGAATGTCATGCTTACCGTTGGCTCATCAACGGATAACGGTGGCAGTGCTTCAACGTTACCAGGTACACAAAGGGTGTCAGAGATACCCAATTTGTCGATACCCGTAATACATACGATGTCGCCTGCAGTTGCTTGATCAACCACAACACGGTGAAGACCATGGTAGCCTTTCACTTCTGATACTTTACCGTTACGAGTCTTACCTTCAGAATCAACGATGGTCACTTGTGCGTTGGTTTTCAACGTACCACGAGTGATACGGCCAATGCCCACTACGCCTTTAAATGAATCGTAATCCAGTGAGGAGATTTGCATTTGGAAATCGCCATCAGGATCAACGTCAGGTGCCGGTACGTTATCAGCAATCGCTTGAAGCAATGGCGTCATGTCTTCAGCCATGTTTGCATGTTCTGTACCGGCAATACCATTGATTGCTGAACAGTAGATGACAGGGAAATCTAGTTGCTCATCTGTCGCGTCTAGGCGATCAAACAAGTCGAATACTTCGTCCATTACCCAATCAGGGCGCGCGCCTGGACGGTCAATTTTGTTAATAACTACGATTGGACGTAAACCACGAGCGAATGCTTTTTGTGTTACGAAACGAGTCTGAGGCATAGGGCCATCTACTGCATCAACGATCAGCAGTACAGAGTCAACCATCGACATTACACGTTCTACTTCACCACCAAAGTCGGCGTGTCCCGGTGTATCTACGATATTGAAACGGTAATCGTTCCATTTAATCGCCGTGTTTTTCGCCAAGATGGTAATACCACGTTCTTTCTCTTGGTCGTTGGAGTCCATTACACGCTCGCCGCCTAGCTCTTTACGATCTAGCGTGCCAGACTGCTCAAGTAACTTATCAACAAGTGTGGTTTTGCCATGGTCAACGTGAGCGATGATGGCGATATTACGTAGGTTTTCAATCATATATAGTCCTGTCAGGCCTTGCTTTTAACATGCCCAAATAATAAAACTGCATGGCGCAATCTGCAGTGGCTTGCGCATTCAACGGAAGGTTAAGTAACAACCTCGCACCAATGCTTACGAATTGGTGATGTCTATTTTCGTTTAAGGTTAAAAAACCTTATAACCTCGCATCTAATGTCACTGCATTTTTATGGTTCACAAACAGAACTTAAAAATACGCTGCAAGGAGACTGCCTCAAAATTTAGGCGGCGATTATAGCCATCTAATGCCATGCAGGCTATGAAAACCCGGATAAAAAACGTTTTTTTGTGCAAAAAACACCCAATAAGAAAAATTACCTGAAAATGTCCTACCAGCAGGCACAATCTAACTATCATCACTGCACAGTTGAACCTATAATGTGCACGCCTTATGGGGTGGTATCACTAGAACAAACACGTAAATGTCGTTTTAGCACCAATTTAGAGCATTGATTTATATAAATGCACTATTTTGAATCGGGATTAATTAGGGCAAACATTCATAGCGCCTTGAAAGCCCTTTGTATTCGCCCCAATAATGACTGGCATGTGTTTTGCTCTGAGTTTGGGCAGTGCACCATGTGCAGGCTTCTTAGATAAGAGCAATCATAAAATCATCAGACGCAAATCGTCTTCTACAATTGGAGAGCAACATGTCAGAGAACACTCTGAAGCTGATTAAAGACAATGACGTGAAGTGGGTCGACCTACGCTTCACTGACACCAAAGGTAAAGAGCAGCACGTGACCATCCCTGCTTCTTACGTTGACGCAGAATTCTTTGAAACTGGCCAAATGTTCGATGGCTCTTCAATCGCAGGCTGGAAAGGCATCAACGAATCAGACATGATTCTTTTACCAGATGACACCACTTCTTTCCTTGATCCGTTCACTGAAGATGCAACCCTTGTTCTACGTTGTGACATCATCGAACCTTCTACTATGCAAGGTTACGAGCGTGATCCACGTTCTGTTGCAAAACGCGCAGAAGCATTCCTACAGTCTACTGGCCTAGGTGATACTGCTTTCTTCGGTCCAGAACCTGAATTCTTCATCTTTGATGACGTTAAATTCGGCGCTGACATCTCTGGTGCTTTCTACAAAGTTAACTCTGAAGAAGGTTCTTGGAACTCATCTGCTACTATCGATGGCGGCAACATGGGTCACCGTCCACGCGTTAAAGGCGGTTACTTCCCAGTACCACCAGTAGACAGCTCTCACGACATGCGTGCCGCTATGTGTAACACCATGATCGCTATGGGTCTTGACGTTGAAGTACATCACCACGAAGTGGCAACGGCTAACCAAAACGAAATCGGTGTTAAATTTAACACTCTAGTTAAAAAAGCTGACGAAGTGCAAATGCTTAAGTACGTTGTTCATAACGTTGCTCACGCATACGGCAAAACTGCGACGTTCATGCCTAAGCCAATCGTTGGCGACAACGGTTCTGGTATGCACGTTCATATGTCTTACTGGTTGAACGGCGAAAACCAATTCGCTGGTGATGAATATGCTGGTCTTTCTGAAACGGCTCTTTTCTACATTGGCGGTATCATCAAGCACGCTAAATCACTAAACGCGTTCACTAACCCAGGTACTAACTCTTACAAGCGTTTGATCCCTGGTTTCGAAGCACCTGTAATGCTTGCGTACTCTGCACGTAACCGTTCTGCTTCTATCCGTATTCCTTACGTTGCAAGCCCCAAAGGCAAGCGTGTTGAAGCTCGTTTCCCTGACCCAATCGCTAACCCATACCTTGCATTCTCTGCAATGTTAATGGCCGGTATCGATGGTGTTAAAAACAAGATTCACCCTGGCGATGCAGCTGACAAAGACTTGTATGACCTACCTGCTGAAGAAGCAGCTAAGATCCCACAAGTGGCAGGCAGCTTACGTGAAGCGCTAGCATGTCTTAAAGAAGATTGCGCATACCTAATTGAAGGCGGCGTATTCACTCAAGACATGATCGATGCTTACATCGAGCTTAAAATGGAAGAAGTGTATCGTGTTGAACACACGACTCACCCAGTTGAGTACGATATGTACTACTCAGTATAATTCTTCGGAATTATCGGTAGTCAAAAAGGAGCAGCCTACGGGCTGCTTTTTTTATGCCGATAAAAACACCATCATGTTGAACACAACTCTCAATTTACCCAGTTGAGTACCATATGTACTACTCAGTAACATTCTTCGGAATTATCGGTAGTCAAAAAGGAGCACCCTACGGGCTGCTTTTTTTATGTCTATAAAAACACCATCATGTTGAACACAACTCTCAATTTACCCAGTTGAGTACGATATGTACTACTCAGTAACATTCTTCGGAATTATCGGTAGTCAAAAAGGAGCAGCCTACGGGCTGCTTTTTTTATGCCTATAAAGAACATAATCATGTTGAACACAACTCTCGATTTACCCAGTTGAGTACAATATGTACTACTCAGTAACATTCTTCGGAATTATCGGTAGTCAAAAAGGAGCAGCCTACGGGCTGCTTTTTTATGCCTATAAAAACACCATCATGTTGAACACAACTCTCAATTTACCCAGTTGAGTACGATATGTACTACTCAGTAACATTCTTCGGAATTATCGGTAGTCAAAAAGGAGCAGCCTACGGGCTGCTCAGACTGCTGATAAACCCCAGTGTTTTCACTGGGGTTTATTCATTTCAGGGCAATTTAAGCGCCTCCTTGCTCAATTTATTCTCACCTCATATATCTCAATTTAATATTCCACCCACACTTATCGAGCTTTAGTTTGGCCTGATAAGGCTTTTCTGACAGGCATTTTTAATGCAAAGCGCTTTACGCTGCCATTAATGCGATCTTTTTCATATTTTGCGCAGCGGCCGTCATTAAGCACTGCATTTGCACTTTGTGTTTGCCTCGAAATTGCGCGTAGCGATAGCCGTGTAATTGTTTGGCATCTGCAAAACTTCTTTCCACCGTTTCCTTTCGCCTTGCGTAAAGTAGTTTGCCTTTGTCTGTTAAGCGGTGTTCGTTGATTCTATCCTTGCTGCCTTCCCAAACATGCCGCGTGATCACTTTTGTGTGATTTTGACTGTTGATACAGCGCGTTAAGTCTGGGCAGTGTTGGCATGCGTTTGCGTCGCTATGATATTGGCGATAGCCTTCTCGAGTGGTGGTGCGATAAAAAACATTCTGTCCTTGTGGGCAGGTGTAGAGATCTTGTGTTTCATCGTAAACGTATTGGTTTTTGTAGAAATACCCTTTTTTATGCGTGGGTCGTCTGTAGCCCATGACACCATAAAGGTTTCTATCTTCGATGCCTTTGCATAACGCTGCGGTAAAATACCCAGCATCCAAACCCACATGCTGAAGATTAAATCCAAAACGTTGCACCTGTCTGTCGAGTCTTGCTAGATACGGGACACTGTCGTGAACATTACCCGCTGTGACGTGTACGTCGGTAATGATGTTGCAGCGTGCATCAACTGTGCGATGGTCTAAATAGAAAAACCCCTTTGGCTTGTTATCACGCACCATGTAGCCACTGTCTTTGTCTGTGGTGCTTTGTTTGATGTCTCTCGATTTATTGGGCGTCTCTGACCGCGACGCCAAGGGCTTTTTTCCGTGATCTAGCCTGTCTTGCTCAACCGCTTTATCCAGCTCATCCATATACGCTTGGCGTTCAGCTTGTGCTTGCACTTTAATGTGCTTGTTTTTATTGGCGTTGGCTTTCAAATGAGTAGAGTCGGTATAAAGGGTGGTTCCGCCCACCAGCTTCTTCTTCATGGCTTGCAGCACGATTTCATCAAAAATCTGCTGATAGACATCGGATTCTTTAAACCGTCGAATACGGTTTTGGCTTAAGGTGGAGGCATCGGGAATCTTGTCGGTTAACCCAAGACCTAAAAACCACCGATAGGCCACGTTAACCTGAACCTCGCGGATTAATTGGCGCTCGCTGCGCACGCCAAATAAATAGCCGATGAATAATAATTTGAACATCAAAGTGGGATCTAACGCCGGTCGGCCGTTATTGGGGCTATAAAAGTCTTTGACTAAATCGTGAATAAAACTGAAATCCACTTTCTGCTCAATCTTGCGCAGAAGATGGTCATTAGGCACAAGCTCGTCAATGGAAACGAACTCAAGTTGCGACTGTGTTTGGGGGCGGTCATTTAGCATGGCCCTATTATAAAAAATCCTCACCTAAAAAGGCGAGGACTTTGTCAGCAGTCTGAGCAGCCTACGGGCTGCTTTTTTTATGCCTATAAAAACACCATCATGTTGAACACAACTCTCAATTTGCACCCTTGATGTACGATATCTATTGCTCAGTATTATGCTTCGAAATTGTTAACAGCCAAACAGCTACAAACTTAAACCAAGCAAGGCCTACGTTCGACTTACCAGCTTGCTAACTCCCTCCCAATTTCAAAAAATAGCCCAGCAAGTCAAAACAAAACCCGTTACAGTAGAGCCATAATAGAGAGCCCTTTATGAAATCGTTATTATTACTGCTTTTACTTACCCCGTTTATTGCATCTGCTCAGGTTTATACTTGGGTAAATGAGCAAGGTGTTCGTGTATATGGTGATGAGCCTCCAGCCCATGCCAGTAAAGCAGAGCTTCCCGAGCTGCAAGAAGTAAAGATGCCCAAAATGGTGCAAAAAAAAGAAGCCACCACCGAACAAGAAGAAAATGGCTTTAAAGGCTACCGTTTGTTAGAAATAATTAGCCCCAAAGAAGATCACATGATCACGACAGGGCATGCCGGTAAGACCACTGTTCAAGTGCATATTCAGCCAGAGCTGCAACCTAAGCATGAAGTCACACTATTGTTAGACGGCCAGCCGGTCAAAACAGGCTCTCAGTTACAGTTTCAACTAGATAACCTAAACCGCGGCTCTCACTTGCTTCAAGTGCACATTAAAGACCAAGGTAAACTTCTTATTTCAAGCCCAAAACGCCGTATTCATGTACAGCGCCCTTCTATCTTAAATCGCCCTCGCACCTAATTAGAACTGCTTGCACCAAATGCGTGCAAAAGTAATACTAGATCGATGCATCCGCACCTTTAATAAGCTTTAGGCTCACGTACTTACAGGGCTGTCAGGCTATAACAGTGCAGGATAAATATGGCTTGCTTCTTGCTACATGGCCATTATCTAGGAAAAGTATGTTATGGCCGATTTCATTTTTTATAAGCAACTGATTAACCACTTAGATAGCTCAATTCTTGTGCTAGATGAAGCGTTAACCGTGCAATACCTCAACCCAGCAGCAGAAGCCTTATTACAAGTCAGTGGTCGACGTTGTGTAGGGATGACGGCCGAGTCGGTTTTTTATGACATCCATCAGGATGTTCAAACGCTTGAGAATTCACTCGTACAAGAAACCTCATTTACCAAGCGCGAAGCCGAAGTGCGCTTAATGAATCAACAAGTGATTACGCTTGATTACAGCGTCAGCCCGGTAGAATTCGAGAGAAGCATGTGCCTTGTGGTTGAGATGCACCCGCGTGATCGCTTGTTGCGTATTAGCCGAGAAGAAGAGCTGATTACGGCACAAGCCACGACGCAAGCATTGGTACGAGGTATGGCTCATGAAATTAAAAACCCATTGGGTGGTATTCGCGGCAGCGCCCAATTACTTGAACGCATGCTCGGCAGTGAAGAACTAAAAGAATATACCCACATAATCATTGAAGAAGTTGATCGCCTAAGAAACCTTGTGGATAAAATGCTTGGGCCCAATAAGCTGCTTGAACGCCTCGAAACGAACATTCATGAAGTGTTAGAGCGGGTCCATAGTTTAATCAGTGTCGAAACCAATGGGCAATTAAAATTACGTCGTGATTATGATCCAAGTATTCCTGAATTTTTAGCCGATAAAGAGCAACTCATACAAGTGGTGCTCAATATTACGCGCAACGCGATGCAAGCGTTACTGGCACAAACTAACGAACATAATTTCCCAGAAATTATATTAAAAACTCGTGCCATCCGCCAATTCACCATTGGTCATACCAAGCATCGTTTAGTGCTGCATCTAAGCATTGAAGATAATGGCCCTGGCATACCTGACAATATTCGCGAAAGTTTATTTTTCCCTATGGTCAGTGGACGAGCAGAAGGAACGGGGCTTGGGTTGTCTATTGCTCAGTCCATCATCAACCAACATCAGGGCATTATCGAGTGCGATAGTGAACCTGGCAAAACACAATTTTCTATCTATCTGCCGCTTGAACTAAATAAAGATGATTACGCGGCTCAATTACAGAAAAATATATTTTAAACGTAGGGACTAAGCCATGAATAAAGTTTGGATTATTGACGACGATCGCTCTATCCGTTGGGTGTTAGAAAAAGCCCTAGAGCAAGACAATATTGAAAGCCAATCATTTGAAAATGGCGATAAAGTTATCAACGCATTAAATCGTGAAATCCCGGATGCCATCATCAGTGATGTGCGTATGCCGGGTATCGACGGCTTAACGTTATTGAATCAGATCCATCAAGTTGACCCTAATATCCCTGTTATCATTATGACCGCACACAGTGATTTAGACAGTGCCGTCACGTCTTATCAAAAAGGCGCGTTTGAATATTTGCCAAAACCATTTGATGTGGATGAGGCCGTTAGTTTAATTAAACGTGCGATCGCCCATAAACACGAAACAACTTCATCTAGTAATACCGAGCCAACCGAGCCTTATAAGCATACCGAAATTATTGGTGAAGCACCGGCGATGCAAGAAGTGTTTCGCGCCATTGGTCGCTTAAGCCATTCTAATATTACCGTTTTAATTAATGGTGAGTCAGGTACTGGTAAAGAGTTGGTGGCCCATGCGCTGCACAAACACAGCCCACGCAGCGAGCATCCGTTTGTTGCACTTAACATGGCTGCGATCCCTAAAGACTTAATCGAAAGTGAATTATTTGGCCATGAAAAAGGTTCATTCACTGGTGCGGGCGGTCAACGTCGCGGGCGTTTCGAACAAGCTGATGGCGGTACACTTTTTCTAGATGAAATTGGCGATATGCCAGCCGACACTCAAACTCGTTTATTACGAGTGCTAGCCGACGGCGAGTTTTATCGAGTAGGCGGTAGCACACCTGTAAAAGTAAATGTACGTATTATTGCTGCCACACACCAAGATCTTGAGGGGTTAGTAAAAGCGGGCACATTCCGAGAAGATTTATTTCATCGCTTAAATGTGATCCGTATTCATTTGCCTGCACTGGCTGAACGCCGTGAAGATGTGCCGCGTTTATTGCACCATTTTTTAAATCGTGCAGCAGAAGAATTAGGTGTAGAAGCAAAAGTATTAAAAAGCGATACCGAAGAATATTTATGCACCCTTCCTTGGCAGGGTAACGTACGTCAGTTAGAAAACACGTGTCGCTGGATTACTGTCATGGCATCTGGCCGTGAAGTACACATTAACGATTTACCACCTGAGCTTTTAAACCAAGAAGAAAAAGCGACTACCAGTAACAACTGGGAACAAGCACTGCGCAACTGGGCTGATCAACAATTAGCACAAGGCAAAAAATCGGTACTGGATTCTGCCGTACCCATTTTTGAGCGCATTATGATTGAAACCGCATTAAAGCATACGGCTGGTCGTAGAAGAGATGCTTCTATTTTATTAGGCTGGGGACGCAATACCTTAACGCGTAAAATTAAAGAGCTAGGCATGGAAGATACGCAAGAAACAGAAGAGGAAGAGTCCTAGCCACACTGGTTTGTATCAATAACCATTCCTAAAAAATCCCATAAGACATCGCTTATGGGATTTTTTAGATAATATCCTAACGTAGCACAAAGCTAGTAACGTATTTCTTTCCAATAAATAACACGATCATGACCTCGATATTGCCCAAAGCTGACATTAGCTGACGGATCTTCATTAACGCCATCATTGCTGCCATCCCAGTCAAACATCAACCAACTCTCGGCATCATAAAAGAAATTATAAGTACCGTAACGCCCACCACTAGGGACTGACCAAACCCCTTCAAATACACCACTGCTAAAAGTCCCGATGTCTGAGGTATTACCACTCATATTACTATCACTTGTTAACAGCGGGTCTGAGCTATTACCTTGGTCCGTTACCGTAATTAATTGAACATTTGAGACATCATAATTCGTACCGCTATCTAATGTATTTAATACAAACTGCGTACCGTTAAAATATTCGGCTTGAAATGATTGAGTGATGGCTTGTGTTTCAGATCCGTATGCATTGTCAATATGAATACGGCCGTAACGGATCTCACCACCGGCTCCATTAATATCATAGCTCGCTGCCAGCGACGTACTGCTCGTACTAATATTTGTAATGGTAATAATCGTGTCGTTTGTAAAAGGGGCTTTTAAGCTATTAAGGTCACGATTAAACACAAAATGATCATTGCTGTTAAATTCATACGTGTATTGATTATTAGCATTGGGGCCGGTTATGGTTCCGGTTGAAAGATTAGCCGTTATACCTGATGAACCCGATGCAATGGAACCTGCGGTAGCGGTAATAGTCGGCGTTTCATAAAATGGGGATATATAGTTACTCAGTGTCTGATTATTATAGCCCCTAGCCACAAAGTTAAAGGTCGGTTCAGTATTAAATTCAATTGCACCACTTGTAGTATTTGATTGTAATTGGCCAGTGTAAGTAAAGCCGGTATTGCCATCACTATAAGATGCATCGGTACTGGATATCACATTAAAATCTTTTGGATAAAAGCGCCCAATATTTGCGGATGTATTCGTCGGCAGAGCCACACCTAAACCGGTATAAGTGTTTCCTCCAGCTGTCACAGTAAACACGCCCATCTCATCAATATTAACAGGTGAAGTAACAGAACCTGAAGTCAGAGACACATTATTTAATGAAAAATTACCGATTTCTCCACCGTTAGCAATGGTTGGTGAAGTTAAATTATGGGACACATTCACTAAGCTATTAAAGTTTAACGTTGTGCCATGATTACAATAATTAGTACTGCCCGACATATATTGCTTAGCGGTAACCACTAAATCAAACGGCTCACCTGCTTGCTTAAATGCGCTACAGTTAGCGCTTAATCCTGGTACGGTGCACTGCCAATTTGCATCACTTGGCTCAATACAAAAACCTGCAGGCACAGTAACAAATTCATTCGAAGACCCGGTCAAAAAATTACCCGTCCCGCCCCCCCCTTCATTTAGCAATTCGTATCGAGCATATAACCTTAATGATCCTGCATCACTGTATGTTAAATTAAAGTCCGCACTATCTGATGTGCCCCCACCAAAATCTAAACCAACCGCACTGTAGTTATTAACATTGCCCGCGGTATTTTGAATCACAGGATCCGTATTGACTAAAGTGCTCGGCGCACCGCAATTATTAGGTGTCAAACATTCTACGGCCATCTGAATTTGCTGTGTATTAATTAACAACGGCTGACAAGTGCCTGTCACTAAATCGGTTTCTACTGCCCGTATTGAAACAGACGGTGACTGTAACGCTGATGTTTGTGTCGCAATATTAGAAAAAACAAATCCCGAGGGTTGAAAAACGACGGTTGTAGAATCAGAAAATCCTTCTGCGCTAACGGTTAATTCTGTGGACTCGGCATGGGTATTAGAAAAATAGAGTGTGGCATCGCCGTCATCCGCATCCGCCATAATATACGTGCCAATACCGTCATCGGCTGTGCCGTTTTGTAATGTCCCGCTAATACCACCATTTGATAACCAATCGCCATGATCAGCCACACCGGTTTCTGAGCTTAATGCGATGGCTTGATCGTAGGTATCTAATACATCGCCATTGGTATCAAGTACGGTTATGTCTACTGCCACAGGCAAACAATTAATACCCACTGCCGGTGCTGATACCGTAATACTGCCAATACCTACTGCATTCGATTCGCACCATGTGATATCACCTAGGCCATCGTAAGCTGTTGCATCATAGGTAACGCTACTATTGCTGCCTAAATCTATATTTTTTGCTGAGAGTAAACCAAATATATAACTACTACTGGAAAGCGTGATGTCTCCTTCACTGTACACCGTGCCTGATATAGTGAAATTATTTGGCAAGCTGACATTAGTATCATAAAAGTACAATAATAATGTTTCTGGTGAGCCACTGCTTTCAATGCTCGGACTATTAATCGTCACATTAGAGTTAAAAAATGAAACATTGTTAACATATAACCTAACCGGGCCACTACCCACAACATTAAATGTCGAACGACTCCCGATTGAAAGGTTATTAATCCAATAAGTACCAGGCGCAAGGTTAACGGTATTGCGACTGCCAATACTTAAATTATTAATAAAAAACTCTGTGTATGTACTATCAGAGAAGTTCAAAACAGACCGAAAGTTTGTACTAATATTACGGTATCTATCGGTCGTCGCACCCACTGTGCCTGTCGCTCTAAAAGCAACACTAATATCGGTTGTTGATGTTCTTGTTTGAAATGGCCCGGCAGAAACAGACCCAATGGTCGGGTCACCATTGGTACAAACGTTTGACCCGCCACATGTAAATTGATTAGCGGCTGCGTTCATAAAAATAATACCAGCACTCAACTGATTATCTGGATTATTAAGCAACTGTGCATTAAAACCAAAATCAATAATACCGTCGTCTAAGGCCGTCAATCCCTCAGAAAATGTCACGTCACAATTATTACCAGCTGTAGGGTTATCGCACTCACGGGTCTTTGCCATTAGCCCTCTAATTTCTGAAACCGATAACACAGAATTATAAATGGTGACTTCATCGAATGTTGCGTCACTAGAACTGCCAGGAGCCACATTATAAATAGATGAATTATCACCGATATAAATATCCCCCAACTGGGAAATATTACCGCTTGTATTGGGATTGCCCGATGCAATTAATGTATCGCCTTCATAAATTTGAAACGCATCGTTTGCAAAATCCCATGTCACTGTGATGTGGTACCACTGGCCCTGATTACGAGCCGTGGTAGGCGTTTCTGCTATAAAAAAATCCCCGTCATTAGTGTCTTCAAATCGAAAAATTAATGAGCCATTAGTGCGCTTTTCTAAAAAGAAATATCGGTCCGATGCAGAACCATTAACATACAAACTCGCATCCATTAATGTACGCCTAACATTACCGCTGTCCCAATCATCTTCGGTTCGAGTCCAAAACCCGATAGACCCAATAGGCCCCACATCATCCACTATATTCACACCTGTTTGCAGTGCTGAAATTTCATTAATGGTTGTGTTGTTATTTATTTTGACACCATCACATACTTGAGTATTTAATTCTTCAAGAAAGCTACCTGTCATGGTGCCAGGGAAGTTTCCACTTTGATCAATCACATCACCACTGCCACCCCACCCGCCTTCGTCTAAACGGTACTGAGCAATGGCCGCAGGGCACGTTGCTGTAGCCTGAGCGCCAAATGAGACGCTAGGCTCAACCGATACTGGGCAGGCACGAGATACAATTTGAATATCGCCAGTATTATAAGATGTAAACGCATCACCGGGCCTTTGAAACTGAACGGTAATCCCACCATCATTCCCACCCTCTTGACCGATCACTTCTAGCTTATGAAAGCCCTGCGATAAAAATATACTGCCTTCTAATACTTCGTCACTGTCACTCCAATCATTGTCCCACCATAAGTCATCGTCCCATTGCTCTTCTAACGGCACGCCATCCACATATAAGCCACCGCCACCGCCAAAGTCACCACCATAGCGAATATTCCATGTACCCGCTTCACCTGACGCCACATTAAAATAGGTTTCACTGTAGGCAATGAAATTGATATTTGAACCAAACTCCGATGAGTTTTCAACATCTGTAAAGTTCGTAATAAACGTACACCCATAGCCTGCATTACCATCACCCGCCGTATTAAATAAATTATTGGCATTAACTAAACTTGTGGGGTTACTTGTCACACGACGGGTATGAAACTTAATACCCGGATTCGTAAAGGTGAAAGGGACATTCGCCAATTGATCGGCAACGTTATTACCATAATAAAAATAAATGGTCCGATTTTGGCTTGCGGATAATTGATTAAAGCGCACCCAAATAACGGCTGTCTGTGCGGCTTGATCCCACTGATCAACCCAAAAATCTAATTGGGTTTCATCGTCGCTGTTGATAACACGTAAATCAAAACCATTACTCGTCCAGTTATAAGTGCTATTCAAGTCACTTGCACTCACATTAATTCGTATTTGGTAATTATCTAAATTTGAGCCTGAATTTTCTTGGACATTAATCTCGGTGCGATATGGCCATGCACAACTCCAATACGCTAACGACGGTAAAGAAATCATGAGTAAAGCAACACAAATTAATAGCCTAGTCATTGTATTAGCCTCACTTGAATCACTCGTGTGGCTTGATCACTGCCAGAACCACAACGGCCTGTACTGGTCAGTGTCATGTAATTTACACCGACAACCGTTTGTAAATTACAGCTGACATTAACAGAACATGACGCTAGACCAGTTGCATTTAAAGCTAAATTATTTATAAAACTATTATCACATGCAGGCTGTGCTTGGTTGGTATTTAGCACAAATACCGCACCCGCTTGTGCGCCACTTTCTGCCGCGTAAAAAGCGCGTTTGTTTAGCCATTCTCGCCCATACGCCTCTGCATTTAATTCATTTAATTGATTAATAGCCGCCACAATCAATATCATGACTAAGATTAAAAACATGGCCGATGGCAATCCTAAGCCAGCTTGCTTGTGTAATGTTGTCTTTATTAATGTTTGATTAAGGTACATTTCTAATTTGCACCTCTTGATTCACCACCAATGTTTCATTGGCATCGGTACTGTCTTGAAATTCTAATTCGAATGCCACAATCCCATTACGTCGCAAACCACTGGGTAAATATGAAAACACCAAACTGTTGGCTAATAACTTATCTGCAATTAATAATCGA
Organism: Pseudomonas sp. HK3; assembly: GCF_052920985.1. Classification (NCBI taxonomy): domain Bacteria; kingdom Pseudomonadati; phylum Pseudomonadota; class Gammaproteobacteria; order Pseudomonadales; family Pseudomonadaceae; genus Pseudomonas; species Pseudomonas sp. HK3. The sequence continues at coordinate 1,104,423 of NZ_JBREXD010000001.1, forward strand.
TTTGGCACAGCATTGGGGAGTTGACTCACCAAGTTATTCACGTTAGCAACAAAGCCATAGTTACGATAATAAAACAGCCGCGTACCGTCTTGGCAAAATGCCACCGGCCTATCCGTTAAAAATACACGTTTACTGGGTGACGACTGTAAATACTCAAAGTTCAGACTGTTATTAAAGGTATAAACACTGGCCCCAGACTGAGTAGAGTCAAACGTAACGGGTTCTAAACTCAAATACCCAGGGTTATCGCTATTAGAATATAAGGACGCTTGCTGATTAGGCATAGGATAAATGGCAGCATAGCCTGTCACATTTAATAAACCATCAAGCGGCACCACATGCAATTCATTACGAGACACACTGGCCGGACTTCCTTCTATTGGCGCTTGTACATATTGTGAAGCGGATACCACCGGCATAAATTCTAAACAGCGGCTGTTAGATGTAATACGCACACTATTCGGCAACGCCTCTCTAACTAAGCGGGTTATTTTTTCACTGACAATACTGGCAGTTGACGAAAGCTCCGAACGTCGAGCAGTATCGACATACCCTTGCGCGCTAAAACTAATAAATTGCACGCTGCCAATGGCTAAAATTGACAGGACAACAATCACAATGATTAATTCAATTAGGGTAAAACCAATTTGGTTATTTTTATAGAAGCTGTTTTTAGTCATCTAAAAATTACCTCTATAAAACGCAATGCTCCGTGAACTATTATTCGGCAAGGTAATTGTCAGCGTAATACGTTTGGCCAAGTTATTATTGGCAAGGCCTAATTCAGTTCCCGCACAAACAACCTGTGCCGTCACGCCATAGCCTGCGTACTTTGACATATTAATCGTGCTGTCGATTAATATGGGAGGAGCGTCATTGAGGTTATGATAATCATCAACATCATCGTACAAAGCCCGTGTCTCACCATCACTAAAATTCGCCGCGTTACATGCGATGGTGGCCGCTGCTAGTTGGCCGCCGCCAATGTCGCCATTTTCGTCAAAGCGCATCGCTTGTATTTCATCTAAATACGCTTGGCCTAGCTCCAGAGCTTTGCTCTCTAATAGCGGTAATGAGCTGTTTGCGATGCCAGTTGATAAAGCCGACACCAACGCCGATAACGCAATGCCCAATACAACAATCGTGATAATTAATTCAATTAACGTCACACCGTCTTGCCGGAAAAGATAACGCTTTGAATAGGAATAAGTACGTGAACGAATACGCAGAGAACAACCGCGGGTAGAGTATTGCTTGAGACGTTCATAGTAAGATGAAACATCTTTAATTTTCACATGATCCTTCATAAGCATATCCACTTGGGCTGATGCACAGTGATTGCACGCTTGCCCCCACAAGACATACTCGCTGGCTATTGCTAGCTTGTACCCTTGTCGATGAAACCGAGTTTCCATAACCATCAAAATACAACGTCAATGGTAAGGTTAGTGCTGGCAGTGCACTGCATGCACCACTAAAAACAGTGTTTGAGGCAAACACTTGCAAGCCTTTATTTTCAATATCAAACTGGCTTAAATTTGTGCCCCCTTGGTCAATGGACATGCTCCAGCTATTACCACTGCCTGTTACCGATAATGTCACTAAGTCAGTTTGGTTTTGTTTTTGTAATGCCAATCGTTGCGCTAAACGAAAAACGGCCAGCCACCTATCGGCAGCCAGCCGTGCTGTATATTGGTCTGGGCTGCTGAATAGTCCTATACCAACAGCACTGAGTATCGATATCAAAACGATCACAACAATCAGCTCAATTAAGGTAAAGCCTTTTGTTGTTTTCATGCGCTATACTATGAACATGAATCATCTGTATCAGCAGTTGTAGCACCTGCATCATAAGTAGCGGCTACACCAACTACAGGAGCTGTAATCACCGGAGGTGTCGCGCTATTTGACGTTGCAACCGAATAGGTGAAACAAGGTGTTCCATCACCATCAACAGCAATGATTAAAGGCGCTGTAGCATTTGCCCCCTGTGAAATTATATAACCATCTAAATCAGCTGCGTCTTCAATACCTGCTTTGGATGGATAACCAAATACCATCGCAACCGCAGCGCCTTCTATTGTAACGCTAGCGGTTGCAGCACTTGAATTACAACCTGATTCAGCAAGACAAGCTGCATGAGAAATAGCCGAAGCAGATCTGACGGCACCACGAGCACCTTCTAAACTGGAGCTTTCCGCTTGACCAGAAAAATCCGCAAACTTAGGCAGTGCAAAGGCACTCAATATACCTAAGATCACAATCACCATAATCAGCTCAATCAGAGTAAAACCCGATTGATGGTGTGAATGGCGCTTTAATTTTGTCGTTAGTTTCATACTGCTCTCCGATATCTAAATACTAGGTGCATGACCTATTTCCTTTCTTCAGTTTTAAGTGTAGTTGATATTTCTTATTTCAAAACTGTCAGTACCGTGCCTGTACTTAAATCATATTCTATTGTGCTATTAGTATCGTTCTGCTGATAAGTATAAGTGCATATAGTACCGCTGGATGCAGAGGCTAAATAGCTAATGTCCTCGTCAGGTGTGGCTGAAATCTTAATACCATTACTTGAAATCAAAGATTGCCATAACCGAATACAACGCTGAGCATTACCCGATAACTGCGGGCTGTGATTCGAACTCGCCCCCCTCTTAGCATCACTGGGCCAACCATTTAAAGTAGTCGCAATGTCATCGTTCCCATAGCCTTTTACCACATCAACTTCGCCTTTTGCCCCGTTAGAAACCCACTGGCTGCGCACTAAAATCACCGCACTAGACAACGCCCCGCCCGTTGCAGCAATGCTGCTATAGTGCGCATCATCATAATTATTCATCATTCTTGGCAGCGCTATTACCGCTAAAATAGCCATAATGGCGATCACCATTACGAGCTCAATCAGCGTAAAACCACTCGAATGTTGAAGTTGCTTTTGTATTGAATTCATCGTGTTACCGTGCACCTGCACTTAAATCCCAAAGCGGTAAGAAAATTCCAAGCGCTAGCACAAGTATCATCGCGCCCATAAACAGCAACATAATGGGTTCAATCGCACCACTTAAACGCTCCACTTGGAAATCAGTTTCTTCATCATAAAATTCACTGACATCATGCAGCAGTGTATCTAACGCCCCGCTTTCTTCACCGACTGCAATCATTTGTAAAATCAATGGCGTAAACATGCCAGAACTATTGGCGGTACGTGAAAGCGAGTCACCTCGCTCTATGCCTGATCGCATTTCGCGTACGTTTTTTTCGATATATAAATTACCAATGGCTTCAGCACTTACATCAATGGCTTGTAAAATAGGCACACCCGCTGCATACAACATAGAAAAGGTTCGGGTAAAACGCGATAGGCAAATACGATTTAATAAACTACCAATAATTGGTAATTTAAGTTTTATTCGATCCCAATTCAATCCGCCTTGTTTTGTTTTAATATATTTTAAAAAACCAATAACACTCACAATTATTATGCCAATCATAAACCACCAATATTCGATAAAGAAATTCGAAGTCCCTAATAATATTTGAGTTGCAAATGGTAAGTCATTACCAAATTTTTCAAATACTTTGGCAAAACTGGGAATAACAACCACATTCACAACAATTAACGCAATGACAATGGATGTGATGACCATCAAAGGATAACGTAACGCACTGGATACTTTCTTTTTAGTGTCGCGAATCATTTCAAGATAGTTAACTAACTGCGCAAAAGCTTGATCCAAATTACCTGTACTTTCCCCCACATGAACCATGCTAATAAATATAGGTGAAAAATAAAATTCATGCTGATGCAACGCTTGGCTTAACGTATTACCACGGCTTAAAATACTGCCTACATCTTGTAGCACTGTTTTTAAAGCATCATTATTACTGGTTTCGGCCAAACCAAAAACAGCACGCATAATGGGAATACCACTTTTGGTTAATGCATGCATTTGGCGACAAAACAGCACCATGTCATCAAGCGGGATGGATTTCTTAGGAAGGTACTGTTTTAAAAGGTCTTCTAGTTTTATCGAGGGTTGAATTTCTTCAATAGACACCGGAATCAAGCGATCATCAATCAGCCTTGAAGCCACGTTAGAACGATGGCTAGCTTCTTGTTCACCGCTATGAAGCTCACCTCGCTTATCTCGCGCTTTATAAAAAAATAATGGCATTACGCATCACCTTAAACTCGCCATTGACAAGGCGCTGTCATCAAGGCTAGCCGATACTTTAAACACTTCACTAATCGACGTTTTGCCCGCAATAGCCAGTTCTAAAGCATAATCTGCCAGCGGTGAATACAAGTCACTGGCTTTTGCTAACTTAATAAATAATGATGTGTCTTGTCGTCTAAGCGCGTCTAACATACCGTCATCAAGTTCCAGTAACTCGTAAACCCCTGTGCGCCCAACATAACCCGTATTCGAACAATGGTGACAACCTTCACCTTGATAAAAGGTATTAACGTTTGGATCACAGCCAATGCCAATTAACCAACTCTTTTCTTGTGCAGATAATGCATAAGGTGATTTACAATTTTGACAAATTTTACGAATCAAACGCTGACCAATAACGGCTCGTAAGCTCGATGCAACTAGGTACGAATCCGCACCCATATCCATTAATCGCATTGCCGTCGATATCGCATCATTGGTATGCAATGTCGAAAGCACCATATGACCTGTCATAGCCGCACGCAATGCAATCTCGGTGGTTTCGGTATCTCGCATTTCACCAATTAAAATAATGTCAGGGTCTTGTCTTAATGCAGTACGTAATATTTTTGCAAAGGTTAAATCAATTTTAGTATTAATTTGTACTTGGTTAATACGGGGTAAGCGATACTCTACAGGGTCTTCTGCTGTAATGATTTTTTTATTCTCTGCATTTAACGTATTTAGCGCTGCGTATAAGGTTGTACTTTTACCGCTGCCCGTTGGCCCCGTCACAAGCACCATGCCATGTGGGCGTGTTATTAATGTTCTAAAGCGCTTAAGAATGGTGGGGGTCATACCAAGGGAACTGATATTTAATAAACCCTGGCTTTGGTCTAATAAACGCATAACAACCGCTTCACCGTACTGTGTCGGCAGCGTTGACAAACGCACATCGATACTGCGATTTAAAATACGAATATTAAAACGACCATCTTGAGGCAATCGTTTCTCAGAAATATCCAAACCACTCATGATTTTTAGACGACTCACCAGAGCGCTCACAACTCTTCGTTCTTTCATGACCTGTTCTTGCAATTCACCATCGATACGCAAACGTACACGTAATACGGTTTCATCCGGCTCAATATGAATATCCGATGCATTAACTTGCACAGCATCTTCAAAAATATTTTGTAATAGCCGCACCACAGGTGCTTCACTGGCATCCGACTCGGCTAATAACCGCTCTAAATCTAAGTCACTTTCACCCAGTTCTTCATCAAGCTCACCGGCAATAGAGGCTATTTGCTCGGTACGGCGATAAATACGATCAATTGCATTTAATACTTCGTGTTCTTTTACAAAAGCTGGAACAATTTTTTTCTTTAGCGCACGCTGGACTTCATCCACTGCCAATATATCAAGCGGGTCCATGAATCCCACAAAATATTGATTCTGTTCTTCCATTAATATAATGGCACGATAGCGCCGAGCAATACTCTCTGGTAATCGACGCGTGACTTTACTATTAAATTGAAAGCGAGATATATCGATAAATGGCATAGCAAAATGCGTTGATAATTCCATCAATAAATTATCTTCACTGACAAAACCAAGATCAATCACAGCGCGGCCAAACTTTCGTCCAGAGCGTTTTTGCTCATCCAGGGCCATCATTAACTGTTCTTGTGTGATAATGCCTTTTTCAATCAGCAAATCACCAACACGCACCTTACTTAATTTATCATTCATGCTGAGGCCCGCTTAATTGAGCAATGCGCTGTCGTACAAATGTATTTAATGCAGCAGGTAATCGATTCAACTTAAGAGACTGCTTATAGTCTCTCAACGCTTGAGCATGTTGAGAAAGTGCATCTAGACTAATACCCGAGCCAACTTTCCACTTTGCTTCGTTTGGTTCTATTTCAGCTAATGTACGATAAAGATTCAACGCCGTTTGATGCTGATGACTGCGCTGTTCACCTTGCGCGCCTAGCGCCATTAAATCTATTTTATTAGAGGCGACGGGTAATATTTTTTGAATATAAGGCCATACTTTTTTAGGCTCAGCGATCATAAATTTTCGAATTAAATCTTCATCTTTTGATACATTACCGACAACCGATTGGCTGTTTTTAGTAACACGCCTAGTTTGATAAACAGGCTCTGAAGAATTAGGTACTGAAGGGCTAACCGCTGAAGGACTCGGTACTAAAGAGATAGGTACAGCCGAGATAGAAGCCGCAGACTTGATAATCGGTTTTTTCGTTTTCTCAGGTTGTGCCGTGGCAACCGGAGTCACCGCTGTAGCCTTAAAGGATTTTTCTGCTGGTTTAATGGCGGATGATAAAACGGCAAGCCTCAACTGTGTATCATCAATTACATTAAGAGGTTCAACCATTTCACTTGTGATTGGCTCACGCTTAGTCGCGCTAATATTCAGTATGCCATTGGCATCATCTACAGCCCCTGTTGTGCTTGGCTGCGGTGAAATCTGCGCACCCAAGCGAGAGGCATTTTCATATAATGTATTGGGTTCATATTTGCTTAATATCGAGAAATATAATACTAGGCTCGATATCACGAGTACGATGAGCATTACAAATAAGTGACGTGAGACATTCACTTTTGATGTTAATTCTTGCTCATCAAGAAATGGTACACTGTGAACATAGCTTTGCTGGCTGCGACGCTGATGTAAGTCATGTAAAATATCATTAACAACGCTCATATCAATCCTTACATCAAGCCAAAAAACCATTTTGGTTGATACTGAATGCACTCGGTATCTTTTGCTGCTCGCTTTATCATATTTCTTGTGACTCTTCGCTCACCTTTAGAAAAGGCAATTAACAGGGCTTTACCACTTAAAATACTAATTAACCTTGGTACGCCTTTGCTGTATTCGTGCAACGCACTAATGGCGCCTTCATTAAAGAGTGACTCACCGTTATACCCAGCTACTGCTAAACGATGATTCACATATTGCCGAATATGCGAACGACCTAAATACTCTAAACGCTGACTAAAGGTAATACGCTGGAGAATTTGTCTTAAATGATATTTATTCAGCATCTCATCGAGTTCTGGTTGAGCAAACATCACTATTTGCATAAGTTTTTCGCTTTCTGTTTCTAAGTTTGTGAATAATCGTAATGCTTCTATGCTTTCTTCTGGTAATGACTGAGCTTCATCTATCACCAAAACCACTCGTTTATTATTCAGTGCCAGTTTTAATAGTCGCTTATTGATAGCCTCCATGAGTTCATCGTCACTTAGCCACTCTAAATCTGTTACCTGCAGCTCTTTCGCTAAGGTGCGCTTTAATTCAATCGGGTTTAAATTTGGGTTAGGTATGTAGGCGCTATAATATTCATCATCATTTAATGAATTTAATAAACGTCGGCACAGCAGTGTTTTACCTGTGCCCACTTCACCAATAATTTTTATCATGCCCTCTCCACTCACAACAGCAAACATCAGCATTGAAAAGCACTGCTGGTGAGAAGGTAGATCAACGTAATAACTGGTGTTAGGTAACAATGAAAATGGCATTTCATTTAAATTAAAGAAATACTTAAATTCATCCAGTATTCGTTTCATTGGCTCTTGCTTTTCAGCAGGACGTTTCATTGGTATCGCATTTATGCTGTTCATTCTTCAGATGCTCCTTGCTGCTGCCAGCTGGGGAAGGTGCGCCTAATGCTCTCTACTTCATTACTCCAAGCATCGTTCTCTATTACTTTAGGTTGCAGTAAAATCACTAATTCACTTTTTGTTTGTGTTTGTTGGGTTTGTTGAAACAACGCGCCTATTAATGGAATACGCGACAGCCAAGGCACTCGCGCATCGGTTCGACTTTTCTTGTTCTGTAACAAGCCACCAATAACAACCACCTGACCATTTTGTGCTTTTATAATGCTATCGGTTTCACGAATACTGCTAAATGCCATAGGCAAATCAAATGTATTTGAGCCAACTTCAATCACTTTATTACGCTCAACCACCTCAGTCACACTAGGGTGAACATGTAAAATAACTTGATTGTTATCACCAATTTGCGGCGTAACATCTAATGCAATACCCGAGAAAAATGGCGTTAAGCTCACCTCAGGACTGGTATTGGTGCTGGTGGTGGTGGTGGTGGTATTTGTACTGACATCAGTGACAAAAAATTCATCCGTACCTACTTTAATAACCGCTTTTTGATTATTGACTGTGCTAATACGTGGACTCGACAGTACTTGAACCTCGCCTTGACGTTGTAACAACTGAATCACACCGGTAAAGTCTGTGGTGTTAAAATTTAGGGAAAAAATACCCGCAAGGTTATCAGGGTTAGTGACATTTTCAGATGATAATGAGCCGGCTACTTCTTTTGACGAGCTGGCATATGTGGCATTAATGCCTGCACCAAAAGAGTCCCATTGAATCCCTGCTTGAAAACCATCATTCAAGGTGACTTCTAATATTTTTGCTTCAATGATGACTTGTTTTTGCAAGGACAATTCAGCACGTCGTAAAAATTCGCCCACTGCATATAACTCATCAGGAAACGCTCGTACGACAATCAATCCAGCTTGCGCATCAACAATGACCCTTCGGCCACCACCATTACCTACCATTACTTGTACGGATTGCTGTAGCGTTCGCCAAAAGTCGGTACTGGCTTGTGTATCTAATTTAGTTGCCGTCGACGTTGAACGATTACTCGTAGAATCTGAATCGTCACTGCTTTCGGATGAGTATATTTGACCACTGGCAACCGAGATGCCACTCGTGCCTTGGCGAGAAACATTTAAATAATTAAGTCTAAATACTTTATTTTGTAGCGCATTAGGTAAAATTCGATAACCATATTCGGTTTTAATATACTGCAAACCATAACTGTCTCTAACCGCTTGCAGTGTTTCTTCGAGTGTCACATTTGTTAAATTGATGGTTATTTTCTGTTTTACATCAGGATGAATAACCATATTAATACCCAAACCATCCACTAATCCCATAAAAAATGAACTGGCCGGATTATTTTTCGAGCTCACATCAAAACGTTCAGGCAATAAGCGACTATCGATTTCAGGCATCAATGCATCATAAGCGGACTGCGGCACAACGACCGATGCCGAGGTATTCGGAATATCTTTAAAAGCTTGCTCTTTAACTTCATAGTCTTTTTCAGGTGAACTCGCGCAGCCTAATAATACTAAGAAAAGAAAATATCCATTTTTTCTAAAGGCATTAAACATGACTACCGCCTCACTTTATTCATCGGGTGATTCAGTTTTATGACAGATAACTTCCCTGACTTTGACAGAGTGACCTTATTTGCCTCAATTTTTACAACTTTCGCTTTATTGATATACTCACCTTCTTTCAAAACAGATCCGTTAATAACCGCTCGGTTTCCTTTTTGCGCTAATAACGACTTGTCTTAAATTGTAGTAGTATCTTTTTACTTTTTTTCTATCGACTATATTGTCTTTAACAACAGGCCCGTAACCTGGTGGTGCCATTGGGTCATATTGATTGGAATTCGCCGATAAGCTCAATACCAAATTCAATATCATCGTAAATGAAATAATCACAGCCTTCATTTATAAACCCAGCACCTTGTCACTGGTGCTTAATGTATGCACCTTTAACGTTAATTCACCCTGTGGATAACGAGTGGCTCTATATTCCACTTCGTCCCAATACAATTGCCAATCTTGATTCTCAATTGCTTTTATATATTCCAAGCCATGGAAATACTGTCCTCGCATTTCTAACACCAATCCATGTTCGTACAAAACTTGATTCGATTCTTTAGCTTGCTTTAATTCAATTACTTTAGGTTTCAAATTCTTCATTGAATCAAACATCAGCTTATTTTTATCAAGTAACCCCTCAAATACTAAATTCATTTTTTCAGGTTGAATTAAAGCACCGGTTATACTGTTTATTGTTTCTTGCTGTATTGCTTCTATTTCTTTCAAATCAGATAATTTACTTCTATACGGCAGATTCACATCTTCTTTTGAGCGTGATTCTAATGCTTCAATATTGTCTTGTGACGTATCTATATTGATTATCATTTTGGCGTTCTCATGCATTATGTTTTGGTATTTATTCCATATAGGATGCCAAGCAAACAAAACAAACATCGCCAATACAAAACTAATACTCGTTAATGCAATTAATTTACGCTCTCTAATGCTTAGCGAATTAATTTTTGGTGGTAGCTTTGTCCAGATAGTCTTCAATCGACATCTCCTGCTTTTCAGAACTCACTACAAATTTCATCTGATCACCGTCACGCTTCAAATCAAACACTTCAAATTGCATTGTTTTAAAAATATCCAATTCCGATATTTTCCTTATGTACTCAGGTAAACCGCTTGGATTTAATACTCGCCCATGCAATGTTAAAGATGTACCGCCTTTTTTAATGGCTATTTTTGTTAACCAAAGGTCATCTTGCTTAATCTTTGTAAGTGCGTCTAAATAGATTGAAAACACTTGCTTTCTAACCACATTTCTTCGACCACTTAAATAACCAAGCACATTCATATTTCTTGTAATTTGACGTTCATAGCCCTCAATAGATTTAAGTAGTGCCTCACTTATTTTAGGCTCTGGATTTTGCTGATACGCGATATCAAATTGTTCCTGCCAAAAACGTGTTTGTTCCAATAAATCCGTATGTACCGCTCGCTCTTTAACGGTTAACGCATACAAGCCACCCGTTACAACAAAACTAAAAAACAATGTATAACCCATCAAAAGTAAAATAATGGCAGCCGAATAAGGCGGTTCTATTTTTTTAAACTCCTCTAAAAATAAGTTAACCTGCTGCATTATGCTAACCGCCTTAGCACTGCACCAATAACCGGCAATAAATGCATCTCTTCAACGTCAGTAAATGAAATATTTGGACCCATGGGGATATACTTTTTGCATTCTAATTCGACTACCATAGGTGATAACAATTCTTGCATCGGTTTTTGTAATTCTAATCCCTCGACTCCCATCGGCAGTATGTACACTTTGCTCGCAATGCCTTTGCCTAACTGACTTTCGTAATAGTCCAGTGAACGCTGCACATCTAATATAAACCGCTCCATCATCTGGAATTGCTCTTCGTTTTCCGTTGACTCATCCCCTTCCATCAAACTCGAATACCCCATTTCAATGGAACGCGACAGATACATATCTTCATGGCTAAACATTAATATCTCGCCGCTGTTTTGTTTTAAGCCAAGGATCGCAATTGTGCCTTTTTCCATGTCGGGTAAATAAAGTGAAATATTGCGCAGCACCATTTCTTCAATATCAATAATTTTTGGATCTAAACCACAACGACGGATGAATTTAAGTTTTTCTTCGATGACCGCGCGATTAACCGCGACCACGTAGAGCATTTTCATACGCCCACGATAGGCGTCTTCCGGCAGCGGAAAAATATCGATCACAGTTTCTTCAATGGGAATCGAAATAAGATCTTTAAGACGCCAGCGAACGGCTTCGCTCAGCTCGTCTTCTGCAACAGGAGGAGGTTCAACTAATTCTAATTCGTACTCATTTTTATTCAGTACATAATGGCAGTCGGCATTTTTTAATTTATTTTTATTGACCCAATATTGCACAAATGGAAGCACCCCAGCTCCCTGAATAGGCGCAAACTCAAGCTTAAGGACCTTGAACTCCCCGTCTTGAATGTCACCATGGCTGATCGCTACACCGTGTTCACTCACGGTTAAACCCACCAATCCTTTTGGCTTTTTCTCTTTTTTGATAAACCACTTTCGTGGATCAAGCGCCAAATTCAACAGATGCCTACTCCTTTAGACCCTATAATTCAGGTAAACTGTTCTTATCTAATCCTAGTCAAACATTGTAGAAACACCACTATGCTGCACGTTGTATTATTTGAGCCTGAAATCCCGCCCAATACAGGAAACATCATTCGCCTATGCGCTAATACAGGTTTTCAATTGCACCTGATTGAGCCACTGGGGTTTGAGCTAGATGAAAAGCGCGTGCGCCGTGCGGGGTTGGATTACCATGAATTCGCCAAGGTAAAAATCCATAAAAATTGGCAAGCATTTGTTGATGATGTACAGCCTGCTAACAGCTATGCGATTACGACCAAAGGGCAGCGTCGACATACCGATGTAACATTTAAGGCAGGAGATGCCATTGTCATGGGGCCTGAGACGCGTGGTTTACCTGATGAGATGCTTGATACATTATCCAAAGATGAGAAAATTCGTATACCTATGGTGCCAGACAGCCGCAGCTTGAATCTATCAAATGCCACTGCGGTTATGGTGTATGAAGCTTGGCGTCAGCTAGACTTTGCTGGCGCAAAATAACCGACACTAAGCACCAGACATAAAAAAACCGAACGCCTTTAAAAGCCGCTCGGTTTTTTTATTCACACACTATTATTTAGTGCGTAGCTTCTGTTTTTGCTTCTTGCTGTGCTTTGGCTTGCTGCACGCTTTGTGCGTAAACCGCATCAAAGTTCACAGGTGCAAGCATCAATGCAGGGAAACTGCCTTTAACAACCAGTGCATCAATCGCTTCACGGGCATAAGGGAACAACAAGTTAGGGCAGAAAGAACCCAATGTTTGATGCAAAGCACCGCCATCTAGTCCTTCAATCTTAAAGATACCGCCTTGTTGAATTTCCGCTAAGAACGCTGTTTTGTCTTCATTTTTAGCCGTCACGGTTAACGTCAATACCACTTCATATACATCATCCGCCAGCTTGTTAGAGCGGGTGTTAAGATCCATATTGATTTGTGGCTTCCACTGGCCGCGAAACACATCCGGTGCATTTGGGCTTTCGAAAGACACGTCTTTTACAAAAATACGCTGAACGCCAAACTGGCCTTTTTGCTGATCGGTTTGCGCTGCTTGTGATGCTTGATCTTGTTCTGTCATGACTACGTCTCTAGTTATTATTTTTTGACCAATGGTAAGTTGTTATTGGTCCATTCCATAATTCCGCCGCTAAGGCGATATACCTGTTCAAACCCATTCTCTTTAAGCGCTTTACTCGCTGCTGAGGCAGTTTGGCCTGTCTTGCATACCACTATGATGGGGTCAGTCTTGTGTTTTTCTAGCTCTGATACACGATTTATTACCTGTGAATTAGGAATATTCACCGAATCCACCACATGACCTGCCTTAAAGTCCCCTTTTTCACGGATATCCAACACCAGCGCATTGCTTTGGTTAATTAAGCGAGTCGCTTCGTGAGTGCTAACTTTAGGACCCGCTTTATGGCTGCCATCCCAGGCTAATAGTGCAAAAAGCGCTAACAAAGCAGCGACTAACATCCAATTATTCACTGTAAATTCTAGAAACTGTTCCATACACCACCTCAAATTCTTTGGTGCGCAGTATACCTCAATTAGCGCGCATCAAAAGCGTAAACCGATACCAGCCGTTTCTCGCTGTATCGCCAATGGCATGATGGCCTACAAACATGTAAAATCTGGTCCATATTCAATCATTTCTTATAGGGTCATATGTCCACTTTGCCCAAACCTGTTGCACTTATTATTCTTGATGGCTTTGGTGAGCGTGAAGACGCAAACGACAATGCCATTAGCGCTGCTAATACCCCAACGTGGGATAAGCTCAAAATTGATTTTCCCCGTGCATTAATCAGTACATCCGGTGAGGCCGTTGGTCTACCCGATGGGCAAATGGGCAACTCTGAAGTTGGCCACATGAACCTAGGTGCTGGCCGTATTGTTTACCAAAACTTCACGCGCATTAACAAAAGCATTAAAGATGGCGACTTCTTTGAAAACGCCGCCATTGTTAACGCAATGGATGCCGCCATTAATAAAGGTAAAGCTGTTCATTTATTAGGCTTGTTAAGCCCTGGTGGTGTGCATAGCCATTCTACCCACATCAAAGCTTTAGCCTCCATGGCGGCAAAACGCGGCGCGAAAGCCATTTATGTTCACGGTATTCTAGACGGCCGCGATGTGGCACCACAAAGTGCCCAGCCATTCATCGAAGACATCGAAGCCCATATGGCCTCTTTAGGCTTAGGCGACAACGCAAAATTAGCGACGCTTGTTGGCCGTTATTACGCAATGGATCGTGACAACCGTTGGAATCGTGTGCAAAAAGCCTACGACATGTACACAACAGGCTCTGCAAAATATCAGGCCGCCAATGGCGTTGAAGGTTTGCTGGCCTCTTATGAGCGTGACATTCACGATGAATTCATCGACGACACCATTTTAGGCACGCCAGTCAAAGTCGAAGACGGCGACAGCATTATTTTTGCTAACTTCCGCCCTGACCGTGCACGTGAAATCACCCGTGCATTCGTAGATGGCGACTTTGATGGCTTTACTCGTACCGCGCATCCGCAATTAAGCGACTTTGTTATGATGACAGAGTACGCAGCCGCCATTAAAACCAGTTGTGCATTTCCACCAAGCCCCATGACCAATGACTTAGGTGAGTACGTTAGTAACTTGGGCAAAACTCAATTGCGCATCGCTGAGACTGAAAAATACGCCCACGTGACGTTTTTCTTTAGCGGTGGCCGTGAAGAATTATACCCAGGTGAAGAGCGCATTCTTATCAATAGCCCAGATGTGGCCACCTACGATTTAAAACCTGAAATGAGCGCCCCTGAGGTGACGGATAAATTAGTAGAAGCCATCGAGAATCAAGCCTACGACTTAATTGTATGTAACTTTGCCAATGGCGATATGGTTGGTCACACTGGTGTCTTTGATGCTGCAGTTAAGGCAGTTGAAGCCCTTGATGTGTGTTTAAAACGTGTCACTGATGCCATATTAAAAGTAGGCGGCGAATGTTTAATTACCGCCGACCACGGCAACTGTGAGCAAATGCTGGATGTAAATGGCGGCCCAATGACGCAACACACCACAGGCCCTGTGAATCTTGTGCATGTTAGTCAGCAAGGTAAAACAGTGGCCCTTAAAACAGGTGGCTCTTTATGCGACATCGCTCCGACACTATTAACCATGATGGGTGAGCAACAACCAAGCGAAATGACAGGTAAGTCGCTGCTAGAGAAACGCTCGTGATTCGACGCTTACTAGGTTTAATACTACTGGCTACATTATCTTTTGCCACGCTTAACATTAGCGTTGCACAAGACATAGACAGCAAGCAATTGAGTGAACGTCACTTAAAAAAATTAAGAGACGATATCAACGACCTGCAAGCTTTTCTTAAAAAAGCACAAGACGACCACAAAGACCTGGTGTCTTCATTGCGCACAAGCGATGAGGCCGTATCCAAGATGAGCAAACAGGTGGAGTCGATTAAGAAAGCGTTGCAGGGGGAACGAGATCGCCTAAAAAAGCTCAAAGCCGAACAGGCCACACTCAACCAGTCCCAACTCAAACAACAACGCATTCTCAATGACATTATCTTGGCCAGCTATAAGCTCGGCCAAGAGCCTCAATTAAAAATGCTGCTCAACCAACAAGACCCCGCGCAAGTTTCACGTAACCTCAATTATTTACAGTATTTCAATTCTGCACATCAGCAAGAAATTAACGAATATCGCACTACTTTAACTAAATTAAGCCATGTGCAAACCAGCATTGAAAAGCGTGAATCCAGCTTACAAGACAACCTCACTGAATTAAAAAGCAGTTACGCCAAACTCAAGCAAACGCAAAAACAACAGCAACAATATGCCAACGCGTTAGATAAAAAAATAAAAGGCAGTGGTCAACAGCTCTCACGCCTACAACAAGACAGACAAAATCTGATGGAATTACTGGGTAAAGTCGAAGAAGTATTTTTACCCTATGAACGCAACAAAGAAAGTCGCCCGTTTAAACAATTAAAGGGGAAACTGCCAAGCCCCATCACAAGCCGAGTCCAAAAATTATTTGGCCAATGGCAACCGAATGGTAAGCAACGCTTTCAAGGTTGGATCTACCCAGAAAAAACAGGTGCACACGTTCGCGCCGTGCATCATGGCCGCGTGGTATTCAGTGACTGGTTACGTGGATTTGGGTTATTGACAATTGTTGACCATGGCCAAGGTTACATGACACTTTATGCGCGAAATCAATCACTATTAAAAAGTGTGGGTGACTGGGTTGAGACCGGTGAAGTAATCGCAAATGTGGGCCGCAGTGGCGGTTTTGAAGACACCGCATTGTATTTTGAGATTCGTCATAAAGGTCAGCCAAAAAATCCAAAATACTGGTTAAAAGGTTAATACTCTTGTATTAGATGATATAAATGGTCTGCTTTACACGTAAAAGGCCACAATTAAACCGACCTGACTTCAAATTTCATAACAATCTGTTATAACTTATAAAGCTTATATAAATCGAGACTCTCTATGTTACGCCCATTATTTCTCACCTTGTTGGCCGTGCTGACATTTTCAGCCAACGCCCAAGACATTATCGAAGGTGAAGCTAAAGTTGCCCCATCGCGTTTACCCCTTGAAGAATTACGCGCCTTTGCTGAAATATTCGAACGTATTCGTACCAGTTATGTTGAAACCGTTGACGATAAAACTCTGCTAGAAAATGCCATTCACGGTATGTTAAGCGGTCTAGATCCGCACTCGTCATACCTAGGCGAAGAAGACTTCGAAGACCTGCGCGCCAACACCAGCGGTAAATTTGGTGGCCTAGGCATTGAAGTAGGCATGGAAGATGGCTTTATAAAAGTCGTCAGCCCAATTGATGACACTCCCGCACAACAAGCGGGTGTTTTAGCTGGCGACCTAATTATTAAGCTTGATGAGACCCCAGTAAAAGGTCTGGGTCTGAATGATGCGGTTGAAAAAATGCGCGGCGAGCCCGGCAGCCCGATTGTGCTCACCATTTTACGTGAAGGGGAAAGCAAGCCCTTAGAGATCACGATTAAACGAGCCGAAATTAAAATCACCAGTGTGGAAACACAAACTGCTGGATGAACAGTACGGTTATATTCGCATTACCCAATTCCAAGAGAACACCGGCGCCGATGTGAGCAATGCACTGCAAATGCTGACAGAAAAAAGTGACCAGCCGTTAAAACCCCTAAGTGGCGTTATTCTCGATTTACGTAACAACCCTGGTGGTGTGTTAGATGCAGCTGTCGCGGTCAGTGACGCCTTTTTAGAAACCGGTTTAATCGTCTATACCAAAGGCCGAATCGCCAACGCCGATGTGCGTTATGAAGCGACCATCGATACTCCCGCCCCTGAAATCCCACTCGTTGTTTTAATTAATGGCGGCAGCGCATCCGCTTCTGAGATTGTGGCCGGTGCGTTACAAGATCATGGCCGCGCAGTGATCATGGGCACACAAAGTTTCGGTAAAGGCTCAGTACAAACGGTATTACCCCTGAATGGCGAACACGCACTGAAGTTGACCACTGCACGTTACTACACACCAGCTGGCCGCTCGATTCAAGCACAAGGGATCGAGCCCGATATTGAAATACACCAAGGCAAGTTCACCCCTGAAAACGAATCGCGCTACTACAAAGAAGCAGACTTGACCGGACACCTTGAAAACCCGGATGACAAGAAAGATAAAAAAGAGGAGAAAGAGAAGAAAGTCGAAGACGATGAAAATGAGACCAAAAAGCTCACCGCCAAAGACTTCCAACTCAACCAAGCGCTGACTATGCTAAAAGGTATGCGCTTATTAAGCAGTAAACAAAACCGTGATAGTCATGATCAAACGCCTGCTGTTCCTGCTGCTACTGAGTAGCCTGCCAGGAATCAGCTTAGCCGACACGCCCAACCCTGCACGCTTAGCTATTGTCATCGATGATTTAGGCAATAGCTTGCAAGCCGGTTTAAACGCCATTGCCCTGCCCGCTGATATTACCTTTGCCGTCATGCCACACCGCAAGCACAGCAAGCGCTTGGCTGAACGAGCCGCGCGGCTAGGCAAAGATGTGATTTTGCATGCCCCGATGAGCACAGTGAATGGCCGAAAACTGGGGGCTGGCGCATTAAACGAATCGTTAAGCGAACTCGAATTTAAAACAAAACTTGCGTTTGCCATTGAAAGTATCCCCTTCGCAAAGGGCATGAATAATCACATGGGCAGTCAGCTAACAACCAACAGTGTTGCTATGATGTGGGTCATGGAGGTGCTGAAAGAAAAACAATTATTCTTTTTAGATAGCCGAACCAGTGCCAAGAGCGTGGGCTTTTCAACTGCGCAAACCATGGGTTTACCCAGTGCTTCACGCGATATCTTTTTAGATAATGAGATCGATATTGAGCACATTCACCTTCAATTTAAAAAAGCGATCACCGTAGCCGAACGTTATGGCAGTGCCATTGCTATTGGTCACCCTCACAAAACCACCATCGATTATTTAGAACATGTACTGCCACAACTAAAAGGGACTCATGTAAGCGTGCATAAAATCAGTGACTTGCTTAAAACAGGCATCACACCACGCCCTGATAGTGCAAGAGACAGTAAACCGGCCTCGATACCAACATTAGATGCGTTCATCTCCCTTTATCTTGCGTCACCCAATACTTGAGAAGAACCTAAACCTGTCTATGGTTATATGAGAGTCTAGCTGGGTAAAGGCCTTATGCTAAAAGCCTATTGTTATTCACTTTTATTGTTTTTTTCTCCTGTGTTAATAGCCAGTAATACTATTGAAGACGTAATCGTCGCCCTCTCACCTTCAGTACTAACAAAGAGTGAAATGGCGGCCGAACTCACTTGGTTTCAAGCCGCAGCCGAACCTTTTAAAGGCAAACATATTTCTGTGGTCAGTGAAGACATACCGACTCATCGCTGGGAGCGGGATGTTTTAGCGCTACATTTTGAACACATCACGGGGATTAAGGTGAACTTTGACATCATTGGTGAAGGCTCTGTGGTGGAAAACATATTCAAGCAAATCAGCCAAGGTGCCCACCTTTACGATATTTATATTAACGATGCAGACCACATCGGCACCCATGCCCGCGTAAAAGGGGTTGTGAACTTAACGCATTATATGAAACACGAAGGTCGCGACGTCACTAATCCCTATTTAGATTTAAATGATTTTCTCAACCTTCAATTTGGGCAAGATTACGACGGTCAACAGTTACAACTGCCCGACCAACAATTTGCAAATTTATATTGGTTTCGCCATGACTGGTTTACACGCAAAGATATTCAAGCCCAGTTTTTAAGCTTCACCAAAGCAAAGTACGGAAATGACAAAGCCTATTCATTAGGCGTGCCTCAAAACTGGGCCGCTTATGAAGACATCGCTGAATTTTTTACCAACACTCCCATTGATGGCAAAAAAGTATACGGACATACCGATTTTGGTAAAAAGTCCCCGTCACTTGGCTGGCGCTTTACCGATGCTTGGCTATCCATTGCTGGCGCTGGGGATAGGGGCTTGCCTAATGGTAAACCCGTCGATGAATGGGGTATTCGTGTTGAAAATAGAATTCCTCGTGGTGCCAGTGTCGAACGTGGTGGCGCGACAAATAGCCCTGCTGCTATTTATGCCTTACAAACCTATATCGATTGGCTCAACAAATACAGCCCGCCTTCCGCACGGCAAGGCACCTTTCGCGATAACAATATTGCTGTCGCACAAGGTAATGTCGCACAGCAAATTTTCTTATACACACTTTGGGTTAATGAGCCGGCTTTTCATCAAGGCGTAATGGTCGATAAGCAGGGTCAACCCATATGGCGACTTGCCCCCACACCCCACGGACGTTATTGGGAGTCAGGCATGAAAGTGGGTTATCAAGATGCTGGTAGCTGGACGATCCCAAAAGATACACGAGGCCCTAAGCGCGCTGCGGCTTGGTTATGGGCTCAATTCTGTGTGAGTAAATCAGCCGCGCTTGCCAAATTTAAAGCCGGTGGTACACCCGTTAGGCACTCCACTTTAAACAGCGATTATGTGCAAGAAAACAAGCAGCGCTGGGGCGGGCTCATTGAGTTTTATCAAAGCCTTGCGATTCATCAATGGACAGACACGGGTTTGAATGTTCCGCATTACCCTTTGTTATTCAGAGCCTGGTGGCCCAACTTAGATAAAGCAATAAACGGTCAAATAACAGCGAAACAGGCTATGGATAATATTGCCTATCACCAAGATGACATCATGGAGAATTTAAAACTGGCGCAATACTCACCACAATTAAATCCTAAAAAAAGCCAAGCGTATTGGTTCGCGCAACCGGGTGCACCTAAACCAAAAAGAACCCGAGAAACACCAAAAACCTTACCCTACGAAGAGGCCATTAAACCTTGGCGTAAGGCCGTACAATGACCCTATCGATGAATCGAATCAGCCGCCAATTAATCGCACTTGTCTTCATAGCCCTTATTATTTTCTCTGTCGGCATTGCCGCCTTGGTTGGCTGGCAATCGTATCGCGACCTAAAAGAAGTGGCGCTTAAACGTGTGCAGGCCGCCGCTTATTTATTCTCATCAGAGCTTGAAAACACCGCTAATCGCGCGTATCGATCCATTAGAGAAGTTGAATCTAACAACTTTATAACCGAACAACTCACATTACTTAATAACTACGGCCCGCTTTACACAGAAGATGTATCACAACAGGGTCAAAGCCTCAGCAACTCTGATGCGACGTTTTACTTTCAAAGCCAGCTAAAACTTGTCCGCTCATTAATTCATTTATTACCCTCCAACGAGTTAAAAGAGCTATCTATTTACCATACCGACCCGTTTAAACAATATGAGCAAAGTACGCCGCTACTGTCTATTCGCATTGACCATCACACTATCTGGTTTTTCCGTTATGACCTTAAGTCAAACTCGCAAACTCCTCGCGTGTATAGCATGCCCGTTGATAAATTAAACTTTGATGGCGACTTTTTTGACGTCAGTGCTATTTACCAAGAAAACGTTAATTATTTTTATGAAACTGTTGGGGTAAAGCCAACCGATGATATTCCCAAAAGCGTGTTTAACAAACTACAACGCCCTCACACGTATACATCAGGGCAAGTCATCAGTTTGAGGCAAGACAAACTGCAGTTCGTTATGTGGAGCCCTGTTTCACTTAATTTAGTCAACCCTGAAAATTGGCAGGTGACCTCTAAAAATGCGGTGCTCATTGTCGGTATACAAAAGCCCGATAATGACAGCCTTCAAACCATCGCTGAACGACTAGGAACAGAACTTGCGATTGTGGACGCTGACCATATCTGGGTATCGAGTATTGATCACAAACAACAGCTCTATGCTTCTGCTAACAGCCTTGAAGTCGGCAACGATCCCTATATTTATACAGAAGAACCCCTTGGCTTACCGAGCGATACAGAGCAAGCATTTCAAGTCATGGCCTTGAGCCCCACCGTAGGGTTAAAGCAACGCACAAATTCATTAGTGCTTCGGCTAACCTTTATTACGGTCATTGCCATATTGATTACCGCGTCAGCGGTTTACTTCATGATCCAAAGAAAATTAAGGCAGCCATTGGATGCGCTGTTAGTCGGCGTAAACAGCTTACGTAAAGGGGATATGAGCGTCGCCGTCGATATCAACACCAATAACGAACTTGCTGCACTTGGTCGGGCCTTTAATGACATGACGAAACAACTGAAAGACAAATCAGATGCACTGCAACTGGCGAATGACACTCTTGAACACAAAGTGCTTGAACGCACAGAAGACCTCAAAAATGCACAACAACAACTCATCTTAGCTGAGAAGATGGCCTCTCTTGGTCAACTTGTTGCAGGCGTCGCTCATGAAATTAACACACCCTTGGGTAATTCCATTACGGCTCTGTCGTATAATAAAAGTGAAAGTGAAATTATTCAGCAGAAATTTGATGCACAGTCACTCACTGCCACCGACTTTGGTAAGTTCTTAAGTGTCTCCCAAGAATCCATACACATTATGGAAACCAACCTACATAAAGCCAAGCAACTAGTGCAAACCTTCAAAAATGTCGCGGTGAATCAATCCGTTGAAGAAATTACATTGTTCGCATTACGAGAGCACATTGATGAAGTTCTAGTAACCTTAAAGCCACAGCTAAAGCATACACAAATTAAACTGCATATTGATGTGGAGAGCACACTGACCATCAACAGCTACCCAGGCGCTTATTATCATATCATTAGCAATATGATTATTAATAGCTTACGCCATGCCTTTCCTGAACAAGAGGGTAATATTTATTTAAGCAGTAATAGTGACGAGACGAATCTCTATTTACACTACAAAGATGATGGCTGTGGCATGGACGAGATCACCTGCAGTAAAATCTTCGACCCTTTTTTTACCACTAAACGAGGGGATGGTGGTACAGGCTTAGGCATGTACATGACGTACAATATCGTCACCCAACAGCTCGCTGGCTCTATTGAAGCCAGCAGTAAAATAGGCGAAGGAACGGAATTCACGATCACTCTACCCTTGGTATTACCTGAACATAATGACCAAGGGCCTGCTTTTTCAGTTTAAGCTAAACGCATTACTCTGAGAGTTGTTCTTCTAACGCTTCAAGCTCTTCAAGTAATGTCATCCATTGCTCTTCATCTATTTCTAACTGCTGTTTCGCCTGACTTTGCGCATTTAAGACAGACTGCAGTTGCGCTTTTTGTGCAGTATCATAAAGGGATGTATCGGCTAGCTGTGTTTCAATATCCACTAGAGTCGCTTGCAAGGCTTCCACTTTCTCTTCGAGTTTTGTCACTTGTTTTTTAAGCGGACTGAGTTGTTTACGAATTTCCGCTTCGCGGCGTTTTTTCTCTTTTTTCCCCTCTGCACTGTTCTCAGTTTGTTTAGTGCTATCTGCCGTCTCATCTTCATCGCTTTCGGCTTGTTTAATGAAGGCGCGATAATCTTCCAAGTCACCATCAAATTCAGTCACTCGACCTTGATGTACCAAATAAAATTGATCCACTGTATTGGCTAACAAGTGACGATCGTGACTGACCACAACAATGGCACCATCGTAATTTTGTAATGCCATGGTCAGCGCATGACGCATGTCCAAGTCTAAATGGTTAGTCGGCTCATCGAGAATCAGTAAATTCGGCTTCATCCATGCGATACGCGCCAATGCTAGGCGAGCTAACTCGCCCCCTGAAAATTTTTCACTGACGTCAAGTGCTTGATCACCATGAAAACCAAAGCCTCCTAAGAAATTACGAATTTGCTGATCACTCGCATCTGGCTTTAAATTGAGCAGGTTATCAAATGGGGTTAAGCGTAAATCTAGCTCATCCACTTGATGCTGAGCAAAGTAACCCACCGCAAGGTACTCACCTTTAAAATATTCGCCCTGCATCAACGCAAGCTCACCCACAATGGCTTTTATTAGAGTGGATTTACCCGCGCCATTTGCCCCTAATAAACCAATACGGTCACCTGGTCGTAATGACAATTGCACATCTTCAAGCTGCACATTGTCACCATAACCAATATTCCCATGCTGCAGATTAAGCAACGGGTCGCTGTATTTATCGGCATTAGGAAATTCAAAGTGAAATTGGCTGTCCACATGGGCTGGGGCGATACGCTCCATTCGCTCAAGCGCTTTCACTCGGCTTTGTGCTTGCTTGGCTTTACTGGCCTTTGCTTTAAAGCGCTCAATAAAGCTTTCTATATGCGCAATCTGATCTTGTTGTTGCTCATACAAAGACTGCTGCTGCGCTAGACGCTCTGCTCGACGTCGCTCAAAATCGGCATAGTTACCTGAGTACAAGTTAATAACTTGTTGGTGCATGTGCACAATGCCATCCACCACTGAATCAATAAAGTCACGATCATGACTGATGAGTAACAAGGTACCGCGATATTTTTGCAGAAAACTTTCTAGCCACAAGCTTGCATCTAAATCCAAGTGGTTGGTGGGCTCATCAAGTAATAATAAATCGCTGGGCATAATCAACGCTTTCGCCAAATTCAAACGCATCCGCCAGCCACCACTAAATGCACTAACTGGGTGCGCCATTTGCTCTTGTTTAAAGCCAAGGCCTGCCAACATAGTCTGACCAAGTTGCGCAACTTGATAGCCGTGAATGATTTCAAATTCGCCATGCAGCGTGGCTAGAGCTAAATCATCTTCTGCCTGCTCCGCTTTCGTCATGGCCTGCTGGATACGACGAAACTCTTGATGGCCATCTAACACATAATCCAGTGCACTTTTTTCAGACGCCGCAACTTCTTGTGCCATATGCGCAATACGCCAGTTCTTAGGTAAATATAATTCACCTTGGTCCGGCACTAATTGCTGCAATAATAATTTGAACAGCGTGGACTTGCCTGCGCCATTCGCCCCAACGATCGCAAGCTTGTGGCCATCATGCACGGTCAGGTCAGCTTGCTGTAAGATTATTTTGGTGCCTAGGTGTAAATTCACCTGTTGCAGACGTATCATAACTCAACTTCACACATTCAAAGGGGTGGGCGGTGGTTCAGGTTGCGCATGATGCCACAAATTCAATGGATAACCCATTATGGTTATATTCCATCGAACAATATCAAAAACCAGGCTGTGCCAAGTTTTTATTACAGGCTCAAGATAAGTATGGCCTTGATGTAAACATATTGCTGTTTATTGGTTGGTTAAACCTACAAGCCAAATCCTATTATGAATCTCGGCAATTACGCTTGGTCCATGATTGGCAGCTAAACAAGGTCAGGCCGATCCGACAATTGCGCCGACAAACAAAAGCATTACAGCATGAGCCATTCTATCAAGCATTTAAAGACTTAGAATTAAAGGCCGAAAAATGTCAGCAACAGATGCTATTCAATATAGGTAAAAATTGGGCTATCACGGATCAAACAGGATTGGATGGGTTTAAAAGCAGTTTACAGAATTATTGCGCAGGTAAAATAGAACTAGAGGAAAGCTGGTTGCAAGTGCTGTATCAGCACTTACAACCCTAAGACAAAATCAAATCTTAGTTATTTTCAGAAAATAAGCTTTGTACTGAAGGTGTTGGCATCTCAGACTTAGCTTCAGCTGCTACTTTTGCTGGCTTAGCTGCTTTTTTCGCTTTAGGGGCTTTTTTTGCTTTTGCTGGCTTAGCTGCTTTTGCAGGTTTGGCCGCTTTTTTAGCTGGCTTAGCCGCTTTTGCAGGTTTAGCTACTTTTTTTGCTGGCTTAGCTGCTTTCGCTTTTGCAGGCTTGGCTGCTTTTTTTGCTGGCTTAGCCGCTTTCGCTGCTTTTTTAGCCGCTGCTTTCTCTTTCGCTTTTTCTTTCGCTAAAGCTGCTTTTTCTTTCTTCGCTGCTGATTTAGCCGCTTTAACCGCTGCTTTTTTTAATTTAGCCGCTTCTTTTTTAATCTTGTCAGCTTCTTTTTTAGCTTTAGCTTTCACTTTGGCTTTTTCAGCTGCTACTTTAGCTTTGGCTTTTGCTTTAACAGAAGCGGCCTTAGCTTTTGCTTTTTCTTTGGCTTTAGCCGCTTTTTCTTTCGCTGCTTCTGCTTTCAAGAAGGCTTTTTCAGCCGCTGTGCGTACTTTCTCAACTTTAGCTGCTTTAGTGGCTTCAGCTTTTACTTCTGCTTGGTTTGCTTTTAGAGTGTTCGCAACTGCTTTAGCCGCTTTTAATACTTTAGCTGCAT
Source organism: Pseudomonas sp. HK3 (assembly GCF_052920985.1). Classification (NCBI taxonomy): domain Bacteria; kingdom Pseudomonadati; phylum Pseudomonadota; class Gammaproteobacteria; order Pseudomonadales; family Pseudomonadaceae; genus Pseudomonas; species Pseudomonas sp. HK3. The sequence continues at coordinate 1,130,132 of NZ_JBREXD010000001.1, forward strand.
CGGCTGCTTTTGCTTTAGCGCTTGCTAATTGCTGAACACCAGCTGCTGTTTTCTTAGCTTTAACTTTAGTCGCAACTTTTGCTTGAGCATCTTTTGCTTTTTTAGCCGCATCAGCCGCTTTGGTAACCGCTTTAGTAGCAGCCGCTACTTCTTTGTTTACTTCAGCAAGTTGCTTCGCATGCGCTGCATTTAGCTGAGTAGTCAGTTTTGTAATTTCGCTTTGCAATTGAGCAACTGGTCCAACTGCTTTTTTAGCCACTGCTTTCTTAGCCGGTGCTTTTTTTACAGCTGCTTTAGTTGCTTTCTTTGCTGCGGGGGTTTTACGTGCTGCCATGATTACCTCTGGGTATGCTCTGTGTGGGTACGGCAATTATACAAACACAAAACTGATACGCCAGATTTAAACGACATTTTTTCAATATATTTAAATATTTTTGCTGTTATTGAGCTGAATGTAGAGCCAATTGATTAATGGCTGCCATTCTTCGAGATCTTTTTCGTGGGGTTGGCTGAAATCAAAAATACCCATTCCAAATTCTGCAGCACGAACATATTGCTGTGTATCGCGAATAGTCGTGATAAATGGGATGTTTAAACTATTGAGAAAAGCTTCTAATTTGTTGTAGCCAAGGGTATTTCGCTTAACGCGATTTGCAACGACTGCAATCGGCTTTGGTTTAATGCGAAATCCTGGGCTCAACAAAACATCTTTTATAAATCCAGTGGCCGCCCTGATATCGATCACAGAGGGAACCACTGGCATTAAAACAAGATCACAATGTCGAAGGTGGTCACAAAGCACATTTCCGCTAATACCTGCTGGTGTATCTATAATGATGTGAGTGGTGTTAAGCGGGACCATTAACTGAAAACTGCGTGTCGTATGATTATCATCTTTACGGTAAGCCGCTACAGAATAAATAGGTGGCAGTGTTTTACTTCGGGCATCTAGCCACTGCGCACTGGATCCTTGTGGATCATGGTCAATTAATACGACTTTTCCACCTTTACTCGCATAATAGGCGGCCGTATTCGTGGCAAGCGTTGTCTTGCCGCAACCGCCCTTCGCATTTGCAATTAAAATTCGCTTTGGTTCAGCATGAGATATCACTCGTGCTGTTTGCGGTTTTATGGCGTCAAATTTTTTCCCTGGCACCTTTTCACCTAATTCCTTGGCTAATATCACTCAGTCATAATTGTATGACTAAGGCCGCTGATCTTTATGGCCGGCTTCACTCGCTGATCATTCTCATGATTTGAGGTATAGTATGGTTCAATATTTACAAGGAACGTATCCATGAGTATTTTCAATAAATTGCTATTACTTGCACTGGTTCTAGCAATCGCAAGTCCCTTTATTCTCAAAAAACCAGATGGTAGCCCTGTTTTAGATATTTCAACATTTCTTGAACCCGTTAAAAATATAGGTCAATCTGCACTACCAACCGCAGCCCCCAAATCACTTTATCGCTGGCAAGATGCCAAAGGCAATTGGCAATATAGTGATCACCCGCCTGAAGGTGAGAGCGCTCAAATGATTCAGGTAGAAGATAAAATCAATTCTATGAAAACCATTGATCTACCTGAAGGCTACCAAGATAAACCTAAAGCCAATGAGCGCTTTGATCCAACAGATGGCAGTGGCTCTTCATTACCGCTAACCACTGCACCCATTGAAAAAGTACCTGAGATGCTGGATCAAATAAAAGATTTCCAACAATCTCTCGATAATCGACAACAACAGCTTGATAACATCAACCGCTGATCAGTCTAGCTGATACGTCAATCCATTAGCCCCCACCGCTTTATAACCTTGTGGGGCAAATGCCACATCCAACACCTGTATACTTTTCGTTACCCAGCCGCTCTTTGAAGATAACTGCCAAATTTTCAATTTTATTGCCTTACTTATATCCCATAAGATAATTTGACCACTCGAGCTGCCTGTCAGTAATTGTGTTCCATCATCATTAAAGCGTGCACTTTGAAACGTCCCATTATCTTGAGGTAATTTTGCCAGTTCTTGGCCGCTTTCTAAGTCCCATAGAATACTGTCATCCCTGTGACTCGCTGCAAAACCCAACCGGCCATCTTGCGTAATCGCAACGACTTTTATTTGGTTACGCAGCTCCCACGTATACATGGCTTTACCATCACTTAAACGCCAGACTTTGACCGTGGAATCATCCCCGCCAGACATGGCCCATTTATTATCTCGGCTCATACTAACGGTTTGCACGATACCTTCATGAGGTAAGCGCAACTTAACGCCGCCATTTTGAATATCAAATAACACCGCCTCATAATTATCTAATCCCAATAATGCGAGCTGGCCATCATTACTCAATGCCATATCTTCAATGTTTGGCTGGCGCTTCCCATAGCCAAAATGCTTCGCCTGTTGTTGCATTCCATAGGACTATTTTTCTGTGCTCTGCGGTGCTAGCAAATCGATCATTATCACTTAGTGCACACGACAAAATACCCGTTAAGCTTTCCGCTTTATGATTCCAATCATATAAACGCTCAGCAGGGTTCACCTGCCAATAACTGCCACCATGGTGAATTGAGCCTACTAATACATGCTCACCATTCGTCGATAAACAAGCACTGTAAACCCCTTGCACGGCGACTTCCCATTGCTTGGATGGGCTATCGCCACTTGAACACGCCGTTAATAGATATAGTGGTAGTAAAAGAGTAATAATAATTTTCATAAACGGTATCCCTAAGTCCTATTTAGAGTGTAGGCGAGTATAAAAATTTTGGCAGATTTGAAACGAGGAGGGATTTGTATTTGGCTAAAAGGCGTCTTTGACGCCCCTTAGCTATAAAGCGATTGTGCCACTTGAAAAATCACGCAATCATTTCTTTATGAACATTGTGCAGTGCTTCGATTAGCTCATCTTCTAGCTCAAAACGTTCTTCTAATAACTCACCTAATTCTGATAAGTCTCTTGGTAGATCAACCAGCTTCTCAATACATTGCTCAGCGCTATCGTAATTATCATTAAACTCTACACACTTAACGGTAATTTCCTCTAATCGCGGATAATGATGCTTAGCCAGTTCAATGCCACCATCATTAAACTCTTTTGCTTCGCGAACAAGCTGCTCATACACTTCGAAATGCCCTGCGCTACAGTAGTCCATCAATACTTGGCAGAATGCCTGAACTTTAACCGACAGCGGTGTTTCTCTTGGGCTATAGGGTTTTAGCCCTTTTATAGCACAATACAAAACCAGCAGTTCTTGTCGCTCATTAAGCCAACGATCTATTAGTGAGTTCACACCACCCCAACGTTCTTTTGCATCTTTGCAACTTTCTAGCATGGCCAATCCTCTTACTTATACTTATGGTCTAAGGTCCAGTACCTTCAATATAGGCACTGGTTTTGACCGCTGCAAGCTCAAAATTTTCGATATTTATAATGCTTGAGCCTACCTCGCTTTTGCAATAGTATCGCTAGGAAGCGTATTTTTTTTCACATTCAAGCATGGCGTTTTCCTGCTACTTTTTAGCGTTTTTAATCGCTAAATACACGCCCACACAAACAAATGCTATAAACCAAACCAAAACCCACTGAGGCATTGAAAGCCCTAAAAAAGCCCAATGAGAATCAGCACAATTACCATTGCCTCTTAGCATTACCGTTAATACTTCTGCCCAAGGCAGGGTATCCACCATGTACTCTAAACTTGGCCCGCAAGTGGGTATCTGGTCTGCCGGTAAACTTTGTATCCAAACATGACGTCCTGCCACACCGATTCCAAACAGCGCACTAAGTACCATAAATACATAACTAACCAAACGCGCTATTTGGTTGTGCGCAAGAAGAAACCCGAATAATCCCGCAATACCAACCAGCAATACCGCTATGCGTTGCATAATGCATAACGGACAAGGGTCCATATATAAAAAATATTCAAAATAGTATGCACCTGCCAGCAGTGCAGCACAGGCTAGGAACACACCTAACGAAATCATTCGATTGGAAAACGGCAACATAAATACCCTTAATAGTGAGACGAGAGAAAAAGCGTTCAAATATAGACACAAGTTTATGCCTTTGGTTGCAGCAAGCGGCTCAAGCTGTTCTATGCTAAATACAGAAAACGCAAAAAGGAATCCCATATGAAACGTGTTTATTTAATAATTGTAATGACTTTATTGAGTCTTAGCAGCTTTGTTAATGCCGCTGAAGCACCGCCAGCGGGTAATGCTACACAGTATGTTCATTTGCAACCTGCATTTGTGTTGAACTATGACGACAATACCACAGGCCGGTTGAAGTATATTCGCACAGATGTGGCGTTACGAGTGATGGGGGCCGAAGCCGCTGGCAAAGTGAATCACCACCAAGCGTATATTCGTAATCAATTGGTATTGTTGTTAAGCCAGCAAAATGAAGCGACTATCAATAACCCACAAGCACGTGAAACATTACGCCAAGTGGCATTGGATGAGTTGAGGGCATTATTAACCGAACTAGAGGGCAAGCCCTATATTGAGGATTTATACTTCCAAAATTTTGTGGCGCAGAATTAGCCGCAAGACGTTATCTATGGGCACATAAAAAAGGCCACGAATTCATGGCCTTTTTTATAGGGTTTGCTTGAATGAGGCGGCGTGCTTAATATCGAATTGCTCTTTTCCATCTTGCCAGCCAGCTTCCCACGCGTTAACAACAATTTCAGCCTTGTGAGGACAGACAATAACAGCTTTGCCTACCATCCCAGCCATAAAACCGTGGCGGTATGCTTTTTCCAAATTTTCAAGATCCCAGTGAGGTTCCACTAGTTTCATAGCCAGATCCATATGCCTTTTAAAGTAAATCTATCTCACGAAGGATCAATATCAAGCAAACCACTGGTCTAATTGAGCCAATATGGATTTTATCCGACCCATTTGTGACGCGCCTCACACTTTAACAAGATAATCTGCCAAGTATTGTGCGAATGTCATGTCATCGCCTGCTTCAATTTCATGCTGTTTTTCTGCTGACTGTTGCACAAGATTCAACCAGTGAGCATTTTTTTCTTCACCAATAGGCGCTTTAAAATAGTCGGCTACTTGCTTAGCTTGCTGCAAAGCAAATTGTGAAAATGATTGTTGGTTGTCTTTCATGCTAGCCAACACTTGTGCACTTGGGGTTAGCGACACATCGTCCATGCGTTGTTGCATGACGGCTAAAGCGGTTTGTAAATCAGTATTTTTTTGTTTGTCATCCAACAGTTTTGCCAGAGGCGCCATATTAGCGAGTAATTCATTACCCCAATCTTTTAAACGCATATCATTACCGTGACGCTTCAGCGTAAATTCAGGATCTCGACCTTCCATTACAACGTGTTTTTGGTTTTCAGATACTTCTTTACATTCACTTTCGCTCAAACGTTCACTTGGGCTTAATAGACAATATGCTAAGAACAAATCCATAAAATTAATTTGATCGCGGTTCGCACCTAATGCTTCAAATGGGTTTAGATCAAGGCAACGTACTTCAATGTATTCAACCCCGTGTTCGTTTAAAGCGGTTAACGGCTTTTCACCATTTTTGCTATTACGCTTTGGTCGGATGTCTGAGTAGTATTCATTTTCAATTTGTAGAAGATTGGTATTGAGCTGCTTGTATATGCCGTCTTGTTCAACACCCATCTGTTCATATTTGGCAACGGACTGATGCATCGCCGTTTTTAATGTGTTGGTATAAGTAGGTAATCCGTTAAAGCACACAAATAAATCGTCTTGTGCATTGTTTTGATAACCCAAGCCACTCATGCGCAAACTCGTGGCATAAGGCGCATAAAGAGTATTATCATCCCATTTCTCTAAGTTGTGCTCTTCACCTTCAAGAAAGCTAGCGTCAACGGCTGGGCTTGCTCCGAATAAATACAGCAACAACCAAGAGTAACGACGAAAGTTACGAATCAAACCAAAGTAACCTTTACTCACAAAGTCTTTATCTAACGTTTCACCTTGCCAATCGGCAATGGCTTGCCAAAGTTCTTGCGACACTGAGAAGTTATAATGCAAACCTGCAATGCACTGCATCTTACGACCATAACGGTGCCACAAACCATGTCGATAAACATGCTTGAGCGTACCCACATTGGATTTACCGTAATAGGCAATAGGCACATCTAGCTCGTCATTAATCACACCAGGCATAGATGCAGGCCAAATATACTGCTCAGGCAGGTATTGAAAGCTGAAGCGCTGAGCGTCATCAAGAAAAGCCAACACATCATCGGCATTGTCTTTAACTGGCGTAATAAATTCGAGTAAGGCCTCACTGTAATCCGTGGTGATATGCGGATGTGTCAGCGTGCTGCCTAACGCATTGGGATGAGGCTCAGGATTTATTTGAGCATTCGCATTTACTCGTAAGCCTTCTTTCTCAATACCACGAGAAAAACGCAAGGCAGAAGGCGCAATGGCTTGCAGATGAGTAAGTACTTGGTCGAATGGCATTGTCTGAGACAAAGGAGGCTATCCTTAAGATATAAATTGGGGCGATTATAGCCAGCTTATACAAGGATAAAAACAAGTTAAGCGCAACACTGTATCCTAATAAGCATGCATTCACCTTCGAATGCATGCCATCAGTTTAGTTCAACATTACAATCGCTTGCCTTTCTTTTTCTGCGCTTGTGCGAATAGTGCCGCCATTGGGTTGTTCCCAGCGGCCGCTTGCGGCTGGCTTGAATGCTGACGAGGAGTCGAATTACGCGGCTTACGTTCACCACGGGGTGTGGCTTTTTCAGCTTGGTAATCACTGGCGCTGTCACTCATTCGCATCGATAAAGCGATTCGTTTACGTGGTGCATCGACTTCCATCACTTTTACCTTCACCACATCGCCGGCTTTTACCACTTCACGAGGGTCATCAATAAATTGATCACTCATCATAGAAATGTGCACTAGGCCATCTTGGTGTACACCCACATCAACAAAGGCACCAAACGCTGTCACGTTAGTGACGACACCTTCTAGTATCATGTCGTCGCGCAGATCTTTGATTTCTTCAACACCGTCTTTAAATTCGGCGGTGACAAACTCAGGACGCGGATCGCGGCCAGGCTTTTCAAGCTCAGCCAAAATATCTTTGATGGTTGGTAAGCCAACTTGTTCGGTCACGAACTCGCTGGCATTCACCGCTTTTAAGAAGGCACTGTCACCAATGACTGACTTCACCTCTTTTTGCGCTTTAGCCGCAATCTGTTTCACCACATCATACGATTCAGGGTGAACGGAACTGGCATCTAAAGGATTTTTACCATTGGCAATTTTTAAGAAGCCCGCAGCCAGTTCAAATGTTTTACCACCCAGACGCGGCACTTTTTTCAAGTCGGTACGGCTTTGATACGCGCCATTTTCTTCACGAAAAGCGACGATATTGTTAGCGATAGTGGTATTCAAACCAGACACTTTCGTCAGTAGAGGCACAGACGCCGTATTTAAATCCACACCCACGGCATTCACACAGTCTTCAACCACAGCATCTAGCGAGCGAGCTAACGCAGACTGAGAAACATCGTGCTGATACTGGCCCACACCAATGGCTTTAGGCTCAATTTTCACAAGCTCTGCCAGCGGGTCTTGCAAACGACGAGCAATGGATATTGCGCCACGAATGGTCACGTCTAAATCAGGAAACTCTTTTGCGGCCAATTCAGATGCACTATAAACCGAGGCACCCGCTTCACTGACGACAATTTTTTGCACTTTCAGCTTTGGGTTTTCTTTAATGAAGTCTGCTACTAAGCGATCCGTTTCACGGCTACCTGTACCATTACCAATGGCAATCAAACCTACATTGTGTTTTTCGCATAGGACTTTAAGCGCTGCTTTGCTTTGTTCTATTTGGTTTTTTGGCGGCGTTGGATACATAACCCCATGATCCATCACTTTACCCGTGGCATCCACAACCGCCACTTTTACACCCGTACGTAGACCAGGGTCTAAACCGATGGTCGCCTTGTGACCAGCAGGTGCCGCCATTAATAAATCTTTTAGATTCATGGCAAAGACTTTGATGGCTTCATCTTCTGCACTTTCACGAATACGAGTGACTAATTCATTTTCAAGTGATGTTAATAACTTTACACGCCATGTCCATTTAACTACTTCACCTAACCATTTATCGGCAGGGCGATTGTTAAACTCTAGGTTATAAAAATTGGCAACCATGGCTTCGCACGGGCTCGCGGTTAGCTTATCGCTGGGATCACCAGTAACCAAGTTGGAGCTTAAAAAGCCTTCATTACGGCCACGTAAAATTGCCAGTGCACGGTGGCTCGGGACTTTATTCAATGGCTCATCGTGTTCGAAGTAATCTTGGAATTTTGCCGCTTCGTTTTCTTTACCCGGTACAACGCGTACGCTCAAAGTGGCTTCTTGCCATAAAAAATCACGTAACCGTTGAATAAGGTCTGCGTTCTCAGCAAAGCGCTCCATCAAGATGAATTTAGCACCATCTAAAACCGCTTTTACATCTGCAAAACCTTTGTCTGCATCAATGAAACTGGTCGCTTCATTTTCAGGATTTAACGCTGGGTTTTCCAATAAGGCGTTGGCTAATGGCTCTATGCCTGCCTCAATTGCAATTTGACCTTTAGTGCGACGCTTTTGTTTATATGGCAGGTACAAATCTTCAAGACGGTTTTTGCTATCCGCCAACATGATCTGGCCTTTTAACTCGTCGGTCAGCTTGCCTTGTTCTTCAATGCTTTTAAGAATAGAGGTACGGCGGTCTTCCATCTCACGCAAATAACGTAAGCGCTCTTCAAGTGTACGCAATTGACCATCGTCCATACCGCCTGTGACTTCTTTGCGGTATCGAGAAATAAACGGGACAGTGGCACCTTCATCAAGTAACGCGACAGAGGCGACGATTTGCGTTAGCTGTACATTCAGCTCAGTTGCTAATGTTTGAAATATACGATCCATAAACCACTCATGTACATTATTGTTATGGCCTGCCGAACCCATTTGGCAGGTGGCTAAGAATTATAATGCACCAGAGGTAAAATTACTGGTTTGAATTGGCATAAAAAGAAAGGTTTTGAGAGCCTAATACAGACTGTTTTTTAAACAGAAAAACTAGAATCCCAATTTACGTGAAATCGAAAACTGAGCTTGCTGTGTCACATAGCGATAATCGCCGCTACTGCGGTTTTCAAAGCCAGAAACGGATACTTCTGCCTCCCAGTTTTTCCAATCCATGCCTAAAAAGACCTTAATACCTGAACCAAACCCTGATTCATTGAAACGTGTATTTTCACACAGATTTTTAAAGCCGTTTTTATCGGAGACCTTACCATCCACGAAGTCACTGCCATATTGATAACAATCTTCATCGGACTTAAGCTCTGTTAAATAACCCGTGCCACGTACACGGCTATACATCAGATTAAAGCCCACACCAAACTTAATGTAACGGTACGGTGTGTCATCGTTGCGGCCATAACTGTAAAAAACAGACGGACTAAAAGCCAGCACATTCATTCCTGAATATGTATCTAGATCCACCGTTTTCTGATGACTACTTGAATCCCCTCGTTTAATCACCTGTTTGATTGCGTAATCATCAAAGTAAGAAAACCCCAAACTGTAACCAAAGTTACTCTCACCAAAATAGCTATCGCTCAAGCTCACTGCTAAAACCGGACGAGGTTTAAAGCCACTCGATAAAATAAATGCATCTTTTTTGGTTTTAATATTTTGAAATTTGACTTGTCGTTCGGTAAAACTTACCCCCACTTGAAAATAAATACGCCCGAACAAGCCGGAAACACTATTCGCACATTCGCTGTTGCGAACTTCTTCATATAGCTCTTCACATTTTTTATAGCCTTCAGACAACTCTTCAACTTTGTCCGATATTACGCCTGCCCAACTTACAGGCGATATAAGTATTAAAGCACCAATAACTAACATGAAAGATCTAAGCAGCATATTCATCTCGAATGTGAAGTGATGATTTAAATATAGCGGTTTTCACATAAAAAAAGCGCAACAAAGTTGCGCCTTTAAAATTCCTAGGGTGAGGAATGATGACCTTGGGAGGTCGATATCCGAAAAGAGCCATGAATGGCGATTCGGATAAAACGGTAACTTATAGCTGAGGACCCGCAGCGCGAATCGCATCAGATACATCATACTTCTTGAAGTTATCAACGAACTGCTGAGCAAGACCTTGCGCTACTTCTTCGAACTTAGACTTATCAGCCCATGCGTTAACTGGGTTTAGCAACTTAGCATCAACCCCTTCAACCGCTTTAGGGACTTTAAGTGCAAATACTGGCGTGGTATCAGTATCGGTATCACGTAACGCGCCAGACTGAATCGCTGCAATAACAGCACGCGTTGTCGGGATAGAGAAACGCTCACCACCCGCGCCGTTAGGGCCGCCGGTCCAACCTGTGTTTACTAGGTAAACTTGAGAATCAAATTCGGTTACGCGCTTCATTAAAAGCTCAGCGTATTCACCTGCTGGACGCGGGAAGAAAGGCGCACCAAAACAAGTAGAGAACGTAGATTTAAGACCTTTAGAACCCCCCATTTCGGTAGAACCAACCAGCGCGGTGTAACCAGACAAGAAGTGGTAAGCCGCTTGCTCTTTAGTCAGAATAGAAACAGGAGGCAATACACCCGTCATATCACAGGTTAAAAAGATAACCGCTTTTGGCTCACCAGCACGGTTCTCAAGAACGCGTTTTTCGATGTGCTCAAGTGGGTATGCACAACGGCCGTTTTCAGTTAGTGATACATCGTTGTAATCGGCAACGCGTGTCTCAGGGTCGATCACAACGTTTTCAACGATGGCACCGAATTTAATCGCATCCCAAATAATTGGTTCGTTCTTTTTAGAAAGATCGATGGTTTTTGCGTAGCAACCGCCTTCGATATTAAATACGGTACCTTTGCCCCAGCCGTGCTCATCATCACCAATTAGGTAACGGCTTTGGTCAGCAGACAATGTGGTTTTACCTGTACCCGATAAACCGAAGAACAAACAGGTATCGCCGTCTTCACCTACGTTGGCAGAACAGTGCATAGGCAGCACGTCTTTTTCAGGCAGTAGGAAATTCTGTACAGAGAACATGGCTTTTTTCATTTCGCCCGCGTAACGCATACCAGCAAGTAGCACTTTGCGTTTAGCGAAGTTGATGATGACACAACCATCAGAGTTAGTACCGTCACGCTCAGGCACACATTCGAAGCCTGCCACGTTCAGGATCTGCCACTCTTCTTTATCAGAAGGGTTAAACGTATCTGGACGGATAAATAAGTTACGGCCAAACAGGTTCTGCCAAGCAGTCTGTGTGGTCATTTTAATTGGTAGGTAATGTTGCGGGTCTGCGCCTACGTGCACTTCAGATACAAACTTGTCGTGCTGATCTAAGTAAGCTTCTACGCGATCCCAAAGAGCGTCGAATTTATCCGCGTCGAAAGGACGGTTTACATTGCCCCAATCGATGGCATCAGACGTACTTGGTTCTTGAACGATGTAACGGTCTTTTGGAGAGCGACCAGTACGCGCACCAGTTTCAACAACAAATGCGCCATTGTCTTGTAGACGGCCTTCGCCGCGCTCTAGTGCTTTTTCTACCAACAAGGCAGAAGAAAGATCGGTGTAAACGGTGGTCATAATGCCCAATCCAACAGAAGTAAGTCGCCGGCTTGTGGCCAGCTAACTGAAAACATTACCGCTTAAAGCAAGTAAGCCTTAAACGAATTACAAATTTTAGGTGCGCGATTATGCCAGAAAATCCAAATTAGGCGAATAGGCAGCCTATAAAAAGACCCGTATCGACTACCCAATGGCCGGCGAAGCCACTTGCAGGTCAGCAAACATCATGGGTATACAGTCTATTTATGGTGCCTATACTTGCTATAAATTGGATTTATTATCGTTTACTTGTGCACTAATGCAGGCCTTTTCCCGCTTTAGCGCTTTCTAGCGGGAATAATCCATTAACGTCACTTTGCGTAAAGCTGTAGTGCTGACCACAAAACTGACAATCTGCGCGAATTTTTTTCTGTTCATCAATTATGTCTTGGCACTCTGTGTAGCCTATCTGAGTCAAGGCCACAGACAAACGCTCTTTCGAACAGCTGCAATTAAAAACCAGTGACTGCCCATCGTATAAGCGCACTTGCTCTTCATGGAACAAGCGATGCAAAATTTCATCATTTTCTAGATGCATCAATTCATCTGGGCGCAGAGTTTGAGCCAGTTGCGTTAAACGATTCCACGCGTCTTCATCTACATCAATTGCCTCTTGTACTTCACCCAGAGCAGGCAGCTCTTGCAATAATAAGCCTGCGGCTACGCCATTTTCACAACTTATCCACAGGTGGGTGTCTAGCTGCTCAGACTGACGGAAATAGCCTTCAAGGGATTTGGTAATACTCCCCTCTTCAATCTCAACGATTCCCTGATAACGACGACCCTTGTCTGGCTCAATTGTAATAATTAGCTGACCTTTTGTGCCCAGTAAATTGCCTTCTGAGATGTCTTTGTCGTGATCCATACGGGCAATGCCGCGCAGTTTGCCGTCGTGTCGCGTTTCAGCCAGTAAAATACGCACTGGCCCATCGGTTTGTACTTGTAAGCTCAACAAGCCTTCAATTTTAACAGTGGCACTTAACAGTGCGGCAGCCACCAGTAATTCGCCTAATAAGTTATTAACAGGCTCTGGGTACGACTGACGCTGATACACTTCAGCCAAGGTTTGTTTTAAACCCACCAGCTCGCCACGCACATGGCAGTTATCAAAGGTAAATCGTTGCAATATATCGTGACTGGCCATTGGGCTCTCTTCTGTATTGCCAAGCCGTTAAGCTTGGCTATTTAATCTAGGTTTACACGCAATTAAAGATTGGTGTCTTCATGAAACTTATGAATTTGGCGACGCTCTTTTTTGTTTGGCTTGTGATCAAACAATGGATTTGCCTTGGCAAATTTACGTCTGCGCTCCGCTTCATCCATGCGCTTTTTGATACTGTCAGCCGACTCTTCATATAATAGCTGCGCCACAGGTGCGCTACCGCGATGCTCGCTGACCTTAAGCACAGTGATGGTTTTTTCCTCAAACCCAGTGCGAATTTTTAACGTCGCGCTCACATCAACTGTTCGGCTAACCTTGCAGCGCTGGCCGTCGTACAGCACCTTACCGCCCTCTATGGCGGCTTTAGCCAGTGCACGGGTTTTGAAAAAACGAGCGGCCCATAACCATTTGTCTAGGCGAACTTTTGCCGATTTGCTCTCACTCACTACGGGTATCCTTTGGCGCAGGCATCACGTCGGTAAATTCATCAATACTGTGAAAATCGGTTATCGCACGTTTAGGCTTTTGACTATCTGGCTCATGAATACACATAAGGTGGCCAATGCCATAACGTTTCGCGGATTCTAACACAGCCAAGCTGTCATCAATGAGGACGGCACGGGATTTTTCAAAGCCTTCGTCTTGGGAAAGACTGTGCCAAAAACGCTGGTCTTCCTTAGCGTAACCATAATCATGAGAACTAATAATTCTATCCACCATAATGTCTAACCCAGTGCGGTGCATTTTCAAGTCCACACTGTCGCGATGCGCATTGGTCACAATCACACTACGCTTACCCGCCTTACGAACCGCTTCAAGAAAATCAGGAACATGAGGACGAAATTGAATTTTATGTGAAACATCCTGCTTTAATTGGGCAATGGGCAGGCCTGTCAGCTCACTCCAGTAGTCTAAGCAATACCACTCTAATTGGCCCACTTTTGCTTCCATTTGCTTTGATAATTTAGCAAGGGCGGCTGGTTTTTCCATGCAGTGATGTTCGGCGTATTTCTGTGGTAAGTGCTCTAGCCAAAAATAGTTATCAAAGTGTAAATCAAGCAACGTACCATCCATATCCAACAAGACAGTGTCGATTTCATTCCAGTGGATCATTTAATTGCGGCCTCTTAACGTTCATACTGCGCGACTTTACCCTATTATAGTGTGTTGGACATGGCTCAGAAACCGCAAATATTAGATCGTCACATTGTGGCCCAAAGTCGACTGTTTACCATCGAGACGATGGATCTTAAGTTTTCCAATGGTGTTGAACGTACTTATGAGCGCTTAGTACCTGGCGGCTCAGGTGCCGTTATGATGGTGCCAATTAATGCCAAAGGCGAAGTCCTCCTGATACGCGAATATGGTGCTGGCATAGAAGATTACACCCTAACCTTGCCTAAAGGGGCCGTTGATTTGGGTGAAACCATTGAACAAGCCGCCGAGCGTGAACTCAAAGAAGAAATTCACTTTGGGGCGAAACAGCTGCATTTTTTGAAGAAAATGAGCTTAAGTCCAAGCTATATGAAAAGTGGCATTGATGTACTTATTGCACTAGACCTATACGAAGCCTCATTGCCAGGCGACGAACCAGAACCATTAGATGTTATCGCTTGGCCGCTGGATGATATTGACACGCTAGTACAGCGAGCAGATGTCACAGAAGGTCGTGCCATTGCCGCGCTATATATGGCAAGGTCTTGGCTGTCAGCCCGTAATTAATCGTTATTAGAATCAGCAGAGTCACTATGCAACCAAATTATGCAGCCGTCATTGAATTAGCTCGAACAGCAGGTGCCGCGATTTTAGACATCTATAATCGCAGTGAATACACAGTGGTTGAAAAATCCGATGAGAGCCCACTTACCGAAGCAGATCTTGCCGCCCATCACATTATTAACAATGGCCTATCTGCAATCTTAAATGTGCCTGTCATCAGTGAAGAAGCTGATACGCCCAATCAAGAACAACGGGCACAGTGGAAACAATTTTGGCTAGTGGACCCCCTCGATGGCACCAAAGAGTTTATTAATCGTAACGGTGAATTCACCGTCAATATTGCGCTCATTGAAGAAGGGCAGCCCATCTTTGGTTTAATTTACGCACCCGTGACCGATGAGTGTTTTTATGGTGGCGAAGGTAAAGCATTTTGCAAAGTGGGTGACGACCACGCCATCCCGCTTAAAGCCAGCAACCCAAATGTTCAAATCGGAGAGTTTGATCGAATCAGAGTACTTGGCAGCAAACGACACGGCACAGAGGCGCTAAATCGACTCTGTGACAAACTCGAACATAAAGTGGCATCGGTTGAAAGAATTGCAGTGGGCAGCGCGTTAAAACTTGCGTATCTGGCCAGCGGCCAAGGCGAAGTATACCCACGCTTTGGAAATGTCAGCGAGTGGGATATCGCGGCGGGACATGCCATTTTACGCTGTGTGGGTGGCGATCTTTTATCGTTACAATATGAAACCATTCGCTATGGCAATAAGCCATCCATGATTGTGCCGGGCTTTTTTGCAGTGGGTCAAATAGACTTTGATTGGCGGACCCTTTTGCTCTCGTGATGCCTTTTTATAGGCTGTGTTGTATTTGGGTATAAAACCGCGTTTTTAGGCTCCTTTTCTGTTTATATCAGCATGACTGCCTTTGTCATATTTTTTACATTTAACCTTGATTTTTGCGTCAATTTTTACGCTTTATTCACCTTTAAATTCAATATTTACGCACTAATAGCCAGAGTATTATTGAACACTGCTTTTAATGCGAAAATCATCCTTAGTATTCGTTACCCCATTCTTGGTTTTTAACTATGATTAAGCTCAAAGTTAATCAATAAAGAAGTCTGATGATGATGACATACAGCGTTCACCCAAAAATTTATCGTCTAGAAAATGAGATTCAAATTATCGAACGCCATATGCGCAACGCGCAGCAGCGCATGGGGATGAATAACCCTGCCATATTACATAACTATCGAGAAATGATTCGCACTCGCCAAGAGCTAGTAACGCTATTAAGCGCAAAAAAAACTGGCTACAAGAAAGTAGCGACTTATTCTTAAAATGAATACATGAACGCTAACGGGGGGTCAAATAAGGCAAAGGCCGGATTTGATCAAAACATACATTTGATTAGCCAACTGTCCGATCGACGGCCTGTAACAATCGGTCTTTATCAACAGGCTTTGCAATCCAGCCTGTTGCACCCACCGATTTCGCTTTTTGCTTTTTATAATCCGCTGTCTCTGTGGTCATAACTAAAATCGGTTTGGTTTTATAGTTATCGATTCGACGCAAATTGCCAACTAAACTCATGCCGCCCATTTCGGGCATGTTCAAGTCTGTAATCACCAAATCAACGGTATGATCTCTGGCAAAATCCAGTGCTTCGCGGCCATTTTCTTTCAAAAAAACCGTATGGCCTGCATTTTCTAATACCACCTTCATTAACGTGCGAATCGCTTCGCTGTCATCCACTGCAAGAATACTGGCCATGATTTTTTCCTCATTATGACTATTACTAGCCTAGCCTATTTCGCGACACTCACACGATTACGACCCGCTTGTTTCGCTTTATAAAGTGCTTTATCAGCACGCTCAATAACCAACTCAAACCCTTCACTCGCCATTTGTTGGGCCATCCCAAAACTGGCAGTCACATGTAATGCTTTTTTCTTTGTTTTTTCACCCCGTTTATTTTTTTTACGTTCAAAGCTTTTTGGGTACAACTCATAATTTTCAATATTTTTACGTGTAAATTCTAACCCGTCAATTACATCTTGCTGTGCACAATTTGCAAAGACTAAACAGAATTCTTCACCACCATAACGGTAACCATTAGCTTTCGGCGTTAAGCTGATTAATTTGGCAATTACTCTAAGTACGTCGTCTCCAACTTGGTGCCCATGGGAGTCGTTAAACTTCTTAAAGTGATCCACATCGACCATCGCTAAATAGTAATGTTTACCCAGTGTTTTTAATTTGAACTCTAACGCACGGCGTCCCGGTATACCTGTCAGCTCATCAACAAACGCCATGACATAACTGTCCAAAGTCAATGAAAACAGAGCCGCAAATGATACCCATAAAATCAAATAACTATCGTCAGCCCACTTAAAATTAAACGCCAAAACAACAAGCAAAGGCCAGTAACTCGACCAACGTCCAATGCGCCCCCAAAAACGGACAAACACCAAAGGCAACGCCGCAAAAATAATATAAGGCCAATCCAATGAAAGATAAGCATAAGGCAGCACAGCGTCAGGTATTGGTAATAACCTCAAAGAGAAACAGACAAACAAAGCCAACAAACCAACGTTAAATATATGCAATGGATGAAACCAAGGTCGCTGACCCCATTGCAAGTTCACCACGCATAAATAAAACAAGAAAATAAGAAAGGCAAACGGCGCAAAAATATCTAAGTTAAATTGAAGTGAGCTAGGTAAAGACATCATTAACATGGGCAAAACCGTAAACACGGTCTGTTGCTGCAACAACAAAAAAGCTCGGCCAAGGGTAAATGCAATAAGGGCGGTAGAGATATAATCGGGCAATAAAAAATCATGCGCTGGCACAAAGCCCAGAGCAAATAATGTAATACAAGGAAGAGCGATATTGGCTATCGCCAGTCTCAACTTCATGGCCGGATCCTTGGCAAGATACTCAACCAGTATAGTTCAGTTATACCGCCTAGCTATGGCAGCCTTATAAGCAATATGAATATGGCTACTTTTGTGTTCGAAATTGTGACGGCGTCACACCATGAACTTTTTTGAAGTGATGGTAAAACGTGGATTTAGCCGTAAAACCGGCTTCAAACACGATATCTGTAATGGGTTTACCCGGCGATTCCAATAACACTCGCGCCGCATACCGGCAGCGTAAATCATTGATGAACTCATAAAATGTCACACCAAGGCCATTATTAATGTACATGGAGAGCTTATTGGGTGTGGTATCAAGCGCGTCAGCCAATGTGGATAATGTTAAATCACTTTGTAAATGCAACTCTTTGTCCAACACCTGTTGCTTAATATGAGCGTATTTTTCATGTAAATCCTCCGTGTCTTGCTCATCACTTATGTCACCAACAAGCGCCTCACTGGTAAAGTCAGGGCGAATGCTTTCTAACATAGCATCGCTTTCATCCCTACGAGTGTGGTTATCAATGGTGGTTTGAATGGCTATCACGATGAAATAGCTCACATATAAGATAAAGGCAATATCTCCAATTGAAATCCGGTCGCCCGCGGGGTTGCCAAATGCACTGACAATCTGCAATACCGTCGCCAGTAGCGTCACCACCATCACTCTCACCATTTTATGCCAGCTACGTGGCAGTGTTTGACTCTGATACGTTGCCCAGCTTTTCTTAAGCTTTAATAACAATCTCACCGAACTGAACAAATAACTCAGCATGCATAAGCCAGCCATAACACTGATTAAATTAAACAAGCCCGTATAGGCTGACGCTTGATAAGCCTGCTCATTGGATAGCATCCCAAATGTCCCATCCAATTGATTTGAACAAGTAAGCACGACAAACAAAGGTAACGTCGCGGGTATAAAATCACGAATTGAAATATGGGAGGATGACGAAATATGGCTAATATAACCAAGCAATAAAGGGCCTGGTAAAAAGATGATGGTCAAAAACAAAAAGTACAACGATGGGGCAATAAAGAAGGGCTGTGCATCCAACAGAATTAAGCCTAAATAACCGGCAAGAAAGTACATGAAACTGGCTAGCCAATACCGTGAACGGCAGTTCACCGCTAATAATAAACTGCCCGCAAAAAAACAAAGCGCTGCGAGAAAACCATATATCCAATCCAATGTATTCTAAACCTTCATAAAACAAGTGATGGCGGGCATTTTAACCCATTTCTTTTGCTCTTACTTTGAGCATTTCTAGCACAAAAAGGTGGTTTTTGGTTCGTTTGGGCACAGCCGGACGCCCAAACTCATACCCAACCCTAAGATACCTGCTCATTACAAAATAGTCTCGCAAGCTTAATGCTTCAAAGACAGGGTAATTCAGAGCGTGCTATCAAACCATGAATAAATACCAAGACACTCATGCATTAGGCGGCTTTATTCAGCGCATTTATGAAGCTGTATTGAAGCCTAATGATATTCATCAATTGGTCAATGACGTACGCTCATATGTAGACGCGCCCTACGGTGCCTTCCAAATTGAGAACATGCAAACCCACGAGTTAGGTGACTCGTATTTGATCAACTATGACGATCATGCCATTGCTGATTATGCCGAGAACTTCATAACAAAAGACCCATGGACGTTGACCCGATTACAAGAAAATCATCTAAACACCATGTTTTTTTCTGGCCATAAACACGTCAAAGATAAGGACTATATCAATACAGAGTTCTATCAAGACTGGGGAAGAAAAAATGGCGTTCGCCATGCCATGGGCTGCAGTTTCGATATTGATTCGCAATACATGGTCAAAGTTAGCTTTCAACGTCATGACGACCAACGTCATTTTGATGATGATATCGAGTATTTTTTAAATTTATTACAGCCTCACATTTCACGATTTGTCCAACTTTCAAGCATTTTTCAACAGCACCAACAAAATGACATTGCTCAAATGTTAACCGGCTTAAATCGACCGGTGTGGGTAGTGAACAACAAACTGGATGTTCTATTTCATAATGAGCAAGCTCAAACGTGGATGGGCGCAGGTGAGCATTTAACCAGCCAAAACAACAAGCTATTAGCGGTTAATTCGATACAACAATCCGCCTTAGAAAAGCAGGTAGCACTCATTACACAAACCCCCCATAACCCTAAACTATGGCAAGGGTCACATATAACCAGAAGTTATGAGAAAATTATTCTAGGAAAACCCGGATACGCTGAAAACTTTTGGTTAACCCCTTTACCAAATTGCCAGGACCCCAATACCAGCGTGGCATTAATCACAGGGCGTAAACCACTGCCAAAAGTCGATTTGATTTGTCATCTTCATGGCTTAACCCAGCGTAAAGCCCAGTTATGCTTACTGTTAATGGAAGGCTGCTCATCGTATGAGGCCGCACAGCATTTAAATATTTCAATTAATACCGTGCGTAATAATTTAGCCTCGTGCTTTCGACAGCTAAACGTCAGCAATCAAACTGAGCTGATGCAACTATTATTTAATAGCAGCTGTATTAATCCTACTTAAACTCAAACGATAAATGTCATGATTTTAAGAAAACGGACTATTATGAGTAATACATTAAGAAACATTTAAAAGCCCAATCATGAATACACTCGAATTAAGTCAATCAATTGGGCGGTTAATTACAGCACTTAATATTGAAAAAAATCAAGACACGCATTTTTTGAATTGGCTTGCACATATCTGTGAAATCACTCAAGCAGAACATGCAATATTAAAGTGCAATAACAGCCAAAACAATCAAGCAGAAACGTGGCACTGTGGCGGATTACCACTTGATATAACAGAACATGTTTTTTCTAGTTTTACAGTAGATGATTATAGTTGCAGTTTAACGCTCTATTTTTCAGGAAAAGAAAAGCATCAACAGATACATTCAACATTAGATATTTTAAAAAAGCACATTAATACGTGCTTGAAGCTCGGTCTTGCCCACCATCATGCTTATCGATTACAGCAATTAGGTCTCGACAGCCTAAGCGCATTTAACCTAGGTGTGATTGAAATTAATCACTTAGGTCATGTGGTCTACCATAATGTATTTGCTGAAACACTATTCAAATCGAAACAGTTATCAAAAAATAAAGACGGCATATTGTTACTGGGCAAACATAAAATAACACCCTACTTGAAAAACGGATTACCTTATCGCTTTCAATGGAATAATGAACAATATCATTTTTTTTGCAGCCTCAATGAACACAAATACAAAAGCACATCTTGGAATATCGCTCAAAATACTATTTCACTTACGATACAACCTTTACGTTATGCACCAGACCCAGACTGGCTAATGGCGTTACTGAATTTAAACCCATCTCAAGCACTCGTTGCCAGCTATGCATGCTGCGGGCTAAGCGCAAAAGAGATATCAAAAGAAACACAGTTCAGTATTAATACGGTATATAGCTATCTTAAAAATATTTATAGCGAGCTAAATATTAATAATCAAACACAACTGGCCAGCGCCATTTGGCCTAATATTCCAACCTAGCTCCATGTTTATCTTATAAAACCCTAAATTGCACTATTGTGTAAAATCTATCTGAGCCTAATATACTGCTCATTATTTCATCAATGAGCAATAATTTATGTTAAACAAAATTTTAGTCAGCACACTATCACTTGCTTTACTGTCAGCTTGTGGCGGCGGAGGTGATGGCAACGAAAAGGATAATAAAAACACAATTACTACAGGTGTGATCAGTGGTATATCTGGCTTAGGTTATAAAACATTCCTAGCTGACAACACTGAGAAAAATAGCGGTGTGATTAATGCTAACAATGAATTCATATTCGAAGATAAAGACGCAAAGACCATTAAACTTTATTTAGGCAGTGCCGAAATCGCATCGGCAACGGCCAGTAGCACTATGTCACTTATGGATTTTTTTCCCAACCTACCTATGACTGAAAAAGCGTTTCGCACAAGCTTAAGAAACCCAGGGTTTACTCGTGATCGCTTACAATCCGCCTCACGCGCACTAGGCCCAACTTTTAGCCAAAACATTGACAGTGATCTATATAAAGCATCTAACATCATGCGCTTACTTGTGGCACTAGACGGTGATCAGGATTCAAAAAATGGCCTCGATCTATTAACAAACGATTGGCAAAAAAAGTTAATTGATGAGACAGAAACAACATTAAATATTGCGGCTGATATGTTTGATTTTGAAAATTCACAAGCCATGCTTGCCTTTCAAGAAAAATACAATGTTTCTATTTCTATGGATCCAGCCACACCACTGGCTACTTTATTTGAACTAACCAATACACCATTATTAGCCCATCGTCGTAATGGATATTCAACCCCTTCAACTTCTGCAATTTATGAATATGATGCGCAACAACATTTAGAAAAAGAAACCCGTACTAACACCTCTAATTATAGAGATACTTATACTTATACTTATAATGACAATGGAAAAATTATAAAAGATATATATAATTTTCATATTGACAGTAAAGATATCTTAATCAATTACACTAATACAGCATATACTTACAATAACTTTGGTAAAAAAATGCTGGACACAAGAGACCAAGACCGTAATTTAAGTGATGAAATATTCACACGAAACATAACCGAATATAAATACTTAAATGATAGAGTATACCTAACTAAAAGACTCACTAAGAGAGATACTACGGGTAATAATTCATTTGGATCGTTTTCAAGCGTCTCTTATGAGCGCAACAGTAGTAATCAATTATCTAGCGAAAAAGCCGAAGCCGTTGACCAAAATGGTGATAGCCTACGAACTTATTATAAATATGCTTATAAATACAACAAGAACAATAAAATAAGTCAGCAAGTTTATACGTCTAAATACACAGGAGATAGTGCTGGTTCAGAAGAAATTACTCATTTTGTCTATGATACTAATAGCATCACGGCAACTAAAATAGACGAATACTATACTGAAGTCATTAAAGAAACATTTAACGACGCAGGTCAAATCATTACCAAGACCCGCATTGAAAAAAACAACGATATTTTGAAAAAGCAGGGCAACGTCACTTATGACTACGATGATTCAAACCGCTTAACATCATGTACAAAAGAGCTTGATACCGATGGGGATAACAACCCAAACAAGTCATCTCGAATTGTCTTCAGCTATAACGATAGCGGTATTACTTCAATTAGCTATGAATACGATAACGACTTTGATGGCACATTCGTAATTAGCTCATATGCTAAAGCAACCTATGGTGATCATGGCGAGTTACAAACAGAAACCGGAAACTCTCGTATGTTTTCATACGACGCAGAATCTATTGCAGATGGTGTTCGCTATTTAATACACGAATACCTCTTTTTGGATAGTAAAGTTCTATATAAGAAGAATGAATATATTTGTTTCCTTGACGTATAACACCCATAAACAAATAAAGAATAAAGCGCACCCAATGCGCTTTATTTTTGTAACTTTTGATTTAAACTAACCCGCCAATAAAAACGGCAATGCAAACGCGCATAAAATGCCCATAAAACTCATACTCAATGCAGCAAAAGCACCTTGCTCACTGCCAAATTCCAACGCTTTTGCCGTGCCCACCGCATGCGCACACACACCCAACGCACACCCTTGAGCTGGCGCGGCTGTAATGTTAAACCAACGAAACAACGCCGGGGCCATTAACGCACCTAAAATACCGGTAAACATAATAATCGCCGCAGCCACTGCGGCCATACCGCCAATTTGTGGGGCTATTTGTAATGCAAATGCCGTGGTGATGGATTTTGTCCACATGGAGTTCACGCTCATATCTGAGCCACCAGCAACATACATAATACCCACCGCCACTAAAATAGTGACGGCTCCACCAAGCACATTGCTGAGTAAAAACGGTAACCAATATTGGCGCAGAGCTTTTAAATTTTCATAAAGTGGAATTGCCAGCGCGACGATTACTGGGCCTAAAAACTGGCTGATCATGTGAGCGCTGCCCATGTAGCGCTCAAAACTTAAATCCGTTAACAACACAACTGCACATAAGCTCACGACACTCACCATCACAGGGTGCAAAAATGGTTTTTGCGCACTGATGCGAAACAGCCATAAACCAAACTGGAAACTGAGCAACGTTAAAAACAGCCCTAAATATGAACTCAACCAAATAGCATCCCACGCACTTTGCCATTGTAAATTCATGGGCGGCCTCCGGTTTTAAAATTCATGGCTTTCTGCGCAAGCCAACCACACACAGGGATGCCAATGGCTAAACTCACAATCATAGCCGTCACAATTAACACGCCTTCTTCACGTACCACATCCATATAATTAACAATGCCCACAGACGCCGGCACGATGAACAAAGGTAAGTACGGTAATAACCCTTGGCTCGATTGCTTCAAGGGTTCCGTGATCCCACCACGTATAACCAGCACACTGAATAACAGCAGCATACCGATTACCGAACCCGGTACGGGCCAGTCTAAAAGTGCCGCTAAAAAGTCGCCTAATAACAAGAAGGCGATGAATACGATGAGTCCATACAACATGTGTTGTTTACAACCAATTTAAGTGAGGTCGGGCCATGACGGGGGGTGGCGACATGTGTCCCAACGTTATTCAATGTTTTATCCACAGAAACTGTGCATAACCTTTTTTTCGCTTAACCAGCCAACCGGTCATCAAGGGTTTATAAGCTGTTGTTTTTTAACCAATTCCCCCATAGACACTGATTTCTAAGGCTGTAGACAAGTGTCCCGTGGTTATCCCTATTTTATCCACAGAAAGTGTGAGTAACTTTTTACCCACAATTTTTAAGTCTTTGATTTATGGTGTGTTTTTAATCAATTTAAGAACCCAACCCTACCTATACCCGCTGTAGCAATGTGTCCCTACGTTATCCAGCGTGTTATCCACAGAAACTGTGCACAAGTCCCCTAGCATGCATCCCTTATGACACAAGATCACTTATGCTTTAGTCGGATTGCCTGGTATTAAAATTCTGAAAAGTCAGGTACGCGTTTTTCAGCAAATGCGGTCAAGGCTTCTTGGCACTCTTCACTCGATACCATGGCACACAACTGTTTGATTTCATCGGTGACCACTTGATCTAACGCGTCCAGATATTCTTTTTTCAACATGGCTTTTGCATTACGCACCGCAGCAGGTGGTTTGCCCGCAAGCGTGTTGGCGACCTTAGTGGCTTGCGCTAATGTGTCATCAACATTTGTGACTGTATTTACAAGGCCCACATTTAACGCTTTTTGCGCATCAAAGAAATCGCCCAAAATAAGTAACTCTGCAGCTAATGCATGCCCCATAAAACGGGGGAACAATAAACTCGACCCGCCTTCAGGGCACAAGCCTAAATCCACAAAAGGCATTTTAAAACGAACGTTGTCAGCAGCCACCACGTAATCGCAATGAGCTAACATGGTTGTGCCAATACCAATTGCCAAACCACTAACCGCACAAACAACGGGTTTCGGAAAACGCGCCAGCGCCAACAGAAATTTCAACACCGGCGGTTCTGCCACTGCCGACATCGATAAAAACGCGGCCATGTCATTACCACTGGTAAAATTACCGCCTTCACCTTTGAATAATACAGCGCGTACCTCTTTATCATCAGTGCTGTCTAATAATGTTTGCTCGGCAGCGGTATACATTTCGTTTGTAATGGCGTTTTTCTTATCGGCGCGATCAAAACAAATAGTCAGAACGCGATTTTCAAGCGACGTCGTAATCATGTGGGTTGCCTATTCTAAAATGAAACCAAACTCTTTAATTGAGCCGCAGTTTAACGCTAAAGCCTGACCAATATCAGTAAAAACAGCCTGAAAATTTATTGAATCTGCCGTATCATACAGCCAATTTACACTGTTACTGAGGCCATTATGTCTGCCACTCCCTCTGCGAAGATCAACAAGCCACTGCGCATCGCCACCCGTAAAAGCAAACTGGCCCTATGGCAAGCAGAGTACGTGAAAGCCGAACTTCAACGCTTCCACCCAAGTTTAGAGGTTGAACTGGTCACCTTTACCACACAAGGGGACATCATCCTTGATACGCCACTGGCTAAAATTGGTGGCAAAGGTTTGTTTGTAAAAGAACTCGAAGCCGCCATGCTCGATGGCCGTGCTGACATCGCGGTACATAGTATGAAAGATGTCCCAATGGAGTTCCCTGAAGGTTTGGGTTTAAGCGTCATTTGTGAGCGTGAAAATCCAACAGATGCGTTTGTTTCTAACCAATATAAAAATTTGATGGACCTGCCACAAGGCGCACGCTTAGGCACGTCCAGTTTACGTCGCCAATGCCAAGTATTAGCAGCACGCCCAGACATTAAAGTGAGCAGTTTGCGCGGTAACGGTGCAAACTCGTTTAGGCAAGCTCGATGCCGGTGAGTTCGACGCGATTATCTTAGCCAGCGCGGGTTTAATTCGCTTAGAGCTACAAGAACGTATTGCTGACTTCATGAGTGATGAAATCAGCCTTCCTGCCGGAGGCCAAGGCGCAGTTGGTATCGAATGCCGCGCAGATGACCAAGCCACCCACGAATTACTGGCACCCTTGCATCACCAAAAAAGCGCATACCGTGTAACCGCTGAACGCGCCCTTAATCGTCGCTTAGAAGGCGGCTGCCAAGTCCCTATCGCTTGCTACGCTACCCTTGACGGCGACCAACTGTTTTTACGCGGCTTAGTTGGCAGTGAAGATGGCCAAACCATCATCCGCACAGAAATCACGGGCCATGTTGATGACGCTGAAATATTAGGGATTCAAGCCGCTGAAAATCTATTAGCCAAAGGCGCCGGTGAGATTTTGACCGAAGTCTATGGTCGTCAAATCAAATAAATAACGCACTCAATAAAAGGCAAGCTGTGAATAAGTCCATCTTAATCACGCGGCCCCAGGGCCAAGCGGATGAACTGATCAACGCACTCACACACGCCAACTGGCATTGTGTGCATCAGCCGTTATTGCGTATTGCACCG
The DNA here is from genome assembly GCF_052920985.1 of Pseudomonas sp. HK3. Classification (NCBI taxonomy): domain Bacteria; kingdom Pseudomonadati; phylum Pseudomonadota; class Gammaproteobacteria; order Pseudomonadales; family Pseudomonadaceae; genus Pseudomonas; species Pseudomonas sp. HK3. Next base: position 1,156,621 of record NZ_JBREXD010000001.1, read on the forward strand.
TTTGATGAACAGCACGGTGCACCGTTTCATGCCATGAAACAACATATCTTAGACCTTGATCAATACGATGTGGTCATCTCAGTCAGCGGTAATGCATCAAGCTTAGCCGTGGACTTAATCGATCAGTACTGGCCGCAAATGCCTTCAGGCATCGACTGGTATGCAGTCGGGCCAAGCAGCGCCCACGTATTCAACATGCTTGGTATTACCATGCAAGTCCCCCTCGCCAATCATAGCGAAGGCTTACTTGAATTAGCGGGTTTAAACCAAGACTTAAACCACAAAAAAGTGCTGATTTTTCGCGGTGTCGGCGGCCGTGAACATCTCGCCGATACACTCAAGCAGCGCGGCGCTAAGGTACATTATTGTGAATTATATCAACGCGAGCCCGTCCACTTTTCACACGGTGAATTAGCCGCTCTAGTTCAACAAGAACAAATACATTATGCTCTGTTAACCAGTGGCGAAATGTTGCATCAATTAGCCACACAACTAACCGACGAACAACAACAAAGCGTGCATGTGATCGTCCCCAGTGAGCGCATCGCCAACATGGCACCTGCCCTTCACATTCAACACGTCCACATATGCCCCAAAATAAATGCACAAGGGTTGCTAGACTGTTTAAGTAAGATAACGCACTCTAGCTAAATAACCGCAGGCAATAGCAAAGGATTCATCTTGTGAGTGATCAGCAGCCAAATAGCAACAACAAAGCTCTGCCGAATAAAAGCACCAGTAAAAAAAGCAGTAACACGCCTTGGTTTTTATTAGTGGCGGTTTTGATTATTGCCGCGCTTGTGTTTGCCCAATACCGTATCGAGCTGTTATTACGTAACCAAAGTGCATTAGAACAACAACTGCAAAGCGTCACACAACAAAGCCAGCAGCAAGCCATGCAAAACGGTAAACAGCTATCGCAGTATGAAAACAGCCAAAAAGCCCTAACCAAGATGCAAGCACAACTCGAGTTCATGCAGCACACACTGAACCAAATACCGGGTGCCCGCTTAGACGACTGGAAGCTTGCCGAAACCGAATATCTACTACGCCTGGCCAATCAACGCGTGTACTTACAAAACGAATTCAAAGGCGCACATGGTTTATTCGATGCCGCCAATCAAGTGCTCGCCAACTTAGATGACCCTGCTTTACTCATGGTGCGCGAACAAATTGCTAAAGAAATGCTATTACTGGGCCAGCACAGTCAAATTGACCGCCAAGGCATTTACAGTGATCTACAAGCAATAAAAGCATTAGTCCATGACAGCATTCAGCCGCCCAGTGAGTTTATTCAAGCACAACCAGCCAACGAACAAACCAACAGCACAGCAGAAGACAGTAATGGCCTTTGGCAACAGATTTTATCATTGGTCAGTATTCGTCATCGCGATGACGCTTTTAACGCACCATTAAGCGATAGCCAATATCAATTACTCGAACACAATTTAAGCTTGATGTTAGAACAAGCCCAGTGGGCATTATTAAAAGCCGACAACAACACCTATCAAAGCAGTCTCACCAGTGCGCAAAACTGGATCAGCAATAACCTACGCCATAGCAGCGCTAACGTTTTGTTAGAAAAAATTAAAGCATTAAGCAAAATCAATATCGAGCAAACCACACCACAAGTGAGCGAGTCTTTACGATTATTGCGTCAAATTATGCAAGACCGCACCTATTCGCCCAGTGAGATTAAAACCAATACAAAAAAAACGGCACCCACAAAAACAAACAAGCAAACACCTGAAAACAAGCAAGCACCAGCCCCACTAAAAGATGCGCCGCAGTTAAATACTAAACAAGAGGAACAAGCTTAATGAGCAAACGCTTACTTCTCATAATATTATTTTTACTGGCCGGTACATTAGTCGGTCACTACATGCTGCAAGGCAGTGGCTATGTGCTCGTCAGTTTTCAGCACTGGGTATTAGAAACCAGCCTATGGGTATTTCTTCTATTATTGGCAGGCGCAGTGGTGTCGATATATGCAGGTGTTCATCTATTTATCACCGTATTAGGTAGCCCAGTCTTTTTTAATAACTGGCGTGAAAAACGCGGTATTAATACGGCCGTGGGTAAAACCGTAAAAGGATTGATTTATTTAGCGGAAGGCAACTTTAAACAAAGCGAAAAACTGCTAATGGCCGGTGCCCATGGCAAAGGTAAAATCATCAACTATTTAGCCGCTGCCCGCGCGGCACAAATGTCGGGTAACTTTGAACGCAGCGATGAACTAATGGCCGAAGCCGTAAAAAGCACAAAAGGCGCTGAACTGGCTGTAGGCTTACAACAAGCGCAACTGCAACTTGAGCGTGAACAGTTCGAGCAATGTTTGGCCACTTGCCTGCGCTTGCAAAAGCAATTCCCTAAACACCAATACGTTAGTAAAATGTTGCTTAAAGCTCACATGGCCTTAGAAGACTGGCAAGCCGTGATCGAGCTACTGCCTAGCCTCAATAAACATAAATTATTACCGAACAAAAAATTCCAAAAACTTGAAGTTGAAGCCTACGGCAAACTCATTGAGCACATGATTCGTTCACGTAATACCGCGAGTCGTGATCCGCAAGCATTATTGGAAGTATGGAAAAACATCCCAACGCGCACCATCAAACAAATGGACTTTTTACCGCTGGCCCATGCGTTTATTGAACATCTCATTCACCTTGGTGCACAACAAGAAGCCGAAGCTCAATTGCGTTACTTATTACAACATCACTTTAGTGATGAGTTAATGAGTTTATATGGCTGGGTACAAGGCAAAGATGTTAAGCGACAATTATTGTTTGCTCAAGACCAACTGAAACAACGTCCTAATGATCCCGTTCTGTTGCTATCAATTGGTCGTATCGCATTAATGAATGAATTATTTGATATTGCACAAAATTATTTTGAAGCAAGCCTTGCACAAGAAAACAGCGCCGAAGTGCGCAGTGAATTAAGCCGTTTGTATTTAGCTAACAATGAAAATGAAAAAGCCATTGCGATGCTAAGACAAGGCCTGGGTTTAGACTTACCAGATTTACCCCTGCCTAAAGTCGTGCATTAATCTATCTTTATTAACATCACTGTTATCGTTTAATCGACAAACGATAGCAGCCTTATACTGAAATAAACCTATGACATTCATAACCCGCACTCTATCTTTTTTTATTCTATTAACCTTTTTAATAAGCCATTCATATGCAGACACATCCGTTTGGAAAGTAAGCAAAGGCGCCCATTATTTTTATATTGGCGGCACCATTCACGTGCTTAACAAAGAAGATCACCCATTACCTAAAGCCTTTGAAACAGCCTATCAAGATGCCGACACACTCATTTTTGAAACGGACTTAGAAGCTGGCAACAAAGCCACTCATCAAGCAAAACTAATGGCCGCCATGACTTACAGTGATGCACGCACACTGGCCAGTGAGCTTAAGCCAAAGATATACAAAGAACTTGAAAACTTTTTAGCCTCACGACAAATCCCCATTGCCCATTTTGCAAAATATCAACCATGGGGCGTATCACTCATGATTACGCTTATGGAGTATCAGCGACTAGGTATGTTAAGTGACTATGGCGTTGATAATTATTTTAATAAAAAAGGCATAACTGATAAAAAAAGTATTTCGAGCTTAGAAACGTTCGATGAACAAGTCAGTTTTTTGCAGTCGCTTGCCGATATTGATCCGAACGTAAATATCGAATACACACTGAGAGACATACAGAGCATGCCCGCCTTCATTCTTGCAATGAAAAAAGCATGGCGCAGCGGTGCCATTGAAGACTTCACAAACATGAAGCCCGTAAAAGAAATGAAAACGGATTTCCCTCAAATATACAAAACCTTAATCAGCAATAGAAACAACAACTGGATGTCACAAATCCCTGCATTCATTAACGATAAAGACAAAGAGTTTGTATTGGTCGGCACATTACACCTTAATGGCGAAGACGGTTTGCTTAACCAACTGAAAAACCAAGGGTTTACCGTAGAGTCATTTTAAAGGCAATTATGTCGTAAAAATGAACAAGGAGCTTTTCATTGAAAAACGAATGGGATGAATACGCAGACAGTTGGGAACTCAATTCTTCTGTACAAAAATTTGCTGACAACGCATTTGATACGCTTATAAACCTAATTGATATTGATGGTTTATTGGTTTTGGATTTTGGATGTGGCACAGGGGCACTTACCCAACGGCTTAGTCCGAAAGCAAAACATATTGTGGCCCTAGACGGCTCCAAAGAAATGATCAAGGCATTAGACAACAAGAAACTTCCTAATGTATCAAGCGTTTCTGAATTTTTAACTCAAGATTTAACAGATAATAATCCACCGTTAAATAATAAGTTTGACTTAATCGTTGCGTCCTCTGTTTGTGGTTTTTTGCCAAGTTACGAAGAAACGTTAACGCTTTTAACCTCGTTATTAAAACCCAATGGCCTATTTATACAATGGGATTGGTTCGCCAAAAATGAAGCATCCAGCATCGGCTTAACCGAAAACAGAGTATTGAATGCACTAAAACATCAGCCGCTTATTGATATTCAAATATCACTGCCATTCTCCATGGATAGCCAGAATGGCAAGATGAATGTGCTCATGGCCAGCGCCAAAAAAACCGAATGATTCTTGTCAGATTAATAAAGTGCTGATTCCCGTTTAATGTTCAACCACAGTGCAACTCTCACATAGTGGTTTTGGTGACGTAACAGTTGCAGACTGAGAACCTTCAATGAAAGAACAGCACACTAATTGTGTCGTCGATCTTCTTCTTGGCGGGTCTTGCAATCATGTATATGAGAAATGGGATTGATTTTTCAAGTTAGAAGCGCAAGTTTTTCAACTAAACGTTCCAATAAACTGCAAGCCTCAATTGGCTTGGGATCCAGATTGCTTCCTCTAGACCCCATTTATATACGATAATTAAATAGTCTTGAGATTAATCTTTCTTACTGATTGTCACTTCTAAGTTTTTTGTATTACCCACATACCACTTTTGCACATACAGCGAGCCTATAATGGGGGGCTGACCATCTTCTGGCACTTCTTTATAACGCACACTGTTTTTGGTTTCTTTTTCAAATTCAAACTTAACCACTTTATCGCTCATGTATCACCCTACTGAATAAATCGATTGATCATTCAGTGAAGATTAAGCCAGTGGCCTAACAATGTCATTAGCCTCATTCATCACGAATATATAAATGCACCAACCTGTACAAATATCACACAATCACTCTTATGCGCCTTATTCTCGTAAAAATCAGGTGTGATGCTATATTTTAGGTATAATCACGCCATTTACTGCTTTTGCTGGATTCTGCCATGTCTGATGATATTAACTTCAAGAATAATCCCCTACATGGGATAAGCCTTAAAAACCTGTTGATTGAGATGGTCGATCACTACAGTTTCGAGATTCTATTTGCTTACTTGAACATCAACTGCTTCAAAACCAACCCAAGTATTGAATCCAGCGTAAAGTTTTTGAAGAAAACCGATTGGGCGCGTGAGAAAGTAGAATCGTTTTATATGTACGAATATAAAAATTTGCCTAAGCCATCTTCAACCCAATTTAATATTTCCCCCCGTGACCGTATTGTGCCAGAGCATCATCAAGTGGGTGAGCCAGCAGAGTTGTCATTAGAAGATGCCGAGCGTCTACGTGAGAAGCGTGCAAAAAAAGCGGCGGAATTTAACAAAGGCGATTTTGGCAAACGCGCCAGCTCGAATAAAAGTTATACACCGCGTAGCCATAGCGAAACACCACGGCCAAAGCCTGATAAAACAGATGCATCTACTGACTCAAATCCTTGGGGAAATTGGGAGAAGTAAACGCATTCTATTTAAGATAAAAGGCTCTTTTTACAGAGCCTTTTTTATTGGATTTGTCTCGTCCCGTAGAAATCGGCCTAAAATAGCAACGCTGTTTATTGAGTGGCTAACGGCATTGATTAAAACGCTAAATAAACAGTAAGAACACCTTCTAAAAATCATTATTACGTGATTTATACTGTCGTCTTACTGCTCATAAGATATAAAAGTACACAACTCCTCTTCTGAATTAAATTCAATACACTCTAGAATCACTCGCTTATCTTTGAATATTAAAGCGTGATCTGGCAACCTCACTTTAATACGCTGATCCTTACCTTCTACTTTCAAAATCAATAATGTTGTAGTCGGTCCGTAAGTATCTAGGCTCAATTGAACGTCTTCGATTACCGCTAAGGCCATGTATTTGTTTTTAATTTTTTTATTAAAATCAATTGTTCCTATCGCGACAACCGTGAGAGTTAAAAATATAAAGATAGTTACCCACATATTTTTAAATAAACAGTTTATTCTCATAAATCATCCAAACATATAGTACCAACCGTTACTTGTAGGGCGGGTACTACCCGCCAGTAACGTTTTGTGTCAGGCAATGCCTGACCTACATTTAAAAAATAAAGCCATTAACCACACATATACGTCCCAGTACCCACGGCAATTAATTCATCTTCTTCGTTCTTAAATTCCATGCGCGTGACCGCTACTTTTGAGCCAATACGCAAAATAGACGCACTGGCAAAAAACTCTTTGCCTTTGCCTGGGCGCAGGTAATCCACACGCATATCGATGGTACCCAGTTTGGCTAGGCTTTTTGCGCGCTCTTCTTGGGGCAAATCTAAACGCTGTTTATACGCACCGACAAGTGCAGCAGTGCCACCTGCAACGTCTAATGCGCTGGCGATCACGCCGCCATGCAAGATACCTTGCAGCCAGTTGCCCACGAGTTCTTTGCGCATATTGATTTTAAAAATGGCCACATCTGCATCAAATTTATGAACTTCTAAACCGATGTGTTGATTGAAGGGTATTTGATTCATGAAGTTAAGGGCGAGGTTGAGCTCTGTTTCAGTAAATTGATTCTTCATTTTTCTAACCCTTAATTATTTTTATCTATTGGCGACTAACCTCGTCGCCATGCATGAAATTTTTCGACTAATTTTAATAAGCCTTGCGGTGCGTGGTTACGCTTCCACTCGCCTGCAACATACTTGTTGGCTTCCATCATGGTTGGGTAGGCGTGAATGGTGCCTAGAATTTTATTTAATCCCAAACCATGACGCATGGCCAATACGAACTCGGCCATTAATTCACCGGCCATAGCGCCTACAATCGTGGCTCCAAGTATTTTATCTTTGCCAGGCACGGTGAGTACTTTTACAAAACCACGGGCTTGGCCATCTACAATAGCCCGATCCAACTCTTTGATTTCAAACTTGGTCACTTCAAACTCGATGCCTTTAGCTTTGGCATCGGTCTCGTTTAAACCCACTCGTCCAACTTGTGGGTCGGTATACGTCGCCCAAGGGATAACAGAATAGTCTGCTTTGAATCTTTTTAAATGACCAAATAGTGCATTTACACTGGCATACCATGCCTCATGGGCTGAAACATGGGTAAATTGGTAGCCGCCGATCACATCGCCTACGGCATACACACCCGGCATGCTGGTTTCTAGGTATTCATCCACCAAGATATTACCGCGCTCATCAAGCTGAATATTAAGGTTATCTAAGCCATAGCCTTTCACGTTCGCTTCGCGGCCTACGGCCATAATCATGGCATCAAAGGTGATGGTTTGATCACCATTAGGGGTTTCAATCACCGCCTGTTTTTCACCGTTAATGAGCGCAAATGATTTTGGCTTGCAGCTTGTCATCAAGTGCATGCCTTCGGTTTTAAATTGCGCGGTCACTTCTTCAACCACATCAGCATCTTCACGCCCTAAAATATGAGGGGCTGGGTCAACCATAGTGACGATACTGCCAAGGCGATTAAAACTTTGTGCTAATTCGCAACCAATTGGGCCTGCGCCAATCACTAATAAGTGTTTTGGTTGGTCTTTGATTTCCCACAATGTATCCGATGTGTAATAACCCACATCATCAATACCGGGTATTGGGAAAACTTTAGGGCGCCCACCCGCGGCAATAATAATATTACGTGCAGTACGCGTTTGTTTGCCCTGTGCGGTTTCAATTTCCACCGTCCATGGGTTAACGATGGTTGCGCTGCCGGTTATACAGTTCACACCTAAGCCCTCATAACGCTCAATGCTGTCGTGCGGTTCAACTTCTTTAATACCCGCGTGTACCGATTGCATAACTTGGGAGAAATCAACGTTAATATCTCCCACATTTACACCAACCGTTTTTGCATGACGCGCTTCATGGGCCAGACTCGCGGCATGAATAATGGCTTTTGATGGTACACAGCCCGTGTTTAAACAGTCGCCGCCCATTTTATGCTTTTCGATTAACGTTACTTTAGCTTTAGTAGCCGCTGCAATATAGCTACTCACCAAACCGCCTGCGCCTGCGCCAATCACTAATAAATTGTCATCAAATACTTTGGGCTTTTTATAGGCTTTTAATGCGCGATTCTTTTTCACGTTGTTAATTAATGTGCGAGCGACCCAAGGGAAAATCGCTAACAATACAAAGCTACCTAATAAACCTGGTGTCATGATGCCTGCAAACGATAGCTCGTCTAACTGACCTAGTTGCGCACCTGCATTTACATACACGGCCGTGCCAGCAAGCATGCCAAGCTGGCTTACCCAATAAAATGTGCGCGCTTTAATGGGCATTAAACCCATTACAAGGTTAATCACAAAAAATGGCACCACAGGAATCAAGCGTAAAGTGAATAAATAAAACGCGCCGTCTTTTTCAACGCCGTTATTGATGGTAGTTAAATAATTACCAAATTTAGCCTGCACCCAATCTTTTAATAACAGGCGCGTCATTAAAAAAGCGAAGGTTGCACCAATTGAGCTGGCAAAGCTGATTAGCAATAAACCCCAGCCTAAACCAAAAATTGCACACCACCAATTAATGTAAGCGCCGCGGCTCCAGGAATCGATAACGCGGTTGCAACCACGTAGACCACAAAGAAAATAGCCCCTGTTAGCAATGGTTGCTCACTGAACAATTGTTGATAAAAGTCTGGCGTGAGGTATTGCTGGGCATCAAACATCACCAGCGCGGTGATAATGGCCGCCAGAGCAGCAATAATAAGAAACTTTTTCATATTGGGTCCATTTAAAAATATCAGTATTTTGTTTTGAGCCAGTATGCAGGGCTTAGTTCAGATAAACACCTAAAGACAATGGAAAAGTCTTAACTATCACACTATAAGTGAGTCATACGGGTCTATTGGATCGTTTTTAAGCGCTATAATGAATAATATTATTCCACTGTCATACGCATCATCATTGTTTTTAGTTTGCCCGCCTCAATGGTAAGCAAAAATGTAAGGCTTGCAGTACAATAGTGCGCAAATTAAAAATAGCTGGGAGTCCACCATGGCATTTTCCGATGGCCAACGTTTTTTTCCTGAAACTCGCATGCGTCGTATGCGTGCTGATGGCTTTAGTCGCCGTTTAATGCGCGAAAATCAGCTAAGCCCAAACAATCTAATCTACCCAATGTTTATCTTAGACGGTAAAAACCAACGCGAACCCATTATTTCTATGCCGGGTATCGAACGTTTATCCATCGATTTGGCCGTACAAGAATGCAAATTGTTAAGCGCTTTGGGTGTACCGGCTGTAGCGCTGTTCCCTGTTACACCAAACGAGCATAAAAGTGAGTTCGCCGAAGAAGCCTATAACCCAGATGGTATCGCCCAGCGGGCGGTTAAAGCCATAAAAGAGGCCTACCCTGAAATGGGCGTCATCACAGATGTGGCCCTTGACCCATTCACCACTCATGGCCAAGACGGCATCATTGATGAAACAGGCTATGTATTAAACGATCGCACCGTTGAAACCTTAGTGATGCAAGCCGTTAGTCACGCAGACGCCGGCGCCGACATTGTCGCCCCAAGCGACATGATGGACGGCCGCATTGGCATGATCCGCGCTGCTCTTGAAGAAACCCAGCACGTGAACGCACGCATCCTAGCGTACAGTGCCAAATACGCCTCGGCTTATTATGGCCCCTTCCGTGATGCAGTGGGCAGTGCAGGCAACCTTGGTAAAGGCAACAAGTTCAATTACCAAATGGACCCAGCCAATTCTAACGAAGCCTTGCACGAAGTGAGCATGGATTTATCCGAAGGCGCTGACATGATCATGATCAAGCCTGGCATGCCTTATTTAGATATTGTGCGTCGCGTAAAAGATGAATTCCAAGCACCTACTTTTGTATACCAAGTGAGCGGCGAGTACGCTATGCACATGGCTGCGGTACAAAACGGCTGGTTAGACGAAAAAGCAGTCATGATGGAAAGCTTAATGTGCATTAAACGTGCAGGTGCTGACGGCATCTTGACCTATTTTGCTAAAGCTGCCGCTCTTGAGATGAATAAGTAAGTTATCGTCATCTTTCAGTCATCTAAGGCAGTTAGCATCACGAATTTTTTATAATAAGGATCATTATGAGCACAGCGAATACTGAAAACAGCATCGATTTAAGTTCACCGGAATTTTATTTTAACCGTGAGCTAAGCCACATGCAGTTTAATATTCGCGTGCTTGAGCAAGCGCTAGATGATGCCCACCCCTTATTAAATCGTTTAATGTTCTTATGTATTTTTTCCAGCAACCTTGATGAATTTTTTGAAGTCCGCGTTGCCGAGCTAAAAAAACAACTTGCCTTTAGCCGAGAGATACCAGGGCCAGACGGCTCCCCTCCGGCGGATGTACTTGAACAAATCTATCATCTGGTCAGCCACACCGTCGAACGTCAATACATTATTTTAAACGAAAAGCTCTTTCCTCAATTAGAAGAAGAAGATATTCGCTTTATTCGTCGCGCCGACTGGACAACCAAACAAAAAAATTGGGTGAAAAAGTATTTCAATGAAGAAATTCAGCCCGTTATTAGCCCCATTGGTTTAGACCCTGCGCATCCTTTTCCACGTTTGGTTAATAAGTCTTTAAACTTTATTGTTGAGCTTGACGGTAAAGATGCCTTTGGTCGTAACACCGGGCTAGCATTGATTCCCGCTCCCCGTTCATTACCGCGCATATTGCGCCTACCGGATGAGATTTGCGAGGGCGGCGATAACTACGTATTTTTATCCAGCATGATTCACGAATTTGCTGACGAATTATTTCCCGGCATGAAAGTAAAAGGTTGTTACCAGTTCCGCTTAACTCGTAATGCCGATTTAACCTTTGATAAAGAAGACGTAGCCGATTTAGCGAGCGCCTTAGAGGGTGAATTACATGAACGTGATTTTGGCGATGCCGTACGCTTAGAAGTTGCGCACAATTGCCCACCGCCACTTTGGCAATTTTTGCTCGATAAATTTAATTTAACCGAACAAGACTTATACCGGGTCAACGGCTTGGTAAACGTGCATCGTTTAATGGCCGTGGCGGCTGGCGCTGATCGCCCTGAATTACGCTACCCGTCATTCACGCCTAGCATCCCTAAAGGTTTACAAGGTAAAAAAGATTTTTTTGAAGCCATTCGCAAAAATGACCAACTGATTCTTCATCCGTTTCAAAGTTTCACCCCGGTTGTGGACCTTGTGCGCACAGCCGCAAAAGATCCTGATGTGCTCGCTATCAAACAAACCTTATACCGCACAGGTGCCACCAGTGAGATTGTTGATGCGCTAGTTGATGCCGCACGCAAAGGTAAAGAAGTCACCGTGGTCATCGAGTTACGCGCACGCTTTGACGAAGAGGAAAACCTGCACCTAGCCAACCGCTTACAAGAAGCGGGTGCCGTCGTGGTGTATGGCGTCGTAGGGTATAAAACGCACGCAAAAATGTTAATGATTGTGCGCCGCGAAAATAAAAAGTTACGCCGTTACGTACACCTAGGAACGGGTAACTACCATGCGGGAAATGCACGCTTATACACAGATTACAGTTTAATCACCTGTAACAAAGACATTACCGAAGACATACACAAGGTATTCCAGCAATTAACAGGCATGGGCAAGGCGCTGAGTATTAAAAAAATCTATCATGCCCCGTTCACTCTGCATAAAAGCTTACTTGCACTGATTGCAAAAGAAGCCGATAACGCGAAACATGGCAAACCCGCGCGCATCATTGTAAAAGTAAATTCGTTAACTGAACCAAAAATCATCAAAGCGCTTTACCAAGCCAGCCAAGCCGGTGTTGAGATTGACTGTATTGTTCGCGGCATGTGCCGATTGGTACCCGGTATTCCCGGCGTCAGCGAAAACATAAGAATACGCAGCATTATTGGCCGCTTTTTAGAACACACCCGTGTGTATTATTTTGAGAATAATGGCGCATCAAAAATATTTGGTGCCAGTGCCGATTGGATGGAACGTAATTTATTAAATCGCGTAGAAACGTGCTTCCCCATTGATAATGAAAAGTGGGCAAAGCGTATGAAAAGCGACCTCGAATTATATTTAAGTGACAACTGTCAAAGCTGGATCTTACAGCGCGATGGCACCTACATTAAGTTAGAGCCAAAACAGGGTGAAGAAAAAATTAACGCACAACAGCTATTGCTCGATACGTTAGCGGTTTAATTACTCACAATCCTTTAAACATAAAACAAACTTAGCAATAAAAAAAGCCCTATAAAATTATTTTATAGGGCTTTTTTTATTAGTTATTTATTGATGCCACTTATTGAAAAGTAAAATCAAACATGCCTTCTTCTAGTAGTACTTTCTCACGTTCAAGGTCCATTACTGTCATGGGATTTTTTTCAAGATAACCTTCAGGGAAGGTTAGCTTAATCGAGAATTTGAATGCTTTAATCGTCGGATCAACCACTTCATCGATGCCACGACCAAAATGCAATAACACCGCTAAACGCAATAAAATACAAAGCCGCATATGCGTTTTGGCCCCTCGCTTTGTCATTGGCTCTACATCTTGAATAGGGAGCTTTTTACGATGCCCCTTTAATAAAATGGCGAGGGTTTCTTGATTTTGTTTACTAAAGCCGGGCATATCACAATACTGTACCAAGTACCCGCTGTGTTTATGATAAGCACTGTGGGCGATGGCCAAACCGACTTCATGTAAATTAGCGGCCCAACGCAGCCAGTCTTTACAAACGGGTTCATTAATTTTCCAGCGTTCAGCGACTTGCTCATATAAATAAAGCGCCGTATTTTTTACACTTTGTGCTTGGCCTGTATCCACCACAAATCGAGATTGCATAGCCGCTACGGTTTTTTCACGCACATCCTCATGATTCACACGACCTATTAAATCGTACAATGCACCTTCTCGTAGGGCGCCGTCACTGTAGGTTAGGTGTTCTATCTCTAATACTTCAAAGATCGCAATTAATATGGCCAAGCCTGCCGGGAAAACTTGCAAACGCTGATCTTTAACACCCTGTAACTCTAATTTATCGATATGCTTTTTTGTTGCACCAGCATCTTTTTTAAAGCAACGAGTGCTTTTAAATTAATGCCTTCTTCCGCCAATCCATAATTAACCAACACTCGGCTGGTCGCTCTCATAGTACCTGAGCTGCCAACAACATTTTGCCAGCCAATTCTGCGATACATGGCTTTGATCTGGAATAATTCGCGCTTAGCAGCCGCAATGGCATAAGAGAATGCCGCTTCGGTTAAATGACCTTGGGCAAAAAAGCGATCAGTAAAAGTAACGCAACCTAAGCTGAGACTTTCCATTCTTAATGGCGCAAAGCGTTCACCAATAATAAATTCGGTGCTGCCGCCGCCAATATCGATCACCAAACGTTTGCCATCGTCATCTGCCAGCGTATGAGCCACACCCAAATACACCAAGCGGGCTTCTTCAATACCGGAAATAACTTCAATGGGGAAACCCAAGACTTTTTTCGCTTTTTGCATGAAGCCTGAGCTATTTGGGGCCGCGCGTAATGTATTGGTGCCAAGGATCGTCACCAGATAAGGATTCAAGCCTCTTAAATGCTGCCCAAACCGTTTAAGGCAAGCTAAAGCGCGCTCTTGCGCGTCTTCTGCTATGCCGTGCACAGGGTCTAATCCTGCGGCTAATTGTACTTTTTCGCCACGTTGATCAATGATTTGTAGCTGACCATTAATTAAGCGCGCCATAACCATGTGAAAGCTGTTAGAGCCTAGATCGACGGCCGCTAACACTTGCTGGGACTGAACACTGTGTTCCATAAACCACTGTATCTTATTGATAGGAGCAAATGGGTATTTTGCACGCTTACGCCTAAGATGCCAGCGAAACCCCGCAACACCCGTTGATAAACATCATCATTGCACCCATATAGAAACCACATATGCCTTTTTTGGGCATTTATTAGTCAAATTCTAACTATGGCGCAAAACAGTAATTACTTGAACCAAGGGTTCGAGATGCTATGATTGGCCCAATTGAAAATTGCACATTCCTGTGACACTGAACGAGTATTTAGTCCATGAGCGAAAACATTATTACCCTTACTGACGATTCTTTTGATGCTGACGTTTTACAGTCTGACGTACCAGTCCTTGTGGACTACTGGGCTGAATGGTGTGGTCCTTGTAAAATGATTGCACCTGTACTTGAAGAAATCTCTGAAGAGTACGCTGGCAAACTGAAAGTCGCTAAATTGAATATCGACCAGAACGAAGCAACACCCCCTAAGTTTGGTATCCGTGGTATCCCAACACTTATGATCTTCAAAGGCGGTCAAATTGAAGGCACTAAAGTAGGTGCGTTGTCTAAGTCTCAGCTAACTGCATTCATTGATAGCACCATCTAGATCGATGCATGAAAAACCCAGCATTGTGCTGGGTTTTTATTTATTGAGTGTTTTTTGGCTAGTTTCTGGACTCAAAAAATAAAAGGGACTATAGTTAGTTCAAAGCAAGTATCGGGCGGTTCCGCTCAAATCTAATTCAAAAAAAAGTAATTCCCTCATTTAATTCTTCACACAGAACTCTCAGATCCATATGAATCTTACAGAACTCAAGAAAAAATCAGTTGCTCAACTGCTAGAAATTGCAGAAGGCATGAGCATGGAAAACGTGAGTCGCTCACGTAAACAAGATCTTATTTTCTCCATCCTAAAACGTCACGCCAAAGGCGGCGAAGACATTTACGGTGATGGTGTACTCGAGATATTACAAGATGGCTTTGGCTTTTTACGCTCTGCTGACAGCTCTTACCTGGCAGGCCCAGACGACATCTATGTAAGCCCTAGCCAAATACGTCGTTTTAACATGCGTAAAGGTGACTTCTTATCTGGCAAGATCCGTCCACCTAAAGACGGTGAACGTTACTTTGCTCTACTTAAAGTCAATGAAGTTAACGGCGAAGCACCAGAAAAATCAAAAAGCAAAATCTTGTTCGAAAATTTAACACCGCTTTTCCCTAATGAGCGCTTCACGTTAGAACAAGGCACCGGCAGTACTGAAGACTTATCAAGCCGCATCATCGACTTGATCGCACCAATTGGTAAAGGTCAACGTGGCCTGATCGTAGCACCGCCTAAAGCCGGTAAAACCATGCTACTGCAAACCATTGCTCAAGCGATTACGCACAACAATCCAGAATGCGAAATGATCGTTCTGTTGATTGATGAACGTCCTGAAGAAGTAACCGAAATGCAGCGTAGTGTACGCGGCGAAGTAGTTGCCTCTACGTTCGATGAGCCACCAGCACGTCACGTTCAAGTGGCTGAGATGGTCATCGAAAAAGCTAAGCGCCTAGTTGAACACAAACGCGATGTGGTTATTTTATTAGACTCGATCACACGTCTAGCGCGTGCTTACAACACGGTTATCCCTTCATCTGGTAAAGTATTAACCGGTGGTGTTGATGCTCACGCACTCGAAAAGCCAAAACGTTTCTTTGGTGCAGCGCGTAATGTTGAAGAAGGTGGTTCATTAACCATCATCGCAACGGCACTTGTGGATACAGGTTCTAAAATGGACGAAGTTATCTACGAAGAATTCAAAGGTACGGGTAACCAAGAGTTGCACCTTGATCGTAAAGCCGCTGAGAAGCGTATTTACCCTGCAATGAATATCCGTAAATCAGGTACGCGTCGCGAAGATCAAATGATGCCTGAAGCTGAACTGCAACGTTTGTGGATTCTGCGTAAGATCATCGCCGAGATGGAAGATCTATCAGCGGTTGAATTTATGATCGATCGCTTAAAAGGCTCAAAAACTAACGAAGAATTCTTCCTTACTATGAAAGGCTAAGAGTGAGATGCCTGACGAGAGATGTGAGACGCCAAAGCATTTTGCTCGCACCACACACCTCCCGTCGTAATTCTAGTTTTTGTGAGAAAGCAGCTTCGGCTGCTTTTTCTTTTTCAGCTAAATTAAAGTAAACTGTACTTCTTTACATTACAACGTGGGAAGTGTTTTTCCCCTTTATTTATAAGGTTTTTGTGGCGTAATCGAAGAAAAGTAGAAGCATAAAATTAGCGTCTTACGTCTCCCTTCTTACATCTCACGATCAAATATGAAATATAAAGACTTACGCGACTTCATTAATCAGCTAGAAAAACAAGGCGAGCTAAAACGTATTAGCATGCCGGTGGACCCTAAACTGGAAATGACTGAAATCTGCGACCGTACGTTACGTGCCGGTGGCCCTGCCCTGTTATTTGAAAACCCTGTGGGTTCTGATGTTCCCGTTCTTGCTAACTTATTTGGCACACCTAAGCGTGTGGCCATGGGCATGGGTGAATCCAGTGTTGAGGCATTGCGTGAAGTGGGCAAGTTACTGGCCTTTTTAAAAGAGCCAGAGCCTCCAAAAGGCCTAAAAGACGCATGGTCGAAGCTACCTATCTTTAAAAAAGTATTAAGTCTAAGCGCTAAAGTGGTTAAAAAAGCACCTTGCCAAGAAATCATACTTGAAGGCGATGACGTTGATTTAGGCAAATTGCCGATTCAACACTGCTGGCCAGGAGACGCCGCACCGCTCGTGACTTGGCCATTGGTTATCACTAAAGGCCCAAATAAAGATCGTCATAATTTGGGAATTTATCGCCAGCAGGTTATCGCAAAAAATAAACTCATTATGCGCTGGCTGAGCCACCGTGGTGGGGCATTAGATTTTCGTGAGTTCCAACAACAAAACCCAGGTCAGCCGTATCCTGTATCTGTGGCACTGGGCGCTGATCCCGCCACTATATTAGGCGCTGTCACACCCGTGCCCGATACGCTTTCTGAATACGCCTTTGCAGGGCTATTACGTGATTCTCGCACAGAGGTGGTTAAATCCATTGGTAACGATTTAATGGTCCCTGCTAGCGCGGAATACATATTAGAAGGTTATCTGTACCCAGATGATATGGCCGACGAAGGCCCATTTGGTGACCACACCGGTTACTACAACGAAGTGGACCAATTCCCGGTTTTCACCGTAGAACGCATTACCCATAGAAAAGACCCCATTTATCACAGCACCTATACTGGCCGTCCACCAGATGAGCCTGCCATTTTAGGCGTTGCGCTAAACGAAGTATTTGTACCGATTTTGCAAAAGCAATTTCCTGAAATCACTGATTTCTATTTGCCACCTGAAGGTTGCAGCTATCGCATGGCGATTGTCACCATTAAGAAGCAATACCCGGGTCATGCAAAACGGGTGATGCTAGGTGTGTGGTCTTTCTTGCGTCAGTTCATGTACACCAAATTTGTCATAGTAACCGACGATGATGTGAACGCACGGGACTGGAACGATGTTATTTGGGCCATTACCACTCGAATGGATCCAACCCGAGACACCACATTAATCGACAATACACCCATCGATTATTTGGATTTTGCGTCTCCGGTTTCTGGTCTTGGCAGTAAAATGGGCCTAGATGCGACCAATAAATGGCCCGGTGAAACGGATCGCGAATGGGGCACACCCATTGTCATGGACGAAGCGGTCAAACAAAAAGTAGACGATATGTGGGATGAACTGAGTATTTTTGATGAAGAGTCCTAAACTCTAATATGAAGCATCAAATTATCATTCAACCCAAGGGGCTTACATTTGAAGCCCATGAGGATGAAAGCGTTCTTGATGCCGCCACACGTGCAGGTATCAAGATCCGTAAGAGTTGCACCAATGGCAATTGTGAAATCTGCAAAGCCACATTACTCGCTGGGGTTGTTGATACACCAGAGGGGAAGAAGACTGCAGATCATCCAGACGTTAACCCATTGCTTTGCTGTGTATCAAAACCGCACAGCGACCTAATTTTGGAGCTAGACAAGGTGCTAGGACCCGGAGAAATTGCTTTGCAGCATGTTGCTTTTCAAGTGCAGGCTGTTGAAGCCTTAAGCGGTAGTGTTTACAAGATTGAATTGTTAGCCCCAGCAGGTAAACCTGTTAGCTACCATGCAGGCCAATATTTAGAATTGCTGATTGAAGGCGGGGAATACCCTTTTACAATCGCAAGCGCACCCAATGACCGTCGCGTTGAATTGCATCTTGGTGTCAGTGATGACAATCAATCAAGCCAAACTATTTTGAAACACTTGCAAACGAACCCCACGGTACGTGCCCGTTTACCTAAAGGCGATGTTTGGCTTAAAACCGAAGCGGATCAATTTAACTTACATGACCCCCTCGTATTTATTGTAGCCGGCACTGGATTCGCGCAAGCAAAAGCCATGATTGAAGAACAGCTTAAACATCAGCACAGCGCCATTCATTTATACTGGATCAACCGTGATGCCAGCGGGTTTTATTCGACTCTTGCAAAAGAATGGTCTGATAAGGGTTTGATTTATTATCATGCCATGACACCCGAATCACCTGAGTGTGAGTTTTTCACCGAGCATACGGTTGAAGAATTAATGCATACAAAACTAGGGAACCTTTCGAATATTAAAGCCATCGCTTGTGGTAGCCCGAACTTTGTTTACAGCGTACTAAGCGGGCTAGAAGAAAAAGGCTTCCACCAGTCTCAAATGCTAAGCGACGTATTTGCTTACGCACCAAGGCCCGAGTAAGTTAAAAGTGTAATCTTAAGCTTGCCTCAATCATCCGAGGCGAGCCCAGTGCCACTTGATTAGGGTAATAAACATCACTCCAGGGCGCGTATACTTCATCCGTCATGTTTCGCACGCTAATCGCGGCTCTAAACTGCTCCCCTTCATAAGCCATAAAAGCATTAAGTAGTTCATACGATCTAAGCTCAATGGTATTCACCGTATTCGCGTATCGACTAGAAACATAGTTATAACCCATACCCCATTCAATGGGCATCGCAAAAATATTGTTAACACTCAGCCACGTACTCAGCATATGCTTTGGTACGTTTACAGGTGTTTTGTCCCCTACTTTAAGCCCAACAACAGGATCATAGTAACCATCGTATTCGGCATCTACATACGCATAATTTCCGCCAAACCTTAAATGCTCGGAAACATCATGTTTCATTGCAAACTCAAACCCTTGTGAATTCAAACTGCTTTTAGACACGGCATCATTGGCATTGATTTGGTAATGTTGATCTTTATTAATATGGTAAACCGCCAGCGATAACTCAGTGGTTTTATTATAAATGGATTTTAACCCTACCTCATACTGCGTAATACTCGACGGTGCTAAATGTTGAATATCATAAAAATACGTGAGCCCATCATCGATAGGGTCTTGCTGCTGAGCAACATTTACATAAAAAATTGTGCCTTCTATTACTTTAAATGTTGTTCCTAAAAAGTAACGCTGTTGATTAAATTGTTTATCTAATGATGAGCGCGCTCTAACAGCATCGTCAAAACCAATATACAACTGATCAAAATAAATGCGTTCAAATCTTACATGGCTATGAACGGTCCACTGTGAGGTAAGGTCAATTGAATATTGAATCACCAAGGCATCGGTAATCACTGTCTGTTTATCTTGTCTGTGATCGACATCGCCAAAATTGCCAGCACTGGGTTCAAATAAATCAACATCATCAACAACGTTTGAATCCCCTTCACCTACATTGCGTGCAAGCTCATCGTTCGTACTAATACCAACATTACGAGTAAAGTCATTCGTACTGGTAATAACATTGAGTGCTAATTTTTGCGGCTTTTGCCAGGCATCAAAACGATGAATCAGTGCCAAATTTAAACCCCGCACATAACGTTGGTGTTTAATTAAAAGGCGATCTCGTTGCACACGCTGACTGCTTGCATCGTATGTATATGTTTCAGCATTTTGCCAAAGACGTTCAGCGGTAAATTGATAAATACTGGCCTTAAAATCTGTTTGTTGATTAACAGCCCAATTGGCATCAAACCTGAACCAGTAACTATTTGAATCAATGATGCTGTCCGTAACGTTGTAGTTGTTATATCGAGTGGCAAGATCCACTACACGGTCATCATCGGTGCTAACGACATCACCACTTGGGTTTTTAGCATCACTTAAAGGCACCAGCGGTGTGCCCCAATAGGCGGGTAAATTATCATCGGTATAACTGCTGTAAAGTAAAACATCCATATTAGCTATCGGCCTGTAAGCGTAGGACGCCGATACATTCAACGATTGCGAATCGGTATCGTCTACCCATCCGTCACTGCTATTACGATTAACATCTAAACGATAAGCGTGCTCTTGATCCTTAGATGCATTGATACCCACATTATAAGACTGCGTATTAAAACGGCCGTATCGTGTGTGTACATCAATGGTTTGTTCGGCAAATGCTGGCTTTTTAGTAATAATATTAACCGTGCCGCCAGCCGAGCCGTCGTTAGCATTTAGCACGCTGGCTCCTTTTACAACTTCAATGCGATCAAGATTAAATGATGATTGCGGTCGCATATTTAATGTGGATACCCCCATCGACACACCGTCGTATAAAACACCAACCGAATTACGAGTAAAACCTCGAGTGCTAAAACTATAGGGCTCTGATGGGGATTCACCTGAAAGCACACCCACCATGCTCTCAACCACTTCAACCACATTATTTAAACCACGTGCTTCTATGGTTTTAGAATCAACAACATCAATAGAGGCTGGGATTTTGAGGTTCGTTAGAGAGAAGGGGTTATTGCTGTAGGGGACATACGCTAGATTCAAACTGCGCACGGCGGCACCTGTGACTTTAATACGACCCAATTCCTGTAAACTTAGGTCAAATAGCGCCTCTTCGTTAACTGACGCCCAAACAAAGCTGTTCGTAAAAATCATGCCGCTGCACAATATAATTGCGTTAAATTTCATTTCTACATCAACTAAATACATCCTTGTATTCAGTCTAGACCAGTAATGATCTATTAAAATTGAGCTAGGCTTTTTTCTCTACCATTGAGAACACAAGACTTGGAAAGAATCGTTTAAGCGTCAGCGCCAACATAGAAAACCCCTCGCCTACCGCGATTTCTTTTTTCCCTTTGTTCATTTGCGCCACTATAATACGAGCACACTTATCCACATCCATTCCGCCTTTAATATCGTCATCATCCACGCCAAAATTTTCGCCATTGGCGGTGACGGCATTCTTGGACACATCCGTTTTAATAAAGCCTGGCGTAATCGTACTAACCTGAATACCATACTGAGTCACCTCCGCTCGCAAGGCATCAAAGAACCCCATAACGGCATGTTTAGCCGCACAATAACCCGTACGCCACTTCACCCCGACCTTGCCTGCCACGCTTGATGTCACGGCAATATGCCCCGAACCCTGTTTGACCATGACCGGTAACACTTGTTTCGTCAGCGCAATTTGTCCCAGTACATCCACATCTAACAAGGTTTTATACACAGATAAATCAGTGTCTAAACATAACGAACGCTGAGAAATACCCGCGTTGTTAATGAGTACATCAATGGTTTTAAAATGAGCAGTCACGGCGAATACCTTCTCAGCCATGGCCGCGTGCTCGGTAACGTCTAAGGGCAACACCAGTACATCGGATTCGTTAGCACCAAGATCAACACAGACTTGTTTTACACGTTGTAGTTCGGGGCTCCCGACGGGCAGATAAAACTAACTGACACCCTTGTTTGGCGTATTGCTTTGCCAACGCCTCACCAATGCCTGAAGACGCGCCTGTTATCCACACTACTGACATACCGATACCCTTTTTATTATTTTGGTTAGATAAAACTCAGCTTGCCAGTTAAGTTAACGAAAGAGAACAGCCATATGTGACACCTTCGCTCATTAAAGCCCGCTCATTGTATCGATGCTTTATCTTCTATGCTTAGTGATAAGCAATCTGAGTTTGTTTCATCATGGCCTCATTAGACATCTATAAATCCATCGCGATATATTATGTGCGCCTGAAGCTAGAGGAAGCGGCTAAGTTAGCTTATAAAAGAGGCGATAAAGAAAAGTATTTAAAATATCAGCGTCAAATCAAAAAACTCAAAGAGATAGAGGAATAACTCTAACCATTTTGTTACAAACATAAAACGTGCTGATTAAGCGAGATATTTAAAAATACGGGATAGTGCCCAGAGGCGTGATCATTGCGAAGCAATAAGGTGACAAAGTCAGGCGAAGCCCAAGCGTAGCGACGCCTAATCTAACCACCAAACATAAAGAGTGTTCGATCCGCCATTCTAAATATGACAGGCAAAAAAAAGCCCCGATTAAATCGAGGCTTTTTTAAGAATTCTGGATGGTGCCCAGAGGCGGAATCGAACCACCGACACGAGGATTTTCAATCCTCTGCTCTACCGACTGAGCTATCTGGGCATATCAACAAGGGCTATGCCTGTCGAGGTGGCGTATTAAACCTGTAATCGAGATTAGTGTCAACCCTAGCAACCAATAAATTTCGCTTAGTTATCAGCCACTTAATCTTTGTCATCTTCTTTGTAGCCTTCTGCCTGATCGACCTCTTCGCCTGCGAAGAATTTCGCCATTTGGCCCTGTAAGTATTTCCGGCTCGTCATATCCATCATATTCAGGTGCTGCTCGTTAATGATACGAGTTTGGTGTTCCATCCAATCAAGCCATGCTTGCTTGCTTACATTGTCATACACATCCTGACCCAATGGACCCGGAAAAGGAGGCTTATCCAAGCCTTCTAGTTCTTTTTGATAGCGACGGCAAATAACAGTACGGCTCATAAACTTTCCAATAATTTTTTCACAGGGGCCGCCAAGCCTACACTGGCTGGCTGCTTAAGGTTATACCAGAGCATGGCAGACTCAGCTACTTGCTCTACCTTGGCTTTTAGCTGTATTCGAATCGGGTGAATATCAAGGTGATAGTGGCTAAATGTATGGCGAAACACGTCGGAGTGCTCAACGCTTTTGATATCTTGCTCTGCAAGCATTGCATGCTCGAACAGCTCATCCTCGACACTTTGCTGTGGGAAGATCCACAGCCCCCCCCAAATACCGCTGTTTGGCTGTTGCTGCAACAACACGTCGTTATCGTGCTGCAACATCAATAGTCGTATGGCTTTAACTGGCTTCTCTTTCTTAGGCTTACTGTTTGGGAACTCTTTTACAACGGTCTTGTGCATAGGCTTCGCATTGATTGACCAAAGGGCAAATCTGGCATTGCGGCTTACTCCGAGTACACAAGGTTGCGCCTAGATCCATCATCGCTTGAGTGTAATCCCCCGTGCGCTTAGCGGGTGTATAGCGCTCGGCGATGATCCACATTTCATCGGCTATTTTTTTATTCCCAGGCCAGCCTTCAACGGCATGAAAGCGACTGAGCACACGCTTAACATTGCCATCTAAAATGGCGGCGTGTTTGTCCATGCTAATGCTGGCGATGGCACCTGCGGTAGAGCGACCAATACCAGAAAGGGCTTCTAACTCTTCTACGGTTTGCGGAAATTCGCCGCCAAAGTCATTAACCACGGTTTGAGCGCATTTATGCAGATTACGAGCACGGGCGTAGTAACCAAGGCCGGTCCAATGATGCAGGACTTCATCAGAGCTGGCGCTTGCTAGATCCTGCACGGTAGGGAACGATGCCATAAAACGTTCATAGTACGGAATCACGGTCACAACCTGAGTTTGTTGCAGCATAATCTCAGACACCCAAACGCGATACGGTGTTTTGTTGTGCTGCCAAGGTAAATCGTGGCGACCATTATCATCGAACCAGCTAAGGACAGCTTGGCTAAAAGCAGAAGACAAATTCATGGAAATACTAACAAAATATAAAGCGTGCAAGCCTACCTGAATGCCCCTCTAGATGTAAGAAAAAAGCACTGTATTTCACTGTCTTACCAATCACTGCAAACACATATTAAAACCGGCAATTCTTTGCCTAAGCGGACACCTATGTTGCTGTTTAGAGGTTTAATCGCACGCTTTTTCCGCTTTTCATATGGCATATATACTGCTTTAACAGACAATACCATGGAGGCCATCATGAATATTAACCCTACACAGACTGCACACAACTTTCCCACTCAGCCTGACCCAAAACAAACGCACAAAGCCAGCCAAAGCTTTACTGATGTGATGGGCAAGCAATTGCAAGTGGAGCAAAAGACAGCACGTACAGGCCCGGCTCTTACAACACAAGCACGCTCTGATGTTCAATCGGATCAACAAGGCTCGACTAAAACCGATCCGCCTCAAACCACAAAGCGAAGCGCTGCTTCAATAGAGTTTCAAGAATACATGTCTAAGAATGATGCCGAAAAAATGCGTTTATCTATGCTAAAAGAAATGGGACTAACCGAAGAAGAGTTTGAACAACTGCCGCCAGAGGCACAGTTTGCCATTGAGCAAAAAATACTGGCGCGCCTTAAGCAGCAGAACGGTGTTGACGATACCGCACTGAACACCGCAAGCCCTCAATCCATGTTTAACCTTTCATAAGAGATTACAACTGCAGTAAGCTTTCTTGGATTGGACGCTGAATATAGGATTCCAATTCATCTACTGGCATGGGGCGAGCGATCAAGTAACCTTGGCCATATTCACACCGGTTTGCACGCAAGAAGTCAATTTGCTCTTTGGTCTCAATGCCTTCTGCCACCACTCGCAAATTCAGTTTATGGGCCATGGCAATCACGGCGGCCGTGATTTCCATATCACTGACATCATTTGGAATATCCATTACAAATGAACGGTCTACCTTTAATACATCAATTGGAAAACGCTTAAGATAACTTAAAGACGAATAGCCTGTGCCAAAATCATCAATGGCAATTGAAATGCCCATTTGCTTAATTTTACGCATGGTGAAGATGGCGTTTTCCACATGGTCCATCAATGTACTTTCGGTAATCTCAAGTTCAATAATATCCACAGGGCAGCCAGTCATCTTAATACTTTCGTTTAGGTCGTGAATCAAATTGGGATCACTAAACTGACGCGCTGATAAGTTCACCGCGACTTTTGCATGTTCCGGCCAAATGCCTAAATCAATTAAATGTTTTATTTGCATTAAGCTTTGGCGAAAAACAAATTTACCAATCGGTATAATCAAACCACATTCTTCGGCAATGGGAATAAAGCGGTCCGGCGGCACCATGTCTTTGCCTTTTGGCTTCCAGCGGATTAACGCCTCGACACCAATAAAGCGATAACTTAATAAATCAATTTTTGGTTGAAAGTAAATAATGAACTCATCATTATTTTCGATAGAATGCCTTAGATCTTTTTCAATTTCTAAGTAACCCATCATTTCTTTGTTCATATCTTCAGAGAAAAATTGAAAATTATTACGGCCCATCGCTTTCGCACGGTACATGGCCATATCAGCGTTACGCATTAATTTGTTAGCATCACTGGCATCCGTTGGCGACATAGTGATACCAATACTGACGGTATTAATAACCGTTTGGTTTTTTAAGGTAATGGGTTTACATAAGCATTTCAAAATTTTATCGGCTATGTGACGCACACCGTGAGTCGAATCCACATCACTTAACAAGACGGTAAATTCATCACCACCAATACGGCTAACAGTATCGGTTTCACGTACGCTATCGCGCAAACGCTGAGCGGTTTCGACTAATAGCTGATCACCTGCATCATGACCCAAACTATCGTTAATACGCTTAAACTGATCCAAATCTAAAAACAAAAGCGCGACAAACGTACCGCGACGTTTGCTTTCAACAACGGCTTTGTTCAAACGATCTTGAAACAAACGGCGATTTGATAAACCCGTAAGCGGGTCATAAAACGCAAGATTTTCCATTTGTAGTTGGGCATTTTTTAAATCGGTAATATCACTAATGGCCCCCATGTAACCATAAATTTCGCCTTTACCATCATGCAATACACTGGCTTCGATAATGGTCCAGGTGATTTCACCTTGTTTTTCAAAGCCAACCTCAACAACAAATTCTTGATGACTTTGAATTAACGCGCTCCACGCTTTTAATGTACGCCGTCTATCTTCTGAACGAATGCGCCCCAGCCAATGCTCTAAATTCGCTAAAGGTTGATTGATACCTGTAATTTCAGACCAGCGACTATTCACGTATGTGATTTGATGCTGTAAATCAATTTGAAATATGCCAACAGGCGATAACGTGGCTAATTGACGAAACTTTTCTTCACTGGCATACAGGCGAGCGGTTTCATTTTCAATTTTGCTGAGCATGCCATTAAACACATCAGCCATGTCGCCAATTTCATCTTTCACTTCTTTCTCTGCCCGCAAACTATAATCTTGTTGCTCGGTAATATCGCGGGCTGTTTTTGTGATTTTTTGAATCGGCTTTAACAAAAGATACTGTAAGTACTTTGCGATCAACATAGACAACGCTAAAACAACAAACGTCACCAGCAGAATAAACATTAACTGTTGCTGCCAACGCTCATTAAGCCAGTCTAAGCTTAAGCTCATGTAGAGCGTACCAACCGGTAGCCCGTCTAATTCAATGGGCTCATAAATTTCAATGGTGTCATTAATGCTTAAATCTGTTTCTTTCGGGTTACCGGGGCATCGCTTTTGATCTAAATGCGTGAAGTGATGTATTGCAAATACTTGCTGGCCGCTGTCATAAATACAGGCCATCAACACGTTAGGGTTTTCCCCTAGCGCTTTTAAGTTGGCTTCGGCTTGTTTAGCATCACCAAAAATAAGCGCCGCTGTACTGCGGTTAGCCACAATACCGGCTAATATTTTCATGTCTTCAGAAACATTATTCACTTCTTGAACACGATCGTAATACACCAAGGTGACCGAACTGGCGACCACTGCAAATACACTGGTAATAACAATACTGGCGATCAGTTTAGTTTTAAGATGCAAACGAGGCAGCCAAGACATTATTGCGACCCTTTTTGAATCTTACTGGCCACTTCTAATAAATTAGCGGCAAATGACAAACCAGACGTTCGAGCTAAATCCACATTAATATGTAAACGTACCCTTTGGTTCTCTAACACAAACACAACCATGGCTTTTTCGATGGATTCAGCGCCATCTGCCACCGTTAATACAGGGTGTTGTTTTAACCAAGTTTGTAATTCAGTCGAGTTAATTGAGTCAGGTGATGACAGCAGAAGCAAATGACATTGCTTTGCTTGGGATAAGTTATCAACAGGCTGTAAACGCACAGGGCGATTAAAAACCGTTCGCCCTACCATTTTTTGCAAGTTACCTTGATAGGTATCTGAACCCAATAAACACAGGTTAAAGTGCTCAAATTGTTTACGTTCGTCAGGCCAAAAAACAAACTTACTGATTTGATATAAATAAGCTGACTTTATTTGGCTCGTATTAAGTTCGCTGAAGGCATTACTAGACCCGCCAGCAAAACATACAGTAGCGACTAAAACGAACCATATATGACGCCAACCTTTGGCCATATAAGACATTTTCCACAGTTAGAGGGCGGCGAGAATAATAACCGCCAATAGTAATTAGGTTAGGCTGAATTGGGTTTGAACGCAAACCGCAAGCTTGTTAGAGCTTACGGTTATTAAAGAAGGTACAAGGAAGGTATTAAAGCTGAACAGATTGCAGCTCAGAAATGGTTTTATCGATGCCATCGCGTTCTATCTGATCACTAAATTGCGCACGGTATGTCCGAACCAAACCTAAACCTGCGATTGTGGCGTCATATACTAACCATTGCCCAGGCTTTGGCTGATATAAACGGTACTGCAAATTCACAGGGCTACCACCAGCAACGTGAATATCAGAGCTCACTATCGCTTTATCACCTGACTTATTAAAGCGTGTCTCACCATACGTCACATCTTGACCGGTATACGCTTTAAACGCACCCGCATAGGTCTTGATAAGTAGGCGCTTAAAGCCTTCAGCAAAGTCAGCACGCTGTTTATCGTTAATTTCTTTCCAATACTTACCAAGCGCCAGTTGCGACATGCGCTTTTGATCGATAATAGGCAGCATGCGTGTCTCTACTAAATTCAATAAAAATTCAGGTCCTTTATCTAGCTGCTCTTTATTAGCCAATATTTCTGCTAAGACCACATCGGAAACTGATTTCACAACCTCTTGCGGGTGAGGCTCACTGGCTTGCACGGGTAACACCAAGGCCAACATTAGGCCCAATACACTGATTAAACGAAACATACTTTTCTCCATTAATTATGACCCTTAGTGTAATTCCTGACCTCGGATAGATAAAGACCATCAAAACCAACTAATTGTTTCACATTACAAACAATACTACAGGGGCGTATAACGCCAACCTTGTAAATATTGCACAAATCCTAGTGCATACAAGCGAGCTAATTCACCTGTATCGTCTCTTACATAAAGCGAGGCCTGTGTTTCATTGGCCCACTGGCATAAACGCACCAATAATTGCTTAGCTACGCCACGCTCACGAGTAATCGCGCGCACACACAATTGCTTCACTTCGTATAGATGCGGCAACGGTGAGGCGTCAGGTTGCAGTACCAAGCAAGCCCCGCAAACAATACGATCATTAAAGCGGCCTAAGGCAACTAACTCACCCTGCTTTTGTTTTGTAAGCGCCCAATTAGCACCTTTAATATGCCCCGCCTCTGACAACCACTGTGCTGGCGCATCTGCGTAAAGCTTATCTAGGTCGATACGGTCTTGTTCGCTTGGCTCATCAAGCCATTGTAAATAAATAGGCAACGTCTAAATCCAATACCCGCCTTAATAG
Source organism: Pseudomonas sp. HK3 (assembly GCF_052920985.1). Classification (NCBI taxonomy): domain Bacteria; kingdom Pseudomonadati; phylum Pseudomonadota; class Gammaproteobacteria; order Pseudomonadales; family Pseudomonadaceae; genus Pseudomonas; species Pseudomonas sp. HK3. Next base: position 1,185,581 of record NZ_JBREXD010000001.1, read on the forward strand.
GGGGCGCTATTCTAACGATGATTAACCATCACCGCTACGCCCGTTCGACCATGGATTCATACCCATACTCTAACCACTGCCCGTTGTTTGAGGTATACTCGGTTTTTTATTTACCCTTTGGATTTAGACCATGGCTCAGCGTACGGCGTCTGTTGAACGCAATACCTCAGAAACCCAAATCAAAGTTTCTGTTAACCTTGATGGTACAGGCAAGGCTCAATTTGATACTGGCATGCCTTTCCTTGAGCATATGCTTGATCAAATTGCCCGTCATGGCCTTGTTGATTTAGACATCGTCTGCAAAGGAGATAATCACATTGACGATCACCACAGTGCCGAAGATACCGGCATCACGCTTGGCCAAGCCTTTGCAAAAGCTATGGGTGACAAAAAAGGAGTGCGCCGCTATGGCCACGCCTACGTGCCGTTAGATGAAGCCCTTAGCCGAGTCGTTATCGATTTCTCTGGCCGTCCAGGCTTGGAATATAAGATTCCATTTACGCGCGGCAGCGTGGGTGGTTTTGACACAGAATTGTTTTATGAGTTTTTCCAAGGTTTTGTCAATCACGCTGGCGTGACGTTGCACATCGACAACCTAAAAGGCCACAACGCCCATCACCAAATTGAAACCGTTTTCAAAGCATTTGGTCGTGCCCTGCGTATGGCTATGGAAGTAGACCTAAGAATGGAAGGTATGATTCCTTCGACTAAAGGTTCTCTTTAAAGACGGGAGACGCTAGATGGGAGACGCCATAACGCCTTTGTTGTATTCCAACACTCCCAATTAATAAGCGTTTATTAATATTCTCGCTCACTAAGCCATAGTGAGCGACGCCAAAACAAAACAAAAATTCTGAAGAGTTTTTAGCACTGTATTGGCAAGCGTAATAGGCTTGACTATGAAAAGTAAAATTTGTGCAGTCATTGATTATGGCATGGGCAACCTCCACAGCGCTTCCAAAGCATTGGAGCACGCTGGCAACGATACAACTGTCATCGTTACATCCGATCCAGAAACCATTTTAAAAGCCGATCATGTTGTACTACCTGGCGTAGGCGCCATGCGCGATTGCATGGCCGAAATTCTGCGTTTAGGTGTTGACCAAGTGGTCGCCGAAGTCGCAAAAACCAAACCGCTTTTAGGCATCTGTGTCGGCATGCAAGCCATGATGCATCACAGTGAAGAAAACGGCGGCGTTGAATGCTTAAAATACTTCCCTGGTAAGGTGCAGTTTTTTGGCAATGATTTAATTGAAACCCAAGGCACGCAAACAGGCGAAAAATTAAAAGTGCCACACATGGGTTGGAATCAAGTTTCGCAAGTTGCACACCCAATGTGGCACAACATCGAAGACAACAGCCGTTTTTATTTTGTGCACAGTTATTTTGTGACCGCAGAAAACGAAGCCCACATACAAGGGCGCGGCCACTACGGCAAAGACTTTGTTGCCGCCATCGGCCAAGACAATGTATTTGCGGTTCAGTTTCACCCAGAGAAAAGCCACACAGCTGGTTTGCAGTTGTTAGAAAACTTTTTGAATTGGGATGGGCAGGCTTAAGCGGGAGACGGGAGACGGGAGACGGGAGACGGGAGACGGGAGACGGGAGACGGGAGACGGGAGACGCACTAAAATTTTCGAACGCCAATCCCAAAGCAACCGTTTTTTTGTAACCAATGGCCTACTCATAACCCATCGAAAATATAAGCTTTAAACTTGATGGGTTACGCTCGTACCTCGCTAACCCATCCTACGTAACTGAATATTTTGTAGGGTGGGCACTGCCCACCGTCAACGAGTTATGTCAGGCAATGCCTGACCTACATTTGAAAATAAATTATTGAATACAATAGCTGTATTGCGCGGCGTTTAGACAAGCCCCAATAAGCGGGAAAAGATGCATCATGGGATTAGCGAAAAGAATCATACCTTGTTTAGATGTCGAAGGCGGTCGTGTTGTTAAGGGCGTACAGTTTGTTGACATTCGCGACGCTGGTGACCCTGTTGAAGTGGCAAAACGCTACGACGAACAGGGGGCAGACGAAATCACTTTTCTAGACATAACGGCTTCTCACGAAGGCCGTGATACAACCATTCACATGGTACAAGCTATTGCTGAACAAGTTTTCATTCCGTTAACGGTTGGCGGTGGTATTCGCGCCATTGAAGACATCCGCAACATGCTTAATGCCGGTGCTGATAAAGTTTCAATCAACAGCGCCGCCATCACCAACCCTGAGTTCGTCCGCGAAGCGGCTGAAAAATTTGGCAGCCAATGCATTGTTATTGCCATTGATGCCAAAAAAGTCAGCCAAGACGGCGAAGAAAATAAATGGGAAATTTTTACCCATGGCGGTCGTAAACCAACGGGCATTGACGCAATCGAATGGGCGGTAAAAATGACCACCTTTGGCGCTGGTGAAGTATTATTAACATCAATGGACCAAGACGGCGTTAAAACCGGTTTTGATATTGAGTTAACTCGTGCAGTTTCAGAAGCGGTAAATGTTCCTGTTATTGCATCAGGCGGTGTGGGCAACTTACAGCACCTTGCAGATGGCGTGACGGAAGGTAAAGCCGATGCAGTATTGGCCGCTAGCATTTTCCACTTTGGTGAGCACACCGTGCAAGAAGCCAAAGAGCATATGCAAGCGCAAGGTATTGAAGTAAGACTTTAATAAACCTTAACCACAAAAAAGGCGAGCCAAGTGCTCGCCTTTTTATATGAAATCAGATTTAGTGTTTACAACAACTTAATTAACTTTCTGACTTCTGCTACATGCCGACGTGAAACAGGTACTAATTCCTGACAACCTTGTAAACGCAAAGCAAAACTCCCATCCTCACACTTCTCTAGTCCATTTATACTTGTCTTACGCACCAATGAATTACGGTGTACACGAATAAACTTATCTGTGAATTCCTCTTCTAATTCTTTTAGTGGCTCATCAATTAATACTTCACCCGCTTTATGAATTACAGAGATATATTTTTGCTCAGCGCGAAATAATATAATATTTTCAACCGCCACTAACTCTAACCCTTGATGTGTCTTAGCGCTAATGTGAGTGCGGAATGCATCTTTATTTAACGAAATCGACTGGGCCTTATTAATTTTATCTAATCGTGAAAACGCTGCTTTTAATTCATCTTTACGTACGGGCTTTAGCAAATAGCCAACGGCTTGCACGTTAAATGCTTCGATTGCATATTCATCATACGCCGTACAAAAAATAATCGCGGGTGGCGTTTCTAATTGCGCTAAATGACGAGCAGCTTCTAAGCCGTCCATGGTCGGCATTTGAATATCCATCAATACTACGTCAGGTACATATTTTTCGACAAATTCAATCGCTTGCACCCCATTGCTCGCCGTGGCAATAACAGTACCTAGCTGCGCCGTTTCAATAAAACGCTGCAAACGGCTGCGGGCGAGTTCTTCGTCATCAACAATTAGTATATTCATGATTCATTGTGCGCACTGGGTTCATATTGAAGATGAATAGTAAACGTTTCTTCATCTTGTTCTGTGGTACTGCTCGCATCATGACCATATAGGGCTTGTAAGCGATGCAGAATATTCTCTAACGCCATTTGATTACCGCTTTCATGACGCTGATGTATCGTCATACAAACGGGATTGCTCACTTTAATGTGCAAGCGTGACTGTTGCATCTGTATATTGATAAAAACGACGCCCCCTTTTTCGCTAGGGGCTATGCCATGGTAAATAGCATTTTCAATAAGCGGCTGTAGGGTTAATAATGGAATGCTGATTTGCTCAGGTGCCTCTACTTGCCACCTAACGTTTAAACGTTTCCCCAGCCTTAACTGTTCGATGTTAATGTATTTTTTACACAGATCAATTTCTTGCTCTAGTGTGGTTTCAGTGCCCGCCATTTTTAAGCTTGCACGAAATAACTCACTTAAATCCTCTACCGCTTGCTCGGCTTTATCTGGATTAACATGAATTAAACTGGCAATAATATTCATGCTATTAAATAAAAAATGAGGACGAATGCGACTTTGTAACGCTTGCATCCGCGATTGCAACTCACTGCGGGCATGTAAACGGCCTTGCATCTGAATATAAAAATAATGCAGTAGCAAAGCCGCCAAAATCGCACTAATTAATTGATTGCGTATCAGCCAATCCCAACTATAACTCTCAAGTAACAACTCGTTCATGCCGTATAAGGTGATCAAGCTGATAAGTAAATTCACCGCCTGAATCAAGATAAAACTCATGGCGGTTAGCTGGTTTAAACTTAAGGCAGGTATATATAAACGTAAACGACACAAACACGCGGCGCTGACCAAAACCACCCATTGCACATAAAACGACAACAAACCAAATTGCTCCCAGCTGAAATGCTGTGCGCCGCTGGATAACAAAATCAACACAATCACCAAGGCTTGAGCTAAATAGAATCAACCATAATACGGCCCGTACTTGGCATAAGTCGGGGATCAGCTCTTTTGCATCAATGCGTTGTTTAGGTGAGGCCACTGCGAATCCTTTTTATTATGACCAAAGTCTGTCCCAATCAAGGCTTAGGCTCAAGCGTATTCAGCCTGAAAGGCCAGATTTACGGATAAGTGGCACCCTGACCACTATGCTATGTGCCGATCAACAGCATATCCTGTATAATACGCCCAATTTTTACCCGTTTAGTCGCCCTCAGCTTGTCTGAGTAACAGTGAGAATATTATGAGCCAGCAAACTAACTCCGCATGGGGTGGCCGCTTTTCTGAAGCCACTGACGCCTTTGTACAACGCTTTACTGCATCCGTTGAATTTGATCAGCGCATGTACGCCCAAGATATCCAAGGCTCAATCGCCCACGCTACCATGTTAGCAAAGGTTGGCGTATTAACGGACGCTGAACGTGATGACATCATCAAAGGTCTAGGTGAGATCAAAGCTGACATTGAAGCCGGCAACTTTGAATGGAGCATCGCTCTTGAAGATGTGCACATGAACATCGAAGCCGCACTGACCGCTAAAATTGGTATTACGGGTAAAAAGTTACACACAGGCCGTTCTCGTAACGACCAAGTGGCCACCGATATTCGTTTATACCTACGTGACGAAATCGACCACATGAGCGCCGAAATCACTCGTCTACAAACGGGTTTGATTGAGCTGGCCACAAAAGAAGCTGACACCATCATGCCTGGCTTCACCCACTTACAAACCGCACAGCCAGTGACCTTTGGTCATCACTTATTAGCTTGGAACGAAATGCTAGAGCGCGACTTTGCCCGCCTACAAGATTGCCGTAAACGTACTAACGTGATGCCATTGGGCGCAGCCGCCCTTGCGGGTACTACCTACCCAATCGACCGTCACATGACGGCTGAACTACTGGGTTTTGATGCACCAACTGAAAACAGCCTGGACAGCGTATCGGACCGTGACTTCGCCATCGAATTCACCGCCGCCTGCGCCACCATCATGATGCACCTAAGCCGTTTCAGCGAAGAGCTAGTACTTTGGGCCAGCGCACAATTTAACTTCATTGATTTACCTGACCGCTTTTGCACGGGCTCATCCATCATGCCGCAAAAGAAAAACCCAGACGTACCTGAATTAGTACGGGGTAAAGCAGGTCGCATCTTTGGTCACCTAATGGGTTTATTAACCCTAATGAAGTCTCAGCCATTGGCGTACAACAAAGATAACCAAGAAGACAAAGAGCCACTGTTCGACACTATCGATAACGTGGGTGGCAGTTTACGTGCTTTCGCTGACATGATGCCGTTTGTGGTATCGAAAAAAGACGTCATGCGTGAAGCGGCCCTTCGTGGTTTCTCAACCGCTACGGATTTAGCCGACTACCTTGTACGTAAAGGCGTCGCTTTCCGTGACTCTCACGAAATCGTAGGCAGCGCAGTGGGTTACGGTGTTAAAACTGGTAAAGACTTAGGTGAAATGTCATTAGAAGAGCTGCAACAGTTTGGCGACATGATTACTGACGACGTATTCGACGTGCTAACACTTGAAGGTTCGGTTTCTGCTCGTGATCATTTAGGGGGTACCGCGCCAAATCAAGTGCGTGCTGCGGCTAAGCGTGCTACAGAGAAATTAACACTACGTTAATCTGTAGGGTGGGCACTGCCCACCTGCAACTGCTTGCGTCGGGCAATGCCCGACCTACTTGCACCTCGTACGCAAAGACATTACCTTCCGCAGCTCTCACAAGGTTGTGCGACTCATTGGGTTATGATGCTAAAACAGATAAAGGTTTAGGTGAGATGTCATTAGAAGAGCTGCAACAGTTTGGCGGCATGATTACTGACGACGTATTCGACGTGCTAACTCTTGAAGGTTCGGTTTCTGCTCGTGATCATTTAGGGGGGACTGCGCCGAATCAAGTGCGTGCAGCGGCGAAGCGTGCTACAGAGAAATTAACACTGCGTTAATCTGTAGGGTGGGCACTGCCCACCAGCAACTGCTTGCGTCGGGCAGTGCCCGACCTACTTGGCTATTTTAAATTATGAATATTAACTATATACAAGCAACCCTTTCTTCTGATGAAGGTAATACATACGCAAACTATTTTCTTTATTACTTACCGACACGTAACTTTTAATTTCTTCATAAAAGTCATCTTGCATCTCTTTACTAACAAGCGCCTTTACAAATTCTTCAGACCCGCTAATGCAAGTGTAATCAAATGGTCCATATATAACTATAAAATCAACTTCAGCATTAGTCATAATAAAAGTATTAAGTTCATACTCTTTTTTAATATCATATACATCCAAGTTAATTAATTCAAAATCTAAAATTTCACTACCGATCAATTTTTTATTTTTATAATCCATATATTTTATAGTAATTATTCTCTTTCCATATAGGCATAATATTGATTTAGTCATATCCATATCTACTTCATATGAATTTCTATATGGTAAAAATGCTATTTTCCAATTTTTACGTTCCAAGTATGAAGCTGTTACAGCTTCATAAAGAAAACTATGCAAGTCATTTTCTATGGATGTAATAATTTATTTAATATTTCTATCTTCTCTACTCATCTATTGCTTCCCTTCAGATCAGGAAATAAAATTTTATCATATTCAATGATTTTACCACTTTCGCCTTGCCAAATTTCTCTGTTTTTATATTCTTATTCCCTTAAGAGCAAGCATATCAAATGCTTTAGCTACGTCGATTTAGCATCGTTTTGGTGACAATCAAAGACACAGATGAAAAAATTCTCCTAACATCAACACGTCAATTCGATGCGCCGATAAATTTATAATAAAATTATGAATCAAAGATTTTCTCTTTTAATAGGTTTTATTCAGTCGTGGGACAGCAACATAGAATAGGCTAGAAACGAGAAATGTGAATATCGTAACCAATCAATTAAATTTCAGTGATGAGTTACGCTTTTCAAAATTTAAAATAGCCACTCACACTATATTACTCCAAGTAAAGAAAGCCCTTATGGTTAAATTCACAAGGGCTTCAATCGGTCGCGGGGCAACCTCGTACTACTGTAATGATGTCTTCAGATCATCTAACGGCTCACATCCAACATCTCACCCATCTAAATCAAGGCAGCTCTAACACACCATCCATTTCTACTTCAGCATCTTTTGGTAATGCAGAAATTTGAACCGCTGCGCGAGCAGGATATGGTTGCTCAAAATATTCCGCCATAATCGCGTTTACTTTAGCGAAGTTACCGAGGTCGGTTAAGAAGATGTTTAGTTTTGCAATGTCTTGTAGTGAACCGCCTGCCGCTTCACACACAGCGATTAAGTTATCAAACACACGGCGCACGTTATCTTCAAACGTGCCTTCAATCATTTCCATCGTTTCAGGTACTAATGGGATCTGACCAGAAAGGTAAACCGTTTTACCCACTTTCACTGCTTGTGAGTAAGTGCCTATTGCTTGTGGGGCTTTATCGGTATTGATAATTTCTTTCATGTTAACTCCTAACAATATTTGTTTATTTTTTATTTGAATATGTTTCGTTTAGTTAGCAAAAACCCACATGTGAAAACACATATGGGCTTAATTTTTACAGCAACTCAGCTTACTTTAATTATCTAGCCAGCATTTTTAAGACGGGTAATCTTATTAACCAATTTATTCTTACGCAGTTTACGCATGACATCCGCTAAGTGTTTACGCCCATGAACACCGATGCGTAAACTCATAACACTCAAGCGAGCGTCTTTATCTTCAACACTAATCTGCTCTAGGTTTCCGTCTGCTTCGGTAACCGCAAAAGCTAACTGTGCCACTAAGCCTCGGCCGTTTTCAACCCACGCTCGTAAAGTGACCGAGAAATCTTCTTTTATTTTATCATCCCAAATTAATGGTAAACACTTATCGGTTTGGTCAATGAGGTCCAGCATGTTTTTACACGTATTGGTATGCACAACCAAACCACGACCAGAGCTTGAATAACCAACAATTTGGTCACCAGGAATAGGGCTACAGCATTTAGCATAGCTAACCACGCCACCTTCTTTGCCGTTGATACTGAATACACCTTCACTGCTAATCGAGCTAACGCCATCTTCTTGGCCTAGCACGAATACAGCTAAACGACGCGCAATGGCTTGAGGGGCACGCGAGCCTAAACCGATTTCTTCCAATAAGGTGTCGAGCTGCTTAACGTTAAATTCTTTTAATAAGTGCTCTAGATGTATAGCATCAATTTCATCAAGGTTTAAATGGAACATGCTAACTGCGCTGGCCAATAAACGGCGACCCAACGAAACCGACTCATCTTGTTTTTGGTTTTTCAAATAATGACGAATGTTACTGCGCGCTTTTGAGGTCACGACAAAATTCAGCCAAGAAGGGTTTGGCGATGCGCCAGGCGCCGTAATAATTTCAACACTTTGGCCACTCACTAATTTAGTACTGAGTGGCGCAAGTTGATGATCAATTCGGCAACCGACACAACTATTACCAACGTCGGTATGCACGCTATAAGCAAAATCAACCACCGTGCTTTCTTTGGGCATTTCAACAATACGCCCTTTAGGTGTGAAGATGTAAATATCATCTGGGAATAAATCCACTTTCACACTTTCAATAAATTCTTGCGGGTTACCCGCACGCTGTTGCAGTTCTAATAAACCCTGCACCCACTGGCGTGCGCGTTTGTTACCCTTGCTTTCGGTTTCGTCTTCGTCATCTTTGTATAGCCAGTGAGCCGCAATGCCGTTATGGGCCATGGCTTCCATTTCTTCTGTACGAATTTGAATTTCAATATGCACGCCACCCAAGCCCACAACTGAGGTATGCAGCGATTGATAGCCGTTAGATTTTGGAATGGCAATATAGTCTTTAAAACGACCCGGTACCGGCTTGTACTGGTTGTGTATAAAACCTAAAGCGCGATAACAGCTGTCTACGTTATCCACAATTAGGCGGAAACCATACACATCCATAATTTGTTTGAAGGACTTTTTCTGTTCCTTCATTTTGCGGTAAATAGAGTAAAGGTGTTTTTCGCGGCCAATGACTCGGGCATCGAGCCCTTCTTCTTTTAATCGCTTTTTGATGGCTTTGCTGATTTTATCCACCAGCTCACTGCGGTTCCCGCGCGCGGCTTTCACCGCTTTGCGGATCATGTTGCTGCGCATTGGGTGCTTAGCGTTGAAGCATAAATCTTCTAGCTCGATACGAATGTTACTAATGCCCAGACGGTTAGCAATTGGAGCATAAATTTCGAGGGTTTCACGAGCAATACGACGCTTCTTTTCAGGCGGCATAGAATCGAGCGTACGCATGTTGTGTAAGCGATCAGCCAGTTTTACCAAGATCACACGTATATCACGGGCCATGGCCATGGCCATTTTTTGGAAATTACCCGCTTGTTTCTCTTCTTGACTTTCAAACTTAATGTGTGTCAGCTTGCTCACGCCGTCAACAAGCTCAGAGACGGTTTCGCCAAATTGACCCACTAACGCTTCTTTGGGGACGGCGGTATCTTCGATGACGTCATGCAGCATGGCAGCCATTAGGCTTTGGGGGTCCATGTGCATTTCAGAAAGGATATTGGCCACCGCCAGCGGGTGCACAATATAAGGATCACCACTACGACGATACTGACCTTCGTGGGCCTGTTCGGCGTAATAATATGCCCGGCAAACCTGATTGATTTGCTCGGGTTCTAGATAGCTGCTTAAGCGCTCGGCTAATGCATCTATTGTTGGCACCCTTTACCTCCTAATGCTTGCTGGCAAAGTAAGGATGCTTTCATGCTTACTCTTGCTCAGCAGCTAGTGCAGCAGCTTCAGCAGCAGCCATTGATGCTTGAGTGATTTTGCCTTCTGCAATTTCACGTAAAGCAATAACCGTTACTTTGTCGTTCTCTGGTGCAACTAATGGCTCTGCGCCCTGCATAGAGATTTGACGAGCACGCTTGCTAGCCAGCATTACAAGTTCAAAACGGTTATCTACGCTGTTTAAGCAATCTTCTACGGTTACGCGAGCCATGATTTAGTCTCTATCTATGGGGCAGCGAACTGCCGTTTACAAAGTTTGATGGGTTAGTTTACAAAAAGCCGCTGGTTTACGCCAATTGTTTAACTCTATCAAGGGGTATTCATTTCACTATTAGCGCTGTTTGATAGGCTATTAGCTTAATAAGTTAGTGATCATCTCTTTATGACGCTCACTTTGGTTGCCAATACGTAAGCGTTCGGTTTGAAAGATCGACTTGAGCTCGCCCAAGGCCACTTCGAAATTATCGTTAATCACCACATAATCGTACTCATGGAAGTGACTCATCTCACTCACCGCTTCATTCATTCGACCTGTAATAATCTCTTCGCTGTCTTGTCCACGACCCGTCAAACGCTCAAGCAAGGCTTGGCGCGAAGGCGGTAAAATAAAGATGCTCACGGCATTGGGCATTAAGCGGCGCACTTGCTGCGCACCTTGCCAGTCAATCTCAAGAATTACGTCGATGCCCGTATCGAGCTGCTGTTGAACTGCACTTTGGCTCGTGCCGTAGTAATTACCAAATACCTGAGCATGCTCTAAGAAGTCGCCATGATTAATAAGCGATTCAAACTCGGTCTTTTCAACAAAGTGGTAATGCGTGCCGTTTTCTTCACCTTCACGCTTGGCACGTGTGGTATGGCTTACAGAAACCGCGATATTTGAAGTTTGCTGTAGCAATACATTTAACAAACTGGTTTTACCTGTGCCTGATGCGGCACTCACGATGTATAAGGTTCCAACTGTCATAATGGGATCTCTACCGCTTAAAAAATACAAGAATAATGGGTTAATGATAGCAAGGTTTTACCCTTGGCAAAATCCATCAGCATCAAACAAGATTTGCTGCTGATGATGTGGCTTAGGTTTACTCAATATTCTGTACTTGCTCGCGCATTTGCTCGATCAGCACTTTAAGCTCTACTGCAATTTGGGTCGTCAAATGGGATATTGATTTAGACGACAAGGTATTGGCCTCGCGATTAAGCTCTTGCATCATAAAGTCTAAACGACGCCCAACCGCACCCTGCTGCTTAAGAATACGGGCGACTTCCTCTAGGTGAGCCTCTAGTCGATCTAACTCTTCGTCTACATCGGCTTTTTGCAGCACAATGACCATTTCTTGCTCAAATCGATCCGGCTCGACCTGCAACTTTAAGTCCGTCAATTTATTCAACAAGGCTTCACGTTGTGCCGTTAATATTTGTGGCAACAACGTTTTTACTTTTTCAACTTGCTCACTAATACCGGCAATACGCTGATCTATAAATTGAGCAAGCGCGGCGCCTTCACGCTCGCGCATGTCGATCAATTGATTCAGTGCCGCGTCAAACGCTTTCATGGCATCTTGCTCTATGGCTTGGTTATCCAGCGCAGGCTGCATCAAAACACCGGGCCACTTTAAAATCTCCAGTGCATCTAGTGCGTTACCTGGGCCAATTAAGCTGTGTACATGATCAGCCGCATCATTCAATTGGTTAACCAAGGCTTCATTTACATTCATGCCTTGTGAGCCCGCTTGCGCAGAGAATTTCAAACTGCACTCCACCTTGCCTCGGCTCAGTTTCTGACGCAGCACTTCACGCACTTGGGCTTCAACCGCGCGCAAGGTATCGGGCAAGCGAAAATGCAATTCTAAGTAGCGTGAATTAACTGAGCGAATCTCCCAAGTAAAGCTACCGGTATCGGTTTGCAAATCAGTACGCGCAAACGCGGTCATGCTGTGCATGGCTCATTCCTATTGGTTTATAATTTCATGTTTGTGAGTAATTTTACCTGTCATTGCTGCGACGACCTAATTTACTATCATTACAAGTGCATTAAAGCGCAAACAAAGCTAAATGCGCCTTGGCCTTATGGCTAAGGCCAGTATAATGGCCTCAAATTTACCTAAATAGAGAACACCATGAGACCAAGCGGACGCTCCCTCGATCAATTGCGCGAAGTGAAAATCACCCGTAACTTCACCAAGCATGCAGAAGGCTCGGTATTGGTAGAATTTGGTGATACAAAAGTCATTTGTACTGCCAGCGTCGAAACTCGCGTACCGAGTTTTTTACGTGGCCAAGGCCAAGGTTGGGTAACCGCAGAATACGGTATGCTCCCACGCTCAACTGGCTCACGTATGATGCGTGAAGCAGCAAAAGGCAAACAAGCAGGCCGTACCGTTGAGATCAGCCGTTTAATTGGTCGCTCTTTACGTGCCGCCATTGACCTTGAAGCCCTTGGCGAAAACAGCATCACCATTGATTGCGATGTCATTCAAGCTGACGGCGGTACCCGTACTGCGTCTATTACAGGTGCGTGTGTTGCCTTGGTGGATGCGATCAATCACATGATTGAAAACGGACAGCTTAAAAAGAACCCAATGAAGTACATGATTGGCGCTGTTTCTGTGGGTGTTTACAATGGTGAAGCCGTACTAGACTTAGATTATGCTGAAGACAGCAATGCCGAAACCGATCTTAATGTTGTGATGGCTGACAATGGCGGTTTCATTGAGATTCAAGGCACAGCTGAAGGCGAGCCGTTCCAGCCGAATGAATTAAACGCAATGTTAGACCTTGCTAAAAAAGGTATTGCCGAATTAACTCAAATTCAGCAAGCTGCTTTAGCACAATAACCGAATAAAAAAAGGAGTATCAAATGGAATCAGCGCCAGCGCAAATTGGTTTATTACTGGTCAATGCCGCGGCAGGGTTTTTCTTATTTGTGGTTTTGTTACGCTTTTTATTACAAGCTGCAAAAGCCGATTTTTATAACCCGATTAGCCAATTTGTAGTAAAAGCAACCAACCCTTTGATTATTCCTCTGCGCAAAGTGGTACCCGGCTTTGCCGGTTTTGATTGGGCTGCCATTGTATTGCTTATTGCCGTGCAAATAGTGGCTATTTCATTGAGCTTATTAATTGCAGGTTATGGCTTGCCATTAGTGAGCATTGCCGTGTGGGCACTATTAGGCACGGGTGGGCTATTTCTTAAACTCTATTTTTGGGGTTTGCTCATTATGGTTATTTCCAGTTGGTTAGCGCCACAAAGTGCTAATCCTGCCTTAATGCTATTACGTCAAATTTTAGAACCTGTCATGGCGCCTATTCGTAAAATACTACCGGATATGGGTGGCTTTGATATTAGCCCAATCGTTTTATTTTTAAGCATCAATGTTTTTGAAATATTACTGATTTCATTCGCTCGTCAAACTAGTGCACCGGGTTTTATTATCGGTTTATAAGCAAGTTTATAGCGGATTTTTCATGCGCAGTGACGTACACTGCGCCTCCCAGAATTTCTCTTTACTTCATGTCAGGACCAATTGAATGCCGCAAGAAATACCTGCCAATTCAGTTGGCGTAGTCACGCCTCAAATTGCCACCTTTAATCAACCACTAGAATTACGCAGCGGTAAAGTTCTTGAACGCTACGAACTCATCTATGAAACCTATGGCCAATTAAACGCAGATAAAACCAATGCGGTGTTAATTTGTCATGCACTAAGCGGTAATCATCATGCTGCTGGCTATCACAGTGCTGCCGATAAAAAGCCCGGCTGGTGGGACAGCTGCATTGGGCCAGGCAAAGCCATCGACACCAATACGTTTTTTGTAATTGCGCTTAATAACCTAGGTGGCTGTCACGGCAGTACCGGGCCGACATCGCTCAACCCTGAAACAAATGCACCTTATGGCAGCGATTTCCCGATGGTGCGTGTGCGTGATTGGGTTGAAAGCCAAGCACGTCTAGCTGATCGCCTTGGCATTGAAAAATTTGCCGCCATTATTGGTGGCAGTCTTGGCGGTATGCAAGCGTTACGTTGGGCTATTCAGTACCCTGAGCGTTTGCACTGCAGTGTTGTAATTGCATCAGCACCTAAGTTATCCGCACAAAATATTGCGTTTAACGAGGTGGCTCGTAACGCCATTATGAGTGACCCTGAATTTCATGACGGGCATTACTTAAAACATGACACCATACCAAAAGCGGGTTTAATGCAGGCACGCATGTTGGCGCACCTAACGTATTTAAGTGACGACGCCATGGGTGAAAAATTTGGCCGTGACATGAAAGATACTGAAGTCCGTTACGACTACTCACCTGAATTTGAAGTCGAAAGTTATTTGCATTACCAAGGTGAAAAATTCTCCACTACGTTTGATGCCAATACGTATTTGTTAATGACCAAAGCGTTGGATTATTTTGACCCGTCACAGTATTACGAAAATGATTTAGCCACCTGTTTAAGTCATGCGCAGTGCAAATTCTTGGTCGTGAGCTTTACCACGGACTGGCGCTTTAGTCCGGAGCGCAGCGAAGAAATTGTTGATGCCTTAATCGAATCCGATAAAGACGTCACCTATGCACGCATCGAATCAGAAAAAGGCCATGATGCTTTTTTAATTCCGATTCCAAGATATGTTGCATTATTCAATGCTTATATGGAGCGCATTGCTAAGGAGCTGGCGCTATGAGCACTCAAAACAACACCGAGCTGCGCAGTGATTTAAATATCATTCAAGATTGGATTAAGCCTAACAGCCAAGTCTTAGATTTGGGCTGCGGACACGGTGACTTGCTGTGTTATTTAAAAGCCGAAAAACAATGCAAAGGATATGGTTTAGAAATCAACCCAGAGTCCATTGTTAGTTGTGTAACAAAAGGGTTAAACGTGATTGAGCACGATTTAAACCATGGCTTAAAGCATTTTAAAGATGGCGCTGTCGATTCGGTTATCATGACTCAAGCACTGCAAGCGGTGCGTCGCCCCGATGTACTATTAGACGACATGCTCCGTGTGGGTAAAGAAGCCATCATCACGTTTCCTAACTTTGGTTACTGGCGCACGCGTTTTTACCTAATGACAAAAGGTGCAATGCCTATGTCAAAAACCTTGCATTACTATTGGTATGACACGCCGAATATTCACATGTGTACATTCCACGACTTTGAAAACCTGTGTCGTGACAAAAACCTCACGATCCTTGATCGTACCGTAGTAGACAGTCGCCACAAAGAATCGCTATCAACCCGTTTATGGCCTAACCTATTAGGTGAAGTCGCCATGTATCGTGTAACCCGTTAGGAGTAAGAAATGCGTTTATTCATAGCAAGCTGTTTATTATTAATGACAAGCCTAAGCTTTGCCGATAACCAAAGCGAACAAAAGCAAGTTTTTGGTGAATACGAAGTGCACTTTATTGGCTTAACCAGTAGCGAACTAGACAAGGACGTAGCAAAACTTTACGGCATTACACGTAGCCGTAATATTGGCTTTCTAAATATAAGCGTACTTAAAAAAGGCCAAGGCCCATTGCCTGTAGCATGGAATGCAAAAATTGAAGGCACCATGTCTAACCTAATCGGCCAAACACAAGAGCTTACCTTCACACGAGTACAAGAAACCAGTGCCTTATATTTCTACAGCACCTTTGATTTTTATGACGAAGATATGTATCGCTTCCATTTAAAAGTCACACCGGATGGCAATACACGCGCCTACGATGTTAAGTTTTCTCAACGCTTTTATCGCGGCGAATAATCGAACATTTTTAACACATTGTTTGGCCGCTCTTTGAGCGGCTTTTCTTTTATTTACAGATCGAAATTGATTATGTCTAAGCAACAAATTGTTCTCGCCAGTGGCAACAAAGGCAAATTAGCCGAACTGCAAAATGCATTAGAAGGCTTTGACGTTGAGCTCATTGCACAAAATGAATTTAACGTCACTGATGCAGATGAAACCGGTTTAAGCTTCATTGAAAATGCCATATTGAAAGCCCGTCATGCCAGCTTGGCCACGGGCTTACCCGCCCTTGCTGACGACAGTGGTTTAGAGGTGGATGCATTAGATGGCGCCCCTGGGATTTATAGTGCTCGTTATAGCATTATGGACGGAGAAACTGGGCCTGCTAGCGATGAAAAAAACAATCAAAAGTTATTAACCGCACTAAAAGGCGTGCAGCCTGAAAACCGCAACGCTCGTTTTCATTGTGTGCTGGCATTTGTTCGCCACGCTAAAGACCCTAATCCTCTTATTTGCCAAGGTGCTTGGGAAGGTCGCATTAAAACAGAATTAGACGGTGAAGGGGGGTTTGGTTATGACCCGTTATTCTTTGTAGAAACACTTAACTGCACATCGGCTCAACTTACAAAAGAAGAAAAAAACAAAATTAGCCATCGCGGTAAAGCTATCCAGCAATTAAAAAGCATTTTCCGTTTATGATGCGCCGCTTATCATGAGTACCTTACAGCTGCCGCCACTATCACTTTATATTCATGTGCCTTGGTGTGTGCGTAAATGCCCGTATTGTGATTTCAACAGTCACAAAGCCGACAGCACATTACCTGAAAAAGATTATGTAAGAGCACTGCTTGATGATTTAGACACAGACCTTGCTTGGTTGAAAGACCAAGGCATTAAAGAACGTCCGCTGCACAGTATTTTTATCGGCGGTGGTACGCCATCATTATTAAGTGTTGCTGCTTTTGAGCAATTGTTTACTGGCTTAAAACAACGCTTCGTTTTTATGGATGATATTGAAATCACCATGGAAGCAAACCCTGGTACTTTTGAAGCTGATAAATTTAAAGGGTACCGCGAACTTGGCATTAATCGTTTATCGATCGGTATACAAAGTTTTCAAGACCATCAGCTAAAACATTTAGGGCGCATACACTCAGGTCAAGAGGCTATCAACGCCGTCAACATGGCCAAGGCGGCTGGCTTCGATAATTTTAATTTAGACTTCATGCATGGGTTACCGGATCAAACACTCGAGCACGCCCTTGCTGATTTACAACAGGGGATCGACCTTGGGCCCACGCATTTAAGTTGGTATCAACTGACCATTGAACCCAATACCGAATTCTTTAAACGCCCACCTGTTTTACCTCAAGATGAAACCTTATGGGCTATACAAGAAGCAGGACAAACTCTACTGGCGCAAAATGGTTTTGATCAATACGAAATTTCAGCCTATGCACAGAAAGGTAAACAGGCAAAACATAATTTAAACTATTGGCAATTCGGTGATTACCTTGGCATTGGCGCGGGCGCCCATGGCAAGCTCACCATCCCTCACGATGACATTACACAAAGTAAAATTTACCGCACCGCAAAAACCCGCTTACCCAAAGATTATTTAAATCTCGCTAAACGCTTTTTAGTCGTGCAAGACAACATTGAAGTAGACGATCGTGATTTAGAGTTTTTAATGAACGGTTTACGACTGTTTCATGGTGTTGATAAAACGCTTTTCAGTGAACGAACAGGCGTGGCTTATGACAATATAGACACTCATGTTGAAGCGCTGGTTAACAAAGGGTTGCTAGAGGCAGGTGATAAACTCAAAACCACTGAAAAAGGTCAGTTGTTTTTAAATGAACTGCTTGAACAGTTTTTGTAAGTAATTAGCAATTTTTTATTTTTCGGGCGCGGGGCACCCTCGTACAAACCAATTAAAACAGAATTGAGCGCCCCTACAATTTGTAAGAGGGTGCCCCGCGCCCGATTGAATAATTAATTTCATTACTGCAAAAATAAAAAAGGGAGCCATCGGCTCCCTTTAACATATAAACGCAAGTAATCGCTTAAAGCGCTCCTGCTGCCTTCAAAGCATCCGCATACGGCTTACCCGGTTCATGAGAAGCAATTACCGCTAATGCACTTTCACCTTCAATGTTTTTTGCATTCACGTTATGACCTTCGTCTTTAAAGAACGTGATAAATTCTGCAAAAATTTCTGGTGTCATGTGTTGGTATGCTTTTAAGATATTGATGTAATCAACATCGGTACCATCATAGCTTTTGCTTTCTAAAAAAAAGCGCATGCTTTCTTCAGTGAAGTCACCGCCAAATACTTTTTCTTTATCTTTTTTCAATGACATGTCGTATTCCTAACTTAAATGTATTACTTGTAAACGTTTATTACGTACGGGTGTAAATCAAATCCCATACGCCATGACCTAATTTTTCGCCACGGTTTTCAAATTTGGTGAGCGGACGAAAATCCGGTCTTGGGAAGTACTTACCCTTACCCGCTGCATTTTCATACCCTTCGGCCACTTCCATCACTTCAAGCATGTGTTCTGCATACGGTTCCCAATCGGTTGCCATATGAAAAGTACCACCCACTTTTAATTTTTGACGGATATCTTGTGCAAATTTTGACTGCACAATACGACGCTTATTATGACGTTTTTTATGCCAAGGATCAGGAAAATACAATTGCATGGTTTGCAACGAACCATCTGCAATACATTGTTCTAATACTTCAATGGCATCACATTCAAATACGCGCAAATTTTCAACGCCAAAGTCTTCTGCATCGCGTAACAATTTTGCCACGCCAGGGGTATGCACTTCGATGCCGATGTAATTCAAATTTGGATTCGTTTGGCACATTTCCACAAGGCTTTTGCCCATGCCAAAACCAATTTCTAACACCACAGGGTTATCGTTACCAAACACAGCAGCGTAGTCCAACATGCCCATATCAAGGCTCAAGCCTTTTTCGCTCATGTGGCGGGCATAGGTTTCCCGTTGCAGCTCGGTCATACGGCCAGCGCGTACGACGAAGCTTTTAATGCGTTTGGCAAAGGCCACGTCTTTGGGCGCACCGTGCTGATCTTTTTCGATTTCGCTAGGTGTATCTGAATTTGGTGTTTGTGTGTCTAACGTGTGCTTATCTGTCATAGCGCTCTCATTCGGGCTGTTTGAATGCCGCAACCAGCAAACACAGCCAGCCAATTAATAAGGCAAGCCCTCCTATTGGAGTGATCATGCCCAAGGCTTTAATCTGGGTGGCCGCCATTATATATAAACTGCCGCTAAACAGTAGGATACCAAGCAGAAAACTCGCGGCTGCCCACTTAATTGCATCCCAAGAGGGCCATTGCTTAAGGGCAAAGCCCAAAATAAGCAGTACACCGCCATGTAGCATCTGGTATTTGACCCCAGTATCCACCCATAACAGAGCATAACTGGGCAATAAGCCTTTAAGGGCATGGGCGGCAAATGCACCAATCGCCACACTCAAAAAACCAATGAGAGCGGCAAGAATCAGAATATTTTTTGAGTTAAACAAAGACGTAATCATGACGAGGCGGCCGATTTTATGAGGATAACCGACAATATATAGCATAAAAAACTCAGCCAATCCTGCCTATTAAAGCAACAATGGTAAAGGCTGTTAGGTATCAGAGGATGTGAAAGGCAAAAAAGAGCGAGCGTAATAGGGGATATTGAACAAGAAGTGTTGCCTGATTGGCGCCTCTATAAAAGACGCCAATTCAGTCATTTTATTCGATAAAATCGAATGTGTTATCAACCAATTATGGCACGCTAGGCCAAACCATTGCTGAATTAACCGTAACAGGGGTTTTATCTAGGCCTTTACAAAAATTTGACCCTTCGGCTGCATAAAATACTTTGGCCATGGCCGGTAAGCTTAAGCCAGCAATCTGATTATTGGCAGTATCACTTGCGGGCAAGCCCCACATGGCTAAAAACGCTCGCATGTCTTTTTGCAGTGCAACGGATGTCGCAATGTTCATCCAGTCATTATTTGAGATGACTTTAGCATCCGCATATGAATAGCTGGCAAAGCCTAAGTTTGCTTTCATAGCCGTCCATTTTTCTTCACTGCGCGTCGCATTGTAAAAATCGCGCTCTAAAATATGCAGTCGAGCCAATAGATACCATCCGTTATTGAGGGAGCCTTGGTTTTGACCTGCCATCATCATTTGTATTGTCATGGCAACGCCTTGGCTCCAGCCTGTTAGCCCTTGTGCTTGCATGTACGCAACAGGGTCCGCTTGGGTTTGACTGGCTTTTAGAGTATCAAATAGCGCTTTAAACGGCAGACTCTGACAAGAGGGCTCTTTGCCTGTATCTAAATAATAATTATATTTTGTAAAATATGAATAAGGGTTAGTCGTTGAGTGTCCTTCCCAGCCAGTAAAACGAAAACGACCCTTCTCTAAACCATGACCAAGTTCATGCACGTCACCATGGCCTGTTGGCGAATAACTCCAATAAGCATCATACGGATTACCCGAGCAACCATAACCACATGTGGCTTGGTCTGCGTTCATGTGTTTAACAATATCAATCGTTTGTACGGTTAAGTTATTATCGTCTGCAAAGTCATGTATCTCTGCCACCTTATCTATGCCAGGGCCTTGAAAGCCTGACAGTACATGAGGGAAATTATGCATATAACGTTCTGTTGCTTGCGCTAATTCTGCGGCGCTATTCCAACCCGTGATCGAATCTTGCATCTTATCGACTTTCGAGTGCACTTCAAAACCAGGTGTTGATACTTCGGCCCAATCAAAAAAGCCTTCATTCAATTGTGCTGAAAAGCGTGCGTCATCTTGGCTGCCTGCCCAATAAGGATGCTGCCCAACATTTTCAAATTTAAATTTAGTTACTAAATCATTAGCCGAAAAACTCACTTGAATCGGCCCACCTATTGATGATGTAAACTCAATGCTTTCTCCTGGTTTAATTTCTAAATAGGCACTTTTTAAATGACGAGGACGTGTGTAACCATTTTCTGCGTACCAATGAGTGGCTTCGTCTCGCACGCTACTAATGTATATTTTTGTCGTTAATGCTTCATTATCAAGGCGTGTTACTTTTACGGTTTCACCGGGAATCGCATAGACACCAGCCGCTCTAAAGTATTTTTTACTAAGCAGCTCCACATTTTTTTCAATTCGTGGGGCACTCGAAAAATCACTGCGACTAAAATTACCCAAATCTTTTTGCACAGGGTTTATAGGGCGAGTAATGTAATTAGCAAAGTCTGAATATATCGCAGATATAAAGTCGATATCCGGTGTTGAGGTTTTATCCATTGGATACGTCACGCCCTGGCGTAAAGAATCAGATAACAATACAAGGTGCTTTTCTAGTAGATATTTTTCTGTATTTTCATTCTCTTTACTAAAAATATTTACTTGATTATCTTCTAAGTTTCTTAAGTTAGCTCGAACATGACCGACACCATCTAAAAATGCTTGTTGGTAGTTTGCAACCTTAGTGCAATCTTCCTTATCACATTGGCTCCAATCGAAACTAATACTTTTATTACCCAGCGTCGTTAATAACGTTTGTATTGCTGCGATATTTGGGGCTATATCAAATGCTCGGTCTAATGGATTCGCATTTTTTAATTTTGCTTTTTTCCAATAGTTATCGCCTACATAACTGATATGCAAACGATTAAACAATGCCGCGCCTAAATCAGTTAAATTACCATCCCAATGCATATACAAAATACCGATATTGGCTTTTAAAGCCGCATCAACTTGATCAATCATATTTTGTATTTTGGTTGCATCCGACAAACCCTGCTGTGAAATAATCAACACATCGGTATCAGCCGTAATACAAGACGCTAACAGTTCACCGTCACACACGTTCTGTGCATTGTATTGAACCTGCAAAGAATATTGTGCATCTAACCACTCTCGTGTGGCGACGTCATCTGGAAAATAATAACTTTGATCAAGGTGACTAATAACGACGTTTAAAGGTCGAGTATCAAAATCGGTTCTTTGGCTCAACCAGCTAATGCTGTTATTCATTAACGTTTGCATTTGATCATTAATATCAAATTCACGTTTCATCGTACGCATTGGATTGCTGCCCATCACTAAGTAACGACCAACGCCTTCAGTGGATTTTTCGCTACCAATCACAGCAAGCTGACGCACCACTTCATCATCATTATTTTGTGTCGCATTCGAAAATAACAAAGGGGTATTAAATCCAAACTGAGCACTAAGTTGCGCAGCATCGTGGCTGTTATCCCAATCGATACTGGTCAAACTAGAACCATCTGCTTTCGCGCTGTTGTCGCTATTAAGATTGAGTAGTTGTTGAATATCAGAATGATACGTTTGATTTTTTTGTTGAATCAACGCCAACGCCCCAGTGCGAAAGACATCGCCATCGGCAACTAAGCTGGCTTTACCCTGCGCCAAAGCTAATTCTAATGGCGTCGGTTGGGTTGTTTTATCAGGCTCGTTCCAGTCTATTTTATCGGGCGCTGAGGGTTCAGACGATTTACCAGATGACCCTCCGCACGCGATTAAAAAGCAGCTAAGCGAGAGTATGAGCGCCGTTTTGAGGGAATTGTGATTCATTCTAATATTGACATCTGAGTTGCTATCGTAATGAGCAACATCATATAGGCGAGCTATTTTAGATCAACAAACACCTTAGATATGGTTAAATTTTACTCAATATTTGTAGACTGATTCTCAATTCCCGCGGCTAAAACTGACCACTTAGACAGCAAAAAATCTTTAACAATGAAGGTTTAAGCACATAAATTAGATACTTCGGTTTTAAAGCGGGCGGCACAGAGGATCAAAAGTCAGAACACAATCTCTATCAAGCAGGCACAAAAAAGGCCCGACTAAGCGGGCCTTTTAATGAATAGTATTAATTAAGCGTCTGCTTCAATTAAGCCTTTCACCTTATTCATGGCGTTTTTCTCTAACTGGCGAATACGCTCAGCTGAAACACCATATTCTGCAGCCAACTCATGCAAAGTGGCTTTGTCTTCATGCAACCAGCGACGCATAAGAATGTCTTTACTGCGGTCATCTAACTCAAGCATGGCCTCTTTTAAGCGAGCCGTACTGTCTTGTTCATAATTTTCATTTTCAACCGCTACGGCCGGATCAAAGCTGTGATCTTCGATGTAGTTAACAGGCGCTTGGTACGCGGTGTCATCATCGTCAGCAACTGGGCTATCAAAAGCCGTATCATGGGAGGTGAGTCGCCCTTCCATTTCTTTGACTTCTCTTAGGGATACGCCCAAATCATCAGCAATGGTTTGCGCTTCTGATTCGTTCATCCAACCCATTTTCTTTTTAGCGCTGCGCAGGTTAAAGAACAACTTACGCTGTGCTTTGGTGGTCGCAACTTTAACGATGCGCCAGTTTTTAAGAATAAATTCATGTATTTCGGCTTTTATCCAGTGAACAGCGAAACTCACTAGGCGTACGCCTACTTCTGGATTAAAACGTTTTACGGCTTTCATTAAGCCCACATTGCCTTCTTGGATCAGGTCAGACTGGTTCAAGCCATAACCGCTGTAACTTTTAGCAATATGCACAACAAAGCGTAAGTGTGAGACAACCAAGTAACGCGCTGCGTCGATGTCGTCTTCGTAATATAGGCGTTCCGCTATTTCTTTCTCTTCATCAGCGGTCAACACAGCAATGCCGCCGATCGCATTCAGGTAGCCATCAAGGTCACGACCTGGAGTAAGACTAGCGATGTTTTGGGCCATCAAGCTTGTGTTCATTGTTTGGGTGCTCTCCTATTCATTTCACATTCAGCACAATTAACGTCATGCAGTGTAGCATCGGTATTTTGGAGCGCCAAGGGCTGAACGAGTTCCATTTATTTATATGTTAGCAATAAATTGTTGCACACCTGGGACATTAACCGCCAATTCAGCCTTTATGCTGATATTAGGGCTCTATGCTGCTTAAATGTCGTGAAACCGCCAGCCATGCACCCAACCAGCCTAACACCACACCATCAAAGATCAGTAACAGGCTATCAACAAAACCCAAACCTTTTAACGTGAACTCGCTGCCATACAGGCTAATAAGCTGCTCAACCGGCCCTGATAACCAAAAAAGTCCGATACTCAGTAATATCCAAGCAATGAGCCCACCGCCTAGGCCAAACCAAAGGCCTGTGTATAAAAATGGACGTCGTACGAAAGCATCGGTGCCGCCCACTAGTTTCACCACCCGAATTTCATCACGTCGGCTTTCTATCGACAACCGTATGGTATTACCAATGATCAACAAAACAGCCAAGCCCAGTAATGCCGCTAACGCCCATACCAAGCGCTGCCCTAACTCCATAAATTGATAAAGACGCTTTACCCAAATGAGATCGAGCTGTACTGAGTCTACATGACGCTGGGACTGCAGCTTTTGTTGCAACTGCTCTAGGGTGTTTTCATCTTGATTGGCAAGACGCGGAATCACGCTGATCACACCCGGCAGAGGGTTATCTCCTAATCCAAAGATCACGTCGCTTAAGCCAGTGCTGGCACTGAATTCTTTTAAGGCTTGCTCTGGGCCAATGTAAACCGCACTGCTCACTTCTGGCCAATTGGTAATCTCTTGTGTCATGTCGGTGGCAAAGCGCTCTAATACACCTTTTTTAAGATACACGCTTATTTGGCTGGTTTGATCCCAATTGCGGCTCAACTGCTTAACGTTTTCTAATGAAACATAAAGTGTCATGGGTAAGGACAACGCGATAGCGAGTACTAACCACGTCATTAAGCTTGCACCCGGCGCCGCTAGTAAGCGCTTCAAGCTATCAACTGCCATGAGCTTGTGATGCTGAAAATAAGCCGAACTTTGGCTTTGAATGGTGACACGGCTTTGCTGGTTATTCGATTTAGGTGACGCTTTAGCCACGTTCACCTCCCACGCCTGCAGCACGTTCACCCGCATAACGGCCATTGCTTAACCCTATTACGCGGTAACCCATGCGGTTGATCAAGCCTAGATCATGGCTGGCAACCAATACTGAGACGCCGACACCGTTGAACTGCTCAAACAAACCCATAATCTCGCTCGAAAGCTTAGGATCAAGGTTACCGGTGGGCTCATCGGCCAGTATCAAGCTTGGTTTATTCACCACCGCACGGGCAATGCCCACACGCTGCTGCTCACCACCGCTTAATTCGATTGGATTTTGCTTTTCTTTGCTCAAAAGGCCGACTTTGTCCAGTGCGGCACGCACGCGGCGCTCAAGGTCACGACTGGTATAGCCGCTAATACGCAACGGCAGCGCGACGTTTTCAAATACGCTGCGATCGAAGAGTAATTGGTGGTTTTGAAAGACAACACCGACACGACGACGATGGTAAGGGATCTGGTTGTTGGCAACGCGGGCAAGGTTAACGCCATCGACGAGCACCTCACCTTTACTGGCTTTTTCCATCAACATAATCAGCTTGAGCAGGGTCGATTTACCCGCACCAGAATGGCCGGTTAAGAAGGCCATTTCCCCTTGGGCAAGCTCAAAACTTAAGTCCGAAAGGGCGTGATGGCCACCGGGATAACTTTTACTGACTCGATCAAAAAGAACGTGGGCCACACAAACCATCCTGCTATTTATTATTTTATGTTGTTGGCTTATCCAACTTAATCGTCTGCAAACAAGGCATTTATAAATTGCTCACGATCAAATGGACGTAAATCATCTATCTGCTCGCCCACCCCAATAAAGCGAACAGGCAAGGCTAATTCTTTCGCAATTGCAAAGATAACCCCCCCTTTCGCGGTGCCATCTAGCTTACTTAAACTAATGCTGTTTACACCAACAGCTTGCTGGAACAATTTGGCTTGGCTTAGAGCGTTTTGGCCCGTGCCTGCGTCTAATACCAGCATCACTTCATGGGGCGCGGTTTCATCAATTTTTTTCATAACGCGCACGACTTTTTCAAGTTCTTGCATCAAATGCGCTTTATTTTGCAAGCGCCCTGCGGTGTCTGCAATTAATACATCAACGCCTTTAGCCTTGGCACTTTGCACGGCATCAAATATAACCGAAGCACTGTCTGCGCCAGTATGCTGAGCCACCACTTGTACATTGTTACGCTCACCCCAGGTTTGCAACTGCTCTACTGCCGCCGCACGGAAAGTATCACCTGCCGCCAACATGACTGATTTGCCTTCGGCTTGAAAGCGCTTTGCCATCTTGCCAATGGTGGTGGTTTTACCTACGCCATTCACACCGACCATTAAAATCACAAAGGGCCCATCAGACTTAGGAATCGTCAGCGGCGCATGGCACGGCTCTAATAATTCTGTCAGGCTCACTTTTAGTGCTTCATATAAAGCACCAGAATCTTTTAATTCTTTACGCGATGTACGGGCCGTTAAATCACTGATGATGTCTTGCGTAGCGGCAACGCCAATATCCGCCATCAATAATTGAGTTTCGATTTCTTCTAATAAGTCGTCATCGATTTCTTTTTTGCCCAGCAGCAAATCACCCAAACCACCAGCCAAGCCAGAACGTGTACGTGACAAACCCGCCTTGATGCGCGCAAAAATACCGGCCTTAGCGGCGGGTGCATCTTCGTCTTTAACATCCGTTTTGGTGGGTACCGCTACTTGAGTTGGTGCGTGAATCGGTTCTTGTGCAGGTGCTTCAACGTTAACAGGCTCTGGTTGCGCATTTGCAACTGGCTCTTGAGTTTGAGGCTCACTGGCTAATTCTTGCTCAACCGTATTGTCTTCTGCTTGAGTCTTAGCGGCGTTTTCCGCCTTTTTTTTCGATTTTCCCCAGCCAAACATGGGCCTAGTTCCACCTAATGCTATAAAAGGGCTATTCTAACATCAGTCGCCTTTAAATACCGCTATGAGTTCAGCCTGCCATAATAATAACTAGGCCGCTAAGGACAGAGTATGCCCATCGACCAGAAACCTACTTTTAGTCGCGCCAGTTTGAACATTCTCATCTTGGTTTGCATTGTGCTGATTCTCATTTTTGGACAAGCCTCAAAAGATAATGGCCAAATTGATCTGCCGCCTGCGCCAAAACTCGACATTAGTGTTTGGCAAACTGACAGCGGTGCGCGCATCTGGTTTAACCCTAAACTGGATGACCATGTTTATATCCAGCTCCATTACTTGGCCGGTTTTAGTTACAACCAATCGCCTTTTTCAGCCGGCACTAGCCAACTGTTAGTCAGTTTATTAAATCATCAAGCACGCCAATTAAATCTACCGGCACATACCACATTTAGCCCTGACTTTATTGAAATGAGTATAAAACTCAGCACCGATGCTTTAACCATGAATGAGCAAATCAAAGGTTTAAAAACGTTAGTGTATCGACCTAACTTACCGGCCGATGCATTAAACACCGCCAAAAATATTTTGCCTAATCGCGTGAGTTCACTGTGGCAACAGGCTTATTCACACCACCCTTATCAAGGCCCCAAGCACGGCACACAAAAAACCATCAGTGGTATTCATCGCGCGGCGGTGCAAAAATTTCAACAAGGTTTTTTACATCCCAACCGTTTATTCGCCAGCATCACCGGCAACATTAACGAAACAGCCGCACAAGTCATCATGGAATCATTACTGCCTAAAAGCCCTTACACAGCCAGCTTAACGGCAAAACATGAAGCCCAAACAAGTGGGATTTATCAACAGGGCAACTTAGGCATAGTGGTTTTGCCCGGTAACTATGAACAAGCCGAGCAACTGGCTGATCAAATGATGATGGTCAACATACTTAAGCAGTATCAAGTCACCCAAATGCAATTCATCAGCGCCAATACGAACAACACTTTAGTTGTCGAAGACTGGCCCAGCTTGCTGAGCAGCATAGACACAGACTTAGATTCCGATATTATGCGCAAAGCAAAACGTCAGAGCATCAAAGACGCCATCGCTCGCACCCAAACCGCATCGGCTTTAAGTGAATTATTAGTGCGGTTAAATCGTTATCACCTACCCAGTAGCTTTATGCACAAACAGTTTGCTGTCATTGATGGCTGGCAAAAAAAAGACTGGCAGGCTGTTAAACAGCAGTGGCTGCAACCACAGCAGAATTAGTATTTTTCACAGGTATTTCATGGCTAAGCACACAGGTAATCGTTTACGTATCATTGGCGGCCAATGGCGCTCGCGCCAACTGCCCTTTCCCGATGTTGACGGTTTACGCCCCACCACCGACCGCGTGCGTGAAACTGTCTTTAATTGGCTACAACCGTATTTGCCCGGCGCACAAGTCTTAGATGTGTTTGCGGGCTCTGGCGCGTTGGGCTTTGAAGCATTATCAAGAGCAGCCGAATTTGTCAGCTTATTAGAGCGAAGCCAAAAAGCCGCTAAGCAATTACAAGAAAATGCAAAAACCTTAAACGCCCAGCAACTGCAACGTGCACATGGGTGATTCGCTGCAAATACTGACAACGTTACAAACACCCTACGATATTATTTTTCTAGATCCGCCTTTTGGTAAGGGCTTGCTACCAAAGTGTGTCGAACTCATTGAGCTACACAACCTAATCAAGGTAAATGGCTGGGTGTATATAGAAAGTGAGCAAGAGATTAACGAGTTAAACATCCCAAAACACTGGCGCCTACATCGCGAGAAGAAAGCAGGGCAAGTGAAGCTGCGTTTGTTTGAGGTCATGCATAAAGAATAGCGATTCATATTTGCATTACCTATGAGCCCGATATCATAGGTAATAGATGCTGGGATTAAGTGTTCCAGCACAGACACCTATCATCAGGAACCTTTCTATTTCAGGCCACTCATAAAGCCGAATAATAGTAGGTAAGCCTCATGAATTTGCGTAAAAACATTATGGCCCAGTTTATAGCTGGCGCTTTACTTCTGATCTTATGTGTCGCCGCACTCACCTTCAGTCAGCAGCAAGCCTCTAAGATACAAAACCATCTAAGGGACTGGCAGAGCCAAATAAGCAAACTTGAATTAGATGTGGCAAGCCTGCAACAACAAGCCCAACACTATAAATTAAATGCGCCGCGTGACTTTGAAAGTTATAACCGTGATGTGGCCGTGTTTTATAAACAGTTTCAACAATTGCTTAGCTCTATTGATCAAACCGTTGTCAATGCGCAAGCACCCGTGACCCATTTACACAGCAATGCCGCTTATAACCTGCTTTTTGCCGGTGACTCGCCCATTGAATCCGCGTTTACTCAACAAGCTTCGTGGCAAACCTTTTGGCAAACTTTTTTAAACAACCTAAATGATGAAATAGGTGACCCTTCAGAGCCTCGCCTAGAGTGGGCGGCGGATCATATTATCAGTACGCAAGAAAACCTGACCAACCGCATTACAGAGTTGCACACCAAGGTAGACTCAGCCAATCACTGGTTTAACAGCCAACAAGCACTCATTAATTGGTTAATATCCGCTGTGGTGCTGGCTGTTATTTCGATTATTCTGGCCTTGTTCGCACAATTTATTGTACGCCCGATTATTTCAACAACAAAAGTATGTGAAGAAGTGGCCGCAGGCAACTACGGTAAAAAAGTCACTGTAAATGGCGTGGGTGAAGCCAAACAACTGCAAATTGCATTCAACGATTTATCATCACGCTCAAAGCTTTTAATGGATATGCTCGGTGATGTGAATAAACCCGGTAACGTTCCGACAAAATTGCAACGTATTTACGACAGCAGTAAAGACGCGCTAGGGTGCAGTTGGATTGGCTTAATGACCTTTAACGACACACAAGCCATACTTAAGAGCTCGGTACCAGCATCGCTCGACGCCAACTTTAAACATCGACACGTAACGCTGAATAAATCTTTTGGTCGTGATTTATTATCAGCACTCGACACACAGTGGCTCGACTTACCTGCACTGCGTCAGTTATCCATTAAACGACATGATGAGCGTTTTTTACGTGAATTGCATAAAAATACAATGGCTCAACATATTGTTGGTTATTCGTTTAAGTGTCACCAACACAACGAATTTATTCTCATGTTCGCGTGTAATCTAGAGCACGGCTTTACATCACAACAAACCGATATTATCAAAGCACTATCACGCTTAATGGCCGATGGTATTATTTCTGGTCTAGAGCACAAAGAAGAAAAAGACGTGGCATAAATACGCAAAAAAATAATTTTTATTGGCAAAGTAATGCGTGTAATACCATCACACTTTGAGTATTTACCTCTTATTTTGCCTATAAAGAAATACAAATAAAACATAATGCCTTAATCATAACTTCACATAATTATGTGCAAGGTCAAAGTGCGTAAATATGTAGATGGCATTTTATCTTTCAAAATAGAGGGTTATCGATAAAATAGAATAAATCATTCAGGACACTCAAATATGTCTGGCCCCTTGTATCAAACGAAATGTTTATTAACGTGTGTCGTTATATTATTGACGGTATCTGACTTAACTCATGCCCGCGATTTGCACACGTTATCCGATGAAGCCTTAGATAGCCGCTATCAATTTATCAAAAGCCGACTCACCGATCAGCACCATAACGCGTTTTGGTGGCAACATGGCTGGGGAGGCATTTATGCGGCGTCCTCCATTGTGGAGACGACCCGCTGGTCATCCGCTGATACTCATGATGAAAAAGTACAATTTCGTGTTAGCGCTATAAAATCCATTCTTGCCTTTGCCTCCATTTACGCAAACCCATTACCCAGCAGCCGAATTTATCAAACGCCCACCTGCTATGAATGCGAAAAAGACAGCCGCGCCTATAAAATCCATCGCCTTAAACAAGCCGAAGAGGCATTAAAGACACGTGCTTTACGCGCCTCAAACATTCACAGCGTTAAGCGTCATGGCGTGGCCGTAGCCTTTAATCTACTGGCCGGTTTATACATAGCAAAAAATGGGGATAGAAAAGACGGCATCGCATCCGCTGTGGGCGGCATTATCTCTAGTGAAATAAATATCTTCACACAACCTTCTCGCGCAACACAAGACTGGCAAGACTACCAGCAGCTAGGGCAAGCTAAAACCGCAGACACTTGGAACTGGCAACTCATGCCGACAGGCCAAGGCATTCAGCTAAGCGTTGGGTTTTAAAACGTTTTTATCCTCTAGCGCACACACTAAAATGGCAATCTAGAATAATTAGGCTGCCATTAACTAAGCTCTAAGTACCAATCATTTCTCGTCATAATGTGGCATTTAATTATTAGCATCTAAAATCTCTATAGCAAGTCTGTTTTGGCTGCATTAGCTGTATGAATACTCAATTGATTAATCACACACAATAATGAGAGAGAATGATGAAAAAAATCCCCATACTCATCTGGCTAATTTTCTTGGCGGCATGCTCGTCAGAGAAAAAAGAGGATGCAGATGCAAGCTACCAACCCTTCCCTTCTGGCTACGGCTACATGACACACATAGCGGCACTGCAAAAAGCCACCGACAGCGGAAACAAAGCCGTCATTCGTCACCACGCTTGGAAAATGTGGGCCGGTATTATGCAACCTGACGACAACACAGGCTGGCCTATTTGGTATAGCTGGCAAAACACCACCGCAGCATTTAAAGCAGCGCCCTCAGACCCAACATCAAAACCTGCACAACCCTTTGTGCCAAAAACCTTACGACACATCAACGCCGCCAATGTGCCTAACGTCGATACTAAGGCACCTATTTATTGCGTACCTAGTGACGTGCAAAAAACCTATTCAAGCGTTATTTCTTACGACACGCATGGCCAACCCGCCATAGGAGACGGCAAGAATTTTCAAAACAATGGCGACATAATGATTGCCACTGAGTCCCTTAGTAAAGAAGCATTTAAAAGCATTCGCAAAGGTAAGTTGTATCTGCAATCAACGTTAGATGAAAAATACAAGCAAAAGCAAGACATAGAAGTAAGCCAGCGCTCTATCGTTACCAAGCACATGTATTGGCCTGTCAAAGCCAATGGCCTTACTGCAATTCCTGTTTGGAAAAATCAAATCAAACCGAACAACCCAACCTACGCTGGCTATGAAATTTGGAATGACTTAGTGGCCATTGATCCAAGTGGGAAACAAGTTGGTGAGCAAGCAGAAGTGGCGTTTTTATATGGCGTACGCCAACATCAAAAAAACTGGTATTGCCCAAAAGGCTCTATACCCAAAAATAAAAGCCCCGCCATGATGCCAACCGTCAAACAAACCGCAAAAGTATATGGCATCAATGATTTTTATTTTCACAAAGTGACCCAAGCAGATTGGGATAGCTTTAATGAAGAAGATAAAGCCATCATTAGCTCCGCCAGTTATTGGGCAAATAACCAACCATTTAACGTAGGCGACTACCTTGTCACCGTCGCCATGCACGTAAATACAAAAGAGATACCAAGCTGGACACTGCAAAGCGTTTGGTGGGCAGACGATGAAGAAATCAATAATCCAAACAACCCATACGGAAAAAACCGCCCGGTACTGCCCCATGCACAAGGCCCGTGGCAGCATTATTTATTAACGGATTCCTACGCTGTACCGCCTAATGACAAAGGCGAAATGGATATTGCGGTGAACCCATACATAGAAGGCGTGATTCATCCTATTGCAACCAGTTGTCGCAATTGCCACATTCGTGCTGGTTGGCCCACGGCACCGGATTTTCGCGCGGGTACCGCAAGCTATCAAAACCCAGATTGCCCTGGCTTATTAACCTACTTAACGCCAGAAACCGCTTGTATAAAAGGGTTAAGTCGTACGGATTATTTGTGGATTATTCCGGATCGTGCGATTGATCATTAATTGCGCTTTTGATCTATAAGAATAAAAAGACCTCAGTTAAATACAATTGAGGTTTTAATTAAAAATATTAAAGGTTAAAAAGAGTACATAATTATAAAACCTGACTTATCATCTTAAAGCAGTAAACGGCGGTGATATTCCCCCTTATAAAATGGACACCGCCATCTTTATACTAGACTTAATTGGCCTTCAAAATACACCTTCATATTTTTCACCAATCCAGAGACGAGATTGACATTTAATCGAATATCTCGATTGTTAACGCCTTTATTCTGTAGCCTATCGTTTTTTGACTAAAGACTAAACTCGCCATTTTTCTTCTTATTTTCTCATGATTATTTTATAAATTTTTGTGTTTACTCATAAATTTTTATTTAAATACGTTAGACACATTATTTATGTCACTCCAAATTGGTGCATTAAAAACAATAAATATCCATACAAACACAAAAATTAAACAAATTTTTCATATTTAAAAATTAAAATTAAAATGAATATTTTATTACAATTAGATTAAAGGATGAGTTTAATTAATCGTTTTTTAAGTATTACTCTAAATACCTTAGTTTTATGATTATTTTTTAATATTTCTATCGATTTAATTCATATTTAAAATTTTATAAATTATCTTTTGCTCTAAAGAGATGCACTACTGCACCAAAAGCAAATCTAAAATTATCCACTTGACTAATTAATTATTTAGTTACATCTTGCGTTCGTTCGTTGGTTCCATACCAACAAAAAAAATATAAGGTACGCATAAATGACTTTTCAAAAACTTGTTCTGGCAAGCGCGATCTCCGCACTTTCATTAACTGGCTGTGGCAGCAGCAGTAATGGCGGTGACAATGACAAAAAAATAGAACCAAAAGATTTATTAAGCTCAAAAATTACCACTGAATCCGTTGAGTCACACCTGATCAACCTTCAGCGTATTGCTAATGAAAATATGGTTAACGATGTTTCAACACGAGCAGCCGGCACCGCTGGATATAACTCCTCTACTGACTACATTAAAGCGCAGCTAGAAACAGCTGGGTATGAAGTCACACTTCAGCCATTTGATTTTCGTCTATGGGAACAACTCGCACCGAGTAGCTTGGTTCTCTCAACCGCTTCGGGTAACGGTGATGAAAATATTGTCCAACCACAAAACGCAGATGAAAATGAAGAGGATTTTAATTTCGGCACCATGACTTATTCAGGGTCAGCTGTCATTGATGGCGCAAAAGATATGGTTTTTATTACGCCTAGCTTTTCAGCAATCGATGCAGACACATACGACTACTCAGATGGCTGCGAAGCAAGTGACTTTGATGGTAAAGGGGTTGAAGGCAAAATAGCCGTTATACAACGTGGTACTTGTAGCTTTAATATAAAAGCAAGTAACGCAGAAGCATCCGGTGCAATTGCCACGCTCATTTTTAATGATGGCAACGGTGAAGGCCGAATGGGACCGCTCGGCGGAACCCTAGGTGAAGATAGCACCGTGAGTATCCCGGTGCTTAGTGGATCGTTTGATCTTGGTTCTCAGATTTACAAACTGCAAGATGCACAAGCAAAAATCAATATTTCTGCCATTAACAACGTCGTTAATACAAACAATGTCATCGCAGAAACCGCAAAAGGTAATGCTAACCAAGTTGTTATGCTCGGCGCACACCTTGATAGCGTTCAAGAAGGCCCTGGGATAAACGATAATGGTTCAGGCTCCGCAGGGCTGCTTGAGTACGCCATTCAATTTGCCAAATCTGAACAAACACCCATTAATAAAATTCGTTTTGCATGGTGGTCGGCTGAAGAATCAGGATTAGTTGGTTCACAACACTACGTCGATTCAACATTTGGGCCAATAGAAGATGAGTTATTTAAATCCGTTGCCGTTGAGTTCAAATTAGACCCGAGCAAAAAAGACAATTGGACTGAAGCAGAAAAAGACGCCGTTGTTGCAGAAGTTAATGCACGCTTTCCAACAGCAATTGATGTGGCAATGTACTTGAACTTTGACATGATCGCCTCACCGAATCCTGTCTATTTTGTATATGACGGCGATTTGTCTGACACCATGGACGATGATGCAAATGCCTATGATGGAACCTTTTTACCACCGCACGGCACCGCAGATATTGAAGCAACCTTTAACTTTTTCTTCAATGAAAATAACCTAAAGATCGCTCCAAGCGCATTATCGAAGCGTTCGGATTACGCAGGCTTTGCAGACAAAGGCATTGCTTTTGGTGGCCTGTTTACCGGAGCAGAAGTCGCTAAGTCTGAAGAGGAAGCAACTATTTGGGGAGGCACTGCCGGTGAAGCCTACGATAAGTGCTATCACAAAGTGTGTGATGACATCGTAAACATTGAATCTGAAACCCTTACATACAACGCAAAAGCATTAGCATACGTGGGCACAACCTACGCGATGCGCAGTCAATTGTTCCCTGAATCAGCGGTAGAGGCCAGCAGCTTTAAAGGATCCGCATTAAAATCGAGCAACACCAAAACCCAAACAGCGAACTACGCCACAAGAGGCATGAAGTACGATGAAAAAACAGGGTTAGCTAAATACATACCGCACGGTCATGGTGATGTTTATTACAAATAAAATTTAATAATTATCACTACAAAAAGGCAGTGCACTAATGTGCACTGCCTTTTTTAGTTTTTATCCGTTTTGAATATTGGGTGGTTTTACCTGCGCAATTGTTTATGCGTACCACGGCATGCTTAAATATATTAGTGGATATTTTACAACTGCCAATCGCGAGTTCTTCGCCCAATTAAGCCATCTTAACGTCTCAACAGACACGTAGCTTTGCTTCGTATTAAAGGAGTAAACTGGTTTAACTTGCTTTAATAATTTGCAACCAATACTCACTGATCATTTAACTGTTTTACGCTTTGATAGCTTAAGCGCGACGATTACAGCAATTAATGCGAAAGCTAGGCCGGGTAAATATAAAGCTAACTTTATTGGCGTCACGACCGCTTTAAGTTCAACGTATTGTAAAGAGCCAGTGAGCAGCATAACCTGAAAAAAACCTTCAATCAGATCAAATGGTATGCAAACAAGACTTAAAAGAGCAATCCATTTTCCCCAAGAACCAAAATAACGCAACGCCATGCCAGCTTGAAAAAACCCATATGTAAAAGGATAAACAACATCAAGCGTTGCTGTCATTACAGCATGAACATGCTTTTGTGTTTCACTCATGGCACCTATGTGAGCAAGAATAACGTCTTTCGTATACATTTCATCTATGATTTGAAAATCCCAAATGTACATAACCAAAATAAAAAGGCAGGATAAAAGCAAATAGGCAATGCCACTGAATTTCAAAAATACAGATGTTGTTATTAACTGTTCTAGTCTTAAAATTCCATATTTTACTAAATTCATCGTATAACCTTATTTAATGAATCGAAATGCCATGAGATTTCTCTATTCGTATCACGCTATTGTAACGAGCCAAGATAAGATAATTCAGTCTTTTATCATCAGCTTACAGAGGCTTAGTACAATCGTATTTTTCTGGGCGTTCGCCAACAACCTTGTTATATTTACTCATTAAAAACACAACTTTATAAAGTTCAGCACTGCCTATTGCAACCGGGCCAACAAAAAATCACAGGTGATTAAAAAAGCACGTGTTGAGCGTGCTTTTCTATGTTTTATTTTAAGACGTCTGGGTAATTTAATAATGGTTCATGCATTTCAGGAATGAGTTGCCCTTCTTGTCTGGCGCATTCTGATTTGGATGGGAAGCCTTTTTGCCATGTGAGATTTTTAGAATCTAGCCAGCCTTTAATTTCTGTTTGTTGCGCATCATCCCATGCAAATTCGCTGTTTTCGGCTGGGGCGCTGGTTTGTAGTTGATACTCTCCATTTTCTAGTTGGTAATGAACAAACAGTTCGGCTTCTAATGTGAAGCCTAGAACTGGATCGGTTTTTAATCTTGATTCATACAATTTTCGCCAAACTATGATGTCTTTTTTTCCGTCGTTATTAAAATCGTCTATGAATATTTTGGCGAACGAGCGTGTTGCGGCAAAGGCCGCATTTAAACGATTACCGACACCACTTTCGGCTACGTATTGCGTAGTGACATCACTTTCTTTACCGTCAAACCAACTTTCTACTTGTTCAGGCCTTAACTCATCAGAAATAGAAAACGTAGTGGAGAAAATGATTTTTTGTTGTTCAGGTGAAAAGACGACTAAGTCTTGATCTAAGATTAAAACCAATTCGTTTGATTCATTGGTGTCTATGTCGCCATATCGCAATGGTGTATTCGCTAAGCAACCAATGAATTTTTTGAAAGAAGGTAATTCATAAGCAGGTTCATTTAGCACCATGACATTTGGGTCATCGACTTTAGGAACATTACCCGCTAACGCGGCTGAAATGATATGACGAGCTTTCCAGTTGGTGCCTTCGCCTTTCATGCGAACGGCATTAGCCCAAGGGGTTAGGGGCCAATTTCCTAATACCTCTCTTGTTTCAAAATTTGTAAGATAGATCTTAGTTTTAGATGTTACCGAATAGAGATTATTTGTATTCGGTACTCTGTAAAACGCTTTAACAACTCCATCATTTTTTCCAAGAGCTAAATCAGCAATTGCGTACTCCATACTAACTGGAACTATTTGACTAAAATTTTCATCCGTTATTCCAGTTCCTGTTGCTAAGTTTTCTAATGAAAATACACTACCTGCTCTAATAACGATCATTACTAAGAGTGTTATACGAATCATAATGGTTCTCCTGTTACACAATTAAGGCGGCCTATAGCAGGCTTAATAGCTGTACCCGTTGCATCGGTTTTAATTTTAGTAAATTCCTTCCCATCCACCCACTCTTCCTCACCATACTTAAAGCACCACTCTGTGCCTGCTTTTGGATCTGGGTTACCCG
The DNA here is from genome assembly GCF_052920985.1 of Pseudomonas sp. HK3. Taxonomy (NCBI): domain Bacteria; kingdom Pseudomonadati; phylum Pseudomonadota; class Gammaproteobacteria; order Pseudomonadales; family Pseudomonadaceae; genus Pseudomonas; species Pseudomonas sp. HK3. Next base: position 1,223,273 of record NZ_JBREXD010000001.1, read on the forward strand.
CTTCATCGGTTAAATCAGCGGAGTATGTTCCACCTTCCCAAATATATGCCCTCTTTGGTAGCCCTATTCCTCGAGCCGGGTTTTGCAATATTTCCATTGCATACTTCATGGCGGTGACAACGGTTTTATCTTTTTTCTTGGCCGCTGGTTTGTACGTTTCACTTAGTAATAATTCACTCCAACTGGTCGTTGCATCAAAAGTACCCTGCCCTTGATTATACGCTCCAATTGCTTTTTTGAGTTGATCATAGGTGTCGTCTTTATACGTGCCTGTTATGGTTTCATTGACGGTGCCTGTTTTCATTCCTCTTATAATTGCACCTTCTTGTTGATGGGTCGCGGTATAACTAACAGAAGGATTTTTAGGGTCTCTGCTTGCCAATGGGTTTTCCGGATGGTTGACAAACGCTTTGTAGAAACTGCGTCCACAATCTCCCGGCTTACCCGCTGCAAAGGCGGCCATGGCCATGATATTAATGGAGGGGTCATAGTGATTGATGGCAGATAACGCTCCGGAATCATCTTTCGTATATGCCGACACATGGTAACACCTTGCGCCATCTCTTAAACTACCTTGACTGGATCGAATCCCATAGGTAAAGGCGTTTTGAATTTGATTAAATCCTTTGCTGCCTAGTTCGTCTGCCCCACCTACCAACATACGATGGGGTGAGCTGCTTCCCCAATGTTTCAGGCTCGCTTCTTTGGATATCATTGCTTTGAAAATATCACTTCTATTGAATGCTTGATATTCTGTTACTTTTTTATGAACATCTTTTGTATACGTCGGGAAAAACTTATAACTGGATGTGTAAGAGTGATATTTACGATCATTCGGGTAAGTAAAGTCACCACCATCCAATATGGTCTCAGCTTTATCCAATGATGCCTGATCTCTTTCTAACAGTTTATAAGTCTCTATTTCCTGTAAGTTATCATAAGCAGATTTGTAATGGATCCAATGTTGTTTCAATTTTTGTAAACTGTCTAGGGTGACATCCGTGTTGTCGATATTCTGTAAGCCAACTTTTCCGTCAGGCGTTATGTAAGAAAAGTTGAAGTAGTTAAAACGACCGACCATTTTTCCCACGCTGTTATTGCCATCATAGTATTGCTCACTCCTTTGCTCAGATATTCGTATGCCTTCATCACCCGGTTTACTGGATGGTGAAAGACCTAGGTGCCACAGCATGCTTTCGAGCATGCGCACATCACTGCCTGGATCAGATGGATTCTCTACGGTGTATGTCGAATTAAGCACTCTCTGCTCTAATTTAAATGCCAGTTCTTTTTTCGGTAAATCTTCGTTATCGAATGTGATGGTGAGTGTGCCTTGGGCGTCTAGGGTGTTGTCCCATTTTTCCGGTTCCCAGTAAAACTCATAGTCTGTTTTCAGTTTTTCGTGGGTTTTGTCGAATACGGTGTCGGCGGCCAGTGTGTCGCATTCGCTGCCGTCGGCGGTGTATTTGAAGTCGGTGCAGAGTTTGCCGGCGGCGCTTATTTTCCATTCGAATGTTGGATTGGCGGTGATTTCGGCCCCTTCTAGGGTGTCTTCGGGCAGGGTGAATTTTAAGCGTACGCCGCCCAGTGTGTAGTATTTTTGTTGTTGCTGGATGATGGAGGTTGCGGATAGCTCGACGGCTTCTGTTTCCCCTTCGAGTGTGTAGACGGTGGGGAGTTTGGCGGTGATGTCGAGTTTGGTGGACCCTACTGTGTAGGGGAGTCGCGAGATGTCGGTCCGTGTGTTGTTTGCATGACTGTGCGCGCTCATAAAGACGCTGCTCAAAATAATGAGTATGCCTATGGGGGCTTGTCTTAGGTTTAACAATGCCGTTAGGTTCATGGCTGGTACTCCAAGTAGGCGCGGGTGACGGCGGCCCCTGCTGTTGTGCGTCTGATGCCTTCTATGTAGAGGGTTTTGATGCGTTTGCTGTTGTCAAAGCCCAGCTGTAATAGCCCATATGCTTTATTGGGGGTGATGTAGTCGCCGCCATCGTTTACACCCATTGGGTTGCGTTTTTCGTCAGCATTTTTTAGCCATAGCCGTTGGTCGCCTGCGGCTGGGGTGTAGGTGATTTTTTGTGGGTCGCTTGCATCGGCTTCTTGTTTGATGTCGAGCGGGTCGGAGCCTGCGTATTCAAATTTGAGTGTGGCGCCTGCTATGTCAACGTGTGCAGGGATTTCGACGACGAAGGGCACGAGTTTTTTGCTGTACAGTTCGCCTTTGTCATTGAGGTATTCAAATTCGGCGTAGTCTGGGATGCGGTTTTTGTTGATGTCGCCATCGTTGATGGGGATGATTTTACCCGGGTGTTGGTCTTTGGTTTCGTTTTGTTCTTCTTTTAAGGTTCGGTCAGGTGCTGCGAAGCCGTTGTTGTTGTCGCTGTCGATGTCTAGGTCGAGGGTGTTGAACGCCCAGTCCCACAGGACATTTTGTGAGTCTTCGTTTAGATATAAACGAATGCTTAAATAATCTTCGGGTTTGATTTCGCCTAGGTGTTCTAGGTTGGTGAATTTGATGGGGGTGCCATCACCGTCGACGCTGATTTCGATTTCTTGTTCGCCGATGGCGAGGATGAAGGTTTGTTCGCCGTCCAGCGGGGTGATGCGGTCGTATTGGCTGCCCAGTAGTTTGTAGAAGATTTCGACGGCGCTGTCTTGGGTGCTGATGACGGGGTCGGTTGAGTTGACCAGCTCTAACGGGTCGTCTTCTGGGTCGCTGGAGTGCAGCAGTATGGAGCTGACTTCTAAATCAACGATGGAGAAGCTTAATTCTGGGCGGTATATCCAGTTGAAGGCGGCGTCGAGATTTTTGGCATCTGGGTTTTGCTGTTGCTGTAGTATCTTGTTGACGTTGGTGAGGGTTTCGTCAAATAGCGGGACTTTTACGGGGACGTATTGGTTGGGGCGGTGTCGCAGTACGCCGGTGTGGTTGCCGCCCGAAAAAAATAACAAATTATTAAAAAACAAAGCACGCGTTGAGCGTGCTTTTCTATGTTCTATTTTAAGACATCTGGATCATTTAATAATGAATCATGCATTTCAGGGATGAGTTGACCTTCTTGTCCGGCGCATTCGCTTTTAGATGGGAAGCCTTTTTGCCATGTGAGGTTTTTAGAATCTAGCCAGTTTTTTATTTTTGCTTGCTGTGTTGGGTCAGTTTCAAATTCACCCTCTACTGGGGGCGTATTGCTTTGTATTTGGTACTCGCCATCAACCAAACTGTAGTGCACTAATAAATCGGCTACTTTACTAAAACCTAATTCAGGATTCGTTTTTAAATTAGATTCATACAATTTTCGCCATACGATGATGTCTTTTTTTCCATCGGTATTAAAGTCATCTAAAAAGACTTTTGCGAATGAGCGAGTGGCTGGTAATGCGGCTTTAATTAAATTGTTTGTTCCACTATCCGCGACAAATTGAGGGTTTACTTTTGTTTCATCTAGAAACCAGTCGGCAACACGTTCAGGTTTTAGTTCATCGGTATCACTTAATGTCATTGCAAAGATAATTTTTTTCAATACCGGCGAAAATATAACAAGGTCGTTGTTTAACAATAAAATCAGTTCGGTTGATGCATTGTTATCAATATCGCCATAGCGTAATGGCGTTTGATTAAGGCAACCTACTGACGTTTGATAATTGCTGATTTTATATTGTTTATTTGTATCTAAGACTTGAGTCTCGGGGTCGTTAATTTCAATGAAATCCCCTCCTTTCACGGCACTTAAAGCACCTCTAACTCGCCATGTTATTCCTTCGCCTTTCATACGGACTGCATTAGCCCAAGGAGTTAGAGGCCAGTTGCCTAATACCTCTCTTGTTTCAAAGTTTGTCAAATATAAAGCTGGCTTATCTGATAATGAATATAAATCAATAGTTCCTTCTTTCATAAAAAATGCATTTGCAAAACCATCATTGAATTTCTTTTGAGTTGTACTTGATTTGGCATATTCCCAACTAGTAGTAGCTAATTCATTGATATTTTTATCAGTGACAGAAATACCTTTTTGTAGAATTTCAAAATTCGCCATTGAATAATTTGATATGAATAATAATACATAAATAATTTTTTTTATCATAATGAAGCACCTGTCGTACAATTAATTCTACCTTGAGCTGGATTGTCTAGTGATCCTATTGCTGCATTCTTTGTATCCGTAAATTTCTTCCCATCCACCCACTCTTCCTCACCATAAGCAAAACACCAGCCTTCCTCTTTAAGTTCCGGTGTAGGTGGTACTGTATTTGGGTCAGCGGGTACATTTTTAATTTCACCATCACCGTTTAAGTCTTTTCCTTTTGCGCCTTCCCAGATATAAACGCGATTCGGTAATTCAATTCCGCGATTCTTACCATGCAAAATATCATAGCCATATTCCATAGCGGTAACGACCGCTGACTTTAAATCGCTGGCGGGGGTTATTATTAACTCACTCCAGCTTTTTTTGGTATTAAATGTACCGGATCCTTGATTGTATGCGCCTAGGGCTTTTATTAATATCTCGTAGGTATCATCTTTATATATGCCATCAGTGTATACGTCTTTTACCACTAGGCTTTTACTACCCGTTTTGGTTTTTATGAGCTTGGCATTTGGCGAATCATGTTTTGCTGTAAATAATTTTTGTTTGAATCCTTTGTAAAAACTGCGACCGCAATCGCCGCCCCCTTTTGTACTACCTCCGGCTAAAAATGCTGCTTTGGCTAGTATATTTTGAACTGGGTCATAGTGATTAACGATGGATTTACTGCTCAATGAATAGGCCGATACCCAATGGCAGCGCGCGCCATCTCTATGGTCACCTTGACTTGATCGTGAGCCATATGTGTACATATTTTGTATTTGGTTAAATCCTTTGCTGCCCAGTTCGTCTGCTCCACCAACATGTATTCTGTGTTTACCTTTGTTGCCCCAATGCAAGCTACTTGCTTCACGTGATGCCATAGCTTTTAGGATATCGGCTCGTGTAAATGCTTTATAATCGGATACCTTTTTGTGCTCATCAACGGTGTATGTAGCTGAAAATTCCATTGCAGTGCCTGTTTCATCATATTCGCTTGAATAGTTCATTGTCCCACCATCAAATACAGCCACTGCTTTCTTAAGGTCATCTTCTGTTAAACTGTCAATTTTAAAAGGTGTTTTACTGGTGTTGTCATAAGCCATTTTATAGTGGCGCCAATGCTGCTCTAATCGGGATAATATCGAATACGTCTTTTTATCACCTGGTGACTTATAATCTCCGGTGTGCATCTCTTGTGTATTATTCTTTATGCCTTTGGCTATTATTTTTTTACCTTCTACTACGTTAAATCCATAGTTAATGTAGTTAAAGCGCCCCATCATTTTACCCACTGAGTCGTCTTTGGTTTCAAAAACATTTTGTTTCTTGGTTAAGCGCGTTGCAGATGCACCGGGTTTAGCACTAGGTGACATGCCCAACTGCCACAGCATTTTCTCCAGCATGGCAACGTCGCTGCCTTCTTTGGCTTTGCCATTCGCATCAAGCTTGCCATCTAGTAATCGATTTTCTATGCGAAAGTGTATTTCTTTGTTCGGTAGTGCATCATTGGCTGTAAATTCGATTGTGAGTTTACCTTTGCTATTGATTGTTTCTGCCCATGTTTTCGGTTGCCAATATAAGCTTGTATCGCTAACAAGGGGGGCTGCCCCTGCTTCTAATGTTTTACCCGCGGGTATGTCTGTACATTCTGTTTTATCCAACTTGTATGTATAGCCTGTACACAGTTGTGCTGCTTTTTCAAAATACCAACTGTATTTTGGGCTGGCTTCTTTTTCTTTTTTATTCAGGCTCGATGGGTCGAAGGCCATTTTTAAACGAATTCCGCCTAATGTGTAATAGTGCCGTTGTTGAACTTTTTTATCATCTATTATTGCTTCTGGTGTTAACGCTTTGACTTCTTCTTCGGTAGGTAAAGCTGCGTGTACCGTAAAGCTCGGCTTCGATACTGATTTACGGTGCACACCTTGTTCTTGTCGGGTTTCGGCTGCTTGCGAGTATTGGTTGAAAAGTAATACGCCTAATAACAAGCTGATGGCATGGGCAAATGTGTATCGGTTAATCATGGCTCATACTCCAAGTTTATATACGTGACGGAAGCTCCTGCTTCTGTGGCCCGTATGCCTTCTATGTAAAATGTTTTAGTACGCTTGCCGTCTTCAAAACCCAGCTGCATGAGTGTGTATTTTTGTTTGGGTGTGATGTAGTCGCCGCCTTCGTGAACGCCTTTACCAATACGATTTTCATCACCATTTTTTATCCACATACGCTCTACTCCCGGTGCGGGTGTGTACGCATAAATCGGCTCTTGCGCTGTGCCTATGTTGTCTTTCTGCACGGCCTGTGGATCGGAACCTTGATATTCAAGGCTAATTGTGGCGGTATTGAATTTTACGTGGGCTGGTATTTCTATCACCATTGGGGTGAAGCTTTTTTCAAATTTTATACCTTGTTCAGTCAGATATTGAAACTCAGCATAGTCGGGTATTTTATTGTTGTTAATGTCACCATCATTTACGTTGATGACTTTGCCTGGGTGACCCTCTTTTGTTTCTGACTCTTCTTCGGCCAGTGTTCGATCCGGTTCGTCTAATCCATTGTTGTTATCAGAATCCATGTCTATATCCATTGTGCTAAACGCCCAGTCCCACAGGACGTTTTGTGAGTCTTCGTTTAGATACAATCTTATTGATAAATAATCTTCGGGTTTGATTTCGCCTAGGTGTTCTAGGTTGGTGAATTTGATGGGGGGGCCGTCGCCGTTGACGCTGATTTCGATTTCTTGTTCGCCGATGGCGAGGATGAAGGTTTGTTCGCCGTCTAATGGGGTGATGCGGTCGTATTGGCTGGTTAAGAGTTTGTAGAAGATTTCGACGGCGCTGTCTTGGGTGCTGATGACGGGGTCGGTGGCGTTGACCAGTTCTAACGGGTCGTCTTCTGGGTCGTTGGAGTGCAGCAGTATGGAGCTGACTTCTAAATCAACGATGGAGAAGCTTAATTCTGGGCGGTATACCCAATTGAAGGCGGCGTCGGTGCCTTTTGCATCTGGGTTGTGTTGTTGCTGTAAGATTTTGTTGACGTTGGTGAGGGCTTCGTCAAACAGCGGCACTTTGACTGGGACGTATTTGTTGGGGCGGTGTCGCAGTACGCCGGTGTGGTTGCCGCCCGAAAAAAATAACAAATTATTAAAAAACAAAGCACGCGTTGAGCATGCTTTTCTATTTTCTATTTTAAAACGTCAGGGTCATTTAATAATGGGTCGTGCATTTCAGGGATGAGTTGACCTTCTTGTCCGGCGCATTCGCTTTTAGACGGAAAACCTTTTTGCCATGTAAGGTTTTTGGCGGTTAGCCAGTCCCTTATCTGTGCTTGTTGTGCTAGGTCGGTTTCAAACTCACCCTCTACTGGGGGCGTATTGCTTTGTATTTGATACTCGCCATTTTCTAATTGGTAATGAACAAACAGTTCAGCTTCCAATGTGAATCCTAGAACTGGATCGGTTTTTAATCTTGATTCATACAATTTTCGCCATACGATGATGTCTTTTTTACCATCAGCATTAAAGTCCTCTATAAATATTTTGGCGAATGAGCGAGTGGCTGGTAATGCGGCTTTAATTAAGTTGTTTGTTCCACTATCGGCCACAAATTGAGGGTTTACTTTTGTTTCATCTAGAAACCAGTCGGCAACACGTTCAGGTTTTAGTTCATCGGTATCACTTAATGTCATTGCAAAGATAATTTTTTTCAATACCGGCGAAAATATAACAAGGTCGTTGTTTAACAATAAAATCAGTTCGGTTGATGCATTGTTATCAATATCGCCATAGCGTAATGGCGTTTGATTAAGGCAACCTACTGACGTTTGATAATTGCTGATTTTATATTGTTTATTTGTATCTAAGACTTGAGTCTCGGGGTCGTTAATTTCAATGAAATCCCCTCCTTTCACGGCACTTAAAGCACCTCTAACTCGCCATGTTATTCCTTCGCCTTTCATACGGACTGCATTCGGCCAAGGGGTTAGGGGCCAGTTGCCTAGATATTCTTTGGTTTCAACGTTAACGCCTTTTATAATCAAGTCTTTATTTAATCTAAACCAATTATCTCCCGCCCCTAAATTTGTATAACCTATACTTCTACTAAGCCCACTAGGGGATTTATCCTTAATTACAGACTTAATAATTGGTGAAACCCGCTTTTGTTCATCATTTCGAACCGTATCCCTTCCTTTACTTATTACACCTGATGATAACTCTAAAGCATAAGTCCCGACTGAGAACATTAAAAACAACGACACTAAAAAAAATTTATTCATATTGAATTTCCTGTTGAACAATTTATCGCTCCTATTTGAGTTTTTACATCCCCTTCCTCATCATAACGGTCGGCTGCAACTTTAATGTCCTCAAATAATTTCCCATCCACCCACTCTTTCTCACCATAAGTAAAGCACCAACCTTCCTCTTTAAGTTCCTGTGTAGGTGGTACTGTATTTGGGTCAGCGGGTACATTTTTAATTTCACCATCACCGTTTAAGTCTTTTCCTTTGGCGCCTTCCCAGATATAAACGCGATCCGGTAATTCAATTCCTCGATTCTTACCATGCAAAATATCATAGCCATATTCCATAGCTGTAACGACCGCTGACTTTAAATCGCTGGCGGGGGTTATTATTAACTCACTCCAGCTTTTTTTGGTATTAAATGTACCGGATCCTTGATTGTATGCGCCTAGGGCTTTTATTAATATCTCGTAGGTATCATCTTTATATATGCCATCAGTGTATACGTCTTTTACAACTAGGCTTTTACTACCCGTTTTGGTTTTTATGAGCTTGGCATTTGGCGAATCATGTTTTGCTGTAAATAATTTTTGTTTGAATCCTTTGTAAAAACTGCGACCACAATCGCCGCCCCCTTTTGTACTACCTCCGGCTAAAAATGCTGCTTTGGCTAGTATATTTTGAACTGGGTCATAGAGGCTGATTATCAAGCCTCTGTACTAGAATGAAAAAACGGGCCGTAGCCCGTTGTCAGTATTATTTTTTCTTTCGTTTGTATAGGCTGTAAAAATATAATGCTAGCACAGCAAATAATGCCAATAAATATAAGCCATATCTTTCAACAATTGATTTAAGCTGAGTCACTGCTGACGTAGTAGCTAATTCTTGCTTATTTTCCTGCTTAGGTTTACCAAGTACTGGTTTAGTGCTTGTATCAACCTTACCTGCTTCACTTAATACAGATTTTTTCTCTTTTATTGTTTCAGTGATTGGAGTTATTTCTTCTTTTTTCGATTGAATTTTTTTCTTAGCCTCTACAATCTCTTCCTTATAGTAATCTACCGATGATTCTTTAAATCTATCAGGGTAATCATTACGGAGGGCTTTAACTTCATTTCCAGCATCTTCGAATCGACCTAGTTTTATTAATGCTACTATTTTCGATCTTTTAAGTTCTACAATATCTTTTACATCATAATTTTTTTGAGAATTTACTATTTCATCGACCACGATTGAAATCAGCTCTAATCCAGCATATGCACGAATCACTTCTAACTCCATTACACTTAAAGATCTATCAAGTTTATTTCCTTCTAGCGCAATTTTTAGAAATTTTTGACTTTCTAATTTCAATTCATGTATTGTATTTTTATCTAATGTATCATTTGCATAGATAGTGGCATATAACTGAAGTCCTTTAAGCATATTGTTTTTCACATCATCAGGTGCATCTATAAGAGCTTCATCAATTGCACCTCCCAAACTATTAACTTCTTCTATTCTTTCTATTTTTGGAATATGAGAAAAACTAAAGAAAAGATATTTTTTTAATTTTTCAAACGTATCCAGCCCTTCATTAGATAATGCGAACGAAGTTACACACATAAGTAAAATAAATATTTTATACATTTCAATTACCTTGGCCTATTTGTGGCATGCTTTCTAAATGAATATGAGACGACAGGTTAAAGATATCTGGTATTCCATCTGCTGGATCTGAAGGAGACGCTCCCCGAGTATCAGCTAAATCTAAAACCTGAGTTATAGAACTCCAAGAAGGAACCTCCCCCCCTTGCAGATAAAATGTTGAAGACGGACCATGCTCTAACATCCATCTTATTTCAACTCCATTATCCGTTGATGATTGAGAAGATATTGCTCGCCATAGTTGCCACAACAATTTTGCTCTATTTTTAGTACCCGCTTCATAACCATCCACTCCTGACGTTCCTAAATCCACTGCTCTTCCCACCATGTGTCGACTCGTTGCATTATCTGTTATGCGTTCATTTCTTTCTGGGTTTCGCCATGCGCTGTTCATTCTTAGTTTTTTAGATAACGTTGTGCCCACGGCTAATGTATCTGTTGTGGTGCCTGTTACTGTGAATGTATGTTCTGGTTCGCTATCCAGTGCCGTTTTTGCTTTTGTTGATAATAATACTAAGTGTTTGTCGTATACATAATCATAATACGCTTGCCCCCAATCCCCTTCTAAGGTTGAGCCCAAGTCTGCTTTGCTTTTGAGTTCGTCACGTTCAGGCGCGGTTATTATATTACTTATATCATTGGATACAGATGTAATATGGTTAATGAATTCCTGTCTGATCACATCTTTATGGTCCATTTTAGCCGTGACGATGTATTCTTTTGTGCCATTTACTATGGCCGTTATTTTATAGGCTACATGCGGGTTTCGACGCCATACATCCGTTTGCTTTGTACCTGGTTTTTCAGCCGTGTGATGCGCAGTCGGCATATGAGGCTCATCGCTCATATCAGGCTGAAAACTAAAGTATTTTGCATTTTTATAGATCAAATTGGATGTTTGATATGGCTCACTGTATTTACCCAAATTTGCATTGATTCCTGCTGTGTTACTCCAGTTACTTTTTAAATAAGCACTGGTTTTGTGCGTTTTGGTTTTACCATACATGTAAGGTTTATTCGTTGCGTTTGAACTTGAGTCTAGGTCGTCTGTTGCCATGTTGCCTTTTTGCGCTTCTACTTTCCATGCGATGATGTCGTCGTCATCTAAGCTTCCCACGAGTTGCGCTTTGATGCTGGCTTGCAGTTCGCAAGTATTGGCATTGGCTTGTGCGGCTTCGCACATGATGAACGATTTTTTCTCTCGGCTGCCTTGGTCATCGGATGTGATTAGGTTGATGCCATCTATTTTGAACGCCCAGTCCCACAGGACATTTTGTGAGTCTTCGTTTAGATATAAACGAATGCTTAAATAATCTTCGGGTTTGATTTCGCCTAGGTGTTCTAGGTTGGTGAATTTGATGGGGGTGCCATCACCGTCGACGCTGATTTCGATTTCTTGTTCGCCGATGGCGAGGATGAAGGTTTGTTCGCCGTCCAGCGGGGTGATGCGGTCGTATTGGCTGGTTAAGAGTTTGTAGCAGATTTCGACGGCGCTGTCTTGGGTGCTGATGACGGGGTCGGTGGCGTTGACCAGTTCTAACGGGTCGTCTTCTGGGTCGTTGGAGTGCAGCAGTATGGAGCTGACTTCTAAATCAACGATGGAGAAGCTTAACTCTGGGCGGTATACCCAGTTGAAGGCGGCGTCGGTGCCTTTGGCATCTGGGTTGTGTTGTTGCTGTAGTATCTTGTTGACGTTGGTCATTGTTTCGTCAAACAGCGGCACTTTTACGGGGACGTATTGGTTGGGGCGGTGTCGCAGTACGCCGGTGTGGTTGCCGCCCGAAAAAAATAACAAATTATTAAAAAACAAAGCACGCGTTGAGCGTGCTTTTCTATGTTCTATTTTAAGACATCTGGATCATTTAATAATGAATCATGCATTTCAGGGATGAGTTGACCTTCTTGTCCGGCGCATTCGCTTTTAGACGGAAAACCTTTTTGCCATGTAAGGTTTTTGGCGGTTAGCCAGTCCCTTATCTGTGCTTGTTGTGCTAGGTCGGTTTCAAACTCACCCTCTACTGGGGGCGTATTGCTTTGTATTTGATACTCGCCATTTTCTAATTGGTAATGAACAAACAGTTCGGCTTCTAATGTGAACCCTAGAACTGGATCGGTTTTTAATCTTGATTCATACAATTTTCGCCAAACTATGATGTCTTTTTTACCGTCATTATTAAAATCGTCTAAAAAGATTTTGGCGAACGAACGTATTGCTGGGAATCGAGCATTTCTTGATTTCCCCTTGAGGCCTTTTTCTGAAATATATTGAGGGGCAGTATCTTCTAGCTCTGGAAAGCCTATTCTCACTTGATTAGAAGTCAATTCGTCTTGTGTATGTAATTGAGCTGAGAAAATAATTTTTTGGTTTTCAGGTGAAAATATAACTAAATCGTTATTTAAAAATAGAACCAGTTCTCTTGAGGTATTTTGATCGATATCACCATAGCGCAATGGCGTTTTATTATAACAACCTATGTAGTTGTTATCGGTATAAAAGTCATAGTCATTATCAAAGTCGAATACCATTTTTTTAGGTTCAGATATAGCGTGATACTCTCCACCTTGCACTGCAATTAACTCTGGCCTGACAGCCCAGTGCATTCCTTCGCCTTTCATACGGACTGCATTAGCCCAAGGAGTTAGGGGCCAGTTACCTAGGTATTGCTTGGTTTCAACGTTAACGCCTTTTATAATTAGGTCTTTATTTAATCTAAACCAATTATCACCCGCCCCTAAATTTGTATAACCTATACTTCTACTAAGCCCACTAGGGGATTTATCCTTAATTACTGATTTAATAATTGGTGAAACCCGCTTTTGTTCATCATTTCGAACCGTATCTCTTCCTTTACTTATTACACCTGATGATAACTCTAAAGCATAAGTCCCGACTGATAGTATTAAAAACAACGGCACTAAAAAAAATTTATTCATATTGAATTTCCTGTTGAACAATTTATCGCTCCTATTTGAGTTTTTACATCCCCTTCCTCATCATAACGGTCGGCTGCAACTTTAATATCCTCAAATAATTTCCCATCAACCCACTCTTCCTCACCATACTTAAAGCACCAATCTGTGCCTGCTTTTGGATCAGGGTTACCCGCTTCATCGGTTAAGTCAATTGAGTAGGTTCCGCCAAGCCAAATATATTCACGATAAGGTAGTCTAATCCCATGATTAGACCGTACTCCATTCACTTCATTGCTGTCTTTCAATATATCGAGTCCATATTCCATGGCCGTTTTTAAAGTACTGCTTTTTTGATGTTTCTGGATCAATGATAAGTTCTGACCAGCTTTCTGTATTATTGAAGGTAGACCAACCTTGATTATAGGCACCTAGTGCTTTTACCAATTGCTCATAGCGGTCATCTTTATGCGTTGTGGTAATTGCTTCTTTTTCTGTTCCCATCTTGATTAACTTTAATGTTTTGCCTGCTTTGTTATGTTTTGCAGTGTATTCATTAGTATAGAAAGCTAGTCTAAAGCTTCGTCCACAGTCGCCTTTGTGTGCGCTCATAAACATGGCCTTTGCTTTTAAGTTTTCACCAGGATCATAGTGATTAGTAACTGATTCGCCCGTTAATGAATATCCTGATACTTGGTGACAGAATGAGCCTGTTCTTTTGTCTCCCTGTGCAGAATCACCACCATATACGGTTGAATTATATATTTGATTAAATCCTTTACTGCCTCGCTCATCGGAGCCACCTACCTGCATTCTATAGTTGCTTTTACTCCCCCAATGTAGGCTACTGGCTTCTTTTGAGGCCATTGCTTTTAATATATCAACCCGTTCAAAGTCTTTATATTTACTGACACTTTCATGTACTATTTGAGTGTAACTAGGCTTGATAGTGAAGGTGTCATTTAGGGTTTGATATTTTGATGAATATTCAAAATTTCCTCCATCAAATATTGATACCGCATATGTTTTGTCAACATCATTAATATTATCGAATTTAAATGGCGATACACCCGTATTATTGTCATAAGCCATTTTGTAATGAAGCCAGTGCTGTCTTAAACGCTCGATACTGTCAGTCGTTCCTATTCTTCCTGTGTGCATCGCAGCGAATCTTGATCCAATCGAACCATAATTAATATAGTTAAACCGTCCCATCATAAGCCCTACCGATGGTGTACCTGTATTAAACACTTTTTTATTGTCGCCCGTTAATCGAACACCTCTTGCGCCGGGATTAGTAGATGGTGACATCCCTAAATGCCACAACATACTTTCAAGCATGGCAACATCGTCCCCTTCTAATGCTTCTGCCGGTACTGGGCCGGTGACGGCGGTGGATTTTAGTTCTCGTTTTTCGAGCTTAAAGGCGATTTCTTTTCTCGGTAAATCTTCGTTATCGAAGGTGATGGTGAGTGTGCCTTGGGCGTCTAGGGTGTTGTCCCATTTTTCCGGTTCCCAGTAGAACTCATAGTCTGTTTTCAGTTTGTCGTGGGTTTTGTCGAATACGGTGTCGGCGGCCAGTGTGTCGCATTCGCTGCCGTCGGCGGTGTATTTGAAGTCGGTGCAGAGTTTGCCCGCGGCGCTTATTTTCCATTCGAATGTTGGATTGGCGGTGATTTCGGCCCCTTCTAGGGTGTCTTCGGGCAGGGTGAATTTTAAGCGTACGCCGCCCAGTGTGTAGTATTTTTGTTGTTGCTGGATGATGGAGGTTGCGGATAGCTCGACGGCTTCTGTTTCCCCTTCGAGTGTGTAGACGGCGGGGAGTTTGGCGGTGATGTCGAGTTTGGTGGACCCTACTGTGTAGGGGAGTCGCGAGATGTCGGTCCGTGTGTTGTTTGCATGACTGTGCGCGCTCATAAAGACGCTGCTCAAAATAATGAGTATGCCTATGGGGGTTTGTCTTAGGTTTAATAATGCCGTTAGGTTCATGGCTGGTACTCCAAGTAGGCGCGGGTGACGGCGGCCCCTGCTGTTGTGCGTCTGATGCCTTCTATGTAGAGGGTTTTGATGCGTTTGCTGTTGTCAAAGCCCAGCTGTAATAGCCCATATGCTTTATTGGGGGTGATGTAGTCGCCGCCGCTGTTGATGCCCATGGGGTTGCGTTTTTCGTTGGCGTTTTTCAGCCATAGGCGTTGGTCGCCTTCGGCTGGGGTGTAGGTGATTTTTTGTGGGTCGCTTGCATCGGCTTCTTGTTTGATGTCGAGCGGGTCGGAGCCTGCGTATTCAAATTTGAGTGTGGCGCCTGCTATGTCAACGTGTGCAGGGATTTCGACGACGAAGGGCACGAGTTTTTTGCTGTACAGTTCGCCTTTGTCATTGAGGTATTCAAATTCGGCGTAGTCTGGGATGCGGTTTTTGTTGATGTCGCCATCGTTGATGGGGATGATTTTACCCGGGTGTTGGTCTTTGGTTCTCGTTTTGTTCTTCTTTTAAGGTTCGGTCAGGTGCTGCGAAGCCGTTGTTGTTGTCGCTGTCGATGTCTAGGTCGAGGGTGTTGAACGCCCAGTCCCACAGGACATTTTGTGAGTCTTCGTTTAGATATAAACGAATGCTTAAATAATCTTCGGGTTTGATTTCGCCTAGGTGTTCTAGGTTGGTGAATTTGATGGGGGTGCCATCACCGTCGACGCTGATTTCGATTTCTTGTTCGCCGATGGCGAGGATGAAGGTTTGTTCGCCGTCCAGCGGGGTGATGCGGTCGTATTGGCTGCCCAGTAGTTTGTAGAAGATTTCGACGGCGCTGTCTTGGGTGCTGATGACGGGGTCGGTTGAGTTGACCAGCTCTAACGGGTCGTCTTCTGGGTCGTTGGAGTGCAGCAGTATGGAGCTGACTTCTAAATCAACGATGGAGAAGCTTAACTCTGGGCGGTATACCCAATTGAAGGCGGCGTCGGTGCCTTTGGCATCTGGGTTGTGTTGTTGCTGTAGTATCTTGTTGACGTTGGTCATTGTTTCGTCAAACAGCGGGACTTTGACTGGGACGTATTTATTGGGGCGGTGTCGCAGTACGCCTTGGTGGTTGCCGGTGCTGAAGTCGTTTTGTTCGGCGTCGGTTTTGCCGTTGATTTGCATGTAGTAGTGGTATTGCCCTATTTCGCCTTTTGCAAATTTGAGTACTTGCAGTTGGGTGCCGGGGTTGATAGAAAACTCGCTGGTTTGTGTGCCGGTATTGCTCACAAATTCACTGGTATTTGTGCTGTATGGATCGCTGGTGTTGGCAGGATCGGTGGCGACTTTGACTAAACGGCCTGTGTAGCCGCGGTCTTGTAGTCCAGCAGGCAGCGGGAAGCCGTTGGCGTCGAGCCATTTTGTGTGGATTTCAATGACTTCGTCGTCGTTGCTGGCCGCGCCTTCATTGCTAATGGTGCGTCGTTGTTCCTCGGCATTAAATTGGTTGCCTTGCGGTTGGTAGCGCCGTGTGGCCCATGCTTTTAGGTTGGGCGGACCCATGATGATGGGGGGCACTGGGACGGTGACGTCGCCGCCGTCTCTTGGGCCGGTGAGTTCGGTGATGACGGTGCCGATGTAGCCGGTTGCTCGGTTGATGGCGACGATGCGCAGTTGTTCGCCGTTGCGTATAAAATCGGATTTATGAGCATGCAAGTCTGGGTTCATTTTGCTAAGGGCTTGCCAGTTTTCCCATGTTCCGGTCTTTGCCCAAGTTCGCCTTGTGGCCGCCATGTCTTCGGTGCTGCGTATGGCGATGGTGTAGCTAAAGTTGCCATTGCCGTCTTGTTGTAGGCGACCGATGACTTTGCTGTGTTTGATGTCGTCGTCGGATAGGCCGGAGCGTTCGGTGATGAGTTGGCCGGTGGATTCTCTGAAGACGAGGATGTCGGTTTGTATTAGGTCGTCTTTGTTGATGGTTTTAACAAGGCCTTTGTGTCGCTGGTCTTGCTGGGTGTCGATGACACGGGTGAAGTTGGGTTGACCACTTTCTCTTGGATTACTGGTTAGGTAGACGCCGTAGCGTTCTGCGGTTTCATCGGCGATGAAGATACCTTGGTCGTTGATGTCGCCTCGTACTGTGCCGTCGATGGCGCCGTCGCCGTCGTAGTCGTTGGGGGCCATGTAGTCTGTCATGGGGGATTGTTCGGCGAAGTATTCGGTGGGTTCGCTGTCGCTGATGGCGGCGCCCCATAGAATGGCATTGCCGGCCAGTACGTTGATGGCGACGGGGTAGTTTAGAGTGGTGATGTTTTCAGGGGTGGAGGATACGATTTCAAAAATTCGAAGGGCGGCCATTTGTGCCATTAAGTCTGCGACGCCAGAAAGGAACAAGTACCGCCCATTGCAACTATTATAGCTTTTTCGGTCAAGGTAATAGGGGATGGCAGGTGAGCCTTTGGGGTTGAAGTTGTTGTAATATAAACGCGCGGTTGCGGTTAGTTCTGGCTGATAGCTAAAGCCCGGGCAAGGTGATGGGCGCGCCAGTAAGCGGTATGATCCATCCTGCTTTGAAGCCGTAGCACCATTTATATAGCCAGTAACACCTTCGATAAATACGCCAGCTACAGGGTCTAAGATGTCATAGTTATGCAGTCTTTTTAAGCCCGATGAATATTCGTATTCCGATACATTTTCTAATTCTTCATCTTTTTTGACATAAAATGCAGAGAGTTTGCCGATGCGGTCAGTACTTACTTCAAGTTTATTACCGTCCCTGTCAATCAATACCGATTTAAGATCATCATCCACTTCAGCTAGTGCGACTAAATTAACTGGAAAGTACAATTTTTCAATTTGATTGGCATCAAACTGCAAGCGTTTTTCTTTTTTGGGTATAGCGATTGATAGTACGTCTTGTCCAATACTGCTGGCGTTCCAGTTTTGTATAGGTTGGCCATCTTTGGTGGTGAGACTGCCGTTGCTTGCTTGCTCTTGAAATACGCTAACGGGGTATAAATCAACCTTGCCTTCGTATTGAGTTTTAAAATCGTCATAGGCTTTTATATAAGCACGATAGTTTTCTCCTGATACTACTCGACCTTCGTAGGCCGCTGCTAATTCAGTACCACTAAGTGGAATTTTGGTGTGCCCACCGTCTTCATTATAAGTTGCCCATAGCGGTAGCCCGGTATCTTTGTCGTATACAATGGAGCGGGCGTATACATGGCCAATATGCAGTATTTGTTCAAACCCATAAGGGTTTAAAGCAAGGCTTTGTTGCGTACTGAGTAAGGCGCTTACTAACATAAGCAAGCGGGTTAAAGTCCGTTTCATATTATTCTGCCGTCACTTGTGCAACCAGTTGTATAAAACTGATTTCATTGTTTGCATATTGTTTAAATTGCTCTGTGGTATTCTGGTTTTGTGTGGGTGTAACCAAAATAATCCATGGATGCTGGCTCTACCGGTTTTAATGTTTCCATGTATCCATTGTGAATTTTGACCACGCCTATTGGTTCTATGACATTTTTGGTTGTGTTGTATCCAAGTAAAAATGAGTATTTTGTTTCACCCGGCTGCATCATCATATAAGCCATATTGCCGTTTAAGGCTGGTACTTTCATTTTTATATTCAACGGGCCTGTGGTTTTAATTCCAAATGGTTGTAACTGGTAAAACCACAATGGTGCAGACCCTGGGTAGACATCTCGTACGAGATTACTGGCTGATATAAATTGAGCATGTATGGCACGGTTTGTTCGGCGATCATCAGGGAAACGTAAACGTGCTCCCGGTGAAAATTCGATATTGAATTCACCTTGTGCTAAGCGTACTTTTTCTGCGTCTGTTGGCACATTGATCCACTGTACTTGATCGCTTACATTGGGCACACGAAGCAAAGGCAATTGATTACGTCGGCCTTGTTTAATATCAACAGGAATACGCACTTCACCCAATTTAGGATAGGTATAACCTTTATTAATCAACATGTGATATCGACCACTAGGAATGTTTTCGGCTGCTGTGCTGCCATAACCAAAGGCATAGCCGCCGTCATTATTGGTCGTGGTTTTTAACCCTAGCTCTTCTATTTCTACTGTTATGCCTTCTATGCTTTGACTAAAGGTATCTTTTACGCCGCCATCGATTACCGTCGGCAATGGTCGGGTTGTAAATCGTTGTTTGCTTAGCTCTGCACCATCATAGGCAATGATCCATTCAATTTGCGCGTTGTAGCCGAGGTCATCTGTTGGATAAAATACAAACGCACTGTCATTTGGCAGTATGGATAGATTGCCACTCACCTGCTCTCGATCAACATCAACTTGTAATAATTGCATGCCTTTAGCATGTAAAAAGTCGACACCCGATGCATCTAGGTTGACATAGGTTTTGCCGTGCAACGTACGACGGGCAACAATGCTGAGTTTGTTCACATCAATTGGACGATTAAAATTGACTTGCATGGAGACATCAGGTTCTAGGTTAGCGCTTTCGGCCACTGGTTGAACGTGAGTGATTTCGACAGGCAAGTCGTCTTGACTGATTACGGTTAATTTATTTTGCATTTGGGTTATCAGCTGACCATTTTCAGTGGCTGTCACACTGATTTGGTATTCGCCTTTTGTGTTTATTTCACTGAATGAGCCCGTTAGCAAATCATTTATTTTTGTGAATGGTAGGGTTGTCTTTTTATCTGGGCCCGTTAATTCTATGCTATAGCTTTCACTACCTGAGGCATCTTTGGTTTTGATGGCGAATGGGCGTTGTGTCCCCATTTCCAATATCCACTGTACGGGGAATTGCGGCGATACCCAGCTCATTGTTAGGTTACTACTGGCATAAAAGTAATAAGCCAATGTACTGCTATTGCCCAGTGTGTCTTTAGCTTGTATTGCGATCAAGGTTTCTTGATTGGCTGCAATATTCACTCTGTGTTCAAATTCATAGTGTGTTGCATCAATTTGCTGTAATGATACAACTTGGCCTGCAATACTAAGAGTCGCTAAATCATCCGCTATTACGCTGCCTTTGATGGTAAAACGATTAGATGCCACGGTGTTGATATCAGGAGGGGCTAAATAATTTTGCGCTAGCGTTATTTGCGGGGCTGCGGTGTCTTTAAACAACGCTAAGGTTTGTGTGCTTTTTTGTCCTAGTGCGTCGGTTATTTTGATTGTGTATTGGTTTTGGCCTTCTGTTAAATGCAGAGGCTGTGCGATTCTGTATTTATCTTCGCCGCTTTTACTCATATTAACAGGGTTATTATTGATGCTGGCTGTTAGCCCACCTACATTTGATGTGATGTCTACCGTTAAGGGTTGCTCACTCTGAGCTGTTCGAGTGTTGTTGTTAGGTGTTAGTACGTTAATGTGTGGCGCTGGGTATAACGACATATCTGCGGGCTGAAAACTGTAATTCAAAGATTGCTTTAAGGTTTTTTGACCGCTTAATACAACAAGTTCAAGGTCATTTGAACCCGGTGTTAAACTATATTCTAATGTATATTGATACATGTTTTCAGATATAAGCTGCTGTTGGGCTAATTGATTATTAATACGCAGTTGTGGCTCTACATTGGATTTAATATCCGCCACGATCGTAATAACGGCTTCTGAAAAGTCAGTGCCATTGCTGGGTGTGACAGATAATATTTGGAACGGTATAACATACGTTACAGTAAATGAGGTATGTGCTTGGGCGCCTTGTGTATCTTCTACCACTATTTCAAATTCGTTCAGCCCTTCCACTAAATTCAATTCACCTAGAAATGTGCCGTCACTGCTTAAATTGATAAGTTGAATCTGATTGGGTGTATTAATGTTATAAGCAAATAATTTCGATATGTTTAAGTCACCAAAACCAACTAGCCCAGAAATATGAATATTTGCTTGTTCGATGGTTTGACCACTCTCAATGGACAACGTAATCGTCGGCGGATTTGATTTAAAACTATCAGGGTCGTATGGGTCTGTGCCATCGGCTTCTTCTTGTTCATTGCTATAACCGTCGCCGTCAATATCATCGTCTATTACATCCGGCAAGCCATCATTATCTAAATCGGCAGGTGTCGATTGTGCATCATAAATATCACTGCCTGCTTGTATCTCGAGCTCATCACTAAAACCATCGTTATCGGCGTCCGTATCGATACCATCATAAATGCCATCATTATCAAAATCGCATAACCAAGCAAAGTTTATGGATGGCGCTTTATCTGCTTGGAATGAAATTTTTGAATATGATTTAAGCTCAATATTTTTACCCGATAATGCTCCACTCACTTTTGATGCAAAGCCTAATTTTATATTCTCATCTGCATAAATAAATGCATGTATATTGCTGTGTGAGCCAAGCTTAATATTTTTAGAAACAATGAGCATATGATGTGGTGACGATTGACTTCCAATATTATTGGTAAAGTCACCTGTAAGCTGGCGTGTAAAAAGGCGTATTTGCCCTGGACCATTGCTTTCGATAGCGGCACCCGTTGATAGGTGCAGGTTTTCAACCCAGTAATCACCCGGCTTCAATTTAAGTTTAGCGCCCGTTTTTACAAATATATTTTTGGCGATAAACTGCCCACCACTGTGTGAAAATATACCGGTCGAAAAGGGTTTTATAGTGACATTTTTATAATGTGGTTCAGAAATTTCAACTGTTTGAAACCACCATCTATGATTAAAGCTATTACCGAGCCTAGGCACATTATTTTGATTATAGTATTTAAACGAATATGCAGGCATGACGGTACTTGATAAACCATTAGCTATACAAGCCTTAGTACCACAGCTTTTATGACCCGTACTGCGATTGAGTTTTACTTTTTTAGCAAATAACTGATGTGACAAACCATTTTGCATACGAGCACCACGGTCAATCTCAATATTCCCTAGGTTATGAGACTGTAAACCATTGCTGAACACAGATGCACATTGGTTCTCATATGCAACACCTGTAAATGACATGCATAAAAGCACACAAAATAAGCTTGTTTTAAACTGGGTCATAGTGAATTAATCGAAATATTCGATTTCCATTTCTTTTATAAGGTGTGTTTTGGCTTCGGCGATGGCTAATTTAAGTTGCATAGGTGCTAGCATTTTCCTAATGCTTGCTGCCACTTCAACTAAAGGCTTTGCTTGGCGCTGCTCGGTGGACTTTATAAAGGCCACTTTTTGCCCTTCGTTAGTTGTAAGCCAAAATGCTTTATTTTTTGTTATTTCTTCTACGTCTACATCTAAGGTTTTAGCAAGTATTGTTTTGAGGCTGCTCTCAACATACTGAGACTGATTGCATCCGGCTTCTAATAATTGCTTTTTGATCTGCTCATTATTTAGTTTACTATTATTATTTAGCTGACAATCTTTTGTTAAGTTCCAGTATTCTATTTGTGCAAAATCACCACCACCAAACCGATGTAAATTAGCTTCATAAAACACGTTAACTTGCTGTTTTGTAGGAGGGTTAGGTGTCACATTCTCAGATAGGTATTTCTGAGTTAAACGCTCTTCTCTATAAGCATTTACTTCATGTTCTAATTGAATAACATCATCATTATTCATCAAATTTTTCTGTTTTTGTGACATAAGTTTTGATAGCACAAGACTTTCTAATACATTATGCCTGATGTTTTCTTGCTCACTAGATAAAGAACTTAAACCTGTTAGCCTTTCGATTTGTGACGCTAATTCTTGATCAGAAATATACACATCACCAACTCTAGCAACAATTTTAGAATCATTACCCACATTATTAGCTTTATCGTCACAAGCTAATAACATAGGGAGTGTTAAGACTAAAAGAACGAGTAATTTCATTACTTCATTAACCTATCTGCAAAAACCTCAACCGTAATATCACTTTTAAGACGTTCTAGTTCTGCTTGCTTCGCTTTTGCTTTTAATGTGTGACGAATTTCACCTTGTACGGTATTGAATTCAAGTTTTACAACTTTAGGAGCATCTAATAGTTTAATGATATGGAAACCAAATGCCGTGCGTACTGGCTCACTGATTTGACCTTTCTTTAATTCAAAAGCTGTTTTAGAAAATACCGGGTCTATACTGCCCTGAACAATCCAACCCATATCTCCCCCTTTTTTTGCTGATAGCGCATCATCTGAGTTATTTTTCGCATACTCATCAAATGATTGGCCTGCCTTTAATTTACTAGACGCTTCAAAGGCTCGTAACTTAACGACCTCAATT
The DNA here is from genome assembly GCF_052920985.1 of Pseudomonas sp. HK3. Classification (NCBI taxonomy): domain Bacteria; kingdom Pseudomonadati; phylum Pseudomonadota; class Gammaproteobacteria; order Pseudomonadales; family Pseudomonadaceae; genus Pseudomonas; species Pseudomonas sp. HK3. The sequence continues at coordinate 1,246,302 of NZ_JBREXD010000001.1, forward strand.
TCTTTTTCGTTCATGCCTGGGCGAATACGAAATAATATATGAGCAACATGCGCTTTTACTTTTTCATATTGAGCGGCATTGCTACTGTAGTAATTTTTAATGGCATCGTCCGTTACATTTTTTGCAATAAATTCATCAAAATATGCGTTCATTAATAATTGTTGACGATAGTCCGATATTTGTTGGTCTATTTTAGCGGTATGTACACTATCTTGATCCACTATTGCTTGTGTCATGGCCAAGCGATGAACGTAGTTTTCTAACATGCTTTTTTGCGAACTAATGGATTTATTATTAACACCTTTAACCTCCATGTAAGTATTAAACTCTGTTTTATTTACTGAATGAGAACCCACTTTTGCTAATGTGTCGCTGTCTGAACAGCCCATTATAGCAAGTGAAATTAGTGCTATGATTAGATACTTCATTTATTTATCCTTAGTTAAAAATTATATTTATATTAAGCCGCTACAGGAAATGATGCAGGATCATTAGGATCTGTACCTGCATCATGCTCTTGCAAATTTGTATAGCCATCACTATCTAAGTCTCGCCAAAAGTCTTGTTTAAAATTCGGTTGCAAGCCATTTTCAACTTCCCATAAATCTGACATGTTGTCTTGATCCATATCGGTATCTGGGCCAATATTATTTTCTAACGTATTATAATAATGATATTCGATTGAATCTTGCATGCCATCACTGTCACTATTTGACAGAGCTGGAAAAAATATCCCATTTAAATATGCCGTTGACTTACCATAGTTAGTGTTTTCTGATTCTAATCTCCAAGATAAAGTATGATGTCCTTCTTCGATATAATGGTTATAAATGCCGGATATGGTCCCTTTCCAACTCTTAACCACTACATCATCTACCTTAAGACTGAACGTTGGTTGAATAGATATATACGATCTACTAGGCCCTATTAAATCAAAATTAAATCCTAAATAACCACCTATGCTATTAATTTGTGTTGTCACGGTAACATCGCTATAACGATCCAACATGCCAGGTGTTACTGCAAACAAATCCTTTTCGTTTTTGTCGGTACGTGTAGTCAACCAAGTATATTTGGTTCCACTCCATGAAGAAAACAGTTCAACATCACCGAAAGAACCGTTTTCAAAATCACTTAACGTACCAGCTGGCCTAGATGAAGCGTCGATAGGAGATGTACTATTAATATATTCCGTTTTATTCGTCATAAAATCATTGTCATGATCATCAGCCGAGTCATCAGAGAGCATATCGAGTCCAAATTGATACTCCCAGCCATCAGGTAGCCCATCGTTATCGGTATCAGTGAGTAACGGGTGGCTTCCCATCTCAAATTCAATAACATCTGTCAAACCATCACCGTCACTGTCTGTAGTAGCGGTGATTTGCTTGTCCAATGAATCGTAATATAAATATTCTTTCGCATCACTCAAGCCATCTTCGTCACTATCAGGCGTTGCAGGGAAAAATATACTATTTATCTCTATAGCATTATCAGCACAACCATCAAAACATAGTATTTCCCATTTAATTTGATTTCTACCGGCTTCTAATAACATATTAAACTCATAGGATCCTCCTTCATCCCAGCGCTTAATAAGCACATCATTTACATAAATATTAAGTGGATTCCATTGAATGTATTCAAAATTAAAGCTAAATAGTCCTCCTATACTATTTATAGTCGTACTTATACTTCTTCTATTATCGACAGCATTTTTAAATCTTAACGGCGTTATTGCAACAAAGCCTTGTTCAAGACTGTTATCAATAGGATCTTCACAAATAGGACCTTCACAAATAGGATCTTCACAAATAGGACCTTCACAAATAGGACCTTCACCAATAGGACCTCCGCCAATAGGGCCTAAACCAACAAAACCCCATGGGTTATCTTGAGAAAAACTAAAGTAGAACGGACCAAAAGTATGATCTTCAAAATCAACCAAAGTACCTTCTGGTTTTGAATCAATATCTATAGGAGAAGTAGCTGCAATATACTCTGAGATATTAGAGAAACCATCCCTATCAATATCATCATAGATATCGTTTGAAATAAGATTTAAACCGTATTGGTATTCCCATTTGTCAGGAAGTGAATCACCATCTGAATCTATGTTCACCGGATTACTGCCTATATTAAGCTCAACTAAATCTGTTATTCCATCTTGATCAGAGTCTAGGTCTTCATTAATTTCGAAATCCAGCGCATCATAAAATGCGTATTCTTTTGAATCCTTAATACCATCGTTATCAGAATCAGGGACAGCAGGCATAAATACTTTATTGATCATTAATCTGCTATATCGAACATAATAATCACCTTCAAATTGCCAGCGTATTTTTTGCCTACCTTCTTCTAAGTGCATTTTAAAATCTGAAATCATACTTTTATCAAATATTTCAATTAAAACATTATTTACATATAAACTAAATTTTGAACCATTATTATAGGATTTAAAATTAAAGTTAAATTTAAATAATCCGCCTTTGCTATTTATCTCAGTTTCTATTGCTGAACTACCATTACTATCTAGTTCAAGAGGTATAAAATCGACGGTATTCTCATCTTCAGAAGCCTCTGCTTCCCACTCCGTGTCACCTATTATTGTAAAATAAAATGGCCCTGTACGTGTATCACCGTTATCGATATGTGTACCAAAAGGTATTTCAGAATATTCCACTGGAGAGCTATTGGCTAAAAATTCCTCGGCATTTGTAAATGTATCATTGTCATTATCTAATGACGCATCATTTTTATCTAAAGGATTAAAGCCAAAGTTAATCTCCCAAGCATCTGTCATTAAGTCCTGATCTGTATCCGGGTTGGTAGGATCCGTATTATAATTGCTTTCTTCTTGATCTGTTAATCCATCACCGTCTGTATCAACTTTTTGTGGATCACTCCCAATTTTTAGCTCTAAATACAAACTTAAGTTATCACCATCTTCATCTTCTTCAAACTCCTCAGAACTGGCATCCAAATTATCAAAGTGCATGTATTCAATAGCATCTAAATATCCATCATGATCACTATCTTCTATTGCGGGGATAAATATATTATCAATATATGCATTAGGATAATCGCCTTCAAAACAAGATTCACATTCAATGTAATCAATTGAAAATACCCACATAAGAGTATGTCTACCCGGTGTTAATTGATAACTGACTCTCTCACCAGTATCTTCTAAAGTCCAAGTATCTATAATTAAACCATCAACATAAAAATCGACAGTAGACTCATCAAATAAATTGTTCACATCAAATAACAGAGTCCCCTCGCTGGAGTTCACCGTCGTTTGTAGTATGGCTTGATCACCCTCAACTGCAGACGTTGCGCTTGCTACAATATTCTGGGGTTCGCCATTAAGATCATCCATTTGTTTAAGACCCCATTTAATATTGCCTAACTGGGACCAATAGAATGGTGTGAACTCATTCGTTTCAAAGTCTACGAATGTCCCAAACGGGACTGAGTTAGCATCATGTATATCACTGCCGGATAAGTATTCATGAGCGTTACTGAATCCATCACCATCAGAATCTTGATTCTTATCAGAATAAAGAGGATTCAATCCAAGTTCGACTTCAACGCCATCTGGTATTCCATCATTATCACTGTCACTAGAATTTAAATCGGTACCAAGCTCAATTTCAAGAGCATTTGATAGACCATCACCATCGATATCACCGTCTAAGTCACCATCTAAAGAACCAAAATATCGATACTCTAAACTATCCAAAACACCATCCCTGTCAGTGTCAGGTGCTGACGGTATAAATATATTATCTAGCCAAACTGCATTTTGAGCCCGTGAGCAGCAATATGAACTGCGAATATATTCAAATGTAATACGCTGTTTTCCTGCAGGTAACTCATGCACATAATGTCTTTTGCTTGAAGTACCATGTGTTTTATTAATCAAATTTCCATTAACATAAAAATTGAAATAGTCACGTCCATAAGCAGTATTCACAATGTAATCAAAACTGAGTTCACCACCAAAGCTATTAACAATGACTTCTACCTTAGATCTCCCAAAATCTAATATTTCTAGAGGAGATATCTCACCACTTTTAAGGCTATATTGACTGCTATCAACCTTAGATGAACCATCGATTATCCATGGTTTTATAGAACCATCAGGGTTATACCAACCAAAGCTACCCATCGTATTATCTTCAAAGTCTACGAGCTCGCCGGTTAATCCAAATACCGTCAATTGTTGCTCGACGTACATTGTCGGCTTTTCAAGCAAAAACAGTTTCAATATTGCAATCCCTGACGAGCTAACACTAAAACCGTTTTCATCTGTTAAAATCGTCGCGACATCTAAATTGCTTGATTCAAAACCAAGAACACCTTTTGAATTCGTTAGTTCAAATTCAATTTCATAATTATCAGCTGAAAAAGTAGCGATCACTTTAGGCATGTAATTAAACGAACCTTCGGTCAGTTTAAACTCAGCGGTAGGCGTTGTGATTTTTAGATCTGTAATGTAGAACGGGTCTATTAGTGCTTCATCTGGGTTTAACGGGTCCGAAAATGAATTCACTTCTACAAAATCAGGAATACCATCCTGATCCGAATCGATGCCTGCTTCGCCTACTGCTATGGTGCCCAATTGATGCTCTTGCGCATCTGTTAAGCCATCATTATCAGAATCTGCATTGGTAATGTCTGTGCCATAACCCATTTTCCAAGGCGTTATTTAATCCATCTTGGTCATAATCATCTACGTCATCATTAATGCCATTGCCGTCTGTGTCTGCCAGTAATGGATTGAGGACTGTGGTTAAGTGTTCAGCAATATTCGTTAAGCCATCATTATCATGATCGCCATTTTTGCTAAGTAACTGAATGGATAGTGCATTTGCAATTAACGCGCTTTCACCTGTTGTGAAACTAGCTGTTATCGCCATTAATAAAGGCGTCGAATCAATATGAGCCGCATTACCGATATTCCAAGGCAGCGCAATAAGTGCTTCATTTTCGGCTAAGTTAATGCTCGACTGAACACCGTTGCTCCATGTTAATGAGCTTGAATATATGACCCTATCTGTACGCATATGCGTTTTAAGTGTTAGGTCAGTTGCTTCTATTTGATAACCACCTGTTAGGTCTTCAATGAAGATATCAGCACTTTGTACTGGTAGCTGCTGTGCAAACATTGAATCTTGTTGTGCAATTCCAACCAATGATGAATCCGTTGTATTTAAGCTATATGTTTTTCCTAATGGGATAGCTTCGTTAAATACAACCGTTAATCTGTTCGCTGCAATTTCGTAGCTTTGAATGGTCAATAATTGCAATGCTTCATTTGAAAATTCAAATAAAGTTGAAAGATCCAAAGGTTCTGTCACGTCAACAGGCTCTGAGAATGTTAGTGCTAAACTCGGTTTTTCAGGTAGTTGCAAATATTCAAATGTTGAGTCAATTATATGAGGTAATTTTTTACTCACTTGTTCGCTGAAGTTTTTAACAAATCCAACTGGGGCAGCATCTTCTGCTTTTAATTGTAAACTTTGTGTCCCTATATTTTGGAACAAGGCATCAATCGTTGATTGCCCACTTATTAGGGTACTACTGCCTAATACAGTATTATTTTGTGCATTAACAATGTTAATCACATAATGAGTGTTAACTTGCTGGCCGTTTGTATTTACCTTCGTTACTAAGTTACCAAAGCGGTCCACTAGCGCGATATCATAACGCTTGCTATCACCCTGCTCTAATACATCCGTTCGGCTACCTAGGTTGCTGTCTGTCAAGATTGATACAGGTGTGATGACATAATCATTCGCCTGTGCTGCATTTAGGCTAACGGGCAGTTCACTCAACTGCTGCCACTGCCCATTAATTAATCTTAAACGTTTCTCAATACCCGACAATGTTAGGTTGTAGTCACCAGCAACATGCGCTGTGCCTATATTGAGTTCTATACTTTGATTACTCATTTGTATGACGGTTTTTTCTGTGCCGTCTGACAACACTTCTACATTCAATTGCTCAGCAAAAGAAAAGTGGAAGCCATTAGGCAAGGCCAGCTCTATTGTCTTACTTGTATCCGCACGAGGGGCGTTACCACCATTATCAATGGGGGTTAATACAAGTTGCATGCTATCGCCTACTTCTTGTTCGTCAGCATAATTGACTCGCAATGCGGCAAGTTCACCGGCTTCAATGGTAATTGGTAATTGCGCTGGCTGTAAGCTTGAATAGCTAGCAAGTTTAGCCGTCATTAAGTAACTGCCTTTGATACGATTTGTATCTAACAGTATTTGTGCATTACCTGCTGTGTCGGTTGATGTGGTACCTAGTTGTACTATTTGCTCTGTACTTCTTGATTTAAGCGCCCACTGCACGTTTTGATTGGGTACTGCTCGGGCTACATCATCTAACACAACGACTTGGTATAACGCGTCAGTGTCAGGGGTAACTGTTAGTGGGTTATGCGTACCACTGGCTGTAAAACGAATTTGGTTAGGACGTTTTGTAAGCGGTATGCTGTATGTTTGTGTATCTGAATATTGCTCAAGCTTATCCAATACGCGTAACTTAAATTCATAGTTATTATTAGGTAGTGCATTTGATGGGATGCTAATCGAAATTGAACGACTATCTCTCCAATTGCCACCTGCTGTTTTCACTATTACAAAATCACCATTACTGTCACGCTGTAAAATTTGAAAGTCCACTTGTGCATTGATATTGTCATCTACATTATCAATACCACTGACATTAATACTCAGTGCTTGCCCATAAATACCGGATTGCGGTACATCTATGATTAGTTTGCTCACATCTGGCACCTGATCGCGTATCACACGGATAGGGATGTTCGCTTCAGTTTGTTTGTTTGTGCTATCGGTTAATAGAATATTAAAGTGATCGACCACAGCACTTTCAACTCGTGCGGATCTTTGATCAACATATCTGAATACTTTGTTAATTGTTGAAGCATTACTGCTCACAATTTGTCGCTGTAGTACCCATCGAGTTGTCATGCTTTCAAGAGCGACGTCATCTTTCGCATTAATAGAAGCAACAATAGCGCCCCCTTCGATTATTTCTATTTCTGCATTTGGGTTATTAATATCAATTATTTTATTATTAATAACCAAACTTGAAATAATGGGTGCTTGGTTTTCTATAGAGACAACTGATTTATTAATTTGAGTTTCATTTTCTGATACATCTTTTGCTTTTATTAAATAGTTAATATTTTCACCTGACTGGCTACTAATATCGTCGAAATTTAATGCACTGCTATCAAAAATTGCTTTAACTAATTGTTCACCTCGATACAGCAGAATGCTTTGCATGCCACTTTGATTATCTTGCGCGTTTATATTTAGTGCATAAGGGCTTTGTGCAACCACGGTGGATTGATCGATGACAGGCTTACCGCTTAATACGCCACTAAGAATAGGGGCGGTTGTATCAAGTTGACGAGATATTATTTTAGACTCGGATTCAGAGAAGTTTCCATAAATATCGATTGCTCGTGCTTTGACCCAGTAACCGTTTTTGCTTAAATCAAAGTTTTTACTCAGTATGAATTGTGGGCCACGATGCTTAGCTATCAATTCATATGGGCCACTTTCATTCGCTGCTAAATAGTATTCGACTAGCTGTATAGGCTGCTGAGTATTTTCAATTTTTGCTTCCATAATTAATGGCGCGGGGTAATAACTTGTACCATCAAAGCTTAAGGATATTTGCATGTCATTTGTCGGTAATGACTGAGACTGTAAGAAAGTCCTTAATGTCGAGCCATTATGGATACGACCAAAAATATCTTGTGTTTCAACATCAAATTTAATCTCTTGGCCGTTCAATAACCAGCCTGGTACAAGATCTTTATTGGTTGCTTGCTGATCATGGAAACCATATTGAAGCTGACCGTTTATAGAAATATTAGACGCTACCGCATTGGCTGACCACGGTAACTCAATATTCCACTGCTGAGCATATTGATAGCGCTGTCTTGGACTAGGTTGATTCAGTTCAACGGATACTTGGCCTGCATGATGATTGGGGAGGTGCTCTATGCGTATATCGCCATCAATAAAACCAACCGCCAAATACGGCGCGTTAATAGCAAGTGACGTTACCTGCTTGGTATATTCATGAAGATGATCACTCCATGAATCATTACTCATATCAATTGAACGTACAACAGAATTGGTTTGTGTCTCATAAGCCACCCAAAGTAAATTTGAGTTTTTGCTAATAGCCGTTACTTGTCCATTAGTAGCAGAGATATTTTGGAGAGTGTGGCTTTGAGTATTGTATTGTTGCAGCGCATTTTCTTGACGTAACCATACCTTACCTGGTGTTGCTACCATTTCTTTAACTGGTGCAAGCAACTGTACATCATGGCTAATTAGCTGTAAGTCATATTCATTTACTGGCCATTGATTAAGATATAACTCATATAAACGACCGTTATCACCTGCTATCCATAATACGCGTCCAGACCATGCTAGCGCTTGTACTTTAATGTTATCAGGCAGTTTATAACTGATTTCATGATTGATATTTACACTGTTAATAATGATATCAATGCCATTAGACACCGCAACTAATTCACCATTACTCGCCAAATGCACAGGATCAATATTTCTAAATAATGCGGTGGGTTGCGTGAAATCACTTTGTACTAAATTAACCCGTGTATTATCAACGCTTGAAAGCAATAACCCTTTAGCGGTTGCCATTACATGTTGAGATTTTTCAGTATAAGGTGCTGATGCATTGCTCAATTTCCATTGATCACCTGTGTTTAGCAAGCTGTACGCACCATAATAATCACCCGCTACATACAGTTTACCTTCATACCATTGCATGGCAGCAACAGTGCCACCCTGCTTAGATGATTCTAAGAACGATTGACGAGATTTAATATCTTTGTTAATCGACCAGGTTTCACCTGTATTTAAGTATAAATGCCCATTACTTAGGGTCGCTAAGCTTGCTCCTTTGTGACTAACTTGCCAGCCACCAAGAACCTGTAATGAATCATTCAAATGATTCGCTGCTAGCCATAACTTACCACTCTCATCTAGCCATGCTAGATAACCTGCCATATTCAGCGCTGATTGGCCTTGAACTTTTAGACCATGCCCTGTCGACACAAAATCATCATTAACTGAATACAATTCGCCACTCTGCGTTTGCAACCAAATTTTATTATTGAATGATATAGTCCACTGAATTGAGTCATCAAAACTGATGTAGCTGCTTGTTGTAATTGAGTACAGCTTATCTACTAGCTGTAGGACTGGTACACCGTTTACGAGCTTAGCTGTGACAATAGCATCGCTTATGGTTTTACTGGTGATCAATTTAAGGTCATTACCAAATATCTGATAAGTGCTTAACTGAGAGTCAGCCCATAACCATAAATCTGTACCATTGTGGATAAAACCACTGACACCGCTCATTGGGTGATATGCAACACGCTGATAATCTAATTCACTATCATAAATTTCGATACCATCTTCAAGCAATACGATTAAACGGTTACCCAATAACGAAGCTTGAATAATAGCCGAGTTGGTTTCTATTATAATTTCTTCTGCAAAATTACGAATAGTCCGCTCATGAACAAACCAACTATCATCAATACGTGGGATGAGCTGTGTATATGGACGGCTCTTTTCTTTCTCACTAAGTATTAACGGGCTAATTACTCGTACAGTGAAACTTTTTGAATCTGTATTGCCTTTTCCGTCACTGACCCAAGATTTAACAATGAAGGAATCGACGTCGTCGCTTACTTTCCAGTCGATAGTATTTTCAGCCGCACTTAAAACATTATTGTTTTTATCTTGTATTAATAAGAGTTCTGTCTCGATGCCATCAGTCTGAGCACGTTCAACTGTCAAGTGACTACCAACCAAGACAAATTGTGGCACATCTATATCTGCATTAACCGCTTTAGAGACAGGCAATACGCGAATGCCGACTTTGGATTCTGTGAATTGGTATTCATCACCGAAATAGCTTATTACTTTAATGTATAGATTTTCTGCTAGATTAAAGCTTGGTAAACGAAGTTCGAAATCGCCCTCACACTTACTTAAGGTACTTGTTTTAATGGATACACCATTAAAGTCTTCTAAGATAACGTTTGTATAATGAATGTCATCTATGTCTTTACATTGATATTTCACATTGACTAATGATGATTCATAAAACGCTTGATTGTTTAGCGGTGCTAAAATTTCAATACGGCCTTGCGAGGTATTTTCTAACGACAACCATTGGTTTTGTGTTATCTCACCATTAACGTCTACCGAAATATCTAATAAGCTTTCAGGTACATGGGTTAACTGCTGCCAACCAAGATTACTCACAATCGTTTTTTGTTGATCGTTAAAGTTGACATGACTAATGCGAGAGTCTTCATTTGGCGTTACAACAATAGGAGCATACCCATTTAGTCGTAATGCGGCTGTATTTGGCATAATCGTCACGTCACTATTTACGATAATACCTGAAAGGGTTACGGCTTTGCTGCCTGCAATGCCTTCACCTATATACTCAATATTAATATTATCTATGTCTTGATAGGGTACAAACCAGTTATTGCCAGACAATTTTTCTGCTGTAATAAAGGTATTCATATCTTTTATATAAATATTTAGCGGTACTGCACTTGAGTGAGATATCAACCACCCTGCTTCTTGCTTGGTAACATCAAATGAAGTGGCTAACTCTCTATTTTCGCCAATTATTTCACGAGTACTCCAATTCTGGCCTGACACGCTACTAAAGGTGTTATGGCCTAATGCCAATAAATCTGTTGATGAAATATGTGCAACGATCTGCGCGTCTTTAATCGCTAACCAATTGAACTCATCCTCAGATTCGACATTTAACCACCATACATTATTGCCTTTATGTGCACTTAGTATGGTGCTTGCTAGCAACATCTCATCAACTTTATCTAAGGTTGTTTGTGCATATTCATAAAACTCTAATTGTCCACTATGAGTAGCAATCATGAACGACGGCCCCTGCACAGACATATATTTTGCATCAACCAATGCAAAGCGTTGCTGTTCATGTAAGGCGATTAAGCTGCCATTATTGATAAGGCTAAGTTTAATTAAAGCGTTTTGGGTTAAGCCCCATATACCGCTGCTACTTACCGTGGTTTGTAGTAACGTATCTTGGAATGTATATGCAGGTAACTCATTTAACTTTCCGCTGTCTAATAGCTGATATGCAAATACTGTCTGACCGGCTTGTGTATACGCTATCTTACCGTTTAGGCCAATGATACGGCCTTCCAATTGATATTCAGATGACAGTAAAACCTTGTCTTCACTAAAGCTAAGTAACTGCTGATAACGCATACCTTCACGCTCTAATTCAATTAGTGCTTGGTGAGCAAAAACATGCATTGCCTTGATAGCACCCTCAGGCTGGCTATAAACAGCACCTGGAGCTGCCATTACTTTAAACCCGCCATACACATTATTTACTGCAAGTACAAAACCTACATTTTGTAAATAGTCTAGTGCTACCGGGCGATCAATACCTTCTTGTAAGGTTTGCAGTACAAGTGGCTCATTTATAAAATAAGGCAGCACTTCAAGTTGCTTAGTTGTTTCGTTTTTATTAGCACTAAAATCTTCAATCATGGCATGAATATTCACCTGCTCATGAGTAAACATTTGATTTTCAAATATATGATTTTTATCAACTGCCAAACGAGCGAAAGGAGCATCAAGACCATCACTTAAACTTACATAAGAGCTAGATGATAAATCGGATATTACTGGCAGAACCTGAGTACTTACTTGTAACGTTGTTCCATTCAATATTTTTCTGATTGGTTTACTGACAATATCAATTGTTGCCCCAATATCATCATCATTTTTAATGTTAATGAATGCTTGTGAGCGTACTTTACCGTCAGAAATTAATTGAATAACCGCTGCCATATCTTCAATCACAGCTGGTATATTTAAAGTGTAAGGCAATACGACTTTATCTAAATTGGTACGATTTATTTCGACAACTTCAGGGTTGTCAGGGTGATCTTTATCACCACCAATATTAAGGCGGAGTTGTGCTGTCTCAATATTAGAAATTTCTAACAATATATCTAGCGTATCGCGTTCCTTAACGTTAAGACCATTTTTAGGTTCAAGCAAGACCAAAGTTGGTTCACCTAAATCGGCGTCATATGGTGTTAAGTTAACTTCGCTGCCTGTTTCAATACTTGGTGTTAAGCTTACATTGCCATTAGGATCGGTTGCTCTAACTTTTATATTTATTTCGTTAGGATAGTCCGTTTTAGTTGGCGTAAATACTAGTCTATTTGGCTGTGATAATATTTGCCACTGCCCGTCATTAATAGATGCCTCTATTGTTTCAATACCGTAACGATCAAACGATTTGATAAAGACATCTAAAGCATTATCCCATGGTATATAGCCGTTATTACTTGGCGATACAATCTGGATTACGGGCGCTGTAACATCTTTATGTAGCCGATACTGTTGTTCAAATAATTTTTGTGCATCTAAACCAAACGGCACTTTTAAACGAACAGGGATATCAAGTTCTTGTGTATTTTCACTATTTAGTAAATCGACCAATCTTGGCTGGAAATAATCAGCAACAGCAATAACAGAACCACCAACAAGGCTTGCTTGAGTTGTAATAGGCTGCCAACGATTATTTATAAATAATTCTATCGTTGTATTATTTTTATCAATCAGCTGCACATCACCAGCAAGCTCAAATCTTAAACGGCTATCTGTCGCTTCTTCGACAATCACGGGTGTCGTGCCAAACGTAGTTAATTCAATGTTTGGATCTTTTAAGGGAATTTCAAAGTCTTTATTTGTGAATTGCTGACCATCACTGGCTCTCAATCGTATGTTGAGACTTTGCTGGGCAATTGAAACGGCGACAGAGACACTACCCCTAGGGCAAATTTCTGATGATGCATTATTTAACCAAGGGCCATAGTTTAAACCTTGATCGGAGCTAATTCGATAACGATAAGATAATGTTGTGTTTAAATTATCTATCGCATCAAAGCTTAAACAATGTTGTTTACTGCGCGTTAGTGCACTGGCAGAAGTAATTTCTGCCCCTGTATTAGCATTAATGATTTTAAGTTGTGATGGCGCTTCTCGATCAAGTGTTCGAACACTAAATGCAAAGGTTCCATCTTCCTGATCAGGCATTTTTGCCAAATTACCTGCGGTGTCTGTTACACCTAATAACTTGAATTCATAAAGAGCATTGTGACTGGTAAATGTGCCGGTAATATTACCTAGTTCATATCGGCTATTATTATTTGTAAATACACTCATAAACTGATCTGACACATCAAGTGCTTTGATTTCATTATTTGCATAAACCGTTCGCATAACTTTGAAGCCAGTAACCTTTATAGGTTCGTCTGACTTAAGAGTTAATGGCTGCTGATAATAATATTTGAAGTTTAGTGCGACATTAGGCTGACTATTGTCGATTACTGTTAAATTATTTGAGCGCACTTCTTCTTGGGTACGAGCTCTAACAACCACAACTTGATACTCACGACCAACCTTATAAGTGTTTGGCTTGCTACGAGATGGTGTTTCAAATTTGATCGCATCATTTTCATAGTGATAATTCACTCTGAATTGTTCTTCTAATGCGAAGCCTTGCTCGGCCGGTAGCCAATATACAAGTAAGTCTGAACTGTGACTGGTAATATTTACAGTAATTGTATCGCCACCTAAATCACTAATGGTTTGCGTATCCGTTAATGATGATGTCACTGTACTTATGGATAACGGTGTAACCGCGTTGAGCATAGCTGGCACGACTAATGTTTCTGGCTTAGCCACCAGTGAAACACTATATAAACCAGCCTGCGGGGCTTGCCATTGGAATGTAATACTAGTCTGAGTTACCTGGGCAGAAGCCAAATCAATGACCTCTTCATTTAGCAATAATCCCGTAGCAAGATGAAGATTCTCACCGTGCAGTACGATGTTATTGGAAGATGCCGTGGTAACAATGTTTGGCTCGGAAAAATGTATAGCTACTTGCGCCTCATCCAGTACAGACAAACTTGTATATTGGTAATCACGATCTAATTGGAGGTTTAAACCTGTCACATACTGTGCGTATGTTTCAGGTAGTTTGGCCGTATATTTTGAATCGGTTGCGATTTCTCCAATAGCTTCAAAGACTAAGTGGTTTGCTGCAATGCGGGTGCTACCATCAATAGATGATGTATTCTCATCTTCTAATTCAACCACTGCGGCACTCCAATTTTCGTGTAATTGCGAAATTTGAAATCTTACATTTGCATTACCTTGACGTATTTTTGTTTCTCCGCTTGGGGCTGCATCGAGTACTGGAAGCCTGACACTCCAATATTTTTCACTCTCTAACCATTCAGATAAACCGTTAGCGTAATACAGTGCGGATGGCTTAGTTGCCTTATAAGTTAATAATTTATTTAATTCAATATTGCCTGCATCCGTTACATTAATATCATACACCGAATGCTTAATAGCACTTGCGATTAATAAAACTTCACCATGCATTGTTACGTTGCTTTGTGAATCTATAGGGCTAAATCCTTTACGCTCAAACGTATCGTCCCATACATTTAACCATTCAATTAACCCATCACTTACGATAGCGACTAAACCATGGTGCTGTAATAAACGTGTAGGATTAAACGAGCTATGAGTTTGACTTACGTATGTAATATTTTGATTGTTTAAGTTAATACGATGCAGCTGTGTATCCGTTAATACCAATAAGAAATCTGAAAAATACTGCATCTCAATAATACTTTCATTAAGCGCTATTACTTGCCACTCTGCGCCCAATGCACTTGCTAGATAGATGTTAGTTGCATCGTTTGCAGCAATAGTTTTACCATCGGTTTTTATATTAATAAATGAATAACCTTGAGGATTTAATATTTCATTTATTTTTTTAGGTGCATATATGTTAGCAAGCGAATAAACAGATGCTTTTTTACTATTGTGTAGTAGGCCAACAAAGTAGCCTGATTCAATATCCATACTGGATAAGGGTTCATCAGTAATAATAGTAGATAAGAAGTATGGCGCTTGGCTTTCTTCGGTTGTTAATAAACGTGTAGTGCGGCCTTCAGTTATTACTAGGATATCACCTGAGCGTGCAAAGTTATCAATATTTGAGTGCTCGCCACCTAGGTATTGAGTTGGTTGCAGTTCTATCGATAAATCAGTATTGGCTATTTTGGCGCCACTATTATCATTGCTAATTTCAATGTTCAGGGTATTTAACGTATTGCTAGGCTGATCAAATGCAATGACATTATCAGAAACTTGCTGAACGTTATCCGCAGCAACACCATTTATCCAAACCTTAGTAAACGGGCCATAGCCTTTGCCTTCAA
The DNA here is from genome assembly GCF_052920985.1 of Pseudomonas sp. HK3. Taxonomy (NCBI): domain Bacteria; kingdom Pseudomonadati; phylum Pseudomonadota; class Gammaproteobacteria; order Pseudomonadales; family Pseudomonadaceae; genus Pseudomonas; species Pseudomonas sp. HK3. Next base: position 1,261,729 of record NZ_JBREXD010000001.1, read on the forward strand.
TTGCTAAGCGATCTTTTCTGTTAAATGTTAATAGTTGAACATTCGCATCTACACTGCGTGATGATGCTTTATATAGACCTACCTTGCTTATTTGTGGGTCGCTAACAATATTAATTTGTGAAAGATAACTTTCAGACTGAGTTTCATTACCAAGTGTAATGCTCAGTAAATCATTATCCAATTGAGCGCTATCAATTTGAGGTAGTGTAATACGAATATGATTTTCGTCTATCCATTCTATTGCACTAGCGTCTAGCCATATGTCACCTATTTGCACACCCATGCCTGGATAAAAGCCATTACCATATAAGTCTATGGTTTCTTGTCCACGCCATGATACATAATTAAGACTGATGGATTCTAGCGTCGCTTGCTGTAAATCCTGATAAACAAACCGAAAACGATAATCGCCTTGTAGCTGCTTACCACTTATATCGGTAATCGTTGTATCAGCAATTAATTCATATTCAGCACCCGCTTCGAAAGAAAATTGTGGTGTTAATACAACTTTGGTCAAACCATTACTTGTTTTAAATACAAAGTCTATTGCTTGTTCGACACCAGAGCGTAAGACCTGAAGGTTCGCACTATTTACTGAAGCCTGATCAAGCACTCTATTAAACGTGATTGATAATTCTTGATTGGATAATAATGAGCCGGATGCTTGCGGAGTTTGATCAACTACAACAAATAAATCATTTTCAATCGTTGCTAACTGCCCACCGATACGAGATGTGGACCCATCCATAGGGTTTTCTACCGCATTATCGTCACCTTGCCATGCAAATGCTGTTGCCGCATAAATGGCATGTGGCTGCACAACTACGTCTGTCGCATTGCCTAAAACTGAATAGTAGTAATCAAGTTTGGGCTCTTCACTAAAATCACCACGTAACCAATTACTTACATTAAATAATTGAATATCACCTTCTTGCGCTGCAACATATATTGTTTGGCCTACCAGCTTGATTTTATCAGCGCTTAAATCGCCATTAGAAACCAAATATGCAAGTTTTGCTTCTCCCACCAAGTTTGCTTTGCTGTCAACGGTTGGTAAATATGCCTGAACTGTACCGAGAGGCCCAGAGGCTACAAAATAGGCTTTTTCCGCTTTTATAAAGTCATATGGTCTAATACGACGACCTGTGGCGTCTACCGTTTCGATGACATTGAGTTGCTTGTATTCTTGCGTGCGTAAATCAATGCTAACAATGCGACGAGCCAAGGTTTGTACTGCCCAAAGTTTATAGCCATCAATAGAAATTTTATTAGGCGAACCACCAAGTTGAGAATTTGATATTGAGGCTACTTTTTCAAATTTATCATCTTGGTTTCGATAAATATCAATACCATAAGAATGGGCAATATAGACCATCCCTTGGTGTAATGTAACATCTCTAATAGTGCCTTGAACGTCTACTTGCGTGAGTAAGAATGGATCAGTTGCGAGTGTCACATCAAATATAAAAACACGTTTTTCAGAAGCGGTTACTAATAAATTATTATCAATTTCAACATCGACAAAGCGGCCATCACTAAGTGGGGCTTCGAAGTGATAGTTATTGAAATTTCCGGCACTCTCCTTAAATAGAACATCAGGTTTGACTGGATCTGATACATCAATAATATTTAATCGTGCTGTTGTACCGTAAATAGTTTCAGATTTAATACCTTCTCTATTTCGTGGGGTAAATTCACCACCTGTAACGCTATACAGTAGTTGGTTTTGATAGGCCATTGCAGCGACAGGTGAAGGTTTATCACTTGGCAATAATACCGTACCTGTAGGTTGCCCTGCATAGAAGTATTGCTCAACAGCACTAGAACGCTCATCAATAAAGTATGGGTTGTTAATCGAAATATTGGCAAAACCAAATACTCCGCTAGGGGCTTTGATTTGAATATGATTAGAGTTAATTACTTTCATATTTGAAGATTGATTGTCTGCAATTTTAACCTGCATAAACTTGTTAAAACCATAGCCATAAATATCTAAAGTGTTACCACCCTGCGGAGGACCCGTATGTGGATAAAACGACTCGATGCCACTTACCGGTAATACCGTCAATGCGCCTAACATCATCGTGCTAGCGGCCTGATTTTCAATTTTCAACGCAATGCTGGCTGTTAATTGCCCTTTAAACAAATCTGGTACATCTATTTCAATTTGTGTGTCTGACAGTACTCTTATTTGGCTAGTATTTAATTGTGTATCACCCACCCAAATATTTTTTGTATCAGTAAGATTACTACCTTCGATCAGTGCTTTTTCAGTGCCATCTGCGTGGAAATAATGACCAGCTAACTCTTGCCCAACTATACGAGCTATTGAGCTAATCTTAGGGGCAGCTTGATTATTAAATACAAGCGAATGACTGGCCGCTTGCACCAGGTTAAGACCGTCTAAATCCATTAATGACGTATTTACTTCTACCGTAAAGCTGCCTGCTGGCATTAGTTCATTAAAACTCACGGATACTTGGGCGCCCAATAAAGTGTTAATTGCCATTAAGTTATAATAACTGCTCTCAAGCTCTAACCCTTGCTGATTCTTCAAAGTGATTGCTGCGGCAATAGATTCTTCAGAAGTATCAATTAGCGAATTGAATTGAATTTGAACCACATCATTAGTTGTTAAGCTACTATTTATGAGAGGTGTAATACTGCTAATCGCTAAGCGATGCGGTTTAATTTGCACCACGCCATCTTTATTTGAACTGTATATCTGACCACCTTGAACAAACAGCTCGCCGCCTTTTTCGCGTTGCTGCCAATAAATAAGCTCTAACTCATCTGCTTGTGTGAATTGATATATATTGTGCTGTTGAGGTAATGCAAGATGGATTTGTCCTGCTTCAATATGCATCGAATACTGGTCAAGAGAATCTCCCGCTTTTTCTGTTAATAAATACGTTTTGTGATTTTGGTTTTCATCAAAAATACTCAAAAATAGATTTTTATCTAACTGATGCAACACATACAATTTTTGATCGAACCAAGCTACATCGAGTGGCTGGCCCTGTAAAACATCGGGATTGCTATCGCCATCGGCAAATACAATCGTATTAAAACCGGCTGGCGCTAAATGGTCCTCTGTAGTGGTATCAACAAAGCGAACAAAACCACCGCCCATCGGATCCGCTATAGACATCGCAAGTACGTGTAAGCTTTCTTCAATAGCAACATCATTAACCAACAAACCACTAAAGCGATCTGTCGAGATCACTAATGGGTTCACTTTATCTGTTATATCGACTGTGATCAGCCCGGTTTCATTTGCCGCTAAAAACGCCAGATTACCTGCCAATGCAACACCCGTTATAGGCGATGGCATTACGAGTTGCGATACACGTATTGGTCTGTCTGGAATGGCTACATTATATATTTCTAAGCCACTTTCCATTAAGAACCGGTTTTCTGGTGTTGGGGAAGCACCTGCTTTAACACCGACAAATAAATAATCATCACGCATTTGAGCTCCGCCAATTTCCATTGGTGGATAATTTGGCAAATCCCAATTACGACCTGTGTCTCTGTTATATGAAAAACGGCCAATATGGGTTTCTTTTACATGATCACCATTCGGTATGAGTGCATATACATCATAAATATCTGGCATTGTGACGCCAGGAGCACGGAAGCGGAATTGACTTAAATTAATAACATCATCTTGTAAATCAATGGTTTTGTACCCGTCGGTATAAACCGTTTCAATAACCAGACCCGTGGTTTTAGAAACAAAGCGCACCTTAGTTCCTGGCTGAAAAGTCTGACTGCTTGCGGTTGCCGTCACATGATACCCACCGCTTTGATCACCTGCGGTTATGTCCATTTCTACTTTTGCAAATTCAATAGCGGCGGTATACATCACTGCACCTAAATACACCGTTGAACGACCCATGTTATTGAGCTGTAAATGATGTTGGCCATAATCAAGCGCTAGCATCTGCAAACTACCCGCTGGTATTGTGGCGGTTTGATTATCAGTGACGACTACAGGCACATCATAATTATCTATCTTGGCAGTAAGCTGGCCATTTAGAAAATGATCACCCTTGATGATAATTTCACTTTCAAGGTCATTTTCTGCTTGTCTATTGTTAACTAAGTAATGGACTTCGGGGATTTGTGCGTCATGATCAAACACCTCAAACGTTTGCACATAAGGCATCCACAAACTTGTACCTCTAATGGTTTGAGCTTTGTTCACGTCTAATGTGTATTCGCCTGGCTGACGGTCAAATTCAATATCAAACGAAGTGGCTGAACCATCATTTTCATTAAGTGCGATAACATCAAATGGAACGGCTTGTTTTTCACTGCTACTAGTATCATGTAACCATAACAAAATAGCGTTATTATCAATTAATGACTGCGTTGCAATGGCTTCATTAAATTGGATATTTAGCTTTTCGTTAATATCTAAGGATAAACCGCTATCTTTTTCTAATGTTGTGTTTATCACCAAGCTTCCTGGTAACTCTAGCGTTTGCAGGCCTGCAGATTTTGATGCTATTACTACGCGGTTTTTATAAATATCTAGACCGTGGGTATATTCTGTATTACCTGCACTAATAATTTTAGGGTTATTTATGTCATTGATATCCATCACCACCAACGAGCCTGACTTACCAGCCAAGAATAGGGTATGGCCTACAATTTTAATTTTTTCAATGCTCGCCGCATTGGCCATTAAATTTTGATCTAATTTAATTTGCGCGCCTTGCTCTGAATGTAAGTCAAGAATGGCGACCCCTTCGGCGCCAATTGCCACAAGCAAGTGTTCTTTATATTGCAACACATCACGAATATTCGCAGGCAGTGCAAAGCTACGACTTAATACCGGCTCTAATAAGTTAACGGCTTGTAGCGTATGCCCAATACCATGTTTTGTAATTTCAGGTGGATCCAAAGATAAACTTTCACGCCAATGCGAACAAGCAGCATCTGCTTGATACGCATAACCACCGCCTAATCCACCTGCGTATAGCCATTCATGATTGCTATATACAGTTAAACCCGCGGTTATTTCAATTGATTCCATTTCAACTGGGTCGTAGGAGTCAATATAATTAGCCATAATTAATGAATCGGCAGCCAAATCAAAACCTCTTGGTTCACACGGCGGTTGTGGCTTTTCCAGTTTAACCTTAGTGCGGGTTGCTGCCAGTAACTTTCCGCTTACGGCTACATCTGTTACGGTCTCAATATCATCATATGCGTGTATTTCATTTATTAATTGCAAGCCATTCTGATCATCTAAATTTAACTTAGCAATACCACCTGTACCGCTGGCCACATACAAACGTTTACGCCAGATATTTTCGCTGACGTCAAATTCTCGCACTGGTTGAATGTTAATAGAGTCTGCATTTGTTACCACATAATCGTATTGTACTTTTTTGTACTGATCCTTTTGCTCTTCGGTTAAACCTTCGCTATCGCCAATTGCTTCTGCCACTTGAATAGTATCTAACTTTTGTTTGAGTAAATAACGTCCAATCTGTGCTTGTCCACTCTCACCAACAGGCACTGTCGCTAAACCACCCACCTGTAAAATATGCTCTTCTGCTTGCACATCAAATGTGGCTGACCTTAGTGCATCTGGGAATGAGCCACCTAAGAATTGCTTATGATGAGAAGATAATTGATCATAAGGAAAGGCGTCTTTAAAATAGCCAGATGGCGTTACAGCTACGCCAGTCTCTTTGTCTACCCAAACATCTAACGGGCTCACAAGCGCCGCTTTTGCGCTACCCATTGTACGTAAACCATAACCAAACCCATCATCTGCAGGTAATTCATCGGTACTGCCATAACGATTTTTGGCAAAAACGTTTTGGCGACCCGTATTGCCTCTAGGTGTATATGCAATTAAACGATTAGAAGAAATGACATCTATACGGGTAACCGGAGCAGAGCCTATGGTGAGCTCTAGGCCATCCATTACGGTATTACCCGGTTCAAACCCTTCACCCAATACTTCAATACGAGTGCCTCCAACAAGTGGCCCCCACTGCGGTGTGACTGAATTAAGCTTAATCGGTTTATCTATGGCCAGTGCACCAAATAGGGTTGTGCTTTCCCATAAGCCATAACGCTCTACTTCTAAGGTAACATCGTAGTATCCGGCTACCTCTAAACCAGGGTGATTTGCATAAACAATACCGGCACGTTCGACTTCATCATTAGATTCGATTCTATCGATTTGAGCTTCTTGACCACCAATATTTAATTTCACTCTTGATGCATCAAGAGGGACACCCAAAGCACTAAGGGTTATTTCTAATGGCTCATCTAATAACTGGCGGCGAGGTGATAGTGCATCAATCGATAGCTTTGTACTGTATTGGCCACGATATGTAAGCTCAACATGCTGATCATATTTAAGTTCATATAATGGAAAATCATTGTATTCCGTCAACATTTTAACCGATGCAAGACCAGCATAAAGATAATAGTGAAGTACCTCACCTACCTTAATATTTTGATTTGGCTTAATGTATATTTCAGCTTGATTGCCATTTATATTAAGTTCAAATTCGACCGGTTGTTGTTGCGAATTTAATACTGCAAATTTATTTTTATTTGGCTGGTAATTTTCAATATCCTTGCTAAATCTAAATATTGCGGTTAATCGATCATCACCATCAAAATCTAATATGCCGTTAGCTGGATCAACTGTAAATAATTTTAAATTTGAATCCGGATAGACTTGTAATACACCTTTGCGTGAATTGCCACCACCAACAACTGAAGCAGATAGTGCTTCTACATGCATAATACCGGCATCATTAAAGGCATCTAACCCTGTTAATAATTTTAATTGCTCAGGATTACTTATATCTAAACTAATAATGCCTTTACCGCCAACCGCAGCATATAACACATGTCCAGATATACTGATATCGTGCACATGGCCAAGGTCTGCATTACGAGAAATTATTTTTGGTGATTGAACATCTGAAATATCCAGCACAATCACACCACGATCACCTGCCGCAAGGAATGCAAATTGACCTTTTACCTCAACATCTGACGCTGGAATGTCAAGCGTACTAATGGCTTGCATGCCATTACTTCTTCGTGACATCAATGTAAAACCACCAAGACCTGCTACTTCGTTACTAATGAGCGTTTGATTTGGGTATGTCCAGTGCCCTGAAACAACGGCATAAACAGGTTCGTGATTAAGCTCTTGATTCGTTCGAGCAAGACCTAGGGCAGGCAAATCTCCTATTACATTCGCGGATTCCATCAGGTAAGCCTTAGAAGGTATATAGGCATCCACTAAACCAAGGCCCGATGTGCCTAGTGTCATTAATGCCTGATTGTTTTCAACGATAATACCGCGGGCCATATTGCCTGGTAACTCTAATGAGCGTATGAGTTGTGCGGTAGTAAAATCGTCACTTACACCTAATATAAACAATTTGGCTTCACTGAATCCAAATTCGCTAGAGCTGTCTGGCTTCGCCGCTGCCATATAAATTAAGTCATGGCCACGCTCAAAGAACCCTTGTACGCCAAGCAATACAAAACCAGCTGGTAAGCCCCAGCTAAAGACCTGCCTATCGTCTGTATCATCACCATCAAGATCAATTTGTCGTCTTAAATCATCAGGGTTTAATGGGTCACGAAATACCTCTTCACCATTACTACCTGTACTTGTATTTTTTGCTGTCCACTGCGAGGGATCTATATTAAAAATCTTTAATGTGCTGCCCGCACCTACCATCATATAGGTAGCTGATGGGTCAATGGACATGGCTGTGACTGGTGACCCCGTGCCTATCTCTGACTGTACCGGTTGTTGATACAAATACGCGTTTTTGAGTATGTCAGTTTGGCCATCTGTTAAATCCACACGTACATCAACTGAACCTAAAATTCCAGGTGGCGTTAATAGCTGTAAGTGGGTCGTATCGAGTAACTGATAATCTTTAACAGGGGCTAATTGATTACCAAAAAACACTTTGATATCTGCGATATCTGGCGCAAACCCTGTTGCAGTGATAATAGTTTTTTGTGTTCCTTCTAAGGTGCCTTCTGCAGGTGAAATGCTTTCTAAGACCATAGCCTCTGTATAAATCAAAACACCCACACTAGACCAATAGCGTGCATCATCATCTTTAACCTCTACAAAAATAGACCCCGTAATACCTGAAGGTAATGCCACTTGGTAACGCGATTGTATAGGTGATATTTCTTCTGCCTGTAGTAGCTGTCCTTGCTTACCCGAGAAGAAAAATTCCGGATTATTTGCATGACTTAATGTAATCCAAATGGTTTCACCATTTACAGATACATAGTTTTTCTCAACATGATCCCAGGTGATATTACTGCCAGAATAATTACCCGTTGAAAAATCAAGTGTAAGATCAGCAAGACCTTGCGTGCGACGGGACGCTTTAATACCAGTTAATTGAATTTGGTACTTACTATCAGCCGTTAATGGGGTTTGTGAGGTAATAATAATCTGGCTTGAGTTTTCTGGGTTGATAGATATATCTGCAGCAATACTCTCAGCTTCATCGGCTCCTGTTACCTTTCTTAAACTAATATAATGTTTAACATCATTTAAATTCGCTATAGGCAATGTCCAATCTAATGTGATTGTTGTATCTAAAGCGACAAACTGTTGACCGTCTTGTGGCCAACTAGCGGTTAATTCTTGAATATGCGTATCAACAAAATGAAGTTGATCATAGGCTAAGACACTCATTCCATCTTTAGTAAAAATGTGGCCTGTTACACTTGAAGTGGAACAATTCTCTCCTGAATCTCCAGATAGATCTAAACTGATTTGCTCTTTTTCGTTTGGCTTATGATTTACAGAGTAAGGCATACCATCTATTAGATATGGTGCATCTAAATCACTATAATCAATTATAGATAGATAGCCTCGTCTTAGAGAAGATGAGCATTTCTCCATACTTATAACAGTGGCTAATGTGCTATGGCTGTTAATTTTGACTGGCCCGCCGGGTACTTGAAACCCAAATGATTCTAGCTGACTTATTTTTTTCAATTGAGTGTCATCAGATAGCTCATATAAACTTAATGCGCCCGCGGCATGAATATCTTTTTGTACTGAGCTTGTCATTACTTGAGGCGCTTCGAATTGAGCGAGCTCTGGTACACTGGATTTTTGCAAGTCGAAAACAATCCAGTTGCCACTTTTAACAAAAAGCTTTCCCTTATTAACATATAATTTTTGCGTTCTAAGTGGCACACTGCCCCTAGCTCCGCTTACTTGTTTAATCGATTTTAATAATGAAGGGCGCAGTGGATTAATAATGGAATAAATATTAACGGCACCATCTTTACTTGCTGTAATTAATAACTTGTCGTAATAATCAATGAAATGTTTGTTACCCGCAGAATTTTTTGATACTGGCATTTGCAAGCCATGCCGAATATATCGGTTATCACCCTCTGCTTGTTCAGAGCCATCGCTAGAGCCGGGGAGCTCAGTAATAGCATCAAACATAAATAGCCATTCGCCTGCTTCATACTCCGTATCAAACCCTACGAATTTTTCTGCGCGAGCAGTGACATAAATAGTATCGTTAACTTTTTTAATCGCACTAGGCTCTAACTCAGGAGGCAGATTATAGTAGCCTAACGCATGCATAGGTGCCGCGTTTTCTAAGTCATCACGTTCGTATCGTACCAATGAAATCCAAGCAGGAATTTTTCTAGTCTTTAACGACTCATAACTTGTAGGCGGCGGAGATAAGTTTAAACCTTTAGCAAGTACGTAAATTAAACCTTTATCTTCATCTGCATCTAAGCTAACTATCTTACCTCGAGGAAAGAAGCCAGGAGAGACTTCTCCCGTTCCAATTGAAATTGACTTATCTGTAATTAACCCGCCATAAAATACGGCTTGCGGTAAAATGACTTTTTCGGTGTTTTCACTACTGATTTCTACTGTAATAAAACCACGATAGCTATCACCAAAATCAGGAAGTGACCAAAATAGCTTTTCACCGCTCTTTAAAGTCAGACGATCATTATCTACCCTATCAATAACAGCTAATTCAGGCTTACCCTCTGGATAAGCCGTAACGCGAATATTAGGATTAAAGCCATAGCCAATGATTTCAGCCCTATCATTAGGGCCTCGTTGATCAACACGAGCTATTGAAGGGTTAATATAGCTTAAGCGTAAATCATCAACATAAACCAATGCGCCTGTAACCGTATCTGTAATCCCCCATTGATTTGTGACCTCAATACTTGCAGGGCCTGCATAGTTTGGCGGCGTTTGCACACTCAATTTATACTGCGATGTCGATTCATTTATTAATTCAAAAGATTGTACTGGGGAAGATAGGCCACCAATTTTTACCGTTAAACTTTCATCAAATTGGCTGCCTACTACTTCAATTACTTGGTTACCTTGAGTACTAATGTGAAAAGGGGTGATCGTTTCAATATCTGGCAATAACGCCGCTTTATCTGCCACTGTTACAAAGCTAAATTCATAACTTTGCTGCATAGCACCACCTGTTATTGGTAATAATCCTGATGCGATGTGTATAACGTATGTTTCACCTTCAGTAAGCATCTGCGTGTCATTGCGAGTCAAACGTAAAACTCTAGCGCTATCACCTTGATTACCGTTATTAACAACACTAATCTTAAATTGGTTTGAAACGTCATCACCAAAGCCAGCTATTCTTTTCCATACTGTAATATAGTCTGAAAGCTCTTGGTTTAATTTAAGAGGATGGGATAACTGAATATCAATAAATTGTGTATCGATAGCGACATTCGTTTCTTGTGCTTCTGGCGAATGACCTAAAATAGTCAAGCTATTAAGTTCAAGTTCACCTATACCTTGCTTACCGCTTGCTACATATACCTCATTATGTGCAACTGCGAATCCACGAGCACCTACATCCATCAAAGATGGAGTTTCATGGGTCACTGCATTACGAGTTTCTAGGTAATTAAATTGCTGGTGCTTAGATACATCAATTATTTCAACACTCGAATTTACTGGTGCATCATCTTGATCAGAGTAATTCACACTTATATAAACAAGATTGCCCACAACTTTGACATCGTATATACCATCTAGCTCAAAATCTTCACGGCCATGCTGTACATCATAAGCATATACATGCTTTAAATTAAGAGGGTCTGAGATGTTCACTACATTCAATTGGGCGACTAAACCATTACCAGCCATATTGGCTACATACAAATTATTACCTTGAATATCTAAGCGATTAGCAACGCCAAAAGTATCAAAGGTAGTAACTATTGGCATGTCTGGCTTGCTAATATCAGCAACGACAACACCCTGATAGGATGCGGCTATAAACGCATAATTACCCTTAATTTTCACATCCCGTGCAAAACCGTTAGGCTTAATAAAACCTATTCGATATGGAGATGTAAGGTCATGAATATTAAAGGCAATAACACCTCCGTTTCCATTTGCGACTAACGCTAGCTCGTCCTTGTGAGCTAAACCATATACATCTTCAAACGGTATATCTGCACGCCCTGCCATCAAGTACGGTAAGCCAAACTGATTATCGCCGTTTTGCTTATTAAAAATTAACAATTCACTTTGACCGTACTCATCAATACGGCCGGTTTCTGGATTTTTATTAATATCGGATTTTAACAAGCTAACAAAAGACGGTTCTTTCCCATTAATAACATCAGTAATGCCTGATTTTACTGCCAATACGTAATCTTTATCTGCAGAGATTTCAGCTATGGTTCCTGTAAATATTTCAGCGGTTGTATTTAGGTTTGCAGAGTAAGTAAATGTGTCTCCATTGGTTTGTTCATCTGTATTGGCGATCCCCATATAATAAACGCCAGTATATGCCCCCATACCGTCATAATACTCTTCGGCCTGTAAATCATTATAATGAAAATTACCCAAACCTTTTTCTACATTGTAAGGACTTAAACTAGACCAAGATGCTACAAGTGCACCTGATTTTTCTTTCCCTGCATATTGCGATACTGCATTGTAATAAACTGTTTTGGCTGAACTATTTGGAGCACTAAAGCTAGGCTTAATAAAGTAGTTTCGGCTAAATTTCATACCTACTTCGACAATAGATTCTACTACTTCTGGGTTTTTATCCGCACTTGTTTCAACCCAAGCTTCAATACGAACACGCTGAACACCAGAGTCATCATGGCTAAAAATACGCCCATTTGAATAATTATAACTATGAATATAATAGAAATTTTCTGGCTCGCTCACTGGCTCTGTGGCAAGTAAGTCAGTGTCATTATATAAAAGCTCAACTTGATCTTCATATAACATAAACCAATTACCAGCATCGTCTTGTTGCTCACGGGTAAGACGCATATAGGCATGTCTGTCCATAGGATTACCTATATCCTCAACCGCCATAAGCAACCTTACGTGTCCATCATCTCCAGCTTTTATAGTGACAATATCGCCGCTTGTAGGTGCCAGTATGTATGGCTTTGGCTTTACTGTATCTGATATTTGTTTAATAAACCTTGGTTGTGAGACGCCTTCTATGCCTTGATTATCAATAGCTTTTGCTTGGATTACTGCACCATCTAGCCCTTCTGGTAATTGTATATAGGCTGTGTAAGCATGATCCAGCTCAAAACCTCCACCTTGTGTCTCCACACTTTGATAGACCGTCTCTACTAATAAATCATTAAGATAAAAATCAACTCTACTGACACCATCTGCACCTAAATCATCAAACACATTAGCTGTCACTTCTAGACTTTGCCCTTCGATAACAGAAGATGAATTATTGAATGGCTTTATAATCGTAACGACAGGGGGTTTATTTTCATTAACTGTAATAGTTAGAGGGCTTGATAATTCAGACCAAAACCCATCAATATCTTTTGCTTTTGCTTTAAAGCTAAGTACTTTATCAACAGAATCAGTTATCGAATAATGGAACTGGAATGGAGCTGCAGCGTCAACGCCTAGCTTCTGTTCAGAGCCATCTTCTGCAATTTTATATAACTCAACCCTATCAACACCAAATTCATCTTGTGGTAATGGCTGAAGAACAATTGCACGCCCCTGAGTGACGCCTTCCGATACATCAATTTGAAAACCTCGCTGATCCAATACTTGAATACTATCAACTGTGGGAGGCAGGTTACGCTTAATAGTAAGTGGTAAAGATTTAGAAGTGACATTGCCCGCGCCATCGCGTGCTTCAACTTTAAATGTAGCATTAATTTCATCAGGTAACTCATCACCTTCGAAATAATCTTTTATAGATTTTATCGGTAGACGTCCAAAATATGGAGGTCCAGTACTTAGTGTTTTTGATAAAATTTTGTCGTTATAAATTATTTCATAAGTAATGGTTTTTACTTCGACATTATCAAGAGCTTCTACAGAGAAAGGGAGATAACGATTTTCAATAATATAAATTTGCTCATCTGGATTAGGTTCATTTATCGTTAAAGACGGTGGCTGTGTATCTGCTACAACATTGATTATGACATTATTAAATGTAGTAACCGATCTGGCCTCATTTACACCATAAGTTAACTCTGTCGCCAGTGCAGAAAAATTAATTGAACGACCTGATTGTCCATATGGTAATTTAATTAAATATTCATATGGATAATCCATATCAATAAGCGTTTGATCATCACCTAAAACACCTTTTGCATCCAGAACGACTTGCTTTAATCCTATGTCATCAGTTGCATTAATTTGCACCAGTACTGATTGCCCTTCAGTATATTCCGAGCCATCCAAGGGCGCAGCAATAGCAATCACTGGTTGCTCATCTTCTACAATTTTTAATGTTAAAGATTCAATGACTCTATGCTTATCTAAGTCGCCAGTTACTTCACCATAGGTATCTACCGCCTCAACCTTAAGGATTATTTTATTTCTTGATGCGTTTTCAGAATCAAAATCAGGGATATCAACAAAATAATTATAGGGTCCGCCTATCAATTTTCGTTCTGAAATCAAATTCTCTTGAGACGACTCTTCATGATATGCAAACAAGCGCACATATGCCAAACCAACATCATCAAAAGCATGCACGTTTACATATAAACGATCCCCTTCAATCACTTGAGAACCTAATACTGGCTCTACAATATCAAGGACGGGTCTTTCATCTACTCTAACAGGGAAGCTCAGTTCGCGAACTCTGCTATTCCCATTCGTATCTGTCACAACCATTTTCACCCAAAAATCTACTCTGTGATTCTCAGTGAAGGTATCTATTAACCCACCACCCAGTGAATTTAAAATGTCTTTCAAGTAAGGGACATGTAACAACCGTTTATATTCGGGTGTATCTATATTCACACTTGATGCTGGCACCGCATCATCTGCTGGTATCCCCGTAATATTTAAAAACTTATTATCAAAAGTTGGTGCTTGATAGCTACCATCAGGATAGCTCACTCCAAATCCAGTATATGCAGCAATAGAGTCGACTTTGACGTTATCAAAAGCTGAAATTCGCACTGTGAAGTCAGTATTCTCAATTGGTGCGTATGAAAAATCTGGATCTTTAATCACAAGCTCTGGTTTTATTTCATCGGCTACTACATTCAGCAATATGATATGTGAATTTATTGAGCCATCTACATCGGTAATTACCGCTTTAACTTCAACTTGTTCACTTTGTCGAACAATTCCTTGAGGCATCCTGATTTTATACTTTGCAACACCTGAATTGCGACTATCCTTACGACCAAATTGGTTTGCGATTGATTGAGTATATTTATTTTCTAATCTGTCATAAATAACATCAAACGCTGCATCGACCTCCATTACAGAGTCATCAACTGCTTTACTCGATGTTTCATAGCTAGACATAGCACCGTTTACAAAAAATTGAATTTGTTTCTTTGCATCTATTGTTCTGTCGTCAGCATATGCAACCATAGCTGTTAAATTAATCGAACCCGCTGCTATAAATTGATTTTCAACTGGAGAAAAAATCTGTACCTGAGGCTGAATATTTTCCATCGGATGAACAAAGAACTTTACAGACCGTACTTGGCCAAGTGTATCCATCACCTCTACTTCATACTCTGTTGTTTCTACTTGATCAAACGTGATCTCAAACTCTGGTCTATCCGTTTTTTGCCAAATAACTGCACATGGCTTGTCATAAAGATAAGGATCAGATACTAAAATTTTCTCACCAGTTCTAGTCAAACGATAAGCTTTTGCATGTTTTAAACCCACATCATCAGCAAGCTTAAATTTAGTAGAAAAATTAGCGCCAGCCCTAACCCAAAACTCACCATAATTTAAGCGCGTTTTATCCGTATATTCTATGGTACTAGACTCAAATGATTCCCAAGATATGGTTGGAGTATTGTTCTCTAACACATGAAGTTTCATTTCTTTAGTTACAACATTGCCGCCTCGATCTTTTACTAGCAATTCAAGCTTAGCGTCACCAGAGATGTACCTAAATGGATGCTCATATGTTAATGAAAGATTATTTAAACCATAAATACCTGTTGAACTTGACTGTTTTTCACCATTTAACCATAGAGACACCTCTCCTATTCCATAGCTATCATCCTTTGCCGAGAACTCTATGGCTTTTCTATCGCCTGGTTTGATGTTGCTCAATAATGTATTAAGCGTTAAATCTGGTGCTGTCTGATCTTGTTTAGTAATTTTTGTAAGCAAATGTTGAACATCGATATTTTGTCGAATGACGCTTTGGTAATCCGTTGCAAAAAACAATATGCTTAAATCATTATCGACTGTAACTGGAAGTAAAAATCTATTCTCTGTTTTCGATAATGCAGAACTTGATAAACTAGGTATTAGTCCGACTTCTGATATACCTGATACACTATCGGCAAGTATTACATTGATTTTTGTATACTTAGTCGTTCCAACAAAATCCTTCATTTCATCATATGTTAACGGATTAAATCTTGATAACGATGAAATTTCTTGATGTATTGATTTAATCGGCGAATCTTCATTTAATATATTGATTTTGATCCATGACAATTTTTGTATTTCGTTATATAGATTTGAAAGTATTTCATTTATATCTGTGCTACTAGCACTTATAACGTCAATATCTATACATTGATCCTCAGAGCCGTATGTGATTTCAAACTGAGTATCAATGGGCATTGATATATTATTTATATGAGAGTATTCCTCTTTGTTATATGTGAATAACGTATCATTTTTTATTTCTAAATATTTGTCGCCTTCTCGTCCAAAAGAATAATTTTTATTATGAGATTCTGGATAATTTACTGAGAAACCTGTTTCAGATAATATTGTCATCGGCTTCTGATATGCCTTATATCCTCCAATTTGGTAGCCTTGTGTCTTTTCTTCATAGACAACGGTTACATTTCGGTTATCTATATCACTTAAAGATGTGGCAATAAGTCCAGCTTGTAGGTCGTTATAAACCGCCGCTATATTATCTTCTAAAGTAACTCGAACAGCGCTCAAACCATTTTTTTGCCAAGATTCGTTCGGAAAGCTTTGATTAATTGACAATATTGGTGATGGATCAGGTATATAATCGAATTCAAAGGCTTTGTTTGTAATATTTCCAGTAGCATCTTCAGCTGTAGCAATTACAGTTACTGTATCTAATGTTAATAAATCTAGCCCATCTATTGCTTCTAAATTAACGCCCAATCCAGACATACTAAATTCACTATTTATTAAGTCGGTTTCACTAGCAATTTCATACGTATTGGTATTCGTATTGTTCGTAGCAAGAGATACGCTTACGGACTTCAAGCTTGTATCATCAGTAAACCTTAAATCAAATACTAATGGCTGCCCTTGATAGATAACGTCAACTGGTTTTGTTAATTCAATTATCGGTGCAATTGCGTCTGCAAGAATATTTATCTTAAAGTTTTCAGATTTAGTTTCGTTATCGCCATTATCAATTATTGAGAAACGTAAACCTAACTGTTTTCCTGAGTAAGCTGACAGTGCTTTTTCAAATAAAAGGCTACCGTTAAAATCTCGCTCGAATTGATCTACATATAGTATTTCACCAAAAGTGCCGGGGTTAGGAAGTTTAACTTTTTCGATCCGAGCCTTACTTATCAGTTTTTTCCAGGTCATTACTTCAACATTACCATCAGGATAAGTTAGCTCAGCCTTAAAGCTGTCTTCTGCTACTAAGTCATCCCATGCGATCGTAGGTATAAATTTATTATCAGAAGTCAATGCTGTAATATTTAATTCATCTCCAGGATATACATCCAAGACTAAATTCTCTGGCGTTACAATATTTAACTCGGGTGCATACTTATCACTCATTATTTCTAAATTTAATGGCGATTCGATTCTTTTACCATTACTCCCTATAACGAATGCATATATCTCTAATTCGCCTTGACGAGTACTTGGTACTCTGAAACTGCCATTATAATAAACACCTTCTTTTGCTTTATCTGCACCACCATTTTGGACCTCTAAAATCTCCTCAACAAGCAAGTCGCCATGTCGATTGATTCCATAACCAACTTGTGATATTCCAATATCATCACTTGCCAATATTGTTATAGGAACAACTTCACCTTCATAGTAACGTGCGCCTTGAGCTGGCAAGCGAATGCTTATAGATGGATCTTGGTCATTTTTAAGCTTGTAACGCCATATTGATTCACTTTTATTACCGAAGTCATCTATCGATTCTAGCTTAAGAACTGCATCAGTAGGAACGTCACAACTCGCATGCTTACAAAATAATTTTTGTGCTTGCACATTAACTGATTCAATAGTTTCAAAATCAACCACATCAAAAACTTTTGAATAAATAACATCATTAGCATTAAGCAATCTTAGGCTTTTAATACCGCTTACATCAAGCGCCTTAATGTTAAAATATATTTTATCATCGAGTATAAGTTCTGAACCTTGAGTAGGAGAACTAATGGTAGCTGACGGCCCTAATATATCCTTGCTTATCGATATATCTAATTCTTTAAAGCCGAATTCATTAGAGCTCTCACCCAAGTTATCGAACGCAGTCACTTTTAGTTTTAATTTTTTATCTACATTCCCAAAATTTAATGCATTTAACGATACATCCCAACTATAGTTCTGTCTTTTTCTCGGAATTAAGCCGGTTGATGCATCGGCCGTTTTTTTGATTATCGTTGTATCACCATCTTTAATTTCGAGCACCAAACGACTTACGGCTACATCATCCTTATCCTTACTAATTACACTTACCCTCAAGTCTTCTTTAGGATTTAATATACTAGAAGCTACACTTAATTCATTTACCTCGGCTCCTAAGTTTTTATTAACACGAATAACGGCCTGTGTACGCGATTCATTTTTATTTTTATCACGAGCAACGGCTGCTACTTTGTAGCTCGCATAGCTCAAGGAATCTGTGTTATTAAGTTTTGGGGTATCCACTAAAATAGCAACTGAAAATTGATTAAGGGTATTTGGAATCAATATAGGATCGAGCGTCTCAACATTAGATAAATCATCCGTTAATTGATAACCTATATCTATTTTTTTTAAACCATGGATTTCTAAATCTGCAATACCTACATTATCAAACCCAACAAACTTTAGAACTTGCGTTGATTGCTCAGGGACATTAGCAATGGATTCAGCACCTTCGGTACCATTAATTTCTGGAGATACCCAATCTATTACAGGTGGCCGATCATCATGCCCTAATGTCGCTTTAACTTTTTGGCTTGTGGATTTTTGTCCTGATGAATCGGTAACGATTGCCCATATTTCTAGTATTTGCTCTGCCAAAATATTATCAGGAGCAAGATATTCAACAGAATAAGGGGCTGTTAAATCAACACCAAGGCTTACACCATTAACAAAAAATTCAGTGCTTTTAACTAAAACATCATCAACAGCGCTTGCACTAACACGAATTTTTTCACCTTCAGTAATATATTGTGAATTAACGGGACTTGTTATTGTAGAGGTAGGGGGTTGATCCCCTGAAACTAATACCTTAACAGTGTTCGTTTCAATTAATTCTCCATGTAAATCCTTAGCTTGAAATTTAACACTTATTGACTCTCCAATACTTTCAGAAGGCACTAAATAGTTAAAACTTATCTTTTCTTGTTTGCTTGCAAATGCTCCTAAGTATTGAGTGGGCAATACATATAAATCCGTTTTACCTATTTTTTCTTTTTCTTTATTTTCTAAAAAACGCAAGTCAAATGTTTTTAAACTCTTCAATTTATCATTAATATACAGCCTAAATTCTGAACCTTGGTACAGGGTATCATCCATACCTATGCCTTCCAATTTTTATTTTTTGCCCTGCAGTAACTGTTGCATTATTCTCTGGTGATGCGACCAATACTGTAGGCTCTTTGTTTTCAATTATTCTAATTAAGCGAGTTTCATCACGATAAATAGAACCGTCATTTAGTGTATACTTGGCATATATTGACTGGGAGGTTTCATGAGTTGAAATAATTGGTGCTTTGAACTTCATCTCCCATACTTCAAAAAGATGCTTTTCTTTCTCGGTATCTACTTCTATGTTTCTTTCTTCTATTTTAGGGAACCTAGTAGAACCAATTTCTTCGTCATCCAAAAAGACTTTCACACTGGATATATTGCTATTAGTTCTGATATTAGGTTTTATTTCTCCCAAGTCGTGGGCTGCTCGATACCAAAAAAAACTGCCCTCAACAACAGCTAAGGCATTACTTGGGGACTCAAGTACGTAAGATGGTTTTGATGCCTTAATTTCCTCACCTACTGTCGCGGAAACAATAATAGATTCAGTTTGCTGGCCGATATTATCAATAACAACAGCACTGTAATTGAATGTTGAACCATTCATAGAATCAACAGCATTAATATTTAATGTATATGGATAATTATCGCGCGAGGCGATCTCATTACCATTTTGCTTAAATATTACCTTGCTCACCTGTACGTCATCACTCACATCAGCATTAATTTCTATTACCCCCCCTACCGTAACCCTTGAGGTCGTATTAAGCTGAATTTTAGGGTGAGCATCTTCAATAGACACTGGCAATGGGAACAATAAGCCTTCTAGTCGTGGCGATGAGACATTTAAATATATAGGAGATTCTTGAGAGATTTCAGCTTTTGATGCTATTTTTTTTGCACTAATATCAGCAAATTTAGAGACCGTATCCTCCAGTGACACAGAGAATGGGAAAGTATCACTTAGCTTAGCAATGGTTCCATCATCGAACTTTGCGCTTAATTGCGGTAGATTATGATATTGATTTAAACCAACCAGAGGCAGTACTGCATCATCCAAGTAACCTGTAAAAAATAAGGATGTAATTTTACGAGAGAATACTAATTCTATAGGCAAAACAACGGTTTCAGCACCTGGATAACTGACATTAACCGATAATCCTTTTTTATCTACTTCTTTTTTAGCAAATACAACACCTGATTCTGTCACGCCTAAAAATTCAGAATCACTGACTTCATAGCTCGCACCACTACCACGGCCAACCAGGGGAACCTCACCTCGAAACTTATATTTTACAACGGGAAGTATCTGCACATAATCAAGCATATTTGTTATTAATATGCTGTCATTAAGTGCGCTAAAGTCCTGAATCTCGTCATCTATAGTTTCGCCAGTATATTCAAACTCACTAACAACAGAAATATTGCCTGAAGCATCTACAGCCTCAGCCTCAATAATTAAAACACCATCACCAGCAATCACATCTAAAGGTAACAGCTTCGAAAATGGGATCGCCATTGAAATTTTTGTAGATAAATCGCTTGAAGGGTAAAATCGACCGCTAAAATCAATAAATGATTCACTTTGAACTGACTCAACAACGCCGCCTGCATTTCTTAAATCACTAACACGTAAGCCTTGTATTGATAAACTAAGATAAGACACATCTGTGTCATCTGAAACATTAAAGGACAGATTTACAACTTGTGAGGGCTCTATAGATATAGAAGATGATTGTAAGCTCAATAATGGCGGTTCATTTTCTAGAATAAAGCTTTCAGATATTGTTTCAACAGCACCATTCGTCTCAACGAGATCTAATGTAATCTGGCTTTGACTGGCCATTAGCTTTTTAAGACCTAAAAATTGACAGCCAACCTGTGAGCTAGGAAGCCTTATTGCATCTGAAACTAGATATTTAACAGAATTGTATTCGATATGAGAAAGGCTAGTACAATCAGAAACAGAGACTGAGAACTCTTTTTCTGTTTCAAAAGAAGATAATTGGGACAACAATCTAATATCTACATCAAGCCCATAGCTGGCAGTAGATAAAAGTAATGTAAACAAAGCCGCTAAGCGCTTCATATAATACAGTCCCTGTAGTATTTTAAAATTGCGCGGATCCTACTAGGTGTATACTGCCATTACAATTTTTTTGTGTTGAAACTAAGCCGATGATCTAAGTAATCAACATTCAAATACCACAGAACACATGTATGCCTATAAAAATTCACTAAATCATATCAGTTATCGTTTGAAGGAGCCTCCAACTCTTCCCCCTGCGATAAAACTTGTAATGACGTAAGTCACCGTTATCCGAACGGTAAACTCGATGAAGTTTAATTTTTATATAGCATGCGCCACTATAAAAAATATTTTCTATGCAAATAAAAAAAGCCAGCAGGGCTGGCTTTTTATTATACTGAATAATCAAATCTTTCTACGGCAAAGCCGATAACTGATCCAACGATTTACCCAGCTTGGCCGCAATAGCCGCCACGGGTTCTTTGTACTTTTCAGTTAAGAAAGGTCGCTCTAAAGCGAATATTTGATACACACCTGCATTGAGCAGTTCTCGGCTTTCTTCTTGAGCATTACTTACTAATAGGTTTGTATGCATAAAACCAAACCATGATGTGACTAGTATCCAAGTATTTAATGCGAGTGCGCGCAATTCTTCATCGTTAGCAGCGATGATCTCTGCACTGCGCAGTGCCATAAAAATGATTTCAGTTCGGCTTAAGCAGCGTTTAAAAAATGCGTTATAACGCTTATGAAGATCAGGGTCATTTTGCAACAAGTGCTGCAAATCACGATGTATAAAACGGTAATCCCATAGGCCTTGGAAAATAGCTTTTAAGTAAATGAGTTTATCGTTAACGGTTAACTCTCGCCCTTCTGGCAATTGTAAATTGTCATCGACTTTGGATTCGTATTCAAGGTAGATATCAAAGATGATTTGTTGTTTGTTTTTAAAGTGGTAATACAAATTGCCCGGACTAATACCAAGATGTGATGCAATATGATTAGTCGTGACGTTGCGCTCGCCCTGTTCATTAAACAGATCTAAGCTGGCTTGAATAATGCGATCACGTGTTTTCATACTGCTTTCCTATTAAGACTTTAAATCACCATTAATACTGTGGAGATTCCATCCCACAGCTTGCTGCATTTTGGCCGAACATTCTCGCAATCCTACCGTTTATTCGCAACGAAGAATTGATACAGGTATCTATTTCGGCCACCTGTGTAACAAATAAACATTTGACCTGTAGAGCAATAGCTCTAATAATAACTTAAATTCGCTACATTGCACACTAATAAGAGGATACTTGTATGGTCGCTACAGCCGCTCAAATGAATGACGAACAAGCTCAGATCACTTACTTGCATGGTGTATTTGCTAAGCAAAAAGCCGCCTATGCTAAGTCCCCTTACCCAAGTGTTCAGCAGCGCCGTAACGATTTAGACAAACTTGCCGCTATTTTGCGCGAATACAAAGATGAGCTGGCCGATGCCATGAACACCGATTTCAGCTGCCGCTCTAAAGATGAAACGCTACTGGCTGAAATCATGGTGACTCTTGAGGGCATCAAATATAACCGCAAAAACTTAAAAAAATGGATGAAGCCAAGCCGCCGTCATGTGAGTGCGTTGTTTGCACCTGCTTCTAATAAGGTGCATTACCAGCCTAAAGGTGTGGTCGGCATTATGGTGCCTTGGAACTACCCTATTCAATTAGCCGCGGCCCCATTGGCTGCCGCGCTTGCAGCAGGTAACCGTGCGGTTATTAAATTATCTGAATTTACACCAGCCACTAACGAAGTCATGCAGCGCATGTTTGCATCTGCGTTTGATGAAGACCAAGTGGCATTAGTGCTAGGTGAAGCGCAAGTAGGGGCTGAATTTTCTAACCTGCATTGGGATCATTTATTGTTTACGGGCTCAACCGCGGTTGCTCGTCATGTCATGAGCGCCGCGGGTAAAAACCTAGTGCCGGTAACCCTTGAGCTTGGTGGTAAGAGTCCTTGTATTATTACAGACAACGCGTCATTAAAAGGCGCGGCCGAAAGTCTTATTTTTGGTAAAGCCACCAATGCAGGGCAAACCTGTATCGCGCCAGATTATGTGCTGTGCCCCGCTAATATGATGGATGACCTAAAGGCACAATTGAAAGCCGCGTATAAAAAGTCGTTCCCAACGTTACGTAATAATAATGATTACACCGCCATTATAAACGAGCGTCAGTTTAATCGTTTACAAGGTTATTTAACCGACGCCCAAGAAAAAGGCGCTAGCGTTGAGGCATTAAATAATGCCAACGAAGACTTCTCTGGCACACGTAAAATGCCATTAACTTTAGTGACCAATACCACCGAAGACATGGTCATCATGCAAGATGAAATCTTTGGGCCACTGCTGCCAATTTTAGCCTACAACAATTTAAACGAAGCGCTTGATTACATTAACGCGCACCCACGCCCATTAGCATTATATTTATTTAGCCATAACGGCAATGAGCAAGAATACGTATTAGAAAATACACACGCAGGCGGTGTGGCGATTAACGATTGCTTAACACACATCGCGCAAGACGACATGCCGTTTGGTGGCGTAGGCGATTCTGGTATTGGTGCCTATCACGGTAAAGAAGGCTTTTTATCACTAAGCCATGCTAAATCTGTGCATAAGAAAGGTCGTTTCAATAGCGGTAAATTTATTCATGCGCCTCATGGTCGCTTAGTGCATCGCTTAATTTATAAATTCATTATTCGCTAATCAATATCACTATGAATAGACGTGATTTTTTAAAACTGGGGGCCGCCAGTTCGGCGGCGCTTACCGCGACAGCATTCACTGCAACCTTAACCGGTTGCTCTGAATCATTACCAGCCAATAGCCAATGGAAAGTGCTGCGCGAAAAAGATCGTGTTCTTTTGGCCGCCATTGCGCCTGTCATGCTAAAAGGCAGCTTGCCGAGTGGGCCTACAGCTCGACAGCAAGGTATTGAAACCATGCTCGAATACATTGACATCGGTATTTCAAAACTTGGGCCTCATAACACAAAGCAGCTGTCTGATTTATTTACATTGCTTAACTTTGGTTTAAGCCGAGGTTTAACCGCAGGCGTGTGGAGCAAGTGGGAAGACGCATCAGAAACTGAAATCGAAAACTTCTTAAATCGCTGGCGTGATAGCTCAGTGAGTTTATTTAATATGGCATACAACGGGTTAAATAAATTAATGTGTGCCACTTGGTTTGGTCAGCCAGCCGCTTGGCAAAACGTCGGCTACCCTGGGCCACTGTACCCTGAGCAATTAATTACAAAATCTTCACGATGAATTTGGCGGATAAGAATTAAAATGGCCATTCCTGATATTTTTAAGCAGCGCGCCCAGAGTGAAAACTGGGACATTATCGACGCTGGCAAACTACAAGCACACCAAACCATCGAAGCGGACGTTATCATTATTGGTACGGGCGCAGGCGGTGGAGTAAGCGCCGAAGTATTAAGCCAAGCGGGCTTAAATGTGGTGATGATTGAAGAGGGCGGCCTGTTTACATCTGACAGTTTCAACATGGATGAACTCCAAGCCTATGGTGACCTATACCAAGAAGGCGCGGGGCGTACCACTAAAGATGGCGCCATTAGTATTTTTCAAGGGCGCGCCGTTGGGGGCACTACGGTTGTCAATTGGACATCGAGCTTTCGCACACCCAACGACACCCTAACCCACTGGCAACAACATCATGGTGTAAAAGGCTTAACACCTGAAGCCATGACGCCCTATTTTGAGCAAATGGAAAAACGCTTAAATGTCGCTAAATGGGCCATGCCACCCAATGCAAACAACGATATATTAAAACGAGGGTGTGAGGCCAAAGACTGGAGCTGGGCAGTGATCCCACGTAACGTGACAGGTTGTTGGGATTTAGGCTATTGCGGCACAGGCTGCCCAACCAACGCCAAACAAAGCATGCTGGTCACTACCGTCCCAGAGGCCCTTAAAAACCGCGCCAAGCTGTTTTATCGCTGCAGCGCTGACCGCATTCTATTTTCAGAACATAAAGCCGAATCCGTTGAATGCTTAGCGCTCGGCCCTGATGGCAAAACCCCAACAGGGGCGCGCCTAAGCTTTAAAGCGCCACATATTGTCTTAGCGGGCGGCGCCATTAATAACCCAGGTTTATTGTTGCGATCTAACGCTCCTGACCCCCACAATCGCATTGGTAAACGCACCACCATTCACCCGGTTAATGCTAACCTTGCGAAAATGGATTCAGTGGTGAACGCCTTTCATGGTGCGCCGCAAAGTATTTACTCGGATCAATTCCAATGGAATACCGATGGCGGTATCGGCTTTAAACTAGAAGTCCCCCCCATGCAGCCCACAATGGGTGCGCAGATCGTGGGGTTTCATGGCTTACAGCTCACAAATACCATGGAACAACTGCCTAATTTACAAGGCACCATTGCCCTTTTACGAGACGGCTTTCATGAGCAAAGCCAAGGCGGCACCGTAGAGTTAGACGGCGGCGGCAAACCCGTGTTGGATTACCCTCTCACCGATTACATCTGGCAGGGCTTACGCAAAGCGCACCATGCTATGGCCGAAGTGCAATTTGCCGCAGGGGCCAAAAGTGTGATGCCATTGCACCATGACGCCACGTTTTATCAATCATTAAACGCCTGTAAAACCGCCATTGATTCGCTGCCACGGGAGCTGCATCGTCAGCGCCTCATGACAGCTCACCTTATGGGCGGCTGCACAATGGGTGAAGATATGAGCGAATCAGTCGTCAACAGCCAAGGCCGCTTTCACCATGCTGACAACCTTTACGTAATCGACGGCTCCGTGTTCCCCACCAGCATTGGTGCCAACCCGCAGTTGTCTATTTATGGCCTCGCCCTTAAGCAATCAAGTCAATTGGCCGCTATCATCAAACAAGGCTAAAATGTGTCACGGCGCTCACTTTTGTTGAGTGCCGTGGCTAAATTGATTAACATGCCGCACTAGCATCCCGCCCCAAGGCAGATTTCATGATTAAAGTGATCTATCCCGGAACATTTGACCCTATTACAAATGGTCATACCGACCTTATCGAACGCGCTGCGCGTATGTTCGATCAAATAGTGGTTGCTGTTGCCGAGAGCCCAAACAAAAAGCCATTGTTTGACCTTGAGCTACGCTGCGATCTAGCACGCGAAGTACTCAGCCACGTGAAAAACGTAGAAGTGGTTGGTTTCAACACATTGCTGGCTCACTTTGTAAAAGAGCAAAACGCGCAAGTTTTATTACGAGGCCTGCGTGCCGTATCGGATTTTGAATACGAATTCCAGCTAGCCAACATGAACCGTGCCTTAGCGCCGGATGTTGAAACCGTGTTCTTAACCCCTGATGAGCGCCATTCTTATATTAGCTCTACTTTGATTCGTGAAATTGCCCGCTTAAATGGCGACGTGAAGAAATTTGTCCACCCTGTAGTAGAAAAGCATCTGCTAGAGAAATTTGGCATTTAGCATTAAGCTGTTATTTAGAGTCTCAGATTCTAGGAGTAAAATATGGCCTTAATCATTACCGACGATTGCATTAACTGTGATGTTTGCGAACCTGAATGCCCTAACGAGGCCATCAGTGAAGGGGATGAAATTTATGTTATCGACCCTACAAAATGCACAGAGTGCGTAGGTCACTACGACGAGCCTCAGTGCCAATTAGTGTGCCCTGTTGACTGTATCCCACTGGACCCAGACAACGAAGAGACCCAAGAAGAACTCATGGATAAATACGAAAAGCTAACGACTTAAATCGTAAAACCATTCAATGAAACCGCTGCCATTATCACCAGCGGGTTTTTTATACCTGCTTTAAATTAAGAATCACTATTCCACACCACTCATTACCTGACGCGCCCTATTTATTATGCTTAGATAACAGCTAAATTATTTTGGGGTGTCTCATGAAAACGGTATTCGCATTTCGTTTATTACTACTCAGTTGTTTATTAAGCATCATTGGTTGCAGTAGTCATAATTCAGCAACCGAGCCAACACATAAAGGCGCAGTGGCATCGGCCCACCCACTTGCGACACAAGCCGGTATGGATGTTTTAAATGCTGGCGGTAATGCATTTGATGCAGCGGTAGCTACCGCAGCCGTGCTTGCAGTCGTTGAACCTTACAGCGCAGGCATGGGCGGTGGAGGTTTTTGGTTACTGCACGACGCCAAATCACAAAAAAATATTTTTGTAGACGCCCGCGAAAAAGCCCCGCTTAGCGCACACCGCGACATGTACTTAGATGAACAAGGTAATATCATCCCTAAGCTGTCCGTTAACGGCCCAATGGCGGCGGGCATTCCTGGGCAAGCGGCCGCGTTTGCACACCTAGCCGAAAAATACGGCCAGCTGCCATTGAACCATACACTGCGCGACGCCATAAAAATCGCAAACCAAGGTTTTACCACTGACCATCATTACGCAAAACTCGCCAACTACCGCAAAGGCGCACTCAACCAATATCCAAGCGCCGCAAAAATTTTCTTAGATAAAGGTCAAGTACCACAAGCTGGTTTCATGATTAAACAGCCCGATCTTGCTAATACGTTACAAGCGCTTGCCGATAATGGCTTTGATGGTTTTTATAAAGGTAATGTTGCCCAGCAGTTAGTTAAACAAGTACAAAAAGACGGCGGTATCTGGCAACTTTCTGACTTAGAAAAATACCAAATAATCGAACGAGAACCCATTACCAGCCAGTACCAACGTCATACCATTATCAGCGCGCCACCACCAAGCTCTGGCGGCATTGCCATCGCACAAATGCTTAACATGTTAGAAAGCTTACAACCTGAATTAAATTGGAAAACACTAAATGACGCGGATCAAATTCATTTATTAAGTGAAGTCATGCGCCGTGCCTATTTTGATCGAGCACATTATTTGGGTGACCCCGATTTCGTCAATGTGCCACAAGACAAGCTGCTTAATAAAAACTATAACGCCCTATTAGCGCAAACCGTTGATATGGATAAAGCCACAGATAGCAAAACACTGGGCAGCCAAGTTCAAATTTTTGAAGGTTTTCATACCACCCACTTAAGTGTGCTGGATAAAAACGGCAACCGTGTCAGTGCAACATTAAGCATTAACTTGCCGTTTGGCAGCGCCTATTTAGCAGACGGCACTGGTGTATTACTCAATAATGAAATGGATGATTTTTCATCCAAACCCGGTACACCCAACGCCTATGGCTTAGTCGGCAACGAAGCCAATGCCATTGCCCCAGAAAAACGTCCTCTGTCTAGCATGACGCCAAGCTTTGTCGAAAGTGACAGCCATGTTGCTATTTTAGGTACACCTGGTGGCAGTCGAATTATCACCATGGTATTTCTTGGCATGTTAGAACATTTACAAAACCAACCTGTTGAAAACTGGGTCGATAAAAAACGTTTTCATCATCAATATTTACCGGATGTCATTCAGCATGAACCCGATGCACTGTCTGATGATGTAAAAAAAGCACTCATAGCCAAAGGGCATAAATTAAAAAGTGTGGGTCGAAAATACGGTAACATGCAAGCGATATTACTAAACCGTAAAACCCAAGAAGTAACTACTGCTGCTGATAAACGGGCGGTTGGGCAAGCACTTGTACAATAGTATTTTGCAAGCATGCTTGCTTGCTACTTAATAATAACCATAAGAAATTTTTAGTATGCTAGAACTTGGATTTGTCATAAAAAAGACCATTGCTTTTTGGTTGATGCCTTTAAGTATTGTGGTTTTGTTATTATGTGCTTCGGTTTTTTGCTTATGGAAAAACCCTCAAGCACGTATAGGAAGAATTCTCGCCAGTATTTCTTTGATTCTTTTAATTGGTTTTAGTTGGCATCCACTTTCAACACCACTGCTGCGCAGCATCGAGCAAACCAACACGCCTTTCGATATGACACAAACGGTGGATTATGTGGTGGTGCTGGGCAATGAAGTTATTAGTGACCCGAGTATTCCGCTAAGTAGCCATCTTTCAAGCTCTGCTACCGCTCGTTTACTTGAAGGCTTACGGGTATTGAACGCCAATCCCAATGCACAATTAATTGTTACCGGCTATGCAGGGAAAAATTCAAAAAGCAGCGCGCAAGTTTATAAAGAAGTGGCCGTCAATCTAGGTATCGACAGTGAGCGCATCATAGCGATTGATTGGCCAAAAGACACAGAAGAAGAAGCACAAGCGGTTAAAAAAATTGTCGGCAGTCAAACCATAGCCGTAGCAACCAGTGCCAGTCACATGCCCCGCGCAATTCAATTCTTTTATAATCAAAATATTAACGCGATACCTGCCCCCACTTTTTATTTAGCGAAACAAGCAAAGAGTCAAAACTGGCGATTCAATGCAGCGGGGTTATTAAAGACAGAGCGATCGTTTTATGAATACATTGGGCAATTATGGCAGTGGTTAAAATCATAAGCCAGGCACTAAACTGCGTTTTTAATAGCAAACGTTACTATCAATACTGCTTTTAAACGCTAGAGGTTTCTAAAAAAAATACGTTTGAGAACCAGTACGCACGCCTAAACACTCACCCTGTTAATTTAACCAAAGTGGATTAAATTAACTAAATAACCTCATGAGAACAGTAAAGATGAAAATGCTCATGTTTAGCGTGCTAACACTCTGTTTGCTTGGGTGCCATCACAGCACCCAGCCTCAAACAACAGCGTTCAGTCCGTCAGTCCCCGTCGCTGAAAAATTATCAGCAAAGCCTGAATCATTAATGGCCGACTTTGCTCATCGATATTAAGGTTTTATTGGGTTTTAAACGTAAATGCTAAACCAATATTATTGCTAATATCGCCATTTACATAAGAAGAATAGCTCAAGTCCATCCAGAACATGTCCGTAAACTGGTAACCAATACGAGGTTTAAAGTACAAACCGGCATCAATATCAATATCTTCGTCAGGGCAGTTACTGCAATTATCAACTGAACGATCTGCGCGTATTTGCTCCATCCCGACTAGCACATCAACATTTAGTTTTTCGATGGCATGTCGATATCCGCCTTCAATAAAAAAGCTGATACCGCCTGCTTCTGCTTCTCTGGAGTCACGTCTGCCATTATAGGTCATGACATCAACATCGTATGAGCCATTATCGTCCATCATGAGCAAGCCAATACCAGCCGCCACTAAGAGGTTCGATTTCTTTCCTTGCCAATAAACATTCACACTTTGCATGCTATCGTCAATCAAGTTACTCGCTGCAACTTTTTCATCAATAGACATGGTTTGTAAAGAGAAGCCCCAACTATGATGGCTCGAACCATGGGTCTCTTGCGGCATTGATACAGGGGTGTTTTCCATCGCAATACTGGAAAGTGAGACAGCAAGTAAACTACTCGCTAAAAATGCGTGTTTCATAAAACGTATACTTCTATGTTAAAAATTGGCGCGCACAATACCCTATTAAATAGGTGTTGCGCGTTTAGGTTAATTCTCGAATGTGTCTAATCGTAAGGTGAGGCGCAAAGTCTTGCTGCCATTCGCGAGACCCGTCTTTGAGCCACGCGGTTTTCATACCCATTTCATGTGCTCCCAGCATGTCATGTACTGGGTGATCTCCCACATGCAATACAACACTAGCATCGCAACCTAAACGCTCAAGTGCGTGCTCAAAAATATCAGCATGGGGCTTGGGGCGTTCGAATGATTCCGCTTGCAAGCAAAAATCAAACGCGTGGCCTAAACCTGTTTTTTCAATATCGGCATTGCCAT
Source organism: Pseudomonas sp. HK3 (assembly GCF_052920985.1). Classification (NCBI taxonomy): domain Bacteria; kingdom Pseudomonadati; phylum Pseudomonadota; class Gammaproteobacteria; order Pseudomonadales; family Pseudomonadaceae; genus Pseudomonas; species Pseudomonas sp. HK3. The sequence continues at coordinate 1,292,724 of NZ_JBREXD010000001.1, forward strand.
TGGTAATAGCAATTAATTGATAGTGAGATTTCAGTTCATCTAAGGTTGTGAGTACATCATCAAACAAGATAACGTTTTGACGAGCAGTATAAAAAGCATCAAAGCAATCCGCTGATAGTTGCTCGGCATGACTGTAACCAAATTCAGAAAACAATTGCTGCAAAAACTGTTGGCGAGCAAAACTGATTTTATTGGTTAAATGCGGATTCGATTTTATAAACTGTATTTTTTTGTCACGTAACTGCAACTGGGAGAGATTGGCTAACACATTGGGCGTATTATCTTGCATCCATTTTAACATGGCCTGTTCGGCCTGCAAGATCACAGAATGTCCGCTCCATAAGGTATCATCCAAATCAAAACTGATCACCTTAACACTTGAGGGAATAACAACATCCGACATACTAAAGTAAAATATCCAAACGGCGACTGATAATCTCACTTAAGTAATCTAGAAATAAGGTATCCATATTACTTTTGAAATAGTCATCATCTTTATGACCAATCGATAAAATACCCAAATCATTTTTAAGTAAGCACGCCGCCATAGAGCCAACCCTAGATGTATCATGAAAAAACAATTCCATTTGATCATCACTTAACTGGCCACAAAATGCTTGCTTACGACCAAAGTGACGCACCAATTGATCTTGCATTTCAACTTCGGTGACGGATTGCATGGTCATAGCGGGTACAAATAATGTGATGCACGCATGATCAACGCCATACAAAGCTATCATGGCTTGCTGCAGTGATTGCTCTACTTCTTCAATAGATTGCGCATCGAGCAAATCCAATGTTAAGCGGCGTGTTTGCTCAAATAAACGATCATTACGACGGGCATTATCCACCAGCTGTTGTAAGCGGTCATGCAGTTCGTTATTTTTTTCACGCAGAATTTTACTTTGATACTCAACTAACGAAACCGATGCGCCGGTTTCATGGGGCACATCAAGCTGAGCGACGATCTCAGGATAGTGACGAAAAAAATCAGGACGCTGCTTTAAAAATGCCGCCACTTCGCGCTCGTTAAGTGAGCTTTTATCCTGCTTCTTTTTTTCCATAACGTTTTTTAATTTCCGTTTTCTTTCAACGCTTTCAAGTCAAGTATAAAACAAGGAGCGCTAACCCATCCTCGTCATACCGTTTCTTTTAGCCACAAACTCAATTTTGTAGGGTAGGCATTGCCCACCATCAACAATCTGCGTCAGGCGATGCCTGACCTACCTAACGTTTTCATAACGGTTTTTAATTTCCGCTTTCTTTTAACGCTTTCACATCAAGTATAAAACGAGGGCGCTAACGCATTCTCGTCATACCTTTTCTTTTAGCTATAAACTCAATTTTGTAGGGTGGGCATTGTCCACCATCAACGATCTGCGTCAGGCGATGCCTGACCTACCTAACATTAAAACTCACGTTAACGCTGTGGGTCAAACTTGAATACGGCCTTCAAAAACACGCTCGGCCGGCCCTTTCATAATCACATCACCTTCGCCGTCCCAGCAAATGGTGAGAGAGCCGCCGGGTAAGTTTACTTGGACTTCGTTATCCACTAAGCCCCATTTATGTGCGATTACCATAGCGGCGCATGCGCCTGTGCCGCAGGCTAATGTCCAGCCGGCACCACGTTCATAAACCCGCAAATCCATTTCACCACGATCTTTAATTTGCATAAAACCAGCGTTAACACGCTTGCTAAACTGGGCATGTTTTTCAAGTTCAGGGCCAAGCTGGTTAACGATGTCGCTATGCACATCGTCAACCTGCATCACGCAATGTGGGTTGCCCATAGACACGGCTCCCACTGTCACTTGTAAGTTACCTTCGTTAAGCGGTAAATCTAACGTGTATTGATCTTGTTGCGCCGACACATCAAATGGCAACTTGGTCGGGTCAAAACGTGCATGCCCCATATTCACCACAACGTCGCCATCGTTTTCGATATTTAATTCGATGATGCCTGAGCTGGTTTCAACTTTAATCGGGTTCTTAGCCGTTAAACGCGCGTCATGAACAAAGCGAGCAAAACAACGTGCGCCGTTGCCACATTGTTCAACTTCACTGCCATCGGCATTGAATATACGATAGCGAAAATCCACCTCTGGGTTTGACGGTGTTTCGACAATTAATAGTTGATCAAAACCAATACCAAATTGACGATCACTTAACTGACGAACCAATTCTGGGCGAAACGCAAAATGTTGAGTGACTAAATCCACCACCATAAAGTCGTTGCCTAGGCCGTGCATTTTGCTAAAGCGTAATAACATTGCCGTGTGCCTTATTCTGAAATCAATGTCTCTAACATTAACTGATCCGAAATCGTTTCGCGACGACGAATTAAATGCGCATTTTCGCCATCCACCATCACTTCAGCCGGTTTGTTACGCGTATTGTAGTTAGACGCCATGGCAAAACCATAAGCACCTGAACTCATAACCGCTAATAAATCCCCTGACTGTAATGCGAGTTCACGGTCTTTACCTAAAAAGTCACCGGTTTCGCACACAGGTCCAACCACATCATAAGATTGCTTTGGTGTATTACTGCGAGGCTGTACTTCGACGATACGCTGCCAAGCGCTGTACAAAGACGGGCGAATTAAGTCATTCATGCCGCCATCAATAATGGCAAAGTGCTTATCACCATTATTTTTAAGGTATTCAACTTGTGTGACAAAAATACCTGCGTTAGCCGCAATAGAACGACCAGGCTCTAATACCAATTTTAAATTACGACCCGCTAGTTTTGGCAATACAACATCGGCAAAATCTTGTGGTGTTGGCGGCACTTCGTCGTCGTATGTCACGCCTAAGCCACCCCCTAGATCGATGTGCTCAAGTTCAATCCCTTGCGCTTTTAATTCATCAATCAATGCAAGTAAGCGATCAAGCGCATCGAGGTAAGGGTCGATTTGTGTCAGCTGTGAACCAATGTGGCAATCCACCCCTTTGATTGTAATGCCTTCTAATTCATTAGCGCGGGCATACACATCCTTGGCGGTATCGATATCCACACCAAATTTGTTTTCTTTTAGGCCAGTTGATATATACGGATGCGTTTGCGCGTCAACATCTGGGTTTACACGTAAAGACACGGGGGCTTTTACGCCCATCTCAACAGCCACGTCGTTTAAGCGCTCAAGTTCCGCCGCGCTTTCTACGTTGAAGCAATGCACACCGACTGCTAATGCTCGGCGCATTTCATCAGCGGTTTTTGCCACGCCTGAAAACACCATTTTATCCGGTGAGCCACCTGCTTTAAGCACACGCTCTAATTCGCCAACCGACACAATGTCAAAACCTGCGCCCAGTTTTGCCAGCACATTCAACACTGCAATATTAGAATTAGCTTTGACGGCATAGCACACCAATGCGTCTTGACCCTTTAATGCCTCAGCGTAGGCTAGGTAATGTTGACTAAACGCTTTACGAGAATACACATATAACGGCGTGCCAAACTTATCGGCTAAGTCACTCACGGCGCAGTTTTCGGCAAATAGCTCGCCGTTTTGATAATCAAAAATATCAGTCATAACAATTCTTAGCCTCTCGGCTGGCCTTGTGTAGTGGACATGGCGGCGTCTGATTGAGACGTATCTTGTGGTAAATACAAGTCCCCTTTTTGCCCGCAACCGCAAAGGGTTAGCACAGCGAGTATCATCAAATAGCGCATGTCGATGGCTCATTAAAATAAAGGCGTCGATTATAGGGGTTTAGCGGCAAGCTGGATAGGCCACAGCGCAGGAAACACGCTAGGAATTGGCATTATTGTCCTGTGGATAAAGCTCAATAAGAGCCTGATTAAGGCGCTGTTCTAGTTTGTACTTATAATCGAGGTAACTGCAAGTTTGCAGCACCTTGTTACCGTTGCGGGTGTGTAGGCGGTCGGAAATCGCAATATCCGTGATATACACAGGGTAAGGTTTATTGTGTTGGCGTAGATTCACAAGATGCCGCACCAACGCTTTATAGACTTGGTCGCCGTATTCCATTTGACTGAAATCATCTTGATCACACTGCAAGATAAAACCGATTTTATCGTTGGCGTCAAAATCCACCTGAGCATGCACATCAAAATAACGCCCTTGTCCCAGACCCTCTTTTGGGCGAATGGGTCGCATGGTCAGCGGGGTTTCTTTGGTGGGTAACATGATTTCAAAGTATTCGATTTGCCGTTGCTGCACGGTTTCATTTTCGCCATAACGATAACGGTTCTGGCGATACTCAACTTGGCGTAAAAAATGGTTTAATGGGTTTATTAAAGCGGCTTCGTTGTATATGGGAGTGCGCCATTGAATCAAGGAACCGCGCTCATCAATCACATATATTTGCGCCTGTTTTTCTTGCTTTAAGTAATACACTTGCAGGGCATCAGGGCGGCCACTCTCACAAATCATTTTAATAACCGAGCCACGTAATGCATGGCTATCGAGCATAATTTGACTGTAAACACTTTGAGGCTTTGATAGCTGTTTAAACAACTGCAATGGCTTATCGTAATGATAAATAACAGGGCGACCATCACTAAATTGAATCAAATGATAAACGCTGGATATTTGTAAAATATATCGGCGCCTTTGATTGGCTTTTGCCCCATAAAAACAATCGCGCACCTCGCTCATAACCTTTTCAACGCGCTCAGCAATGGCCTTTGGGCGGGTCGCACAATAGCAATAAACCTTCAGTTGTGGCGGTGCTTGAGTACAGTTTGGCGGGTAAGACATTAGGTAATCTTCGATGACTCGTAATAACGCGTTTTGGCCTTCATAACGGTTCACCAATACTTCGCGCCAACTGTTAAAGACCATCTGGTCAATGGTCAGTACTAAATTTTCTTTCAGCGCACTGTAACCTAATGAGTCCGTGCGATTGGATATTTTATGAATGCCACGCCGCGTGTAATGACTCATTGGGTCCACGAATACATTAATATATAAGCTGACGTGCCGCGGTACTGGCGGCTCATCAAAGTTAACCTCAATGTGCTCGGTTAATGGGGTCTGATGAAAACTGTTGATAATCTCTTTAAGCTCATAATCTTGACCATGCTGGCGGCCCTGATACATGACCACATTCGTGCCTTTTGCCATCACTTGATTAACATGGCTCCACGCCAAAAGTTCGATCAAACTGGATGATTTTTTGATGGCATTCTGCGCACCGCCCGGACGCGCAATCCCTGTGTATAAACTCCAAGCCATTTGCGGAATACGCTGGCGAATATTCTGCCGGTTCAAATGCAAGCTGAGTTTATCTTCTTGAATATCTTTACTGATCCCTGGGTTGATTAAATCAATTTTGCCCGGCTTGCGGTCAAACGTGGCATACAGCTTATGCCCCAATAACGTCATATCTTTTGCGGTCAGCATGGTGTCTTGTTGATAGCTGCGACCAAAATGAGATAAAAATTTATAACTATGAATCAGCTCATTCACTAGGGTTTTGCGCTCTTGCACCACAGTATGAACTTGCCAATGGGCACGATTATCCAAGTGCAATAACAGACCTTCTGTCCAACCCCATTCCGTGATGACGGGCTTTAAAAAATCGCGTTTCCAGTGCTGACGCCGTGCCGACTGGCCCATTGCAATATTCGCTTTAAAATAGATACATCGGCGTACAAGCTCCAACCGGCCCACTTCATCGCGGGCGAGCAAATACGCTTCAAGACGGTCGTAGAGCAGCAAATAAGGGTCTAGCTTTTCAAGATTGGTATCGTCTTTAAACATTCGCGCTTTTAAATCTAAACTCAGCGCACGCACATCCGGATAAACTACTGGCGTAAGCTTCGGTTAAAAATAATTTAAGAATCGATTTGTACGGGCTACCAATGGCTTTGTAGAGCTGCCACATGCCGGCTCCCACAAACTCCCCTGCGGGAATACTTCCTATGCCACCAAAATCAATCACCTCTTCAGGCTGAACAAACCCTTGTGTTTGCAGGCGGTAAACAAAGTCGTCGTAATTATTTTCATGCTCAACTGGCACCAGCCACCACAAGGGGTAACACCCACAAAGCAAAATACTGGTGCGGTAAAATTCGTCTAACAACAAGTGATGCTGAGCACTGCCGCAATCCTCACCGTCTAAGTCATTACGATCCCCTTTGACGAACTTTTCTGCATCCATTAAAAAAAAATGGACTTCCAAACCAATGTTATCGGCCCACTTCTCGATGGCGCTGGCCTTTTCTTGCAGCAAATCTAGCTCGTCCTGCGCGATGCTGGGCTCATGACATAACCAGATATCCAAGTCGCTGCCGCCGCTGTGGCCAAGCGAACCACAGCTGCCCATGATAAACATACTCTTAATTGTTGTTTGGCCTGAGCGGCGCTGGGAGTACTGGAAACCCATTGCCAAGCCAGCAGCGGCTCGCAGGGTATCTTTAGTCGGAGAGTAGCGCGCAACACCACAAGGGCACTCATACCCCACAAAGCCAGGCAGCTTCTCGTGATTCACGTGATACAACAGGCCAATGATGTCGAGTAATACCCGCTGACGCTCGGTTAATGCCAACTGGGTACGCTCTAAACGATATTGGTTGTAGGTCAGAAAACGCTTAACCACTGCCGTAGCGAGGTTCTGATCAAACCCCTTCGCGCCTTTGGTTAAATCTGCCATATACAAAAACCACCTACATCGACTGCGTCACTGAAAATAATCGCTGTTTTTTTAGACAAAACAGCAAAGACAAATAGCGCCAGAGATTCAGGCTGTTATACTCCGCCGCGCTACGTCTTCTATTGAGTATAGAGCCATTCATGGCAGGGACCGGATTTCAACGAAATTCACACGCCCCAAGTTCACTTTTTACTCAATCTCCTTGCTATTGTTTGGAGTTTTTGATATAAAACGCAGCTCTTTTTAGACGGGGTAGCCCCTTCAACAAGTCATTGGCTTGGAAGGCGCGTCAACACTAGCCCCGAACGAATTTTTTTAATTAGTCGCATATTTCGATAAATCGGGGCATAACAATGGCTAAAGTTTGTCAAGTTACGGGTAAACGCCCTGTAACAGGTAACAATGTATCGCACGCTAACAACAAAACTAAGCGTCGCTTCCTTCCAAACCTTCAAACACACCGTTTTTGGGTTGAGAGCGAAAATCGTTTTGTAAAACTACGCCTTACTACTAAAGCAATGCGTATCATCGACAAAAAAGGCATCGACACAGTTCTAGCTGAACTACGTGCTCGCGGCGAGAAAGTTTAAGGAGTCCTACCATGGCTGCAATTCGTGAAAAAATCCGTATGGTTTCTTCTGCTGGTACTGGTCACTTCTACACCACTACTAAGAACAAACGCATCATGCCTGACAAGTTGGAAATGAAGAAATTCGATCCTACGATCCGTCAGCACGTTATGTACAAAGAAGCTAAAATCAAGTAATTGATTTTTGATTGTTTGTATAAGAAAAAGCCCGCTTTTAAGTGGGCTTTTTTCTGCCTGCCGTTAGACGTTAGACGTTAGACGTTAGACGTTAGACGTTAGACGTTAGACGTTAGACGTTAGACGTTAGACGTTAGACGTTAGACGTTAGACGTTAGACGTTAGACGTTAGACGTTTTTTTGAGACCATACTTATTTCAAGTCAAGTCTTTAGAGTACATCTCACATCTCACATCTCACATCTCACATCTCACATCTCACATCTCACATCTCACATCTCACATCTCACATCTCACATCTCACATCTCACATCTCACATCTCACATCTCAACATTATGCTAAACTGCCTCTTCCGTTTTCTGTCTAGCGTACAGCCTCAAAATGCCTGAACTTCCTGAAGTCGAAACCACGTGCCGCGGCATTGCTCCCCATATCGAAGGTAAAGCCATTGCTAAGTTGCAGGTGCGTCAGCATCAACTGCGCTGGCCAATTCCTGATGATCTAGCTAAGCTCATTAAAGGGCAAACGGTACTGGCAGTACGTCGTCGCGCAAAATACATTTTAATCGACATTGGTAAAAGTCGTGTCAAAGGCACGGTCATTATTCATTTGGGTATGTCTGGCTCATTACGAGTGATAAAAGGCGAGCCGCCTGAGCCGTTAAAACACGAACACTTTGATGTGGTTTTCTCTAAAGCATTACTGCTACGCTTCACAGACCCAAGACGCTTCGGCGCTTGTCTTTGGCAAGACGTAAATAGTGATGACAATAAATGGCTCGATCATCTCGGCCCTGAACCCTTAAGTGATGACTTTAATGGTGAGTATTTGTTTAATCGCAGCCGTAAACGCACCAGTGCCATTAAAACGTTCATCATGGATCAAAAAACGGTGGTAGGTGTGGGCAACATTTACGCCAGCGAGTCATTATTTTTAAGTGGCATCAATCCGACAAAAGCCGCCGGTAAAATCAGCAAAGCAAAATACGAGATATTTGCCCAACAAATCAAAGAAGTACTCTCTAAAGCCATCGCTCAAGGCGGCACCACGTTAAAAGATTTTGTGGGCGGCGACGGCAAACCTGGTTACTTTGCCCAACAACTGCATGTTTATGGTCGTAAAGATGCGCCTTGTTCGCAATGTGATGCCCCCATAAAACAGATCACACAAGGGCAAAGGAGCACATTTTATTGCGCCAATTGTCAAAAATGATGATGTGCTCGCCATCTCACAGAAAAAGCTGATATAGTTCGCTCAATAATAAGTGTCATGTACAAGGACAATAACAATGCTAAACCTTACTAGCCAACTGAAACACGGCATCATGATTCTTGCTGCAATGCTCATGTTTGCACTCCCGATGCACGCTCAAGCACAACAAATAGACGAGACACCGTCTGCAGCGGCTATGGCATTTGACGGCTTAATTGTGCGTCCTTTGACATTAGTGGCTACCGCAATTGGTTCTGTCATTTGGGTTGCGACACTGCCATTTAGTTTATTAGGCGGTAATGCAGGCGAAGCGGCTGAAGTGCTTGTAATGACACCCGCTAAAGCCACTTTTATTCGCTGCTTAGGCTGTACCAGCAATGGTCGTAAAATTGAATATGAAGACGAGTAATTTTTTACTGCATTCATAAAAAAGGCGTCCTTAGTAGACGCCTTTTTTATTGGTCATTAAACGTTAATAGCCCATGTCCGTGAGTATTTCTTCATACCCTTTCTGGTAATACTCGTACTTAAATTGATAACCTGCCTTTAGCAAGCGTTTGTTGGATAACCGCTTATTCCCACGGCGTGTGGCTTCTGGCACGTCATGATCAGGTTCGACATCGCTAATACGGTCTTTCAGCCATTCGAGGATTTCAAAAAAAGTCGTCGGGACCGAATCTGTACCGATATACAACTCATCTAACGGTTTGCCCGCGATGTCTTGTTCGATAATAAACTCGAGAACCCCAATACAGTCATCGCGATGAATACGATTGGTCCACAGATCCGGCTCAGGCTCACAATGGCTGCCCCCTTTTGCTTGATTGATTAAACGCGTGCGCCCTGGCCCATAAATACCACTAAAGCGTACTAAGGTATGGGAATAATCACTGCCTTGTAACTTGGATTCAGCCTCTAACATTTTACGCCCAGCAAACGCGGTCGGTGTTGCTTCGGTTAATTCATCCACCCATGAGCCATCATGCTGTGAGTAAACACTGGTACTGGAGACAAAAATAACGCGCTTGGGCTGTGCATGCTGTTGTTTAAGTAGGGCCAGAATATGCACAAGACCATGCACATAATATTTGTCGTACCCTTCTTCTGAGAACTCAGGGCTAGCAATGGAATACACGACGTAATCCAAGTTTTCAGGGATTTGGCCGATTAAGGGTTTCCATATCCGATACATCAGCACTTAATGTGGTGACACCCTCTCCAATACTCTTGTCACTGCGGCGCATGCCCCACACAGTATGACCTTTTGCAGCAAGGGATTTGGCTAAACCGCCACCAATATCACCACTGCCTACGATTAGAATACGCGACATATCTACTCCTTATGATAGAAAGCGACTATCATGCTTTATTTACGTCACTGCCCTCGTTAAGCTTAGACGATAAATGCATTGAGGCTTTGAGCGCACTATATCGGATTCATAAGGTAATCTAAATATGACGTTATCAGAATTAAAATACATCGTAGCGCTTTCTCAAGAACGTCATTTCGGCCGCGCGGCCGAACGCTGCTTTGTCAGCCAGCCAACATTAAGTGTCGCCATCAAAAAGTTAGAAGGCGAGCTGGGCATTAGTTTATTTGAACGTTCTAAAAACGCCGTGTCCGTTACACCGCTCGGCGAACAAGTCGTGCATCAAGCTCAAATTGTTCTTGAAAACGTGCGCACGCTCAAAGACATTGCCACCGGTGGTAAAGACCAATTAAAAGGCCCGCTTAAAATCGGCGCGATTTTCACCATTGGCCCTTACTTGTTTCCACATTTGATTCCTCAAGTGCAGCAGCTGGCCCCAGAGATGCCGCTATACATTGAAGAAAATTACACCCGCGTATTACGCAAAAAACTGCGTGAAGGCGAGCTTGATGTCATCATCATTGCACTCCCATTTAATGAGCCTGATGTGCTGACAAAACCCCTGTACGATGAAGCGTTCGAAGTGCTTTTACCCAAAGGCCACGATTGGTTAAAACACAAAACCATTAGCCCAGAGCTACTGCCCGACAGCGATTTATTACTGCTCGGTGAAGGTCACTGCTTCCGCGATCAGGTATTGGATATGTGCCCTGCGCTTAATCGCAATCAAAACACCAAGTTAAAATCCATCGCCGAAGGCAGCTCTCTTGAAACACTGCGCCACATGGTGGCATCCGGCCTTGGGATTACGGTTTTACCAAAAAGCGCCACGGGTGTGGGCCTGTATGCAAATGGTTGGTTAGAAACGCGCCCCTTCGTACGCCCAGCGCCTTCACGTACCGTGGCCATTGCTTGGCGTGCCAGTTTTCCTCGACCAAAAGCGGTGGATTTAATCACCCAAGCGGCCAGCTTATGTCGACTGTTTTAGAGCAATCACTGGGCAGCTCACCTGTCACTGAATTAAAAAACGTTGGGAATAAGTTTGCCGAAAAACTGGCCAAACTTGGTATCCGTAGCGTGCAAGACTTGCTGTTTCATTTGCCCATGCGCTACCAAGACCGCACTCGCATTACCCCCATTGGAGGCTTGAATCCGAATATGGATGTGGTCATCGAAGGTGAGATCATGTTGGCCGACGTGGTTTTCGGTAAACGCCGCTCACTGGCGGTGCGCTTGCAAGATGGCACAGGTACCATCACGCTGCGCTTTTATCATTTTAGTGGGGCACAAAAAAATAATTTAAAAAAAGGGGCGCGTATTCGCTGTTACGGCGAAGTACGCAGAGGCCGAGCTGGGCTTGAGTTGTATCACCCTGAATACCAATTTGTTGAAGACCTCACCACCTTACCCACAGAAACAACCTTAACCCCTATTTACCCAAGCACCGAGGGATTAACCCAAGCGCGTTGGCGTCAGTTGATGGCGCAAGTGGTGGTACTGTTAAAAAAAGGGCGCGCCATTGACGACCTTATTCCTCAAGCATTGTTAGAGCCATATCAGCTACCTGATTTACGTAGCGCCTTACTTTATTTGCATCAGCCGCCTGTCGGCGCCAATTTACACGAGCTTGAAAACAATCAGCACGCCACACAAAAACGCTTAATCATGGAAGAACTGCTCGCCCATAATTTGTCATTGTTAAAAATGCGCGCGGCCATTCAACAAGATCAAGCGCCTATTTTGCCTGAGTCAAAAACGCTAAATGACGCCTTTTTAGCTGGCCTACCGTTTAGCCCAACAGGTGCACAACAGCGTGTGGTCACAGAAATTCAGCAAGATTTGCTTAAGGGCTACCCCATGCTGCGTTTGGTGCAAGGCGATGTGGGTTCCGGTAAAACCCTAGTGGCGGCATTGGCTGCACTAAGCGCACTGGAGCAAGGCTATCAAGTAGCGCTCATGGCACCCACTGAAATTCTTGCTGAGCAACATTTAAAGAACTTCCAAACGTGGTTTGAGCCACTGGGGATATCTATCGCATGGCTTGCTGGCAAGGTAAAAGGCAAAGCTAGGGTGGCCACTATGTCGGCCATTGCCAATGGCGATGCGCAAATGATCATCGGCACCCATGCATTATTTCAAGAAGACGTGGCGTTTTCAAAATTGGGGCTCGCCATTATTGATGAACAACATCGCTTTGGTGTGCACCAGCGCTTGGCTTTGAGACAAAAAGGCAAAGCCATTAGCCCTCATCAACTCATCATGACCGCCACACCAATTCCTCGCACTTTAGCCATGAGCGCCTATGCTGATTTAGATACCAGTATTATTGATGAGCTGCCGCCAGGACGAACACCTGTGAATACCGTTGCAATTGATCAGCTACGCCGCGAACACGTCGTCGAGCGAATTAGAGGGGCTTGCTTAAGCGGGCGTCAGGCGTATTGGGTGTGTACATTGATTGAAGAAAGCGAAGCGCTTGAAGCCCAAGCCGCCGAAGTCAGTGCGCAAGCATTACAAACGGCCTTACCCGAACTTAAAATAGGCCTCGTACACGGTCGCTTAAAGTCTAAAGAAAAAGCGGACATCATGGCCGCATTTAAACAAGGCGATATTCATTTGTTGGTCGCCACAACCGTCATCGAAGTGGGGGTTGATGTACCAAACGCAAGTTTAATGATCATTGAAAACCCCGAACGTTTAGGCTTAGCCCAGCTACACCAGCTACGCGGGCGAGTGGGCCGCGGCACAACAGAAAGCCACTGCGTGCTCATGTACAACACGCCACTGAGCCAAGCAGGCAAGCAACGTATTCAGGCCATGCGGGATACCACTGACGGCTTTAAGATTGCTGAGATTGACCTAGATATTCGCGGACCAGGAGAAGTTCTGGGCACACGCCAAACCGGCTTGATGCAAATGCGCATAGCCGATTTACAACGTGATGGGTATTTACTAGAGGATATAAAGCATTGGGCGCAACTTTGCCGCCAGCAAGCGCCTCATATCGTAGAATTATTGATAGAGCGCTGGTTAGGCGAAAATATACGCTACGGCCAAGTGTGAATTTTTTGATCAATTAGGTAGAATACGTCGCCGCATTCTCACCGATATTTAAATGGACCTACTATGACAATTAAAAAGATTTTATTGTTTGTTGTTTTAACAACCTCTATTTTCAGTGCAACTGCACAGTCTGAAACAAAGTTCACTTTTTATACTGAACAGTTTCCGCCATACAACATGACCTCCGACGGTAAAGCATTTGCCCATAAAGCCGAAAATATCTCGGGTTTATGTACTGATATCGTTAAACAAATGATCACGCACTTACCATATAAAAACCAAATCAAGCTGCGTAACTGGGATTACAGCATCAACAAGGTTAAGCAAAAAGAAAACCACGCTCTTTTTTGTGCTGCGCGCTCACCTGAACGTGAAGACAGCTTTTACTGGGTAGGTCCACTGACAGAAATTCGTTGGACTCTATTTGCAAAACCCGGTTCTGACATCACATTAAAAACACTAGAAGATGCCAGAAAGTACCGTATTGGTGGCTATAACGGCGATGTTATGACCCGCTTCTTACAGGACAAAAAATTCAATGTTTCGTCTATTGCCAACGACAGTGTGAACCCTAAACGTTTGCAGTTAGGCCAAATTGATTTGTGGATTGCTGATGAATTATCGGGTCCCTATGTGGCCTCCGATAGCGCCGATATTGATGACTTAAAACAAGTGCTAACGTTTAAACAAACCCCATTGTATTTGGCTGTTAATAATCAAACAGACCCTAAAATCCTACGCACGATTAACGAAGCATTTGAAAAGGTTCGTAAATCAGGTCATATCAATGTTATTGAGCGTTCTTACGGCCGATAATCTCAGTCACGCCTAATCCATTTGATTAGGCGTGACGGGTAAAACATGAACTTGGCCACAGTTACGATATACCGTTGTGGCCCATTATCCGCGTTATTTATGCACAGTTAAAATAACCAAACCACTAAGGTTAGTGGCCACGTTACCTCTGCACTAGACAGCATGGTCAATCCCATGCTGTTATCTATCCGTATTTATTTTTTAGCACCCAATATCGTAACTCATTCCCATCAAGTTAAAGGCATCACGCCTGTTAATCTTGCCAGTGTTGCCTATAGTTATCGTCAGAGTCTTGAATTACAGGCAGTCTCATGACACTTCCTAGCCGCGTTCAGCAAGTACTAGATGAATGGCAAATAACCTATTCTGTCTCACAACCGAGTCCGTCTATGTCAACCGAATCCTCACGTAGCATCGCCACGACGCAATTAACCATTCTTGAAGATGGCTTCGGGCGTATTCAAATCATTCATCCGTCCAATCGCATTTTAGATCTAAACAAAATACAGGCTCACACAACCCGCAAATTTGTGCCTGTCAGTAAAACGAAAGTGAATGAGATTCGCCAAGGCTTAAATTTAGAAGCCATCCCCGCGCTTCCACAAGTAACGGGCTTAGAAACGTTCGTCGATGAAGCGTTATTAGAACAAGATGAAATAGTCATGACGCTAGGTAAAGACCAAGCGCTGCACATTGCAAAAAATGACTTTCAAACCCTTGTTAGCAGCGCCCGTGTTGGTGACTACAGCGCTGTGATTCCAACCGTAAAAATGCCGGGTAAACAATGGCAAAAAGCAGATCAAACCCATATTCATAGCGCCATCACGCATTTTACTCAGTTACGCGTGACCCAGCGCCTAGAAGAAACCCTTGATATGCCACCCATGCCAGAGACCGCGCAGAAGATCATAGATTTGCGCATGGATGCCGACGCCGAAACCGAAGAACTCGCCAAATTAGTGGGAAAAGACCCAGGCCTAAGCGCACAGGTGATCAGCTGGGCCAACAGCCCTTATTATGGTGTCAGTGGCTCAATCTCAAACATTGAAGAAGCCGTCATACGCGTTTTGGGGTTTGATCTGGTCATCAACCTAGCGCTGGGGTTATCGCTGGGGCGAACCTTGTCTGTTCCTAAAAATGGCCCGCAAGGTTACATTCCCTTTTGGCAGCAAAGTGTCTACAGCGCCGCGCTTATGGTGGAGTTATGCCGAGCCATCCCTGTGGATAAGCGACCGTCTCCAGGTATCGCCTATCTATGTGGCTTGTTACATAACTTTGGTTACTTGATTTTGGGGCATGTGTTTCCACCGCACTTCAACATGATTAACCGCCACATTGATGTGAACCCAAGTATTAATCGCTATTTTATTGAGCAGCACCTCATGGGCATTACACGTGAACAAATCAGTAGCAGTTTATTTAAACAATGGAATTTACCTGAGGAAGTGTGCCTAGCCATTCGTTACCAAAACGAACCGGATTACGATGGTGAGCATAATGTACTGAGCTCAATGCTTTACATCAGCGCACGCTTGCTGCGGCAGCAGCAAGTAAACGATGCCCCTCTTGAGCCCATACCCAATGGGCTCATTGAGAAACTTGAATTAGATATGACTAAGGCTGAAGCCGCTTTGGAGAAGGTGATGGAGGCCAAGGACGATCTTCAGGAGATGGCACGTCAGCTTCATCAAGGCTAATCACTAATGGCACCGCCAGAAGCTGTGCCCGTAAATTAGCAAAGTGCTCACTAATCGCACTCGCGGTGGTATCCACCCATGGGGTTAAGCCTTTAGCCACATCGGCAAATGTTTTTAGTTTTGCTTCGCCTGTTTGGCGGAAACTATAAAAATAAAACGCCGCGAGTTCACTATTAAGTTGCACCCGAATTTTGTTTTCTTGTGCTTGCCAGCGCTTTTCAACCGCCGTTTCAAGCTGTGACACGGGGATTTGTGCTAAGCCAAGACCATGGCAGGTTTTCCATAATTCTTTGCGTAAAACAAAATTAAGTTCTTCTGACATGTATTGAATATCTGCAACCAACTTCGCGCGCTGATGATTAGGGGTTTGCGTTTGCAGTTTAAAAAAGTACTCTCGTAATGCTTCTCTGTCTTTTGGTTTAAGCGCACTCTTTTCGAGTTTATCTCGCTCTGTCCAAGTGGGTGAACGCCATTGGCTACTGCGATCCGCACCCTTGGCCTTCAACGATTTTTCTAGCTGACTCCCGATTAAGCGCTCATCTAAAAAATGGATGCGCTCCACAACACCCGCTTGCATCTTAGGCTCTAGACCCATCAAGCATGCAGGGCGCAACGTTTTCCAAAATGGCGATAACTGTGAAGCCAATGATTCAATATTTGAACTAGGAGACGCTGCCCACAACGCTGTCGGGCTCAGCAATAAAACACATAACAGCCAACGCATATTTACGACTTACCTTTTGCTAAATCACTTTCTTCATCCACCAGCCCAGCGTCTGGATCATTAAACACGGCTTCGTCTAGCTGTTTTTCTGATTTTGCAATGATACACGAGACAGTCGCATCACCTGTGACATTAACCGCCGTGCGCATCATATCCAATAATCGATCCACACCAATAATCAGTGCAATCCCTTCGACGGGTAAACCAACCTGTGTTAACACCATCGATAACATGACCAAGCCCACACCCGGCACCCCACCTGTGCCAATTGAGGCTAATGTTGCGGTAACAATAACGGTTAAGAAGTCCATGGCATCTAAATGAATGCCATAAGCTTGAGCAATAAATACAGTCGCAACACCTTGCATAATGGCGGTGCCATCCATATTCAAAGTGGCACCCAATGGTAGGCTAAACGAAGCGACTCGGTTATCCACACCTAATCGTTTTTCCACTGTGCGCATGGTCACAGGTAGCGTGGCATTACTCGATGCCGTGCTAAATGCAAACAACTGCACGCTGCGCATTTTATTTAAAAACATAATGGGGCTTATACGCGCCATCCCAGAAAGCATAATCGGATACACAAGCAATGCTTGTAGCAACAACACCAATACGACCGTGCCGAAATAAACCGATAACTCTTGAATGGCACCTAAGCCTTGGCGCGCAAATAAAGTGAACAACAATGCAAACACACCATAAGGGGCGAACTTCATCAACATGGTGACGAGGTTTAATATTATGGTGTTCCAATCTTCGAAATTCATGCGGATGCGCTGACCCGGTTCTGCGCTGTTCGCAATCGCCATCCCCAATAACAAGGCAAATACTATGATTTGCAGCATCTTACCTTCAGCCATCGCCGCAATGGGATTGCTCGGAAAGATATCAATCATAACCTGAGCAAATGACGTACCTTGGTTAATATTAAGGGAAGCATCACTGGTCAGGTTGGCGCCCACACCCGGCTCAAATATCCAAGCAAAGCCCATGGCAAGTGAAATAGCCACGGCAGTGGTAAACAAATACAGTACCAATGTTTTACCGCCTAAGCGGCCTAGCTGTTTACCTGAGCCTAAACTAGCCGCACCACACACAAGCGACACCAATACCAATGGCACCACTAAGAGCTTCAAGGTGGCAACAAACACTTTACCGACGACAAAAAATAATCCCCCCACGAGCCAATCGTTAAGTACAACATCAACCCAAGGGTGTAACCCTAGAATTAATTGAGCGCTCGCACCCAAAACAATGGCGAGTACCATCGCAATCAATATTTGCTGAGTCAGCTCGTGAGGATGTTTCATGATTATTTCTTTTTATTTGGTTTTAGATATTTGGTTAAACCTTGGAACCACATTACTTCAGCAAAGTTGCCACTGATCACTAAATCTTTACTTTGAATGCCTGCCATAAATGCATTTTTATCTTTGGCAGTTAAAATGGCCATACCAGTCGCCGCATCTTTAAAGCTTAGAGTAAATGTTGGGTCTTTAGTTAAACCTGCAGAAGATTTCACCTTACCATCTTTCACAGTAAAGTTGCGACCGCTGCCACTTGCGGTTTGGATTTGAAACACAACATCCTTGCCATCAATGTATTCAGCGCACGCTGGATTATTTTTTGCTGCTTTTTTTAATAGCTGGGCAAACGCCCATAGTAAAAATTTAAACTTCAACATGGTTAGCCACTTTATAATTAGTAATGAGAATGTAACAAGCGCATAACGCGCCGCGGCATCATATCACGGTCAAAGGCTACATCAATATTAGGAGGGGTTTTGCTCAGCCCTGCGGTAAAAACAGGGCCTGAACAAGGAGCGGCTTAGCCGTTTACTGCGTCTTTTAACGCTTTACCCGGTTTAAAGCCAACAGAGTTACTTGCTTTAATGGTAATGGCTTCACCCGTTTGAGGGTTTTTACCTTGGCGTTCAGCGCGATGCTTTTGCACAAAGCTACCAAAGCCCACAAGGCTAACTGGGTCATTTTTACGTAGTGGACTCAGTAATTTGGTCTGTAATGATAGTAATGATTTCAGCGGCTTTGTCTTTGCTGATATCAGCTTGGTCTGCTACATACGCAGCTAATTCAGGTTTACGCATTATGCTATCCGATTTTTTATTGTTGTTATTACGCCAGCATCGCTGGCAATTCCTTGTTCAAAGCCATCTTTTCAGCAACACAGTCCCCGGTCAAGGCATAACCCAGCAAATTCCCGCCAGAATCCTTAAAAAGCGCCTTAATATGTGGACTTTGCCCATCAATTTGCCATTCACCTTGGGTATTTTCCGCAGGCGGACACGTCACGACAGGCAAGCTAGGGGTCTTCACCATCACTGGCATCACTGGGTATTTCACCTCAGTCGGCTGACCAGACAAGGTTTTTGCTAAGGCACGGGCGCCATTCATGAGTGGTAAAACGTACAACAAATTTAACCCGGCAACTTCAGCACAATCGCCCAGCGCATAGACATTTTCGGCACTGGTTTGTAGTTGCTGTGTTCACCACAATGGCACGATTCACTTCGATGGCAGCTGCTTGCGCTAATGCCACGCGGGGCTTTAAACCCACGGCACTTAGCATGACATCCGCTTGTAACTGGGTGCCATCGGACAGGTGAGCGACATATTGCTCACCGTCTTTAATAACTGAGGTCACCGCTTTTTCTAAATGCAGTGTTACGCCCAGTTTTTGTAACGCTGGTATCAGCGCTTCACCACACGCGGCTGGTACTAAGCGTGAAAGAGGCTGAGCGTCTGGTGCAACCAAATCGACCTCAAAGCCAGCACTGGCTAAATCATGGGCGTATTCACACCCTACGAGACCCGCTCCCATGACTAACACCCGCTTTTTACCCTGTACGGCTGCGTGAAATTTTGCGTAATCCATTAAGTCGTTTACGTGATACAAATGCTCCGCACCGTCAATTGGTAACTGGAATGGCTCCGCACCTAACGCCAGCACTAAATCCCCATAAGCTAAGGCCTCATCCCCCAGCATCACTACTTTGTCAGCGGGATTAATGGCCGTGATGGATTGATGGGTGCGGATCTCAATTTTTAACTGTTCGACCATGGCACCAGCGTCATTCATCGCCAAGCCATCAGCGTCTTTGCCCTTACTAAAGCCCGTACTGAGCATAGGCTTAGAGTACTGACGACCATCATCTGCGGTAATCATGATCACTTGACGTTCGGCATCGGCCTTACGAAATTCTTTTACCAAGTTATAACCAGCTAAACCGGTTCCAATTACCACGAGAGGTGCCGTCATGAGGTGCCTTCTTAATTTGAGAGACGCTAACTTTGCGTCAGGCGATGCCTGACTTACGACGTCAGAATATTTGGTTGTTCACTTACTATTGCAAACGCCACAACCATAAGCTGCTCGGTTGTGACAGTGGTTTTTATCTTAGCATTACGAGCTAAACCGTATGCCTACGGACTTGCCAGCCAAGCGGGCTCGCAAATATGAATGCCGTTTAAATTTCGATCATTTCAAAGTCGTCTTTACCCACGCCACAATCTGGGCATAACCAGTCTTCTGGCACATCGCTCCAAAGGGTACCTGGCTCTAAGCCTTCTTCTGGGCAACCGATTTCTTCATCGTAGATCCAACCACATACGATGCATTGCCATTTTTTATAATCTTGAGCCATAAATCTTCTCCCAATTTTTTCAGCGTCGAACCTTACCCAAAACTGTTGCCCTACACAATTACTCTCTACGGTTAATAACGACAAGCTAGGTCAACAAAGTCCCATGTCCACTTGATTTCGGTATCGGATTGAGCCATTGTGCGCCGATATAAAATTAAGGCTTAAGCATGCTCGCGTTATCCACATCATTTACTATGCAACCTTGGCAAAGACTCACCCCTATGCCCCGCAGTATTGTGGATAAGCCTTGGCGTCACTGGTTATTAGACACCGGCTCTCTGACTCAAAACGTAAAAGACTTAGCCCCTGGGCGCTTCAGTTTGCAACTGCTTGATCGTCGTTTTGATCAGCCTTCGCTATCTGAATGCAACGCATTAAATATTAAGCCTCGCCATGAAGCATACATTCGTGAAGTGACATTATGCGTAGACAACCAAGCGCATATTTATGCGCGCAGTATTATTCCACGAAGCACCTTAACCGCCAGCGAGCGACAATTACTGACGCTTCAAACCACACCATTGGGTGAATTTTTGTTTGCTCATAAGAATATGCGTCGCGGCCCAATCGAAATAAAACAAGGCCAGCTAAATGGCCAAACCGTTTGGGCACGTCGATCTATTTTTTATGTTAACGACAAACCCCTTTTGGTTTGTGAATACTTCTTACCCAGTTTGCTACAGGTTAAAAGTGAATAAGGGTAGAATGTTGGCACATGTGAATTTGGCGACCTTATGACTTGGCTTACCGATCGTTTTCCTAAATTGCCTTTTTATATTCAATTGATGCGCTTAGATAAGCCAATTGGTATTTATTTATTACTGTGGCCAACGCTTTGTGCGCTATGGATTGCCGCTGATGGCCACCCAAGTGTCAGCCATGTTTTTATTTTTGTCGCGGGTGTCGTTCTAATGCGCAGCGCAGGCTGTGTGATTAATGATTACGCTGATCGCCACGTGGATGCCCACGTAAAACGCACACAAGCAAGACCCCTTGCACAAAAAGTCGTTAGTGAAAAACAGGCTTTAGCATTATTTATTGGTCTGTGCATCGCATCATTTATTTTAGTGTTATTTACCAACACCTTTACCGTTTATTTGTCCGTTGGCGGATTATTGTTAGCCTTCATGTACCCTTTTATGAAGCGCTACACACACCTACCACAGATTGTTTTAGGTGCTGCGTTTGCTTGGTCGGTGCCAATGGCATTTGCCGCTGAGCAAAATACCTTACCGGATGTGGTTTGGCTCCTCTATGCCGCAACACTTACATGGACTGTCGTGTATGACACCCAATACGCCATGGTTGACCGTGATGATGATATAAAAATTGGCATTAAAAGCACGGCCATTTTATTTGGCGATGGCGATAACGTTATTATCGGCGTTTTACAAATCATCACGATCATTAGCTGGCTAATGATTGCATCTAATATGGGTGCAACCTGGCCGCTATACTTAGCAATTACAGTGGCTGCAGGCCTTTTTGGTTATCACCAAATGCTCACCAAAAATCGAGATCGTGATTTATGTTTTAAAGCATTTTTGCATAATCATTGGGTTGGAGCCGTGTTATTTGCCGGTTTATTCGTTCACTACCTAATGATCTAACGTGCTTAATTGATATGTGTATAAGCACATGTCACATATCTGTCATACTTACGTTGTGTAATATGCTTGTCATTAAATAGAAAATTAGAGCAGCCTCTATGAAGCAACAAGGAAAAAAAATCTTAATCGTGGATGATGAAGCATCTATCCGCGAAATGATTGCAGTGGCCTTAGAGATGGCCGGCTATGAGTGCTTAGAAGCCAGCAATACCCAAGACGCTTACAGCATGATTGTGGATGAAAGCCCTGAAATGGTCTTGCTCGATTGGATGCTGCCTGGTACCAGCGGGCTAGAATTTGCACGCCGCCTTAAACGCGATGATCGCACCGCAGAAACCCCTATCATCATGCTCACCGCTAAAGGTGAAGAAGATAACAAAATTCTTGGCCTAGAAGCCGGTGCCGATGATTACATCACCAAGCCTTTCTCTCCTCGTGAACTTGTTGCGCGCCTTAAAGCGGTATTACGCCGTAGCACACCTCAAGGCATGGAAGACCCTATTGCAGTTGAAGGCTTAATTCTTGACCCTGTCTGCCATCGCGTTAGCGCGAATGATGCTCCACTAGACATTGGGCCTACCGAATACCGCCTATTGCAATTTTTTATGACTCACCAAGAACGTGCTTATAGCCGCACACAATTGCTGGACCAAGTTTGGGGTGGTAATGTCTATGTTGAAGAGCGCACGGTTGATGTTCATATTCGTCGTTTACGCAAAGCATTAGGCAGTGACTTTGAACATTTAATTCAAACTGTTCGCGGTACGGGTTATCGTTTTTCAACGAAAGCGTCATAACATAAATTTCGTTTTTTTGTTTGGTATGTAGTTTATATGAAGCATGATTGGCGTTCGGCCATTCGCCGGTTGATTTTTAGCTTGGCTCTCGCATTTGTTGTAGGTTGGAGCCTAGACATTTTGGCTTACACACTGATGGCGACTCTTGGTGTGTATCTTGTCTGGCATTTGCGTCAATTACATAAGTTACAACAATGGCTCACCAGCCGCGATATGGATGAGCCGCCCACAAGTCATGGCTTGTGGGGCAGTATCTTTGATGATGTTTATCGCTTGCAACGCCGCCAAGAAAAATCCCGCAATAAACTAAGAGCCATGTTAAAACGAGTGCAAGACAGTACAGGTGCACTTAAAGACGGCATTCTCATGGTCGATAGTAATGGCAACTTAGAATGGTGGAATCATGCCGCCAGTACACTATTAGGGCTGCAAAATACCAAAGACATCGGCCAAGCGATTACAAATCTTGTGCGCCATCCAGATTTCAAAGCGTACTTTGATAAAACCCATTATGACTCCCCACTTGAGATCACCAGCCCGATCAATAACGATGCTATTTTAGAATTTCATATCACTCTGTTTGGGCGTAAAGATAGGCTGATTGTTTGCCGAGATATTTCCCACTTGCATCAACTTGAAGCAATGAGACAAGATTTTGTGGCCAATGCCAGCCATGAACTGCGCACACCTTTGACCGTCATCTCGGGTTATTTAGAAACGTTTATTGAATACAAAGAAACGCTGCCCGCTCGCTGGGGCCGTGCCTTGCAACAAATGCATGAGCAAAGCCAACGCATGCAGAACTTAATCAATGATTTATTAGTGTTAAGCCGCTTAGAGACCAATCAAGGGTCCGAACATAACAAAGTAATTGTTCCGTCTATGCTGACTGCATTAATCGCCGATGCAAAATCATTAAGTGGCGACAAACAACACATCATTAAATTGGAATGCGAAGACTTAGATTTATTAGGGGTAGAAACGGAGTTAGCCAGCGCCTTTGGCAATTTAATCTTTAATGCGGTGAAATACACACCGCAAGGTGGCGAAATAAACGTGCACTGGTGGCAAGACACATCCGGCTTACACCTAGAGGTCAGAGATAATGGCTTAGGCATCGACCCTAAACACATTCCAAGGTTAACCGAACGTTTTTATCGTGCTGACCCAAGTCGACACAGCGATACCGGTGGCACTGGGTTAGGTCTGGCCATCGTCAAACACACCTTATTAAGACACGACGGCCATTTGCATATTAGCAGCCAACTTGGCAAAGGCAGCTGTTTTACGTGTCACTTTCCTATATCGCGTAAAGTTGTTGAGCCGAAAGTTATTAACGGCTAACAGTTGCAAATTGATCAGCGCACTTTCGCAACAAACTTGGAAAGTGCCGCCAATTTTTCAGGGTCTTCATCTTCATAACGCACCAATAAATTGAACAGCTCCCCATCGATGCGTTTATCTGGTGAGCTTACCGAGCACACAAAGCAATTCACACGCGCCACGATGTCTTCTTCTTTGCTGACAATATCCACCACCACTTGATCAAATAGCCCCGGAACGCCCTGGTCCCGTTTTACCACCAGTATCATTTCATTCAAATTAATATCTTTAACGATGCAGCGTAGCTCTTGGCCTTGAGATGTACGCACATGGGCCAATGCCATACTCTTATTTGATGCTTTTTTACTTTTCGGTTTATCGACCAGTTTTTCAGAAGGTGACGCTCCGGTTAATAGGCTTGCAGCATCAGGGGCTTTTTTCTTAGGTTTAGCCGCAGGTGCTGCGCCTGTGAGTAGGCTTGCATTGTTGGGACTGGCCGCTGGTGCAGCAGGAGGGCTCGCGCCCGTCAGCAGGCTCGCGTTGTCACTTTGCTGGGCCTGACGCGCGGTTTGCTTGGGACTAAAGTTGTAAAACTTATATATCAGCCGGGCGAGTTTGGTACCAAGCTGCTCATTATTAAATGGCTTGCCAATATAATCACTGACGCCCGCTTCAACCGCTTTGATGATATGGCTTTTTTCAGAGCGACTGGTGATCATCAAAAAGGGGACTTTTGCGTAACGCTCTTCGGTACGCATCCACTGCAATAGCTCTAGGCCGCTCATGTTGGGCATTTCCCAGTCACACAGCAGCACATGATAAGTGCCCGATTTCATTTTAATTTGCGCCTGCAAGCCATCTGCTGCGTCATCAACCTGCGCTGTCGGGTACTGCGCCTTGACCGCTTTACGCACAAGGTCTCGAATAAACCGAGCATCATCAACCACTAAAATATTCAGTGCCTTCATGGCCACTCCAAAAATGACGTCTCATTTCAGAATAGCACAGGATTTTTGCGCTACTGGCCCAATCAAAGCCTAATTACCTTAGACGATGCATCGACTATAAGTTGACCCCTGTCGCCACTAATCGTAGGTGGGTTTCACTCACGCCAATTTGTTTTAAATCCATACCTCGAAACTGCAAATCTTGTGTCACCAGCGTTTGTAGTGAACCCAATATTTCATCTGGGCAGTTTAAACCGGCATAGATTCCCGTTATTAAGCCCCTAGGTATCTTGCTATTGAGCTGCCCTTCTTTGTTTTGATCAAGCACACTAAGCGGGCGAAGTAAGCGCCACTCTTGCTCGTATGCAAAGTGCTCAGCTCGACGAAATAATGCCGGAAACGGGCTCTGCTTTGATGGCAACGGCGGGCGAGCATCGTCGTATACAAGGCTCTGAAATAATTGCGGCTTGTCATTAAAGCTAGGTTGTCGGAAATATGGGTGTTCATCGTTCAGCTTAATCGCAACGCCCGTATCTGCGCCGAGACTTTGCCATAGCCCCTGTTGATAAATGTTTTTATATACCCTTAGACAGGCGACTTTTTTATATTCATCAAGTGATGCCAGCCCCAGCTGTTGAGGAGTCTTAGGGCGTTGAATTTGTTTTTCGATAAGATCTCGTTTTTGCTTGGTTTGCTCTAAATAATATTCAAACGTCACCATCGCCTTAATGTGAGGCTCAAGCGCTTGGTACATTTTTTCGATGGCTGCAGCAAATTCGCTATCACTTAGCGGCTGATTGGCACCGGGCATGTGCACCCTTTTATTTTCAATAAATGGATCATCTAGCTCAATAACTGAACAAAACGGCAAGCGCAGCTGTTTGAGTAATGGCAGTTGTTGTAACGATATAAAGGCAAACATAGGCATTCAGTTATTTTTTGTAAGTGTAGTGGTGAATGATGCAAATGGCCTAGTAAGCAATGGTCTATTTCATTTGTAGGAGATCTCCTACACGGATTGTGAGAAATAAGAAGATATTACTACACGATATTACGCCAAACGGACTAAAGCTGCCCTACAGCCTGCGCCGTTGCTAAGGCCAATAATATCGCACTATAAGTGATCATATATTTGTGTCCGCAGTACACAGACAAAGTTCAGTTTTTTGCTAAATTAGAGCCCGTTCAGGACGAACCAACAAGGATGCCAGTAACGGATTAACTGGTTAACACGGAAGTGTGACGAAGGATTGATAGACCGCTATTGGAAGGTGGACCTAGGGTGCTTTGACAGGGAATAACTAGGATTGATATTTCCTGTCACTTTAGCTTCCACCGCTTTTTTAAGGAATAATAAAGCGTTAAGACAGAATGGATTCAGTTAAAAGGTGGGACCTTTTAACGGTGCTTTGATTGATATACCTAGGATGGGTATGTAATCAGCAACACCTACTTTTCAGGATGAAAAGTAAACGTCAAACGGACAGACAACCGATTTAAACGCTTATTTCTAGGATGAAGTAAGCCAAGGAGTGCATCATTGGATGATGCCGTAATCAGGATGATTCGCCACAGGATGGCACACTTCACGGAAGACAGATTCAGCAACGCATGATGCGCTTATAACCATGGACTGGTTTAATGCTGAATTCCCCCTATTTTTACCACGTACCATTTACCACAACGTATTAAGCCACATGGCTAAACGCCAAGATGCACGATGCAGTTGCTTCTCAATGATGTTATCTGCCATTAACAAATATTCATCGCTCAGTAACGTATTCTCGGGCGCTAAATAGACAGAATTTACCGTGATTTGATGGCTCTCTTCTGCCCATTTTACTGGGTTACTTACATTGACGCTCATTTGGTCAGCGACGATTTTATTGGCACCAGATACAACGTCTTTATCAAAACGCTTAACCAGTTGGTTATCCCAAAATTTATGCAACGATATGCTTTTGTCTTGGTATTTTATTTCGTACCAGTTACCGCCTCTGTCTTCAAACAAACCGGCATGCAATGGTTGGTGCACATCTGCAATTAAATGAATCAGCATCCTTAGTGCAAGCGTTTGCTCTTTCTTGCTACCGGTTTTGGCAATCTGACTAAAGTCTTTAATAGCTTCAACCACGCACTTGTTTTTCTTACAGTCGCGGGCTCTCACATAGTTAGAAGCGTTTTTTGGCATATTGACGTAGTGCAGAGGTTTTAAGTAATTAAAGTCTTCATTACTTTTTATTTTATCGGCCCACACACTGGCTTGAACAAAATTATGCTCGCCAGAACCCAGTAAGCGCTCCACCGATTGTTTTGCAAATGGGGTCAAATGCTGCCACGCCGCAGCGGCCACCATCTTGTGGCCAAGGTCGCTAAACGCCAACACACTTTGGCTGAGCATAAGGAATACAACTAACAGAATTTTTTTCATAACGGCTTATTATTTTTGTTATATGAGCGCGCAGTATAAAGACACCGTCATAAGCTTGAAAGGCACCCTAGCCTTTTTTGTGAAAACGCTCGGCTAATGCACCCAAAATAATAAACGCGGTTAACACCACAGGTGCAAAAAAGACAGCCGGTATTTGATGTATTAATTTATGCACTTGCGCAGACCCCCAAACCGTTAATGCTCCGTAACCCAGTGTGCACAACACAACAAACGCCATGATACGCACCACAAATGGATAAGGCTTTACAAACACTCTCACGGTTTTATTAATGGCATCACCATAAATTACTAATAATGTCGCCACAAATGCCACGGCCAATTGCATGCTATAAGGTTTTAACCATGCGTTTGCTTGCAATAAAAGATCTGTTATCCCATTCATGAGATTCCTCGTAGATATATTGAGCAGCATTGATCGGCACAAACTGCCAGCGATAACGGCTGTGAGTGCCTGTCAGTTTAGATTGGATTGAGTGTTTTTCAATTTGCGTCATGATGCGACACAAGAAATGCGATACGCATGCTAATAATGCACAATATTATGAATGAACAGATCGATTTTTTATTGGATTGGCCGTCAAATGACGACCAAGATATGTATTAGAGTGACGCTTTAACGGGTAATAACCGCATTAGCTTCATCTAAAAAAAAGTAAAAACATGTGCCTTTACCCAGCGTGCTAGTCACATGAAGTTCACTGCCATGAAGTTCTATTATCCGTTTACAAATAGATAACCCCAGCCCGCTGTTTTCGCCTTTTCCTTTTATACTGTTGCTCGCACGAAAGTGATTTAAAAAGATATCATTGATTTCATCGGATGGAATACCAACGCCTGAGTCCTGTATTTCGATGGCCCAGCGCTGTTCACCTACGTCCCGTAATCGAATTTCAATTTTATCGCCACTCATAGAATGGCGCATGCCATTATCAATTATATTACTCAATACGCGATTCAGTTTTTGGTAATCCCCCATTAATAAAATAATGGATTCTTTTGGATGAACATCAAGCTGTATGTTTTTTTCATTCGCTTCGAGTAAGCGCTTGCTTATGACATCTTGGGCTAATTCTGACATGGAGATGGGTTCTTTATGCAATTTAGCATCGCCGCTATCAAGATAAGCCAGTTCAAATAATTGTTCGATAAGTTCGCTAATGTTAGTTGCGTTTTTCATGGCAACCTCAATTAGCGCACGACCATTATCTGTATTACCGTGTTTAAGTAGCCAGGTTTCGAGATAGCCTTGCAAAGACGTCAGTGGGGTTCTTAAGTCATGGCTGGCATAAGAGATAAGTTCGCGCCTTAATTCGTCGGTGTTTTTAACTTTTTGATACTGATTATTAAGCACATCAATTAATTCGTTAAAACTATTACCAAGCCGTTCTATTTCATCATTTGAATCGGCTTTCCATTGACTTAACGGCATTGATGTATTTTCGAATCCACTTTCACGATACGCTTCAATATCCGACGTCAAACGACGTAACGGCCGAGTTAACATAGCAAACAATAATAATGTCACGATTAATGTCATGAACAAAATAAGTAAGACGCTCCAGCCTCCTAATGTCACGATATGGCTATTTTGCAATAAGCTCGCAATGTCATCATAAATTTCACCGCCAATAATAATATACAAATACCCTTTTAGTTCTTGGCCTGCATAAATAGGGGCAACAGAAAATATTTTTTGCTTATCGGGCGAGCGAGGGTCATCCCCCAAAATAGGAAACGGTTTGCGTTCTTTTATAAAATCATTAATGGGTGCAATATCGACGTTCGATCGCTTAATGCGCTCGGGATCAGCTGAATACGTCAATATCTTGCCCGTCGGGCTAATCACATAAAATTCAAAACTGGGGCCTAATATCATCATACTGCTAAATGCATGTTTAACCGCAGGGTAATGAATGTCATTGCCATTGAACAATTGATTATCGTGAATAATATGTTCGGCTAATTTTAAATGCAGCTTTTGCTCAATTTCGCTTTGATAGTCTTGCGTTAACGTTTGAGCCAGTATGGTTAACACCACCGCAATGACCATAAAACACGCCAATAGCAGTAACGATAGCTTGCTGTAAAACGATGAAAATAATTTATGTATCACTGAATTTATACCCTACACCCCAAATGGTTAAAATATATTTAGGGTTCGATGGATCATGCTCTAATTTATTGCGCAAACGATTAATATGGGAGTTAACAGTGTGTGAGTAGCCGCTGTGTTGATAACCCCATACGCCATCGAGCAATTGATTACGGCTAAACACTAAACCAGGTTGGCGTGCCAGATATAAAAGCAAATCAAACTCTATACTGGTTAATTCGATTAGCTGATCGCTTAAAAAGACCTTTCGTTTTGAGATAACGATTTTTAACCCATCAAATTTCAACGTCTCTTCGTGTTCGGCTGGCTTAGCTTGCATCATATCGGAACGACGCAACATGGCTTTAATACGCGCTTGCAGTTCGCGAATACTAAACGGTTTAGAGAGGTAATCATCTGCGCCCATTTCTAAGCCGACCACTCGATCGGCTTCGCTGTCGCGCGCAGTTAACATTAATATGGGCGTATTAATTTTTTGCGCTCTCAGTTCTCGGCAAATTTCTAAGCCGTCTATTTCTGGCAACATAATATCCAATACAATGGCATCGTATTGCCCTTGCATTGCCATGGCTAAACCTCGCCCGCCATGATCACAGGGATCAACTGAGTGCTGTAAATCTTTGAGGTTCATTGTGAGGAGGTTATTGATGTCATGATCATCTTCAATGACGAGAATGCGCTTTTCCATGAATGCTGTACCGGTTAAATAAAACTAACAACATCACACAGAATCCCTGTATGACCATCGAAAATCTGACGGCCATACAACGTACAAGTTCCCGCTAAATTTACATGGCTTAATTTACACGCGTTACAGTGAGTATCGCAGCTGGGTTATCAAACTTATGACGACTGTCTAACACAGACGCACTATGGCCATCATCACTGCCCACTACGCCTGGGTGTCTAGAAACCACATTCGTATCGGTGCGCTCAGCATTAAAGCCTTCGCCCATTTGGCCGGGAATGGTATTCACTAATTCGCTGTTCACTTCTGTGCCAGCATCGTAAACACCCAATGATACTGTGGCGGATTCGCCCATCGATAAATCAGCAATAGACAAACCAGTGACACCTGTAAACGCGTCATTGGTATTCACTAGCATGGTGCTCACCGACAAATACGTGGCTGTTGTTGGGTTATCGAGCGTCACCAATAGCGTTTCATAAGCGCCCGGCATAATCGCCCCTGCACCCGATGCCATGGCTTGCTTGCTGACATCATCAAGTGCTAGCACATCTGCATTCGCGCCCCCTTCTGCTAACGTTTCTAACGCAACAGACGCGGGCGACCCAACTGACCAAAGGCGATACGATTGTGAATGCATCAGCACGGCAACCGGTGATAAGGGTTGATTGCTGGTGACATTGGTAAGCGTGATTTCATAATTTGCAGGTGTTGGTGCATCGGTATCACCACCGCTATTGCTGCTACCGCTGCCACATGCACTGAGCACACTGGCCATGGTGACGAATGCCAGAGCATGATTCCATTTTATGTTATTCATAATGAGGCTCCGATTACTTAACAGTAACAACAAGTTTGGCAACAGGGTTTAACCAACGGTGAATGCGGCTATCGACATCACTGATGCCACCATTGCTGTCTGTGTCACCCACATTACCGCGGTGAATATGAACCATGGCATTGGTTTCGCTGCTCGTCACGCCAGTCGCACCTGTGCCTGCATCGCCACCGGGTGCCGCTGGAATGCCCGCATTGCCAGAAGGCCCACCTGACATGCCCACAATGATTTCATCATTGGCTTCTGTGCCGGCATCGTAAGCATTCAAGTAAACCGTGTAGGTGCCCGCTGTTTGAGGAATTTCCCAAGCATTTAAACCCACAAAACCATCATTGGTTGGTAGCAACATGGCGGTAAGGGATAAGTGCGTGTTTGAGCCCGTATCGAAATTCATCACGTCCGCCGAAACAGATGGGGCTAATAAGCCAGCCGCTGGGTTTTCTGATGTCATCGAGCCCGCAGCCGCGCCTGATACTAAATCGGCGATTGAGCCCCCTTCGGCCATGGCCTGAACAGCCGACGATGCAGTCGCGCCCGCTTCAAACACATGAGTGCCTGCACTGTGGGCGTTAATAAAAATCGGCGTGAAATGCATGCCGTGGGTCAAGTTAGTGATTTCTAAATCCACAACTTGCGCAAACGCAGCCGAAGAAAAAGCCAGTGGCATCGCCAGAACAAGAGATTTTAATTTCATGTGAGATCCTTAAACAGTGAGTAATGAATAACTACAGGATCAACATTAAATGAAAGAGTTAACACAGCCTTCACAGAGTTCTAACAGAAGTATCACAAGACATCATATTTTCATCTCGACAGACATCTTAAGGAATGAATCACTCGAACAGCATGACAAAGAAGCACCACAACTCGACTTTTGCTTGAAACCAAAAGGCGATCTTTACACTGAGCCGTGTAGGGATTTGTAATTCATTTTTTTGGCGCATTTTTCAGACGCAATAAAAATAAAACTTAAATCATTGAATTGCTTAGTAAAAATATTTTTATTGAGCCAGATACACTCTGTAATGGATGCTTTAGGGCTATATGTAAAGTGGTTTGCTATAGCCCAATAATATAGCGCCCCCCTAGTGAGATTTGGGGTTTGTGTCACACTTAATCTCACCCCAGAATTTGAAACGGACTGTCTCATGAATCAAAACTATCGCTTAGGAGATTTACTGACCAGCCGAGGCATCATTACTCAAAGTCAGTTAGAAGAAGCCCTGATTTATCAGCAACAGCATCAGCTTACGCTGGGCAAATCATTAGTAGCGCTAGGCCACACCAATAAATCGAAAGTACGTCGTACTCTTATTAAGCAACACTGGCTGCGTAAAGTGGCAGCGGTTACGGCTTTGGTCATGGCACCGCTTTCGTTTTGTAATGCGAACAGCGAACTTGAACAACTGCCGGAGTATTCATACACCCAGGTGGCGCAAAGCCCATGTTCTTTTCAAGCCATCGAAGGCAGCTACAGCATCAACATGAATGAACAAGAACTAGACACAGTACAGGCTGCAACAGCCGCACTTTGGTATGTATCACAAGGTGGTATTGATAACGGCGCGCTAGCTGATGTGCCCGTGCAATTGCATTTGAGCAGTGAAGGGTTCGAAAGCGGCGTTTCATTGAGTTTAAGTGTGCGGTTTTAAAATAAATAAGCCTTACAAAAAAGAAGGCTTAGGATAATAAGATTATTTACTTATCAAATAAATTGATTCTAACTTTAACGCCTTTTTCCCAATGCTCTAAATCTTCTGATCGCCAGATAATAGGCCTAGGGTTTACTCTAAAAGAAAGTCCAGGTGATTTATTTCTAAGAAATAATATACCACCACCAAACACCCATAATTTATTATCTGCAACAACATATTGCTGACCATAAGATCTACCGTTTATGTTAGCAATTGAATTGTTATCAATGCGATTCCAATCAAATCCATCAGAAGACGTTAACATAAAAGGGGCATCCCAATTATCTGCACCTATAGCTATCAGCTGACCATTCAACGTTTTTACTATTAAATCATCAGGGGATTTGGGTATAAATGGTAACTCAAAGTTTACTTCTTCCCAAGTTTTCCCATCGCGACTATTCCAAAAATTACTTATCTTATACCCCAATAGCCCAGAGGGAGTAAATTTACCTTCTTGTAACCATAGCTGGTCCTTAAATACATTTACACCTAACCAACCATAACTGTTGTCTTTCAGATTAAATTCAACTTCTTTATGCCAATCATTAAAATTTGTAGTAGACCAAACAGAGACAGTTTTCAACTTGAGTTCTTCAGAATATTCAGAATTAAATAGCCAAAGTTTTTCTTTAAAAGCAACCAATTCAGAACTTGAGCGTTTATTAGAAATGTTAATTGGCAGTTTTTTTTCAGATTTCCCCCAAGTAATTCCATTGTTAGAGAACCATATATCATTTTTTTCTTCTCTATTACGATTACTTGAATTGTATCCATAACCACCTAGTAGCCACAATTTATCTTGATATTCAACTGTTTTAAAATATTCTCTTAGGCCAAATTCAGCTTGCTCCGATTCTAATGTCCAATTGAAACCATCATTCGAAGAGTAAATATGCTTAGCCCTTTGAATATCTTTATAATCTGCATAGTGCCCTGCATAGCCTCCAAGCAATAAAAACCTGTCTTTATAAAAAACAACTTTAGATCTTGAATTAAAAGGTACCGGTGTATTTTCTAACTCTAACCACTGTAGTCCATCTGAAGAAATTTCAACCTGATTAACTACACGTCTACCATCACGGCCATATTCACCACTGATATTCCATATTTGATTTTGATGTACCACCTTTTCTCCTTCAAAAGAGGAGCGATTCTCATCATCAAAAGAGGAGTTAAATTCTTTCCAACTAAACCCATCTTCTGACAGCCACATCTCTGATCCAAAGTTATAGCAATATAATTTATTATTTAATTTATAAATGTTTCCACTAGGAAAATTTTGAAATCCTTTTTCGTTGACTCGTGAAACTTCTATTTCTACTTTTTTCCAAGTAATGCCATCTTCAGAAACCCAAATAATTCCTTTTATGCCTAAAGCAAGCAAACGACCATTAAATTCAACTATGTTAGAGTTTAATTCATCCAAAGGTATGTTGTGCTCAAGTTTCGTCCAGTTTTTACCCGTATTACTTGACCAAATATGTATCGAATTTTCTTGGCTGTCTTTAGTAACTACCCATAGTTTTTGATCAAACTCAAATATGTGCTGTAATGCGTCTTCAAATGGAAAATTTGTTTCAACTTGATTCCAAATTTTTCCATCCAATGATGCCCAAGCTTTTAATGACGCTTCGCTTGAATTTCTATCAATATTAACAAGACCACCGAATAGCCAAATTTTATCTTGGAATACAATACTATTAGCATCATAAAGCTTACCAAATGGAGCATTGTCTAACTCCTTCTTCCAGTTGACACCATCAACGGTAGACCAGGCTTCAGCACCTGCATCCCAAAGATAATCAGATGTGCCATCTACACCACCTATTATCCAAACTTTGTTATCAAATGAGACAATACTTCCATTAGATTTCCCTGTTAACTCTTCTAAAGGGAAGTTAAGATTTAAACCACTTGATTTGTTTTCATTAGTAAAATGGTAAGACGTTTTGTCATTTAACGTTGTTAGTTCATCATTTACCGAACCAACAGATAAATAATTGAGCAACCCAGAGTTACAGTTTGAATTATTTAAAAAATCGCACTCGAAATTTTTTGTTCGATATAACTGAAGACCCTCTACTTCTTCTGGTAAATTCAATACTGTATTTTCTTCACCCATCCAAGCGACCATGGTAAATCCTACTTGAATTTGGTAGGTACTACTTACTTGTGGAAAGTTTTCATCTGCAAATTGCTCTGCCATAATTTGAGCATTACCTACAGAGTGTGCCGTAACTAATCCTTCTTTACTAACGGACGCAACATCAGTATTACTACTTGAGTAGATTATATCCCCGTTACCTAGGGCCGAAGCAGCGTTTTGATAGGTTTGTCCGACATCTAAAGACATTCTATTAGTCTGCTCAAACGATATACGGTTCTCTTGGAGTATTTTATCGTTTGCAGGGTTGTTACTTCCCGAACCACATGAACACAGAAAACTTATACAGATGTATATACAAATAAAACGGATAGAAACTGGACTGGTCATAAAATTTCCTTATTTACAAAGAGTCGCTTTACGTATCATGGCCCTTTTGGTGAAAATTTGACCATTTACATATTTAAGAATTTTTAAGCAAAAAAAAAGCCCGCTTATTACTAAGCGGGCTTTAAAAATTCGTGGTGCCGACACCAAGAGTCGAACTCGGGACCTACTGATTACAAGTCAGTTGCTCTACCAACTGAGCTATGTCGGCACGAATTGGAGCGCATTTTATGGAGAAGTTGCTTCGGGGTCAAGCCTTTTCTCTCACTGTTTTTAAGATTTTTTCAAATACTTTCAAAGGCTTAGGTTTCAAGCGGCTTTCAGCGAGTTATCCACATGCCCGCTGAAGCTTATTCCTTAAATGGCGTGGTCAGTCACGCTATCAGTTGCGATCAACCACGCGTTCCATTTCATCAATGCTGATGTGGCGTACGTCTTTGCCTTTAACAAGGTAGATCACGTTCTCAGCGATGTTACGGGCATGGTCGCCAATGCGTTCAAGGGCACGTAGCGACCAGATCACATTCATCACACGCTTAATTGAGCGCGGATCTTCCATCATGAAGGTGACCATTTCGCGCATGGCGCTTTCATATTCGCGGTCTACGTCTTTGTCTTCTTGTGCCACGGCAAAGGCGGTATCCACATCAAGGCGCGCAAACGCGGTGAGTGCACTTTGTGTCATTCGACGTACGCGGTCGCCAATGTGACGAATCTCAACGTAACCACGGGGGGATTCACCTTCTTCACATAGCTTCATGGCTAGGCGAGCGATTTTGGCGCTCTCGTCGCCAATGCGTTCTAGATCGTTTACCGCTTTGCTGGCTGCAATCACTAAACGCAGGTCACTGGCTGCTGGCTGACGACGGGCGATAATGCGTGTGCATTCTTCGTCGATGTCGATTTCCATTTGGTTAATGCGTTTGTCGGTGGCGCGCACATTCACCGCAAGGTCGCTGTCGGCTTCAATCAACGATTTAATCGCATCGCCAACTTGCTGTTCGACCAAGCCACCCATTTCTAATACGTGGCTTTTTACACGTTCTAGCTCATCATTAAATTGCTGACTGATGTGGTCAGTATGGGCATCGTTTGTTAAGTCCATGGTTTTCCCCTTAGCTATGTCTAGCTGAATATCATTTGCCAAGCACTGTTTCGTTTATGATGACGAACAACAGGGTTTATGGCGTCGCTCTGATCTAGCCAAAAATCTCGTGTATTCAGTTATCAATCACGAGGCATTTAACAAAGCCAGAGCCAATCAATTTGCGTGTGGTTTACTGCCTAGCCGTAACGACCCGTAATGTAGTCTTCGGTCTGTTTCTTCTGTGGGTTGGTAAACACTTGATCGGTATCACCAAACTCAATCATGTCACCCATATACATGAAAGAAGTATAGTCGCTGACGCGAGCGGCCTGTTGCATATTGTGCGTTACGATAGCAATGGTGAAATCGTTTTTCAGTTCGTGAATCAGCTCTTCGATTTTTAATGTTGAAATAGGGTCTAGTGCAGAAGCTGGCTCATCTAGTAAAAGCACTTCAGGTTTCACCGCGATGGTACGAGCAATCACAAGACGTTGCTGCTGACCACCTGACATGCCCAAGGCACTTTCGTGTAGGCGATCTTTTACTTCGTTCCAAAGGGCTGCGCTTTTTAATGCCCATTCAACGGCTTCATCAATTTGACGCTTTTTATTAATCCCTTGGATACGCAAACCATAGGCCACATTTTCATAAATGCTTTTTGGAAATGGGTTTGGCTTTTGGAATACCATGCCAACACGACGACGCAGCTCGGCAACATCGACCCCTTTTTCATAAATATTTTGCTCATCCAGTAAGATTTCACCCGTAATACTGCACCCATCTACTAGGTCATTCATACGATTAAAACAACGCAATAACGTTGATTTACCACAACCCGATGGTCCAATAAACGCGGTTACGCGTTTTTTCGGAATGATCATATCAATGCCGTGTAGTGCTTCTTTATCACCATAGCTTAGACGCAAATCATTTACTTTTAGCGCTGGAATTTCTTTGCTGATATCCAGATGCTTTGATTCGCGACCCATGGAAGATATATCAAGACTGTGGCCTTTTTTCTCTGTTGTTTGTGTCATTATTTCATTCACTATATTTTTAAATTCGGTTTCACATGTTTCAGTTTAGTCGTGACTGATCTGAAACATGTCGCTGCTGCACATCCCTACGCTCGCGTTGCATCCATGACGTTACATCTCTAATGATTTGTATTTTTCACGTAGATGGTTACGGATATAAATCGCAGATAAATTCAATAAGGCGATCACAATCACTAATAATAATGCCGTGGCGTATACCAATGGGCGAGCCGCTTCAACGTTCGGGCTTTGGAAACCCACATCATAAATATGGAAGCCAAGGTGCATGAATTTTTGATCAAGGTGTAAAAATGGATAGTTGCCATTTAGTGGCAAGGTTGGCGCCAACTTCACTACACCAACCAACATAAGGGGAGCTACTTCACCTGCGGCACGGGCAACAGCTAGGATCACACCTGTCATCATGGCGGGGCTTGCCATCGGTAAAATAACGCGGGTTAGGGTTTCCCATTTGGTTGCACCCAGCGCTAAAGAACCTTCACGAATCATACGCGGAATACGGGCTAAACCTTCTTCCGTGGCAACAATCACAACTGGCAACGTTAACAGCGCTAAGGTAATGGATGCCCATAACAAACCAGAGGTACCAAATGTTGGTGACGGCAATGCTTCTGGGTAGAAGAGTTCGTCAATGGTGCCACCAAGAAAGTACACAAAGAAACCTAGACCAAATACACCATAAACAATCGATGGCACACCGGCTAGGTTATTCACAGCGATGCGAATAATCTTGGTAATGGTGCCTTGCTTGGCGTATTCACGAAGATACACTGCTGCCACGACGCCCAAAGGCGTCACCATGATGGCCATTAAAATAACCATAAGTACGGTGCCAAAAATCGCAGGGAAGACCCCACCTTCAGTGTTGGCTTCGCGAGGGTCGTCACCTAAAAACTCACCCACTTTAGAAAAGTAATGACCGACTTTTTCAAAGAAGCTCATATTGTTTGGTTCAAATGCACGAACGACTTCGGACATTTCGATATGCACACTTTGTCCACCCATTTCGATGGCGGTGAAGTGGTCACGGGCCAACGCGGCATAAAGCGCATTAAGCTGTGCTTGATAACCTTGATACTCAGCATCGAGGGCTTGACGCGCCTGCTCTAGCTCGGCTTTTTGTTCTTCGCCGTAGTTATTTTTTAACTCATAAGAACGCTGCTTTAAACGTAGGCGTTCAATCTCATAGTTAATCGCGCCAATGTCATGCTTTTGAATATCAATGATTTCATCATGAATGGACAATGCACGCTCAATTAAGGTTTGAAAATGCTGCCATGCCTTATCATGATCTTGCTGACCATCTGCAACCAGTGTTTCACCTTCATAGACTTTATCTAAGAAACCGTAAAAATTACCCCACTCACGACGTTCAATCGCCATGGCTTTTTCAGGGTAATCAATATTACTTAGGTGATGCTCAAGTACCCAGCGGAAGTCGCCACCATAAACATCGCGGTTACCCACTTTAATTAAAATTCGCTTGGCTTCTGTGGCGCCATCTTCGGTATTCAAGCCAATGGCTTTTAGTTGTGACTGAGGCACCATCTCGCTATCGCTAATTTGACCCATCACAATAGCAGGCGTGTTACCCGGTAATATATAAGTGGCCTCCATGATTTTACCCGGCCAAAAATGCACAAGGCCTTTTGCCGCAATAAACCCAATTAAACCCAACACCATAATGATACTAATGGAGACAGCACCGGCATTTAACCAAATAAATGGTGAGCCGGATTTAATCCATTCTTTAACTGAAACTCTCATGAATCGATCTCCTACAACTGACCGTATTTAGTGCGTAAACGCTGACGTATGGTTTCAGCTGCGGTATTGAATACAAAGGTAAACAAGAACAAGACAAAACCGGTTAGGAAAAGAATGCGATAGTGGGTACTGGCCACTTCAGACTCTGGGATTTCTACCGCGATATTGGCGGCCAAGGTACGCATGCCTTCAAAAATATTCATATCGGTAATCGGTGTATTACCCGTTGCCATTAATACGATCATGGTTTCACCTACCGCACGGCCTAGACCAATCATTAGGGCAGAGAAAATACCAGGGCTCGCGGTTGGCAAAACAACTTTGATCATGGTCTGCCAAGGGGTTGCACCTAAGGCAAGTGAACCATAGGTTAAGGATTTTGGCACACTGAAAATCGCATCTTCAGCGATGGAAAAAATCGTTGGTATCACGGCAAAGCCCATGGCAAGGCCAACGATTAAGGCATTACGCTGACTAAAGGTCACGCCAAGGTCGTTGTTCAACCAAGTTGTCATTGAGCCGCCAAAGAATAGGCTTTCAAGGGCTGGGCTAAATTGAATAGCCACATAAACCGCTAAAATAATAACCGGAATCAGTAAGATTGAATCCCAGCCATCTGGCACCGCATGACGAATCTTGGCGGGCAAATTCACCCAAGTAAAACCAAACGCTAACATGGCGATGGGCACCACGATCATCATAATAAAAATGCCGAGCAAATTATTTTCAATGAAAGGCGCTAATACCAAGCCTGCAAGAAAACCCAAAATAACCGTAGGTAAGGCTTCCATTAATTCGATGATCGGTTTGACCTTACGGCGTAAAGCTGGAGCCATGAAGTAAGCGGTATAAATTGCACCCGCGATAGCAAGTGGTGCAGCCAGCATCATGGCGTAAAAAGCACCTTTTAACGTACCAAACACCAAAGGCACCAAGGAGTACTTAGGCTCAAAGTCAGATGATGAAGACGAGCTCTGCCAAGTGTATGTGTCACCTTCATAACCTTCATACCAAACCTCATCCCACATAGATGACCATGAGATTTCTGGGTGCTCATTATCGACTTTAAAATGGGTAATCTTGCCGTCTTCAGTTTCGATTAATAAGTCTTTCGCACGCGGGCTAATCGTCAGATTGACGATTTCGCTATCGACTAATTTTTCATTAAATAGGGTGCGATGGGCAGTACTGTGAAAAATTGCTACGTGACCTTCAACACTGGCAACAAAGAAGCCTTTACGACGTTGCTCAGTTGAAATGGTTTTCACTTCACCGTGTTGCATCTCAAAGTTACGTACTTGTTGTAAACGCCACTTGCCTTCTTTACGTGCCATGAACCATTGGCTCACTTGGCCAGTGCTGGTACCAATTAACAGTGAGTTCTCACCTAATAGCATATCCAGACTGGTAATCACCCCCACATCATCCAGCGTCACGGTTTGCTCTAATGCGCCACGCTCTAAATTAATAACATGCAATAGTCGTTTATCGGCCAACACAAACATCCAGTTCATGCCTTGATCGATTTCAACTTGATTAATGTCGCCTGATATTTTCGGCAAGGTGATGCGCTCAGATTCAAGCACCACTTCATCACTTAAGAAATCTACTTCTTTATTAAAACGTGTTACGTGCAGCAACCCTGTTTCGTCGATGGCGGCTAAAACAAACGCATCTTCGCCATCACGTAATGAAATATTTTTAACTTTGGTTGGCTGATCAAATATCTGTAATGGCGTTTCGCCATATGGAAAATCAACTTTCGGCGTAATCAAACGCACGTCGTTTGGGTAGGTAATTCGGTAGTTGTGCTTGGCAATGAACACATCGCCATCTTTGTTAACAAACGCCATTTCGCGAGAAGCTTGGGTATTGATATCGTATGCACTGATATCACCTTGCAACGGTAAGCGATACTGCTTAATGACATCACCATTCTCTACTGCAAAAAAGGTGAAATCACCATTGCCTTGAATTCGCAACGCCACTTCGGCTTGCTCTTCCATGGCTAATAATAATGTGGGGGATGCAGATGTTGCCTGTTGACTAGGGATGTCGTATTGAGCCTTTTGCTCAACATCGGCTGGCACAAACATAGGTGCCACTTCGTAAAGTAAATAAAAGAAAATTAATAGCACAGCACCAATAATGCTTAGGCCACCAACGGCAATACCACCTTTTGCAAGCTGGTCTTTAATCGCACGGCCCTTACGATGACGTCTCAAGGCGGGCGTATCAAAATTAATTTCGGGTGTTGAAGGCGTACTCATAATTCGCTTTATCACTTTGTTAGCTAAAACGGCGGGCCATTGTAGCGGCATTGCCGAGTGTTATATACATAACGGGTTCATCAAATACGCTAACGGGGGATAAATCCCCCGAGCGTTTTTTACTGCATGATCATCAACTAGCTATATTACAAACCTAAGCTCTTAAGCGTTTTCTTAACC
The DNA here is from genome assembly GCF_052920985.1 of Pseudomonas sp. HK3. NCBI lineage: Bacteria > Pseudomonadati > Pseudomonadota > Gammaproteobacteria > Pseudomonadales > Pseudomonadaceae > Pseudomonas > Pseudomonas sp. HK3. The sequence goes on from NZ_JBREXD010000001.1 coordinate 1,333,980, forward strand.
ACTTTTGCTGGTAATGGAATGTAACCATCTTTTGCAACAATGCCTTGACCTTGTTGAGACAAAATCATTTTTAAGAATTCACGCTCAATTGGCGCAAGCTCTTTATTTGGCTTTTTGTTTACATAAACGTACAAGAAACGAGACAGTGGGTAACTACCGTTTACTGCGTTTGCAGGCGTTGCAGAAATATAATCGCCACCTTTTTTAGATAACGGCACAGCACGAACACTCGAGGTTTGGTATCCCATACCTGAGTAGCCAATGCCATTTACTGATGAAGATACGGCTTGTACAACAGACGCTGAACCAGGCTGTTCTTTCACTGTGTTTTTGAAGTCACCTTTACAAAGAGCAATTTTCTTAAAGTAACCGTAAGTACCCGATACAGAGTTACGACCGTAAAGCTCAACTTTTTTACCGCTCCAAGCGCCAGATAGGCCGACATCGCCCCAAGTATCCATTGATTTAGCGACGCCACATTTGCGTGTACGAGAGAAGATGGCATCCACTTCTTTCATCTCAAGGCCTTTGATTGGGTTATCTTTGTTTACGAATACCGCTAGAGCATCAATGGCAACTGGAACCGCTGTTGGCTTGTAACCAAATTTGTTTTCGAAAGACTCAATTTCTTTATCTTTCATTTTACGGCTCATCGGGCCTAGGTTTGAAGTACCTTCAGTAAGCGCTGGAGGCGCAGTAGAAGAACCGGCCGCTTGAATTTGAATATTCACATTTGGATATTCACGTTTAAATCCTTCAGCCCATAACGTCATCATGTTAGCTAGCGTGTCAGAACCCACACTGGATACGTTACCAGATACACCGCTAGATTTGGTGTAAGCTGGGATGTCGGCATCGACAGCCGCCATAGCTGGTAAGCTAATGGCGCTTGCCGCTAAGGTCATTGATGCAAGTAGTTTTGTTAGTTTCATTTGCTCTCTCCTTTTGGAGTTATTCGCTTTATGTACGCTACCTAATATATTTCACATATGTGACAGTAATATTACAAGCTGTCATACAGTCACAATCCCGTAATATTGGCGGCTTATTACCAAAACAACTGCAAGCCTGCATGAATACTGACATGCCGCGTCTTTTATCCCCAACACAGTGTTAAAACATGGTTATAATGCCCAGCATTTTTTACTAATCAGCTGCTTATATGACCTCAATCCAGCTTTATATCGAAACACTGATTACCCGAATTGGTTTAGCCACACGTTACTTGGGTCTTATTCTTGTTATCAACACGGCATTGGTTGTCGCGCTGCGCTATTTATTTAATTGGTCACCCATCGCCCTACAAGAAACCATGACATATTTTCACGCCAGCTTATTCATGCTCGGCGCTGCGTATACCTTGCAGCAAGACGCCCACGTGCGAGTCGATGTGTTTTACCAACATATGAGCGAGCGTAACAAACACTTGGTTAATTTATTTGGCACATTGCTCTTATTGCTACCCACCTGCGGTTTTATTTTTATGATTTGTCTGCCTTACGTCAGCAGCAGTTTTGCCATGGGTGAGCGCAGTGTTGAAGGTAATGGCCTGCCTTTCTTGTATCTATTAAAGGGGCTGTTATTGCTCATGCCTATATTGTTAAGCCTACAGGGTATCGCCAATTTGATTCGCCACAGCCTAGCCCTTAAAAATATCAATAAGGAGGCCGTGTAATGGAATATATGCCTTTTGTGATGTTTCTTGTTGTATGTGCGGTATTAATGCTTGGCTACCCAGTGGCCTTTACCCTATCGGGCGTGGCATTAATGTTTGCCCTGCTAGGCACTATTACAGGACAGTTTGACGGCGCTTTTTTAGAAGCCTTACCAAATCGCCTATTTGGCATCATGAGCAACCAGCTCTTGATTGCGGTGCCACTGTTTGTGTTTATGGGCATCATGCTTGAGAAGAGCAAGATTGCCGAGAACCTACTTAAAACCATGGGAGGCTTATTTGGCTCTATGCGCGGCGGTTTGGCGATCTCTGTGATTCTAGTGGGCATGCTGCTCGCTGCCAGCACTGGCATCATAGGTGCCACTGTAGTGACCATGGGGGTGATCACACTGCCCACCATGTTAAAAAACAACTACAGCCCGGCTTTAGCCACTGGCACCATTTGCGCCACCGGCACATTAGGCCAAATCATTCCGCCTTCTATGGCGCTTATTCTGCTCGCTGATGTGCTTTCAAGCGCTTATCAACAAGCACAACTTAAAATGGGGATTTTTAGCCCTGAAACCATTTCGGTGGCGGACCTCTTCATGGGTGCCGTTATTCCAGGGCTGATTTTAGTCGTCGCCTACATTGTGTACGTACTCGTACTGGCATGGCTTAAGCCGGAAGTCGCCCCCGCCATGGCCCAAACCGATCATAATGCGAGCTGGGGGCAAGCCATTAAACAAATGGCACCGCCACTTTTGTTAATCATCGCTGTATTGGGCAGCATATTAAGCGGCATTGCCACACCCACCGAGGCGGCAGGCGTGGGCGCCATTGGTGCCACTTTGCTTGCATTTTTGAACAAGAGCTTAAGCATTAAACAACTAAAAGAAACCATGGATGGCACCTTAAATGTTACCGCCATGGTGTTTATGATCTTCTTTGGGGCCGCGGTATTCTCCCTTGTGTTCCGTGGCTATGGCGGTGATGAATTAGTTGAAAGCTTCTTTCAGGATATGCCTGGTGGTGTAATCGGAGCGACCATTGTGGTCATGGTCGTTATCTTCTTTTTAGGGTTTATTTTAGACTTTATCGAAATCACATTTGTCGTGGTACCCATCGTTGCACCCGTGTTATTAGCCATGGGGTTAGACCCTGTTTGGCTGGGTATCATGATCGCCATTAACTTGCAGACCAGTTTCTTAACACCACCCTTTGGCTTTGCTTTGTTCTATTTAAGAGGCGTCGCTGGTGACACCGTGAAGAGTATGGACATTTACAAAGGCGTCATGCCGTTTATTGTCATCCAATTAATGGTGTTAATACTGCTGGCATGTATTCCTGAGCTAGCCACATGGCTGCCTGACCAAATTTATAACTAACGTAATGGGGCACTAAAAAGCCCCATGGTTCACAGTTTTTTCCATGACTGAGAAATGATTCATGGGATTGTGAGCAACAACAATGTGTTCGCTTGTATTGCAAAACCAATGGGAGTAAAACGGCTCTCATTAATAAACATAATAAGATATCCCCATGAATGAATTTACTGAAGATACCCCCTTACCTAATGGCAGGTTAACACTGCGCATTATTCCCGCTCAAGCCGATTGCAACGCAAACGGTGATATCAGTGGCGGCTGGGTATTGGGTAAGATGGATTCAGCCGCAGAAGATACTGCACGCATGATCTCTAAAGGTCGCGTTACCATGGTAGCCAGTGAAGCCACAGCCTTTTTATCCCCGGTAAAATCAGGGAATGCCATTTGCTGCTACACAAAAGTAAAGGAAATTGGCCGCTCATCCATTCACGTACAAGTAGAAGTATGGAGCCAAAATACATTTTACGATGAACTTACCAAAGTCAGTGAGTCAACGTTTATTTATGTGGCCATGGATGACAATGGTCGTATTAGACAGGTGCCGCAGGATTAGTTAAGCGGGAGACGCTCTAACGTATTCGTTTCGCCTTGCTGATTATCAATTAAAAATGGGAGCTAAAGGCTCCCCAGACTGCTGATAAACCCCAGTGTTTTCACTGGGGTTTATTCATTTCAGGGCAATTTAAGCGCCTCCTTGCTCAATTTATTCTCACCTCATATATCTCAATTTAATATTCCACCCACACTTATCGAGCTTTAGTTTGGCCTGATAAGGCTTTTCTGACAGGCATTTTTAATGCAAAGCGCTTTACGCTGCCATTAATGCGATCTTTTTCATATTTTGCGCAGCGGCCGTCATTAAGCACTGCATTTGCACTTTGTGTTTGCCTCGAAATTGCGCGTAGCGATAGCCGTGTAATTGTTTGGCATCTGCAAAACTTCTTTCCACCGTTTCCTTTCGCCTTGCGTAAAGTAGGTTTGCCTTTGTCTGTTAAGCGGTGTTCGTTGATTCTATCCTTGCTGCCTTCCCAAACATGCCGCGTGATCACTTTTGTGTGATTTTGACTTTTGGTACAGCGCGTTAAGTCTGGGCAGTGTTGGCATGCGTTTGCGTCGCTATGATATTGGCGATAGCCTTCTCGAGTGGTGGTGCGATAAAAAACATTCTGTCCTTGTGGGCAGGTGTAGAGATCTTGTGTTTCATCGTAAACGTATTGGTTTTTGTAGAAATACCCTTTTTTATGCGTGGGTCGTCTGTAGCCCATGACACCATAAAGGTTTCTATCTTCGATGCCTTTGCATAACGCTGCGGTAAAATACCCAGCATCCAAACCCACATGCTGAAGATTAAATCCAAAACGTTGCACCTGTCTGTCGAGTCTTGCTAGATACGGGACACTGTCGTGAACATTACCCGCTGTGACGTGTACGTCGGTAATGATGTTGCAGCGTGCATCAACTGTGCGATGGTCTAAATAGAAAAACCCCTTTGGCTTGTTATCACGCACCATGTAGCCACTGTCTTTGTCTGTGGTGCTTTGTTTGATGTCTCTCGATTTATTGGGCGTCTCTGACCGCGACGCCAAGGGCTTTTTTCCGTGATCTAGCCTGTCTTGCTCAACCGCTTTATCCAGCTCATCCATATACGCTTGGCGTTCAGCTTGTGCTTGCACTTTAATGTGCTTGTTTTTATTGGCATTGGCTTTCAAATGAGTAGAGTCGGTATAAAGGGTGGTTCCGCCCACCAGCTTCTTCTTCATGGCTTGCAGCACGATTTCATCAAAAATCTGCTGATAGACATCGGATTCTTTAAACCGTCGAATACGGTTTTGGCTTAAGGTGGAGGCATCGGGAATCTTGTCGGTTAACCCAAGACCTAAAAACCACCGATAGGCCACGTTAACCTGAACCTCGCGGATTAATTGGCGCTCGCTGCGCACGCCAAATAAATAGCCGATGAATAATAATTTGAACATCAAAGTGGGATCTAACGCCGGTCGGCCGTTATTGGGGCTATAAAAGTCTTTGACTAAATCGTGAATAAAACTGAAATCCACTTTCTGCTCAATCTTGCGCAGAAGATGGTCATTAGGCACAAGCTCGTCAATGGAAACGAACTCAAGTTGCGACTGTGTTTGGGGGCGGTCATTTAGCATGGCCCTATTATAAAAAATCCTCACCTAAAAAGGCGAGGACTTTGTCAGCAGTCTGGGGAGCTAAAGGCTCCCGTTTTTATTTACGCCCCTAACAACTCTATTTTGATACGCCTTTCTTTCAACATATCTTTAGTTACTGTTCTCCATACATCTAAAAAAACACTTAATATATTTTTGTCTTTTTCAATCGTTACCGATTTATAAATTAGAGTGATATTTTTATAGTCGTCAAATTCAAATTCTCCTTTATTGAATTTCCTCATAATTTCATCAAAATCATGATTAGCATTGGATGAAACCGTATTAACCCCTTTTAGCATTTCAATAGTATAACTACTTCTATTTTGATCAAAAATAATCGCTGAATGCCGTTGATTTAAAGAGGGATCCTCTATAACTAAGCTTAATTTCTTTCGTACTGAGTTAATTTCATCCTCATTATTATTTTCTTGAAGTTCGAGTATTGATATAAGCTTTTCAAGCTGATTCGTAATTGTCTCGGTTATATCCTCCTTCTCATGTAAAATATCATCTGTGTGATACTCCAACCCGATATGTTCAAAAATATTCTTAACATCTAACAATAAATACTCCTCTAGTGATTCAATTAGATCATCAAAACCATCCGCATGCTTTCTTAATGTAAAGGGATCCAAGAATTCAAAGGTTTCATTAAAGTACGATATTAATAATTGCTTCGTGGATACCCAATCAAACCAATCACAGCATTCACCTTTACGGCTATATATTATTTTGCTATTGAATGTCGGCCACTCTTTCACAGATTCTAATAATTCAACTATATCACCCAGCCCCTGTCGGGTGTTTAAATACCCCCCAAACTCCTTCTTTAAAATCTAAAATTAGAACCTCACCTTGTACCGTAGATTCAAGATATTCTAAAGAGAACTGATATTCAGATGTAAGGGGCTTACGAACCGTCTTTCCAAATTTAAAAGTATCAGTATGGGTTATGATGTATGTTAGCTTTGTAAATGATTTCCAGCTTGGGGCGAGTAATTTTAACTTTGGCATTTATTTTAGATTATTCTTCATTTAATTCTGCCCATTATCCTTCATCAAATGAAAAGATCAAAAACGTTTTTGTATATAGCTATGAATGAAAATGGGCGTATTCGTCAGGTGCCACAGGATTGATTCGGATGTCGGATGTCGGATGTCGGATGTCGGATGTCGGATGTCGGATGTCGGATGTCGGATGCTAATAAAAAATAAAACAGGAGCAAGTTACTCCCGTTTTATTGGTTAATTATTTGGTAAATGCTTATTCGGCAGCTTTATGAACTAACTTAAAATATAGTATCATTAATGAATTTATTTCTTTCTCGTCTTTTTTCTCTATCGAATCTTTTTTTATCTTTAGGTGGTAATATATAAAATATATTAAATTTCTGTACTTTATTATTAGGAAATTTAATATCAATTTTAGACGGTTTAATAGAAATATCCGTGCCACTGTTCCTATAGCTAAAAAGACTGCCTGTTGATTGCTTATTGGATAGAATAGGGTTTATTTCAAAAGAAAAATGCTCGGATCCTTTTAATACACTTTTTCTGAGATCAAGTTTTTTTGAAAGTAAATAGCTATAATAGAACTCTATTGGCACATCTACCATTACTTTTGATTTTGGAGGGAGTTCTAAATTAACTGGTTCAGTTGAAAAAATAGCATAGTTATCATAATAGACGCTTATTCTTAAATAATAATCAGATATAACTTTATCTGTTAAATTTTCAATTTCCATATATTGGACTGAAGAAACTCTATCATTCGTAGAGTCTTTTACCACAAATGACCCATAATCCATTGATAGCCTTCCAATGCCAAGTTGGTGTAATACTGCACAACCCGACATTGATAATATGACAAAAATTAATGATAGTTGCTTAATACACACATTACGCATTTAAACTAAATCCTTTTATATAAAAAAATCAATTAAAAAGAACGCGCATTCAAATACGCTTGTTCCGATATTTTGTGATACTCAACCACATCATCTCTATAAGCTTTAAACGATTCGTATACTTTTTTGCTCATTGGGTCTTTCGCTGCTAGCTCCTCTAGTACCTCATACGATAAGCCTTTCAGCTTTTGTAATACGTCGTCAGGATAAGCGCGTACATCAACACCGTGTTTATTGATAAGATTTTGCAGTGCTTTGTTATTACGAGAGGTATATTCGTCAAGCATGTCTTGGTTGGCAGCACGAGATGCGACCTTCACAATGGCTTGCAAGTCTTTTGGTAAAGCGTCAAACGCATCTTTATTAACCGTGTATTCCATCATGGAGCCTGGCTCATGCCAGCCTGGGTAATAATAATATTTAGCGGCTTTGTATAAACCAAATGCTAAGTCGTTGTACGGGCCCACCCATTCGGTGGCGTCGATAGCACCCGTTTGCAAAGCGGTAAATAATTCAGCGCCCGGTAAAGTGACTGGGGTGCCACCGGCGCGTTGTAATACTTCACCGCCCAAACCAGGAATGCGCATTTTTAGACCATCTAAGTCTTTTAGGCTGTTAATTTCTTTATTAAACCAGCCGCCCATTTGTACACCTGTATTGCCCCCGGCTAATGGAATCAAATTAAACGGCGCATACACTTCTTGCCACAATTCCATCCCCCCACCGTAATGGATCCAACCATGCATTTCTTGTGCGGTTAGACCAAACGGTACCGATGTAAAAAACTGTGCCGCTGGCGCTTTGCCTTTCCAATAATAAGCACCACTATGACCCATTTGTGCGGTACCACGAGAGACGGCATCAAATACTTCAAGTGCAGGTACTAATTGGCCAGCGCCATAGACTTTAATTTTTAAACGCCCAGCGGACATTTCTTCGACCATTTTGGAGAATTTTTCTGGGCCTGTGCCTAAACCGGGGAAGTTTTTTGGCCAGCTAGTAACAAGCTTCCACTCAAATGTTTGTTGTGGCTCGGCGCTTTTTACAGCGGCTTCGTTGGCTTTTTCACCGCAGGCGCTTAGCAATATTGCCAACACACCCATTAGTAGTATCTTCATTTATATATTTTCCTTTTTATTTTAGTTTTATATTATTAATACTTTTATAGATAAAGGGTAATTACTGACCATCGTTTCGTAGCGATTTAAATTAGTTCTTTGTATCGCGCACAGGGGCGCGACTCTTACCGTTAAAAACTTAATTAGACGCTATTCATCCATGGGTTTTAAATTGGCATACGCCGATACCAGCCATTTAGTGCCATCAAAATCAAATGATACTTGTAAGCGAGTTTGCGGCCCTTGGCCTTCCATATCCAATATCACGCCTTCACCAAATTTATCATGCCATACGCGTTGACCAATGTTTAAGCCGGTGGCTTCTTTGGCGCTCTGTGTGCTGAAATAATTGGATACTGGTTTTTTTACCGTACTTTTTAATCGCACTTCTTGTAAATATTCTTTTGGAATTTCGCGAATAAAACGTGAAGGCGAGTTGAATGTTTCTTGGCCATGTAATCGTCGACTTTCGGCATAGGTCATCACCAATTTTTCCATGGCGCGAGTGATGCCCACATAGCACAGTCGGCGTTCTTCCTCTAAACGATTAGGGTCATCTGCCGACATTTTGTGAGGGAACAGTCCTTCTTCGACACCGGCTAGAAATACCAGTGGAAATTCCAAGCCTTTGGCACTGTGCAACGTCATCATTTGCACGCTGTCTTCAAATTCGTCTGCTTGTGAGTCACCAGCATCCAGTGCAGCTTGGTCGATAAACGCTGCCATTGGTGACGAATACGCAACCGCTTCTTCACCTTCTGGCGGAATTTCTTGCATGGCTTCAGGGTCAAAACTTTTGGCTGCCGTAACTAGTTCGTCTAAGTTTTCTAATCGTGCCTGGGCTTTTTCACCTTTTTCTTTTTGGTGATGCTCAATTAAGCCGCTATTTTGAATGACGTGATCTACTTGTTCATACAGCTCAACGTTTTGCGTGCTCACTTCCATTTCATCAAGCAGTGTTTCAAATTTGCTGAGCGAAGTAATGGCACGAGCCGTTAATAATTTTTGGCGAATGCTTTGTTCAAGTGCTTGCCATAACGAGGTGCCATGCTCACGGGCAAACGAGCGCAATTGCTGTACGGTTTTTTCACCGATGGCACGGGCCGGCACATTAATGACGCGCTCTAATGCCGCATCATCATGACGGTTTAATAACAATCTCAAATACGCCATGGCGTTTTTAATTTCTAAGCGATCATAGAATCGCTGCCCCCCGTAAATACGATACGGCAGGCTTGCGCGTATGAACGCTTCTTCGATCACTCGCGATTGTGCGTTGGAGCGATACAAAATCGCGCAGTGCTCATAACGTTTATCTGGATTGGCTTTTTTCCATGTTTCAATTTCGTCGCAAATAAAGCGCGCTTCGTCTTGCTCATTGAAGGCACTGTAAAGCGAAATAAGCTCGCCCGCTTCACCGTTTGTCCAAAGGTTCTTACCCAAGCGAGATGGGTTGTTATCAATCACGGCGTTTGCGGCATTCAGAATATTGCTGGTACTGCGATAGTTTTGCTCTAATTTGATTTGCTGCGAGCCAGTGAAATCTTTGGTGAACTGCTGAATATTTTCGATTCGCGCACCACGCCAACCATAAATAGATTGGTCATCATCCCCTACCGCCATCACGGGTACCACATTACCAGCCAGCACACGTAACCAAGCGTACTGAATACTGTTGGTGTCTTGAAACTCGTCTACCAAAATGTAGCGAAAACGATTTTGGTATTGCGTTAATACGGCGGGCTGGTTTAACCACAACTCATGCGCGCGTAATAACAATTCGGCAAAGTCCACCATGCCTGCACGCTGACAAGCTTCTTCATAGGCACCATAAATGGTGACCATGGTTTGTGCCCACTCATCATTAAAAGGCTGAATGTGTGCGGCTCTTAATCCTTCATCTTTTTGCTCGTTGATGTACCACTGCGCTTGTTTTGGCTGGTAGGTATTTTCATCAATGTTCATGGTTCGTACGATACGCTTAATTAAGCGCAACTGATCGTCACTATCAATAACTTGAAAGTTTTCAGGTAAATTCGCTTGCTTCCAATGAGTGCGCAATAAACGGTGAGCCAAAGAGTGAAATGTACCAATCCACAGGTGACGCGGGCTAATACCCGTTAACTCTTCAACGCGGTGACGCATTTCTTTTGCGGCTTTATTGGTAAACGTTACCGCTAAAATAGAGCCAGGACTGATGTGTTCAATCTGCATTAGCCAAGCAATGCGATGCACTAGCACCCGCGTTTTACCCGAGCCTGCGCCCGCCAAAACCAATTGGTGATTTAACGGTGAAGCAACCGCTTCGCGCTGTTCGGGATTTAACCCGTCTAAAAGTTCGGTAACGTCCATAACACGGTGTCTTGCAAATGAGCGGGCATTATATCGGAGCATGGCAGTGCTTGCAGCGATTACTGTCCATCCTTACAGTGAATTGTATTAACACTTCTTGTGACAAAAGACTTTAGGCTATACTTGCGCCAAAGCATGAAGTGAGCCCACAGTGCCCCATCAAAACCCTTTTATTGATCTAATCCGCCAATCCATACCCAAGATGCGAAAGTCTGAGGTTAAGGTTGCGCAGTACGTGCTCAGTAATGTGGATGCCGTCATTCACATGCGCATTGTCGACTTGGCCCAAGAAGCCATGGTGAGCGAGCCCACTATCGTACGTTTTTGCCGAGCTTTGGGCTTAAACGGTTTCCAAGCCTTTAAAGTACGCATGGCACAAAGTAATACGGTGCATCATAGTCTTGGTCAGTTTTCTATTGCGGAAGATGACACCAGCTCGGACATCATTAAAAAAATTTTCGACACTAGTATTAACCAAATTATTACCACGCGTAATTTTTTAGATTCTGCCCAAGTAGCCGCCGCGATTGCCGCTCTAAATAAATCAAAACGCGTTGAGTTTTATGGTTTTGGCGCATCGGGTGCAGTGGCCATGGACGCCATGCATAAGTTTTTCCGCTTACAATTTTCGACCGTGGCTTACTCTGATCCACACATGCAGTGCATGTCTGCTGTTACCTTACAAAAAGACGATGTAGTGGTGGCCATTAGCCAAAGCGGTCGCACCAAAGACTTGTTACATGCAATGGAAATGGCACAGCAACAAGGTGCGCATGTGATCAGTTTGTCACCTCCCAACACTCCAGTAAGTGATTTAGCCGACCTGCCAATACATGTGGATATCAAAGAAGATACCGATGTATTTACACCCATGACGTCGCGCATTGCGCACTTATTAGTCATCGATTGTTTGGCGGTGGGCGTGGCACAACGCAAAGGGCCCGAGTTTGATGAGCACTTAGCGAAAGTGAAAAAAAGCATCAGTTCATTGCGTCACAGCGAAAAAGCGATCAAATAATCATCAAAAAAACCAATGATATTCTCTTAGAACACCCATTTATTACAGTTTGCCATGTTAAGTGATTGTTTTTTGAACCATTTATTGTCATGCTGTTGTCACCTTTATTAATAACAATAAGCCGTCTTAAGACAGGTAATCAAAAGGGTGATCCATGGAAGCAACTGCAGTCATCAAAGACCAAGCAAGCGAAGAGCTGGTTAATTTTGATAAAAAAGGAAATATCGTGGTATGCAAAAAGAGCGAGGCATCGGCCAAACTCGTTGCACGGCGAGCAATCGAAGCACACCTAGAGCGCAAGAAAATGCAGCTCGATGATTACTGGGATTTGGAAGACTAAATAAAAAAGCACCTTAGGTAGCCCTAAGGTGCTTTTTTTATATCTGCTTTTATCAACAGGGGCTATTTACCCTGTATTTGTTCGCGAAGATCCGTGAGCACTGCAATACTGTTTGGCTTAATGCCACGCCACAGTTCAAAGCTCACAGCCGCTTGTTCAACCAACATCCCCAAGCCATCAATGATTTTTTTAGCCCCTAAGTTTTTCGCCCAGACTAAAAATGGGGTTAGCTCTTTGCTGTACATCATGTCGTATACGGCGGTGTTGGGTGCAATCACAACATCGGGTAATGGCGGTAATTCGCCAGCCAAACTGGCGGAGGTACCATTTATAATCACATCAAACGGTTCGGTTAAATCGGTAAATTCTTTTGCTTCAATGCTCCCGAACACCTTAAAGCTATCGGCTAAAAGCTGAGCTTTTTCAAACGTACGATTCACAATCACAATATGCGCTGGGTCTTGCTCTAAAAAAGGCTGCAAGATGCCTCGCACAGCGCCACCCGCCCCAATCACTAATATGCGTTTGCCTACGATGTCTTCTTGCTGATTCATGACCAGGTCTCGCACAAGACCGGCCCCATCAGTGTTGTCCCCAAGAATAGAGCCGTCTTCTTGTAGCACTAACGTATTCACCGCTTGAGCCGTTTGAGCTCGTGGCGTAAGCGCTGACGCCAGTTGATAAGCCTGTTCTTTAAACGGAACCGTAATGTTCAAGCCTTTACCTGAACCTTTAAAGAAATCTTTTACCGCTGGCTCAAACCCTTCAGTCGGTACCAGCATGGCGCTGTAGACTAGATCTTCCTTTGCTTGTTCAGCAAATTGAGCATGAATACTTGGGCTTTTACTATGATTAATGGGATTGCCCATTACCGCATATAAGTCGGTCACTCAAATAGCCTCTGTGGCGAATGATGTTGAAAACATGATTAAGCTAACCAATCTTTTTGCACTAAAAAGTCAGTGTATAATTTAGCTTCAGCGCTACCGTCTTCTGGTTGCCAGTTATAATCCCAGTGCACTATCGGTGGCAGCGACATCAAGATTGATTCTGTACGACCACCGGTTTGTAAGCCAAAAATAGTGCCACGATCAAACACCAAATTAAATTCTACATAACGGCCACGACGATAGCATTGAAATTTACGCTCGCGTTCACCAAATGGCGTATCTTTACGTTTTGCCATAATAGGCCGATACGCTTTGATAAAGTGGTCACCCACGCTTTGCATGAAGGCGAAGCTTTTATCAAAACCTTCTTCACTTAAATCATCAAAAAATAAACCGCCGACACCGCGCGGCTCGTCTCGATGTTTAAGGTGAAAATATTCATCACACCAATTTTTATATTTTTCATAGACGCCATCACCAAATGGATCACAGGCATCTTTAGCCGTTTGATGCCAGGCGCGTACGTCATCGTGATTGCCATAATACGGGGTCAAATCAAAACCACCGCCAAACCACCAGACAGGCTCTTCGCCTTCTTTTTCGGCGACAAAGAATCGCACGTTAGCATGGCTGGTAGGCACATATGGATTGTGCGGATGAATAACTAAACTTACCCCCATGGCTTGGAAGCTACGCCCATTTAGTTCTGGGCGGTTAGCCGTGGCACTTGGCGGAAGCGTGTCACCAAATACATGGCTAAAATTAACACCGCCTTTTTCAATCACACCACCATTGGCCATCACTCGCGTACGACCGCCGCCGCCTTGCTCTCGAATCCAGTTTTCTTCAGTAAACGTTGCACCACCGTCTTCTGCGGCCAGCTGTTCACAAATATTATCTTGCAGCGCTAATAAATACTGCTTTACTGCGTCTATGTTCATTTTGGTTATCCTCGAATAACTCGCCCAGTTTGCATATCAATAATACGACTGGGTGCATTTGCCAAACCCACAGGGCCTGACAAAATAAAATCTAAATAAGGGCCTAACACACACTTCGCTTGGATCGCGCTTCGTACGGTTGGTTTGCCTGAAAAATTAGCGGATGTGGACACAACAGGGCCACCCACTTCTTTACAAAGTTGCTGCACCATTGGATGAGAGCTAACACGAATGGCCACCGTATCAAATTGCCCATGGACCAGCTGAGGTACACGATTTTTATGAGGGACTAACCAGGTTACGGCACCAGGCCAGCTATCCGTTAATTTTTTAATGGTTTGTTCATCAGCGTCGTGTAATAAAAAGTCGAACTGCTCAATACTGGCCGCTACTAAAATTAAACCTTTATGGGCATCTCTTTTTTTGATCTCAATCACCCGCTCTAACGCGCGCTCATTGAATGGGTCACAACCTAATCCCCAAACCGTTTCAGTTGGGTAGGCAATAACACCTGCATCCTGAATTACTTTACTTGCTATATATATTGGCCAACGCATGTTGTGTGCTTTGAAAAGACAGAATGCGCAAGTTACCTAAGCTCAGGCGTTGATGCAAGAGGCAGCCTAACAGCGAGCATAGACACCTTGTGTTTGTGTCAGAATACCCGCCAATTCTAACTCCATTAACACCATTGAAAGTTGACCTACATCTAGGCGAGTTTTATTGACTAAACTTTCCATATCTAGGCCGTCATAATCTAGCGCGCTGTACACTTTTAACTGCTCACCGCACAAATCTAAGTGTGCATTATTTTCTTGTGCGCAATCTTGTTGACGGCTAACCCCTCTATTTACCTGACTTATTTGCAAGTTGAGTTCTTCCATCACCTGTTCTGGCTTTTCAATTAACTTAGCGCCTTGGCGAATTAAGTAATGACAGCCTGCTTTTTGCGGATTATGTATCGCACCTGGAATCGCCATGACTTCCCGATTTTGCTCAAGCGCTTGGCGCGCGGTAATAAGCGACCCACTTTTTAATGTCGCCTCAACAACTAAGGTCGCCAAACTTAAGCCACTTACGATTCGATTACGTCGAGGAAAGTGTCCTTTAATCGCTTTTGCACCCAATGCAAATTCGCTCACTAACGCACCTTTTTCTAACATTTGTTCGGCTAGCTTCGCATTTGCTTTTGGATAAATACTATCAATGCCCGTTCCTAATACACCAATGGTTGTTCCGCCCACATCAACGACACCTTGATGGGCAAGCGCATCTACACCACGCGCTAAACCACTCGTTATGGTTAGGCCCAAGTTAGTCAGCTGTTGGGCGAAATCATACGCTTGCTGTGCACCATTGCTGGTAGGGTATCGACTGCCCACCATAGCCACTTGTGGAAAACTAAGTGACTCTATATTGCCTTTCACCATCAATAGAGGCGGAGCTGTGGCGATTTGCTTTAGCTGCTCAGGATAATGCTCACAAGCCAGTGTTAATAAGTGATGCCCAGATTTTTGTGCCCATGTGAGTGCTGAGTCGACACTTTTACTCGGGTTATTAGGTGGATGAAGACCAATATGCTCAGCGCTTTTTTCGCTTAAGCCAATGGCTTTCAGTTCCTTTTTTTGCAGTGAATATATCCCTTCTAAAGAAACATCCGCTGTTAGTATTCTGTGTAGGGTTTTTGGTCCTACACCTGGGACAAGCGCTAAATTTATCCACGCTAATTGTTGTGATGTCCAATCCATGGCCATAGCTTCCTTGCGTCTTAACTTACGGCCATAAAAAAAGCCTTTGGTTACTTTAACCAAAGGCTTTTTTGAAGGTATCAGGCGATAGACTTAAATATTAGTATCGCCAATTAACGCGTTACTGCGGGCTGCGCACTGCATCACCGACTGATAATGGCACTTTTGCTCTTAAAATAAGGCCATAGCTGACTTTTTCAAACACCCGAAATAACATCATAAGCCCTGCACGCTCAGAAGGCAGTTTTACTTTTTGACGGGTGACACGATCAATAATGGTATTGCCTTCTTTGTATATCGCCAATACATTCCCCTCTGTTACACCGTCACGATCACCTTGATTAATCACCACCACTTGGTATTGTCCGATCTGTGTAACACCACCTAACACCGCAATCATACGACCATACACATTATCAGGTGGAGAGCTTGGTATAAAGTTGGCAACCACTTGGCGATCTTCTGTGGCCAGTAAGCGATCGCCTGCCATTACCTCTTCGCGAGAATTTGAAAGGGACAAAGTCGCCACGTCACCATCCCATGCCTGTACTGATCCAGCACCGACTTCACGGGCTTCAAGACCTAAAACCTCAGATGTATCTGGGTCTACAAAAACCTGGCCTTTACGAAAGATACCGTAGCCCGCTTGCGGCTCTTCATTTTTTTCAAAACCACGTGCGTATACTTTACCGCCACCGCCAGCCAAAATACGATTATCATCACCTGCTACGACGTAAGGCGCACCGCTTAATTGCTTACTTTTTACAATACGGCTATTGCTCATAAAGCTAGAGATCGCCGTCATGGGAATCGGCGGAATAGCGCTCGCTAAAACCGTGATACGAGCAGTTGGTGTTAACTTTACAACTTCATTTGCAGCAGCTGATCGTTCGGTAACGGTTACTTTCACTTCTTTGCCACGATAAACCAAGCCAATGGTATCACCGGGATAAATTAAATGAGGGTCTTCAATTTGCTCATTGATTTGCCAAATCTCAGGCCACAACCAAGCGTCTTCTAAGAATTTCTGCGATAAATCCCATAGGGTATCGCCGTCTTTGACCACATATTCAACCGGATGGCCCGGTTTTAGATCAGTCGCGTGAGCGATACCAGCACCACTGACAATACATAAAGCCAGAGTAATGCTTTTGAGAAAGGGTTTGAGCATGGGTTAATCCCTTATTTTTATTTGTATGCAGCGGTTATGAGACAACCGACTGCTACATTGGATATAATAGATACATACAATATTAGCAGGGCCTATGCCCTAATGACTACTAAGGCATCACAAGTTTATGGCTATATTAGATATTTTAGAGTTTCCTGACCCTCGCTTACGCACAAAAGCGAAGCCAGTCACTAAGGTAACGGACAAACACCGTCAACTTATTAAGGATATGTTCGATACGATGTATGAAGCACCGGGCATTGGCCTTGCCGCTTCGCAAGTCGATGTGCATGAAGAGATCATTGTTGTCGATATAAGCGAAAACCGCAGCGAGCCACTTGTCTTTATCAACCCTAAAATCACGGTATTAGAGGGTGATAAAGAGAAAATGCAAGAAGGCTGCTTAAGTATTCCTGGCTTTTATGAAGAAGTTGAGCGCGTTGAGCACTGCTTAATTGAAGCCATCGACAAAGACGGTAAAGAATTCAAGCTTGAAGCCACGGGCTTACTGGCCGTTTGTATTCAACACGAAATGGATCACCTAGACGGTAAGCTGTTTGTGGATTACCTATCGAGCACCAAACGCGACCGTATTCGTAAAAAATTAGAAAAGCAGCACCGTTTAGCCGCTAAGCACGCGTAACTGCATGCCGAAGTTTCTTCGGCATGATCATTTTTACCCTAAGGATATCCCCTTGAGAATTGTATTTGCAGGCACGCCCGATTTTGCCGCTCGCCATTTAGAGGCTTTATTAAAAACGTCTGCCAATATTGTGGGGGTCTACACTCAGCCTGATCGCCCTGCCGGTCGCGGTAAAAAACTGCAACCCAGCGCGGTTAAACAAATGGCGCTTGATAACGGCATTGAAGTTTATCAGCCATTAAACTTCAAAGCCGCTGAGGATGTTCAACAGCTTGCCGACCTTAAGCCCGATTTATTTATTGTGGTTGCCTACGGTTTATTATTGCCTCAGTCCGTTTTAGACATACCCACACTGGCTTGTATCAACAGCCACGCCTCATTATTGCCACGCTGGCGCGGTGCCGCGCCGATTCAACGAGCCATTGAAGCTGGTGACGATAAAACTGGCGTCACCGTCATGCAAATGGAGCTTGGTTTAGACACAGGCCCAATGCTTTATAAAGCGGACACGCCAATTATGCCCAATGATACCGGCGGCAGCTTACATGATCGCCTTGCCAAAATTGGCAGTGAAGCCGTTGTGCATGTCGTCAGTAAATATGCTCAAGGCCCTGTCTTAGGTGAAGTGCAAAATGATGAGCTTTCTACCTATGCTCATAAACTGAATAAAAACGAAGCGCTCATCGATTGGCGTCAAGACGCCAAAGACGTGGTGCAAAAAATTCGTGCTTTTAACCCTGTCCCCATGTGTTACACCTTGCTAGGGGATCATCGCATTCGCATTCTACAAGCACAGGTTTACCCTAAAGTGCATACCGCGATTGCAGGTACCGTTTTGTCTGTGAATGAAATGGGCATCGTTATCGCCTGTGGCAACATGGCCGTATCCCTTGAACAAATTCAACTGCCCGGCAAAAAGCCGATGCAAGTGGCCGACATATTAAACGGCAAACATCCCTTCAATGAACACTATGTGTTAGCCAGCGAGCTTTAAATGTCAGCAGTATTAAATAGTCGAGCCCTTGCCGCATTGGCCATGCTTGATGTGGTAGACGAACAAAAAAGCCTTACGTCGGCATTAGCCTATTTTGCTAAACAAGGGTTAGAGCAAGATAAACCGCTTCTACAAAGCCTGTGCTTTGGTAGTTGCCGGTATTTTTTCTCTATTAATGCACTGAGTAAAATTTTATTAGTTAAACCATTACCTGAATCTGCTCGTGCTATTCACGCCCTCTTATGGGTGGGCTTATATCAACTGGCACACAGTGATATATCAGAACATGCCGCCATCAATGAAACGGTCGAGGCCTGTGAACAACTGAACCTAGGTAAATTTAAAGGTGTGTTAAACGCTATTTTGCGCCGCTTTCAACGCGAGAAAGTCGAACTGATGGCAGGCTTAAAAGACAGTGATGTTACACGCTACGAGCACCCTAAATGGTTCATTAAACTGCTCAAGAAAAACTGGCCGCAGCAATGGCAAGCCATTTGTGAACAAGGCAACCTTAAAGCCCCTCTGTGCTTGCGTAACAATGTACGATCACAAAACAGAAGTGATTACTTACAAATCCTTAATGACAAAGAAATAAGGGCACTAGAAGGAAAGCATGCGCTTACTTCTATATATTTAGAGCAAGCTTGCGATGTGACTCAATTACCCGGCTTTAGCGAAGCCAGTTGCAGTGTACAAGACGAAGCCGCTCAACTTGCGGCCCAATTGTTGGCACCTCAAAAAGGCGAACGCATCCTAGATGCTTGTAGCGCCCCAGGTGGTAAAACGTGCCATATTCTTGAGTACAGTGATAACCAAGCCAGCGTACTTGCATTGGATGCCGATGCAAAACGTTTAACGCGCGTACAAGAAAATTTAGAACGCCTACAATTATCCGCAGACGTAATCCAAGGTGAGGCTCAAAACCCAGAAGCTTGGTGGGACGGAACACCATTTGATCGCATTCTTTTAGACGTGCCTTGCAGCGCCACCGGGGTCATAAGACGCCACCCCGACATTAAGTTACTGCGTAAAAAAGAAGATATTGATAACCTTGCGCAATTACAGGGTCAAATTCTAAGAAAAGCATGGTGTTTATTAAAACCAGGCGGCACATTGCTTTACGCCACTTGCTCCATTTTATCCGTAGAAAACAGTGATAATATCGCGGCGTTTTTAAGCGAGCAAACAGATGCACACCTGGCTCCAATGACGTTATCCACAGGCATGGATACCGGCTTTGGCTGGCAGTTGTTCCCAACTAAATTGGGACATGATGGCTTTTTTTACGCGCTATTAACCAAGCAGCTTTAACAAAAATAATACAGCCTCAATAACTCCTTGTTGAGGCAGGTAAGACAAGGCAAAAACCGTTTAAGCAGACACATAGCAACGCTATATCAACGCTCATAACGGTTTTTAACGCAGTACTGGCAACGCAAATAGGTTTCATCAGTAATATGAAAATTATAATACTAGGCGCTGGCCAAGTAGGTGGCACTCTGGCTGAACACCTCGCCACAGAAGGTAATGACATTACTGTTGTGGATACTGATGCTGAACGATTAAAAGAATTACAGAATCGTCTCGATATTCGTACCGTACGCGGAAAAGCGTCTTACCCCCATATATTAAGCCAAGCAGGCGGCGATGATGCCGACATGTTAGTGGCCGTCACCAATAGTGATGAAGTGAATATGGTGGCCTGTCAGGTTGCCCACTCACTGTTTAAAACCCCCACCAAGATTAGCCGCATTCGGGCGCAAGAATATACCCAATCCCAAGAGCTTTTTGGCAACCAAGGGGTGCCAATTGATGTCTTTATCAGCCCAGAGCAAGTGGTTACTAACTACATAAAACGATTACTGGAATTCCCGGGAGCCCTTCAGGTTCTCGACTTTGCTGAAAATAAAGTGAAGTTAGTGGGCGCTAAGGCGTATTACGGCGGGCCATTAGTGGGACAAGAGCTGCGCTATCTACGCGAACATCTGAAAAGTGGCGTGGATACTCGTGTTGCTGCTATCTATCGTCGTGGCCAAGCCATCTTACCGGCTGCGGATACCGTCATCGAAGTGGACGATGAAGTGTTCTTTATCGCCGCCACAAAAGATATACGTACGGTAATGGCCGAAATGCGTCGCAGCGAGCAACCCTACAAACGGGTAATCATTGCGGGAGGGGGGTAACATTGGCGCGCGCTTGGCTCAAGTACTGGAGCCGTTTTATAACGTTAAGCTGATTGATCACAATATACAGCGCTGCCAGCGTTTAAGTGAAAAAGTGAAAAGCAAAACCATCATTCTAAATGGCAGCGCCACAGACAAAGAGTTACTGCTTGAAGCTAACATTGAAAATACCGATGTATTTTGTGCATTAACCAATGACGACGAAGTGAATGTCATGTCTTCTATGCTCGCCAAGCAGTTAGGCGCGCGTAAGGTGATGACACTCATCAACAAAGCTCAGTACGTTGATCTTGTACAAGGTCAAGGCATTGATATTGCGATTAGCCCAAGCCAGACCACCATCGGTAGTTTACTCACACATGTACGCCGTGGCGATGTAGCGAATGTTCACAGCTTACGCCGTGGTGCCGCTGAGGCCATTGAAGCCATTGCCCATGGCGATGAGAATACATCCAAAGTAGTGGGTCGACGTCTTGATCAAATTCATCTGCCTGAAGGCTCTACCATTGGTGCAATCGTACGCAAGGATCAGGTTTTAATTGCCCATGGCGATGTCGTTGTTGAAAGTGAAGATCATGTGATTTTGTTCGTACTGGATAAAAAACGCATTCCTGAAGTGGAGCGTTTATTCCAAGTCGAATTAGGCTTCTTTTAAACACCAATTAATAATAAAGATTCAATGTAAGGGCAACCTTACACCTGCTGAAGATGGCAGGCTGCTATTTTTAATGAGTATAAACAACTATGCATCCAGCCATAATTTTTCGCATCTTGGGTATTTTACTCATGGTCTTCAGCCTTGCGCTGTTACCACCCATGGTAATCAGTGTTATTTATCAAGATGGTGCCTTGAGTGCATTTGCAGGTGCATTGGGTATTAACTTTGCGGTAGGCGCATTGTGTTGGTTTCCTGTTCGAAAACGTCGCCAAGATTTAAAAACCCGTGACGGCTTTGTGGTCACGGTTTTATTTTGGCTGGTATTAGCGGTATCGGGGGCATTGCCTTTAATGCTCGCCGAAAGCCCTGGGCTAAATTTTACGGATGCTTTTTTTGAGTCGCTCTCGGGCTGGACAACAACCGGGGCAACCGTGATTACAGGCATTGATGCATTACCTGAATCCATTCTGTTTTATCGCCAGTTATTACAATGGCTTGGTGGTATGGGGATCATCGTACTGGCCGTGGCCATCTTGCCCATGCTCGGTATCGGGGGCATGCAGCTTTATCGTGCTGAAACCCCGGGCCCTATGAAAGACAGCAAGTTAACCCCCCGCATAACCGAGACAGCAAAAACCCTTTGGTATATTTACTTAGCGCTGACCATTGCCTGCGGCATTGGGTTTTACTTAGCCGGCATGGATGTATTTGACGCCATTTGCCATGCTTTTAGTACCATTGCCATTGGTGGCTTTAGTACCCATGATGACAGCATTGGTTATTTTGATAGTTACCTTATTGAAAGTGTTGCTATCTTTTTTATGATCATCAGCGCATTTAATTTTGCCCTTCACTTTTATGCATGGCGATTCAAATCGATCCGTCATTACTTTGCAGACCCTGAAGTAAAAACCTTATTAATTGTTTTATTTATTGCAGCAATTGTGACCTTTACCACGTTGGTGATAAGTAAAAGTTATGACCCTAATGAAGCATTACGGTTTGGTTTATTTGAATTAGTCAGTATCGCGACGACCACAGGTTATGCCGCAGCTGACTTTTCATTGTGGCCCGCCTTTTTACCTTTCTTATTGTTCTTTTTGGCGTTTATGGGCGGCTGTGCAGGCAGTACCGGCGGTGGCTTAAAAGTGATTCGTGTCTTGTTGATTTACAAGCAAGGCAGTCGTGAAATGAAACGATTAATCCACCCAAATGCAATCATTCCTATTCGAATTGGCGGTCGTCCAATCGATGACCGTGTAGTTGAAGCCGTTTGGGGATTTTTCAGCGTGTATCTAATGCTGTATTTGATTATGACGATTCTGCTTTTGGCAACGGGAATGGATTTTGTTTCGGCTTTTTCTGCGGTTGGTGCTTGTATAAATAACCTAGGGCCGGGCTTGGGCGATGTGGCTGCTAATTACGCCAATATTAGTGATTTTGCTAAATGGGTTTTAAGTTTTGCAATGCTGCTTGGACGCTTGGAAATATTTACGTTATTAGTGCTATTTACACCGGTGTTTTGGCGTCAATAATTCACGTTTATTAACGCGATAGGAAGGTGGTTACAACCGTATCCACCTTACCCTATCAGGTCCTCACAGCCCGGTATAATACTTGGCTGGATTCTTTTTAAAGCGCTTATAGTCCCATTGGTATTGAGCAGGTGCATCCGCAATACACGCTTCTATGCCTTTATTCATAGCAAGGGCGCTCTGCTCTACGTCTTCACTGTAAATTGCATCATCCAGAGCACGAAACACCAGTTCAAACCCTTTCTCTGTGCGTAAAACATAAGCAAACAGCACAACCCCTTTAGGATTTTTTTGAATCATAGAGTGCACAATTTTTGGGGTCAAAGTATTGATGCCAAAAAAATTCGCCCACACACCCGATTTTAACGAGGGCTCTTGATCGGGCAGAATCATGGTCACTTTTTTATCTTCATAGTGCTTAAAAAATGCCTTAACCCCTTCACGCGTTCCTGGCACCATTTTCGCGCCGCTGTCTTCGCGAGCGTCGAGCATGGCTTTTTCAAACCCAGGCATTTTGGCAATTTTATATAAGGTCATTAATTGGCAGCGCTGCGGTAACCAACAAGAGAGGAACTCCCAGTTGCCAATATGGGGCGTTAAAATGAGCACGCCCTCTTCTTTCGCTATTGCCTCATCAAACAAGTGTTGATGGCGCACATTTTCGATCTTAGTGGCATTGCGTTCAAACTTTTCAACCGTCCCGCCCCAAGCTATACCCGTCTCGGTTATGGTCTTAGCGGTCTCTTGCATGCTGGCTTTCGCCAGTGCTTTACGCTGATCAGCAGGCATGTCAGGGAAGCACAGCTCCAAGTTCTTTAGCGTCACTTTATACATTCGAGTATTCGTCGCACATAACAGGCTCCCAATGGCACCGCCTAGCCTACGCGCTCCGACTAAACTTAGAGCCCCTAAAGAGTGAATCAACCCAAGAGCCAACGCCGACTTAATATCCATACCCAACACTTATTTCAATTATGACAAAAGTGCGACTTTGCCTTATTTAGATAATTTTCTCTACCTGCTGCGAATTATTCATCTTTGACTATTATTTAATAAGTTAATAGGGATAAGTTATGACCAATTTAGATGCCATGCTTGCTGGCAAGCGCATTCTTGCGGTGGATGACCTAGTTGAGTCACGTAGCGCAATGAAGAAAATGCTGGTCATTCTTGGTGCCACAAAGGTTGATGTGGCCATGGATGGGGACGAAGCCACCGAATTTATCCTGCATAACGACTACGACCTAGTCATAAGTGATTACAATCTTGGCCGTGGCCGTGATGGCCAGCAAATATTAGAAGAAGCCCGCTTTATTCGCCGTTTAAAAGCCACCACGACATTTGTCATGCTGACTGGCGAAAATGCCATGGACATGGTGATGGGTGCCATTGAATACGAGCCTGATGATTATGTTACCAAGCCCTTCACGATAGACATTATGCGCCAACGTTTAACTCGAATACTAACTATAAAAGAGCAGCTCTACCCAATTAATAACGCCATTGACCGACAAGCAAAAAAGGAAGTTCTGCAGCTTTGTGATGAATACATCAAGACTAAACCCAGACTTAAAAATAGAGTCGAGCGTATTAAGGGGCGCACACTCATGTCATTAAAGCATAATGATGAGGCGCTGGAGCTTTATACAAACATCTTAAAAGACCATGAAGTGACATGGGCCTTGCTTGGCAAAGCCACTTGTTTATTTCATAAGGGCAAATACAAAGAGTCTAAAGAATTACTCGAATACACCATTCAACAGCACCCCAAATATGTGCAGTGCTATGACCTAATTGCCAAAATTCACCTGAAAAATAAAGACCTGCAATCGGCTCAAAATATTTTAGTATCTGCAACCCAAGTCTCCCCCAAGCAAGTGCTTAGGCAAATGGAACTTGGCCGAATTGCCTTTGCCAATAAAAACCTCGAAGTCGCAGAATCAGCGTTTCGTCAATCGGTAAAATTAGCGCGTCATAGCTGCTATCGGTCTGTAAAAAATTACTTATCATTTGCAAAATCGGTTCAGCATAAAATTTCACCTACCAACAGCCGAGACACCCGCGCAGGCAGTGCGGATGCCTTCAAAGCCATTGAAGAGGTAAAGGCAATCTATTCCGATAGCCCAGAATATGTGCTTGAAGCCACCATCATTGAAAGCACGACCTTTACCAACTTAGGTAAAGATCTTGATGCAAAGGCCAGTGCCGATAAAGCCGAAAAAATATTGGCCGGAATCAATGATCCAAATAACTCAACATTGCTGGCCATGGCCAATGTTTTTATTGCCACTAAGCAACATGCCAAAGCGCAAGACTTACTCAATGAATTATCTAAATCTGAAAATCTATCTCGCTCAGAAGAGCGCGAACTTGAGCGCACAAAAAGTGAAATCAGTGAACAAGTGGTACGCGAATACACCACTGAGATTAACGACAAAGCCATTAGCTTTTTTGAGCGCGGACAACTATCACAGGCCATTGAGTTACTAGACCAAGCCACGGCTTATAAAGAAGCTGGGCTTGCAGTCTTACTCAATGCGATACAAGTAAAAATCACCTACATGGATCAACGTGCGGCATCCAAAGAAATGATTGATGATGTAAGCGATCTACTGCGCCGAGTGGGTGATATTCCGGCCAATGACGATCGCCATCAGCGCTGGCTACTACTTAAGAAAAGCCAAGAACGACTCGTTCGTATGATATAGGCAAAATAATGAGCTTTGATATTAATACCCTGTTAAGTGCCCAATTACATGATCTAAAAAATCAAATGCAAGCCTTGCTCAGCGTTGAGTCTGAGTTGATCGATGCGTTACAACTTAACCCCGAACAACAAGCTTTAATGGATAAACTACAAGGACACAGTAACAACTTAAGTCATCGGCTGATCGAGTTACTGTCTATTTTAAAAATTCAAAATCAAGCGTTTCGACCAAACGTTGATGAGCATTGGTTAATGGACAGCATCTCCCCATTAGCCTCAGAATTTTTGCAATTACACCAGCTAACCGTAAATGCACTCTTCGACAATGACTTTAACCAATTTTATGATGAGCAACTGCTTAACATTGCACTGCATAATGCCTGCATGAATGCTCTCCAAGCAGGCGCCAGTGAGGTCACCATTAATGTTGAAGATCATGACGACGGCCACTGGGTTATCATTATTGATGATAATGGTCCTGGCTTTGAAACAGACCAAATCGATGATCAAGCTGACTTCACCCCACACGGTGCTGATAGCGGCCTAGGTTTATATTTAATCGAACAAGCACTCCAAGCTCATAAGCGTAATGGTAAAACAGGCTCGGTTATCATTAACAACCTCCCCTCAAAGGGCGCTCAGTTGCGCCTCGTATTTCCTTAAATCTCGCCACATGACTGACTGCGCAAAGCCTAAGCAACACCCTAGTATCTAAGGCCCTTGGCCCGTATAATCGTGTGCTTTTCTGTTTCCAGATTCGGTAGGCCACAGTGTCCGCAAATAATTACGACGTAAAAACCTTTCAGGGGCTTATTGCTACCCTGCAAAACTTTTGGTCACAGCAAGGCTGTGTTATCAACCAACCCATCGATCTTGAAGTGGGTGCAGGTACTTTTCATACCTCAACATTCTTACGCGCCATTGGCCCAGAAACTTGGAACGCCGCTTACGTACAACCGTGTCGCCGCCCTACCGATGGCCGCTACGGTGAAAACCCAAACCGTCTACAGCATTACTATCAGTTCCAAGTCGTGATGAAGCCATCACCGCTGGACATCCAAGACAAATACCTAGAAAGCTTAAAAGTCATCGGTATTGATACCGGCGTTCACGACGTACGCTTCGTAGAAGATAACTGGGAAAGCCCGACGTTGGGTGCCTGGGGTCTAGGCTGGGAAGTGTGGCTTAACGGCATGGAAGTTACCCAGTTTACCTACTTCCAACAAGTGGGCGGCCTTGAATGCTACCCGGTGACAGGTGAAATTACGTATGGTCTTGAGCGTATCGCTATGTACCTACAAAACGTAGACAGCATTTTTGATCTGGTTTGGTGCTACGGCCCTGACGGTTCAAAAGTGACTTATGGCGATGTCTTCCATCAAAACGAAGTAGAGCAATCGGCTTACAACTTTGAACACGCCGATGTGGACTTTTTATTCCAAGCGTTCAACCAACACGAAAGCGATTGCGCGCGTTTAATTGAAGCGGGCCTTGCACTGCCAGCTTACGAGCAAGTATTAAAAGCCTCCCACGCCTTTAACATGCTGGATGCTCGTCACGCCATTTCTGTAACCGAACGTCAGGGTTACATTTTACGCGTACGTACCTTGGCGCGCTCCGTTGCCGAAGCTTACTTTAAATCTCGTTGTAAACTTGAGTTCCCTCTGGCACCTGCTGCCCTTCGTAATGAAGTGCTTGCCAATGTGGCCGCAGAAGAAAAAGCCGCCTTTGAAGCCGCTGCCAAAAAAGCCGCAAAAGACGCCAAGAAAAAGGGAGCCAAATAATGACGGATTCAAATATTGTTAGCCATGACTTTTTAGTTGAGATTGGTACCGAAGAGCTGCCACCAAAAGCATTAAAAAACCTAGCCGCTGCGTTTCAGGCCGGTATTGAAGCACACTTAAAAGCAAAAGAAATTAGTTTTGTAAGCAGCAAACTATTCGCTGCACCGCGTCGCTTAGCGCTTCGCCTTGAAGGTTTAGAAGCCCAAGGTAAAGACAGCAAAGTTGAAAAATTCGGACCGTATACCAATGTCGCAATTGGCGCCGACGGTAAACCGACCAAAGCCGCTGAAGGCTTTGCCCGTTCAAACGGTATCAGCTTTGATGAAGTTGGCCGTATTACTGATGATAAAGGTGAACGCCTTTATTACGCTCAAGACGTCGCCGGTGCTAAGGCCACTGACGAGTTACCGGTTGCTATTCAAGACTCACTGAATAAATTACCGATCCCTAAACGCATGCGTTGGGGTTCAAGCCGTATTGAATTCGTGCGCCCTGTACACTGGATTTTAATGTTGCTTGATAACAAAGTGGTTGAAGCTAACATCCTAGGTGTTGCATCCAACTTCTTTACTAAAGGTCACCGCTTTCACGCAAACCGTGAAATCGCCATCACTAGCCCAGCGGCTTATGAAGGCATCCTAAAAGACCAAGGCAAGGTGTTGGCTGATTACGAAGAACGTAAAACGATGATTCGCGCACAAGTTGAAGCCGAAGGCACAAAACTGGGCGGCGTTGCGGTAATCGATGAAGACCTATTAGACGAAGTGGCTTCTTTGAACGAATGGCCAACGGCCCTTGCGGGTAAGTTCGACACTGAATTCTTAGAAGTCCCGTCTGAAGCGTTAATCAGCTCAATGAAAGAACACCAAAAATATTTCCACGTGGAAACTAAAGACGGCAAATTAATGCCTAACTTCATCACAGTTTGTAATATTGAATCGAAAGATCCACAACAAGTGATCGAAGGTAACGAGAAAGTCATTCGTCCACGTTTAAGCGATGCAAAATTCTTCTGGGACACTGACCGTAAGAAAACCCTAGAAAGCCGTTTCGAAAAACTCGACACCGTTTTATGGGTACAAAAACTGGGTACGCTTAAAGACAAGTCTGAGCGTTTAATGAAGCTCGCTGCACAAATCAGCTCTGCAATGGGCGGCGATGTAAAACTCGCTGAACGCGCCGCTAAATTGTGTAAAACCGATTTACTCTCTGACATGGTTTTTGAATTCACTGACCTGCAAGGTCTAGCGGGTTCTTATTACGCGCAACACGATAGCGAACATGCTGAAGTGTGTGCCGCCATGAACGAACAATACATGCCTGCGTTTTCGGGTGATGATCTGCCTGCAACCGTAACCGGTACAGCACTAGCGTTAGCAGACCGCCTAGATAGCCTTGTAGGCTTATTTGGTATTGGCCAAATCCCAACAGGTGGTAAAGACCCGTTTGCGTTGCGTCGTGCCTCTTTGGGCGTGCTGCGTTTGTTAGTTGAGAAACAAATTAACATTGATCTTAGCGACTTAATCGACTGGGCCATTGATAACAACTGGCCAACCGAATTAAAAGCGGAAAACAAAGGCAAACTAACCGAATACATGTTGGATCGTTTCAGTGCTTGGTACCAAGACCAAAACATTCCGACGGTTGTTTTCCAAGCGGTTCGCGCTAAAGGCATTACGCAGCCATTAGATATTAATAAACGCGTTCATGCGGTTCATGCGTTCTCTAAACTAGATAGCGCTGAAGCATTAGCCGCTGCCAACAAACGGGTATCGAATATTCTGGCGAAAAATGATGCGTTTAAAGAAGGTGCAAAAATTAATACGGCACTTTTACAAGACGAAGCAGAAAAGAATCTTTGGAGTCAGCTTCAGTCTATTGGCCTTGAAGCCCAGCCACATTTTAATCGTGGTAATTACGAAGAATATCTAACTACCCTTTCCGCCTTAAGAGAGTCCATTGATGGTTTCTTTGATAACGTAATGGTTATGGCTGATGATGAAGCCGTAAAACAAAACCGTTTAGCTATTTTAAATGAAATTCACCGCCTGTTCTTCAAAGTGGCTGACGTTTCAACGCTTTAAGAACATCTGTAGGAGTCGCACCCTGTGCGCGAATTCAGAGGCCTGATAAATAGGCTTCTGATTAGATGGTGAGTAACGAATTGGCATTCTCACCATCTAATCTCCTAAACATAAATTAGATAATTTTGTTCGCGCACAGGGTGCGACTTCTACAAGGTTATTTTCATGTCTTCAACTCCCAACAAACTCATCATCCTAGACCGTGACGGCGTCATTAACTACGACAGTGACGACTACATCAAAACCGTTGACGAATGGATTCCCTTACCAGGCTCAATGAAAGCCATTGGTAAGCTTACTCAAGCGGGTTACAAAATTGCCGTAGCAACGAATCAATCAGGTATTGCGCGCGGTTATTTCAGCGTTGAAACGCTTAATGCTATGCATGAAAAGATGATTAAGCTGGTGGCAGAACACGGTGGCAAATTTGATTTTATTGCTTACTGCCCACACGGCCCAGATGATAAGTGTGACTGCCGTAAGCCTCTGCCTGGATTGATTCATCAAATTGAAAACGCTTTAGGTGTATCCGCAAAAGATTGCTACATGGTGGGTGATAGTTTACGTGACTTAGAAGCAGGCGTTGCTGCGGGTATGAAGCCAGTATTAGTTAAAACTGGTAAAGGTGAGCGCACGATAGAGAAAGGTTTTAAGCTTGAGGGCGTGATGGTTAAACAAGATTTATTAGAACTTGTAGAAAATTCAACCAACTTAATTTAAATCACGTTTTGGCCTTTTTTAAAATGCGGATATATTTGAGCTAAAACACTCTGACCTATAGAATCCATGGCGACTAATAAAAAGGATTCCGTCATGGATATAAGGAAAGCCCTGATTAGCTCCTTGCTAATCAGTTCTTCGGCGTTCAGCGCTGTTGATAATCAATTTATTAAATCTCTGGATGCATCTCGAATTACATTAGCAGGAAGCCTAGGTAAGGCTGCCATGTTTGCGGTGCAAGCAGATGATGATGATGATTTGGAAATTTTTACAACAGCATCAAGTATTGCTCATTATGATAATGACCGGAGGGATATTGGTAATGACCATTGGATACTACTTGACCGAAGTGCTAGTGATACAGATTACAACATAATTGCCAGAGGTGAATTGCAATCACCAGGTAATTATTATTTAGCGCCTAAAACCGTAAGAGCATACCTATCTAGCTTCCAAGTAAATCATCAAAAAATTCTATTAGGTCATGACAAAGGTAAACTCACCACAATAGAATTTGTAGATAACCCAGACTCAAATCAACATACCATTTTAAGTAACACACTGCTGCTAACCGATATTTTGCCAAATGAAGGGGCTGACCTAGGACTTGGATTCGACCCAAACGAAGACGGAATAAATTCAATTGTCTCTCTAACTGGCACAAATAAACAAGAGTATATTATTCTTTGTACAGATGGCTTAATTCACGCCTATGACGAAACACAAAAAAGCATCATTTCTTCTGTAAATTATGTAGAAATTGGTAAAGGGTGTTTAACCGGAAATATCGATTATGAAAAGGTTAACGACGAATATGATGAAGAGTTAATTGTTAGTACGGGATACGTTTATACCTTTAATGGGCTAAACTTTGTAGAGAAAATCGAATTTAAAAATACATTTGAATTCGATCCGAAAAATTCTCATTTGGCTAATATTGATGATGACCTAGCACTAGAACTACTTCAACAAATGGGTTCTACGGAGATAAGTCCAGACGGGAGTAACCTAGTTAGGAGTGCAGTGAATTACAAATCTCTAACGAATGCCTCTCCTTGGGTCCTTATGCCATCAACTGCAAATGCTGATTATCACTTCGATGTTGTTGATAGTGATGATAATGGAATTAGTGACATATTGTTCAATTACATTGATTATGAAGTAACACCTAATCAGGTTAAGATTGTGCAAGTGGCCTGGGATACAAACCTAGATAGCCATATTATTAAAAATGAAGTCAACTCACCTCTTCCTGAATTAGCCACTATTAAATACCTTCCTACAACTCTCACGAATGGTACACCGAGCAATTATTATTATTTTTTAGCGAATACTACTGGCGATA
This sequence comes from Pseudomonas sp. HK3, assembly GCF_052920985.1. Classification (NCBI taxonomy): domain Bacteria; kingdom Pseudomonadati; phylum Pseudomonadota; class Gammaproteobacteria; order Pseudomonadales; family Pseudomonadaceae; genus Pseudomonas; species Pseudomonas sp. HK3. The sequence goes on from NZ_JBREXD010000001.1 coordinate 1,365,337, forward strand.
CGCCTAGTGCGACTAAACACAACCCTTTAAATCCTTTGCTTTCTAGGCTAAATAGCGATTTGTCGGTTTCTTGGAGCGGTCTAATCAGCACTGCTGCAAAAAGTTTCGATATAATTGCTAAAACACAAGCCGATAATACTCTCAATGATTTCAACCTAGTCCAATTAGAGCAAGCTAATTTAGACGGCAATGAAGACTACTTCTTCACATATAAAAAGTTTGATATTACAAATTTTGACATGGTGGATATTATTCTGCCTGATTTTTTGGATAATGAGATCACATCCGTTAACGTACTATCTGCCTTTGATCTTGATGTAGATGGTATCGACGAATTACATATAGCAGGACAAGCTAGTTATACAACACCATCAGGCATTATCCTCAGTTCAAATCTAGATGGTAGTGACTATGGTCGCATAGATGCACTAAACAATATTACAAACATGCAGTTTGGGAATTATAATAATTCGTTAACACCCGACATATTTGCCTCAGAGTATGGGTATGAAGACGGAACATCTGTATCTTATTTATTTCATTTCGACAACATAAGCACCGCTCTCGGCAATTATGATACAGAAGCTTTAATTTTTTCAGAAAAAACTGATTTTAATAAGGCAATCCCTTTAAATATTAAAGGAGATAATAAACTTGAAATATTAGGTATCAATGATAAAAACTTATACTCATATAATCTAAACCCCTTAGATGGTGAAAACGACTCTTATCATTTAAACGGCCAAGACCTAAGTAACTTCACACCCATTAAGCTTCATAGCCGCGATTATAATTTTGCTTTAGCTTCTAGTGCTTCGGGATTGTTATACTTAATTGAACCAAAAAACATGGAAATATTGGTAGTAAAACAAGCATGCGATGAAGAATTTTCAATAATTAATAGTATTCGTGCTGATAATAATGCAGATGTTGCTTTAGCAGTTTGTGGCCAAACTTTAAAAAGTTGGTTTATAAGTTATGACGAAGAAATTCTAGATCATGGATATACCTTGGTTGATCTGCCTGATTATGACTTAGGTAATGTCACTACATACGAAGGGCAGATTATCCCCCTAACCACTGATGAGGGTATTTCCCTTATTACTCTATTTAAAAATCAATATCTTCGACTATCGATCAACAATGAAATGTTTAATGATGATGATGATGATGGTTACCTTAACTTTCAAGATCACTTTCCCACCGAAACTAGCCAATGGTCCGACGACGACTTAGATGGTCTAGGTGATAACCCAGCACCAGCCTCTAATCCAGACCCATCATTAAATGACATCGACAATGACGGTGTACTAGATGACGCTGATCCAGATAACAACCCTGAAAATGACTTTGATCCAAGCAACGATTCAGATAACGGCGCACCTATCTTTATCAATACTTTTGATACTGTTCATACTTCCTCTGCTAACACATTAACAACCATCAGTATTATTACTCCTACTGCTACCGACGTATTTGATGACCATAACGCTACAGACATACTTATTTCAGCGTCTACAAACGGGTTAGCATTAAGCCAAAAAATCGATAACCATGAGATTGATTTAGTTTCGGGACGTCATTCAATTTTGTGGAAAGCAACCGATAACGCAGGCAATACCACATCTGCTAACCAGATAGTAAACCTCTATCCAAGTGTTGCCTTTACACAAAGTACTTCCACTATCGGTGAAGGACAATCTTCAATAATTGAAGTAACACTATCCGGAGAATCGCCTGTTTACCCTTTTGATGTAGAAGTAACAGTAAACTCTACATCTGCTAATAACGCCGATGTGAACGAGGATATTACGACTAACTTGACCGTTCGTTTTGAAAGCAGTGAAACATCAAAAACATTCACGTTAAGTGCATTAGATGATGATATTGCTGAGTCTGATGAAACGTTAACGTTAAGTATTGCAGACACTTTTTCTGCAAACTCTTGGACAATTAATCCAGTTAAAAATACGCATATTTTAACTATTGTTGATGTGAATGAAGCACCTGTAGTCAGTATTGAAAGTGAACAAAATGGAGCCAAAACAACGTCACCTGATCATATCAGTGGCATCATAACTCTCTCCTCAATCGTAACAGACGCTAACAATATAGATGCTCATACCTATCTGTGGGACCTAAGCTCCCTGGGTCTTGGTAATAGTTTACTAAATACCGTCACAATTAGCCCTGAAGTGATCACGCCTGGGGTGTACACCTTCACGTTAACCGTCACAGATAACGGCTTACCTGCTAAATCAACCATGGCTACCTTTACGTTAAACTATATTTACGGGGATAGTGATGCAGATGGCGTAGCGGATAACCTAGATAAATTCCCTACTAACCCTAACGAATGGGCAGACAATGACGGTGATGGTTTTGGTGACGAAGAAGAAGACCGCTTCCCTGAAGACGCCACTGAGCATGCCGATGATGACAATGATGGCACAGGCAACAACGCTGACCCATTTGATGACAACCCTAATGAAACAAAAGACACTGATAATGATGGCGTCGGTGATAATTCTGATGCATTTCCAAAGGATTTTAACGAGCAAGTAGACAGTGATGGTGACAAGGTCGGTGATAATACCGATGCATTCCCTAAAGATCCTAGTGAGCAGTATGACTCAGACGGTGATGGTGTCGGTAATAATGCGGATGCATTCCCACAAGATCCTAAAGAAACAAAGGATTCTGATGGTGATCGCGTAGGCGATAATTCCGATTTATTCCCTTTTGATGCAAAGCGCAGTAAGGAAGAGAAAGTTGAGGAAAAAGAAAAGGAAGAAGACGGGTTTGGTTCCGGTGGCTCTCTTCCATTTTTCTGGCTATTGATACTTCTCCCTCTATTAATAGTGAAACGTAAAACGTATTAACCAATACTTTTATAAATCCTATCAGCTTTGTAAGTTGGTAATTACACTCAAGTTAACATTGATAAAGCCTTATGTTTACATAAGGCTTTTTTTATTATTCAAATATTAGTACCCTTACGCCCGTTATTAATACGAGTAAGGATACTTCGTGAAAACACCAGCTATTGCGTTAACTTGTCTTTTAAGTGCTTCTTTTGGCCATGCCTCCTCTGTTCATAACTACGTAGAAGCGGGCTTGGGTGCCAACAAATTATTTTCCTTTAATAACAAAACGAATGACACATTAAGCGATTATTCCGTCGCGCCATCCGTTAAGTTATTAGCAGGCAGTCGCTTGAATCAAACTCGTACATTATGGTTTGAACTAGGGTATAGCCATAATGGTGAAATGAAGTATCGAGATACAAAACTTTCAAGCCAATCACTTTTTACTGGCTTAAAGTTATCGACTGACCCTGTTAAAAATACGTCGATGTTTGTTCGTGGTGGTATTGGTAAAACATGGTCTGAATCTGCCACTGCGAGTGAAAGCACTGAAACAAATCAAAGCACCCACTATTATGGCGCAACAGGTGTTAGCTTTCGTTTAGATTACAAAAAATCAGTCGTTCTCGAATTACAACATATAAACGATGAGGGCTCTGACGAAGCCATTAATGGCCTATTTTTAAATTTTAATCAGTTTATATAATTTATATTTGAAATTTTTCACATAAAAAGCCCGCTTAAGTTTCACACCTAAGCGGGCTTTTTGTTGTCTCAATTTATGTTAAATCAAACACGCTTGAAACTAAACCGTTTGTTTTAACTGACTCTTTACCTGTATCACTGGATTGCTTCGAATGATACATTTGGCTAATCCCGATCGCTTCATGATTATCGGCGCGTAATACAAAATAAAAGCGTTCGTCTTGAGCAATTTTATCCACGAAGTTACCGTCAAATTGACTGTTTACTCGCACAGACTCGATGGCTTTTTCTGCATTATGCTTTTGAGTATAACCTTCACTGGCTAGAATAATCTCACCATTTGCTGCTTTTAGGTGGTAGTAGAACTGCTGATCTTTACCTATAAATATTTCGTATTTTCCTGACATGATATTCCCTTTCTTTAGACATAAAAAAACCGCTTAGTCAGACTAAGCGGTTTTTATCGAAACGTCTAATATATCGAAACAAAGATCATCGGCACATTAAAAATCTAAGTTCTCTACCAACAATGCATTGCTTTCAATAAACGCACGACGAGGCTCCACTTCATCGCCCATAAGCGTAGTAAAGATTTGATCCGCCGCTACCGCATCTTCAATCGTTACACGCAGCATACGACGCGCTTCAGGGTCCATGGTGGTTTCCCATAGTTGTTCTGGGTTCATTTCACCCAGACCTTTATAACGTTGAATACTGTAGCCACGACGGGCTTCATTCATTAACCAAGCCAGTACATCTTCAAAGCTTGTCACTTCTGATTTACGCTCACCACGTTGAATATAGGCACCTTCTTCAACAAGATCTTGCAAGCGTTCACCTAGTGAACAAATAGTTTTATAAATATTTGAATCAAAAAATTCATGGCTCAGTACGTAGTCAGTCGGGATACTGTGGTTAATCACTTTGATATCCGGCAAGAAGATATGACGTTCATTATCTTCAACCACCTCAAGCACCACACGGGAGTCATTACCTTTAGGATCATCAAATCGATTTTGTAGTTGCTCGTTCCAAGCTTCTACTTTTGCACGATCTTTTAAGTCTTCTTGCGTTAACTTAGGCATATAGATCATGGCTTTAAGTACACGCTCAGGGTATACACGACCAAGACGATCTATGTTTGCCAACACGCTACGGTAGTTATTAACCAGTTCTTCTAGCTTCTCACCGCTTATACCAGGGGCTTGTGCATTCACATACAAAGCAGCGCCATCTAGAGCGGTATTCGTTAAGTATTCTTCTAAAGCGGGGTCATCTTTGATGTATTGCTCGTGCTTACCGCGCTTGATCTTATAAAGCGGTGGCTGTGCAATGAAGATATGTCCACGCTCAATAATTTCAGGCATTTGACGGAAGAAGAAGGTCAATAGCAGTGTACGAATGTGAGAACCATCGACGTCGGCATCCGTCATGATAATGATACTGTGATAACGCAGCTTATCAGGATTGAACTCTTCACGACCAATACCGCAACCTAATGCCGTGATCAATGTCCCTACTTCAACCGACGACAGCATCTTGTCAAAGCGTGCTTTTTCTACGTTAAGGATCTTACCCTTAAGCGGTAAAATAGCCTGTGTGCGACGATCTCGGCCTTGCTTGGCAGATCCGCCGGCCGAGTCCCCTTCCACTAAGTATATTTCAGATAGTGCAGGATCTTTTTCTTGGCAATCCGCTAATTTACCCGGTAAACCTGCAATATCTAATGCCCCTTTACGACGGGTCATTTCTCGGGCTTTACGGGCGGCTTCACGAGCACGAGCCGCGTCCATCATCTTGCCAACTATTTCTTTGGCTTGCTGAGGCTGCTCTAATAAAAAGTCATTAAAACCTTTTGTCATTTCTTGCTCTACAGCGGTTTTTACCTCTGAAGAAACCAGCTTATCTTTGGTTTGCGAACTGAACTTAGGATCAGGCACTTTCACAGAAACAATGGCGGTTAAGCCTTCACGAGCATCATCACCCGTTGTGTTTACCTTGTTCTTTTTAGCAAGGCCTTCGCGTTCAATATAATTATTTAGCGTACGCGTTAAGCCACCACGGAAACCGGCTAAATGCGTCCCACCATCGCGCTGAGGGATGTTATTGGTAAAGCAATAGATGTTCTCGCTGTAGCTGTCATTCCACTGCATAGCCACTTCTACGCCGATACCGTCTTCACGAGAATCGCCATCTAAACGGAAGTAAAATATGTCGTTAACCGCGGTTTTATTCAGGTTTAAGTATTCAACAAAGCTTCTCAGGCCGCCTTCAAATTCGAACACATCTTCACGATCACTGCGCTCATCTTTTAATACGATGCGAACGCCTGAGTTCAAGAAGCTTAGTTCACGTACGCGCTTAGCAAGCTGATCGAAATTAAAATGAATATTGGTAAATGTAGCAGGGCTTGGGTGGAAATGAATCGTGGTACCCGTTACGTCTGAGTCACCGACTGTCGCCATAGGAGCATCCGGTACACCGTGGGTGTAGCTTTGCTCCCAGATTTTACCCGCTCGACGAATCGTCATTTTAAGCTTATCTGACAAGGCGTTTACAACCGAGACACCCACGCCATGCAAGCCGCCAGAAACCTTATAGCTGTTGTCATCAAATTTACCGCCAGCATGCAGCACCGTCATGATCACTTCAGCGGCCGACACACCTTCTTCTTCGTGAACATCAGTAGGAATACCACGGCCGTTATCACTCACGCTGATTGATTCATCAGGATGGATGATGACTTTAATTTCGCTACAGTGGCCCGCTAGGGCTTCATCGATAGAGTTATCGACAACCTCGAACACCATGTGATGCAGGCCGGTACCGTCATCGGTATCACCAATATACATTCCGGGACGTTTACGTACTGCATCTAGGCCTTTCAGTACTTTAATACTGGAAGAATCATAGGTGTTTTCAGTGCTCATGGATCAGACTCCTGGCAGAACTGTTTATTCTTGATTTAAGGTCCCATGTTCCACGTGGAACGTTTTAATAAGGCTTTGTGGGGACCAACAATCCGCTATTTGATCTGCTTCAACAGCGGTAACAAAGACCTGACATTCTAATTCTTCTAGGAGGCTACATAAAGCTTTTCTGTGGTTAATATCCAGTTCTGCGCATAAATCGTCTACAAGGAATATACAAGGGCGATTTGAGGCCTCTCTATAGATCTGTGCCTGTGCTAATTTAAGTGCGCACACGACCATTTTCTGCTGTCCACGAGATAGAACCTCCATTGCGGGCAGTTTATTCGCTTTAATGCGTAAATCCGCTCGCTGCGGCCCTAACTGGGTAAACCCCATTTTAAGATCGCTCAACCAGCTTTCTTCTAGTAATTCGTAGTAATCTCTATCTTTACCCCAACCCTGGTAAAACCCCATGGATATCCCTAAGTCAGGATTCAGCCTATCCATAAAATCATCAAATACGGGTTTCAGACGCTTAATATACATCTGACGGGAGTTGTTAATAATGTCAGCATGCTTAGCCAATGACTCGTGCCAAACTAACCGTTCTGTCTCGCTAGCCCCACCACTTCGTAATAATGCATTACGGGTTTGATGTGCTTTTTTAAAGTTACGCCATACATTGATAAAGTTAGGTTCCACGTGGAACACTCCCCAATCAATGTATTCTCGCCTAAGTTGAGGGCTCCCCTCTAATAAGCGAAACATTGTAGGATCAAGCAACTGAATCGGTAATATAGACGCGAGCTCTGCAGCACTTTGTAGCCATTCCCCATTAAGCTTAATACGACGCTCACCTTTAATATTCCGCTCAACACCTAATTGATAGTGGCTCTTTTGAACACACAGTTTGCAAAAGGCTGTTAAAGACTCAGTGCCATGCTGTATCAAATTCTTTTGTTTATGAGTCCGAAAACTTTTGCAGTAAGCCAAGTAATAAATGGCTTCTAACAAGCTGGTTTTACCCGAACCATTTTCGCCATAAATTAAATTGATTTGAGAGCTAGGCTCAAAGGAAAGCGGTGTTAAATTACGAACGCCTTGTAGCATCAGGCTATCAATACTCATAAGTCATTGAATCTAAATATGTTTTTGAGGGTATGTGCAGTTAACTTAAGCGTCATTGAGGTCACAAAAATAATAGAATCCACAGTTTTCTAGCAATAGTTATCAACAAAGCAATTCGACTTCACACTTCGTTCAGATATAAAAAAAGGACTGAGATGCACATTTTATAACGTATAAATGTGCACATTCAGTCCTTTATTAACGCAAAAGCTGTTGTATCAAAACAAGCAACTTTAATACTACATAGCCGCCTTACAGACGCATCGGCATAACAACATAAAGGGAATCGCCACCCTCTACTTCTTCCATTACCGCAGAAGAGTTTGCATCCGCCAGGGTCATCTTCATATCGTCGCCATCAAGCACCGACAATACATCTTGTAAGTAACTGACATTAAAGCCAATTTCTAAAGAGTCATACTGATAATCAACACCAATGCTCTCTTCCGCTTGCTCCTGCTCAGGGTTATTTGCAACCACTTGCAAAGAGTTTTCATCTAGCAGCAAACGCACACCACGGTACTTCTCATTAGAAAGTATGGCAGTACGTTGAAAAACATGACGCAACGCTTGGCGATCAGCAATCAATACTTTATTACCGTTACGGGGAATAACACGCTCGTAGTCAGGGAATTTACCGTCTACCAATTTAGAGGTGAACGTATACTCACCCACTTTTGCACGAATGTGGTTATTGCTTAACATCAGCTCAACGGTGGACTCTGGGTCCGTCATTAACTTAGCAAGCTCTAAAACCGCTTTACGCGGTACGATGACTTGAGTTTTGCCTTCCATTTCTAGGTCAACGGGTACACCACAAGTGGCCAAACGATGGCCGTCTGTGGCAACTGCACGTAGCTGATCGGCCTTAACCTCTAATAACAATCCGTTAAGGTAGTAGCGAACGTCCTGTTGTGCCATAGCAAAGGCAGTGCGATCAATAACACGGCGTAACTGCACCTGAGGCACATTAACGGTAATCGTCGCTTCAATATCGTCAACGTTAGGGAATTCATTGGCAGGTAAGCTCGATAATACAAACTTACTGCGACCCGCTTGTAATTGAACTCTGTGGTCATCTTGGCTAATCACAATGGTGCTTTGATCAGGCAGAGACTTACAAATATCCATTAATTTTTTAGCAGGAACGGTGATATCACCATCCACACCTGGTTCTAATAATTGCGCGCTACCCACCATTTCTACTTCAAGATCAGTACCTGTCAGTGACAATTGATCACCTTTAACTTCAAGGAGAACATTAGACAGTACAGGTAATGTTTGACGACGCTCAACAACGCCGGCAACCAACTGTAGTGGCTTAAGTAGGGCTTCCCTAGTGATTGTGAATTTCATGCCTTTCCCACTCTTTAACTGGTCAGTGACCGCAATAGGTTTTTATAATCTTCGCTGATGTCTGCGTTGATCTCACGCAGTTCTTTTATTTTGCGAACGCCGTGCAGAACCGTTGTGTGGTCCCGCCCACCAAAAGCATTGCCAATTTCAGGCAAGCTATGATTGGTTAATTCTTTACTTAATGCCATGGCAACTTGTCTTGGCCTGGCGATCGAACGAGACCGACGCTTAGATAGTACGTCGGACACCTTAATTTTGTAATATTCGGCAACGATACGTTGGATATTATCAATACTGACCTGCTTGTCTTGTAATGCCAATAGGTCTTTTAAGCTTTCTTTGATAAATGGCAACGTTATTTTAGACCCAGTGAAGGCTGAGTTCGCAATAACACGCTTTAAAGCGCCTTCTAACTCTCGAACATTGCTTCGAATTTTTTGTGCCACAAAGAAAGCCGCCTCATGAGGAAGATCGATTCCCTCTTGTTCTGCTTTCTTCATTAATATGGCAACACGAGTTTCTAACTCAGGTGGCTCAACCGCTACAGTTAAACCCCAGCCAAAACGACTTTTCAGTCGGTCTTCTAAGCCGTTAATTTCTTTAGGGTAGCGGTCACAGGTTAAAATCATCTGTTGGCCGCCCTCTAATAAGGCATTAAAGGTATGGAAGAACTCTTCTTGGCTACGCTCTTTGCCTGCAAAAAACTGGATATCATCGATCAATAAAGCATCAACAGAGCGGTAATAGCGTTTAAACTCATTAATCGCATTTAACTGTAATGCTTTTACCATATCAGCAACAAAGCGCTCAGAGTGTAAGTACACTACCTTAGCATTAGGGTTTTCACTTTGTATGTGGTTGCCCACAGCGTGCATTAAGTGAGTCTTACCTAGGCCAACACCACCATATATAAAGAGTGGGTTGTAAGAGCCGCCTGCGTTCTGAGAAACTTGCTGAGCAGCTGCATGAGCGAGCTGATTCGATTTACCTTCTACAAAGCTATCAAAGGTAAAACGTTTATTAAGACTACTTTGATGCTGAATGCTGCCTTCAACCTGAACTTTACGTTTAGGCTCTTTAATAGCAGAAGGCGCTCTTGTAGCCCTAGGGGTTCGTTCGGTTTTTTGGGTAGCAACAGCCTGCGCACGAGCTTCTGCTTTAGGTGCAGGTTTAATAGGCGCGGGGGCTATAAAAGCAGGTGTACTTGATTGAGCACCGATATCTAACTGGAAAGATAAAACCTGTCCACCGTTCAATTCTTCTAATAAAGATTGAATACGATTAGAGAACTTATCTTTCACCCAGTCTTTTACAAATCGATTAGGCGCAGACACAACCAAGCCAGAATCAGATTCACTGGCTCTTAGTGGGCGTATCCAGGTATTAAATTGTTGTGCTGGTAACTCATCTTGTAAGCACCTGACACATTCATCCCATAATGCCAGCACGGCAGGACTCCATCTTTAAACAGCAGAGCATTGTACCAATATTATTAAAGTTATCCACAGAAACTCGGCAAAAGTGCTGTGGATTACCTATGTGTATAGTCGGGATAGAAATGTGAATAACCGACGACTTTCAATGACATGTGTATAACCCCTGTTTTCATCAACAAGTTATCTTGTGCTTCTGCTCAGCTTTTACGCCTTATATACAAATGTTACTATCTCTGTAAAGCATTGTATTTAAAGGGCTTTAGCCTGTTATCCACAGAAAAGGGCTTTACCATTAATAATAACTAATCATAAATAAACATATAAAACATAAATATATATATTAATTAATAATACTTAACTAAGTTAAAAATCGAATTTCAGAAAAAATGAATTAAATACGAATTAACCAAAAGATTGATTGAATACATTGGCTGTTTTCAATACAATCCGCTCCCTTATTTTTATTGTTAATCCAGTTTGAGAGACAAGGCATGAAACGTACTTTTCAACCTAGCGTGCTAAAGCGCAAACGTACTCACGGTTTCCGCGCACGTATGGCAACCAAAAGCGGTCGTCAAATTTTGGCTCGTCGCCGTGCCAAAGGCCGTAAACAACTTACTGCTTAATCGCAATGACCAGCACGGTATTCCCGCGCCACGTTAGACTTCTGACGGCAGGGGATTATCGAAGGGTATTCGACCAAGCAGACGCCAAAGCCCAATCGAAGCAAATCCTAATTCTTGCAAGACGCAATGAATTAGGGCCTGCCAGACTGGGCTTAGTTGTGGCGAAAAAACATGCCAAGCGAGCCGTTGATCGTAATGAGATCAAACGTATTGTGCGGGAGAGTTTTCGTCATCATCAGTTCGAGTTAGAAAACTTTGATTGTGTTGTACTGTCGCGAGCCGGTGCAAAAGATTTGGATAAAACCGAATTAAGACACATGGTGGACCAACTTTGGACACGGTTAAGGCAAAAACCAAATGGCAACCGTTCCAGACAAAAACCACGTAAGCAATAAATCTTCGGTTTTAACCAATTTTATTGCCTTACCGATCCGTTTTTACCGCATTGGTATCAGTCCTTTGTTACCAAGTCGTTGCCGACACCTCCCTACTTGTTCAGAATACGCCCTCGAAGCACTAGAAATGCATGGTCCTTTCCGTGGTCTGTGGCTAAGTATTAAGCGAATTGGTCGTTGTCATCCTTGGGGAACCCATGGATACGACCCAGTTCCCCATAAAGAATTATCTAATAAGAGCTAATTATCAATGGATGCAAGAAGAGCAATCATTCTGATCGGCATAGCCGTCATATCGTATATGCTGGTATTGCAGTGGAATGACGATTACGGCAAGCGCCCTGTTACACAAAATGTAATGACGTCCCAGTCTAATGTATCGTCATTACCAGACATTCCTGCTGAGCAGTCGGCAAATCAAGATATTCCTGATGTCAGCAACGATGAGCCTAAGTTAGAACAGGCAAACATGGCTGTATCAACGGACTTAATCGAAGTGCAAACGGATGTTTTAGACATTCGAATTAACCCTAACGGTGGCGATATTGTTTATGCCGCGTTAAAAGCATTCCCACAATCACTTGAAGACAAGAACATCCCATTTGTTTTGTTAGAGCAAAACAATATGCGTACCTTTGTGGCACAAAGTGGTTTAGTTGGCCAAGACGGTATTGATAAAGGAAGTCGCGCATTATTTTCAGCCGCGAATACTCAGTATCAAATGACGGATGGCGAAAATGAATTGGTAGTAACGTTATCGATTGTTAAAAATAATGTCGCGATTGATAAAGTCTTTAAGTTCAAACGCGGTGAATATTTAGTGGATGTGGGTTATGAAGTGAATAACCAGTCTGCGAATACTTGGAAAGCCAATTTTTATGCGCAGTTTAAGCGTGATAAAAGCGCTGATCCTTCTAGCATGGAATCAATGGGGATGGCCTCGTATTTAGGCGCGGCTGTGACGCGCCCATCTGAGAATTACTATAAAATTGATTTTGATGACATTGAAGAAACCCGTTTTAAAGAAACCATTCAAGGTGGTTGGGCCGCTTTCCTTCAGCATTATTTCTTAAGTGCTTGGGTGCCAAATGCTGAAACATCCCACACCTACAACACACGCAAAGCGGGTAACAATTACATTGTGGGTTACTATGATGAAGCACTAAGTGTTGCTGCTGGTGAGCAATCTTCAACCTTTACCAGTTTATACCTTGGCCCTAAAGACCAATACCGTTTAGCGGATATTTCACCATATTTAGATTTAACGGTGGATTACGGCTGGTTATGGTGGGTGGCAAAACCATTGTTTTGGCTATTACAAGCGATTCATAGCGTTGTAGGTAATTGGGGCTGGGCAATTATTTTCTTAACTGTTTTGGTTAAACTAGCGTTCTTCCCATTATCAGCAACCAGCTATCGTTCAATGGCGAATATGCGCCGTGTTGCGCCTAAGCTCACAGCATTACGTGAACAGTACGGTGATGATCGTCAAAAGTTAAGCCAAGAAATGATGGGCTTGTATAAAAAAGAACGCATTAATCCACTTGGTGGGTGTTTGCCGATACTTGTGCAAATGCCGGTATTTATTGCACTTTACTGGGTGTTAATGGAATCGGTTGAATTGCGCCAAGCGCCGTTTATGTTCTGGTTACAAGATTTATCGATTAAAGATCCGTACTTTATTTTGCCATTGATCATGGGTGCGAGCATGTTTGTTCAAATGCAGCTTAACCCAACACCGCCTGACCCAATGCAAGCAAAAGTAATGAAGTTGATGCCTATCATCTTTACGGTGTTCTTCTTGTTCTTCCCAGCGGGTCTTGTACTTTACTGGGTAGTGAACAACTTGTTATCGATTGCGCAGCAGTATTACATTACTAAGCAAATCGAAAACGAAGCAAAGTAAAGTAAAAACGCTTAATGTTAGACGGGAGACGAGAGACACTGAATGTGTTTTTCGTCTCCCGTTTTTCGTTTTAATGAGAGCGTTCGTTGCCCCTTAAATTGTGCATTCTTTCTATTTACTTGCCTGTGCTAAAATAGCGCTTCCCGTCACCCTCTTTACGTTTATACATCAATTAAAGATTAAGAATTATGGAACTAGGTCAACTAAACACAGATACCATTGCCGCCATTGCAACCGCCCCTGGACGAGGTGGCGTCGGCATTGTGCGTGTGTCTGGGCCTAAAGCAAACGCCATTGCTGATCGCATGCTGGGTTTTGTGCCTAAAGCCCGTTACGCCCATTATTGTTCATTTAAAGATAAAACTGAGCAAACCCTAGATGAAGGGTTAGCTTTGTACTTTGAAGGCCCTCATTCGTTTACGGGTGAAGACGTGCTTGAGCTTCAAGGTCATGGTGGCCCTGTGGTGTTAGATTTCATTTTAAAGCGCGTGTGTGAGCTTGGCGCACGAACAGCTCGCCCTGGTGAGTTCAGTGAACGAGCGTTTTTAAATGACAAAATGGATCTAACACAAGCTGAGGCCATTGCGGATTTAATCGACTCCGCGTCTGAACAAGCGGCTCGTTGTGCCGTGCGCTCGCTGCAAGGCGCTTTCAGTAAGCGTGTTCATGCATTGGTTGAGAGTTTAATTGGCCTGCGCATTTATGTGGAAGCGGCCATTGATTTTCCTGAAGAAGAAATCGATTTTTTAAGTGATGGCAAAGTTGAAGGCGACTTAAAAGCCGTTATGACCAACCTTGCCAATGTGATGCAAGAAGCCAATCAAGGCACACTCTTACGTGAAGGCATGAATGTGGTGATTGCAGGACGCCCTAACGCAGGGAAGTCATCATTGCTTAACGCGCTTTCTGGCCGCGATACGGCCATCGTGACACACATCGCAGGCACTACCCGCGACGTACTGCGTGAACATATCCACATTGATGGTATGCCGCTGCATATTATCGATACGGCTGGATTGCGTGAAACCCCAGACGAAGTAGAAAGCATTGGTATTGAGCGCGCGTGGAACGAAATATCCCAAGCGGATCGTGTGTTATTAATGGTGGATGGCACTGAAACCACATCGACCGAGCCTCACGATATTTGGCCTGACTTTGTTGATCGATTACCGCATCCTGAGCGCATCACGGTTATTCGTAATAAAGCGGATTTAACCGGCGAAACGTCTGGATTTATGTCAAGCGAGGCCTCGACAGTTATCAGTATTTCAGCAAAAGATGGTGTCGGTATCCAAACCCTGCGCGAACATTTAAAAAGTGTTATGGGTTTTGATGCGGCTAGTGAAGGCGGTTTTATTGCGCGTCGCCGTCATATTGATGCGTTAAACCAAGCAAAAGAGTTTTTAGATAACGGCTTAGATCAATTACTTGGCGCAAGTGCTGGAGAGTTGTTAGCAGAAGACTTACGCATGGCGCAAAATGCACTCAATGAAATTACTGGCGAGTTCACCAGTGATGATTTACTGGGCAAGATCTTTGGTAGTTTTTGTATTGGTAAATAAAGATTAACGGTTTAGCTAAAATAAAAACGCAGCCTAAGCTGCGTTTTTTTATGGCTGATGCTAAAAAAATTATTGATAAAACTCAGGTGAATGCTTGATTGTTTGGTTTTGTTCAATGTCGTGTTGAATCCAAAACTGGGCATTTTTATTTTCTACAAACTGTTCAATTTTTTCCATTGCAGCAAGTGTTTGTTCTTTATCAAAATTAAAAGAAGGCACGCGTCTGTGCACGCGATTTTTTGTGAAGTGGTAAAGGTCACCTGATAACACAATAGGGCCTGTCTCATCTAGGTTAACAAACAGCACCTGATGCCCAGGGGTATGACCAGGTGCGGTTTTAATCACAACCTTACCATCACCAAACACATCGTAATCACCGTTTAATACTTTAATTTTACTTTTATCTAATTGCTCATAACTTGCAGGGTTAAACCCAAATTTAGTTGGGTCTTCACCAAACGCTGCGTCGTATTCAGCTTGTTGTATCAATAGCGATGCGTTGCCAAATAAATTCGCGTTGCCTGTGTGGTCGCCATGAAAGTGAGAGATAGCAATAAAGTTTATGTTGTCAGGGTTTACATCTATGGCCGCGAGTTGCTCTGATAATGGATGAGTAACGGTTAATTTTAATTTACCGCCAAATGCTTCAATCCCTTCAGGACCAAGTGCGTCTGCTAATCCTGCATCCCAAATCATGGACCCTTTTTTATGTTGGATAAGGTAACAACTATCAGTGAGGTGTTTGGTCTGGCCTTCGTCAACACCGGGAGAGAAAATAGAAATGTCTCTCACTTCAACATGGCCGCAATCAAATACATGCAACGTTAAATCGGGTTCATTAGAACTGCAGGCACTGAGTAGCACGGTTGAAAAAAGCGCTAATGTAAATGGTTTGAATTTCATAACGTATTCCTTACGAATGCTAATGCTGAACAAAAGCGTATTGTGTGAAATTTTTTGGCGGTTGTTATGTGAAAGATGAATGAATATTAGATTCATGTCTATCTATCCACAAAATATAAACTGTTAGTAAAGTGTTGATAGCCTTTTACTAACCTATTGATGACTTAAAGCCATATGACGATTCATTCAAAATAATTGAGGCAAAAATCGCCGATAATGGATTAAAAAGAGCCTGTGTATAAGCTGTTAGTTAGTGTGGGTAAGTATAAAATTAAGCTGTGGATAGTTGTATTTAGACCTGAAAAACCTAGGTTATCTCAAATTTGTGGATAACCATGATTATTTACAGATATGCACACTGGTTTGTGATCCTTGAATTTTGATTATTGAGTGTGGATATATTTATGCATCACAAAAAGGTCATAAGTTATTTATCCACAGATTGCCCTGTAGATAAGTTGGGGGTAACTTCTATACGGCCATTTATAGTGGTGTAATCAAGGCCTATAATGCGATTAAGAACACCAAGAAAGCTGGTCATATCATCTGGCGTGCTGATAAGGGTATCAATGCTGGCACCTTGGGGCATAAGGGCCATGGCTCTTTCTTGGCTATCACCACCGGGTATTTGTAAAAAGAGAAAATTGAAGTTTTCTGCGTGGGCCATAAAGGTTGAGTCAGTGGTACGCAAGCCTGAGCAACCTGTTAATAGACTAAAAGCTACGATGCTAAGAATGAAAGGTTTCATATTTGTTGCCTAGTAAAGTGGGTGCCAAGTCAGTTTAACGAGATACGCGCATTTTAATCCATGCTTGTACCAGATAACCGCTATCTGTAGCCCGTTGTGTCTAGCGTATAAAGCCCCCTATCTATATAATGCCCGCCCTGGTGAATTTTTGAGCAATAAATAATCAGGTTATTGCTCTTTTGGTATGTGCAGAGGTAATTACGTGGATTTTCCAAAGCGTTATGACGTGATTGTAGTGGGCGGCGGCCATGCTGGTACCGAGGCCTGCTTGGCGGCTGCACGCATGGGGTGTAAAACCCTATTAATCACCCACAGCATTGAAACGGTTGGGGTAATGTCATGTAACCCGGCCATTGGTGGTATTGGTAAGTCACATCTAGTGAAAGAAATAGACGCTTTTGATGGCGCGATGGCGCGCGCCACTGATAAAGGCGGTATTCAGTTTCGTACCCTAAATAGTCGTAAAGGCCCTGCGGTACGTGCGACCCGTGCCCAAGCAGACCGTGCGCTGTATAAAGCGGCGATTCGCGAAATTGTGGAAAACCAGCCTAATCTTGAGTTTTTTCAACAAGCTTGTGACGATTTAATTGTTGAAGGCGATACCGTAAAAGGCGTGGTGACTCAGGCAGGCATAAAAATTTATGCAGACTCTGTGGTGTTAACCACAGGAACGTTCTTGGGTGGCGTTATCCACATTGGTTTGGATAACTACCAAGGCGGTCGTGCGGGTGATCCACCATCAAATGCCCTTTCTCAGCGATTGCGTGAACTGCCATTTAATGTGGGTCGTTTAAAAACTGGCACCCCTGCCCGTATTGATGCGCGCAGTGTGGATTTTTCTGTGATGCAGCGCCAACCGGGTGATGCCATTACGCCTGTGATGTCGTTTATGGGGAGTCAAGCCGACCACCCAGAACAAGTCGATTGTTTTATTACCCATACAAATGAAAAAACCCACGACATCATTCGTGGTGGTTTAGATCGTAGCCCAATGTATTCAGGGGTTATTGAAGGCGTAGGCCCACGCTATTGCCCGTCGATAGAAGACAAGGTCATGCGTTTTGCCGACAAAACATCGCACCAGATTTTTGTTGAGCCAGAAGGTTTATCCACACATGAGCTTTATCCGAATGGCATTAGCACCAGTTTGCCTTTCGACGTGCAGGTGGCGCTTATCCACAGCATGAAAGGGTTTGAAAATGCGCACATTACCCGCCCAGGTTATGCCATCGAATACGATTATTTTAATCCACAGGATTTAAAACACAGCTTAGAAACCAAGCATATGAATGGTTTGTTCTTTGCTGGGCAAATTAACGGTACAACCGGTTACGAAGAAGCGGGTGCACAAGGCTTATTAGCTGGCACAAACGCAGCACTTCGTAGCATGGAAAAAGACGCTTGGTATCCTCGTCGTGACGAAGCCTACTTGGGCGTACTTGTGGATGATTTAATCACCATGGGCACAGATGAGCCTTATCGAATGTTTACCTCCCGTGCCGAATACCGTTTAATTTTACGTGAAGATAACGCCGATTTACGTTTGACCGAAAAAGGCCGTGAGCTTGGCCTAGTGGGCGAAGAGCGTTGGGCGGCATTTTGCATAAAACGTGAAGCCATTGAGCGTGAAACGCAGCGTTTAAAAAGCACGTGGATTCAGCCTAATAGTAGCGAAGCTAAACAGCTCGATGATTTAGTTAAAACCCCGTTAACGCGTGAATACAGTTTAATGGATTTACTAAAGCGTCCTGAAATTGAATACAAAGATTTAGCGAATCTAAAAGGCGAAGCAGTATCAGACCCACAAGTGTCTGAACAAGTCCAAATAGCGGCTAAATATGAAGGCTACATTGTGCGTCAGCTTGAAGAAATTGAGCAAATGCGCCGCTATGAAAACACCCTTTTGCCTAAGGATCTTGATTACTCAAAAGTAGGTGGTTTGAGCAATGAAATACTGCAAAAACTTTCGACTATGCAGCCTGAAACACTAGGCAGTGCCAGTCGGATTCAGGGTGTAACACCCGCTGCATTAAGCCAGCTGCTCATTTATTTGAAAAAGCACCACAGTGTGCAAAAGCAAAGTGCTTAAAAAATAATTTACATATGTGTGGGGGCGCTTGCGCGCGATAAATAACTTGTCGCGCGCAAGCGTCCTCCCACATGTTTGTTACTCAGTTTGGATATTCCATGTACAAAGCGTTATTAAATACCGGTCTTATCAAACAAGGCTTAGAGCTTAGCGATGACAAAATTGAACTGCTATTGGCTTATCATGCGCTATTGGTTAAATGGAACAAGGCGTATAACTTAACGGCGGTACGTGACCCAAGAGAAATGATCAGTCGTCATTTATTAGACAGCTTAAGCATCCTGCCGCATATCACTGGCGAGCGTATTTTAGATGTGGGTACGGGTCCGGGTTTACCTGGCATCCCTATGTCGATTTATTTTCCACAAAAGCAATTTACCTTGCTCGATAGCAACGGCAAAAAAACGCGCTTTTTAACGCAAAGTAAAATTGAGTTGAAGCTAACGAACATGACGCCAGTACAGTCTCGAATTGAATCATTCGACGCTCCATTATTTGATGCCATCACCAGTCGTGCATTTGCCACCTTAAAAGATATGGTGGACGGCAGTATCCACCTACTCAAGCCAGATGGCTATTTTTACGCCATGAAAGGTATCTATCCTGAGAGTGAAATACAGCAATTGGATGATAGAGTGAGTGTGGTAGACTGTTTTGCTTTGCACGTTCCCGGTGAAGACGGGGAGCGACACTTGGTGAAAATCAAAAAGAATTAGCAAACCCCAACCGTTCGCACTCGCTTACATTACAAGCATCGAATGGCCAAGGCGTTGACAATAATAAAGGTGTTTTGTGGGTCGAATCATAGCAATAGCCAATCAGAAAGGTGGCGTGGGTAAAACCACCACCACGGTAAACTTGTCTGCGTCTTTGGTTGCCACCAAGCGTAAAGTATTGGTGATCGATTTAGACCCTCAAGGTAACGCCACAATGGGCAGTGGTGTTAACAAGCATGAGCTTGAGCTGTCTGTTTATGATTTGTTGGTCGAAGGCACACCTGTTAAAGACGTGAAACAATCAACAGACCCAGCCGGTTATGATGTGATTCCGGCTAACGGCGATTTAACGGCCGCAGAAGTGGCGTTAATGGAGCTGGATAATAAAGAGAGCCGCTTAAAAACAGCATTGGATGCGGTGAAAGATCAATACGATTATATCTTGATTGATTGCCCGCCCTCTTTAAACATGCTCACGGTAAATGCCTTTGTGGCGGCCGATGGCGTTATTATTCCCATGCAATGCGAGTACTATGCATTAGAAGGGTTAAGCGCCTTAATGGGTACAATTGAACGAATCAAACAAATTAATCCTGACCTTGAGATTGATGGATTATTGCGCACCATGTATGACCCAAGAGCCAGTTTAACCACAGACGTATCAGCCCAGTTGATTAATCACTTTGGCGATAAAGTTTACGGGACAGTGATTCCCCGTAACATACGTTTGGCAGAAGCACCAAGCTACGGCATGCCGGTGCTGCATTATGATAAAACCTCCCGTGGTGCCGTCGCGTATTTAGCCTTAGCGGGTGAAGTGAATCGCAAAAATAAATCGGTCGAACATTAATATTACTTTTCATTAAGCGGCAACAAGAACATGGCAAAAAAACGTGGATTAGGTGGAATGGGTTTGGATGCCCTACTGGCAGGTGCGGCTAGTCAAAGCAATAGTGCGCAAGCAGAAGCTGATGCTCCCTCAACCGATACCGCTTTTAGCAAAGATGTTCTCAAGCAATTGCCTGTTGAATTTTTACAGCCAGGCCAATATCAGCCGCGTAAAGACATGCACCCAGAAGGCCTAGAAGAACTAGCCGCTTCGATTAAAGTGCAGGGCATCATGCAACCGATTGTTGTGCGTGCTATCTCTCCTAATAGTAATAATAGTAAATACGAAATCATAGCGGGTGAGCGTCGCTGGCGTGCGGCACAAATGGCTGGCTTACATGAAGTGCCTGCGATTATTCGTGACGTAGCGGATGATGCCGCCATTGCTATGGCTCTGATTGAAAACATTCAGCGTGAAAACTTAAACCCAATGGAAGAAGCGGTTGCACTGCATCGTTTGCAAATTGAATTTGAACTCACGCAACAACAAGTCGCCGACGCGGTAGGTAAGAGCCGCGTCAGCGTAACCAACTTACTGCGCTTAATGAATTTGAATGACGACGTTCGTATTTTGCTTGAACATGGCGATATCGAAATGGGTCATGCTCGAGCGTTACTGGGCCTGCAAGGCGAACATCAAAGTGAAGCCGCACGCCAAGTCGTCGCCAAGGGGTTTACGGTTCGCCAAACAGAAGCACTGGTGCGTACTTGGCATGAGCAAAAAGCGCCAACAGTGAAAGCTAAAGCGGATCCTGACATTCAGCGCCTTGAAGGCAGCTTGGGTGAGCGTTTAGGCGCAAAAGTCGAATTGAAACACAATGCCAAAGGCCAAGGTAAATTAGTCATTAGTTATTCTAGCCTTGATGAGCTGGATGGCATTTTAAATCATATAAAATAATCACTTCTAAAATGGCCGCTTGATTTTGAGTGGCCGGCTATTTCATTGCTAATCCCCACCAAGCCATCTACACTGCCTCACGATTGTGCAAACTTTGCTCAGAAAATCAATATACTGAGTCTGAAATGCACAATTTAAATGCGAATAAAGTGAATGGCTGGTTGAAGCTAAGCGGTATAGCCAATATAATTCTGCCCGCCTATTTTTAGGTAATTGACTTAAATCATGAAGTGGCAGTTGGCGAATTAAAGCCATTGGAGAGAGCGTGAGTCAGACCATAAAACGCCCTCCGGTATATAGAATAACCCTGTTTCAATTAGGGTTAAGTGGCGTAATAGCCCTTTTGTTTATGCTGAAAAGCCAAGAGGCTGCCATATCCGCATTAGCGGGTGGATTGATATGTGCTGTCCCCAATGCCTACTTTATACACAAGGCATTTAAATACAGTGGCGCACAGCAAATGGGTTACGTACTGCGATCTTTTTATCAAGGTGGTACGTGGAAAATAGTATTAACGGCCATTGGTTTTGTAGCGGCGTTTAAGTTAATACACCCGATTGATTTTTTGGCTTTGTTCAGTGCATTTATTGCTGTTCAAGTCGCAAACGTTTTCGCTTCAAGAATTGCAAATTTATAAACCTTTAAAAGAAGAGTGTGGCATATGGCAGGTACTTCCTCTACCGACTACATAAAACACCATCTCACCAACTTAACCTACGGCGAATTGCCGGCCGGTTATGAGCGTGCAGATGGTTCAGTTATGACTGAGAGTTCTTGGACTCTTGCACAAACAGCACAAGAAGCCGGCGACATGGGCTTTATGGCATTGCATGTTGATAGCTTGGCATGGTCAATCGGCCTTGGTGCTTTGATTATGTTCATCTTTTGGCGTGCCGCTAAAAATGTAACGACTGGTGTGCCATCAGGCATGCAAAACTTTATAGAAAGCCTTGTTGAATTTATCGACAACACCGTAAAAGAAAGCTTCCATGGCCGTAACCCTCTTGTGGCCCCTCTTTCTTTAACCATCTTTACTTGGGTATTTATGATGAACCTAATGGATTTAATTCCAGTAGACATTATTCCTAAGTTATTTGAACTTTCATGGGCGGCTGCAGGTAATGATCCTCACCATGCATTCATGAAAATCGTACCTTCTACAGACCCTAACATTACCGCAGGCCTAGCATTATCTGTATTTGCGCTAATGATCTTTTACGGCATTAAAGTAAAAGGTATCGGTGGTTTTATTGGTGAGTTAACGCTACACCCGTTCAATGCTAAAAACCCGTTTGTACAAGCTCTGTTTATTCCAGTGAACTTTACTCTAGAAATATTAGGTTTAATTGCTAAGCCAATATCGCTAGCACTGCGTTTATTCGGCAACATGTATGCCGGTGAGATGATATTCATTCTAATCGCGCTAATGTTCTCAGCTGGTTTGGCAATGGGTATTTTTGGTGGTGTTTTACAGTGGGCATGGGCAGTATTCCATATCTTAGTAATTACACTGCAAGCATTCATTTTTATGATGCTAACAATTGTATATCTGAGCATGGCTCACGAAGATCACTAGGCAACAGTTTAAGGCTTATGTAAATAAGCCTTAAAAACTCGCGCTGAAATGAAAACGATTTTTAACCCTTTAACTTAACCGTTAATTTTAACCTTAACCCTAACCTTAAATAGGAAACTACTATGGAAATGATTTACATCGCAGCCGCACTTATGATCGGTCTTGGTGCTCTAGGCACTGGTATCGGCTTTGCTATTCTGGGCGGTAAGCTTTTAGAATCTACAGCTCGTCAACCTGAACTAGGTCCACAACTTCAAACTAAAACCTTCCTTATGGCTGGTTTACTTGATGCTGTACCAATGATCGGTGTTGGTATCGCTATGTACCTTATCTTCGTTGTTGCAGGTTAATTTTTAACTATACAACTCAAAACAACGAATTTAGAGGACTAAGGCGTGAATATTAATTTGACTCTGATCGGCCAGATCATCGCCTTTGCTGTTTTCGTTGCATTCTGCATAAAATTTGTTTGGCCTCCGCTAATCAATGCTATGCAAGAACGTGCAAAGAAAATTGCGGATGGTTTGGACGCAGCAAACCGCGCTGAACGTGACTTGAAATTGGCTCAAGAAAAAGCCACTTCTCAAATGCGTGAAGCAAAAGAGCAAGCTGCCCAGATCATTGAGCAAGCGAACAAGCGCGCTACCCAGATTATTGATGAAGCCAAAGATACGGCCCGTCAAGAAGGTGAGCGACTTAAAGCCGCAGCTCAAGCGGAAATAGATCAAGAAGTTAACCGCGCGAAAGAAACTCTACGTACTCGAGTTTCAGCACTAGCAGTAGCCGGCGCTTCTAAAATCCTGGAAACCTCAATTGATGTTGAGAAGCACAATGTGCTTCTTGATAAATTGGCAGAAGAGCTATAAGCGAGGTTTACCATGGCTGAACTTTCAACATTGGCACGTCCATACGCGAAAGCAGCCTTCCAAGCAGCTGTTGACGCTGGTAATTTGCAAGCATGGTCAGCCATGCTTTCAGTTACTAGCAATGTAGCCCAACAAGACCAGGTGGAAGAGGTTCTATCTAACCCTAGTCTTACAGGCGCACAACAGGCTCAAATATTTATCGATGTTTGTGGTGATATTTTGAACGAATCAGGTCAAAACCTGATTAATGTTCTAGCGGAAAACAGACGTATTTCGCTTTTACCACAAATATTCGAGCAGTTTGAGCACTTGAAGGCCGAGCTAGAAAAAGCAGTAGATGTAGAAATCATCTCAGCTTTCGAAGTAGCGGACGATACTAAGCAAAAATTGACTCAAGCTCTCAAAGTCAAACTTGAAAAAGACGTACGTGTTACTACTTCTGTTGATAAAACATTAGTAGGCGGCGCCATCATCCGTGCGGGTGATATGGTGATCGACGGTACTCTTAAAGGCAAGTTGGCCAAGTTAGCCGAAGCGATGAACTCCTGAGTTTGAGGGATAAAGCATGCAGCAACTAAATCCTAGCGAAATTAGCGATGTGATCAAAAGCCGTATCGAGAAACTCGATACGTCTTCTGAAGCTCGCACCGAAGGTACCATTGTATCCGTCGCTGACGGTATCGTGCGTATCCACGGACTAGCCGACGTAATGTACGGCGAAATGATTGAATTTGATGGCGGCCTATACGGCATGGCTCTTAACTTAGAGCGTGATTCTGTAGGCGCAATCGTATTGGGTGATTACCTTCCACTACAAGAAGGCCAAAAGGCTCGTTGTACTGGTCGTATCCTTGAAGTACCAGCAGGTCCTGAATTATTAGGTCGTGTTGTTGACGCTCTTGGTAACCCAATTGACGGGAAAGGCCCTATTAATGCAGCAACGACTACTCCGGTAGAACGTATTGCACCAGGCGTAATTTCTCGTAAATCTGTAGATCAACCTGTACAAACTGGTTATAAATCAGTTGATGCAATGGTTCCTGTTGGCCGTGGCCAGCGTGAGCTAATCATCGGTGACCGTCAGACTGGTAAAACAGCGATGGCGATCGATGCGATCATCAACCAAAAAGACTCTGGCATTAAGTGTGTATACGTAGCCATCGGTCAGAAGCAATCTTCTATTGCGAACGTTGTTCGTAAACTTGAAGAGCACGGCGCAATGGAAAACACCATTATCGTTGCCGCTTCTGCATCTGATCCTGCATCTATGCAGTTCTTATCGCCATACGCTGGTTGTGCAATGGGTGAATACTTCCGTGACCGCGGTGAAGACGCTCTAATCGTATATGATGATTTGACGAAACAAGCTTGGGCTTACCGTCAAATTTCATTGCTATTGAAACGTCCTCCTGGTCGTGAAGCATACCCTGGTGACGTATTCTATTTGCACTCTCGTCTACTTGAGCGTGCATCTCGCGTAAATGCAAACTACGTTGAGCAATTCACCAATGGTGAAGTGAAAGGTAAAACCGGTTCTTTGACTGCGTTACCGATCATCGAAACTCAAGGTGGTGATGTATCTGCGTTCGTACCAACAAACGTTATTTCCATTACTGATGGTCAGATCTTCTTAGAAACTAACCTATTCAACTCAGGTATTCGTCCTGCGATGAACGCCGGTATTTCGGTATCGCGTGTTGGTGGTTCAGCACAAACTAAGATCATCTCTAAATTAGGTGGTGGTATCCGTCTAGCCTTGGCTCAGTACCGTGAACTAGCAGCGTTTGCTGCCTTCGCATCTGACCTAGATGACGCGACTCGTGCTCAGCTTGAGCATGGTAAAACTGTTACTGAGCTAATGAAGCAGAAACAGTACGCGCCAATGTCTGTAGCTGAAATGGCGATTATGCTATTTGCTGCAAACGAAGGTTATCTAAAAGACGTAGCCGTAGAAAAAATTGCTGCTTTCGAGTCTGCTATTCTTTCTTACGCCCACGCTGAGTTCAAAGACCTAGTTAATCTTATTAACGGTGCCGGTAAATTTGGCGACGACGAGAAGAATGGTCTGAAAGACTTACTTGAGAAATTTAAGGCCACTCAAACCTACTAAGCTTCGGCTTAGTCGGTTCGCCGAGTAGATAATAGGGGCAGTCATATGGCAGTCGGAAAAGAGATTAAGCAGAAAATCGGCAGTATTAACAATACGCGTAAGATTACATCTGCAATGGAAATGGTAGCAGCATCGAAAATGCGTAAAGCGCAGTCTCGTATGTCAGCAGGCCGTCCATATGCGGAAAAAATCCGTGCGGTAGTCGGCCATGTGGCCAGTGCTACCAGTGAATACCGTCATGCCTATCTGCAAGAGCGAGAAGTAAAACGCGTTGGTTACATCGTAATTACTTCTGACCGTGGCCTATGTGGTGGTTTGAACACCAACTTGTTACGTAGCTTGATGAAAGACATGAAACAGTTCCGCAGCGATAAAATCGAAGTGGATATTTGTGCCATTGGCCAAAAAGGTGTTTCGTTCTTCAAGAGCTTCGGTGGCAATGTTGTTGCTGCTAAAACACATTTAGGTGATGCGCCAGCAGTACATGATTTAATCGGTAGCGTTAAGGTGATGCTAGATGCATTTGATAGCGGAGATATTGACCGCTTGTATATAGTGGGTAACGAATTCGTTAACACCATGACGCAAAAACCAACCGTTAGACAACTTTTACCGCTTGAAGCTAAGCAAGACAAAGCATTAAGTGGCCATTGGGATTACATCTACGAACCTGACGCTGAGCTATTGCTTGACGATTTATTGGTTCGTTACATGGAATCACAAGTGTATCAAGCCGTTGTGGAAAACACAGCGTGTGAGATGGCTGCGCGGATGTTGGCGATGAAAGCCGCAACCGATAATGCGGGTGACTTCATTAAAGAGCTGAACTTGTTGTACAACAAAGCTCGTCAAGCGGCAATTACACAAGAGATCTCTGAGATCTGTAGTGGCGCAGCAGCGGTATAGGCTTGCAGATTAAAGGTTTATAAGAGGATTTAACAATGAGTAGCGGAAAGATCGTACAGATCATCGGCGCTGTAATCGACGTGGAATTCCCACGTGATTCAGTACCAAAAGTATATGACGCGCTTAAAGTTGAAGGCGGAGAAATTACGCTAGAAGTTCAACAACAGCTAGGTGATGGTATCGTACGTACCATCGCGATGGGTTCTACAGAAGGCCTAAAGCGCGGTTTAACAGCTGAAAATACTAACGGCCCAATTCAAGTACCAGTTGGTCTTGAAACATTAGGTCGTATCATGGACGTTCTAGGACGTCCAATTGATGAATGTGGCCCTATCGGTGAGAAAGAAGTTGCTTCTATTCACCGTAAGCCGCCTACATTCGCAGAACAATCCATGTCTTCAGATTTGCTAGAGACGGGTATCAAAGTAATCGATCTAGTTTGCCCATTCGCTAAGGGTGGTAAAGTAGGTTTGTTCGGTGGTGCTGGTGTTGGTAAAACTGTAAACATGATGGAATTGATCAACAACATTGCAAAAGCGCACTCAGGTTTATCTGTATTCGCTGGTGTTGGTGAGCGTACTCGTGAAGGTAACGATTTCTACTACGAAATGGCTGAGTCTGGTGTTGTTGATCTAGACGACAAAGTTAAGTCAAAAGTAGCGATGGTTTACGGACAAATGAATGAGCCTCCTGGTAACCGTTTACGCGTTGCGTTGACGGGTCTTACTATGGCTGAGAAATTCCGTGACGAAGGTAAAGACGTTCTACTTTTCGTAGATAACATTTACCGTTACACCCTTGCGGGAACCGAAGTATCTGCACTGTTAGGCCGTATGCCTTCAGCGGTAGGTTACCAGCCAACTCTTGCAGAAGAGATGGGTGTGCTTCAGGAACGTATTACGTCTACTAAGACGGGTTCTATCACCTCTATCCAAGCGGTATACGTACCGGCGGATGATATGACGGATCCAAGCCCAGCGACAACATTCGCTCACTTGGACTCAACGGTATCTCTGTCTCGTGACATCGCTTCTAAAGGTATTTACCCTGCAATCGACCCTCTAGACTCTACCTCTCGTCAGTTAGATCCTCTAGTAATCGGTCAAGAACATTACGACATCGCTCGTGGCGTTCAAACCGTATTGCAGCGTTATAAAGAACTGAAAGATATCATTGCCATTCTAGGTATGGATGAGCTATCTGAAGAAGATAAGCAAACTGTATCTCGTGCACGTAAGATTGAGCGTTTCTTGTCTCAGCCTTTCCACGTGGCAGAAATCTTTACAGGCGCACCTGGTAAGTACGTATCGTTGAAAGAAACGATTCGTGGCTTTAAAGGTATTCTTGAAGGTGAATTTGATTCTCTACCAGAGCAAGCGTTCTACATGGTAGGTACAATCGAAGAAGCAATCGAGAAAGCTAAAACCTTCTAATAGGAGAGTAAGCTATGGCAATGACGGTTCACTGCGATATCGTTAGCGCTGAAGAGGCTATCTTCTCTGGCTTGGTTGAAATTGTGATTGCATCAGGTGCAAACGGCGAGCTAGGTATCTTACCTGGCCACGCGGCTCTGATGACATCACTTGAGCCAGGCCCCGTTCGTGTTAAAAAACAGAACGGTGAAGAAGAAATCTTCTACGTATCAGGTGGCTTCTTAGAAGTTCAGCCTAACTCTGTGACTGTACTAGCAGACACAGCGTTACGTGCTGACAACATCGATGAAGCAGCCGCGCTTGAAGCGAAAAAACACGCTGAGCAAGCACTAGAAAATCAAAGCGGTGATTTTGATTATTCTCGTGCGGCCTCTCAGCTTGCGGAATCCATTGCACAGATTCGCACTCTGCAGCAGATCCGCGAAAAATTGGGTAAGCGTTAATCTTTTAAGGTTAAAGTTTATTTAGATAAGAAACCTGCATTGGCTTTATAGCTAGTGTGGGTTTTTTTTGTGCTTATTAAAAAGTGCTTATGTGCATTAATGAGGGGTAATGTACTAGGTGAAAGTTCTACTGATAAAATAGGCCGTGTTGGAGCGTATGAAATTATAGTCTAATCATGCTTAGGCCAAATACAGCACCTAAGCATAACTATTTATGATTACTAGTTTGAAACGTAGCCGTCTACTTCAATAGTATTATAAACTACCTTCAGTGTAGTCACTTTTGATACAGGTAGAACAACTCCACCTGTGAACGACTCTGATTTAGAGCAGGTCTCTGCGTTTAACTCATATATTTCAGCAGTATTAGTACTAAATACAGTTCCTTTGGCAGCCGTGTACACAGCTGTTTCACCGATGAATAAAAGATTAGAATCAAGTGTATTCGCAACTGTGGTAAACAAAGCTGTATTACCATCACCTGTTCTAATAACATGAACTGGATTTTGGCAATTTGAATCGGAATATTTTACATAAAAACCATCAGTGTCATTTTTGTATATAGGATCGTATGGTGCTAATACATATCTATTATTATACCCTCCTTTGACGGATGTAATACCATAATCAGTTTTTAGCATGATAGCTGGTTTGTAAAATGTGGCTACAACTTCGTTAGTGTAACCAATAAGTTCTCCGTCTCCTCTTACAGGGATTGTAAACTCATCATCAGTCTTAGCGCTTTGATTTTCAAGTGCTGAGACTTTATCTTCCAGCGCTTTTATCAAAGCAGCTTGTGCAATTGTATAAGCTTTAAGGTTAGAAAAGTTTGTATTCACTTCAGCCGCTTTGGCTGGTGTACCCGCTGTAAATGCAGTTAGTTCTGGTGCTTGCGCTTGTACAAAACAGGTGGTTAGAGTAATGACTGATGCAAAAATCAGCTTAGTTCCATTCAATTTCATTCCAGTTTCCTTCGTCCCAATTATTGTTTTTAACGGCTGTTTTAGTTGTCTCTTTTTCTTTTTTGCTGCTATCACTTGAGCCACAGCCAATTAATAAGGCTGAACAAAATATGAATAGTAAAATGTTTTTCATAAATTTAATCTCATGTTTTTATGTGTACTAATACAAAATGAGCGTAATAAAAATGAAACAGAGTGAAAGTAAAAAATCCTCAGTTTCTTTGAAATAGCTAGAGTATTAATTAGGAGTGGAATAACCCTCAATGGTAATTGTTGAATAAGTACTTTTTAATCCATGGCTTTCTTGGCTGACCTTAACAAGCGGAGTAACTAAAGAGCTAGCAGGAATAGCCTGTTGCGAACAGGAATCGTCATAAATATTGTAATTATATAAGTTTTTTTCAGATGTGGTTTTAGTAAAAATTGTACCAGCAGCAATTAAGTATGTTCCTTTGCCGCTATCATGGATGAAGTTATTTTTATCTATGGTGTTTGCGACCTTAGTAAAAACAAGCTGAGGCAAACCGTCATCAGCAATGACTCTAGATGGATTTTCAGTACACATTGCATCGGAGTAATATACATAACCATTAGCGCGGGCGCTTTCTGTTAATTCGTCATAACCGTCGAGGTAATAACTGTTTTTTTCATAGACACCTCTTATGGTTGCCATACCATGAGTTGTTTTGATTTGGATAAAAGGTTTATCTGTATTGTGTAAAACTCGGTTGGTATGACCAATTAGCACTCCATCCCCTTTTACTTCAATTGTAAATTCATCATTAGAATCAGGGGTTGAGTTTTCAAGAGCATTTATTTTTTCTTCTAAGGTTTCAATCAAGGCGGCCTGAGCATCAATTACACTGCTTAACTCATTACCATGGTTCCTAAGGGTAGTAAAGTTGGCATTCACTTCTGCAGCTTTTGCTGGCGTGTTTGCTTTAAACGTGGTTAGCTGAAGTGGCTGAGGGTTTTCAGCTTGAGTTATGCTAGTAGCTAATACGATTGCTGATGCTAAAAGCAGCTTAGTTCCATTCAATTTCATTTCAGTTTCCTTCATTCCAATTATTACTTTTGACAGCTACATCTGGTGTTACTTTTTCACTTTGTGAATTGTCAGTGTTTCCGTCACTTAAGCCACAGTCAGCTAATAAACCTGGGTGAAATATGACCAGTCAAATATTTCTCATAGATATCTATATGTCCGTGCGCGCGCACATCATACAAGGACAATAAATTGCATCAAGATCAAAAAGATATAAGAGAATATAATGATTAAAATTCACACATTATTTTGAATACACATGCCCTTTAGATGTGATTTTTATTACAATGTGTGCAAACCTGAATAATTGAGCTCATCGTGCAAAAACTCAAACATACCCTCTTAACGCTTTTGGCCCTATGGGCATTCGTCATCATGCCGGATGTTATTTACGGCTTGTTCAATCACAACTACTTAGCGGGTTATGACTTCAAAAGCATCGTTATTACCTTGGTGTTGATGGTCTTCATGCTGTTAAGCCGAACGCCTAAACTTAATAAGGCCGTATTACTGATACTGGCTTTGATGCAGGCCACTGAGCTGATGTATTTCCAATACTTTGGCGGCTTTTACAGTGCTTTTGATATGGTGCTGATGATGGGCGAAATGCACGATGCCTTGATTGGTTTTGCTGATGGTTTGAAATTTATGTTGCCAGCGTTCTGTTTATCTATGGCATTTTATGGGTTGGCTTATTTCACCTATAACAAATATCACAAAACCAGTTTTACGGTGCCTTATATCTGGGTGCTGTTTGTATTGCTGCTCACACTACCCTTTTTACAGTCTTTGCGTTCCGATGCTTCTCAAAAATACCAGCCAAATATCGCGCACTCGGCCATGAAAAATGGTTTATACAGCGTGTCATTTTTTACTGCTCGCCAGTTAAAAATTATTGTGGGCTTGCGTAAGGCAATGCCGAGTTATCAGCCTTATGAACTAACAAAGAGCCAGCCAGTAGATGCAAATGTTGTGATCTTGATGGGTGAGAGTTTGAGTTATTTTAATATGGGATTATATGGTTATGAGCGAGATACAACCCCAGATTTAATGCCGTATAAACAGGACTCGAATTTCTTTTTCTTACCAGCAATCTCAAGTGCTGTTTCGACGCGAGTGTCTCTTAGCTTATTTTTTAACACCGTATATGAGCCTAATAATACGGCCCATATCAGTAAAATGGATACAGCTTTATTCCGTTTAGCAAAGCGTCAAGGGTTTGAAACTCACTATATAACCACGCAAAAAAATGCAGGTGGCTTAACCTATGCTTTCTCTTTAGGGGACATTGATACTTGGAAAGAAGATAAGCATCTAGATCAGTTCGATGGAGACTATGACGATCGCCTATTACTCAAGCTTAAGTCCATGAACCTAGATTACGATAAGCCTCAATTTATTACATTACATATGCGCAGTGCTCATGCACCTTATGTGGCTAATTACCCTAAAGACCAAGAAGCGTATCCGGTTGATGGGCAGCCCTATGAAAAGTACATGCTTAATAGTTACGATAACTCAGTACGGTACACACAAAAAGTGATAGCGGACATTTATGAATTCTTTAAAGAGTCAGGTAAGCCTACTTATATATTTTTTACGCCGGACCATGGTGAACTCACAGGCCAAGGTGGTCGCTTTGGACACAATGCGGTTGATCTTGATATGGCCCGTGTACCGTTTATGTTTTATGGCGTTGATATTCCAACCGATGAAATAACCCGACTTAAAAAAGAGTTAGGTTGTATGCCCAACCATTATTTAATCAGTCAGCAAGTGGCTAAAGTATTGGGTTACGACATTCAAAACCCCAATGAAGAAAAGGGTCAGTATTATTTGAACGGCACAGATGTATTTGGGGAGGCTGGCTTTATGCAGTACGACTTAAAGCAAATTCAAGATGAAACGTGTCCTGTGTTTTTAAAATAGATGTAAACTATTTAGCCGCTCAATGAGCGGCTTTTGCGTTTAATAACGGCTTATAATTTGAATATTAGTGAGGTTAAAGCGCTGCCCATAACGTGTCGAACATCATCTGTTGTGTGCCTGCAATGGCATCACTGTCAATGACGACTACAACAGGGTAGTTATTATCTGCGAGGCTTATCATCGCCACCTTTGGCGGGTAAATAGCAATATAAGACGCATCGCCCTTCCCTTTAAGCCATTTGCGCTCAGCCAGCTCGGCCTCATCACCCCCATCACCAATTGCGATTACACGAACCTTGATATTCTTCGCAACGCGCTGCTTAGTGAACGTTGGGAAGGGTCTGTATAGGTGCTCACGCAGTGCTTGTGTGGATATCACGCTGTACTGCTTTTGTTTACTCCTATCCACACTGCTTAGAATATCTCGCAGCACGAGCTCTACCCCATCATCCCCTTCATAGAAGCGCACATTACCGGCCACCATGTCGGTTTTAAGGTGCTTGAGCCCTGGAATAATATCGGTTTTAAGCTCTAGCAATGTTTGCTCTAAGCTTTGTCGCTTTTGTTCAGCCAGATCCAGTAAGCGCTCAGGGTCTTCGGCTTGAAACACGCGACGCTTGCCTTTTGGCAGGTAGTTAACAATGCCCTTGCTGACTAATATCTTGAGTGTTTCGTAAGCAGTGCCACGGTTCAATTGGGCTTTATCGGCCAAATCACGAATGGAGGCTGGTCCAAGTACGAGCAAACTATGATAAACGGCGATCTCGCGTTCCGTTAATCCCAGTTGTTTTAGGCTATTTAATTGCATTGTTGTCATTTATTTTGTGACAAAGTGGATTGTAAATCCTAACAAACTCAATAGACTGAGCAACCTTTTTTATTTAGTGTCAGACAAGATTTGACATTGGCCTAATAGAATGGATTGCCTAGAGTCGTTATTATGACAGCTTTAAGGCACGGCCTTTAACGGAAGATAGAGATACATAGATGATTGATGTAGTGATTTTAGCCGCGGGACAAGGGTCCCGTATGAAATCGGATTTACCGAAAGTGTTACACCCAATTGCTGGTAAGCCTATGTTAGGCCATGTGATTGATAGCGCGCGTAAAGTCAGTGCGAACGCCATGCATGTGGTGGTTGGCCATGGCGCAGAGCAAGTGAAGGCTCAATTTGGCGAAGAAACGGACATACAGTTCGCTCTTCAGAGCGAGCAAAAAGGCACAGGTCATGCGGTTATGATGGCCCTTGATAATCTAGCTGAGACCGGCGTTACCTTGATTTTGTATGGCGATGTCCCCTTGATTCAAAGCGACACTCTAGATGCTCTTATTAAAATTACCGAGCACGGTAATGTGGGTTTACTGACGGTCAATATGGACGATCCAAGCGGTTATGGTCGAATCGTGCGCGATGCCGGCCACAAAGTGAAAGCCATTGTTGAGCATAAAGATGCGAACGAATCTGAGCTTTCCATTGAAGAAGTGAACACGGGCATTTTGTCTGTTCCGACTGAAAAGCTACACGAGTGGTTGCCTAAGCTGTCAAACGACAATGCTCAAGGTGAATACTATTTAACAGACGTGATCGCCATGTCGGTTGCCGCTGGTATTGAGGTCGAAACGTTACAACCGGAGTTTGCCGAGGAAACATTTGGTGTCAATAATCGCGCGCAACAAGCTGAACTTGAGCGTTGGTATCAAGCTCGCTTAGTTCAAGACTTAATGACTCAAGGTGTTACTGTACTCGACCACTGCTCGCTTGGATATTCGCCCTGGGCAAACAATGGGTGTGAGTGTAGGCCGTGATGTGGTGATCGATGCAAACGTTATTCTAGAGGGCCAAGTGGTTTTAGGTTATGGCGTGAAGATAGAAGCCAATTGCATCATTAAAAATTCCTCTATTGCCGCTGGCACCACTGTGAAAGCGTTTAGTCATTTAGAAGATGCGGATGTAAAACAGGGTTGTGATATTGGCCCTTATGCTCGTTTACGCCCTGGTTCTGTTCTAGAAAACGGCGCAAAGGTTGGTAACTTCTGTGAAGTGAAGAAATCCATTATTGGTGAAGGTAGCAAGGTTAATCACCTAACCTATATTGGCGATGCGGTGATTGGCAAGGGTGCAAACATTGGTGCCGGCACTATCACGTGTAATTACGATGGTGTGAATAAGTTTAAAACGGAAATTGGTGATGGTGCATTTATTGGTTCAAACTCATCACTAGTAGCCCCCGTCAAAATAGGTGCCGGTGCAACCGTTGGTGCTGGTTCAACCATTACCAAAGAAGTTGAGGCGGATAAGCTGGCAGTTGCTCGTGGTAAACAAGTGAATTTGAACTGGCAGCATCCAACGAAACGTTAGACGCTGGATGGGAGACGATAGATGCAAAAAACAACTTTGATGCATTAGGCTCCTAACAAATAATTTAGCAAAAGAATAAAAAGGAATACGAGAGAGTAAGGATGACTTTAGAGCGTCTCTCATATCTCGTCTCCCATTAAGCAAGGAATAAAACATGTGCGGAATTGTAGGCGGTATCGCCCAACGTAATGTAAATGAAATATTGTTAGAAGGCCTGCGTCGTCTTGAATATCGTGGCTATGACAGCGCAGGTTTGGCTGTATTAAATGACGCCAACGTGATCGAACGTTGTCGTCGTATGGGTAAAGTGAAAGAGCTAGAAGATGGTATCGAAGCCGCGCCGTTTTTTGGTAAAACCGGTATCGCCCATACTCGCTGGGCAACTCATGGGAAGCCATCAGAAGAAAATTCACATCCGCATATGTCAGGTGAGCGTTTGGCTATTGTGCACAATGGCATCATTGAAAACTATGAAGATTTACGCGACGAATTATGTGATAAAGGTTATGAATTTTTATCGCAAACTGATACAGAAGTCGTCGTGCATATGCTGCATTATAACTTACAAAAAACGTCTTCATTGACCGATGCTGTCAAAGAAACCATTAAGCGATTAGACGGTGCCTATGCACTAGGTGTTATCAGTGCCGATCATCCGGGTAAATTAGTGGCTGCCCGCCAAGGTTCACCACTGGTTATTGGTGTGGGCAGTGGCGAACATTTTATTGCTTCGGATCAGCTTGCGTTATTACAAGTAACCGACCGTTTTATTTTCTTAAACGAAGGTGATGTGGCCGAACTCACCACAGATCATGTACACGTATGGGATAAAGACAACGCCGAAGTGGTACATAATGTGAGCGTGTTTGAACATAAAATGGATGTGGCTGATAAAGGCGAATACCGTCATTACATGATGAAAGAAATCTTTGAGCAACCACAAGTGATTCGCAATTGTCTCGAAGGCCGCATCAGTAAAACCCATTTGCTTGAGCAAGCGTTTGGCATAAAAGCCAAAGACGTATTTGATAAAACCGAAGCGGTTCAAATCATCGCCTGCGGTACTTCTTATCATTCCGGTATGGTTGCTAAGTATTGGATTGAAAGCTTAGTGGGGATTCCATGCCAGATTGAAGTGGCCAGTGAATACCGTTACCGTAAAACCGTGGCACTGCCTAACAGTTTGTTTATTACTATTTCACAATCGGGCGAAACGGCGGATACATTAGCGGCATTACGTAAAGCCAAAGAAATTGGTTTCACGGCAAGCTTAAGCATTTGTAACGTGCCGGGTTCTTCCCTAGTGCGCGAATCAGATCTGGCGATTATGACCAACGCAGGTCCTGAAATTGGCGTGGCATCTACTAAAGCCTTCACTTCTCAGTTGGTTGCATTAATGATGCTAACCATTGCCCTTGGTCGTCGTCACGGTATGGTACGTCAAGTGGAAGAAGAGATTGTGGCAGACTTACTTAAGCTGCCAGAGCTGGTTGAAAAAGCACTGGCAATGGACAGTGACATTGAAATCATGGCGCAAGATTTTGCGGAAAAACATAACGGCTTATTTTTAGGTCGTGGTGTCATGTACCCTATCGCAATGGAAGGTGCATTAAAGCTGAAAGAAATTTCTTACATTCATGCCGAAGCCTATCCTGCCGGTGAATTAAAACATGGTCCATTAGCGCTTGTAGATAAAGACACGCCAATTGTTACCGTCGCGCCGCAAAACGAATTATTGGATAAATTAAAATCTAACCTTGAAGAAGTACGTGCCCGTGGCGGTGAGTTATTTGTTTTTGCCGATGAAAAATCAAAAGTGAAAAGCACAGATAACATGAAGGTACTCAACATGCCGTCGTGCAGTGATTTGATGGAGCCGATTTTATACATCATTCCATTACAGCTATTAAGCTATCACGTCGCGGTTTTAAAAGGTACAGATGTGGATCAACCAAGAAATTTGGCCAAGTCCGTAACAGTAGAATAATGAAAAAATAAAGTTCTGATATTAAGCAATAAAAAAGCCTGACTGTGTCAGGCTTTTTTATTACTTTTTAATCGGTCGATATGAAAACAGTTTTATCGACTCGATTTCCGGTGATAATACCGCTGTTAAAATTAGGATTTAATTGACCAACTTGTGCTTTTACTATTTCAATATTGGTATTGCAGCTGCCACTTGCCCGCCTGGTAAAATCGGTCGCGGGTAAAACATATGAACCTGTATCAGCCAGCCCAATAATATCATGGGTGTCGTTGATACTATTTAAACAGGTGGTAAAAATACTGATATTAACGGAGTGATTATCATCATTAGTCTGCCAGTTTATTTGTAAATCATTGCTTCTACTGTGCGTTTCATTACTCAATGGCGCGGTTATAGAAAAAATATCAGGCAATGTAACATAACTACCCACAGCATCTTGAAAAGAATTCCGTAGTAGTGATACATAATAGGTGTCGTTATTAGAAGTAGGAATAAAGCCTGAATACCAAATATCACCCTGAATTCTAAAACCTAAAAAACTATAAAAAAATGTTCCGCCTTCTTTTACGTTTGTAGAATTATTGGCGACATAACTTAGCTCTGAAAAAAGATCGCCTGAATCCCCAGAAAAATCAGAAGGGTCATAGTTGTATGCCCATAACGTATCGCCATCACTTAGTTTTATGTTCGTTGTAGACGCAGGTCCATCAGGCTTTAGCTCGATATTAATATATGCCTTTCCAGTATTACCGGCTGTAATGTGAATATTGGCATGAGTATTCGTAGTATTTACGATATCTGAATTGACAGTATCATTATCACTGCCGCAGCCCACAAGCGCTAAACCTGTAATTAATACAAAGTATATATACATTTTTTTTAAAATATTTATTTTAAACATCATTTAAAATGCTCTCTGTAAACCAATTGTAAAGTGTTTTAAGTCTTGATCTAAAATATTTTTGGTGACGCCGGCATTGATAGTGAAGCCCCATTTACGTTTTAATGGAAACCATAAGCCAGCACTTAGTCCAAAGGTGGTGTCATGCTTGTCAGAAAATTTGGTACTACCATGGTGAGCACTGGCATCATAATAAACAGCGCTCGCCCCAACCAATAGTTCAGGCCAGCCAAGATCCAAATGACCATTTATAGAAAAACGACCTCCTTTTAATTCTATATAGCTGTTTGAATGGCTTTTAACTTTAAAATCTTCAAAATTTATATACGCTAACTCTAAAGAGATATATTCATAACGTTGGCCAAGCCCGAATATTGAAGTGGTACTTTCCTCATAGTCATTATTAGGGGCTTGAGTTTCACCTAGCTTAATCGATACATAATTTTCTTCTGCATAGGCGGGAGGAAATACAAATAATAAGATGAAGAGTAATGTGAATCGCATTATTAGACCAATTGCTATTAATAGTAAAATGCGCGTATTTGTCTCAAAATACCTATATAAAGAAGGATACAGGATCAAACGGCCGCATTATTTGCACGGATTGTAACATCATATTAGTGGCGACAGATGGTTCTAGATTTTATTTACCCCCCTATTTTTATATCAGTTATAATCGCTTCAAGATAAAACAATGAGTGCCATAAACAGTATGTCCGTCCCTATACCTCAGCATATTGCCTTTTTTCGTTTATCCGCTCTTGGGGATGTGGTATTGGCGATCCCCATGATTCGGGCTTTGCAAAAAGCATGGCCGAGTTGCAAAATCACCTGGATCACAAGTTCTGCAGTTTATCCCTTACTTGAAGGCCTTGATGGTGTTGAGTTTTTAGTGATTCAAAAGCCGCAAAAAATTAAAGACTATCTATCGCTGCGTAAGCTATTTAAGCAATACGAGTTTGATATTTTAATTGCAGCGCAAGCCAGCTTTCGTACCAACCTGATTTATCCTCACATTAACGCCAAGCGTAAAATTGGGTTTGATAATGGCCGAGCCAAAGATTTACATTCATGGTTTGTAAAAGAGCAAATACCAGGAGCTAACGAACATTTAGCAGAAGGTTTTATGGGCTTTGCAAAATACTTAGGGGTTGATACACCAAAAACAAAGCAAGAGTTCGATTGGCAGCTTTACACCAGTGAAGCAGATCAAGCTTGGGCTCGTGCCACTAGAAATAATGGGTCGGATAAAAAACAAAAGTATATTGCAATCAATGCTGCGGCGAGTAAAGCCGAGCGTACTTGGAAAGCAGAGCACTACGCTCAACTCATTGATTTAGCCGTGGCCCAATACAATTGCCAAGTGGTACTAACGGGCGGCCCAGCAGAAAATGAAATCAAATTGGCTAATGATATCGAAGCCTTAGTGAAAACGGATATCGATAATCGAGTGGGTAAAACCAAACATAAACAAATAGCGGCCTTACTGGGCGAAGTAGACTGTTTAATCGCCCCCGATACTGGCCCTGTTCATATTGCCGTAGCCATGAATACGCCTGTGATTGGTTTATATGCAGTGGCTCGCTCTGGTCTATCTGGCCCGTATCAAAGCCCAGATTATACAGTGGATGCTTATCCCCTAGCAGTTGAGGCATATTTAGGTAAGCCCTATGATAAGGCTAGCTGGCATGAACGGGTACATCATCAATATGCTATGGATCTCATTACAGTGGATGATGTTTTAGAGCAGCTTTGCCAGATTTGCATAAAATAAATAGATACTCCATGTGACAAAAAAATGTTTTACAATTTTCTAAAAACCATATAATTGCCGGCCTTTTTTCTGCTAATAAATCAAATGGAGTATGTAGATGTATTTAAAGGCAATTGGATTAGTGGCTATAATTAGTTTAAATGGATGCGGCGGTTCAGGTGGTGGTACACCTAGTGGAGCGTCTGGCACTAAAGAAGTGACTCACAATGTTGTCTTAAGTACCAACGGGGCAGTAATTTCATCAAGTTATAACGATGTTTCTTCAAAATATATTGCTGATGGTGATAGCACAACGTCTAACTTTTGGGCAGGAAATATCCCTGGTGATAACCTAGTAATTGATTTTGGGCAAACAGCTAAGCTTAGTGATGTTTCTGTTTATACAAGCAACACATCTTACAACACATCGAACCCAGCCATTAAAGTAGAGTTGTCTACAGATAAGCAAACGTGGAAACGAACCATGAACCCATACGGTGCTTCAGATGTTTCTTGTTCTACATGGGCGGCGGGAGAGGGAAAATTATTTTGCGTATTTTCAGCTGAAGAAAGTGCTCGATACATGCGTGTGATCACAAATGATGGCAGTGTTCGCATTCATGAAGTAGAAGCGACAGGTACAGTAAAAGTATCGTCTAATTAAGACCATAGCCATCAACCGTAGTTGGGTTGATGGCTACAGCATGCTTATCTTTTTGTTATAAACTGACCTCTGCAAAGAAATATCTTCATTAATGCCTCATAGATACAGCGGCTTGATATTTTTAAAAGAGTGTCATGACGTATTTATCATATTTGACTATTCATATCGCAAAAACCATTCGCTGAAGCTCTGTTGATACGAGTGAGTACATCATGCAGATGCAATGAATTTAATTACAGTTGATGATGTGTGGTGCTAACTGAAGCACATTTTGATTTAAACAACTCTAAAAGCAGCGAATGGTCACATTTAGCTGGCTAAAAATTATTTATAATCACTCTTTGTTGAGCTGTCTCGTTTACATATAGATTCAGATGTTACTGGGAATGGAGAGTGAAATGTATTTAAAATTGATAGGCCTAGCGCTGCTGCTTAGTGTTACTGCATGTGGCGGTGGTGGTGATAATGATGGGTCTCGCTTTAAAAAAAATAATAATACCAAAGAAGTAAGTCAAAATGTCGCACTTGCTTCTAATGGTGCATCAATCCAATCAGCGACTTATGATTCAAACGCAGCTAAATACGCGATTGACGGCGATACAACCACATCAAATTACTGGGCAGGAAACACAGCTAATGAAAATTTTGTCATAGGCTTTCAAGACTCGGCAGAATTAACAAAAGTGGATGTATATACCAATATTTCAACGGGAGATCAAACCAGCCCCCCTATTACCATTGAGATTTCGACAAACCAAAGAACTTGGAGAACGTTGGTTGGTACGGCTAACAATGGTGGTATTCAATGCAGCAATAGTGGGTTTTCAGGTAATAAATTTCTTTGCTTTATTGCAAATGAAAACGCTCGCTATATACGCATCGGTACAAATAGCGGTAATGTGAACATTTATGAAGTAGAAGTAACAGGCACTGTAACCGTTCCTCTTAATTGACTTATTATGCCGTCAATCCATGTTTGATAGACGGCATCCTTTCAGTGTCTATTTTTTTATATATTGTCCCTTCTTTCATTACCAGTTTCAAAACCCTGCAACTCAACAACATTACTTTACAATTAGAACTGGTTAAAATTGATACAGTAGCGCACCATTTTACGGGAGCGTTATATGAAGTATTTAGTTTTAGCAGCCTTATCGGTTTTATTAACGGCCTGTGGCTCAGAGAGTGATAAGACAACAACCTTCTTAGAGGGCTCATGGCGTTCAGAGCAAACAGGATGTGTTGATTATGATGACGACTTCACTGTATTTGGTTATGCGGTATTCAGCTTTAATGGCAACGCAGTACAGATTACTGGATATACATTTGCTGATGAAGATTGTACACAAGCAAGATCAAAGACAGTGTCGAAGGGCACATTAGCCGTATTTAATGATGTAATCCTAGCGTCAGGTGAAACGGTCACTCAGATTCAAACAACCTTAACCAGTTCACAAGAGACCCTTTATTTGGCATCAGCAGTAGAGACATATAATACCGATGAAGAGTGTGGATTTACGAACTGGGAGATAAACGTTAGCAAGGATACTTTGGCTTGCGTATCTACAGAGCTATTTAAGGATATCGCTAAGATAGAAGGTAACCAGTTGATTTTTGGTGATGAGGATTACTTAGGAGAAGACGGGTATCCAACTCAGCTATATAGTGATTCACCATGGTATAAGCAGTAACGCAATATATGTAAATAAATGGCCGATTAATTCGGCCATTTATTTTTTAAGAAGAGTATTACTTAATGCTTGGTATCACTTGGCGGCATAACATCAAATATTTTAATCGCTTGCTCACCTTCATCTCGAATGGCTTTGCCTTCAGGGGTGACCCGAGTTTGTAGCTCCGCCGCTTTGGCATCGGCTACCATTTCTTCTTCGCTTTTCATGATGTCACTGTAGTCGCAGGCTACGCATTCACGCACATCACGGCCGTCTTCGTTTTTATACATTACGAGCTTGTCCATTTCAGCACACTTTGGGCAAACAGCTCCCGCGATAAAACGCTTGGTTGCTTTGAACATGATGGTCTCATTTGAGTAGAAATTACCGGCCAT
The DNA here is from genome assembly GCF_052920985.1 of Pseudomonas sp. HK3. Taxonomy (NCBI): domain Bacteria; kingdom Pseudomonadati; phylum Pseudomonadota; class Gammaproteobacteria; order Pseudomonadales; family Pseudomonadaceae; genus Pseudomonas; species Pseudomonas sp. HK3. Next base: position 1,407,474 of record NZ_JBREXD010000001.1, read on the forward strand.
TATAGCGGATTAAGGTTATCACTTATAGGAGTCGAGTGCCCAATGCACTCTCAGCACTCGTGAGGTATACAGCTCAGCTCTCCATATCAAAAATTGTGATACTAAAAGCAGTAAAGGGTGTGTGTCCCCATTGAAGAAACACATCCTTTAATTACTAACTGGTATTTAGAGTGGCGTTAAGCTGCCTTAATCCCAGAGTGACGCAATAGTGGCTCCACGCTTGGTTTACGTCCACGAAAGTTCTCAAACAAAACCGCAGCGTCATCTTCACCGCCACGACTAAGAATTTCATTAAAGAAAGACTGGCCCGTTTCTTTATTAAAGATCCCCTCTTCCTCAAAGCGACTGAAGGCGTCTGCGCTTAATACTTCTGCCCACTTGTAGCTGTAATACCCAGCAGCATAACCGCCGGCAAAGATGTGGCTAAAGCTGTGCTGGAAGCGGTTGAATTCAGGGGCTTGCACCACGGCCACTTTTTCACGAACGGCATTGATAACGTCTTGAATTGGCTGAGGGTTTTCTGGGTTGTATTCAAGGTGCATTTTGAAATCAAACAACGAAAACTCTAACTGGCGCATCATCATCATGGCGTTTTGAAAGTGCTTAGCGGCTAGCATCTTATCCAATAATTCTTTTGGTAATGGCTCGCCCGTTTCAACATGACCAGAGATAAAGGCTAACGCTTCTGGCTCCCAGCACCAGTTCTCTAAGAACTGGCTTGGTAGTTCAACGGCGTCCCAAGCGACACCATTAATGCCACTGACCGCAGCCGTGTTCACCTTAGTAAGCATGTGATGTATCCCATGGCCAAATTCATGGAATAACGTGGTGAGCTCATCGTGCGTCAATAATGCAGGCTGGTCACCCACTGGCGCAGTGAAGTTACACACAAGGTAGGCAACAGGCACTTGTTGTTCGCCATTAGCCTTAGTGCGGCGAACACGGCATTCATCCATCCATGCGCCACCGCGTTTTTTGGCGCGGGCGTATAGGTCGAAATAAAATTGTGCGATAAGGACACCGTCTTTTTTGATGCTAAATAATTGGGCATCTGGGTGATAAAGATCACCGTTTTCGACGCTAGCACTGGTGACCTCTTCGATGGATACACCAAATAAACGGTTAGCCACTTCAAATAACCCAGCCAGTACTTTAGGTGCTGGCAAGTATGGCCTGATTTCTTCTTGGCTGACACTGTAGCGATCTTGTTTTAGCTGTTCGCCATAATAGGTCACATCCCATGGATTTAAATCGTCAGTGCCGCTTTGCTCTTTCGCAAACGTTTTTAGCTCTGCGTATTCTTGTTCGGCTTGTGCTTTTGATTTAACGGCTAGGTCTTCTAAAAAGCCGACCACTTGTTCAGGGGAGTCAGCCATTTTACTGGCCAGTGAATAATGAGCGTAGCTGTCAAAACCTAATAAATGAGCAAGCTCATGACGCAGTTTTAGAATCTCGGCCATGTTGCTTGAGTTATCAAACGCTCCTGCATTAGGACCTTGATCAGATGCACGGGTGGCAAACGCGGTGTACATTTCTTCGCGTAGTTCACGGTTGTCACAGTACGTCATGACAGGCAGGTAGCATGGGAAGTCTAGGGTTAATAGGTAACCGCTTTTATCTTGCGCTTTCGCGGTTTGCTCAAAGCCGGCCAGTGAACTCTCAGGAATACCGGCTAATTCAGTTTTGTTGGTAATCAGTTTTTGCCATTTGCTCGTGGCGTCTAATACATTCTCCCCAAATTTACTGGAAAGCTCACTTAGGCGGGCTTTAATTTCGCCGTAACGCTTTTTCTTCTCGGCGGTTAAGTCAACACCGGCTAAGTGAAAATCGCGTAAAGCATTATTAATGGCTTTTTGCTGGGCACGGTTAAGAGATGTAAATTCAGGGCTGTCTTTAATGGCTTGATAAGCTTGCTGTAAGTCTTTGTTTTGCCCGACCTCAGTGCTGTAAGCCGAAAGCTTAGGCAGGCATGCATTGTAGGCAGCCCGAAGCTCATCATTGTTCATGACACTGTTTAAATGGCTAACAGGGCTCCATGCTTTGCTGAGAGTGTCATCTAGTTCTTCGAGTACCTCGACTAAGCTTGCCCAGCTAGGGTTTGTCTGTTGGCTTAGGGTTTTGATGGCGTCGAGGTTGGCATCTAAATGTTTGGTAATGGCGGCTTCAATCTTATCCACAGGGATTTCATTAAACTTAGGTAACGCTTGGGGATTGTTTAGGGTCTGTGTCATGGTTGCCATCGGTGATTGATTCATTAAAGTGTCTAAGTTACAAGGTTGGGCCGCTTGCCAGTATTTCAAGGTGCTTCAACCTAAATGACGCATAAAGGTCTATGAAGTATAAAAGGAAAGCACATGAGTTCAATTCGCAGCTTTAAAGGCATGACCCCTAAATTGGGCAGAAAAGTATTTATTGATGATAGCGCAGTGGTGATTGGTGATGTGGAACTTGGTCAGGATGTATCTGTTTGGCCAAATACTGTGATTCGTGGCGATATGCACAGCATCAAAATCGGTGAGCGCTGCAGTATTCAAGATGGTTCCATTTTACATATTACCCATGCGAGTGATTATAACCCTGGAGGTTATCCGTTGACGTTAGGTGACGATGTGACTGTGGGTCATATGGCCATGTTACATGGCTGCACCATTGGTAATCAGGTATTAATTGGTATGCAGGCCATGGTGATGGACGGCGCGATTATAGAAGATCAAGTGGTGATTGGGGCTGGTTCACTTGTACCTCCTGGCAAAACCTTGAACAGTGGACACCTTTACGTGGGTAGACCAGCAAAGGCGGTGCGCATTCTTAATGAAAAAGAGCTTAGCTATTTTAAATACACGGCCGCAAATTATGTGAAGCTAAAGGACGAGTATTTAGCCGAGTTGTAATAAGTAGATTAATTGGCATTTTAAATGTGACGCAGTGTTGATAAAGGACAGCTAATACCATCAGCCTATTTAAATCTGCTGCTTGTTTGTTATGGTGGCGCTTCTGGAAGTATCTTCTGTGTTCAGGATGAACGATGTCACAAGCAATAATTATCTTTTGCTTGGTAATGTGTCTGTTATTACCAAGTCTTCTTTATGCAAAAAACCAATTTACCCCTCTTGTTTTAGCTAAGCACTTTAATGGCGCGATGCAGAGCCCTGCTTATTGGAGCAGTGAGAAACTAGACGGAATTCGCTGCTATTGGGATGGTAAACAGCTATTAACTCGTAATGGTAACGCTATACACGCCCCCACTTGGTTTACCCAGTCATTACCTAAGCAGGCGCTTGATGGTGAATTATGGGCGGGTCGTAATGGTTATCAAACGGTTAGCAAAATTGTCTTGGATCAAACACCTGATGATCGCCAATGGCGTAAAATTAGCTACCAAGTCTTCGATTTACCACAAAGTAATGCCCCTTTTGAGTTACGCCAGAAAATGCTAAAAGGATTGCTAGAGAATGAATCGTCTAAGCATGTTTATTGGGTTGAGCAGACTAAGTTAGAAAGTTTGGCCGCTATCGAAAAAGCATTAGCCAAGATAGTTGACCAAGGCGGTGAGGGTTTAATGCTGCGCACACCTGGCAGCTTATATGAAAGTGGGCGAAGCGAGCATTTATTAAAATTAAAGATTCGGCAAGATAGCGAGGCACGGGTTATTGCGTACCAAGCTGGTCGCGGTAAATATGAAAACATGCTCGGTGCGGTTTGGGTTGAGCTAGAGAATGGAAAGATGTTTAAAATTGGCACAGGCTTTAGTGATGCTGAACGTAAAACCCCGCCGCCCATTGGCAGTGACATAACATTTTCCCACCAAGGGTTTACTGAAAAAGGTCTACCAAGGTTTGCAAGCTTTGAGCGTGTTAAAGTAAAAGAATAAATATTTGTATCGGATCAATAAAAAAGTGACTCATGCCACTTTTTATTTTTGTTTAACCTCTTAAGTGAGAGCCCAATCAATACCCGCGGCTTTTCCCATACAGGGCCACTCTTGCCATATTGATGTTGTGTTGCCTTTTTCTTTTTTTACAAAGTCTTTGAATCCAGCACTTTCATAATGCCGCTCTGCAGGCATCATCTTATTGACAGTATTGTAGACTAAAGCATCTAATCGATTACCGAGATCTTCCCCGACTAATTGATGGGCTACTACATTTGCCAACGTCATATCCCAAGGAATAAGCGGCATGCCGACACGGCTAATATAACGGTCGTTTAATTCTTCAAATAAACGGTGTGCCAAATAGGACTCATCCATCATCGCCATTAAGCCAACATGATGATTAGGTAAATTCGGTGGTGAAATAAAATATTTCTCAGCAATGCGTAAAAATGGAAACACATGATCTTCGATGCCGGCTTTTTGTGATGCCTCTTTTAGAGCGTCTAAGAATTCCGGTACGTGATGAATGTACTCCATAGCAAAGTGCTTGAGAGATTCTAGTTCATTGTCTTTTTCGATTTTTAGGCGGTCATGTAAGGTTTCAATATGAAACGTTAAGTGGCGTTCTAGGCTGTGCGTCCGTTCTTCATGATAAAAGGCGTTGCTAATAATGGAGCGTAATGTATCAACTCGCATTGTTGTCTCCTTGCAAACAGGTGGCTTATTTTTAAGGGCCTAATTTGCTCAATTTTTTAATTTTTATTATCGAATATATTCTTTTTATTGTTCTCGATTGACGTGTTTAAGTTACGAAAAATACGAATTATTAACAATGGCAATTACGCCCATTTTTAGAAGATAAATCCATAAGAATATATCTGTCATTCGTTTTTATTGTTAGCACTGAGTTGATGCAGTTAAGCCTAGTACAAGGTGAGTCGAATGCGAGAAAAAAGTGCATGAGTCGATTATTCTGTGAGAAGGTTGGCATTATGTTGCATGATTTTAGGCAGCACGACTAATTGCCAGACAGCACGACCAATCAAGAAGGCAAATAAGGCTGACCATAATCCATGTATTGGCCAGTGATCTAATAGGGCTTGTAGCGGAAGAAACAAACCAAATACTCCAAACAATACGCTGTTGCGCATGGCTTTACCCGCTGCTAAGCCAATAAATATGCCGTCTAACCAATAACAGGCAAAACCAGCGAGCGGTAAAAAGATTAACCAATAATGCAACTGGTTTAATATTACAAGAACATCGCCTTGGCTGGTGAGCAAACCAATAATTAAATCATTGGCTATCCATAATACGAACGAAAACCCAATAGCAAATATAAAAGACCATAATCCACTGGCTGCGATCACTTGTTTAATGCGATGCAGTTTTTTATCGGCCAATGCTTTTCCTACCAACGATTCTGATGCAATTGCAAAGCCATCTAATGCGTTACTAATAAACATGAGTAAATTAATTAAAATAGCATTGGCACTTAATAGCGCCGTACTGTGCTGAGCACCTTTTGTCATAAAAAATGCGAATGTAAATAATAAGAAAAATGTACGAATAAATAATTGAATATTAAGTTGTAAAAATCCACTGAAGAAGGTTTTTACAAACGCAAAAGATGGGCCATTAAATAATTTTGGTTTAATAAAATACGTCGCAAGGGTGAGCTGTACCGTTTCAGCGATATTACTGGCATAGGCAACACCCGCACTATTGAGGTTCAACCCATAAACAAAGCCATAATTTAAACTGCCGTTTAATATATTGGTGATCACTAAGATCACTAATGTTTCACGGGTTCGCCCAAGACCGATTAAATATCCTAGTGCTACGTAATTGAGCAAACTAACCGGTGCAAAGTAAAAACGGATATTTAAATACTGCTCACTTAAGGGCGTGATATCGGCAACCGCGTCTACAATATGGAGCATAAAACCAATTAACGGATTGGCAATGATCATTAGCAATAGACCAATTGAGCAGGCCAGTAACACTGCGCTTTGAAGTACGCCGTTCAATTGCAGTGGATGTTGATAATGTTTGGCCACCATGGCGGTTGTGCCCATGCGTAAAAATGCAAAACTCCAAAAAACGAAGGTAAACAAGCTGGTGCCCATGGCAACCGCCGCTAAATAACGGCTATCGTCTAGATGACCTAATATCGCGGTATCGACTAATCCTAGTAACGGCACGGATATATTCGACAGCATTACTGGAATGGCAAGCTGCCATAATTGTCGATGTATTGGGTGAGAGGAATTCAATAGGATTCACTGTTTCATGAAAGTCGATAAAATTAAGCGATAGAAGTCAGAAACCACTACATATCGGTGACGGTTGTTGGCATTATGTGGCGACTCAACGGAGAACATTATGCGTCAGCACTTATTAATTGTCTTGTGTACCTTATCTTTGGTTTTGGCCGGTTGCAGTGAACCTATGCCAGAAAGTTATCAGCCCCTGCCGCAGAGTATCAAACTGACAGGTGTAAACTTGTATGACCAAAACGGACAAACCATTCATGAGCAAAATTTCGAAGGCAGATGGAGCTTAGTCTTTTTTGGTTACACTTATTGCCCAGATGTTTGCCCAACGACGTTAGCTGAGTTAAATCGAGTGGCGAGCAAGGTCACGAGCCCTGATCTTCAAGTAGCCCTTGTATCAGTTGACCCAGAAAGAGATACGCCCACGCAGCTTAAAAGCTACATCGAATACTTTAATCCTAAGTTCCAAGCGTGGAGCGGTGAGATCAATAACATTGAGATGTTGGCTCGCCAAATGCACATTTTCTTTCAAAAACAGCCCCACGGCGAAAGCTATTTGATGGATCATAGCTCTCAGGTGGTATTGGTAAATCCACAAGGTGAATACGAAGGCTTCTTTACTGCGCCGTTAAATCCTCAAGATATGAGTGATTACTTGAACAGTAAAATTTAATGGCCGCTTTTTATTAAGGCTGTTTTATGAGCCGATAGCCGCTTTGACTTAATAAAAAGAAAAACGCGCTGGTCAGTACAATGCTTGGGCCAGCTGGTGTATCAAAGTAATACGATAATCCTAATCCCATGGCCACGGCCAACATACTGATAATGGTCGCTAAGGCGGCCATTTGTTTTGGCCCTTGGCTTAATGGGCGTGCGGCAGCGGCAGGAATGATCAGCAATGCTGTAATCAGTAATACGCCGACCAATTTCATCGCACCGGCAATCACAACAGCCAATAACACCATAAACAATAAGCGTAAGCGCGCTACTTGATAACCTTCAACCTGTGCTAACTCTTCTGACACACTGGCGGCTAATAAGCCTTTCCACATGCGCGATAACACCAGCAGCACCAAGGCGCTGCCAATGGCTAAGGTGATCAAGTCTTCACGGTTGACGGCCAATAAATCCCCAAATAAATAGGCGTTAATATCAATGCGCACCGTGTCCACAAGGCTCAGCGTGACGAGCCCGGCTGCCAGTGTGGTATGGGCCATTAACCCTAGCAAGGTATCGCTGGGGATAAAGTGCTGGCGCTGTAGGCTGGCTAAAATTAAAGCGACAAACACGGCGCACAATACGATGGCTAAGTTCAATTGCACATCAAACATGAACCCCAGTGTAATGCCCAATAGTGCACTGTGGGCAAGAGTGTCGCCAAAGTAGGCCATACGACGCCAAACGATGAATGAACCAAGTGGCCCGCTCATTAAACTGAGTAACCAGCCTGCTAATAGTGAATCCAGCAACCACATCATGTTAGTGCGCTCCTTTGTCGTCGTGAGCGTGATCATGAGAGCAGTGCTCGTCATGGGTGTGGTCGTGATGATGGGTATAAGGCACTAAATGAGCTGGCATCGAACGCCCAAATAACTCTAAGTAACTTGGGTCGTTTTGCACGGTTTGCGGATGCCCCTCACAACAAATGTGGCCATTTAAGCAAATCACTTTATTGGTGGCGGCCATTACTAGGTGCAAGTCATGGCTAACCATAAGTACGCCGCAGTTAAGCTCATCTTTTAAATCGCTGATAAGGTGATACAGCTCAGCTTGGCCGCTCACGTCTAGCCCTTGTACGGGTTCATCAAGTACTAGTAATTCTGGGTTGGATAATAGCGCACGGGCCAGTAGGACTCGCTGTAACTCCCCACCTGATAATTTTTGCATGGGGCGTTTAAGCAAGTCAGTAATACTGAGGCGTTCACAAACACGCATTAATTGGCTTTTATGATAGCGCTTGGCCAGCTCTAAAAAGTGTTTAACGCTTAATGGGAGAGTGTCAGGCAGGCTCATTTTTTGGGGCATGTAGCCAATTCGCAGGTCGGGCAAACTGATGCGTTGACCGCTGCTGAGGGTCTCTAGGCCAAGTGCGAGTTTCAGTAATGAGCTTTTACCCGCCCCGTTTGGGCCGATTAAGGTGACGATTTCACCGCGGTGAATCTCAAGGTTCACATCTTTGAGAATGGCGCGGCCTTGGCGAACAAAACTGACATTGCGCAGCTTAATTAAATAATCATTCATGCCAGAGGCTTTCCTTCACACTTTTTACGCCAAATAAACGGCCCATAGGGTATCATATCGTCCATTCGAACGCGGTAAAAATATAGGTTAGGGCCATGCAGGGTTTAAAAGGTTGTTTGTTGGTGGTTGTGCTGTTTTACACCTCGCAGGCATGGTCGCAGTCCACACAAGTATTGGTGTCTATTCACCCTGTGGCGTTATTAATTAAGAGTGCGTGGCCTCAGCTACAAGTCGATACTCTAATGAAGGCGAATCAGTCGCCCCATGACTTTGCCTTAAAGCCGAGTCATCGTGGCATAATTGCACAAGCTCAGCATGTGGTTTGGTTAGGTCAAGACATGGAGCCTTACTTAACAAAAACGTTGCTGAATAAAAGCAATGTTCTCGATCTATCCGTCTTATTTGATATGCGTGTTGATGCAGAGGGTCATAGAGATGAGAAAGCCAAGCATGAGCAAGTATCAAACCCTCATGATGAACACGACCATGGCGACCAAGACCCGCATATTTGGCTGAACCCTGCCGCGATTAAAGACATTTTAATTATGGTGCAAAAGCAACTCGCCTTACCAACACCGGATGCATTTTTAGAAAAGTTATCCACATGGCAGTCCCAAGCCCAGTTGAATTTAGCCAAGCGTGAAAACGGGTTTGTGAGCTTTCATGACGCCTTTCATTATTGGATCGAATACTTTGAGCTTAATCAAACGGCTGTATTAGCGATACACCCTGAGCAGCCAATAGGCACACGTCACTTGTTGCAAGTGCGTGAGCTGCTAGAGCAAGGTAATGTGGCCTGTTTATTTGTAGAGCCGCAATTTAAAGCCAGTATTGTGAAAAAACTGCAGCAAGGCACAGATGTGCCAGTGGTACACATTGACCCTCTCGCGTCATCGTTTCCTGTTAAAAGTGGCCAGTTTTTAGATTTTTATGAATATTTACAACAGCAGTTTATAACCTGTTTAAATCCTAAGTAGTTGATTAAAAAGTCTTTTTTAAAATATCACTGAGGTGTGTTCGATCACCTCGTGTTTTTTCGTTTACATACCCGCTTGTCAGACTGTCGCTCAGGTCTTAGTCTGAGTACTTTAGAAAAATAAGCGATTAGTATGTCTGTAGCATTTGATGCACCTCTTACCGCAGATCGACACATCAGCTTGCAGGCCAAGTACCAGCAAGTACGTCAGTATTCTGAGCAATTAATATCGCCTTTATCAGCAGAAGATTGTGCCTTGCAAGCGGCTCCCTTTGTTAGCCCTGCAAAATGGCATCTCGCGCACACCACCTGGTTTTTTGAAACCTTTTTACTGTTAGAGCACAGCAAGGGGTATCAGCCTTTTAATTCGCAATATCAGGTTTTGTTTAATAGCTATTACAATGGTGTTGGTGAGCAGTTTGCTCGACCTAAGCGACACTTATTATCTCGCCCGTCTTTATCGGATGTACTGAATTATAGGCAGCATGTTGATCAACACATGACGGCTTTTTTTGATGCCGCCAGTGATGAACAATTAGCATTAGTCGAGTTAGGTTTAAACCACGAACAGCAGCATCAAGAGTTGTTGCTGATGGATTTAAAGTACAGCTTTTATCAAAACCCCCTCTTTCCTGTTTATGACAACCCAAAGTTAGATGTGCCTGCGCCTTTAATACATCATGATGGATTCGAAAGTTTCTCTGGAGGCTTGTTTGAAATAGGCACCAGTGGCCATGAATTTTGTTTTGACAACGAAACGCCACAGCATCAAACGTTTTTACAGCCGTTTCAGTTGAGCCGTTCGTTGGTAAACAATGCGCAGTATTTGGCTTTTGTAGAAGATGGCGGTTATGAGCAACCTCTTCTGTGGTTAAGTGATGGTTGGGCGTGGCGACAACAGCAGCAGATTGCGCATCCTTTGTATTGGGTAAACCAAAATGGTCATTGGTATGAGTACAGCTTACAAGGCTTAAGACCGTTAAACACAAACCAGGCCGTGAGCCATATTAGTTTTTACGAAGCCCATGCCTTTGCACAGTGGCAAGGCAGTCGTTTGCCTACCGAGGCTGAATGGGAAGTGGCCGCTCAACAGACTTTGTACGGCCCTCATCAAACCAGCTTGGCCCATATGTTTGATCATAATTGGCAGTGGACACAAAGTGCATATCAGCCTTATCCAAAATTCAAAGCACCAGAGGGCGCGGTTGGGGAGTACAACGGCAAGTTCATGTGCAATCAAATGGTATTACGAGGTGGCTGTGATTTAACGCCCGCCAAGCATAGTCGTATTACGTATCGCAATTTTTTCTATCCGCAAGATCAATGGCCCAAAACGGGTATTCGTTTAGCAAAAGACATAAACGAATAACGGCTCAAAGAAAAGGAGAAGCCCCATGGGGAGTCAACGTGAAGCGCAAGATGGTGTGTATTTTTATGATTATAATTTACACGAACACGACCAACGACAAGAAATTCTCCATGGCTTAAGTGAACAGCCCAAGCGCATTTCGGCGAAATACTTTTACGATCAAGTGGGCTCAGAGTTATTCGAAGCCATAACCCAATTAGATGAGTACTACCCCACGCGTACCGAAATTCAATTACTAAAAGATTACCGCCAAAACATTATTGAGCAAGCGGGTGAAAATGCGGTCTTAATTGAGTATGGCAGTGGCGCCAGCACTAAAATTCGATTGTTGTTAGATGCGCTTAAACCTAAAGCGTATGTGCCGTTAGATATCAGTAAAGACTTCTTGTTTGATAGCGCGATTGAATTGCGACAGCAATTTCCATGGTTAGAAATCCATGCTACTTGTTTAGACTATAGGCAGCCTGCCACCTTACCCCACGGGCTATCACCCAATGCCAAAAGAGTCGCGTTTTTTCCAGGTTCTAGTTTAGGTAATTTTGACCCAGACGAGGCATTGTCTTTTTTAAAAGGTGTGCGCAGCACGGTTGGTGATAATGGCGCGATGTTGATTGGTGTTGATTTAGTAAAATCGACGACCATTTTAAACGCTGCATATAATGATAAAAAAGGCATTACGGCGCAGTTTAATTTAAATATATTGCGCCACTTAAATCGTTTAGGTAAAGGTAACTTTAACCTAGATCACTTTGAACATGATGCATTTTTTAATGACGAAAAAAGTCGAATTGAAATGCATTTAAAAAGTAAATATGACCAAGTGGTATCGCTTTTTGGTGAACGTTTAAGTTTTAAAAAAGGTGAGTCAATTACCACAGAGTACAGCTATAAATTCAATCCCGAATCTTTTGCCCAATTTGTACAAGAAGCTGATTTTGAAAGTGAGCACTGTTGGACAGACACAAACAAAAATTTTGCATTATTTTGGCTTAAAGCAAAATAACGATCACAATATCATTAGGTGTTAAAATATAAAAAGCCACAGCCTAACCAAAGGCCGTGGCTTTTTTATATATGGCGAGTTAAGTCGCCATATATCAGGATTAATTCAGGTTTAACAGAAGCGCCTTCATATCATCAGGGTTTTTAACCGTAGTTAATGCGGCGCCTTGCTGATCTGTTTTTGCGATTAAACGCGATACCCAAAAACGCATGACCGCTAAGCGTAAAAAGTCAGGTAGATAACGTTTTTCATCCGAACTTAATGGTCGTACATTTTCATAACCTTTTACAATCGCATCCGCAATGGTTTGATCGATGGTCGCGTCGTCTTTTTTAGCCCAAGCCATAATGCAAATAGCCACATCATAAATACAATAATCATCGCCACCGGCATAAAAATCAATGACACCACTTAATTGACCATTGTCTAAAAATAAACAGTTATCCACAAATAAATCGCCGTGAATAAAACTTTTTACCAGCTGCGGGTTATTGTTCCAGTCTTGCCAAAGGCCTTGCATGGTTTTTAGTTGTTGTTTAAGTAATAGGCGATCATAATCGCTGATCACTAAAGTTTCACATTGAGCTTGTTTTTGTAACCAATAATAACCGCGAGGGTTTGCATGACCTTGCGCAAAGCTGAGTGCATTTTTGTGGATACAGGCCAACTCTTCGCCAATGGTTTGAGCATGGTTTAATGAAATATTATCAAGGTGATGACCATCTAAACACTCAAAAATCACGCCCCATTTTTCACCGACTTGAAATAAAAACTCGCCATTTATATTCGCTTTTGGTGCAGGCAATGCGCAGCCTTCTTTTTTTAAGTGAGCCAAAAACGGAATAAAGAAATTTAACTCCTGTTTATCTAACTGCTCAAAAATGGTTAAAAAATACACCGCTTGATCATTGGCAGTGTTTAGGGTGATTTTATAATTGGTGTTTTCAATGCCCGCCGCGATACCTTCAAAGGTATGCAGGCGGCCTAAGTGGTATTGGCTTAAGATAGAATCGAATTGCTTGCTATCAAGCTGGGTGTAGACAGACATGATGTCACTTCATTAATAAAAAAGAAAAATTACCAGCGGAATAAAACCCACTTAGGAACGACGAGTTTAGATTGAGTCTGACGTTTAAAGTCTTCATTATCTTGACCCACAGGAACCAAATAATAAGTGGCCCCCTCTTTCGGCACGACCTTAATCTCTTGGACTTCGCCATTTACGGTGTATTCATAATAGGTTTTATCGTCACTATGACGAATTACGATAGACGGCTCGATCGCATCAGCAGCAAAGCTAACAGAACTGACCAGTAACAGGCTCATTAATAGCCAAGATAGAATGGGTTTCATGATAAACTCACCAACAAATTGAACATTAATAGCCATTGTACGGCTACCGCCTCATAAAAGAATAGCCCCATGACAGAATCCAACGCACAAAAAGTCATATTGGTTGACGGATCATCCTATTTATTCCGCGCATTTCACGCCATTCGTGAAATGAATACCTCCAGCGGTTTTCCTACTAATGCCATTCGTGGCGTGATCAGCATGATTCGCAAGTTACAAAAAGACTATGCCGACTCAAAAATTGTAGTGGTATTTGACGCCAAAGGAAAAACCTTCCGTAACGACTTATACAGTGAATACAAAGCCAATCGACCACCGATGCCGGATGACTTGCGTGTTCAGATCCAACCTATTCACGACATTATCAAAGCCATGGGTTTACCGTTACTTGTGATCGGCGGAGTAGAGGCCGACGATGTTATCGGCACATTGGCCCTTGAAGCGAGCCAGAAAGGCATAGAGACGATTATCTCAACGGGTGATAAAGACATGGCTCAGCTCGTTACCGACCATGTAACCCTCATGAACACCATGACAGACACGTTTATGGATGTACCCGGCGTGTCTGAAAAATTTGGGGTGCGCCCAGATCAAATCATCGATTACCTCGCGTTAATGGGCGATAAGGTCGATAACATCCCTGGCGTTGAGAAGTGCGGGCCAAAAACTGCGGTTAAATGGCTGGATGCTTACGGCACCTTAAAAGGGGTCGTGGAAAACGCCGATCAAGTGAAAGGCAAAGTAGGCGAAAATCTCCGCTCAGCGTTAGAGCAATTGCCTCTCTCGTACGAACTAGCCACAATTAAATGCGATGTTGAATTAGAACTGGGCTTAGAAGACATACAAGTAAACCCTGTGGATAATGCCGCGCTGATAACGTACTTCACCGAGTATGAATTTAAGACGTGGTCGAAAGAATTATCCACAGGCAAAACAGAGACCATTAAGCCTGTAAAAGCAAATGTGGACAGAAGTTTATACACCATTTTATCCACAGAAGATGAGCTGAATAATTACATCAAAAAACTGCAAGACGCCCCCTACTTTGCCTTCGATACCGAAACCACCAGTTTGAACTATATGCAGGCCAGCATTGTGGGCGTCAGTTTTTCAACGGGCCCAAATGAAGCCGTCTATATACCACTGGCTCACGATTATTTAGATGCGCCAGAGCAGCTTGATCGTAAATGGGCGCTTGAACAACTTAAGCTGCTTTTAGAAGATGAGTCGGTCTTGAAGGTGGGTCAAAACCTGAAATACGATGCCCATGTATTAGCCAATCACGATATTCATTTACGTGGCATTGCTCATGACACCATGCTTGAAAGTTATGTGCTGAATAGCGTTAGCAGTAAACACAACATGGATGCCTTGGCCAAAGAGCACCTAGAGCATGACTGTATTTCGTTTGAGTCACTGGCGGGCAAAGGGGCCAAGCAATTAACCTTCAATCAAATTGAAGTGGAGCAAGCGGCGCAATATGCCGCAGAAGACGCCGACATTACGTTGCGCTTGCACGAAGTGCTTAATCAAAAGCTAAGTGAGAGTGAGTCATTACTATCTTTGTATCAAAATGTTGAGCTGCCACTTGTGCAAGTGCTTACTTACATGGAGAAGCAAGGCGCCTATGTGAATGCGACTAAGCTGCACCAGCAAAGCGAATCCATACGTGTGCGCTTGGCTGAACTGGAAAAACAAGCCTTTGAGTTAGCCGGTGAAGAGTTCAATTTGAACTCACCTAAACAGCTGCAAACCATCTTTTTTGAGAAATTAGAACTGCCAATTATCAAGAAAACCCCTAAAGGCCAGCCGTCTACCGCTGAAGAAGTATTGGTGGAATTAAGCCTTACCTACGAGCTGCCCAAAGTGATTCTAGAGCACCGTGGCCTTGCTAAATTAAAGAATACGTATACTGATAAGTTGCCATTGATGATTCACCCCGCAACCGGTCGTGTGCATACCTCTTACCAACAAGCCGTGACGGCAACGGGCCGTTTATCGTCGACGGATCCTAATCTACAAAACATCCCAATCCGTAACGAAGAAGGCCGAAAAATTCGCCAAGCCTTTGAAGCACCCAAGGGCTCAATCATGGTGGCAGCGGATTATAGTCAAATTGAATTGCGCATTATGGCCCATTTATCTGGGGACAAAGGTTTGCTGGATGCGTTCGCCCAAGGAAAAGATATCCACAAGGCGACCGCCGCTGAAATCATGGGTGTGGATGAAGCCGATGTGACCAGCGAACAGCGTCGCCATGCGAAAGCTGTTAACTTCGGTTTGATCTACGGTATGAGCGCCTTTGGTCTGGCTCGTCAGATTGGTGTTGGCCGTAAAGAGGCACAGGAATACATTGATATTTACTTCGAACGCTACCCTGGGGTGCGTGATTACATGGAGCGCACTCGCGACGTAGCGGCTAAGCAAGGTTATGTCGAAACCCTATTTGGCCGCCGTTTGCACTTGCCTGAAATTAACTCAAGCAACGGTATGCGCCGCCAAGCAGCAGAGCGTACCGCCATTAACGCGCCGATGCAGGGAACCGCCGCCGATATAATTAAGCGTGCCATGGTGAAGATGCATGAATGGGTCGAGCAAGTAAGCGACGTGAAAATGATCTTACAGGTACACGATGAGTTGATCTTTGAAGTGCCGCAAGACAAGTTAGAAGAAAGCTGTGCTCAGATTAAAACCATCATGGAAGCCGCAGCCGACCTAGATGTCCCGCTCTTGGTTGATGTGGGTCACGGTGCTAATTGGGATGAAGCACACTAGTTAAATAAGGGGACATAAGACTGTCCCCAAAAAGCTTTTTGCTTATCGCAGTAAAGCTGGTTATTCTGCGCCACTTTTTGACGCCAATCGCTTAGAGGGTTTCCATGGGTAATGCAGATTTAGTTTTTCAGAGCTACGGTCGTAGCTGTAATAACCCTATCTTTTTTGAAGATTTTTACGCCTCTTTCATGGGTAAATCACAAGAAATTCGTAATATGTTTATTGATACGGATATGTCTGCGCAGGAAGGTTTACTTCGTGGCGGTATACTCTGGTTAGTTATGCATGCACGAGGCATGTCCGATGCTAAAATTCGAGCATTAGGAGAAAGCCATAGCCGACGTCATATGAACATACACCCAAGCCACTACACCCTTTGGTTAGATGCTTTGATGGAAACCCTGCATAAGCACGACCCTGAATTTGATAATGATTTAGAAGAAACTTGGCGCGTTACGATCAAGCCGGGCATTGATTTGATTAAAAGCATGTATGAGGATTAGGCAAAAAAAAGCCTGATCGCCATTGGGGGAGAACGATCAGACTGAATACCTTCGGATTCTTGGGGAGATACCGAAGGACTTGTAAAGCATTTACAACACACATTGGAGAACAAAAACTAAGACACAACGAAACTTAGTAAGTTCATAAGTGAGATTAGAAGAGCTCAGCCAATTTGCCAGCTCTGTTACAAAAAACTTATCCACAATCCAAATCCTAGGGTGGCTGCAAGGTTAGCGAGTGCTAATAAAGGAGCGCTTAATTTTAGTTGGATGAGCACAATTTTTGCACTTTTGTGCCAATACCGAATATTGACAAACCACCTTGTAGCCCGCAGTCTTCGCACTCTAGCCAAATACAATAATAATGATCAGGCCTCACCATGTGGTTACGTTCCTCAACAGCTCTCTCATTGGCTTTACTTAGCCAAGTGTCACTTGCCCAACCGCTTAATTTCCCTGGGGATATGTTAGCGACAGGGCAACAGTACGCCAGCACTAAAATTTCCATGACAGACCATTATGCAGGCGGTAATTATATTGATGACGCCAGCCTAAAAGGGATTGAAAATAACGATCGTGATATATCCGATGCACGGGGCAAAGGTTATGGATTTATTACTGAGCTAACCTACATGACCGGGCTGAACTCTGACCTCAATTTAGGCGTACGGTATGCTTACGCTTATGAAAAAAGTGAGAGCAGCATTGATGCCGAAGCGGGTGATAACGTTGAAGGTGACTGGGTAAATGAAGGCGGCACAGAACTGAGTTTACTGGGTAATATGCGCATCAACCACTTGGCAATTTGGGAAAATGAAATTCAATTACCTATATGCAGCAGTTCCTCTTCCGTGTGTAAGACACGTCTAGCCTCACCCCAAAACAGCAAACAAACAGGGCGTTCAGGTGGGCAAGGACAAGGCTTCTTAGCGTTAAAAACGGGCATTGCCGCGAATTGGGAAACCGAGATGGACACCCATTGGATGGGCCGAGCTTACACATCTGCCGCGTTATCAGACAAAGTGAACGGCGAGAAAGTATCAGCCCCTATTTCGTTTGGCGCAAGCTTTGGCAGCGTGATGCCGCTTCAACTGCACCATCAAATTATGGGTACGTTATCGGTTGATTACATGCTCAGTTATTCGGCTTACTCGACGCAAGTGCAAAATGAAGTGGATTACGGCAGCCAATCAAGAGTCAGCTTTACCGTTGAATATTTATGGGATGTGATGAATCAAATGCAGGTGCGTCCATTTGTTGATGTGGCCATCGTACAACAGCCAACACAGACGTTTACATTGAATGGCCAGCGTTCACGCCTTGAATACACAGCAGGCACCCAGGTGGCCCTAGGCGCCCAGTTGAGCGCATCATTTTAATCAGCGGTGACTTCGCTTGGTTGATTTGGCAATAAGAAGGTACTCACTTGTTTTTGTAGCACATCGTTGCCTTCTTTTTTAAGTGACGAAAAGGTTTGAACCGTTAGCAGGTCACCCATGTAGGCCATCGACTTTTTCACCTGCAAGCGTGTATTTTGTGCCGGCCCCCTTTTTAGCTTGTCAGACTTAGTAAGTAAAATGTGTACCGGCATTTGTGCTTCAACGGCCCAATCGCACATCATGACGTCAAATTCAGTGAGCGGGTGACGAATATCCATTACCAATACCAATGCCTTTAGACTTTGGCGAGCTTCTAAATATTCCGACATGTTTTTCTGCCACTCGCGTTTCATGCGATCGGGCACTTTGGCAAAACCATAACCGGGTAGATCCACAATGCGGATATCCGGTTCGATTTCGAAAAAGTTGATCAATTGCGTACGACCAGGTGTTTTACTGGTACGTGCCAATTTATTTTGTTGAGCTAAAGTATTAAGAGCACTGGACTTGCCAGCATTGGAGCGGCCAGCGAACGCCACTTCAACCCCAGAATCATCTGGACATTGCTTTAAACTAGGGGCGCTGGTGATGAAATGCGCCTTTTGAAAATTGATCTGAACTGGGTTCATGAGGCCTTTACTGCTATGGGTCAAGTTGTAAGTGGGTTAACTTTGGTTATAATGCCACAAATTTTATGTGGACCTGCAAGCCAAACTTAATATTGGCACGGAGAGAGAGAGCCATGAAAAAGATACTAGGATTAACAGCTGCACTTATTTTGTCAGCATCTACCCAAGCGTTTGACGTTGAGGCTAAGTATAACCAAGCTTGCGCCGCTTGCCACGCAGTAGGTGTTGCTGGAGCCCCAAAAGCGTTTGATTCTGCTGCTTGGCAGCCTAGAATGGCGACAGGCATCGATGCGCTCGTGAAAAGTGTCATCCAAGGTAAGGGTGCTATGCCGCCAAAGGGTCTATGTATGGATTGCTCAGCTGAACAATTTAAAGCTTTGATCGTATATATGAGCAAAGCGAAATAAACTAATTTCATTCGTATTTAAGGTAGTGATTCATGAAAAACTTGGCAATTAGCTTGATGTTGTCTTTGGGTTTAGTTGCAGGCGCACAAGCAGGCGATGCCCAAGCGGGTAAAAAAATCGCTGGTGCATGTGCGGCTTGTCACGGCCAAGGCGGCAACAGTGCAGCAGCAAGCTTCCCTAAGATCGCAGGTCTTGGTGAAAAATACATCCTAAAGCAATTAATGGAGTTCAAAAAGCGGAGCGCGTGATAACGCCATCATGAAAGGCCAAGTTGCGGCCCTTAGCGATGAGCAAATGGCGGATTTAGCTGCGTACTTCGCAGGTAACAAGCGCACCGTGGGTTATGCGGCAAAAGATAAAGTCGCACTTGGTGAGAAAATTTACCGTGCAGGCAACCTAGCCACAGGCGTACCGGCTTGTTTAGCGTGTCATGGCCCTAATGGTGATGGTATGGAAGCCGCAGGTTTCCCTGCTCTTGGTGGCCAGCATGGCGACTACATCAAAGCCCAGTTGGTAAGCTTCCAAGAAGATAAGCGTAACAATGATGCAAGTGCGGTTATGCGTGATATTGCCGGCCGTATGTCGAACAAAGAAGTCGCGGCTGTTGCTGCTTACATCCAAGGCCTTCACTAGCCTTAAGATGTAAACAAAAAAGGTGGCCTAGGCCACCTCAGACTGCTGACAAAGTCCTCGCCTTTTTAGGTGAGGATTTTTTATAATAGGGCCATGCTAAATGACCGCCCCCAAACACAGTCGCAACTTGAGTTCGTTTCCATTGACGAGCTTGTGCCTAATGACCATCTTCTGCGCAAGATTGAGCAGAAAGTGGATTTCAGTTTTATTCACGATTTAGTCAAAGACTTTTATAGCCCCAATAACGGCCGACCGGCGTTAGATCCCACTTTGATGTTCAAATTATTATTCATCGGCTATTTATTTGGCGTGCGCAGCGAGCGCCAATTAATCCGCGAGGTTCAGGTTAACGTGGCCTATCGGTGGTTTTTAGGTCTTGGGTTAACCGACAAGATTCCCGATGCCTCCACCTTAAGCCAAAACCGTATTCGACGGTTTAAAGAATCCGATGTCTATCAGCAGATTTTTGATGAAATCGTGCTGCAAGCCATGAAGAAGAAGCTGGTGGGCGGAACCACCCTTTATACCGACTCTACTCATTTGAAAGCCAACGCCAATAAAAACAAGCACATTAAAGTGCAAGCACAAGCTGAACGCCAAGCGTATATGGATGAGCTGGATAAAGCGGTTGAGCAAGACAGGCTAGATCACGGAAAAAAGCCCTTGGCGTCGCGGTCAGAGACGCCCAATAAATCGAGAGACATCAAACAAAGCACCACAGACAAAGACAGTGGCTACATGGTGCGTGATAACAAGCCAAAGGGGTTTTTCTATTTAGACCATCGCACAGTTGATGCACGCTGCAACATCATTACCGACGTACACGTCACAGCGGGTAATGTTCACGACAGTGTCCCGTATCTAGCAAGACTCGACAGACAGGTGCAACGTTTTGGATTTAATCTTCAGCATGTGGGTTTGGATGCTGGGTATTTTACCGCAGCGTTATGCAAAGGCATCGAAGATAGAAACCTTTATGGTGTCATGGGCTACAGACGACCCACGCATAAAAAAGGGTATTTCTACAAAAACCAATACGTTTACGATGAAACACAAGATCTCTACACCTGCCCACAAGGACAGAATGTTTTTTATCGCACCACCACTCGAGAAGGCTATCGCCAATATCATAGCGACGCAAACGCATGCCAACACTGCCCAGACTTAACGCGCTGTATCAACAGTCAAAATCACACAAAAGTGATCACGCGGCATGTTTGGGAAGGCAGCAAGGATAGAATCAACGAACACCGCTTAACAGACAAAGGCAAACTACTTTACGCAAGGCGAAAGGAAACGGTGGAAAGAAGTTTTGCAGATGCCAAACAATTACACGGCTATCGCTACGCGCAATTTCGAGGCAAACACAAAGTGCAAATGCAGTGCTTAATGACGGCCGCTGCGCAAAATATGAAAAAGATCGCATTAATGGCAGCGTAAAGCGCTTTGCATTAAAAATGCCTGTCAGAAAAGCCTTATCAGGCCAAACTAAAGCTCGATAAGTGTGGGTGGAATATTAAATTGAGATATATGAGGTGAGAATAAATTGAGCAAGGAGGCGCTTAAATTGCCCTGAAATGAATAAACCCCAGTGAAAACACTGGGGTTTATCAGCAGTCTGAGGTGGCCTAGGCCACCTTTTTTTATGCCTAAAAAATATTTATTGCACTCACTTAACGTTTTTATACGAAATAGCTTACTGAAGCGCTCTTAACCTCGCAGTGTTTCCTTTTTACATTCTATTTTGCATCCCAAATCGATCTCTTTTGTACTTCTCATGCAGTTACTATAAATAGCGTCTAGTCTTACCTTTAAGGAATTAGCCGATAGCCTACGTTTGTCATTCCAGTATTTGATCCACGCCTGAGAATCGGATCATAAGTAAATTGATGCTTATCTCGACCATTTGAGCCTGTATGCACATAACGATTGCTCCTAAAGTAATATTCACAGCACTCCTCCTAATGGCCTTGGGTTATGCCGGTAACTACCTAGCGTTACCCATTGCTTATGGCGTCGCCTTTATCTTTGGTAGTATTTTCAGCCTTATTGCTATTGTGATTTTAGGCAGTGGTTGGGGGTTGTTGGTATCGATCATTGTTGCCAGTTATACATTCTTTTTATGGAACCACCCTTATGCAATTATTATTTTTGCCATAGAAGCGGTTTGGGTTGGTGTCGCTTTACGCCGAGGGCATACTAATTTAGTCATGATAGATGCCTTTTATTGGCTTTCATTAGGTTCTATTTTAGTGGTCATTTTTTATGGTGTCGTTATGGGTTTAGGCGCCCAATCGGTCTTGGTGATCGTACTCAAACAATCGATTAATGGTTTATTCAATACCTTAATTGCAAGCTTAATTTTATATATTCCTGCCATTCGCAAACAGAGCAAACATATATCCTGCGTTTATAATTATAAAAATATGATCTTCAATGTTATTGCCGCTTTTTTGATGATTCCTACCCTTTCCTTACTGCTGTTTCATAATTACCGAGAAAACGTAGTGCTTAATCAGCAGGCTGTTGTGAATGTGCAGGCAGAAGCGCGACAGCTTGAAAATGAAATATCGCTTTGGGTGAATCGTTATTTAAGAGCGGTAACCACAATTGCACAACTGCCAGATAGTTTTGGTCTGCAGCCTTCACAAGATACCCAAGAAGAACTGGCTCGAATCAAAAATTTGTTTCCAGATTTTATTAATGTCTATATTGCCAATGAAGAAGCCATCACTGTTGCATTTTATCCAAATATTAATTCACGTGGTGAATCCACAATAGGACTTAATTTTTCCGACCGCCCATATTTTAAAACGTTAGCCGCCTATGGTGAACCTGTTGTCAGCGATGTGTTTATGGGACGTGGTGGAACATATGAACCCATTATTACTGTTTCTGCACCAGTTATGAAAGGCAACACGCTTTCTCACTTTGCACTTGGTGCAGTTAATTTACAGCAGGTAAAAAAGAACTTAAGCGTGTATGGCTCTAAAGATTTATTATTAATTACATTGCTCGATAGTAATGACAACATAATTATTTCGAATGACCCCAATCGAAAATCATTACAAAAATCCACATTATTTACCGGCAGTAAAATAAATACAGATTTAGAAAATGTCTACCTGCATGTACCTGGGGCGGCGAGTAATATTTCTATCATGAAAATTTGGAAAAATTCGTCGTACTTTTCTAGTCGACCTATTGCAAAAACCAATTGGTCGCTACACGTGGAATATCCGTTAGCGCCTATGCAGGCAGCGCTTTATACTTCGGCCATTAACGGATTAATCGCCGTTGCGATTTTATTTATACCAATGTTGTTCATTGCGTTTGCATTAAGTAGAACACTTACGAAACCTCTTCAAATATTGGCCCGTATTTCAGCCGATTTACCTAATCAAATTGAAAATGATAAAAAAATTATTTGGCCACAAACAAACATAGAAGAAGTGGCAAAGCTAGTTGCTAATTTTCAAAGCGCTTCTCATGCATTAGGCAACAAAATAGGCATATTAAATAATCGTTTATCATTAGCAACGGATTCTGCAGGCATTGGGGTTTGGGATTACTACATCAAAGAAAACACACTTATTTGGGATAAATGGATGTATACCTTGTACGGCACAAGTGAAGATCAATTTAACGGCGCATATGACGCTTGGCAGAATGGTTTACACCCTGATGATTTAGAATATTGTGATACGGCTATTCAATTGGCATTAAACAATGAGAAAGATTTTGATATTGATTTTAGAGTGATATGGCCCTCTGGTGACGTTCGCTATATTAAAGCCAATGCTCAAGTGCAACGAGATAAAAATGGCCAAGCCGTGCGAATGATTGGGATTAATTACGACATTACTGATCGTAAGCAATCCATTGAAAAATTAGAGTATGCGGTTAAAAAAGCAGAAGTGGCTAACGAAGCAAAAAGCGAATTCCTTGCAAATATGAGCCATGAAATTCGCACACCTATGAATGGCGTCATTGGTATGACTAATCTCCTGTTGCGCACCCAATTAAACAAACAGCAACATAATTTTGCGAAAACGGTTAAGTCCAGTGCAGAATCTTTATTAAGTATCATTAATGGCATATTAGACTTTTCTAAAGTAGAAGCGGGTAAGCTCGAATTGGAACCTTTGGATTTTGATGTTAATCAATTAATGAATGACTTAATGGCCGTAATGAGATTTCGCACAGAAGAAAAAGGGTTGTTATTAACATGCCCAGAGCATGGCGATGATCAATATTGGTTACATGCTGATGCAGGACGAATCCGTCAGATACTGATTAATCTTATCGGTAATGCCATTAAATTTACTGCGGAAGGTGAAATTAAGGTCTCATATAACCTGCAACCAAAAGAGAATGATCAGGTTTTGTTATCAATTGAAATTAGCGATAGCGGGATCGGCTTAAGTGAAGAGCAACAGCGCACACTGTTTGATCGATTCAGCCAAGCCGACGGATCAACCACCCGCCGCTATGGCGGCACAGGACTTGGGTTAGCCATTAGCAAGCAATTGGTCGAATTAATGGGTGGAGGCATTGGTGTGAACAGCACCCTAGGTCAAGGCTCCACGTTCTGGTTTACCTTGAGTTTAGCGAATAGTAAGCCCCCTAAACCATTATTAAGCGCAGAAAATAGCCAGTTGAGAGAAGGCAATGCTACCAGTAACCGTGATTTTGATGTCCAAGCATTACCACAGTTCTCAGGTAAAGTGCTGGTGGTAGAGGACAATGCGATCAACCAAATGGTGGCTCAGTGTCAGTTAGAAGATTTCGGTGTCGACGTTGAATTAGCTGACAATGGCAAAATTTCGTTAGATAAGCTTGAGAGCACAGTTTATGACCTTGTTCTTATGGATTGCCAAATGCCAGTAATGGGGGGCTTTGAAGCCTGTGGTTTGATCCGTGATCCTAATTCGAAGGTACTTAATCACGGTATTCCGATTATTGCCATGACGGCTAACGTGATTAAGGGGGATCGAGAAAAATGCATAGCGGCCGGCATGAATGACTATATATCTAAACCGGTGGACCCAGAGCAGTTAGCCCACATACTGAACAAGTGGCTTCCTAAAGCATAACGCTTTTGACAATAAAATTAGTCTCTTACCCTGTCATAACCTTGAGTTCGATTCGATTACGCCTTATCCAAAATGATGGCGCAACAGTGGGTTTATGCCGCATTTTGTGACTTATAAAAAAGAAATCAGCGGAACTTAACCTCAAGCTCTTGTTCAAAACCCTCTCTCCTATTAGGCTTAGCGCCAGATACCTATAACTCGAATTTAACACCACCAAGGACTTGTATATGAAATTGCGCAACCTTGCCCTTACAGCTTTGCTTATGGCGACAGCGGTATTTAGTCAGGCAGACCAATATGTAGCGGGCAAACATTATAATGTGTTGGCTAACACTACGTTGCCTCGTAACCCAGAAAAAATAGAAGTAGTTGAAGTATTCTGGTATGGCTGTGGCCACTGTAACCACTTCGAACCAACGGTTAATGCATGGAAAAAATTTATCCAAGCGGATGTTGATTTTTACCAAGTGCCTGCGCAATTTAGCCGTCAGTGGAAAATTCACGCAGAATTGTTTTACCTAACGCATGCACTAAAAGTAAATGAAAAAGTACACCAGCCAATTTTTGATGCCATTCATAAGCAGCGTAATCCTCTGCTAGATAAAGACGATCAAAAAGCGCTGCTTGCTAAATATGGCGTAAGCGAAGCAGATTTTGACAAATACGATGACTCTTTTGGTGTGCGTCGTCAGTTGAAAAAGGCCGATGAAATGGTACGCACATGGGCCATTAGCGGTGTGCCAGCTGTCATTGTGAATGGCAAATATATGGTCAATGCGAGCTCGGCGGGTGGCGAAGAAAAAGTCTTTGATGTTGTGAACTTTTTAATCGAACAAGAACGTAAAGCATTGAAAAAATAACCATGATAAAACAGGGTTCAGCGGCAAAACCTTTGTGTTGTTTACAACTATCAGATTTTGAAACAACGAACCCTAGCTGCTTAAAGCTGCTGAGTTTTAATATCCAAGTCGGTATTGAAACCGGCAGTTATCATCACTACCTCACCAAAAGCTGGCAGCACTTTTTACCCATTAATAAACGAAAGTTAGCGTTGATGCGAATGGCACAAACCATGTCGTATTTTGACTTTGTGGCCATTCAAGAAGCAGATGGCGGCAGTTTTCGCTCTGGCTTTATTAATCAAATTGAATTTCTGGCGCGCAAAGCAGGATTCCCGTTTTGGTTTCAGCAACTTAATCGAAATTTAGGGCCAGTCGCCCAACACAGCAATGGTGTACTTTGTCGTAGCAAACCCACCAAAGTTGAACGCCACAAACTACCGGGCATTTTGCCTGGGCGTGGGGCGATCTTTTTATATTTCGGAGAAGGGCCAAATTGCTTACTTGTCGTGGTGATGCACCTTGCGTTAAGCAATGGCGCACAAAACCGTCAATTGAGGCACATTTGCAACTTAATAGGGGCTCACCAGCATGTGGTGCTGATGGGCGATATGAATACGCATGCTGAGCGGCTGTTAAACGTAAGCCCATTAAAAGACTTACCATTGCAGCCCGTGGTTGAAGGCCTACAAACTTTCCCTAGCTGGAAACCCTTACGTGGTTTAGACCATATATTGGTCAGTGACAGCGTAAACGTTAGGCAGGTGGGTGTATTAGATATCCCTGTGTCTGATCACCTCCCCATTGCGATGGAAATCGAATACCCCAGCTAATATTCAGTAGTCCACTCCCCACTTTGTTGTCGTGATATTACCAGTTTAAACATACAATTGATGATTGCGCATCTTCAATGCAGCAAGCTTGAAATCCTCCCCTATACTAATCAAATAAGGGGGAAGCTATGAGCACAGATAGCGATCGTTGGAAGAATAAATACCTTAATCTCATTGATGAAAATGAAAAACTCGAGCAGAGCTTTGAAGACAGCATAGGCCAGCTGCGTCGGGCCATTATTCGCTTATCGATCACGGCCGAGGGTCGAGATGCGGACATGGACAGTCAGCTAGAGTCCATACGAGACCTATTGCGTACCGATCAGCTGTCAGGCTTGTCGCGTATTCTTGAGCAAATAGAGTCCGGTTTTGAACGCTGGCAAGCGCGCCAAGAAAGCTTTCAAGGCCAAATTACCCAAACCCTAATTGATATCGAAACCACCCACCAACTGCCCAAGCAGCTTATGGGTGAGCTGACGAAAGTGCGTAAACAAGTTCGTCAAACGGATAAAGTAGATTTACTACTCGCCTTTACCAGTGTTATTGCTCAATGGGCTGAGGCACTTGCCAACACTGGCTCGACTCAAGACATGAGCCAAACCAGTGGCTTTTTTAGCCGTTTATTTAATAAAGAGCAAAGCACACCCATCGTTGATCGTGATGATACTCATGACAATAACGATGATGAATCGTCATACCATATTCCAGAAGCCGCCGAAAAAGGCCTGCTCAGCATCACCTCCGAAACCAGCAAAGTACTCGAAAGCCTCATTCCTAAGTTAACGCTGCCCAATACCGAACAACCAAGAGCCATACACTTATTAGGCAAGGTACAAGAAGGGTTAAACCTTTATGAAATTGTGCCTGCCCTAGAGGTATTAGCTGAACTGGTTATTAGTGCCCTAGGCACAGAGCAAGAAGAATTTGATACCTTCTTAAAAAGCTTAAACGAGCGCTTAAGCGAGCTACAAAATTGGTTGTCTCAGGGGCAAAGTTTAGAGCAAGGTTTTAAATCCGCGTCAAAAGACTTTGACGACAAAATGCGCGGACACCTTGATGACTTAAAACAAGTCCTCAAAGAGGGCACAGACAGTCCCCAAAACTTAAAAGGTTCGGTCAGCCAGCAATTAGACCGTGTGTTTGCTACGTTGGACATATTTAAGCATGAACAACAAAATCGTGAAAAAACGTTTGAGCAACACATCAATGAGTTAAGCGATCGCTTAATGAAAATGGAAGGCGAGCTTGAGACGGCAAAAACGCAGCTCAACAAAAGCCAAGCAAAAGCCATGGTCGATAGCCTGACCAAATTACCTAATCGAGGTGCGTACGATGCGTATATTGTAAAAGAGCATCAACGATTTGTGCGTTACGGTGGTGAGCTTAGCTTGATTGTGTGTGATGTGGATAAATTCAAAAATATTAATGACAGCTACGGCCACCAAGCGGGAGATAAAGTGCTGCAATTGATAAGTCGCCAAGTGAAAAAAGGCACCCGTCAAACCGACTTATTAGCACGTTACGGTGGTGAAGAGTTTGTGGTGATTTTGCCGAACACCGATATAAAATCAGCTTATCAAGTATCTGAAAAAATTCGACAACAAGTCGAAAATTGTCCGTTTCATTTTAAAGGGGAAAGAGTTCAAATTACGCTGTCATGTGGTGTTGCGAGTTTTAGTGAAGGTATGACTCATGAGCAAGTATTTGAACGGGCTGATAAAGCACTTTATCAAGCAAAAGAAAATGGTCGAAATAAAAGTGTGATTGGTGATTAGTCTATGCTTTCTTTTATAAATTTATCAAAGGTATGACCATTCCATCTTTTAAACGCTTTAGAAAATGAACTTAAGTTAGAGTAACCAAGCTCTTCACTAATTTTTGTTGCTGTGAGTTTATACTTAGCTAATCGCTTCGACTCTTGTTTTAAATAGGTGTCAATTATTTCGTTGTATGAAGTCCCCTCTAATGCAAGCCGTCTCCTTAACTTACTGCTGCTTATTTCAAAGTAATCACATGCAACTGAAATTTTTAATCTTCTAGGTTTTTCAGTCTTTGAAAGAAGATGTGATAATTGTTCGGAATAACGGCCATTTTTTATTTCATTCATTCTATTTTTTGCAAGATATATACTGTAGTTCAGTAATTCTGGGTCAGGGTTGTTCGTTTTTAACGACAGTATTGATGTCGGAATAATAAGTGCATTATTAGAGCAATTGAATTCTATATTGGTATTTAACAAGTTGCACATTGCAACTTGATCTTCTTTTGTTGGAACAAATTTAAGTTCAATTTTTGAAATTTCAATTTTGTCATGATCAAATGAGTTTAAAACATATCTACAAATACTAATAAAACCAGAAATATATTTTAATAAAATAGGCAGGATCTCTTTTTGACTAAATTGCTTATTATCATTAATAATAATTTTACAATATCGTTCGCCTACTTCGGTTGATATCAGTATTAGGTCCGTCATAAGAAGTTCGTATCTTATTGCTCGTGACAGAGATTCCCCAAGGGTATAGCAATTACTCAATATTGATCCAATAACGCCATAATCAGAAATATGAGTGTGTAAACCAATTTTACAGGGAAGTAGTATTGACTCATTCTTGTTTAGTATTGATTCCCATGCATGTATTAATGTCGAGGCTGGAATGTATTTCAGATTTGTATCGATATATGGGTATTTAATGCCTTTTTCATCAAAATAGCGTTTCATTAATTTGAATTCGTTAACAGTTATATAGTTCTTTTTAGGCCTGTTATCGAGATCATTCTCATTTCTATTCATGCATGTATCAACTTCATTGCTGTTAACAGTAAAATACTCTGTTTTATTTTGAACGTTCAATGATATAGAGAAAATTATCTTTCTTGTTGTCTTTTCGTGTATTTAAGGTTGTTTTTTGGTGCTAAAAAAATGGGACATTGTTGTCAGTTGGTGCCAAGCGTTTGTTATTTGAGCCAAATGGGGTTTGGAATCACATTATCTTGAAAATTCAAGATTTATAGTCCCGACAGGTGGTGAGATAAAAGACTATTTTTAGTCAAATTTTGCTAAATATTAAACGACTTAATAAGTAAAGCTTACACAATGAAAATATTAATAAAAAATGTATGCCTAATTGCAATAATTGCAATAATTGCACTAACAGGGTGCGGAGGATCAGATGAGACGTCTAACGAATCACCAAAGATAATAAACGAAAACGATATTATTGAAGAAACACTAGAAGATGAGATTATAGATGAGTCAATCCAAGATGAGATTGAGGATAATCCAGCCGAAGATAATCCAGCCGAAGATAATCCAGTCGAAGATAATCCAGTTGAAGATAATCCAGTTGAAGATAATCCAGTCGAAGATAATCCAGTCGAAGATAATTTACCTGAAGATGATCCAATTGAAATGGCTATGGCAAGGGCATATAAAAAAGATGGTAGCCCTATCTTTTATAAATCATTAAAAAGAAAGCAAGATGATGATATATCTGCTTCAAATCATATTAAAATGAACTCGTCTCGTATTAAATATGAAACAGTCAATAAAATATCCAGTTCAAACATTAATATAACCCACAGTGATAGATATAATGTTAATGATGTAAGGGTGTCTTACGATAAATCTGGGGATTTTGTTTTAGAGAACTATACGAATAGATATTTTAAATCTATTTTAGTGAGACAAAGTAGTGGTAACTATTATAAATTAAAATTTTTATCTCCAATATCACCTTATACAAAAAATATACTTGATGTATCAAAAAATAATATTACTGAATATGTTGAGACATCTATTTTATTCTCTCCAAATTTGTCTTTTTCTCGTTCAACATGGGGTAAGTCATGTGCAGATGCTAAATCAGATAATCCTAATAAATGGAGCTGTACCGATTATCCAACAAAAACAGAAAGTAAAATATTAGGTGCGCTTTTAGCAAATATTAAATATTTTATGAATTCTAAGCATTTTCTTCCAACGCTTACAGATTATGCATATGGACAAAGATATTTAAATAGAGTGGTTTTACCAAACGGAAAAGGTTGCGTTAATTCACTTTCATGCAAACCTTCATCTGAAATGAACCATCATTTACTTAAGTATTTCTTTGTTATAACTCAGCAAGGCCGTGATTTTAATATGGGAAGACTTAAAAACAAAGCAATAGGTTGGCAGGGTGTTGGTGCTGGGACGTGGTCTGCGCCTACAAATAGCAGTACAACTGTTAATGGCTATGTCGGCATACGAGCGTTAGATCATATAGATAACTTTAAGGCGGGTTTATATAATACTGCTTTACATGAAATAGGTCATGCTCATGGCTATGCTCATGGTGGTCATTTTACGTATGGTTATCCTGATTATTATAATAAACATATTTACAGCTTGATGTTGGAAGATAGTTATAACAAAGAAGAATTACCCGCATTAATATTTGATATTAAGCAAATAAATGGCAGGCTTTATGAAATCGATCTTTTTAATACAAATAAAGAAGTTGATAATAATGTAAAAGTAGAAATAGTTGGTTTAGGTAATATTGATGCTAGAATTAGCTATAAAGAATCAGAATCAAAAGCGTTTGTTAAGTTCAAGTCCGAACCTGATAGTAGGGTATTCATTAGGGTATCTAATTCGTTAAATGATCAAGTGCAATCTAAAGAAATAAAATTAGCATCCTTTTATACCAATGATACATTGGTAAAAAGAGACAGCAAAACGTTTTATACTAACGCAACTTCATTGGCAAGTGAAACCGCACAATTCAATGTTATAGATAGCGAAGGCTTAAAAACCATAAGTGATTCAGTAACTAAATATGGTGGGGATTTTAAAAATAATTATCTGAATTTATCGAAATTATGCCAAGATTTAGATGATAATATGCAGATCGTAAATTTAGCGGATATTCAAAATCATTTACTTGCAGAGGGTGATTTAAAGTTAAAGAATAAGGGCAGCGGGAAATACTTGGTAGGAACGGGTATTTATAATATCGATACCCATGTGTTAAAAAGAGTGTCTACTAGAGATATTTTAGATTTAGATTTTGGGTTAGTTTGTAAGCAATCCAACTAAAAAACTAAAAAGAGCCCAATTGGGCTCTTTTTAGTTTGATTACCCTGCGTAGCGCTGCTTTAACGCAGCAATACGCTTATCTAGCGGAGGGTGACTCATGAATAAGCCGCCTAATGCATTCTTTAATTCACCACTGATACCAAACGCCACCATTTCATCTGGCATGTCACTTGGCTGATTGTATTCATCTTGCAAGCGAGCAAGTGCGCTTACCATGGCCGCAGGGCTGACCAGCTCGGCACCGGCAATGTCGGCACGGTATTCACGGCGGCGACTGAACCAATACACAATCGTACTGGCTAAAATGCCCAAAATCATTTCCGCTACAAAGGTTGCGATATAAAACCCAAAGCCAGGGCGTCCACTGTCATTTTTGAGTACGGCTTTATCTACAAAGTTACCAATGATGCGAGCAAAGAACATAACAAAGGCGTTCACGACACCTTGGATCAGTGTAAGCGTAATCATGTCGCCGTTGGCAACGTGGCCAATCTCGTGCCCCAAAACGGCTTTTACTTCTTCACGGCTCATTTTATTTAACAAACCAGTGCTCACCGCCACAAGGGCATTATTACGGTTCCAGCCGGTGGCAAATGCGTTGGCCTGTGGGCTAGCAAAAATACCCACTTCAGGCATGCCAATACGGGCTTTTTGTGCAAGCTCTTTTACTGTACTAAGCAACCATTGTTCATCAGCGTTGCTGGCTTGCTCGATTACTTGAACCCTCATGCTGCGCTTTGCCATCCACTTAGAAATAAGCAGAGACACCACAGAACCCGCCATACCAAACACTAGGCAGAAAATAAACAGGTTGCTGTAATCCAACCCTTGGCTGGTCATATAGCCGCCGACGCCTAACAAGCTTAAGGTGACACTGGCGACCAGTATCACTGCAAGGTTAGTGGCTAAAAATAAAAGTATGCGCATCATCGTTAAGTTGTCCTTTGTGAACTTGAAGACAATATGCGGCCAAGGCGCCCGAACTTCAATGGCAAATAGATGAAATTATGGCGTATAAGTTCCAAGATATCCCTCAATAATAATAGGAATACATTTCATTTGTATTGCTAGTCTAATACTAATTGATTATGATTCTCTTTACAGTTCTTAACACGATCAAACAGGTATCGAAATGAAATTAATTAAAGGTGCTGCGCTTGTAACCGCGATGGGTATGCTGGCTGCTTGTGGCAGTAGTTCCGATTCAGATGATAAGACTTCTGATACTTATACCTTCCCTAGTAAATTAAACAGCGGAGAGTCGTCCGTTAGCTATACAGGCCAACAAGCTCGTCAGCTTTTGATTGGTGAACTAAAAAGCTTTATCGCGTCTGATGCTTTGCAGGTTAATAACGTAGGCACGAAAGCAGAAGCGCTAGCAAACCTTAACCGTATTTACACAACCGGTGTAAGCGATAGTGGTGAAAGCCTCGCTGAATCAAACATATATGGCGCAGGTGTTGTAACAGATATCAGTATTTCTGTTGATGCCCCATTAGCCCTTGTACAAGCCAATTACAGCGATGTGTTTGACGCGGCAGGTGAAAAGAATTTAAAAGGCAAAATAGCGGGCACGGATAACGATTTATCTATGAGTGCGTTTATTGGTTGGGATGTCGTCGCAGACGAGCAAGCTAAACCGGATGCGCTTATCCAAGCATGGTTTGATGAGATAGCCACTTTAGCAACCGACGGCAATGCAGCGACAACTTATGTCAATGCTGATGGTCATGATTTAAACCAGCTTGTTCAAAAATTCCTATTTGGTGCGGTAACGTATTCTCAAGCGGCGCGTGATTACTTGAAAGCAGACAAAGGCTTGTTAAAGCAAAACACCACAGCGGATAAAGAAGGCAAAGCCTACACGTCTTTAGAACATCAATGGGATGAAGGTTTTGGCTACTTTGGTGCCGCCACTCATTATTTGTCTAAAACAGATGCTGAGATTAAAGCAAATGCTGTGATTGACGCCAATGGCGATAATCAAGTTGATCTATTTGCAGGTGAATACAACTTTGGTTTAGCGGTTTATGCAAGCAAGATGGACCTAAAAACAGGTTCGACCGATTACAGCAAGCAAGCAATGGATGCGTTCATTGAAGGTCGCAAATTGATACAAGCTAACTTGGGTACAGACCCTGTTGCGGGTGAAGGCTATCATGTTGAATTGGTTAAAATTGCAGAGCGTGCACTTGCGGCCATGGAAAATGT
This sequence comes from Pseudomonas sp. HK3, assembly GCF_052920985.1. Taxonomy (NCBI): domain Bacteria; kingdom Pseudomonadati; phylum Pseudomonadota; class Gammaproteobacteria; order Pseudomonadales; family Pseudomonadaceae; genus Pseudomonas; species Pseudomonas sp. HK3. The sequence goes on from NZ_JBREXD010000001.1 coordinate 1,440,954, forward strand.
GATCGCAACAGCGACTATTCACTACATCAACTCAACCATTTCAGATGTTGAAGCGTATACAGGTGATATTAGTACCGTCGCTAAGCACTGGTCAGAAATGAAAGGCTTTGCATTGAGCTTGCAGTTCAGCCCGATTGCTAAAATCTCAGAAGCTGATTTGATTGCAGTACACGATTTAATCGGTACTGCACCAAAAACAGCTGTAGATGCAGACACGGATGCTTACATTGTTCAATTAAAAGCGGCCCGTACTAAGCTGCAAACGGCTTATGGCTTTGATGCCGAAGCGGTTAAAGCTTGGTAATAACCTAGCCAATTAAGTGTTAAAATTTAAAGGCCGTCTTGTACGGCCTTTTCATGTTTAAGGTGATATCGATGTTTAAAAGCGTATTGGTAGTGAGCAGTGCATTATTATTAACGGCCTGCGGTGGTGGGAGCGGTTCAGGATCGTCTGCGCAATCGGATGCTTGTGTGGGTCGGAACTCAGCTGCGTTTAATTGCTCAACCATGTTAACCGACTTGGTGGTGAAAGGCGTAAGACCGTTAGTGGCTGACTTAAAAACACAACTTACCCAGTTGGATACAGACACGATTGCTTATTGTGCTGACATCGATAGCGCAGCTAATTTAACAACGGCACAAAATTCTTGGCTGGCGGCTATGGCAACGGTTGAGCAGTTACAGGCGATGGAATTTGGCCCCAGTGCCAATACTGAAAGTGGCTTAAGCTCTTTTTATACATGGCAAGAAGCCAGCCCATTAAGTATTGATTTAGCGATTGCGGCTAACGCACAAACTTCTGCGGGTTTATCGAGCATTAATAATCGTAAAGAATTGACCGCTATTGAATATATTTTATTCTCACCAAGTACGATTACTAACACCACGTCTACTAATCAAAATATGCAAGACTGGATTGCAGCAACGGGTAATGTCGATGCAAATATTCAAGGTGATCGCTGCGATTACGCAAAACTGGTGACGGCGAATTTGGCTGCAAAATCTGTGACGTTTGAAAATAGCTGGAATGCTTATCAATTGAGTTCAGAAGCTGACACATTACAGTTGGCGGCTAACGAAGTGACGGATGCTATGTTTTTTGCAGACAAGCAAATTAAAGATGCAAAAGTAAAGGCTGCGTTACCTCAATCAACCACGGGCGTATTTGATGCCTCGAAATTAGAATCTCAATTTGCAAACGTATCAAAAGAGCATTTAATAAATAACCTGAAGGGTTTGAAGCGAATCTTTACAGCGGATAATGGTCAAGGTTTAGATGATTATTTGGTTGCACTAAGTGAAGCAGGTTTAGCCACTGATATGCTTACGCAAATAGATGACGCTATCGCAAACCTAAATGCAATTGAAGGCACGCTAAATACTGCGGTGACCGCTGGAACATCTTTTTCAGATTGCAGTACGCTCGCGAATAATGCCAGTAGTACTACTGGATTGTCTGATATTGAAGAGCTATGTAAATTTCAATACACGATCAAACAATTCACCGATACGTTAAAAGGAGTTTTTATTCAGGCCACACGATTTGTCACACCAGCATCGGCAAGCGGCGATAACGACTAAGACTTTTTAAATATTTGAAGATGAAAAAAATCGGCCTTGGCCGATTTTTTTATGAGTCGCCTTTCCACTTTAATGGCTTTAAGAGCAATTGATGAGACAGGCTTTGCGGCAAATTAGGTAATGTGTTTGTGGTCTTGCCCGTTAACCAGCTTCTGTTCAGTTGATCCCATAAGGCTAAAAAGGAACCATAGTTTTTATTCATGGTTTTAAGGCCATGATGTAATTGGTGTTGGGCTGGGCTGATCAATATTTTTTCAAGCCAACCATAACGCAGCGGTATGTGACTGTGACGTAAATTTGCCCCCAGAGTATTAAAGACGATCACCCAAAGGCTCGCTCCCCAAATCTCTAAGCCACTTAATTGAAATCCCAGTGTGTAAAAAGCGCCCCCCGCACAAAGGCCGTGTACAAGGCTTGCGCGTAATTGATACAACAATGACTCAAGCGGATGCAAGCGATAGGTCGTAAATGGCGTGAGTGACGTGGCACTGTGATGCACTTGGTGCAAACGCCATAACCATTTAAATTGATGCATGCTTTTATGTAATAAAAACCGGGTTCCGTCATCTAAGATAAATAAAATTAAGGTATAAGTGATTAACAAACCAAGTGAATATTGAGCCGCTTGCGGCTCATTGGCTGGTGCAAATAACGTTAAACCTTGGTAGGTAACTTGGGCCACATCAATGGCAAATGCGAACCAAGCAATGCCGATGGCTAAAAACAGTAACCGATTAAAAACAAGAAAAAAGTAATCTTGTTGAGTTGAGTGATTCCACCAATAGGATGTGTTGAAGAACTCTTTCACCTGAGCTTGGCGCGCGTGCCACTTAAAGCTTGCCCACACCAAGATGATGAGAATCGTACTCACCCAATAGCCATAAAACGTGCGCATGGCGGGGTCGAATAGCCAGTCAAAAAGGTTATCCATTTCAACAGCCTTTCATAAAATAGAATGAGTGAATTTTAACCTAAAACCAATGTAGATTCATTCGTATTTGTGTTTAAATTGCGCCTTGTCATTTTAGTTGTAAGTGGTTGTTCTAATGAATAAATGGGCCGCGGTATTATTGAGTTATCCCCTGTGTGTATCCGCTGACGATGCCGTTAAGCTTGATCAAGTTTATATAACGGGTGGTGCCAACAAGATTCAAACTCAACCAGGCAGTGCAACGTTAATTGATGATGTCGCATTGGAGCAGTTCGAGTACACGGATATCCATCGTATTCTTAATGAAGTGCCTGGTGTCAATATTCAAGAAGAAGACGGCTATGGTTTGCGCCCTAATATTGGTATGCGTGGCAGTAGCGCTGAGCGCAGTAAAAAAATCACGATCATGGAAGACGGCGTATTAACCGGCCCAGCGCCCTATTCTGCCCCTGCCGCTTATTATTTTCCGAATGTGTCGCGCATGAGTGCGGTTGAAGTATTCAAAGGCCCCTCTGCTATTCAATATGGCCCAGCCACTGTAGCGGGTGCGCTCAATATGGTCAGCCGGCCGATTCCTTACATTAATAGTGGCGAAGTGGATGCCCAATTAGGCAGCTTTGGCTATCAGCGCTTAAATGCCTATTACGGTGGCCAACAAGGTGATGTGGGCTTTTTGATCGAAGGTTTAACGTTGTCAGCGGACGGCTTTAAGGACTTAGATTCTCAAGGCACCAGTGATGGACCTTTTGATGGCGATACTGGTTTTGAGCGTAACGACGTGAATATAAAAAGCAGTTACGACTTTAATGATCAATACCGTCAGCGAATCACCCTGAAACTAGGTTATGCCGATGAAACCAGTCATGAAACCTACGTGGGTTTAAGCCGTGATGATTTTGATGCAGACCCTTATCGCCGATATGCGGCCAGTGCACTGGACAACATGCAGTGGGAGCACACACAGTTTCAACTTACTCATGTGATAGAACCTACGACCACCAGCCAAGTCACAACCGATGTGTATCGCAATGCATTTAGCCGTGATTGGTTTAAGTTAAACAGTTTTAATGGCAGTAATGTGGCCAGTATTGAAGAGATTTTACGTAACCCTAATACAGGTAATCATTTAGGTTTCTATGAAGTGTTAACGGGTAAGAGCTTAAGTAATACGGCCGCTGAGCAATTGCTTATTGGCAACAACGGCCGCGACTTTGTTTCTCAAGGTATTCAAACCCGTTACAACCTTGATAGCCAATTATTCGGCATCCCTCAACAAGTTGAAGTGGGTTTTCGTGTGCATCAAGACGAAATTGAGCGTAATCACACACAACAAGCTTACGATATGACGGTTAATGGTTTAGTGACTGCAAGTGGATCAAGTTTACAAACCAGCACAAAAAATACGGGAGAAGCGACCGCAATTGCTGCGTATATCAAAAATGACATGTCGCTTGGCGACACCACTTTAAGTGTGGGCTTACGCAGCGAAACTATCGAAACCACGTTGACGAACCATTTAACCAATGACGTTAAAAAAGCCACTGAAAGTGTATTAGTACCAGGTGCGGGCATTTTTACCCAACTAAGTGAAAACTTTGGTGTGTTGGCTGGTGTGCATAAAGGCTATGTGGCCACGGCACCAGGGCAAGAAGGTGATATTGATCCAGAAGAAAGCATCAACTATGAATTTGGTTTTCGTGTTAGTGGGCAAAACAACATTGAAGTCGTGGCGTATGTGAATGATTACAGTAATTTAAAAGAATCGTGTAACGCCAGTAATGGTTGTAGCACCGCGCAGCTAGACAGCGAATTTAACGGCGGTGAAGTGTTTGTGTACGGTGTTGAGAGTCATTGGAAAACGGCGTTTCAGTTAAACGACGCAATGCGCACACCGCTTACCGTTACTTATACCTTTACTCAAACAGAATTTGAAAACAGCTTTCAAGATGTGTCCGGTGTTTTTAAACAAAAAGGCGCAACGGTCGAAAAAGGCGATGAACTGGCTTACGTACCGGCTCATCGACTCAATATTAAAACAGGTATCGAAGCTGAAAAATGGCAGCTATTAGTATCGGCACTTTATCAAAGTGACATGCGCGGTAATGCGGGCCAAGGGTCTATTGCAGCGGAAGATAAAATAGATGCATATGCGGTATTTGATTTAGCCGCGAATTATAAGTTACGTCCAGAACTAACCTTATACAGCACCATTGATAACGTCTTTGACGACGACTACGTGGTCGCGGGCCAGCCAATGGGCTTTCGTCCGGGCAAACCTCGGTCTGCTCATGTTGGTGTGAAGTATCAGTTTTGATTAAGTAATTCGACTTGGGTTTACCATTAAACGGCTTTAACACTTTTGTGTTAAAGCCGTTTTTTTTGCATGGTTTATAGCACCATGGCCGCAACCCAACCCGCTGCTAATAACGGTAAATTAAAATGAATAAACGTGGGGATAACCGTATCGCTAATGTGATTGTGTTGGCCATCTGCGTTTAAACCTGCGGTTGGCCCTAAGGTGGAATCTGAGGCGGGTGAGCCAGCATCTCCTAATGCACCCGCTGTCCCAACTAACGCAACGATAGCTAAAGGGCTAAAGCCTAACTGAATACACAAAGGCACATAAATAGCGGCGATAATAGGAATCGTCGAAAACGACGAACCAATCCCCATGGTCAACACCAAGCCGACTAACAATAATAATAGCGCAGCGAGCGCTTGGTTGTTACCAAGCCAATCAGCGGTGCCGTTTACTAAACTGTCGATGTGACCTGTGGTTTTAATGACTTCTGAAAAACCAGATGCTGCGATCATAATAAATCCGATCGATGCCATCATTTTCATACCATCTACTAACACACCATCGGATTCACGCCAGTGGATCACACCCGTAGCCGAGAACAATAAAAATCCCGCCATCGCGCCCAATACCATTGAGCCCACAGATAACTGAACGACAAATGCCAACACAATAGCGGCACCAGCGACCCATAATGATTTAGGGTTAAATGTTTGTTCGTCCTTGGTGGTTATGTTTTGTTGACTGATTTCGTAACGGCGCGGTTTACGGTAACTAAATAAAGCGGCAATCAGTAATCCAACTAACATACCAAGAGCCGGAATAATCATCGCACTGACAACAGAAACGCCCTGCGTATCAAGACCAGCGCTATTGACTTTTGCCAGTAAAATTTCGTTTAAATAGATGTTGCCAAACCCTATGGGTAAAAACATATAAGGTGTCACCAAACCAAACGTTAATACACAAGCCACTAAGCGACGGTCTAGATTTAAACGCGTCATAACCAATAATAAAGGAGGTACAAGAATCGGAATAAATGCGATATGAATGGGCACAATGTTTTGTGAGCTAACAGCGATTAACATCAAGCCAATCAATAACCCATTGCGTAGCCAAAATGTATTTCGCTCAGATGCGTTTTGCTTGCGATCAACAAGAGACAAAATCTTTTTTGCCAATATGTGCGGCAAACCAGACAAAGAAATCGCAACAGCAAAACCACCCAACAAGGCATAACTTAAAGCGATGCCTGCACCGCCGCCAATACCTGCATTGAAGGCTTTAAGGGTAGAATCCACATCCATACCGGCGACCCAGCCACCCACAAAAGCCGCGACAATCATCGACAGCATGACATGCAATCGCGCCACGCTTAAAGCAAGCATTAAAATTACAGCCACTAACACAGCGTTCATATCGTACCTTTAAAAATTGAGATGAGGTCAAGTAATCGACCAAGTTGTTAATACACACACAATAACTTAACCGGTTTAAGCCAAAGGCCGTGTACCGTTGTGCGATAGGCTTTAATCAATACTTAAACACTATTATCGTTTCTCCAACGCTCAGGGGCATAACTAAACGTTGGTAGCTGCCAGTGCCAGCGTAACGCACACATGCGCAGTAATAGGCCCACGCTAAATGCAGCCAACATAATAATGTCTTCGCTAATATCTAAGGTTTGCAGTTGTAAATACATCAAGGCGACGATCAGAGCCACGCTTGCGTATAACTCTCTGTGTAATACCTCTGGTGGGCGATTACACAATAAATCACGCAAGATACCGCCAAAGATACCGGTGATAATACCTGCCATAACCACAATAGGAGGCTCATACCCTAGGCCTTGGGCCACATTGCAACCGATTAGCGTAAATGCGACCAGACCGATGGCATCCAAAACTAAAAACAATTGCTGCAGTTTATGCACGAACTTAGCAATCACAATGGTGAACAAGCCAGCGCCAATGGTCAGATAAATGTATTGCGGGTGCTGGGTCCAATTAACGGGGAAATTGCCCAATAAAATATCCCGCACCGTACCGCCACCTAAAGCTGTCAGAAAGGCAATTAAAGAAACGCCAAATAAGTCCATATCACGTCGGCCCGCAGCAAGGGCGCCGGTCATGGCTTCAGCCGTAATAGCAATAAGATAAGCAAGGGATAGCATACAGAATACTCATGTCTGCAATGCCCTCCCCCTGTCCGGTTACCTGAGAGTTTAGCCATCACACCTGAGTGATGATTTGCTCCGTCGGTGGATTACCAAAACCATAATCGGTTTGAGTAATCGCTCTCCAGTTAGCGATTTCAGATTCTGCAGTCCGGGTGCCTGAGCGTTTATGGGAGTTTGCGCCTTCGGCGGGCTCATAAAAGAGCCTCTCTCCTGCAGATGGCGCGCATTGTAAAGATAGCGCTATCAACACACAAGGGCTCAGTTAGGACGCTTGATGTTGTCAGCCTTAATATAAACGGGTTAGAAGCGGTCTAATACAGCGTATGACCTAATGTATGTAATCTGTTAAGCCTATGATATTACTCACGCGGATACCTAATTTCACGTATTAAGCAAATCAACGCAGTGGAAAAACAATGAAACCGATTTAATTGAATAAATGCTGATATTTGCATCATTAATCGCATGATGAGTCGCGTAAAATGGCTTAAAAAAATGATTAGGCATGTGTGAAAATGGTTCTTGATTACTAGGAGCAACACACAATATCTTTTCATTACTATGTTGTTTTACCTAGTAAAAAGTATTAGTTAATTTAAGTAAAAATTTGATTCGCTATGGCTTAGATAAAAAATGGATTTGCATCATATCCCTGATTAAAATCGATGGTAACTTCACCGAGTTTGACGAACGTCAATTGCAAGATAATGCATTGAAAAACATTGAACAAAGATGTGTTAAAAAGTAGTTAATGATACTTATTTTTTTTGTTCATCGGTGGCGCATCAAGTGCATACCGCTAAACGATTGCATCGGAATAATAAAACAGTCTGCGCTGACTATTTTAAATAATATGCTTAAGCAATATGTAATTTGCCAGCATTAATAACGTTAGTGTATTGGAACTGTGAATACTCAGTCGTAACTTGTTGCGCTTTCCTCAAATAATTAAGTTACTTATTTTTTATATTGCTTAGATATCCCGAGTAAAAACATAGGGCATTGTATTCGAACGGTATCTGTTAAGTGAGTCTGAAGATAAATGAAAAGACTAGATTGTTTTTTAATCGATGTTGTTAACATTTTATAAGAAAAGTGCGTTTAAAACCGGATTTTGGCGCACTTTGTCTTGGTAAGTGCAAAACGATAGGCCGGTGGATTAGTATCATCGTTCCTCTATAAATGCTTGTTATTTGGCTTAATTTAACGTGATTGGTCAAGTAGTCGTGCCAGCTTGGTAAAAAATCGACATCTTTTTGCACCGATTATTGAACTAATTTCTACTTCATGTATGTTTGCATGGAGTTTTCATGAAAGTCCCAAGCTTCTGCAAGACATTGCAGGCTTTTAAACTTTAATAATAAGGAAAAAATATGTTTAAAAAAACATCGTTGGCTTTAGCCGTAGCAGGTCTTGCTTTTGCAGGCAATTCAATGGCAGCCCCAAGTGTCAATATCTCTGGCTTTGTTGATTTAGGTTTAGAGTATTTCTCTGGTGATAATACTGGTCTTATTGCTCAAGGCTTTAACTCGCCTCAAGGGAATAATGATGAGCGTAACTTAGCTATGAATAACCCTGTAGTATCACGTTTTATTGTTTCAGGTACTGAAGAACATGCTAATGGTTGGACAACTGGTTACCGCATTGAGCAAGAAGTAAATGCATTAAACGACGGTGCGGGATCTTTCAATACTCGTCAAGGTTATATCTCTTTATCTAAAGATAAGCACAACATCACCATCGGTAGCCAGTGGTCGCCGTTGTTTGAGTACAGTGCTTGGAACGCTATGAAAACTGAGGGTCACGGTTACGGTGCTTATTATTACACTGCTTGTGAACTACCAGGTTCACTAAGCTGCGGCTTCAGAAACGATAGCACCATCAACTATACCTATGGTGGCGGTGGTTATAGTACTGACCCATTTACGTTTACTGTTGCGGCTCATATTGGTGAAGACGATCGTGTGAACAATGAATCAGGCATTACTGGTGTGACTGTTGGTGGCGCTGCGTCGTTTGGTCAAGTAACTGTTAATGCTGCATATGTTAAATCTATTGTAAGCGAAGCAACTGGAACCACTGTAGCAGCTCCTTCGTTGGCAAGCGTTGGCGCAAAATACCGTGCTAATGATCAACTTGAATTAGGTTTTAATTACCAGACTGTTGATAAAGATGATGCGGCTGGTGATAAGCGTAACTCCATGTCAGTAGGTGGTATGTACAATGTATCGCCTGACTTGAGTATTCATGCTGGTTTTGGTGCCGGTGATGATGACAATGATTCTGAACTAGAAAGCAATGTTTATGCTCAGGTCATCCAGTCTTTTTCAGACACTTTCCACATTCGTTTAGAGCTTGAGCAAGTGAGCGCTAAAACGTATAAAGACGTTAACAATGATGGGACTAAAACCCTAGAATCTGGTGATGACACTGTAGCTGTTGTTTACCTACGCCAAGCATTCTAATAAATCTTTATTAGATAGCGAATAAAAAAACCGCACTCGTTTAGAGTGCGGTTTTTTTGTGCCTGATGAAAATCAACGATGAACAATACTGACTTTTATTCTAGCGATATTATCGTCCACGCTCTAAAACATGACTTGTTTACAGAGTGGTTGTTTAAACGATGTTGATATGAGCGAAGATCAAAGATCAGCTGTCTTAGGGAATGATTTTTAGTCACAGGGGCTTTTCGAATCGAGCCTACCAAGCTCCTCGCTGTTTTGTTAGATGAGAAATGTGAATTCAGGAGGAATGTTAATATTAGCGAAGATTAAAATTTGGTCTGCGCTAACTGATTTGTGCGAGGATGTAAGCCATTCTGTGTAACCGCCAGTTTTAAATGTAATCTTTCAAACGGTCTTCGAACATGATCATAAATCGGTTCAAGGCCGTTTTCCAGTTTCTTATCGGCATAGTCCACTTTTCCGAAGCTTGTCGTACCGCAAGGTAAACCACTTTTTTAGCCGACTCTTCTGTTGGAAATACTTTTCGTTTTTTCGTCGCTTTTCGAATAACGCTGTTCAGAGATTCAATGGCATTGGTTGTGTAAATGGCTTTTCTGATATCAGCAGGATAGTTAAAAAGCGTATTTAAATTCTCCCAGTGATTACGCCAAGATCGGCTGATTTGTGGATATTGACCATCCCACTTCTCACTAAAATCAGACAGTGATTGCAAGGCACTTTCCTCAGTCGCGGCCTGGTAAATTTTCTTTAAATCAGCGGTGACGGCTTTGTAATCTTTCCAAGGAACGTACTTCACTGAGTTACGCACCATGTGCACGATGCACAGCTGAATTTGCGTTTCTGGATAGACGGCATTGATAGCATCTGGAAAGCCCTTCAGGCCATCCACGCAAGCAATGAGAATGTCTTTCACACCACGATTCTGCAGCTCAGTCAGAACATTTAGCCAGAACTTAGCCCCTTCGTTTTCAGATAGCCACATGCCCAATAACTCCTTGTGGCCTTCCATGTTGACGCCTAAGGCAAGGTAAACTGATTTATTGATCACCTGTTTGTCCTGACGAATTTTAAGCACGATGCAATCAAGATAAACAATGGGATACACCGCATCTAATTCACGAGATTGCCATTCAATCACTTCTTCAATGACCGCATCAGTGACTTTTGAAATTAGGCTTGGAGAGGCATCTGCGTTATACAGTTCTTTAAACGTTTTAACGATTTCTCGTGTGGTCATGCCTTGGGCGTATAAAAATAAAATTTTATCGTCCATCGAGGTAAACCGAGTCTGATTTTTCTTTACTAATTTAGGATTAAAAGAGCCTTCGCGATCCCTAGGGGTATCTAGTTGAAACTGGCCATCTTCGGTGCGTAAAGTTTTACTGGTGGTGCCATTGCGGCTATTGGAGTTAGAGGATTCTTCATTCCGTTCATAACCAAGGTGCTCATCAAGCTCAGTATTTAAAGCCCGCTCAACTGTCACTTTAGTGAGCATCTGACGAAATTCATTAAGGTCTTGTTCTGTTTTAATACCCTTTGCCGCTTCGCGGGCAAAGGCTTCTAGTGCTTCTTTGTTCATTGCTGCCTATCCTTAGCCATTTCTGGCTTTGATGATAAGCAGTTACACAGATTTATCTACAGCCTCATTTGTGCGCATAAAAAACGGGGCATTAACAAAGACATCATATTCGCTAGTATCCATTATGAATACGTCAGCACTCAGTAAGAGTTGCGATGGCTTCTAACTCCCCTTTTATCGTTTTAGCAGGTCATATCAATAGTATTTGTCACAATCATAAGGCGATGTGGACTGATATCGATTGCGCGGTTCGCTCACGTTACTGTAGCGGTTTCCTTGAGTATTTGGGCCATTATCAATCGATTGATTCGCCACAGCACACGCATCACCATGATCGCCATCTTCGCAGAAGTTTTCGTAATACAGGCCGGTCATTGCACCCACAATCACACCATTACCTTCTTGGCCACACTGCCATCCCGCACCGGCAAGATACTCCCATGAATTACGATGGCCAAATAACAAACGCACCATGTCGTCTTCGTACAGTGATTTCCAGTTAAATGTCCACATAAAGGTCGAGTTGATATTCGCCATGTGCTCAATATCACCACTGATGCTATTAAAGGCCTTCATGTCAGAAAATAGACCAAAGGTTCCGACCAGCGGGCCGCCCATAGACAAGCCACACTGAATGCCCCACGCTGCGCACTGCGCATTCGCCGCATCGGAATCGGAGTTGTTATCGATGTCGATAATGATCAAATTTTCATCATGACCGCCTAATTGCATTAGGTTCTGCTGAATCTCTGTCACGTAAGGTGTATTTAATTCCGTTGCTGGGTAAACACCCCAGAATTTACGCATTTTACCATCCCCTTCGCCAACGGTTGTTTTTACCGTTTGACGAATAGCGGCATAATCGGCTTCCGTTTTAGTGGTTGATTTAACATCAAACCACACAGCAGCAATTTGTGGATTTGCCTCAGCGGCGTTTAAAATAGTCGACAAATTAACCGCGACTTTGTCGCCGTCATGATACGCGCACCAAGTTTCAGCACAGGTTTTTTTAGCGGGCACATCGTCGCGATGGCTCACATCGATTTCAATGGCGTTAATACCCGCATCATTACTTGCCGCATTAACAGCGCCAAGGCTGTTTACGCGATGGGCAAAGACCCAGGCGGCCTCTGAAGAAAAAGCACTATGGCTTGCCAATAAGCTCATTAACAAGCTGCCACACAGCAGCAAGTTCGCTGATAATTGTTGATTCATTAATCACCTCAAAGAGAAAAACAATAAGAAATCGGGCGCGCAGCTTATTGATTTATAAGTGCTTTTTCAAGAGAACAATAAATCGGAATGAATACAAACCGAAAACGTATTAACTCGATGTCTCTTTAATCGTCATGTAATAACGGACTTGGCTTGCTATGTTGGTGAATAGCCGACTTAGAGGATTAAGTCGCAAAAGGTGCTCCTTGCTTTGCACTCGCTAAGGCTCGCTTCAAGTCGAACGGGAGGTTCTCACCCGCTAGGGCTGAGGGTATCATTAGATGAACGTTGTTGAATTTAGAAAGAATTTCGATACTAGCGAAGATATTAAATTGGCCCGCCCTAGAGGATTCGAACCTCCGGCCTGCGCCTCCGGAGGGCGCCGCTCTATCCAGCTGAGCTAAGGGCGGTTTGTGATGACTCTTCTCTAATATTTATGCAAAAATTGCATTTAAAGCTAGAGTTAGAGGGTAACAAGGGGCGCTATCATACGAATTCACATGATCTGAGTCTATGCAAGTCGTTGATTTTTTACAAAATCATGCACATTGGTTTTTTATCCAGCCTCATTTGTGAGTATAATCCAGCAAATTCTAATAATTGGCGCCCAGAGAGAGGATGACCGTGACTAAGTTAATGACTTCCATGATGGTTTTAGCATTGAGTGCAGTGGTTTCTGTAGCGAATGCAAAAGCGACAGATTCTATCGAACAGCGTATTGCGCCTGTGGGCGCGGTATGTGTTGAAGGCACCGAGTGTGCGGCGGCCGGTAAAGCGGTTGCAGCGGCTACTGGCCCTCGTTCTGGTGCTGACGTTTATAATACTTATTGTACTGCTTGCCATGGCTCTGGTGCCATGGGTGCACCAAAGACTGGCGATAAAAGTGTTTGGAAAGACCGCCTAGCAAAAGGCTTTAACAAAACACTGGCTAACGCGATCAACGGCTTAAACTTGATGCCACCTAAAGGCACCTGTAGCGACTGTTCTGATAAAGAGATCAGCAGCGCTATCAAGTATATGAGCAACTAATTCGTTTAGTTGTATAAAAAACCCGCTACGGCGGGTTTTTTTATGCCTGTTGTCTTAATTTCTCGCCTGTCTTGTCGATTGAGCCCTTGTCATATTGGTGCGGCTGTTTGTATGGTACGTGTTATATAAAACGAGGTTGTACATATGAAAATAATAACAAGGCTTTCCCTATTGGTCTTAACGGTGTCATCAGCCAACCTTTGGGCTTGGAGTAACCATACGTTGGTTAGCCATGAGCTCGCCCAGTCTATGCCGTCAAGTGGCATCTGCTGGGCCTGTTAAAGTGGAGACATTGGCGGAATTCTTGATGGCTAATGAAATAGCGGTGGCTGAATTACTTGCGGATGATGAAAAATGGATGGCACAAAATCTATGGCACTATAATCCGCGTCCTAAAGCGTTAAAATTTAATGCGACGGGTAACAAACAAGATGTGGTTGAGCGTTTTGTTAAAGCCATTCGTATCAACCCCAATGCCAAGTTTGCGTTGTACTTACAAGGTATGCCGGGTAGCGAATTAAGCGGTGCGGCGATGCCCCCTAGTGATATCAGCGTGTTCCAAGATTATGGTCATTTGAATCACTTACCATTGCAAGTGCTCACTTCGGGTGACTTAGTTGCTGCAGTGGATGTAATAGTAAGTGCTAACGATGAGCCTGATCATGGCCATGATATTGGATTATTCACAGACAGTGGCACAACACACGGTCAACTATATGGTTTTGGTAAACAGCCTTTTGGTAACCCTAATTTAGAGTACGGTTCACAAGCGCCGTTTCATATGGCCTTTTACCACGAGTCTCCGATACTCTATGCGCTTGGGGGCTTTTTAAAAGAAACTTATCCACAGATGCGAATTCATCAATATAAGCGCTTAGCCGAGCTGGCATTTGCGCAGGGGCACGATTATTGGGGTTATCGTTTTATGGGCTGGGGGCTGCATTATATTGGTGATTTTTCGAACCCTTATCACGTGACACCTGTACCGGGGAATAGCACCATCAGCACACTTTGGGTGGGTTTATTAAGTAAGCTGGGTTTTCCGGATGCGCAAAATGAAGCCATTCAGCTGGTCAGCAACCGACACACAGTGTTAGAAGATTTTCAAAGTGCCATTATGACCCGAGCATACGAAGATCATAACCAACAGCACCCTACGATTATGGCGTTGACTGTTCAGCAGCCAGTTACAGGTTATAAAGAGAGCGATGTGATCGAGGTGTTCGCGAAGGTTTCATTGGATAAAGCCGATGATGTGGGAGACATATTGATAGAGAGTTTCCCTTATGAATATGTTCAAGATAGTCAGGTTGAATATTCTGACTTAGGTGTCATTGATACATTAGAGCAAACCGTGCATCAACATGCAGGAGAGGATGGTTTTAATCAATTAGTGGCAACTATTAGCGGATTACTAGGCGATTTTTCGGTACATGGTTCTGCTTACATTGCCGAGATTTTAAAAGCAAAGCCTTAGTGTATGAATAATTAAAAAGAGTAAGTCTTACTTACTCTTTTTTTATACTCTTGGGGAAATAAATCGCTTTTTGGGCCGCGTATAATTTAGGGTCCGTGTTTCGTAATCCTTCTAGCTCAGCCATTCTTGTTTGTGTTAATGCTTTCTTTTTTAGTTTTGATTCTCGTATACGGTTTATTCGTTGCTCACGTTTTCTAATGGTGAGTTCAGCCTGATGTTCTAAGTTTTCTCTTACTTTTGTTTCTAAATGATCCATTCGTGTTAAATAAACAGATTTAGCGATTGAAGAGATTGTCTTATTTTGAAAATTAATGGCCTCTTCAATAGGATCAACGGCACTAATCATACGTGATGATGTAAATTTTCCTTTAGGCAAAATAGAAATGAGCGTTAATATTTCTTGGTTTTCTGTATTTTTTTTAAAGGTAAGCAAAGTAGAAAATTCTTTTTCTAAATAGCGAATAACGTGAGATTGCTGGCTGTTCTTAGTGTAATAATTGATAGGTACTGAGAGGTGTTGATCAAATCGAATTTCAATACCACTATGGGTACTAAGCTGTTTGAAAAAAGCAGCAGGGTGAATGTTTTCGGCATCAATAGAATAGGTTTGTGTTGTTTGGTTGTATTGAAACCAGTTGTTGTTTTCGGCTTGACATAAAAATGATAATTGAAAACACATCAGTAATAAAAAATAGCGCATTGTACTCCCTATATTAATTAACGTTGGTGATAAAAAGGGAAGGCGAACCTTCCCTTTTGAGCTTTAGCTAATCAAAAGATTAACGAGGACCCATATCCAGTTGACAGTTATTGCTTAAACAGTCTGCATCAACGTATATCACTTTTTCTTCGCCAGCTTTATCCCCAGAACCTGAATTTGCAGTGATCGTCGCATTGACTTGTGAATCCATGCTTTCAGCTACAGCATAAACATAGCCAGCGTCACCGCCTTCTGTTTCAAAGCCATCAGCATCATTTGCTACTGTATTGCCACCGTTAAGGCTAACAGAACCATTTAATGTCACAGCTGATTTAGATGTCATATTTAAGAAACCGCCGTTACCACCTACAAGTTCACCTGTGCCACCATTAGCGGTAACCGTTGTGTCAATCGATACGTTTTCATATTGGCTGAAAACAGATAGACTACCAGCGTTTGAACCTGCGTGATCATCACTTTCACCCGTTGTTGCAGTATGTAAATCACTGCCGCCATTTAATGCAAGTGGTTGTGACACTTGAACTTTATGAGCAGCAGAGATACGGATTTCACCGCCATTCGCATTTGATCTTGAGCTAGATTTGTATGAGTTGCCTCCGTTAACGGTGATGCTACCTTCATTGATAATATTGATCGCACCAGGTTGAAGGTATGCCGAGTAATTAGCGACATTTAAAACCACATTACCGCCGTCAGCACCGCTACCATAAATAGGGTCTAGTCCAGCGGCTTGTGCTACTGCGGTTGTATTACCACCATTGGCGATTAGATCAACATTGTTATAAATTGAGCCACTTACTGTTGGTACGTATCGAGCATCACTGCGTAATTTTTTACGGAAGTCATCGAAGTCAACTCTAATGCTGCCTGCGTCACCTGCATCCACACCATTACCACCACTAACATTGATTTCGTTGTAACCAATGATAAAGGTTTCAGCAGAAGAGGATGGGTTATCATAATTGGCAATAGAAATTTGACCACCCAAACCAGCGTTTGAATCTTCTTCAATAGTTGAGCCGCCGTTAGCGCTCAAGTTACCACTGATTTCGAAAACGACAGGAGCGTTTGATCGCTCATCAGGTGATTCGGTATAAATTGAAATATTGCCAGCGTTACCAGCGTTACCATCTGACTCACCAGTGATTGAGCCACCATCAACCGTTAAGCTGCCAGTATTGATGATACTTTGGTTGAATGCGACTTCGTCATTTTCACTTAAGTAAATTTCAATGCTACCACCTTTACCAGCATTACCAGAATCGCCAGCATCGGCACCTTTACTGCTGATGATACCTGTATTAACAATAGACTTTGCGGCATTTAATTGTATTTCAGAGCCATTAGAGTTATAGCTTTGGTTGTTACCACTGCCTGAGTTTGAATTGATCATACCGGTATTCACAATAGCGGCGGCATTTAAAGAAATGTCAGCGCCATTAGTACCGCTATCAGAATCAGAGTGGCCGCCATTGGCACGTAATTCACCCGTTGTTTCAATAAATATTGAAGCATTTAATTGAATGGTGCCCGCATTACCACCACCGTTACCGGTTGTATTATCGCTGCTTTTGTTTGCGCCAGAAGTATTGATTAAGCCAGAATTAATAATGGTATATGCACTAAGAGATAGATCACCACCGCTTTGACGATAGTAATTACTTGTATCGCCTTTTAGATTAATAGCACCTGCACCATAGTAGGCCGCAGCAGTTAGTCTTAAATCAATACGAGACTCGATGCTGTCATTGACGGTAGTGATAACACCATTATTTTGAATGTCATTGTTAAAGTAAAGTCTTGACGCAGTAGAGCTTGAATTAACAGGTAAAAAAAGTGTTGCGCCTGCATTAACGGTTAAACCTGTCACTTCATGGGTTTCATCGCCAACCAATTTTTCACCGCTTGATTTAAATAAACGAGATGTACCAGGAAGTATGTAAAGAGTACCGGCTTCAGGTAATACGCCATCTTCTACCAAAGTAATCGTTTGAGTTGCAGCAATAACAACAGGATTTACACCAAATTCAGGTGTTTGAGCAGGAACGATATAACTCGTATCAATATTGCCTTGCTTCACAATATTTAGTTTAGTGGCACTATTGGTTTTATAGATATCAATATCGCCACCATTACCACCGTCACCTAAAACGGATGCACCGCCTTTGGCAGACATAGTAAGCTCACTAAATGCTGTCCCTGCACGTCCTTCGCCAGGACCTTTGTCATCATCTGAATCCGATGATGAGCTGCCACAACCAGTTAATGCGATGGCGCTTGCTAGTAAACTTATTTGAAGAGAGTGTTTATTAAATAACACAAATACGTCCTTTTATTTTTTGAGTGGGAAATAAAATGCGCGCAAAGTGTAGGGGATATATAAATAGAAAGAAGGGCGTTAGCGTAAGAGATTGACGATAGACACTGTGGGAAAATAAGCATCTACAAATCTATCTAACAAATAAGTACTACTAAGTAATTGCTAAAATAATACTTAATGACTGGTTTTGGTTTAAAAATCCTCATGTAATGATTTTACTTGAGGATTTTTAATGACAAATTAATGAAGGAAAAGTTAAGTATTCATTAAGTTTTTAAGCCCTGCCAATGCCGATACGCCTCTCGCTTGTGTTTGTTCAGGGTTAGCTTCCCCGAAACCTTCACGTTGTATGTCATCTTTGGGTAGCTCTTCTAAAAAGCGACTGGGTGTTGGTTCAAAACTTTCACCATAGCTTTTGCGTTTGCCAGTTAAGGTCAGTGTTAAGTTTTTCTTGGCTCGTGTGATGCCTACATACATTAAGCGACGTTCTTCTTCTACCGTATCGGCTTCGATGCTGTTGCGGTGTGGCAGTATTTCTTCTTCTAAGCCCATTATCCAAACGTACGGAAACTCCAAGCCTTTGGATGCATGCAGTGTCATAAGTTGCACTTGGTCTAGCTCATCTTCTTGCTCTTGTTGTTCAAGCATGTCACGCAATATTAATTTAGAGACGGCATCTTCTATATCCATCTCATCGCCATTTTCTTCGGCCTTTGTAAGCATGCGCTCAATGTTATCAATTAAGAACCATACATTTTTCATGCGCGCTTCGGCCATGTTTGGCGTATTACTGGTTTGGTGTAACCAGGCTTCATAATCAAGGTCGTGGACCATTTCTTTGATGGATTGAACAGGGTCGTCTGTATAACAACGCTTGGTTGTATTTTGGATCCAATTACCAAAGCGCTGTAATTTATCTAATGCCAGTGGCGGTAATATTTGTTCAAGGCCTAGCTCGGTCGAGGCGCTCATTAAACTGAGTTGGCGTTTGCCGGCATACTCTGTGAGTTTTTCAAGCGTCGATGGGCCAATTTGGCGACGCGGGATATTAATTACGCGTAAAAAAGCGGCATCATCCGTTGGATTCACAATGAGTTTTAAATAACTCATGATGTCTTTTACTTCACTTTTAGCAAAGAACGATTGGCTACCACTTAACTTATACGGCACTTGGTATTGCTGGAGTTTCATTTCCATTAAGCGCGACTGATGGTTACCACGAAACAAAACCGCGTAATCACGGTACTTACTTTGATGACGTAAGCGATGTTCGATAATTTCAGTGGCGATGCGTTCGGCTTCGTTATCTTCGCTTTTGCATTTCACGATGCGAATAGGGTCGCCATAACCCTTGTCTGACCATAGTTTCTTAACAAACTCATGGGGGTTATTTTCAATTACTTGGTTGGCAGCGTTTAGAATTAAACCGGTTGAGCGATAATTTTGCTCAAGCATGACGATTTTTAAATTTGGGAAATCGGTTTTTAATAAACTGAGGTTTTCAGGTTTTGCACCACGCCAAGCGTAAATAGATTGATCATCATCCCCTACCACAGTGAATTTACCATGATGGCCCACCAGCATTTTAACCAATTCATATTGGCTAGTGTTGGTGTCTTGATATTCATCCACCAACAGGTAGCGTGTGTTTTTTTGCCACTTTTCACGAACCGCTTGGTTGTTCATTAATAATAAAGTGGGCACACGAATCAGGTCGTCAAAGTCCACCGCGTTGTAGGCTTTAAGGCTGCGGTCGTAACCTGCATAGGTTTGAGCCACCAACATTTCTTGCGGGGTTTGTGCCATTTGAATGGCTTGCTCTGGGGTGAGTAAGTCATTTTTGAGGGTACCGATGGCTTGTTTGATCATATCCACCATATCGCCATCGGCATCGTGTTCGCGGTGCATGATGTCTTTGAGCAATGATTTGGTGTCGCCGTCATCAAAAATCGAAAAGCCCGGGCGAATACCCAAATGCTTATGCTCTTTGCGGATGATATTCAGGCCTAGATTGTGGAATGTCGATACGGTTAAACCGCTGGCGGCTTTACCTTGGACCAGCTTAGCGACCCGCTCTTTCATCTCTTTTGCCGCTTTATTGGTAAAGGTGAGAGCCGTTATATTGCGCGCCGGTACACCACACTGTTCGATGAGGTAAGCAATTTTTGTGGTGATTACACTGGTTTTACCTGACCCCGCCCCTGCTAAAACCAATAGCGGGCCATCAATGTGTAAAACAGATTCTTTTTGACGGGGATTTAAATGATTCACAATAGATTAGTACTGATATAAAACGGTCGAGTAGGTTACCAAAAAATGGGGGAAATGATTAGCATTGACAAAGGGTTATTGTGTAATTGGTTAGAACTTTTGGTTTGCTATGGCTGGTGCGTTACAAGCAGCACCGGTTTTGGGCTTAGCCCGATTGAGCACGTCGCCGTTTCACTGGACACCGTCGTAAATGATACGACTATATTATGGGCTGTTATTTCCGCTAGATGCTGTGCACTAGCAAGACAGGCGACGGTGGTTATCAACTAAATAACCGTGCTCTGCGACGAAAGTCTGTTGCACTATGAGCTTATCGGTTTTTTAGTCTTAATATGAGTATTTCAGTACAGAATAATGCGTGTCGTTGTTGATGCGTGTTGTTCAATTAACCTGATTCTATAAACTTGATTTTGAGACTTTTAGGTTGTTTGCAATATCAATTTTAGGTGATATTGTTGCAGCCCATTATTTATCGTAATAACCCCTTTTATGACCATTCTTTGCTCTTGCACTGTGCGATTATACGCAATTTCTTTGTTAATTTTATGCTCTATTTTTTCTATCTCTGCTTATTGTGACGTGGGCGAAAATAGAAAACTTTATGCCGACATGAATATACGCTTGAGCTATATGAAAGCCGTGGCTTTACATAAATGGCACAACAAGCTCGCTATTGAAGATGTAAGTCGTGAGGCGGTAGTGATCAGTAAGAGTCTCGCTATGGCTAAAAAAGCAGGTCTTGTTTCACAGAATATAGAGCACTTTTTTCGCGTCCAAATTGAATTAGCTAAAAACATTCAGCGACAATATCATCAGCAATGGCGTGAGCACGGGTTGCCTCATGAATTACAAGCAGATCATAATACGGAGCCAAGCTTATCTGAGATTCGTCCTGAATTAATTCGATTAGGCCAAAAAATTATTCAAGGTGTGGCAAATTATAGTGGCGAGTACGATTTTTCATTATTTACTCAGGAGATTAATGTTGCTTTTGTTAGCCTTGAAGATAAAGCCGCCTTATTTCAAGCGCTCACCGCTATTAATCCTAAAGTTTACTCGTCAAAATTGGACCGAATTTTAGCTCAAAAAATTCTTTATGTTGGTACTACCGGTGATTATGAACCGTTTTCATATTTTGACGGATCTCTGCGTCGTGGGGTTGATATTGATTTAGCATCACTCTTAGCAGCATCGCTTGGAGTGAAAGCTGTCTTTATCCCTTCAACTTGGGCCAGTTTAAGCCAAGACCTACTTAGTCAGCGCTATGACATTATGATGAGCGGCATATCTAAAAAATTATTTCGACAGCAAATAGGACTAATGTCTAATGTATATCTTGAAGGGGGGAAAACACCAATAACACTTTGTGCTAATACAGAGCGCTTCAATTCGTTAGCTAAAATTGATACGCGTGATACACGTGTTATTGTAAACAAAGGCGGTACTAACCAGCGATTTGTTGATAATAATATCAAGCAAGCTAAGGTAACTGTCCATGATAGTAATGTAACAATATTTCAAGAACTCCTTGCGGGTCGCGCTGATGTAATGATAACGGACCGTATTGAGGTGCAGCTTCAATCTAAAAAACACCAAAAATTGTGCGCCTCAATGCCAGAATATAATTTAACTTACTCAGCCAAGGCTTTCTTCATGACTCGGGATCTTATTTGGAAAGAATATGTTGATGCATGGCTTGAAATCATGATTAAAGATGGCAGTCTAGCGAATACATTTGCTCGTTATCTTTAGCTATGACTAGAGCATCTTAAATAGCACAAGTAATGTTGTTCTTAGTGTGATTAAGCAAATCGTCATACCAAAGTCCACTGTCATAGATCATGGTAAGAATGTTATGGGGCGTGGTTCTCGCTAAATACTGCGCGGCTGCAAGGCAGGCAGCTGAGGTGTTGCCAACCAAGTATCCGTGCTCGACGGAAAACGCCTGCTGCGTTGCTAGCATGTCAGCTTGGTTTACTCGATATCGAGAGTCGACGATATTCCAATCTAAAAAGGGTGGTGTCACGCCGACATTCATACCTTCAAATCGATGTTCACTAAAAATGTTGTGTTCTGCATTATTATTTTCAGGTTCAACTAGGCATGTGTGGACATCAAACCCTTGATGAATCAATGCCTGCCTAATACCCATTAGACTGGCCCCTGTGCCTGCACAGCTAACAAATGTGATTTGCTTATTAGTTGTGAACTGTTTTAGCTGTTGTGCGATCTCTGGGCCGGTTGAATGAAGATGCCCGTAAAGGCTACCGCTATGATTAAATTGGTCGGTAAAGTAATAATGCTTGCCAAGCGCTTCGGCGTGATCAAGATGATATTGCACGACTTCTTTTGGGCTTTTCCCAGCTTGCAGTTGATCTTTACCGATCAGTGTTGCCCCCATTGATTCTAAGTATTGGCGTTTTTTTAGACTAAAGCCCAGGCCCACCGCTAGCTCAACATTAATACCGAATTCTTTACAAGCCGTGAGTAAACCAAAACCAAAATTACCCCCGGTTTTTTCGATGACAGTGGTTTTGCCTGGAATGATTTTTTTGTCATCAATAGCCGCTTGAATAATATAACGTGCCGCTCTTACTTTGTGTGACCCCCCTGGATTGTTTAGTTCCATTTTGGCAAAAATATTATTTGGTAATTTTAGTAGTGGCGTAATTAAATTTTGCATTCTTCGGACTCCGTGCGTCGAGAGGAAACGAAATACCCAAATAAAATAACAAGCATTAATACACATAAAGAAAGAGACAGATAGTTTGTATTATCCCAGCCGATAAAACCCATTAATAAAGACGGCGAAAAAGCGCCAAGCGTTGCCATCATTGCGATCCCTGTATCACTGACACCCTGCCATTTTTTACTATTAGGGTTGTGCTCAAGTGCCACTGCTAATAACGCACTGCCACCTACATAGGTAAAGTTCCAACCCAAACCCAGTAAAATAAGCGACACATACATATTTTGATAACTGGCATCGGTAATATTAATCGCGAACGAGGCTATGTATAAAAGAAAACCAACAATAATGATGGGTATATGGCCAAAACGAGTTAATAAATAGCCTGAAAATAAAGAAGGTAAAAACATTGCGACAACATGTATTTGAATGGCATCGGCGGTATCTTTAAAACTGACCCCCATGTGGTTCATATGCATAGATGATTGAATCATGAGTAGATTCATTAAACCGTAACCAATGGCAGCGGCTAAAATACCAATGATCGTTTTGTTACGAGTATCGTTTGAGATGTTAAGAGAGTGATGCAGATTTAGATCTGCAGCAGACATTTTATTGTCTATTTTTTGTTTAGGTAAGACTGAAATTAATATTAAGTTTAGTAATGCTAATAAAACGAACACACCATAACAAAGTGAATAGAGTGCATGGCCATCGATATCATTCAGATGGATAGCAATAATAGGCCCAATGATGCCTGCTAATACACCCCCAGCCACCACTAAAGATAGGGCTCTTGATTTAAGTGTTACAGATAAGTTATCAGTAACAGCAAAACGATAATAGTTAGCGCAAGCAGTAAAGGCGCCTAGGCAAGCATGTGAAATAATTAATAAAATAAAATCATTGTTATTAATACCGATATAGCCAATCACACCTGCTAACGCTAAAAATACGGCTCCAATAATGAAACCAAATTTCCGGCCCTTATTATTCATGATAATGGCAGCAGGATAAGTGCATAGAAGTAAAACTAAAAACTGAGTGCCATAAGGTATCGTGGCATACGTCATGTCAGGTGCAATAATACCCCCGACAGTGGCCGCGACGGCTACAGAGATAACCGCGGCAGTTAAATTAATGGACTGACATAAGAAATATAAATAAACAAATTTTGGTAAAGGTTGAATTGAGGTCATTACATATCTTCTTTATATAAGTGCGTATCGTAAGTAGGGTTTTCGAGTTGGCAAATAATACGCTCTTTTCCTTTGCCAATATTTTTTCGTTTAATCAACATATTGCCGATGCTGCCAGTTTGTTCTAAATGGGTGCCACCACAAGGGATGATATGACCAGCGCATTGCCAAAATCGGGCATCTTTGTGTTCATCGCTTGCAAACAATGAAATAGCTAAATCACGTTCAATGAATTCATTGCTGATACTTTCGATAGTAGTTAATTCACTGGATGAAAACTTTTCATCTGTTCTAAAGTCGAAACGTGCCTGCCCTTCTTTGATGTGACAACCAATTGTATTACTAATGAGTTCAGGGCGAACGGAGCCCACACCAATGTAAAGTAAATGAGAAGCGCTGTGTGATGTAGAAAGTTTATGGCGATGCTGATAATCAATTTCTATTATCACGTCATCATGTTTTTCAATCGCTGATAGTTTTTCGAGATCATCATCTTCAATATAATGAAAAACAATGCCATCTACATTCACCCAGTTTTCATTAGCGGTCTTGACTGAATGACCAAACATGCGTTTGACCAATTTGAACGTCAGTTTATTACCACTTTTTATATGTGTAATCGTACCTTGATCTGAATCTTGCCCACCCCCCTCTGGATAGGCAATGGTTTGTGATAATTCAATCGATTTATTTTGAAAAACCTGAACAACATTCGCTTTTGTTTTGAAAATATAGGGATCGGTATAATATTTTTTAATTGTTGAATTCATAATGTTTGAACCACTGCATAATTATGTATTTCTAATATTTGTGATTTGTATTCTTGATTTGTGACACGGCTAAAGGCTGGTACGGAATTGACAATCGTACAACTAGGACCAATAAATGTGTGATCACCAATATTCACATTACCTAGTATTGAAGAAAACGCCCCGATTTGAACATGGTTACCAATAATAGGGTGGCGTGCTTCAGATGGATTGCCGCTAATGCCGCGTGCACCTAATACCACAGACCCAAGTATGTAGCTGTCACTGCCAATAACGGTGGTTTCACCAATGACAGTGTTATAACCATGATCCAATACAAATCTTGGGCCTATGTTTGCACGGTAATGAATATCTGCGCCTGATTTTAATTTTCCTCGTTGTGAAATTAATGCGGCATAGCGATCAGATAATTTTTTATTAAAAGAAAAATTATCCTGTGAAATAGCATGTGCTAGTCGATAATGTAAAACAGCTGAGAATGATGAGCTTGTATCCGCAATATCATGAATATCATGCAAAGAAGACGGGTCTTTTTTGCTATATGAAATGAGATCTTCTTGCACTAATGTCGCCGCTAAATTAAATGCAGCGGACAACTCAATGGTTTGAATAATATTCGGCGGCATGCATTCATACAATGCGGCTTTCATTAGGTAGATAATTTTGTTCATTTTAATATTCCGATATTGTTTTATAGCGCAATAACTGAAAGCGACATAGGTGTTGCTTCGTATGTAGAACAATAACGGATAATAATTGTGTTTGTTCGAGCTAAAAATATAGCGCATATCATATGACACTCTGACGTCACTTTACTGACAATAGTCACTGTATTTATACTAGTGAGTCATTAGTTTTTTTATTATGTGAACGTTGAAAATACCAGACCATAGCTATGCACTTTGTAAGCGACGCTCCATTTGGCGATAACTGAGCGCTTCAAGAATGTGCGATTTTTCGATGTGCGGTGCACTGTTTAAATCGGCAATGGTACGCGCGACTTTAATGATGCGGTGATACGCTCGAGCACTTAGTCCCAGTTTATCAAGGGCATCTTCAAGTAAGTGACTGAGCGTGATATCAAGTGGGCAAACATCATTCAGCTGGTGTTGGTTGAGTTGTGCATTTGTGCAACCTTGGCGTTGCATTTGTAATGAGCGAGCCAGCTCAACACGTGTTTTGACTTGCGAGCTGCTTTCCCCTGTTTCGGTGCTAGACAATAAGCCTTTCGTTAATGCAGGTACTTCGATTTGAATATCAATGCGATCTAATAGTGGCCCTGATACCGCACTTTGATACTTGAGTGCTTTTGCTTCTGAGCAATCGGCGCATCGTTTGTTTGGTTGCTTAAGGTAGCCACAAGGGCATGGGTTCATTGCGCTGATCAGTTGAAAGTCAGCAGGGTAATCCACTTGCTGTGCGGCGCGGCTAATACAAATATGCCCCGTTTCTAGCGGCTCGCGTAATACATCTAATACATGGCGGCTAAACTCAGGAATCTCGTCTAAAAATAAAACCCCATGATGGGCCAATGAAATCTCTCCGGGTTTGGGATGAGTCCCACCACCGACAAGCGCGACACCAGAAGACGTATGATGGGGCTGGCGAAAAGGCCGAGTGGTAAAATACGGACGCACGGGTTGGTTTGAGACGCTATAAAGCGACGCTACTTCTAATGCTTCTTGCTCATTCAATGCGGGTAAAATACCGGGTAAGCAATGGGCTAACATGCTTTTACCGGTTCCAGGGGGGCCACTCATCAATAAGTTATGGCCACCTGCCGCACATATTTCAAGCGCTCGCTTTGCGTGATGCTGTCCCTTTACTTGAGATAGATCCGGCCCGTGGTAGTGCTCTTGGCTGATGGGAATGATATTCAAGCCTTTAAGGCTTTGTTGTTTGGTTAGGTGCGCACAAATTTCGAGTAAGTGATCGCACGTTAGATGTTCGCCACGACTTAAACTGGCTTCCTCAGTGTTTACTGTGGGTAATATCAACGTACGCTTGGCGGCAGTGGCATTGAGTGCGGCGGGTATTACCCCTGCTACGCCTCTTATTGCGCCAGTTAACCCAAGCTCACCTAGAAACTCATATTCGGTAAAGCGATCACTTGGGATTTGTTCGCTGGCCGCAAGAATGCCCAGTGCAATAGAAAGGTCGAAGCGCCCGCCTTCTTTGGGTAAATCGGCGGGCGCGAGATTGACGGTAATACGGCTGGCAGGAAACTCAAAACCACTATTTAAAATGGCACTGCGCACACGGTCTTTGCTTTCTTTAACTGCGGCTTCCGGCAAACCCACAATCGAGAATGCAGGTAAGCCATTAGATAGGTGTGCTTCGACATGGACAAGCGGTGCTTCAATACCCACTTTTGCTCGGGAATATACAACAGCTAACGACATAGGCATCCTTGCAGTCGTATAAAATAATAGCTTGCTAGTGTAGCCCTCTCAGTATTTAGGACTATTAGACGTTAGTATGAAACTTGGTTTCAGTACTCAGTTCGATACGCCCTTTTCTAGTGCGGCTACTTGCTTTTCTAGTGCCTCTAGCTTTTCGCGAGTACGCAATAGAACGGCTTGCTGCGCTTCAAATTCATCACGACTCACTAGATCAAGTTTATTGAGTTGGCGAGCCAATATCTGTTGCACGTTTTGCTTAATATCTTTACTGGCTTGTTCTGGCAACAATGCACTGATTTGTGATGTGATTTTATCTAATAATTCGGCTTTCATATGGCTCTCCTAGTTGCGCTAAGTGTATCACAACCCTAGGTTTAATCAGGCCTATGCACTAGTGGTTAGACCTTCTTTGCCATTTTTGTTGTTTTGCCACAAAACTGAATTTATTCACTTTTTTTGCTTGAAATGAAGTAGTCACACAGCATAAGTTATTCCGGATGGCGCAATTTAGTGCATCTGGATATTTTCCTTGAAGTATCTCGCACTAAAATTGAGCCTGTATTTTTTGTGTGCGATAAAATAGGGCGTAAGAGCTGTATATTTAATAGCCTAAAGGGATTAGGGCCCTTTATTTATAAGGCTTGCGTGAACTTGGTATTAAGATTGCTAAAAGGGTGCACAGGTAAAACTTTATGTTTGTTATGTGCGCTAAATTTGAGCAATCGATACTACTCTTGTTATATCGGGCACAAAAAACAAACAATAAAAACAATTTACCCTAAGGAAAACTATGAAAACTTTATCTAAAGCGGTTGCGGTAGCGTCTCTACTTTCAGCTGGCGTAATGGGCGCACAAGTCGCGAACGCCGAAGTATCTTTTAATGCTGCGGCAGTGTCTGACTATGTATGGCGCGGCCAAACTCAAAATGACAATGGCTTTGCTCTACAAGGCGGAGCCGATTATGATCATGAGTCTGGCTTGTCTGCCGGTATCTGGGCTTCAACCGTTTATATTGATGCGGATGAAGACGAAGAGGAAGATTTCATCGAGGTGGATTTATATGCATCTTATGGTTTTGACTTAGGTGGTGTAGACGCAAGTTTCGGTTTTATTAATTATCAGTATGATGAAAGTGATTCCAGTTCAGAAGTAAATGCATCGGTTGCTAAAGATGCCTTTTCAGCAATGGCGTCTGTTGCCGTTGATGCGGATGATGACGAAGGGTATACCTATCTAGAAGGTAGCTATGGTGCGCAATTGCCAGAAGATCTAAGCTTGGATTTGACCCTTGGTTATAATATTCCTGAAGCATCAGGAGCAGATAATTCACTCGATTTCACTGCGGTTTTAAGTAAAAGCCTCGCTCAAGTTGATGTGGCTATTGGTGTCGCTTGGGCAAGTGAAGAGCGCACCGATGATGATGATTCTGAGACCGTTGCATTTTTAACGGTGTCTAAAGAATTTTAATTTTTCAAAACAATAAAAAGCAATCAGAGAGTCTGATTGCTTTTTTTAACCCTCAAGGAGTTTGATATGAAATTGGTTACGGCCGTTATCAAGCCATTTAAATTAGACGACGTGCGCGAAGCACTCTCTGAAATTGGCGTTCAAGGCATTACCGTTACTGAAGTAAAAGGCTTCGGTCGTCAAAAAGGTCACACCGAACTGTACCGTGGTGCAGAATACGTCGTCGACTTCTTACCAAAAGTAAAACTCGAAATCGCCATTGATGACGCACTCACAGACAAAGTCATCGAAGCCGTATCGAAAGCCGCCAACACAGGCAAAATCGGTGACGGCAAAATCTTCGTGACAGCCCTAGAGCAAATCGTACGCATTCGTACCGGTGAGACAGGCGCTGACGCTGTTTAATGTTTTTAAACAAAAACATTAAACACTTTTAGTTTGTAAATTATTTCTGACGTTTTAAAAACGGATTGAAGCTTAATGCGGGGGCATTATGGAAAACAATGTGTTTCAACTTCAGTACGCCATGGATACCTTTTACTTCTTGGTATGTGGCGCACTTGTAATGTGGATGGCGGCTGGTTTCGCCATGCTCGAAGCCGGTCTTGTTCGATCAAAGAACACCACCGAAATATTAACCAAGAACGTGGCCTTATTCGCCATCTCTTGCACCATGTACATGGTCTGCGGCTACGCCATCATGTATGGCGGTGACCTATTCTTATCCGGCATCACCGAAGTCGACACCGCAGCCGTACTGGCTGACTACGCCGCTCGTGAAGACGGCTTCGAAGGCGGATCAATCTACTCAGGCGCATCAGACTTCTTCTTCCAAGTCGTCTTCGTCGCCACCGCCATGTCCATCGTATCCGGTGCCGTAGCAGAGCGCATGAAACTATGGTCATTCCTAGTATTCGCTGTGGTCATGAC
The DNA here is from genome assembly GCF_052920985.1 of Pseudomonas sp. HK3. Lineage (NCBI taxonomy): Bacteria > Pseudomonadati > Pseudomonadota > Gammaproteobacteria > Pseudomonadales > Pseudomonadaceae > Pseudomonas > Pseudomonas sp. HK3. The sequence goes on from NZ_JBREXD010000001.1 coordinate 1,470,482, forward strand.
CGGTGTTATCTACCCAATGGAAGGTGCTTGGACATGGGGCGGTCAATCTGTCTTTGGCCTGTACTCCCTAGGCGATGACTTTGGGTTCTCAGACTTTGCCGGTTCGGGTATCGTCCACATGGCCGGTGCAGCAGCCGCCCTTGCGGGTGTACTACTACTCGGTCCACGTAAAGGTAAATACGGCCGTAATGGTGAAATCAACGCCATCCCAGGTGCCAACCTACCGCTCGCAACATTAGGCACCTTCATCCTATGGATGGGCTGGTTCGGCTTCAACGGTGGATCCGTTCTAAAACTGGGCGACATCGCCAACGCAAACGCCGTCGCCGTTGTCTTCACCAACACCAATGCAGCCGCCGCCGGTGGTCTCATTGGCGCACTCATCCTAGCGCGCATCTTATTCAAGAAAGCGGATTTAACCATGGCCCTTAACGGAGCATTAGCCGGACTGGTCGCCATCACAGCAGAACCATCCACCCCGACCCCACTAATGGCCACCATCATCGGTGCAATCGGTGGTGTTATCGTTGTGTTATCGATCCTAACGCTGGATAAAATGAAAATTGATGACCCAGTAGGTGCCATCTCTGTTCACGGTGTTGTGGGCTTATTCGGCTTACTGGTTGTGCCATTAACCAACGACGGCACCACCATCGGTGGTCAGCTAATGGGTGCACTCACCATCTTCGTTTGGGTATTTGCAGCAAGCTTCGTGACTTGGGGCATTATCAAAGCGGTTATGGGTATTCGTGTTAGCGAAGAAGAAGAGTATGAAGGTTCTGACCTTGCCGAATGTGGCATGGAAGCGTATCCAGAATTTACCAATAACGGGTAATTCTCGGACGTTTTAAATAACACACTCTAAACAAAAAGCCCGCTTAGTGATCTAAGCGGGCTTTTTGTTTTTTAAGGTTTGAATCTCGAAATAAGGTGCTGGTGGGCAGTGCCCGCCCTACGAATACGCTAACCAATAAGGTTTGTTTTTTTAGGTTTCGAATGTAGGTAGGGCATTACTCGATACAATCAGGTGTCGGTGGGCAGTGCCCACCCTACAAATACGCTAGCCTTTAGCTAACAAAGCTTGTTTTTCTGCGTCACTTAAAAAGCTGCTGTTAATACTATTGCGTGCAAGTTGCGTCGCTTGTGCTTCGCTCATGTGTAAGTGATCCGCAAGGGCGGTAAAGTTTTCTAACAGATATCCCCCAAAGAAAGAGGGGTCGTCAGAGTTCACTGTCACGTTTAAACCAAATTCTAAAAGCTTCAGAATATTGTGTTCGCTCATGTGTTCGTACACTTTTAAGCGCACGTTAGATAGCGGGCAAACCGTCAGTGGCATTTGGCTTGCGGCTAAGCGTTGCATTAAGGTTTCATCTTCGCTGCAGCGTACACCATGGTCGATACGATCCACATGGATCACATCAAGTGCCTGATAAATATATTCTGGTGGACCCTCTTCACCGGCATGCGCCACGGCTTTAAGGCCTAAGTCTTTTGCCATTTTAAATACGCGTTCAAATTTTTCTGGCGGGTGACCTAGTTCAGATGAGTCTAAACCGACGGCGGTAATGTGTTGCAAAAATGGCTTAGCTTGCTCTAGGCATTCAATGGCGTCTTCTTCACTTAAATGACGCAAGAAGCATAAAATTAATTTGCTGCTGATGCCTAATTTTTTATGCCCATCATTTAACGCATTTGTGATGCCATTAATGGCAACACTCATGTCGATACCCCTTTGGGTATGGGTTTGTGGGTCAAAAAATGGTTCGGTGTGAACCACACCATCTGCTTGGCAATGTAAAAGATAAGCCCACGTTAAATCATAAAAATCCTGCTCGGTGCGTAATACGTCAGCGCACTGATAATAAATATCTAAAAAGGACTGCAGGTTATGAAAGTCATAGGCTTTTTTCACCTCGTCAACGCTGGCATACGGTAATTTTATATTATTGCGCTCAGCCAGTTTGAACATTAACTCAGGCTCAAGCGAGCCTTCAATATGAAGGTGTAACTCTGCTTTAGGCAGTGCGCGCAAAAACGCTTCACTGGCCACGGTGTTGGGTGAATGTGACATGACAACTCCTAAGGTAACAATGGTGACAAGTATAGACTTAGCTGGCAGTGCCAGCTAATGGAGGTTAATAAGGCGAAGATATTAGCAGATTACGGGGTTTCAGTCCGGTAAGCATAAGTGGCATTAAAGCGAGACATGATCCAGTCGCCACTGGTGACCATGTCATATTTAGGCTTTTCACCTTCGGCAATGCAGCTGTCAATGCAGCGCACTTGGGTGTCGAACCTAGGCTCTACAAAAAAAGGCATGGAATATCGATGAGTGTCACTGGGCGGGCTAGCCACGCGGTGAGCGGTTGAGCGATATTGATCATTGGTCCAGCGTTGCATCAGGTCGCCAATGTTCACCATTATGCTGTCTTTAATTGGTGGCGCTGCAATCCATTGGTTTTGTGTGTTGCAGACTTCTAGGCCACCAATATCATCTTGCACTAATAATGTGATGCAGCCGTAATCGGTATGAGCACCAGCCGCTTTGGCTTGAGCGTCTACAGCGTTGTTGGGACGTGGTGGGTAATGTAACAAGCGCAGCACACTGATGTGATCATCAAAGTATTGTGTGAAAAAATCTTCTGGCTGTTTAAGCGCAATGGCCATAGCTTTTAATAAGTGTTTGGCTACTGTCATTAATAAACCGTAGTGTTGGTTCATTTGTTGGGCAAACCCCTCTAGCTCACCGTATTGGTTGGGGCCATATAATTGAGGGCAAGCGTTTGCCATGGGATGTTCTGGGTGAATATCCAATGCCATATCAAACGTTTCTTTCCAGTCTTGTGGTTGTGCTGGGTCCAGTTGTTCGGAGCCCGTTGTGCCCCAGCCTCTGTGGTTTGAGCTGTTGGCAATTAGAATTTTGTTTTTAATATGTTCAGGTTGAGCAAAAAAGCGTTGAGCTAAATCAAACATGCGCTTCATTTGCGTTGAAGAAATTCCGTGGCCTGTCATATAAAAAAAGCCCATTGCTCGACAGGCATGATCAATCTCTTTTGCCACGGCGAGGTAAGCTTGCTTATCATTTGAGCGCAGTGGCGAAATATCAATTAATGGAACGGTCTGCATGATGTTCTCGGTATTTTAGAGATTCGGTTGCGGCTTTCGAATGAAAGCCGCAGGGTCGCATGACATTATTTTGGAATGCTGGCGTCGATGCCTTTTACATACCAATTAATACTGTCTAGCTCTTCATCGGTTACCGTGTGGCCTGCTTCAATCACAAGTTTACCTTGGTTATCGTAGATAGGACCGGTAAATGGGTGGAATTGACCCGATTTAATTTCTTCGTATTTTGCTAATACGGCCGCTTTGGTTTTAGCCGGTAGGTTGTCGTTAATAGACGCGACAATGAGCATGTCATCCGAAAATCCCCCCCAGAAGTTTTGTGGCTCCCAGTTTTTGTCTAATACATTTTGGATAGACTTAATGTAATGACTAGACCACTGATCCTGAATTGAAAACATGTGCGCGTTTTTCGCAAACTGGCTCATGTCGGATGCTTGACCGATCCCTTTTACACCACGTTTTTCGGCTGCTTGCAGTGGTGCAGGGCTGTCTGTGTGTTGAATGATGACATCAACACCTTGGTCGATTAATGCGTTTGCGGCTTCGCTTTCTTTAACTGGGTCATACCAGGTGCTCACCCACATGATTTTGATTTTAACATCCGGGTTGACGGATTTTGCCGCCATGTAAACAGCGTTGATGTCACGAATCACTTCAGGGATAGGGAACGATGCAATATAGCCAATGGTGTTGGTTTTAGTTTCCATGCCGGCTGCAATACCGGACACATAGCGACCTTCATAAGTGCGCAATGCATAAGTGGACATATTCTTTGAACGTTTGTAACCCGTAGCGTGTTCAAACGCGACTTTAGGAAAACGCTTCGCCACTTTAAGGGTTGGGTTCATAAAACCAAATGACGTGGTGAATATTAGGTCAGAGCCACTTTGTGCCATCTGGCGAATAACCCGTTCGGCATCCGCGCCTTCAGGTACTTTTTCGACGTATGTGGTTTTGATTGTATCACCAAAATGCTTTTGAGCCTCAAGACGACCACGATCATGTTCATAAGACCAACCGTAATCCCCAACTGGGCCAACATAAACAAACCCCACTTTTAATGGGTCATCTTCAGCGACAGCGGTTTGGCCCATGCCAAGGCCCAAAGCAAGAGAGGCTGCAGTCAACAAAGACTGCCAATATTTGCGTTTCAACATATAAGTTCTCCGAATACGTCTAAGACGGTTGTTATGAATTCAGAGGGATATAGCAATAACTTGGCCAGATGGTCAGAAATATAAAAAGATGTGCGCAATACTCGAAAACAGCACTGTTTTAGAGAGTTTTAGTCATTTTTTGTATGAGATAAAAGACGACAGCGCACTAAAAACAGACTAAAAACCTTGAATTTGCACTGTAATTGATCAATAAAAGTATTTGAGTTTATTCACACAACGGTACTTATCATCAGAAAATGATGGGTAAATTGATTATGATAGAGGGCAAACAAGGAGACACACAATGACCCCAATCAAAATGACGGTTGCCGCTTCCCTTTTAGCGTGCACAGTATTTGCTCAGGCAAAAACCACTCACAATGTCAGCTTAGTGAGTGACTATGTTTGGCGTGGCATGAGTCAAACCGATAATAGCCCAGCGATTCAAGGCGGTTCGGACTATAAAAATGGCAACGCTTACGCCAGCGTCTGGTTTAGCAATGTAGAAGATGTCGACGGTTCGGAAGGCTTACCTGTCGAGATGGACGTCACTTTTGGCTATAACAATAAGTTTAATAGCTTCAACTTAGACACCAGTGTGATTACCTATAATTATCTGAATGACAGCATTCAGGATAAAACAGAGTTTCGTGTTGCGACATCGATTAATAAAGATATTGAAATCGCACTGCACCGCGAAGTGAAAACCAAATACTGGTACCCAGAGATCATTTTCGAAAAATACCTAGCAAACCGTTTGTATTTTGATGCGGCGATTGGTTACTGGAATGCAGATGATGCCGATGACGATGCATTGACTTTCCGTGCTGAAATCGCTCGTGACTTCCCTGAATTCCACCACATCGATATTTTTGCAGGTGTTAGTCATATTACCGATGAAACGCCTTTTGGTGCGGATAATGACAGTGACGATGGCGATACGCTGTTTATTTTAGGTGTGCGTAAAAAATTCTAACAAAACCTAAAACGCTAAAAAAGGATGGCTTGCCATCCTTTTTTTATGCCCGTCGTTTATTCAATACAAAAAAGGATACTGAGCTATTTTTCAGCCCCTTTTAAAGAAACAAACTAATATTGCCACCCACTTTAATGACAAGTAATAACTGAGCGTATTTGATTTAAATCTACATAGACCATACAAGACAGTAATGCGCCTTCATCAAGCCGCGCCTGAGATTTGAATCTTCCTTCCCAAAAGTGTCCTGTGCATTTATCTTCTCGTCAGTAAGGTAGTTGATGCCAACGCTCAAGCATCCCTGCCGTTGCCCTGCTTCGTAGTATCCATGTCAACATACAATACTAAATGTAAGTGGTTATGAATGATCGCGTGTGCACAAATACCAATAGTAAATACTTGAGATAATTGGAATATTCACTTTTCAATCCATACACGCCTGTGCTCATCACTCACACCCGTCTCCTTAAGGCTAGTTTATGAAAAGATATTTATACAAGTTATTATGGATGGCAGAATAATTTGTGAAAACAAGTGAAATAATGACCATTATTATCTGCTTCTATACCTCCTATTAGCGTGATTTTAAAAATGATTACTTCGGCTATATCTCACGTTTTTATCAAAAGGAGTACGCTAGCTTACTAAGCTATACCAGGTTCCTAAAATTAATACCTAAAGCTTTAGTCACATTAAGTTATTTATCTACACTCAAAGTGTGAGCCTACAGGCATTGAATTTATTGATTCTACCTGTATTAAAGTCTGCCACAACCTATGTACTACCCAACATAAAACATTCAGGGTATAGCTCAAAAAGGAACAGGAACAATGGGTTGGTTTTATGGATTTAAATTACCTATCACTACAAATGTTAAAGGTGAAATTGTTGCAGCTCAACTGACCACAGGAAATGTTCATAATACTAAGCCTGTTTCAGAATTAACCGCAGGACTAAATGGGAAACTTTACGCTGACAAAGGTTATATCAGTAAGAAACTTAAAGCTGACTTAAAGGATAAAGGCATAGAGTCGTGACGAATGTACAAAAGAATATGAAAGCAAAGGCTTTATCGTTGTGGGACAGGGCTATGCTCTTACAACGGTTTATAATTGAGACCATAAATGATCAACTTAAGAATATTTCACAAATTGAGCACTCAAGACATAGGCGTTCGCATGGGTTTATGTTGAATTTAATCGGTGGTCTTGTGGCTGATTGTCTAAAGTAAAATAAGCCAACCCTTAATCTTGATACTCTAGAGATGAATGCTATCGTAAAAGCTTAAACCGATCTGAGGTTAGTTAGTTCAAGCTTGTATGGGATTATTTCATGCCTGATATCAATAACGACCCATTAGAGGATACAACTAACGAAAATGCTTTTAAAAAATGGTCAATGCGTTCTTATTTCATTATTAATAACATAACGGTAAACAATAATATATCGGAGGGAATCAACATGCGCTTACTAAAAATGGTAACCAATACAGTTCTTGCTCTAATCGCTTTTAACGCACTATCAGCGCCTACACAAATAGATAACCGACAACTAAATATTATAATTTATAATCAAGAGCATAAACCGAAAATAAAAAATGCTATTGCAAATAAACGCATACAAAAAGTCACGCTAAATAAAAAAAGTAGTCAACGTGCAACCCAAAGCAAAGAAGTATTAACCTCCAAAGATTTAGTTGTTATAGGCCAAGATCAACACGGTAAAGAGTTAAGTCGCCAAATAGTAAAGAACCCATTGTATTTTAGAGCGGAAATCTTTGATGAACATTCTGGTGATATCTCCTTTTCTAAAGATATTAAGCGAGATTCTGCATTATTAAATATAGTAGTACCCGATAATGGAAAGTTACACTCAATAGCGGTATTTGAAGCACTGGAACAAAAAAATAAAACTATTAACTTATTACTTGGTGATTGTTACTTAACTAAAGACATGCAAAAGTCATTTGAATCGTTATCTTCAGCAGGTGTATTTAAGGTGATGGATAATGGGGAATCAAATAACAGAGCGGACGTTGTATTCTTGAGTGAAGGTTATACTGAAAGTGAGTTGAGTCAATTTAGTACAGATGTGGATAATATTATTAAAGGCTATTTTGATGTGTCACCATATTTAGAATATAAAAAATTATATAATGTTTGGCGTGTTGAGACGGCATCTATTGTTAGTGGTGCTGGGAATGGTAGCCCAATAAACACTAAGTTTGGAGCGCACTTTGGTTGCTATGGCATTGAACGCTTATTATGTGTTGATGAAACCAAAGTAATCAACTATATCAATAGTGTAATGGATTCGACACAAGCAGATCAGGTTGTAGTAGTGGTTAATACGCAGACTTACGGAGGGGCTGGCGGTACCGTAGCAACCATATCGTTGGCACCAGCAGCAATTAATCTTGCACTACACGAAGTCGGTCACTCGTTTGGTCATTTAGCTGATGAATATACCAATGGCACATGTATTACATCTGAGCCTACAGAAGCAAATGCAACAACTAATTCTTATGGCAGTAAATGGTCTCATTGGCAACATGCTAGTAATGTAAGTGCATACCAAGGAGGGCGGTACTGTACAAGTGGTATGTATAGACCAACATATGACTCTATGATGAATCATCTTGGTGTCCCATTTTATCAAGTAAATGAGGAAGAACTCATAAAACGTACCTACCATTTTGTGGATCCCATAGATTCGGTTTATCCAATTACTTCAAGTATCAATATAGGTGCTGAGCAAAGCCAAACGTTTACTGTTCAAACCGTTTCACCTGTACCAAACAGCATAAATATCAATTGGTATATTGATAATGAACGAAAAGGAAGCGGTAATGAATTTACTCTGGCTGCGAATGATTTTTCAAATGGTACCCACACTTTGCTTGTTCAAGTAAAAGACAATACCGATAAAGTCATAAAAGATGAGTATAACGTCACTCAAGATAGTCATAGCTGGCAGTTAATAATAGGAGGGGCTTGTACTCAAATACAAGCGCCGAATGGACTGGTGAGTAGTGATATCACCAGTAACAGTCTCACTATTACTTGGGGTGAAGTATCAAATGTAAGCGCATATCAAGTTCAAATTTTAGAAGGTGGTACTTGGTACACAAAGCAAACGGTTACTCAAAATATAGCTCATCTAACCAATTTTTCTCCTAGCCAAAATATTGATATCAGGATTATTGCTATCGGTAATTGCGGGCAAAGTTTACCTTCAGAAACTTTAAATATAACGTTGAAACCTGATATGGGGACGTGCTCATCCGTACCGAGTGTTCCAACTGGATTAACGGCTGACATTTATAGTGAGTATTACTTCAGAGTGTCATGGAATGAGACTGTAGGCGCTTCGTCATATAGTCTGCAAAAATGGATTGGAACTTGGGAATATTTAGCAACAACTACAACAAATTCGAGTGATTGGCTTTATTTAACGGGTATACAATATATCCGCGTAAATTCAACTAATGATTGTGGTAGCAGTGATTATAGTTCTCATATTAAAGTACGTTAAGGTGAATTTCAGAAATAGTCAGCAGCCGGTTTCTGAAGGGGACTGGAAAATTGCAAGTGATGAGTACGACTAAACTCAAGTGTGGGTACAAGAGTTTAGTGTGTATTGACATCAAAACGCTTACTTACTTGTATAAGTCGCTGACCAGTCATCTTCAGTAACAATATCATCACTGGTAAAGTAAATTAATAAGCTACCGGTAGATGAAGTTAATGTCTCAGGGAGGATTACCTTGCCACTACTTGTTTAAAGCCAAGGTCTGCCGCAAGTACGCTGGAAAAAACACTCAAAATTTGTTCTTGAGATGAGAGGTTTTGATTCATTAACAGGCGTATATAAATAATTGCGCTATCAGCGTGCAATTTTGGATTGCACAAAGGCCGTCGTATTTAAAATATGCGCCAATAAGTGCACTTAAATACAGCGTGCAAGGCATAAAAGAATATTTATGGTGCAAAAAAATAAATATAAGGACATAAAAATACGAATATAGGGCGTTTTATTTCATTGGCATACCCATTGCAAATACAGGAGAACAACACACTCAATAGGATAAGCAAAATGATGCGTAAGTTTTCTAAAATAGCAGGGGTTGCAGCACTGACACTGGGTGCTGCTATCGCACAAGCAAGTGACACTATAAAGGTGGGTGTGTTGCATTCGCTTTCCGGCACAATGGCGATTTCTGAAACCACATTAAAAGATACTGTTTCTAATGATGATCGAAGATCAAAATAAAAAAGGCGGCTTACTGGGTAAAAAACTAGAAGCTGTTGTGGTTGATCCTGCCTCTAACTGGCCTTTGTTCGCTGAAAAAACGCGCGAACTATTATCGAAAGAAGAAGTAGATGTAATTTTTGGTTGCTGGACTTCAGTATCACGTAAGTCAGTATTGCCTGTGATTGAAGAACTAAACGGTTTATTGTTTTACCCTGTGCAATACGAAGGTGAAGAGTCATCTAAAAATGTTTTCTACACAGGCGCCGCGCCAAATCAGCAGGCCATTCCTGCGGTTGATTACTTAATGAATCAAGGTGTTAAGCGTTGGGTATTAGCCGGTACTGATTATGTTTACCCACGTACAACAAATAAAATTCTTGAAAGCTACCTAAAAAGCAAAGGCGTGAGTGATAAAGATATCATGATTAACTACACGCCATTTGGTCACAGCGATTGGCAAACCATCGTATCAGACGTGAAAAAATTTGGTTCTACCGGTAAAAAAGCCGCGGTTGTTTCAACCATCAACGGTGATGCAAACGTACCTTTCTATAAAGAACTGGCTAACCAAGGTGTAAGCGCTGAAGATATTCCAGTGGTTGCATTTTCTGTAGGTGAAGAAGAACTATCTGGTTTTGATACCAAGCCTCTTGTTGGTCACCTAGCCGCTTGGAACTACTTCATGAGCGCAGAAAGCGATGCCAATGATGAGTTCATTGATAAGTGGCATGCATTCACTAAAAACGATGAGCGCGTAACGAATGACCCAATGGAAGCCACCTATATTGGTTTCAAAATGTGGGCCGCTGCGGTTGAAAAAGCCGGTAGCGCTGAGGTAGATAAAGTACGTAGCAATATGTACGGCCTAAAAGTACCTAACCTAACAGGTGGTACAGCGGTCATGAATACTAACCATCACTTATCTAAGCCAGTATTAATTGGTGAAATCCAAGAAGATGGTCAATTTGATATTGTTTGGAAAACCGATGGTGAGGTGGTAGGTGATGCTTGGACTGACTTTCTACCTGAAAGTAAAAACCTTGTTTCAGACTGGAAAAGTCTAAATTGCGGTAATTACAACACGACGACAAAAGTATGTGCAGGCTCTGAAGTCGCAGCTGAATAACAATAATAAACGCGCCCCTAATAACCATTAGCGGGCGCATTCCTTTTGATTAAACCTTGTCTTTATACTTCTAGCGAATTGAATTAGAAGATGACAATGGGTGCTCAAAATTCAGTTAAGGTGGCCCCATGAAATTATTTAAAGCATTACTATTGTGCACGTTTGCACTGGGTAATGTATTACCAGCAGTCGCAAACAGTAGTGAATGTAGCGTTCATTTAACGTCCAACGCAGAAGCTAGTCAGATAAACCCCTCACATAAAGCCAACTTCGAACAACTAAGTTGCCAGCTAGTCGATGCAAATTATGACAAAAAAGAAAAACTGATTTTATCGATTGCACAAAGCAATAATGACAACGCACTGCCGCTTATTAAGTTGTTATTAAATGCCGATTTATTTTACAACAAAAAAAATGGCGATCTAGTTACCCGTGAAAAACTAGAGAGCGGGAAATATAACGCAACATCCGTATTTACCGGTAATGTGCTAGGCGAATTTAAAAAACGTGATTTACGTAAAGTAGGTATTAATAACAATTTACGACGCACGATAAACGGTGTGATTGCTGAGTTACAGATCAGCTCCAATGATCCTGAGCAAAGAGAATCGGCAGCGTTAGAGTTATTAAAAGCAGCCGATAACTCAGCACTGACGATATTAGAAAAAGCATTAACAAAAGAAACCGATCAACATATTATCGATATCCTTAAAACTGCTCGCGCATTGGTTTTTTTGAAAAGTGATGATCCATTGGTTCGCATCGCAGCCATTCAGTTTTTAGATGGCTCGTTATACACCGAAACACGTAACGGCCTACTCGCTTTTTTAAATCGTGCGCAGCAAGCAGGCTATAGCAAAGCGGAAATTAAATTAGCGCAAACAACATTCGATGACATTAATGAGTTAATGAAGCTTAACGGTGTGCTAGAGAATGTATATTTTGGTGTGGCATTAGGTGCTGTGCTATTACTCGCCGCGATTGGTCTTGCGATTACATTTGGTGTAATGGGTGTGATTAACATGGCCCATGGCGAAATGATCATGTTAGGGGCTTACACCACGTTTGTTATCCAGCAACTGATGCCGAACAATATAGGTTTATCATTAGTGGTAGCGGTACCGGCTGCATTTTTAGTATCGGGTTTAGTCGGCGTATTAATTGAACGCAGTGTGATTCGCCATTTGTACGGCCGCCCATTAGAAACGTTACTTGCCACATTTGGTATCAGCCTTGTTTTACAACAAGCGGTACGTTCTATTTTTGGCCCGCTTAACCAAGATGTGCAAACACCCGGTTGGATGGCGGGTACGTTTACCGTGAACGCCGGCTTAGAGCTTACCTTTAATCGCTTATACATCATCATTTTTAGTTTATTAGTGTTGGCTGCGTTGGCAGTTGTCCTTAAGAAAACGTTATTTGGTTTGCAAATGCGAGCAGTGACAATGAACCGCCCAATGGCCAGTTCCATGGGAATCAAAACCGGTTGGGTTGATGCATTGACGTTCGGTTTGGGTTCAGGCATTGCGGGTATTGCAGGTGTTGCTCTTAGTCAGTTAACCAATGTAGGCCCTAACCTTGGCCAGCAATACATCATTGATAGTTTCATGGTGGTGGTATTTGGTGGTGTGGGTAATTTATGGGGAACCTTAGTGGGTGCAATGTCCCTTGGTATTGCGAATAAAATATTCGAGCCAATGGCCGGTGCCGTACTGGCAAAAATTATTGTCTTGGTTGCGATCATTTTGTTTATACAAAAACGTCCTCGCGGTTTATTCGCATTAAAAGGCCGCTCGGTGGAGGATTAATTGATGACTATTTCACAAACACAGGCACCTAAGTTAGGGCCGTTAGCAACTTTGTTAGTAGGCGATAAAGGCGGTCAACGATTGTTAATAGCAATCATCGCAGTCGCTATTATCTTTCCGTTTTGTAATTTGGTGTTCTCACCGGATTCTATTTTTCATGTTTCTACTTATGCTTTGACGTTAACCGGTAAATATTTATGTTATGCCTTACTGGCATTATCGGTTGATTTGATTTGGGGCTATTGCGGTATTTTAAGCTTGGGTCACGGTGCTTTTTTTGCATTAGGGGGTTATGCCATGGGCATGTACCTTATGCATCAAATAGGTGATCGTGGTGTATATGGTAATCCTGACTTACCCGACTTCATGGTGTTTTTAAGTTGGGGAGAGCTGCCTTGGTATTGGCTTGGCTTTGATCAATTTTGGTTTGCCATGTTAATGGTACTGTTGGTGCCAGGAACGCTGGCGTTTGTGTTTGGTTGGTTGGCATTTCGCTCCCGTGTAACGGGTGTGTATCTTTCGATTATTACCCAAGCGTTAACCTACGCCTTAATGCTGGCGTTTTTTAGAAATGACATGGGCTTTGGTGGCAACAATGGTTTAACCGATTTTAAAGACATTCTCGGTTTTGATTTACAAAGCAGTGGCACACGTAATGTATTGTTTATTGCATCTGCATTGGCACTGGCCTTGGGTTACTTAATTAGCCGTTTTATTACCACCTCAAAATTGGGTCGTGTACTGGTCAGTATCCGCGATGCAGAAAGTCGCACACGCTTTTTAGGTTACCGTGTTGAGCATTACAAACTGTTTGTATTTGTGGCCTCTGCCATGATGGCCGGTGTAGCGGGTGCTTTGTATGTGCCGCAAGTGGGAATTATCAATCCTGGTGAATTTACGCCTATTAACTCTATCGAAATTATTATCTGGGTAGCCGTTGGTGGTCGTGGCAGTTTGTTTGGTGCAGTGATTGGTGCCGTGGCCGTTAACTACGCTAAAACCTATTTTACCGGTGCATTTGCTGAGCTGTGGTTGTTTATGTTGGGCGGCTTGTTCGTATTAACCACCTTGTATTTGCCTAAAGGCATTGTAGGTTGGGTCAAACAAATGCAAGAAGGTGATGGCAAAGCAGCACAATGGTTAACGTTACTTACCAATAAATTCTCGAATAAGGGGGCGTAATTATGAGCGCATTACGACCTAAACACTTAGAACAAGAATACAGTTTATATATGGACGGCGTTAGCGTGAGCTTTGATGGCTTTAAAGCGCTTAATAATTTATCCCTTTATATTAAGCCCGGTGAAATGCGCGCGATTATAGGCCCAAATGGCGCGGGTAAAACCACCATGATGGATGTGATTACCGGTAAAACCAAACCAGATAACGGTACGGTTTTATTTAATAACACCACAGACTTGACTCAATTTGATGAAGCCGCGGTTGCTAATATTGGAGTGGGCCGTAAATTTCAAAAACCAAGCGTCATTGAAAGCTTAACGGTATTTGAAAATTTAGAGCTATCGCAAAAAGGCGGCCGTGGTATTTGGCAGGCTTTGTTTCACTCGTTAAGTGATCAGCAAGAGCAAAAAATTGCAGAAACCCTAGAGCTGATTGCTTTAACTGACAAGCGTGATGAGCTCGCGGCTAATTTGTCCCATGGCCAAAAACAATGGTTAGAAATAGGCATGCTTATCTCACAAGAACCAGAGCTTTTATTAATTGATGAACCTGCCGCTGGCATGACCGACGAAGAAACCATGAAGACCGCAGAGCTATTTAAAAAACTCGCTAAAAAGCATTCGTTAGTGGTGGTTGAACATGACATGGACTTTATTGCAGCACTTGATTGCAAAGTGACGGTATTGCACGAAGGCAGTGTGTTGGCCGAAGGCTCGTTAGAGTCTGTGCAAAACAATCAACAAGTCATCGAAGTGTATTTGGGGCGTTAATTATGTTGGAAGTTAAAAATTTAGATGTCGCTTATGGCGCAAGCCAAGCACTTTACGATGTTTCCATGAGCGCTGAAATAGGTAAAGTCACTTGTGTACTTGGGCGCAACGGTGTGGGCAAAACCACATTAATGAAAGCGTTGTCAGGCCACTTATCCCCAAAAGCGGGTGATGTCGTGTGGCAAGGGAGCTCGATTTCGGGGCAAGCACCGTATGACCGTGCTAAAAATGGCATTGCTTATGTGCCGCAAGGTCGTGATATTTTTTCGCAATTAACCGTTGAAGAAAACTTAAAAACCGCATTTTCAAGTTTACCGAAAAAACTGCGTTTTATTGATGAAGAAGTGTTTGAATTGTTTCCTGTGCTTAAAAAGATGCTGCATCGTCGAGGTGGTGATTTAAGTGGCGGCCAACAGCAGCAGCTTGCCATTGCGCGTGCGTTATTGCTGCGCCCTAAAATGTTGATTTTGGATGAGCCAACAGAAGGCATTCAGCCTTCGATTATTAAGGATATTCAGAAAGTCATCGAGCTTTTGCGCGAAAGGGGCATCATGGCCATTATCTTGGTAGAGCAATACTTAGACTTTGCCACGGCACTTGCTGATGAATACATTATTTTAGAACGTGGCCGCGTTGTTTCCGCTGGGGACCAGCAACAACTTCAAACATCGGATGATGTGCAGCGGTTGTTAGCGATTTAATAAACAGTAGGCGTATCCACCTCGGTGCGCCTTTTTACGGTTTCGGTAATGATGGTGAAATTTAGTTAATCAATCATGGTGCAGGCGCACTAATCTGGTGCCAAAAATTCAATTGACCAATCGGTCAACTATCTTCAGCCCTGATGAATAAAGGGTTTTGATAGTTGGCTCCCTCTTTGCATTATTAGCAGTCAACTTTATAAAAAGATGTTTTATGCATCATTACTGTGCAAAGAAGACGGTTTATTCATGAATATGTTGAGTGCTCCACAAGCCAATGCCCAAGTTGATGGAATAGATCCTCGTTGGCGTGCGCTGTTTCGTGGCGAGTTTTACGCAGCATCAACGTCTTCTAATGGTCTTCATACGCGCATGGGTAAGACCATGCATTTTGGGCCTCTACGTGTACAGCGACCGTTTTATCCTGAAGGTCCTGAATTACTGCATATGTATTTGCTTCACCCACCAGGTGGCTTAGTAGGGGGCGATCAATTAGTCATACAAGTGCATGCCCATGATCAAGCTAAGGTATTGGTGACAACGCCGTCAGCAGGCAAACTGTATCGAAATGAAACTGAATTAAATCAAGTACAGCAAGTGTCGATTCAAGTAGGTGCTGACAGTGCCGTGGAATATTTGCCCCAAGAAAATATTATTTTTAACGGGGCAAAAGGCGAATTAAATACCAAGGTACAGGTCAGCGGTGACGGTTTATTTATTGGTTGGGAAATCACCTGCCTAGGTCGCCCAGAAAGTGATGCATTGTTTACCGAGGGTAAACTCAAACAAACCTTGGCTATTTATCAAGATGAAACCTTATTGTTTATCGACCGTTTTAATTTAGATGCATTAAGCGGTGTATTAAGTAGTCGTGTCGGTTTACAAAATTATTCTGTATTTGCCACGTTTGTCATTAATCGAAATATTGATTCCGCCGTTATGCAATCTTTACTTGAGCTGCAAGAAGCCTGTAATGCGTTATCACACGATGTCCTTATTGGTATTACGCAAAAAAAAGGCCTCATAATTATTCGTGCTCTTGGCCAGCGAGCCGAACCGATTCGCAATCAATTTGAACGTATTTGGCAGCTATTACGCCCGTCTGTTTATGGTCGTGAAGCGTGTACCCCAAGAATTTGGAATACTTAATTTAAGGCAAGGCTGTGGTCTTGCCTAGGAGAACACTATGGAATTGTCACCTCGTGAAAAAGATAAGCTCTTGCTGTATGTCGCAGGCGAAGTTGCACAAAAGCGCAAAAATCGCGGTGTGAAGTTAAATTACCCAGAAACCATTGCGTTGATCAGTTGCTTCATTATGGAAGGCGCTCGTGATGGCTTAACCGTGGCGCAATTAATGAATGATGGTCGCCAAGTGATCGGCCGTGATGATGTGATGGATGGCATTGCGGAAATGATTCATGAAGTGCAAGTAGAGGCCACCTTCCCGGACGGGACGAAATTGGTAACGGTACACAACCCAATCGCTTAATTGAGGGAAGCTAGCTGCGTTGTTATTACGGCGTTAAATTTTTAATTTTGATCGTAACATAGGCAAGCTATGCGCCTCACAAAATTAAAAATTTGCCTTGTACTAACGGCTTCGCAAACGCTCCTGAAAAATTGTGAAGGGTGTTATTTGTAGGAGGCCGCTCGCGAGCGAATCTCTGATTAAAAAATTAAGTGTTTAAGGAATAATTATGATCCCAGGTGAAGTGATTTGTGCACAAGGCGATATTGAACTGAACGTGGGTTTGGACACGTTAACTGTCACCGTTGCCAATACAGGTGATCGACCAATTCAAGTGGGCAGTCATTATCATTTTTATGAAACTAACCCAGCATTAACGTTTGAGCGAGACAACACAAAAGGCTTTCGCTTAAACGTAGCCGCGGGCACTGCGGTGCGGTTTGAGCCAGGGCAAACACGAACGGTTGAATTGGTGGCCATTGCAGGTAAGAGAAAAATTTACGGATTCCGCGGTGAGGTAATGGGGCAATTATGAAAATCTCAAGACAAGCATATGCCGACATGTACGGCGCCACGGTGGGTGATAAAGTTCGCCTAGGCGATACCGAATTATTTATTACCCCAGAAAAAGATTACACGGTTTACGGCGACGAAGTGAAATTTGGCGGTGGTAAAGTGATCCGTGATGGTATGGGCCAAAGCCAAGCCATGAGTGAACAAATAGCCGATACTGTTATCACCAATGCGTTGATTCTAGATTATTGGGGCATCGTAAAAGCGGATGTGGGCATTAAAGCGGGCCGTATCATGGCCATCGGTAAAGCGGGTAATCCAGACACTCAACAAAACGTCACCATCGAAGTTGGGCCGGGCACGGAAGTCATAGCAGGTGAAGGGCAAATTCTCACCCCAGGTGGTATTGATGCCCACATACATTTCATTTGTCCGCAACAAATTGAAGAAGCACTCATGAGCGGTGTGACGACTATGTTGGGTGGTGGCACAGGCCCAGCAACGGGCACCAATGCAACCACCTGTACTCCTGGGCCATGGCACATCGGTAAGATGTTACAAGCGGTGGATGACTTACCTATGAACATTGGTTTTTTAGGGAAGGGCAACGCCAGTTTACCTGGGCCGTTAATCGAGCAAGTGGAAGCTGGCGTCATGGGTTTAAAATTGCACGAAGATTGGGGTACGACACCTGCTTCTATTGATAACTGCTTAACCGTCGCCGAAGAGCATGATGTGCAAGTGGCTATACATACCGATACGCTAAACGAATCTGGTTTTGTTGAAGACACGATCGCGGCATTTAAAGGCCGTGTGATTCATACCTATCACACAGAAGGGGCGGGCGGTGGTCATGCGCCTGACATTATTAAAGCCTGTGGCGAAAGTAATGTGTTGCCGTCATCCACTAACCCGACCCGTCCTTACACGGTGAACACGGTTGATGAACATTTAGACATGCTCATGGTGTGTCACCATTTAGACCCTAACATTCCAGAAGACGTGGCGTTTGCCGATTCACGTATTCGCCGTGAAACCATTGCTGCTGAAGATATTTTGCATGACCTTGGGGCGTTCTCAATGATCTCATCAGACTCGCAAGCCATGGGCCGTGTGGGTGAAGTGATTACACGTACTTGGCAAACCGCGCACAAAATGAAAGTTCAACGCGGCGCATTAGCTGAAGACGCTAATGCAGAAGTCGAAGGCACAGATAACTTTCGTTGCAAACGTTACATTGCAAAATACGCCATTAACCCAGCCATCACTATGGGCGTGGCCCATGAAGTGGGTTCCATTGAAGTGGGTAAACTTGCGGATTTAGTCCTGTGGAAACCCATGTTTTTTGGAACCAAGCCATCGCTGATTTTAAAAGGCGGCATGATTGCGGGTGCCCCAATGGGTGACCCTAATGCATCGATTCCAACACCTCAACCTGTGCATTATCGACCTATGTTTGGTGCCATGGGTAAAGCGGTGAATCAAACCAGTATTACTTTTGTATCCAAAGCGTCTATTGAAAAAGATACGTTGTCTTATTTAGGGTTACAAAAACAATTAAGCGCGGTGAAAAATACACGCACAATTTCGAAAGCAGACATGAAGCTTAACGATTACCAGCCCGTGTTAGAAGTAGACCCAGAAACCTATGTGGTAAAAGCGGACGGCCAAGTATTAACGTGTGAACCAGCAGAAAGTTTACCGTTAGCGCAGCGTTATTATTTATTTTAAGCATAAATGAACCGTCATATGTGGCGGGAAAAACAACATGTAGGAGTCGAGCCCTGCTCGCGATACCAAAAGCCAAATTAACAGATAAATGAAAAGATGGTGAACGATCTAATTGGCACAAACACTCTCGTCGTTTGAAGTTGAAAATTAGATGCGGGTATCGCGAGCAGGGCTCGACTCCTACCGTATGTTATTTACAAGGAGCTGAGATAAAAGTGGAAAATAAAACAAACATTTTATTCCTCATTTTTCATCTCTAACAATCATGAAAATATTTACAAAAATTCTAGAAGCCGAGTTACCAAGTGGTTCAGCCAGCGAATCCATTAGCTTAAATTTTGATGAACGCAAACGTGGTCGCTTAAAGTTAACCACAGACAATGGCAACGAAGCGGGCATTCAAATTGAACGCGGACATGTGTTACGTCATGGTACGGTATTGACCAATGAGCAAGGTGATTACTTAACGATTTTTGCGTCCAACGAAAGTGTGACCACCGCAAAAGTTGATGACTCGATGTTATTTGCCCGTGGTTGTTATCACTTGGGTAACCGCCATGTACCACTGCAAATCGGTGAAGGTTTTTTACGCTTTCAAGAAGATTATGTTTTAGAAGACATGTTACACGGTTTAGGGATTCATGCGGTGCACGAGCAAGCGCCGTTTGAGCCAGAAAACGGTGCCTATGCACCGGGCACAGGCCATCATCATGGTCACTCCCATTCACATGATGACGATCATGGGCATTCTCATGACGATGGCCATCACCATGGTCACAGTCACTAACATGTCGCAAGCTAATTCTCACAGTCTGTTAGCGCTTTTGCATGTATCTAGCCCGGCTTTGCCCGTTGGTGCATTTGCCTATAGCCAAGGATTAGAATACGCGTTGGATTGTGGTTGGTGCAAAAATGATAAAGATGTAAAAAGTTGGATTGAAGATAATTTACGTCTTGGGTTTGGCCAATTAGATTTGCCGATTTATATTCGGATGTTTAACGCATGGCAAAATAATGATAGCGAAACGGTGAACGACTGGAATCACACCCTATTAAGCTTTCGTGAAAGCAAAGAATTATGGCTTGAAGATACGCAAGTGGGCAGCGCGTATGTGCAATGGCATTTAGGCCAAGACCCAGCTCGCGAGCCATTGGTTAAAAGTATCAAACAACCCAGCGTAGTGTCGATGAACTCACTGGCGGCATCACTGAATAAAATAGATTTGCCCACTGCATTAATTGGGTTTGCATGGAGCTGGTGTGAAAATCAAGTAACCAGTGCCAGTAAAGCGCTACCGCTCGGGCAAACCCAAGCACAGCAAATTTTACAAACATTGATTCCGGTAATAGCGGATGTATGTGAACAAGCAACAAAAATTGAAGACGATGACATTGGCACCGGCTTAATGGGCTTAGCCATTGCATCATCATTACATGAACAACAGTATTCAAGATTATTTAGATCATAGCGGTGTGTGGGAGTGGCACGCTGAGCGCCCTTCCACAAAAAATTAAACATTAAAAAGCGTGAGTTGGAGCGGTATTAAGCCGTAGTACCAACATAATTAGCTTTAAAGGAATCATTTATGAAACAAGTATTACGTGTAGGCGTCGGCGGCCCAGTGGGTTCAGGTAAAACCGCTTTATTAAAAATGCTATGTCAAACCATGCGCGACCATTACAACATTGCAGTTGTCACCAATGACATTTATACCAAAGAAGATGCGCAGTTTTTGATGCGCAATAAGGTATTAGATGAAGATCGTATCATGGGAGTAGAAACCGGTGGCTGCCCGCATACGGCGATTCGCGAAGACGCATCAATGAATCTAGCCGCTGTGAAAGAATTACAAGACAAACACGAAGGCTTAGAAGTGGTGTTTGTTGAAAGCGGTGGCGATAATTTATCGGCGACGTTTAGCCCAGAGCTATCTGATTTAACCTTGTATGTGATTGACGTGTGCGCTGGGGATAAGATTCCGCGTAAAGGCGGCCCAGGTATTACAAAATCAGACATGTTAATTATTAACAAAGTTGATATAGCCGAACATGTAGGAGCATCGTTAGAAGTGATGCATCGTGATGCCAATAAAATGCGCCATGGCCGACCGTTTGTATTAGCAAATGTTGAAACCAGCAAAGGCGTAGCAGAAATTATTCGCTTTATCATTGATCAAGGCATGCTAGAAAAGCGCGTAAGTATTGAGCCGCTGCTTAATGAAATGTTGCCTGGCCATGAAGTGGATGAGCAAGCTGAAATCCATTCAACCCGATCTTTATAAGCTTAATAAGGAAGTCATAATGAAAAAGATATTCGCTGCACTGTTGTTGAATTTACCGATGCTTGTCATGGCTCACCCGGGCCATGAATCCATTTCTGCTACTCAAGGGCTAATAGCAGGTGCATTGCATCCATTAATGGGCATTGATCATTTATTGGCTTTTGCCGCGCTGGGTATATTGTTGTTTCGTCTTAAAGCAAAACAAGCAATGTTAATTGGTTCGGCCTTTGTGGTGCTGTTAGCGGTTGGATTTTATGGCGCACAAATGGGCGCATTACAATTGGCGAGTGCTACGGTTGAATCTTTGATTTTATTGTCAGTTGTCTTGTCGATTGCGTGCCTTGGGTTGGGGCGTTTTGTTGGTCATTATAAAAGTGCGTTATTAGTAACAGCATTTGCAATTTTTCATGGTGTTGCACATGGTGTTGAAGTGCCTGCGGGTGCAAGTAGCCATGGCTTTGCAGCAGGGTTTTTATTCTCAACCTGTGCCGTATTGTTATTGGTGCGAAAAGGAACATCTTTTGTTAGCGCCTTATCGTGTAAACAGCCACACACACTTTAAGTTAACTTAATTGGTGGCCCTGACTCATGTGTTTCATGCAGGGCTCACTAATTTAAACGTATGTGTCGGCGCATATACACTCTGTGTGCGCCTATAGCGTGCAGTCGTTTATAAACTGCCCGTATTTGAACATTTAAACTTCTTCTATATTTCTTCTTTCTCTCAGTCAAATTAAGCAAAAGTACTTCAAGTTTTCCTTCTTTACGTTGATATAAAATTAATGTGTCTCATAACAGTGCCGCAAACCAAACATTATACTTCAGATGCCCTTTTTGTGCCCCCTTTGTTCGTTTTTCGCATCATATTGGTGCTGTTAAAAAGATTTTCAGCTGAAAATCGAAGCCGAACAATGATAAATAGAGGAATTTAATAAGTTGGCATTGGGTTTGCAAACTACAGAGATATACATTCATACATAACAATAACTAATAAAAACTGCGCAGCACTCAATGAATCATTTTTTGTTGAGTTTTATAAGGGCCAAAAGTTCTTCGCGTACATTACAAAACCAAATTGTTTTGACTTTTTTTGACGATAATAAAACCAAAAATTAAACGATATAGAACGAAGGAAATAAATTATGAAAACTCTATCTAAAGCGGTTGCGATAGCTTCTCTTATTTCAGCAGGCGTAATGGCGTCTCAAGCAGCGAACGCAGAAGTATCTTACTCTGCTGGTGTTGCGACTACTTACTTATGGCGTGGTCAAGATTTAGGTGGTGCAGCAGTTTCTGCGGCAGCTGATTACTCTCATGATTCTGGTGCGTATGCTGGTGTTTGGGGTTCTTCTGGTGATCTAGCATTGGGCAATGAATACGATCTATATGTTGGTTTTGCAAAAGAGTTTGGCGATTTCTCTGCTGACCTACAAGCGGTAACCTACGTTTACAACAAAGCAACAGAAGACGGTAACGACGTTTATGGATCGCCTGGTGAATTATCTGACGGTATTTTATCGTTAGGGTTCATGGACGCTTCTGTTACTTACATCACTTCTTTAATTAGCGGCAGTCCTAGCTACGTTAATCTTGGCTATTCAGTTGCCGGTGCCGACATTGCTGTTGGTATAAGTGATAATGATGGTGGTCAAGAATACACCCACCTAGATTTATCTTATGGTCTAACCGATCAACTTAGCATCACGGTTTCTAAAATCGTAGATCAATCAAATACAACAGCTTCATTGCTAGGCGATGATGGTATTGCAGGTACTGACGACGACGGCTCTGAACTTGATGATGACGTTATCGTTGTAATGTCTTACAGCCTACCTCTTTAATTTTAAGTAGAATAAAGCTGGGGTTTCCCCAGCTTTATTTTTTAAATCCTCAAGGAGTTTGATATGAAATTGGTTACGGCCGTTATCAAGCCATTTAAATTAGACGACGTGCGCGAAGCACTCTCTGAAATTGGCGTTCAAGGCATCACAGTGACAGAAGTTAAAGGCTTCGGTCGCCAAAAAGGTCACACCGAACTGTACCGTGGTGCAGAATACGTCGTCGACTTCTTACCAAAAGTAAAACTCGAAATCGCCATTGATGACGCACTCACAGACAAAGTCATCGAAGCCGTATCGAAAGCCGCCAACACAGGCAAAATCGGTGACGGCAAAATCTTCGTGACAGCCCTAGAGCAAATCGTACGCATTCGTACCGGTGAGACAGGCGCTGACGCTGTTTAATGTTTTTAAACAAAAACATTAAACACTTTTAGTTTGTAAATTATTTCTGACGTTTTAAAAACGGATTGAAGCTTAATGCGGGGGCATTATGGAAAACAATGTGTTTCAACTTCAGTACGCCATGGATACCTTTTACTTCTTGGTATGTGGCGCACTTGTAATGTGGATGGCGGCTGGTTTCGCCATGCTCGAAGCCGGTCTTGTTCGATCAAAGAACACCACCGAAATATTAACCAAGAACGTGGCCTTATTCGCCATCTCTTGCACCATGTACATGGTCTGCGGCTACGCCATCATGTATGGCGGTGACCTTATTCTTATCCGGCATCACCGAAGTCGACACCGCAGCCGTACTGGCTGACTACGCCGCTCGTGAAGACGGCTTCGAAGGCGGATCAATCTACTCAGGCGCATCAGACTTCTTCTTCCAAGTCGTCTTCGTCGCCACCGCCATGTCCATCGTATCCGGTGCCGTAGCAGAGCGCATGAAACTATGGTCATTCCTAGTATTCGCTGTGGTCATGACCGGTGTTATCTACCCAATGGAAGGTGCTTGGACATGGGGCGGTCAATCTGTCTTTGGCCTGTACTCCCTAGGCGATGACTTTGGGTTCTCAGACTTTGCCGGTTCGGGTATCGTCCACATGGCCGGTGCAGCAGCCGCCCTTGCGGGTGTACTACTACTCGGTCCACGTAAAGGTAAATACGGCCGTAATGGTGAAATCAACGCCATCCCAGGTGCCAACCTACCGCTCGCAACATTAGGCACCTTCATCCTATGGATGGGCTGGTTCGGCTTCAACGGTGGATCCGTTCTAAAACTGGGCGACATCGCCAACGCAAACGCCGTCGCCGTTGTCTTCACCAACACCAATGCAGCCGCCGCCGGTGGTCTCATTGGCGCACTCATCCTAGCGCGCATCTTATTCAAGAAAGCGGATTTAACCATGGCCCTTAACGGAGCATTAGCCGGACTGGTCGCCATCACAGCAGAACCATCCACCCCGACCCCACTAATGGCCACCATCATCGGTGCAATCGGTGGTGTTATCGTTGTGTTATCGATCCTAACGCTGGATAAAATGAAAATTGATGACCCAGTAGGTGCCATCTCTGTTCACGGTGTTGTGGGCTTATTCGGCTTACTGGTTGTGCCATTAACCAACGACGGCACCACCATCGGTGGTCAGCTAATGGGTGCACTCACCATCTTCGTTTGGGTATTTGCAGCAAGCTTCGTGACTTGGGGCATTATCAAAGCGGTTATGGGTATTCGTGTTAGCGAAGAAGAAGAGTATGAAGGTGTTGACCTTGCCGAGTGTGGCATGGAAGCTTACCCAGAGTTCACTTCTAAATAATATCGCTTTACGCTAAATGGGAGACGGAAGACGCTGTTTTCCGTTCTTCAAAAAAGCCTCGATTTCATCGGGGCTTTTTTGTGTTCAAAATCATGATATTTGAAAGGAGGGCCCCTAGAGGCCGTATTGCTTTCTATGACGCTATCGAAGGACAAGCCCATTGAACCTTTTTAATTTTCGCTTATCCAATCCCCAACATTCCATGCCTAGCAAAGACTTGCTATAGTGCGCGGCAATCATCACCTCTAAGAATAAAGTTAAATGTCTAAGTATTTACTTGTGTTAGCGGCCTTCATTATGGCCAGTCCTGTTTACGCTGATCTCACTACTAATATGGGTGCAGCTACCAAATATATGTCTCGAGGCGTAAAACAAAGCGATGCCGATATCGTTATTAATGGCGGCATTGATTATACCGGTCCGTTTGGTTTTTATGCAGGGGCTTGGGGTTATACAGGAAGCATTGAAGATTTTGATACCTCTGAAGTGAATGCTTACGGTGGCTTTGCTTACAATTTAGGTAACGTTGCGCTGGGTGGCGGCGTGATCGGTTATGAGCGTGGTGGCGATAAACCTGATAATACAGAATATAATGTGAACTTGGCGTGGAGTGATTACCGCTTAAGTGTCTACCAAGATGATGACAGTACTTACGAATACAAAGAGTTAGCCGCTAATTATGAATTTTGGGATGATGCAGGAATCGCCTTTAAGGCGGGTTTATTAACCCCTGATGAAACAAAAGAATTATGGGACTATTCTGTGACGCTGGTTTTGGCCATGCCATCGAAAGTGGACTTCGAAGTATTACTGACTAATCAGCAGAAAAAAGGCTACTCCCTTGTGTTGGGAATCAGTCAGCAATTTGATTGGTAAATGTGATGTAACAGTATATATGGGAGCTTAGGCTCCCTTTTTTTGGTCAACGAAATTACAGTAAAATTTTTTTTACTGGGCTTTACGTGTTTTTTAATGGTATTAGTCGTTTTGTGTATAGAGATTGCTATTAAAGCCGCCAATGTGGTTTTAAATATATAAATGTCTTGATGTAGCGGCTTTGATGAATAGAATGCGCGAGCGTTATTGCTAGACTATGATCAGGAGGCAAAGCTAGATCGGTTACCCAATCTAGCTCTGTCACCTAATGCGGGGGATGGTTACCTTACTTAATTTTTTGAGTTTGGAAAAGACCATTCGCTGCAATAAAGGGCATTTTTTTAACCAGTGCAAACTTTTAGTGCAGTTATATATAGCTAAGGTGGATTGAACGATATGCAAATGGATGCTCAACAAGCACGTGATGTTTATAACATCGAACATTGGAGCGAAGGCTTTTTTGATATAAACACACAGGGTGATGTGGTGGTGAGCCCGTTTGATGACGTTAGGGTGAGCTTTAAAGACTTAGTAGAACAGGCACATAAAGATGGCTTAGCTTTACCTTTGCTGATGCGCTTTCCTGCTATCTTGCATGATCGTGTTAAGGCAATTAATGAAGCCTTCAGGAATGCGAGCCAGTTGCATGCTTATAAAGGTACTTACACCAGTGTGTACCCTATTAAGGTTAACCAGCAACGCCGTGTGGTTGAAGAGCTGATCAATGGTCAGAAACAGCAAGGCCAATCCATTGGCTTAGAGGCTGGCAGTAAGCCTGAGTTGATGGCTGTACTGGCGATGGCGGGTCAAAGTAAAGCCACCGTTGTATGCAATGGCTATAAAGACCGTCATTACATTCGCCTTGCGTTATTGGGTGAAAAGCTGGGCCACAAAGTGTATCTCGTAGTTGAAAAACTGTCTGAATTGGATCTCATTCTTGCAGAGGCCAAATCATTAAACGTGACGCCAAGAATTGGCGTGCGTGCGCGTTTAGCCTCAGTGGGCAAAGGCAATTGGCAAAACACTGGTGGGGAGAAATCAAAGTTCGGTTTGTCTGCTAATCAAATTATACAAGTGTTCGAGCAACTGAAAGCGCATGGTAGCTTAGCCAGCTTACAACTTTTGCACTTCCACTTAGGCAGTCAAATTGCCAATATTCGTGATATTCAAAGCGGCTTACGTGAATGTGGCCGTATCTTTACCGAGCTATGTCTTTTAGGTGCCAACATTAATGTTGTTGATGTGGGTGGCGGTCTTGGCGTTGATTACGAAGGCACGCGCTCACGCAGCTTCTGCTCAATGAACTACAGCATGGGCGAATACGCCAATAATGTGGTTTATGCCTTTAATGAAGCCGCGAACCAAGCTGATTTGCCGCATCCAGATATCATCACTGAATCCGGTCGAGCGTTAACCGCGCACCATGCTGTCTTGTTGACCAATGTGATTGATTGGGAACAACCAATGACAGACGAGGTACAGCCGCCTTTAGAAGAAGACTCGCCATTAGTGCATCACATGTGGGATGTTTATCAGCGCATTATTAATCCAAGTAAGCGCTCGTTATTAGAAGCCTACCACGATGTCCAACATGACTTAGCCGATAGCCAAAGCGCGTTTTTACAAGGCAACATCAGCTTAAAAGAGCGAGCCAAGATTGAAGCCTATGCGAATACGATTAATCAGTGTTTATCGGAAAAACTCTCCCCAAATGCAAAAGGGCAGGCGCAAGTATTAGATCGCTTACAAGAAACCCAAGCCGATAAATTGTTTGTTAACTTTTCACTGTTTCAATCGATACCCGATGCATGGGGCATTGATCAAATATTCCCAATTCTGCCGTTAACGGGTTTGAATCGGCCGGTGACGCGTCGAGCGGTGATTCAGGATATGACTTGTGACAGCGATGGTCGTGTTGAGCAGTATATTGAGGGCGATAGCATTGAGACCACACTGCCGATGCCAAGCTATGCGGACCACGAAGATATCCTCATGGGCTTTTTTATGGTGGGCGCTTATCAAGAAATTTTAGGGGATTTACACAATCTATTTGGCGATACCGATTCGGTTGATGTGTACATTAATGATAAAGGCGATATAGCCTTTAAATCGGCCCAACAGGGCGATACCGTTGGCAAGGTTCTCCAGTATGTGAATTTCGATATACCTACGCTTCAAGAGGCCTACAGTCGCATTCTGAAGGGTTCACAGTTGGCGCCTGAAGAGAAAACATTGTTTTTGTCAGAATTAGAAAAAACCTTGGCATCTTCTACCTACTTGCAGATGTGATATTCCAAAATGAGCTTTAAAATTAGGTATTAAGTGTAATTAGATATAGCGATTTATCTGACAGATAGCTTTTCCTGAACTATAAATTTCTACGCAGCGTTTATTGCTCACGGAACTTAAGGATGGGAGAGCTATTATGCCTAAACCTAAAAAAGCCACAAAGGCTAAGACGGACAGCAAGGGTGGCAGTGCCACAAATGTGACCGAACCCGATATGGAATTCATTGGCAGTGCAGAAGAAGGCGTATTGCGATCCATCGCTTCACGGCAAAAGCTGCGCAGTAAAATGGACAATGAAATAGAAGCCTTTTTACAAAAAGGTGGTGCCATTAATGAAATTGAACCCAATGTGATGGCAGACCCACCACGTAAGCCAACATCAAACTACGGCTCGCGACCGATCTAAACCATTAGACGATCAAACAAACCCAGCACCTTGCTGGGTTTTTTATTGCGGCTTAAAGAAGTGACCTGCTTTGAAAAAACAAACAATAAGTTAGTCATAAGCTGACAACCACATCAGGTTGTCTTAGATGGCTATTGCGCGTAAAACCTGTGCCGTCTAAGGTGCCAGCTTCAAATACAATAATAAAAATAATATTGAGGTTGCGGATGAAAATTCTCATAGCCATTGCGTGGGCTTTACTCACCGTTCAGGCGTGCTTTGCTAAACCATTACTTATTGAAGGCAACCTTGATAATTGGGGGCCGATCGCATTTGTTGGGGAAACCCAATACCAACCCATTATGGACATGGAACAAGGCGTGGTGCTGCGTGCAGAGAGTGTTAAGTCAGCCTCTGGGTTTGAATATAAGCGTACGATCAACCTAAACAAAACGCCTGTGTTACAGTGGCAGTGGACAGCTGAATTGACGCCTTACGCCATGATTATGGATAGCCAAGGCATCGAAACCAAAATGAACCAATTTGATGAACGTGAGGCTCAAGGTAATGATTTTGTCTTGCGTGTGGTCGTGAGTCGCAAACCCTTATTCGGTGCAGGCAAAGCCATTCATTATGTGTGGTCTCACTCTCAGCCGATTGAAAGCAGCTGGGCATTGGATGCAAAGAATAAAGTCATTGTTGTCAGTGGCGAAGGGCAAACTACGATGAAATGGCAAACATTGCATCGACATATCCAAAAAGACTGGCAAGCGGTGTTTGGTGAGCAGATCAACGATATTAACAGTATCATGTTCATGACCGACAGCGATGCCATAGGTGGTCGCGCGGTGGGTTATTACGGTGACATGCGAACACTTGCCACCAAATCCATGGCTGAAAACGATCAATAATGAATGACGGAATCTAGATTCGATACCCACAAAAAAGCCCACATGACAGTGGGCTTTTTTGTGCATGCTAAGGCATATGGCCACTAGTCAATTTCATACTCAATGAGTGTCGCGCCATGCTGACCCCAAACTTGATCTTTTAATATCTTGGCTTCGACGACAAATTGGCGAAGTTCTGGTGTGCAAATTTGATAATCTAAGCGCCAGCCATTTTGGTTGCGTCGTGCAGACTCGTCATCAGGCCACCAAGTAAACTGGTTTTCGCCAAAGTTGGCTTCGCGGAAAGCATCAACAAACTCTAACGGGCCGGTTACTTGGTCCATGAACGCTTGTTCTTCAGGCAAAAAGCCGGATTTATTTTGTGCCGCTTTCCAGTCGGCAATATCGACGGATTTATGCGCCACCCCAAAGAAGCCAGCAAAAATAAACTCACGACGTTTACGTTTGGTTTTCTTTAAGTGTTCAATAAATTGCTGCTGAAACGCCAGTTTATCTTCTAGGCTATTGTGTTCATCTTCAGTTGGAAACAACACAGAGCCAATGGAAACTTGTTCAAAGTCCGCTTGAATGTAGCGTCCATAACGATCACACGATTCAAATGCTAAGCCTGTCATAATGGCTTTAGGCATGTCACGGGTTAAAATTGCAACACCGCTGTAATTGTCTGGTTCGCCGTCGAAAAAATAAGCGTTGAAGTTTTCAGGATAAACAACGGCATCGCTCAATTGATATTCTTTTGCTTTCAGGTTTTGTACACAGACAACGTCCGCATCATGCTCAGCTAGCCAATCATAGAAACCATTTTCGACAGCGGCTTCTAGTCCGTCAACTTGTACGTTTATAACCTTCATAAAGGCTCCCTGTTTTGCGAGGCGGCTATGATACTCAGTTTTGATTAGGCTAACATCTCTAAAACGGACTTTTTCACGAATTAACTATCTTGTGGCAGGGATGGTTAACAGATCGTACAAAAAGTGATTTATATCAAACGGTATCGAGAGCCTTAGGCGATTTTTGTGCTTATTTTTGCAGTCTATGATGGGAATTATAGTATTAGCCGTTAAAATACCCGAATTTGTGCCAAGCAATTAGCACAGATAGACCAAAATTGGCGGGCTTCAGCTAAGCTGAGGCCTCATTACATTAGTTTAGACAGTGGTTGGGATTATGCAGGATTATCAAAAGGCGTTTATTGAATTTGCCATCGAGCAAGGTGTATTAAAATTTGGTGAATTCGAATTAAAATCTGGCCGCATAAGCCCTTATTTCTTTAACGCTGGGCTGTTCAATAGCGGCAAAGCTATGTCCATCTTGGCGAAAAGTTATGCAGCGGCCATTGTTAATTCAGGCGTGAAAATGGATGTGCTATTCGGGCCGGCCTACAAAGGCATACCGTTAGCGGCCACCACCGCCATGAGCCTATCTGAAAACTTTGATCGTCAGACGCCTTATGGCTATAACCGCAAAGAGAAAAAAGCGCACGGTGAGGGCGGAACGCTAGTGGGCGCCACGCTAGAGGGCAATATTCTCATTATCGATGATGTGATCACAGCGGGCACAGCCATTCGTGAAGTCATGGCACTACTGCAAGAGCAACCGAATGCCAAACCAGCTGGTGTTGTGATCGCATTGGACCGACAAGAAAAAGGTAAAGGCGAATTATCAGCCATTCAAGAAGTAGAGCGTGATTACGGAATTCCCGTTATCAGCATTGTTCAACTTGAGCAGGTCATGCAATTCGTATCTGAAAAAGAAGCGTTCAAGCAGCACTTCCCTGCGATTAAAGCCTACCGCGAAAAATATGGTATCTGATCGTTAGCCATGATGAGCCTAGTCTAGACGAATGCCCTAAGCATAAAAAAACCGAGCCTACATACTCGGTTTTTTTATGCACAAAAGAACATTTTTTAAACAGGTGTGACTTGGCGTTGATCAACTAACAAGCTGGCTGCCAAGAAATCCCATTGGCTGTTCCAATGAGTTAAAGGCAGTGTTTTGAATTCTGTGCGTACGTACTGACGGATGCGGCCTTCAATAATGGCCAATAACATATTGGCGCATGCGCCATCTTCAATACGGGGCATTTTATTATCGCGCAGTTCGCTTTCACGCAAAATTTGTTTGACTTGTGTTTCTAGTCGGTCAAAAAATTGAGCAATGCGGGCACGCAGGCGCTCAGTTTCACCGGACAATGCATCGCCTGTTAGAATTCGACACATGCCAGGGTTCTTTTCGGCAAAGGTCAAAATTAGTGTCATGGCATGCTCAAGTCGAGATAGTGTGCTGTCATGCTCGGTGCGAATGCGATTGATGCGCGTAAAAATAGTGGCTTCAATAAATTCGATTAAGCCTTCAAACATTTTTGCTTTGCTGGGGAAATGACGATACAAAGCCGCCTCACTGACACCCACTTCTTTTGCAAGATTAGCGGTAGTGATGCGAGCACCAGGATTCATTTCAAGCATGTGCGCAAGTGCTTGCAAAATTTGCTGTTTACGAGATGGTTTTTGTGGAGATTCCGTCATACGTATATTTTGCTTGAATCACAAAGAAGCCCAATCCTAATGCGCTGATAACTAACTCGCAATGGCTAATGACTGTTTTCGTGATGTAGTTGTGGTTAAGTGGAGAACTAAACCGATAAAATGTTAGTTCCCCTACCCTGTTTGACGATAATGCGTCACTATTCAGACTTCATCGTTAGTGATTAATGTGCCCACGCCTTCATCTGTAAATATTTCAAGCATGGTGCTGTGGCTCACACGGCCATCGATGATATGTGCGCTGGTCACACCACCTTTTACGGCATCCAAAGCACATTGGATCTTAGGTAGCATGCCACCATAAATGGGTGCCATCTTCGATTAATGCATCAACTTGTTCGGTGTTTAGGCCTGTTAAAATCTGGCCGTCTTTATCCATTAAGCCTGCAATATTTGTGAGCAGTAAAAGTTTTTCAGCTTTTACCGCTTCTGCCACTTTGCCCGCAACTAAGTCAGCATTGATATTATAAGACTCGCCATTTTCGCCAACACCTATGGGTGCAATTACTGGAATAATGTCAGAGCTGGCCAACATCTCTAGTACTTTTGTATTGATTTTGGCGACTTCGCCCACATGACCAATATCGATGATTTCAGGCGTTTGCATTTCTGGGGTTTGATGTGTGACTTTTAATTTTTTGGCTTTGATTAACTGGCCATCTTTGCCGGTTAAGCCAATGGCTTGGCCGCCATTTTGGTTAATTAAATTGACGATGTCTTTGTTAACTAAGCCACCTAATACCATTTCAACCACATCCATTGCTTGGCTTGTGGTAACCCGCATACCATTTACAAAGTGGCTTTCAATTTTGAGTTTATCCAGTAAGTCGCCAATTTGTGGTCCACCACCGTGAACAACAATTGGGTTAATACCGATAAGCTTCAACATAACCATGTCGCGTGCAAAGCTATTTTTTAGCACTTCTTCTGTCATGGCGTTGCCGCCGTATTTTACAACAATGGTTTTACCCACAAAACGCTGAATATAAGGAAGGGCTTCGCTTAATACTTTAGCGATATTAAAGGCGTCATCACGAGTCAAAGGCATGGCAAATCGCATTAGCTTAAAGTTAAATGGTGGAAGATAATTGATTATACCTAGGGTATATGTAAATCACACCTGCTTAATTGGCCACTGTTGTAGATGCAAGATTTTGTAGTTCAGATAAATCCAATTGCGGTACATGAGCATGCAATTCGTTGATGGTTAATTTAATTAACGGTGATAAGGCTGCCGGTTTTGCTACTTCAAACCGAATGGTTAAACAGGCTGTTGTATTGCTTGCGCGTACTAATACCCAACCCTGTTTAAAGCGCACACGTAAGCCATCAATATCGGTTATTTCTTGATCCTTGAAACAGCTGCCTTGCAGTATGTGCATAATTGAAAATTTTTCGTCTTCTTTAACCGGAATTTGAATTTCTTCAGTGGCCACGGGATTAGGTAATACATTTAATCGTTCATGCAAACTGATATTTTTTTCACTGATCAGATGACATAAACGTAAACCCGCATATATGCCATCATCGACACCAATGCCGTGTTCGTCATTAAATAAAATATGGCCACTTAGCTCTGTCGCAAAGGCAGCGTTGGTTTCTTTTATCG
Organism: Pseudomonas sp. HK3; assembly: GCF_052920985.1. Classification (NCBI taxonomy): domain Bacteria; kingdom Pseudomonadati; phylum Pseudomonadota; class Gammaproteobacteria; order Pseudomonadales; family Pseudomonadaceae; genus Pseudomonas; species Pseudomonas sp. HK3. The sequence continues at coordinate 1,503,790 of NZ_JBREXD010000001.1, forward strand.
CGCGCTTCATGCTGGTGTGACCAGTGGCGATCATTTTAGGTATGCCACCCCATTGCTGGGTATAGGTGGTGAGCAGCTCGGTGCACTTTACGTCAAATAAAATGGTTTGCTTGCCTTGGCGTTTTAAAATGTCTTCGACAAATAATAAGCTTAAGCGATCAGGTAAAATGGGTTGCCCCATGTGATCTACGACGCCCAAACGGTCGGCGTCACCATCCAATGCAATACCTAGGTCCGCATTATTTTCTTTCACTGCGGTTTGTAGCCAAGTCAGATTTTTTAACTTGGCAGGGTCTGGATGATGCAGTGGGAAATTGCCGTCTACGTCACACGCGATTTCAATGACATCGGCACCTATTTCTTTTAAAGCTTGGCTGGCGATTGGGCCACCAATGCCATTGCCTGCATCAAGGACGATTTTTAGTGGACGCTTGAGTGGTAAGTTTTGAATGAGGCGTTGTTGATAGTCATCGATCAAGTGACTGGCGTCATTGATGTGACCTTGGCCTGTTTTAAATAAATTGAGTTTGATACGAGATAGCAGCACTTGTATATCGTCGCCGCTTCTTGGGCTGCCCGCGACCGCGATTTTAACACCGTTATCTTGTTTGGGATTGTGGCTACCCGTGATCATGGCACAACTTTGACCATTGTGCTTAATGGTCCAAAATGCCACGGCGGTTGGGCAAGCACCAATAATATTCACATCGCAACCTGTGCTGCAAATACCGCTGACGAGCGCATCACGTAGAGTAGGGCTAGATAATCGACCATCCCATGCCACGTAACATTGTTGTTGCCCAGCTTGAATAATTTCACTGCCCAGCGCTTGGCCAATCAATAAAGCAGTACGCTCATTCAACTGGCTGGGGTATTCGCCGCGAATGTCGTATTCGCGGAAGATGCTTTGGGCAATGGAATGCATATCCGTCCTGCAATGGTGTTTATTTTGTGCCAGTAGAACCAAAACCGCCTTCGCCGCGATCGGTGGCCTCAAACTCGCTAACCAGATCAAATTCGGCTTGAACAACCGGAACAATGACTAGCTGTGCAATACGCTCGCCAACTTCCATGGTGAAAGCCGTGTCGCCACGATTCCAGCAACTTACCATTAATTCACCTTGGTAATCACTATCAATTAAGCCAACTAGGTTTCCCAGTACGATCCCATGTTTATGGCCTAAACCACTGCGCGGTAAAATCATGGCGGCTAAGCCATTGTCTTCGATATAAATTGACATGCCAGTTGGAATTAATTTTGTTTCGCCAGGCTGTAATATGAGAGTGTCTTCTAGACACGCGCGTAAATCTAAACCTGCACTACCATCTGTGCCGTAGTGAGGCATTGGAATACCATTGCCAAGACGTTTGTCTAAAAGTTTTACTTGAAAGCGTTTTTTCATGATCGTTCCTAAAGTTTATGGCAGCTTGGCGGCTATGTGTTCGAGAATACTTTGCGACAGCACGTATTTACTGGCTTGGCTATATTCTGTAGATGAGTCTTGATCAATGATAATAATGGCATTGTCATCACTATTAAAACCAATGTGTTGTGAACTGACATCATTGGCAATAACCATGTTGAGCTTTTTCCGTTCTAACTTGCCTCGCGCATAAGCGACCACGTCTTGTGTTTCAGCGGCAAAGCCCACGCAAAACGGTTTGTTTTCTTGTGCGGCGACGGTGGCAATGATGTCAGGATTTTTGACTAAGTGGATGTGCATGTCATCTTGGTTCTTTTTGATTTTTTGATCACTTACATCCACAGGGCGGTAGTCGGCGACGGCGGCTGCGCCGATAAAAATATCGGTTTCAGGCAGTAATGCCATAACAGCATCGAGCATTTCTTGTGCGCTGTTAATGTTTGTGCGATGCACGCGTTCAGGCGTTGGCAAATGAACGGGGCCGCAGATCAAATTTACTTTTGCACCGGCTTCCTGTGCGGCACGAGCAAGGGCAAATCCCATTTTTCCACTGCTGTGGTTACTTATGTAACGCACAGGGTCAATGGCCTCACGGGTGGGGCCAGCGGTGATTGTGATGGTCTTACCAGACAGAATTTTGCGTTCAAATTGTTCTGATAAACGGCGGGCCAGATCTGAGGGTTCGAGCATTCGCCCAGGACCAACATCGCCACAGGCCTGCTCGCCTTGATCGGGGCCCCAAACGTGTACGGGCTTTAAGCTTTGCAACTGCTTAAGGTTATTCTGTGTGATTTCATCGGCCCACATAGCTTGGTTCATAGCGGGGGCGATGGCGAGAGGGGCAATGCTGGCTAAACAAAGCGTGGTGAGTAAATCGTTGCCCATGCCGGATGTTAAGCGTGCAATGAAGTTGGCACTGGCAGGCGCGACTAAAATAAAGTCAGCCCACTTTGCTAGCTCAATATGGCCCATGCCAGCCTCGGCTTCTGGGTCGAGTAAACTGTGATGCACAGGGTTACCAGATAGTGCCTGTAGAGTGAGCGGCGTAATGAATTCTTTTGCGCCATCTGTCATGACCACACGAACATCAGCCCCATTGGTCACTAATGCACGGACTAGTTCAGCCGTTTTATAGGCAGCAATGCCACCTGTAATGCCTAATAAAATACGTTTGTTGGTTAGCCTTTGCATACTTGCTCCTTGAACCTTGGCGCAGTATAACAACAAACTGATTCATGGATGAACAGGCGAGACGATATGGCCATCACAGATTGGCCCGTGGATGAACGACCGCGGGAGAAATTGCTCACAAAAGGTCCAAATTCTTTAAGTGATGCAGAGTTATTAGCTATTTTCTTACGAACGGGAATAACGGGCATGACGGCGGTGGATCTGTCGCGGCACTTGTTAACTCGATTTAATGGTTTGCGGCCATTACTTGAAGCAAGCCAAGCGGAGTTTTGTGAGAGCCTTGGATTAGGCCCAGCGAAATATGCTCAGTTACAGGCTGTGTTAGAAATGGCCCGGCGTCATTTACAGCAAAAACTCGACAAGCCCGGTGCGTTTACTGAGCCTAATTCGGTACGTGAATATTTGACCAGTCGGCTGCGACACTTGCCACATGAGGTTTTTGCCTGCTTGTTTTTAGACAGCCAGCATCGGCTGATTTCCTATGATGAGCTGTTTCGTGGCACAATAGACGGCGCCAGCGTGTATCCCAGAGAAGTTGTGAAACAGGTGCTATTTCATAATGCCGCTGCGGTTATATTTGCTCACAACCATCCATCAGGCATTGCCGAGCCCAGCTTGAGTGATGAACGCATCACCCACAAATTGCAGCAAGCCCTACAGCTGGTGGATGTTCGCGTACTGGATCACTTTATTGTGGGCGACAATGGCGTACTCTCGATGGCAGAGCGTGGTTTATTAATTTAGTCACAGGTCAACGGAATCAAGATTTAGCTGTAACAGGCAGAAAAGGAAGTATTCGAGTTTATGTTGTCACGAATTTTATGTCTGCTTTTTTGGGTGATGTTAACATCGCATGTGCAGGCATCATCTAACACCACTAAGGTTGAGTCTGCTTATCTTCACAGCGAGCAGCCTTTAACCCTTTCTGCTATTCAATCTAAGCCAGATACCACGTGGACTTATGTAACCAAATTTGGGAGTCACGGCTTTCGTGATGGTGAGTTTTGGCTGCGTGACCGTTTACAAAATACCAGTGCCACCACCCAAAGTGTGATTCTACGTTTTACCTATCCATCCCATGATGAAGTCGATTTTTATGAATTAAACGATCAGGGCCGTTTACTTCAATCTTGGCAAATGGGAGATATGCGTGACTTGTCTGGCCTACAATTAATGGACAAATACCCTGCTATTAAAGTTCAGCTTGCCCCTCAACAGGTAAAGTGGGTTTATACGCGCGTTAAAAGCCTGAACACTATGGTGTTGAATCTCGATGTCCTAAGTGAAAAGGAGCATCAAAATAGCATGAACCTTCAAACCCTTTTGTCGGGTTTGATTTATGGTGTGCTGTTGGTTATGGCTTTGTATAACTTTGTATTGGCTGTAAGCATGAGAGACAAAGCGTATTATGTGTACGTGCTCTATGTTTTGACATTTTTGGGTTTTGTGTTGGTATTGAGTGGCGATGGATATTTTTATTTATGGACACAATCCCCACAATTAAATCAGGTGTTATTGCCTGTCCTTGCTGGATTCTTGATTATTCCTTCCTTAGCGTTTCCTTATTATTTGTTAAATATTAAAAAACACGCTCCTAATGTTATTTGGTTTTATCGTTTAGCTGCAATTGTTGCGTGTGTTTTTTTAGTCGCTATTCCATTTATCGGCATCGCGGTTTCAATTGTGTTGGTGAACGCGCTCAGTGTCACGCTCTCCATTTCGATGTTGTCTATTTGCCTTTTCTTATCCGTTAAGGGCGTACCGCTTGCTCGGATTTACACCTTAGCTTGGTTTATTCTATTAACGGGACTTGCGATTTTATCATTGGCATCTGTAGGCTTTATTGAAAGCAACCTGATTACGCGCAGTGCGGGCTTATTGGGTGGTGTGCTCGAAGTCATTATCTTATCGCTCGTACTTTCTCAGCATATTGCTCAAGAGCGCAATGCAAAGTTAAAAGCGGTTAGTGATGCCATGTTGAGTCGTAAATTGTTTCAAGAGTTATTTGATCAAGCTCCAATTGGCATTGCGCGTTTTGATTTAGAAGGGACGGTTGTTACGATTAACCCCATGCTATCGCGCATGCTCGGGTTTCAAACAAAAGAGCAAGCGTTGGCCGAAACCAATGTGTTAACCAATGTCATTACAGATCATAAACAGGTGCGCGATCAACTTATTGAGCATAAAAAAGTACTTGATAAAGTCATGGAGCTAAGAAAATCAGATGGTGAAATATTACCTTGTTCCGTGAGTTTGCACTTTTATGAAGAGATGGGTAATCAATACATAGAGGCCTATGTAACGGATATTCGCGAGCGAATTGAGGCACAAAATATTCGTGAATACATGGAGCAAGAGCGTATTACATCGATGGAGCAACTAGTGACAGGTGTTGCTCATGAAATTAACACCCCACTTGGGGTGAATATTACGTCTGTTAGTCATATTCAAGAAATCATAGATGAAGTCGATGGTGAGATGCAGCGCCGCAGTTTAACGCGTGATCGGTTTGTTCAATTTATTAATGATAGCCAGCAGTTACTTAAAATTGTCACCCATAACTTGCAAAAAATGTCGAATTTAGTGCGTCGCTTTAAACTAATATCAGTGAGTAATGCTGATAAAATCATGATGAACTTAAAGCAACATTTGGAGCTCAGTTTACACAGCCATTTATTTATTGGCCAAAATATAAATGTTGAACTGCTTTGCGATGATGATGTGAATATTGAAAGCTATCCTGCGGCTTGGAATATAATAATTGAGCAGTTATTAGAAAATTCTATCGTGCATGGTTTTAGTGTTGAGCAAATTCAGAAAAACATAAAAGTCAGTGTGTTAGCACAAGGCAATAATGAGTGGCGTTTTGATTATGAAGATAATGGCCAAGGTATCTCTGATGATGCTGTAAAAAGAGTATTTGATCCATTTGTCACCACAAAACGAGGCAGCAGTGATCATGCCGGTTTAGGTTTGTACCGAATATTCAATTTAGTACATAGGGTATTTGATGGTGACGTGAATGTTACACCTGGTAAAGGGTTTCATTTGAGTATTCGATTTAAAGCGAATGCAGAAGCGTTAGAACAGACAACGCAATCTAATGTGACGTTAGTATAGATTGCGTTGACACTTTAATTATTGAGCCAGTTCTTTGCTCATTTCAATACTGCGGTTAAACGCCGCTGTCATTGCGGTTTTGACCGTGGTTTCTAATCCTTGTTTTTGAAAACTTAAAATAGCTTGCTCGGTTGTGCCATTGGGCGAAGTGACATTTTTACGTAATTGAGCCGGTTCTAAATCACTTCGGCTTGCCATCGTCGCGGCCCCTAATGCAGTTTGGAGTGCTAACTGCTTAGCGGTTTCAGGTGCAAGGCCCAATTCAGTACCGGCTGTAATCATAGATTCAATAAACAAAAAGAAATACGCAGGACCACTACCAGAAAGTGCGGTCACAGCATCAAGCTCTGCCTCACTATTGACCCATACACTCATACCCACTGCGCTTAAAACGGTATTCGTTAATTCTTTTTCACTCTCACTGACATTGCTGTTGGCTAATAAACCACTGGCACCTTGCTGAACCAAGGCAGGGGTATTTGGCATGCAGCGGACAATGGATAAGTTAGGGCTAGTCCATGCACTTAAGCTTTCTAAGCTAATGCCCGCAGCCACAGAAATAATCAATGGTTTTTTCTTTTCTAAAACCGTTTTTAACGGCGCAATAACAGATTGCATCACTTGTGGCTTAACCGCCAAAATAACGACATCGGCCTGAGCAACAATTGCTTCATTGCTACTATTGGTAATGACTGAAAATTGTTTGGCTAGTTCATCTCGTTTTTCTTGGCTTGGGTCACTGACCAAAATATCTTGGCTGTTGTAACCGTTTTCGATTAATCCACCAAGAATAGCACTGGCCATATTACCGCCACCGATGAAAGCAATTGTTGTCATGTTGAATCCTTGTTTCAATAAATTAATTACGTTGACCAAAAATAGCCGTGCCGATGCGCACCATATTGCTGCCGCATGTTATGGCGAGTTTTAAATCGCCACTCATGCCCATGGATAATGTGTCGATCATTTGTGTATTGCGTTTGTAGTGTTTTATAAGCGTTATGCATAGCGGCAAATTCGTTTTTAAGTTGAATCTCATCTTGTGGTGCCGGAATACACATAAGCCCGCGTAAGCAAAGCTTAGGCAATTGACTGATGCAATGGGCAAGCGCCTCTACGTCATCAAGAGAGACGCCCGATTTGCTGTCTTGATCGCTAATATTAACCTGAATTAAAACATTCAATGGGGTTAAATGATCGGGGCGCTGATCGTTTAAACGCTGTGCAATTTTATCGCGATCAATAGTGTGCACCCACGAAAAATGCTCAGCAACTAGGCGTGTTTTATTGGATTGAATCGGGCCAATAAAGTGCCAATCAATATTTAAATGAGCAAGGCCATTAACTTTGTCGACGCCTTCTTGCACGTAATTCTCAGCAAAGCAGTTTTGCCCTTGGTGATAGACAGCCTCAATGTTTTCAGCGCAGTGCTTTTTAGAAACCGCCAAGAGTGTCACCTCTCGTTTTTGCTGCTGCGCAAGGGCGTCTACTTCACTATGAACCGCTTGATAACGCTGAATTAAATTGTTGCTAGATTCTAAATCTGTCATGGTTTTATTTTCAGGTCTGGTTACAATGTTGGGCTAATTTAATCATAAAAATAAAGACGGCCAACAGGATGTCGGCTCGTTTTACGCATTATCGCACGTACAGGATTCAGGATGAACTAAACTAAGTCTGTTTAGCGATCACATAGCGGAGCATCAGTTTCATGGATATCACGGAATTACTCGCCTTTTCGGCCAAACAAGGGGCATCAGACTTACATCTATCAGCAGGCTTGCCCCCTATGATTCGTGTTGATGGTGAGGTTCGTCGCATTAATTTACCTTCTTTGAGTCATAAAGAAGTGCATTCTTTAGTCTATGACATTATGAATGATAAGCAACGTAAGGACTTTGAAGAGTTTCTTGAGACCGATTATTCATTTGAAGTACCCGGCGTGGCGCGTTTTCGTGTAAACGCGTTTAACCATAACCGTGGTGCAGGTGCCGTATTTCGTACCATTCCCTCTAAGGTTTTAACCTGTGATGACTTAGGTATGGGACAAATATTCAAAGAGTTAGCGGTTAAGCCTCGTGGCTTGGTATTGGTGACAGGGCCAACTGGTTCAGGTAAATCCACGACGTTAGCAGCGATGCTCGATTATTTAAACGACACTTATTACAAGCATATTCTAACGGTTGAAGATCCAATCGAATTTGTACACCAAAGTAAAAAATCCCTTATCAACCAGCGTGAAGTTCACCGTGATACATTAGGCTTTAATGAAGCCTTGCGCTCGGCGTTACGTGAAGACCCTGACGTGATCTTGGTTGGTGAGATGCGTGACTTAGAGACCATTCGTTTGGCATTAACCGCGGCTGAAACAGGCCATTGTGTATTTGGCACACTTCACACCACCAGTGCGGCGAAAACCATTGACCGGATTGTCGATGTATTCCCTGCCGAAGAAAAGTCCATGGTGCGTTCGATGCTATCTGAATCTCTGCAAGGGGTTATTTCGCAGTGCCTATTGAAGAAAAAGGGCGGTGGCCGTGTGGCCGCTCATGAAATCATGATCGGTACTCCCGCCATTCGTAACTTGATTCGTGAAGATAAAGTGGCGCAGATGTACAGTGCGATTCAAACGGGCAGTGCGCTGGGAATGATCACCATGGACCAAAGCCTTAAGAACTTAGTGCAAAAAGGCATTGTGACACCTGAATCTGCTCGTGAAAAAGCAAAAACGCCAGAACAGTTTTAATCATGATAAGTACTCATAAACGTTGAGTTTTGAGAAGGAAACACAATGGAACTCGATAAGCTATTACGCTTAATGGTTGAAAAAAGCGCTTCTGATTTATTCATTACCGCTGGCATGCCACCGAGTATGAAGGTGCATGGGCGTATTCATGCGGTGACAAAAAATCCACTGAGCCCAGAACAAACCAAAGAAATTATTTATGGCATGATGAGCCGTGATCAAACGCAAGAGTTTGAAGCAAAGAAAGAGCTTAATTTTGCGGTGAGTGCCAGTGGGATTGGTCGTTTTCGTGCGAGTGCTTTTTTTCAACGTAATTTAGCGGGTGTGGTACTACGTCGAATTGAAACTAAAATTCCACAAATTGAGCAATTAGGCTTACCTGAAATAATCAAAGAAATTGCCATGAGCAAGCGTGGCCTGGTACTTTTTGTGGGCGCCACTGGCGCGGGTAAATCCACATCGTTGGCGTCTATGATTGGTTACCGTAATCAAAACAGTCGCGGGCATATTATCTCTATTGAAGATCCAATCGAGTATATGCATCAGCACCAAGGTTGTATTGTGACGCAGCGCGAAGTGGGTTTAGATACTGATAGTTTTGAAATAGCGTTGAAAAACACGCTGCGTCAAGCGCCAGATGTCATCATGATTGGTGAGGTGCGAAGTGCACAAACCATGAACCATGCCGTAACGTTCGCAGAAACGGGCCATTTATGTTTGGCCACACTGCATGCAAACAATGCTAACCAAGCATTGGATCGAGTGATTCACTTTTTCCCATCGGATCAGCATGCGCAAATATGGATGGATTTGTCGCTGAATCTAAAAGCCATTGTTGCACAGCAGTTAATCCCGACACCGGACGGTAAAGGCCGACGAGCCGTGGTTGAAGTGTTGTTGAATTCACCACTGGTGCAGGACTTGATTCGTAAGGGTGAGGTGCATGAGCTTAAGCCCTTAATGAGCAAGTCCACTGAGCTGGGCATGCAAACGTTTGACCAAGGTTTGTATAACTTGTATCAAGCGGGTGAAATTACGTACGAAGACGCATTGACGCACGCAGACAGCGCAAATGACTTACGCCTCATGATTAAGTTGGCTTCTGAAGATATGGATCATTTATCCAATGCCACTCAAGGTCTTACCTTACAAAAAGATTAATTGATCGAATTTAACCACCGCAAGAAAATACAGCACGGTAGTGTTTGTTTTCTTGCGGTGTTTTTTTATAGCTGAAAAACAGAGATGTATTATGAATAAAGTGGTATCGGCATTTATTGTTATCGTTTTGATTGGCTTGGCGTATGTTTTTTATCAGTATCAGATCATTGCATCTGAAGCCGATGAGCAAGTGGAAGACGACATCGTATTTTTAGAGAAAACGTATCGTGATAGAAACAGTGAAGCGCTGACAGGTGATCATGAAAAAGAAAAATATATTCAAACAGCACTGGTATTACAGCGCGTGAATGATGAACAAAAATTTGTGCGCTACTATCATAGTTTGTTTATTGAAAACGGCGTACGTAACTGTTTGCAGTCACAAATTATATACTTAGAAAAACAAACCACGTTGTTGAGTCAAAAGTGGCTACCAACAGACGAAGGCTGTTTGCCTTAAATAAAAAAGCCAAGCATTGATTCAAATACTTGGCTTTTCTAGTTCGTTTATAACGTTAAACTACGCTTTATAAACGATGTGACCACCATTGATCGTATGTGTTACTTTCCCAGTAAACGGTTTATCTAACCAAGGGTTATTACAGCCTTTTGATGCACACTGTGCATCATTGGTGGTGGTTTTGTATTGCATATCAACGATACACAAATCTGCTCGTTGTTCTATTTTAATGCAGCCTAACTTTTTATTGATTACAGCGGCAGGCGATGTTGTGATGGCCTTAATGGCAGCGTCTAAAGTTAGCTCGTTTTTCTCAACTAGATTTAACAATACTTGCGTGAAATTATCTAAGCTATTGATGCCGACTTCACTCGCAGAAAACGGCGCCATTTTTGATGCATGATCTTGCGGCGAATGGTTTGAGCAAATAGAAAGCTGCCCATTATTAACACCAGTTAATAAGGCTTGGCGATCGGATTCACTGCGATACACAGGGGATACATGCATTAAACTGTTGTAACCACGACAATCTTCATCGGTAAATACAAGGTTGCCTAATGCAACATCAGCGGTGACTGGTAGGCCATTTTTTTGTGCATCGACAATCATTTGTAATGCGCGTGCGCTGCTCACTCGACTAATGTGTAAGCGCACACCGGTTTCCTCGCATAAAATTAAATGCTGAGCGAGCGCGGATGTTTCAGCGCTAACCGGGACGCCAGCTAAACCCATTTGTGTACTGGCCGGCCCTTCATGCATGCAGCCGCCATGTGCCAGAGCATGATCAATGGGCGTCACCATGACGATAATATTAAAACCAGCGGCGTAGTTATAACATTGCTTAATGACGTGACTGTTTTTAAACGGTAATTCTAAGTTACTCAGAGCAACACATCCGGCGTCTTTTAAACCCGACATATTACTTAATTGCTCGCCTTCTAAATTGGCTGTCAGTGCACCCAGTGTGAGCACTGTGCAATGGCCAGCTTGCTTGGCTTTTTCTTGAATTAATGCCGCCACGGCTGCGCTATCAATAACCGGTTTGGTGTTGGGTGTGCAACATACGGTAGTAAAGCCAGATTGGGCGGCGGCTTTAATTTTCAGTGGCGATGGCGCCTTTTTGGCTAAAACCCGGCTCTGCCAAAAAAGTGTGTAAGTCGATAAACCCAGGAAATATTTTTTTACCGCTGGCATCGATAGTGGTATTCGCAACAAACCCTTGCGGGGCTGAGCCGATAGCAACGACCTGTTCATTTTCGATATAAATATTTATTACACCATCGATGTTTTGACCTGGATCAAAAACATGGCCACCGCTAATGCATAATTTATGTTGAGGCTGTAGTTGCATTATTGTGCCCCTTCTTGGCTTTGTTCTTGCAAGGCTTGTTCTTGGTTTTGACCCCCCATGGCCATTGCCATGACGGCCATGCGCATCGGTATACCATTGCTCACTTGTTTTAAGATGACACTTTGTGGCCCGTCTGCCACGGCGCTTTCAATTTCAACACCGCGATTGATTGGCCCAGGATGCATTACAATGGCATCGTGATTGGCGTAAGCGAGTTTTTCTGTGTTCAGGCCATACAAACGGTAACTACTCTGATTCGCTTGGCAGTAATGCGGTTTGCATACGTTCTTTTTGTAAGCGCAGCATGATAACCACGTCGACGCCTTTTAAGCCTTGCTTCATATTGTTAAACGCGAGCACACCTAAACTTTCGATGTCTTTAGGGATGAGTGTATTAGGACCGATCACACGCACATCCTGACAGCCAAGGGTTTTTAATGCGTAGATTTGTGAGCGGGCCACACGGCTATGTAATATGTCACCAACAATGGCGACCGATAAGTTTTCAAAGCCACTTTTTTCACGATGAATCGTAAGCATATCCAGCATGGCTTGAGTGGGGTGAGCATGGCGACCATCGCCAGCGTTAATCACGGCTACGTTTGGTGTCACGTGTTGTGCAATAAAGTGTGCAGCGCCTGAATCAGCATGGCGTACTACAAACATGTCTGAATACATGGATTCTAAATTCCATAAGGTATCCATTAAGGTCTCACCTTTGCTGGTGGCGCTGCTAGCAATATCTAAGTTTAAAATATTGGCGCTTAAACGCTTGGCGGCCAATTCGAATGTTGAGCGTGTGCGTGTTGAGTTTTCAAAAAATAAATTTACCACCGTTTTACCGCGCAACAACGGCACGGTTTTAACACTGCGTTCTTGTGTGCTGATAAAACTATTCGCGGTATCGATGATTTCACTGAGAATGTCTTTGCTTAAGCCTTCTGTGGTTAAGAAGTGTTTTAAGCGGCCTTCTTTATTAAGTTGAATCTGGCTTGGATCCATTGGTTGCATGCGATTAACCTTTCTTTTCCAGAGTCACAGTGGTCAGAGTTAAGGGGGTTGGCCCACTTAGTTTAATGCGTTGGTTAACGGCACGTTCAATTTTTTCACCTACTACGTCGGCTTGAATGGGCAGCTGGCGGTGACCGACATCTAACAGGCAGGCTAAGACAATTTTCTCAGGGCGACCGTAATCGAATAGCTCGTTCATGGCGGCACGAATGGTGCGTCCTGACATGATGACGTCGTCTACTAAAATAACGGTTTTGTTTTCGATGTCAGGTAGTTGTGAGCCTTTGACTTTAGGGTGCAGGCCATTTTGACTAAAATCATCACGATAAAAACTAATATCAAGCAGGCCAAGTTCACTGCTAATACGCAATTGTTCGTGCAGTTGTTTGGCGACCCAAGCCCCGCCGGTATGAACGCCCACCATAACCACGTTGTCTTGTTGGGCTAAGGGACTAAGGTCATTTACCATTTTAGCAATGAGTTGTTCAGGTTGTGGCAACGACATGTGTTCTCCTAAATCCAGTGCAACTGAATGCGTGGATCGAAAGCGATAATCGAGTTATTAGATGCCTTCGGCAATTGAGTAGGCTTAATTATAATGACGCATCTAATGGGTGTTCATGAAACCAAGATTCTAAAATAAATTGTGCTGCAAGGGCATCCACTGGGTCGGATTTATAATGACCTTTGTGTCCTTGAGCTTTGGCTTCTTCTTTGGCTGCAAAGGTACTTAAGCGCTCGTCAATAGTAAAGCTTGGTCTAGCGTAGCGGGCACATAAGCGGTTGCTGAATTTGTTAGCACGTCGAGCCATCTCACTGATGCTGCCATCCATATTAATAGGTAGGCCGACAACAAACGCATGAGGTTGCCACTCTTCCACCAGTTTATCGAGTTGTTCCCAATTCGGAATGCCATCGCGCGCATTGATACAGCCAATGGCACTGGCTGTTTCTGTAATACGCTGGCCCATGGCGATGCCAGTGCGTTTGGTGCCAAAATCAAATGCCATTATCGATTGGTATTTGTTACTTACAGGCGTGGACATAACAACCTTATTTTATAATGAATTACGCGTGACCAGATTGGCCGCTGAGTTGGCTTAAATTAATGCCCAATTTATTGGCGGCTTTTTTGGCGAGCTGCTCGCTGTCAGTGTGAAACAATAATTGTTCATCGGCCGGAATGGTTAGCCAGCTATTGTTGGCTATCTCTTCTTCAAGCTGGCCCGCGCCCCAACCGGCATAGCCTAGGCAAATAATACTGTTTTCAGGGCCGTCCCCGCTGGCAATATTATTTAAGATATCTTTTGAGGTAGTAAGGTGCACTTGATCAGTGACCATCATATTTTGAATATTTTGGTCATGGCCGTGATACAGCACAAAGCCTTGCTCCGGTGAAACGGGCCCGCCTTGCATGATATTCGGGTTGTTGGCGCTTGGATTAATATCCAGCTCATCTAAAATATCATTGAGTTGAATACCCATGGGTTTGTTAATGATTAAACCCATGGCACCTTCGTCATTGTGTTCACAAATGTAGCACACGCTTTGTTTGAAAAACGGGTCATCCAATAACGGCATGGCGAGTAAAAGGTGGTGCTTAAAATCAATAGATTCGGGCATTGATTAACTGTCGGTTGAGAACTGGGTTTGTTGAAATTGCCATGTTCGGATAATTTCTAAAATATCCGCTTGTTTGCGCATCTCTTCTGAGAACGGTGCAAAGGGCGCTGATAGGCGCACAATATGCTTAGCGGCATCGTCTAATACTTTATGCCCTGAACTTTCCATCACCTTAAGTTCGTGGATCGTTCCATCGGCTTTAACCGCTACCATTAAGCGTAGACTGCCGCTGATGTTTTGTCGTTTTGCTTCATTTGGGTAGTTTAAGTTGCCGATCTTTTCGATTTGGCGCAACCACTGGTTCATATAAAGCGCATCGCTGCTTTGGCGAGTCGATGTTGCCGTCAAACGACGTGTGCGCGGCGCTTTCGTGAGCGTTTGGCGTTGAAGGTCAAATTTTGCTTCTAGGCTTGCGATTTCTAAGCTGCGCTCCCAAAGGCTTTTTGTTTCGCCTTCTGGTAATTGCAGTGCTTTTAATTCTTGCTCAAGCTTATGACTTTGAACATTCGTGTCTGAAAGTAAGCTGGTAATGCTTTGGAAGCTTTGCTCATTTTTGCGCGGGGCGCTGGCGGTTTGTTGTAAACGCTGGGTTTTGCGGATTTCTTCTGCGGCGTAATCGGCATGTTCGGTAGTGGTCATTTCGGCGCGTTCAGCCAATGTGCCACTGCCTTGCTGATTCGCTTGCGCTAAAAAATCGGCTTCATCCGGGGCTTTACTATCAGCCGATTGCGCAAGGGTAATATCCAGTGTGGTGGCACTGTTGTGTTTTTCTGGGAGCGAGAAACCAATACCGAATATGATTAATAAATGCACCAGTAATGCCACAAATATGGCAAAACTAAAACGGTCATAATCATTTACTGCTGCGGTTTGACTCATGAATAACGGGCTCAATTAATTTCGGCTATTTTGCCTTAAGGCCAACTGAAAGGCTATGTTCAGTTGGCGAAAAGCAAAGGGCATTACTATTTGGGTTAGGCTTTGTCGTTTAGGCGTTTTTCAATGGCGTCCATTAACATCATCGCCACATCTTGTCCGCTGTCTCGGCTAATCTCACGCACGCACGTTGGGCTGGTGACGTTGATTTCGGTCAAATAATCGCCAATGACATCAAGGCCCACAAAAATTAACCCTTTTTCTTTCAAGACAGGGCCAATTTGATTGGCAATCCATAAGTCGCGCTCACTTAATTCTTGAGTCACGCCACGGCCGCCGGCGGCAAGATTACCACGGGTTTCACCTTGTGCGGGAATGCGGGCCAAACTATGTGAAACAGGTACACCATCAATCATCAAAATACGCTTATCGCCTTGTTTGATTTCTGGTAGGTACTTTTGAGCCATAATGCTTTCGTTGCCGTGATTGGTGAGCGTTTCGATAATCACGCTGACATTTGGGTCATCGGCTTTTAAGCGGAAAATAGATGAGCCGCCCATGCCATCTAACGGCTTGAATATGACGTCACCGTGTTCTTTGTGAAACGCCTTAAGACGATCTGGGCTTTGTGTTACCAGCACTTCTGGGCAACACTGTGGGAATGCAGTGGCAAATACCTTCTCGTTGCAGTCACGCAGGCTTTGCGGCTTGTTTACAATTAAGGTGCCTTGTTCTTCGGCTCGCTCAAGAATATAGGTGTTGTAGATGTATTCATTATCAAATGGCGGATCTTTACGCATTAGTACCACATCAAGACTAGCTAATGACTGCCAGCTGGCATCCCCTTTTTCAAACCAATTTTCTGGGTCCATTTTTACGGTCAATGACGCCATATTTGCAACGGCAGCACCATTTTCTAAGGCTAGGTCTTTGTCTTCCATGTAGTATAGCTGCCAGCCTTTACGCTGCGCGGCATCAAGTAATGCCAGAGAAGTGTCTTTTTTGAAGCTAATGGACTCTATTGGGTCCATTACAATGCCAACTTTGATCGTCATTTTTAGCGCACTCTAATGGTTGAATTGTTACCATTGTACATTGAAAATAAACAAAAATGTTCTAGCATCTAGTTCGCATTCGGCCCAAGTGCCTATAGAATGCGATGCACGAGTATGGTACAAAGACCTGCTATGTGACTATCAGGCTGGTCACAGACAATAAGAATACAAACCGACCTGCAATAGGCTGATTTATGGCGGACAATTTCGAAAATATTAAAGTGATGGTGATTGATGATAGTAAAACCATCCGCCGCACCGCTGAGACCTTACTCAAGAAGGTAGGTTGCAACGTGATTACGGCTACCGATGGTTTCGATGCATTGGCAAAAATTGCTGATAATCACCCAAATATCATATTTGTTGACATTATGATGCCCCGTTTGGACGGTTATCAAACTTGTGCCTTGATTAAAAATAATTCAAATTTCAAAGACACACCTGTGGTAATGCTATCAAGCAAGGATGGACTGTTTGATAAGGCAAAAGGGAGAATCGTTGGGTCAGATCAATATCTGACCAAGCCTTTCAGTAAAGATGAATTATTAGGTGCCATTCGCAATCACGTGAAATAACGTGGCGAGCACTTAGTTTAAATAATTAGTTATATATGAAATTGAGGTTCTTATGGCGCGCGTATTGATTGTTGATGATTCGCCCACTGAAACATTTACTCTGAAGTCCATGCTTGAAGCAAAAGGCTTTGAGGTGTTAACAGCAGAAAATGGAGCAGATGGTGTGGCATTGGCGCGTGAAGAACTGCCTGATGCTGTATTAATGGACATTGTAATGCCTGGCCTTAATGGCTTTCAGGCGACACGTCAGTTAAGCAAAGATGAAAAAACAGCCCACATTCCGGTTGTTATAGTGACCACCAAAGACCAAGAAACCGATAAGGTTTGGGGTCAGCGTCAAGGTGCTAAAGGTTACTTGGTTAAGCCAGTGTCAGAAGATGTATTGGCTAAAACCATTCAAGGTGTAATTGACGAGGCTCAATGATGGCACCTTTTGCACTACTTCAAGATATCGCTTCTCGTTGCCGCTCCCATGCGGCAGACCTGCCTTCAAAAATTGAAGCAGTTGAGAGTTGGCGTGGAGTAGGCTTTATTCTGGCAGGGCGTCGCTATGTAGCGCCAATGTCAGATGTGAGTGAAATTTTAACAGCGCCTAAGATGACGCAAATACCCGGTGTTAAACATTGGGTGCAAGGTGTCGCTAATGTTCGTGGGCGTTTGATTCCGGTGATGGACCTAGCTGCATTTTTAGGCGGGCGTCAATCATCGGGTCGCAATAAGCGCACATTGATTATCGAAAAGGGCGATCTATTAAACGGGCTAACCGTAGACGCTGTTTTGGGTATGCAATATTTTCCTGTTGAAAGCAGACAAGATTCGCCTGATTTGGATGTTCCAGAACAGGCAAAGGCTTTTATCTCTGGGGCTTACCTTAGAGATGGAGAGTTATGGCCAGTATTCAGTTTTGAAGAACTGGCCAATGATCAAAACTATATGGATATTGCTGTATAGTAAGTACCTACTACATACTGTAGTGATAAAACTAGAATAATTGGCAAGTACCGATTGCGGAGAGTTTATACATGAAAGCGAGTGCGGGCAGTGCAATCCTGTCGACTTTACTGAATAACACGGCACGACTGGGTTTTATGGCAGCCTTCGTAGTATTTATCTTGGCGTTCCTTGGTATTACCATTTTCGTTCAGTATAAGTCGGATCAAGATAAGCAGTACATTTCTCACTCTGGTGAGTTACGGGTACTTTCTCAGCAGATAGCAAAAAACGCCGTTGAGGCGGCTGCTGGTAAAGAAGAGGCCTTTAAACTACTAGGGGCTGCACGTACTAACTTTGAAACTCGTTGGGGTTATATCGCCAATGGTGATGCGAGCTCGGGTTTACCTCCTAGTCCGGTTGATGGCATGGCGGATATGCAATCCCTTTGGGCCGATGTACGTGACAGTGCTGACCGAATTGTTGAAACTCGTGATACGGTACTATCGCTACACGAAGTAGCCGCGACGCTTTCTGAAACGATTCCACAGTTGCAGGTCGAATACGACGAAGTTGTAGAAATCTTACTAGACAACGATGCACCCGCCGAACAGGTTGCGGTAGCACAGCGTCAGTCATGGCTAGCAGAGCGTATCGTTCGTTCTGTTAACAAAGTATTGTCCGGTGGTGATGATGCGGTAATGGCGGCAGATAGCTTTGGTCGAGATGCTAACTTATTCGGTCGAGTATTAAGTGGCATGATCGAAGGTAACGTGGCAATGAACATCCAGCCCGTTAAAGACGGCGAAGCCGTTGACTCCCTTGCTGAAATCTCTGAGTTATTTGAATTCGTAGCCGGTTCTGTAGATGAAATTTTGGAAACGTCTCCTGAGCTTTTCCAAGTACGTGAATCTGCAAACAACATCTTCAATTTATCTCAAGCCCTATTGGGTAAATCATCTGAATTAACAGAACTGCATGCTGATCGCGCGTCGTCATGGGGTCTATTGCAATTGATTGGTTATGTATTGGCTATTTTGGCACTGGCAATGTTGGGTGCAGTTGGTTTCATTACTTATCAAGAAACGCAAAGTACATTAAGAGAAGAAGAAACTAAAAACGAAGCTAACCAAATGGCGATCCTACGTTTACTTGATGAACTAGCTGACCTTGCAGACGGTGACTTGACCACACAGGCAACCGTAACTGAAGACTTCACGGGTGCGATTGCTGACTCCATCAACTTCGCGATCGACCAAATGCGTGCGCTGGTAACAGCAATCAACGAGACAGCGGTACAGGTTGCATCGGCAGCACAAGAAACTCAGTCTACTGCTATGCACTTAGCAGATGCTGCGGAACACCAAGCACAAGAAATTGCAGGTGCTTCTGCTGCGATCAACGAGATGGCGGTGTCCATCGACCAAGTATCTTCAAACGCATCTGAGTCCACCTCGGTGGCAGAGCGATCAGTAATGATCGCGAACAAAGGTGCTGAAGTGGTACAGGCAACCATTAACGGCATGGATAACATCCGTGAACAGATTCAAGAAACGTCAAAACGTATCAAGCGTCTGGGTGAATCATCACAGGAAATCGGGGACATCATTTCCCTGATCAACGACATTGCCGACCAAACGAACATCCTGTCACTTAACGCTGCTATTCAGGCATCGATGGCGGGTGACGCAGGTCGAGGCTTCGCGGTAGTTGCGGATGAGGTACAGCGTCTAGCAGAGCGTTCAGCTGCGGCAACTAAGCAGATTGAAGCACTGGTTAAAACCATTCAGAACGATACAAACGAAGCGGTTATCTCGATGGAACATACAACTGCCGAGGTGGTACGTGGTGCTCGTCTTGCACAGGATGCGGGTGTGGCACTTGAAGAAATCGAAACAGTATCGAAAAACCTTGCAGACTTGATCCAAAACATCTCCAACGCTGCTCGTCAGCAGGCATCATCTGCAGGTCATATCTCTAATACGATGAACGTAATTCAAGAAATTACATCGCAGACATCTGCTGGTACAACCGCAACGGCTAAGTCCATCGGTAACCTTGCAGAAATGGCGACGAAACTACGTGAATCTGTAGCAGGCTTTAAGCTACCTGAATCTAACGTTTAAATAGGTGTCGGGTGTGTCGCAGACAGGGTGGACGTTAAAAGCCCTGCCGGAAATGAACGAACAACAGTTTTTGCTTTGGCGAGAACTGTTGGAAGCTCGAACCGGCATATATATCACAGAGCAGCGAAAGTCATACTTGCAGTCGAGCTTAATGCAGCGAATGCGGGAAATCTCTTGTGATAATTACCAAGAATATTATGAGCGTATTGTTCACGGCCCTATGGGGAATATAGAGTGGGCAAATTTGGTGGATCGTTTAACGGTACAAGAAACCCGTTTTTATCGAGACCCAGCTGCGTTCGAATATGTGGGCAAGTACATTCAAGCTCACCAAGCTAAATTTACCAAAAAAAATCCGCTGGATATCTGGAGCGTTGGTTGCTCTAGTGGTGAAGAGGTTTACACCTTAGCCATGTTGGCCAACGAAAAACTGGCTGATGATAAGCGTGATTATTTTATGGTAACCGGAACCGATATTAGCGTCCCGGTATTGAATAAAGCTCGTCAAGGCGTGTTTGAACGCAGGCGTTTAGCCACCTTGCCCGAGTCGTATCAAGGTAAATATTTTAAGCAGAACGAAGACCAAGAGTCTGGTTTGACGTCTGAGATAAAGAAAAATACCTGCTTTGCGCAGGTGAACATTTTGCAGTTAGATAAAGTGGCAAAAAGTACACGACACATTATTTATTGCCAGAATGTTTTAATATATTTTCGCCATTGGCGCCGTCAGGAAATACTCAATCACTTAGTTGATCGATTAGCTCCAGGGGGATTACTTTTAATTGGTATGGGCGAGATGCTGGATTGGCAGCACCCTGATCTTACGCCAGTTAGAGGTGAACAAATCACCGCGTTTATTAAGCGTGTTTAGTAGAAGTATAACTAGGATGCGGAGCCACTATGGGCGATCGCCATGATTATGTAGCCCTTGATTGGGTTAAAGGCGAAATAGAAGAAGTCTTAAAGCAGGCTCAATATGAATTAGAAGCTTATGTTGAAGCTCCTGATGATACTGCACGCCTTAAGTTTTGTTTGACGTATCTGCATCAAGTGCGTGGCACCTTGCAGATGGTCGAATTTTATGGCGCCGCCATGCTGGCTGAAGAAATGGAAGCCGTTGTGCAAGCTATGCTGGATGACTCTGTGAGTCATGCGGCAGAAGCACGCGAAGTCTTAATGCAGGCAATTTTACAATTGCCTAATTATCTTGATCACATCAAATTAGGTCGTCGAGATTTACCGGTTGTCTTACTGCCGGTACTTAATGACCTGCGTGGCGCTCGTGGTGAAAGTCTTTTATCTGAAACCTCCCTTTTTCAGCCAAGCTTAAAAGAGGTTGAGCCGTTAAGCGAGAAACAGCTGCGTCAGTTTTCTGATAAACAGTTTCTAGATATCTTAAAAAAGCTACGCCAGATGTATCAGGTTGCTTTGCTAGGTGTGCTAAAAGGCAAAGATACACAACACAATTTAGAGTACTTGCAGAAAGTCAGTATTCGTTTAACCAAATTATTCGCAAGCACTGCAGCTGAATCATTATGGTCAGTGGCCAGTGCGGTATTAGATGGCTTATTGCATGGCGGCATTCGTTCAAATAGTGCGGTTAAAGAACTATTAAAACAGCTTGAGCCAGAGCTTAAAAACGTTGTGAATAATGGTCCACAGGCCATTGAGCAGCAACCAGAAGAGCTTCTAAAGAATCTATTGTTTTATGTGGCTCGCTCTGAAAAAGCCACAGATAAAATTACTCAAATTCGCAATGAATACAACTTAAGCGATGCACTGCCTTCTTCAAGTGAAGTGGATGAAAACCGTAAAGCACTTGGTGGCCCAGATAAAGCCACTATGGGCTCTGTGGCGTCTGCGTTAATTGAAGAAATCACACGCTTAAAAGAAGAGCTAGACCAATTAGTTCAAGACAAAGTGGCGCAGCCTTCTCAGTTAGCGGGTTTAGTGCCTGGCTTTAAGCAGATTAGCGACACAATGGGCATGCTTGGTTTAGGCGTGCCGCGTAAAGTTATTCAAGATCAGTTTGATATTGTTAAAGGTTTTGATTGATAACAATAAAACAGCGGACAATACTCAGTTAATGGATGTTGCGGGTGCCTTATTATATGTTGAGGCCACACTGGTTGGTTTAAGTGACCGCTTTAGTTCCAATCAAAATGATTCCGCACAAGAGCATCAATTAGGCGAAGCACAAAAAGTTGTATTAAAAGAATCGAAAAACTTTATTGAGCAAGTAAAAGACCTGGTTGTTGAATATGCAACTAAACAGGGTGAATTATCCTTGCTTGGTGAAGCCGCGGATCTGCTAATGAATTTACGTGGTACCTTAATTATGGTGCCGCAAATGGAAGCCGCTGACATTGCGCGCTCATGTTCTAATGTCTTGCACCAACAGGTTGATGCACAAGAGCGTCCTTCTGATGCTTTATTAGATGGATTAGCGGAATCACTCAGTGGCATTGAGTATTTTCTTGAGCGTTTAGAAGAAAATAATCACGGCGATAGTTCTGATATTTTATTACGAGCCCGTAACGCTATTCTTCCATTTGTATCAACGCAAGACGACACTGCCGCTGATGTACAAATTGTTGAAGATGCTGCCGATTCAATACCCTCAGCTGAATTGACTGAATCTGAAGAGACAGCATTCGATACACCTGAGGAGTTGACCTTAAATGATGACGAATCTCAAGACGAGAATATTGAGTTTAGTTTACCTGTCGAAGATGACACAGTTGAAGCAGATAGCACGTTTACATTTGAAGTAGACGAAAGCGATGATATCGATGATGAGGCCAAAGAGGCACAAGCTTTAAACGAGCAGTTTAATGAATCATTGCAAGGTCTTGAAGAAGCGCCGCAAGATGATGATGATTGGAATATCGTCATTGATGATGCCTTTGAAGTTGAAGAAACAGAATATGTAGAGCCAGAAGCCGCGGAGCAACCTAAAGTAGAAGAAGTTGCGGCCGTAAGTCGCTTTGAAGATGATGATGATGACTTAATTGACGATGAAATTATCGAAATTTTCTTAGAAGAAGCGCAAGAAGTATTAGAAACGATAGAAGAATCTTGGCCTGCATTTAAGGCTGATAATAACGATAGTGAAGCGCTTGCAACCACGCGCCGTGCGTTCCATACCTTAAAAGGCAGTGGCCGAATGGTAGGCGCAGAAGACATTGGCGAAACGGGTTGGGCGATTGAAAACATGTTCAATCGTCTCTTGGACACCAGTATTCAATTAAGCGAACCGTTTATTGATATTGTTGACTTTGTTGTCACACAAGTGCCTCAGCTAATTAGTAATTTTGAAAAGCGTCAGCCAAGTGATATTGACGTGAAGCTGATTCAAGAATATGCCGACGCCATTTCTAAAGGTGAAGATGTAGCCCCTTGCCATGAGGTCATGTCTGCTGCATTAGAGGATGATCTCGAACAGGCGCAGCAAGCTCAAGATGATGTGGTCGATGAAGAAGATGACACTGAAAACTCAGCCAGCTTAGACCCTGCGTTATTAGAAGTGTTTAGTTCAGAAGTCGAATCTCACTTGAAAGTGGTTCAAGAATTTATTGATGCTGAGCAAAGCAGCGATTATAGCTCGCCTATTACCGATGAATTACAGCGTGCACTGCATACCTTAAAAGGCAGTGCGCATATGGCGCACATTGAATCCATCGGCGACATTGCTGGCGTACTGGAACATTTTGCAAAAGATCTACGTGCCTATCATGTCGAAACCACGGCAGAAATCATTCACTTGTTTATCCGTGGTAAAGATTTAATTGATGAAGGCTTTGCTCAATTAAGCACAAACCCTTTCGGTAAAATTGCGGGTAGCGAAGACATTACCGCAGATGTTCAGCGTTTAAGTCAGCAGCTTATTCAGCAGTTTCATCAAAAACTAGGCACTAACACCAGCCGTAATAATGTTGACCCTCAAGTGCTGTCAATTTTCTTATCCGAAGGTATGGATATTTTAACGGACGTAGAAGAAAGCCTAGAAAATTGGCAAAAAGATCCAAGCAAAACTCAATTGTTAGATGGCATTATTGATGAGCTGCACACCTTAGAAAAAGGTGCACAGATGGCGGACTTATTGCCAATAGTGAGCTTATGCGAAGCGTTACAAACCGCTTATGGCCAAGTTGAGCAAGTTTCAATTGCTGCAGATGATCCATTTATCGATATCATTAAAGACGGCCACGAAGGCCTACTAAATATGATGGACATGGTCGCGGCTAGTCAGGCGGTTGTGCCAGAAACTAAATTGGTTGCACTACTGACTCAAGCGACGAAAGATGCTTTTTCTTCTGCCAGCGATATCGCAGAAGAGCCAGCAGAGCCTGAAGAAAATGAAGCAATCGAGTTAGAGTTACCGTCTGTTGATGTGACGCCTGCGCAAGCGCAAGGTGATATTGATCCAGAGCTTTTGGATATCTTTCTTGAAGAAGCGCAAGAATTAGTGGATTCCATCAGTGCATCGTTAGATGCATGGCAGAGCGATAAAGATAATTTAATTCAAGTGGCAGAACTACAGCGTGACCTTCACACCTTTAAAGGTGGTGCACGCATGTCTGAGATCGACGCGATTGGCGATCTTGCTCATGAATTAGAAGACTTGTATGAAGGCTTGAGTTTGGGCCGGTTATCAACGACGAATCAGTTGTTTGATTTATTGCATCTATGCCATGACCGTTTAGCTGAAATGGTTAATGCACTTGCTAATCAGCAAACGATTAAATCTGCACCTGAATTAATTACAGCGATTCAATTATTTATTGCGGGCGAGTCATTAGAGCTCCCAAGCGACGAACTTACGCTCGAAATTGATGCACCCGTTCAAGAAAATGCAGCGGATCAGCCTGAAAGCATTTCTGTTGCTACGATGGCATTGGATGCAGACGAAGAAGTGGTCGAAATCTTCTTAGAAGAAGCTGAAGAGCTGATGGAAGAATTGGACGGGTTCATTTTGCAATGGCAAACTGAGCCAGATAATGTTGCGCACAATGAATCGATACAGCGCGTACTGCATACCTTTAAAGGTGGCGCGCGTATTGCGGGTTTAAGTGAGATCGGTGATCTTGCCCACAACATGGAAGATGAGCTACAGCATCGTTTGATGAAAAAACAAGCGGCTGATGATGCCTTGTTTACAA
This sequence comes from Pseudomonas sp. HK3, assembly GCF_052920985.1. NCBI lineage: Bacteria > Pseudomonadati > Pseudomonadota > Gammaproteobacteria > Pseudomonadales > Pseudomonadaceae > Pseudomonas > Pseudomonas sp. HK3. The sequence goes on from NZ_JBREXD010000001.1 coordinate 1,528,601, forward strand.
GCTTACATCAGCAATATGACTTAATAGCGAGCCGTATTGATAGCGTTCAACTTTGGTTAAACCAAGGTGCTCATGGCGAAATAGAAATGGATGTTGCGCCTACACCTGTTGATATTAAACCCCCTGTAGTTGAAAGCAAACAAAGCAGCAATGTGGTGTCGTTACCGGTTGCCAAAGCAAGCGTTCAAGTCAAACAAGATCAAGAAGCAATACAGGCTCAAGCGGCTTCACAGGCACAGCAAGCTCGTATTCAACCGCAAGAGATGATTAAAGTACCAGCCGAACTGTTAGATGGTTTGGTTAACCTTGCCGGTGAAACCTCTATTAGTCGTGGTCGATTAGAAAATCAGGTTACCGATTTCTCTTATACGCTAGAAGAAATGGACTCAACACTTGATCGTCTTAAAGATCAGTTGCGCCGTTTAGATATCGAAACCGAAGCACAAGTTTTGTTCCGTCGTGAACAGCAAGGGCCTGATTACGAAGATTTCGATCCATTAGAAATGGACCGTTATTCTCAGTTACAGCAGTTGTCTCGTTCGCTTGTGGAATCGGCATCGGATTTAATTGATATTAAATCAACACTATTAAACAAAACAAAAGACGCCGAAACATTATTGCTGCAACAGTCGCGAGTAAACACCGAGCTACAAGAAGGCTTGATGAAAACGCGCATGGTGCCGTTTAGTCGTTTGGTCCCTCGTTTGCGTCGTATTGTGCGTCAGGTTGGCCAAGAACTGGGCAAGCAAGTTGAACTTCACGTAAGTAATGCAGAAGGTGAAATGGACAGAAGCGTATTAGAGCGCTTAATTTCACCACTAGAGCACATGCTACGTAACGCGGTTGACCATGGTTTAGAAGCCCAAGAAAAACGAGCCGCGGCTGGTAAGCCTGAAACCGGTAACATTTATTTAGACCTATCCCGTGACGGTGGTGACGTTGTATTGCGTCTGGCTGATGATGGCGCGGGTGTGAATTTAAAAGCGGTGCGTAATAAAGCCATCGAACGTGGCTTATTAAGTAGCAATACAAAATTACCAGATCAAGAAATTCTGCAATTCATCCTACAGGCGGGCTTCAGTACCGCAGAAAAAGTCACGCAGATTTCAGGTCGTGGTGTGGGTATGGACGTTGTAAACAGCGAAATCAAACAAGTTGGCGGCACCGTTGTGATTGATTCACAAGAAGGTAAAGGCACGGAGTTTGTGATTCGCTTGCCATTTACCGTATCGGTTAACCGTGCCTTGATGACCAAAGTGGGCGAAGCATTATTTGCGATTCCACTTAACAGTATCGAAGGTATCGTGCGAATTAGTGCGAAAAACTTATTAGAGTTATACAAACAAGATAAGCCCGTTTATCACTACGGTGGTCGTGAATATCAATTGGAGTATCTTGGTAACCTACTACGCGATGAAAATATCGTGCGCCTAACTGACAGCAACACACCTATGCCGGTTGTGTTAGTTCGTGGTTCGCAGCCAGCGGCGATTCAGGTGGATACCTTAATGGGTTCACGTGAAATTGTGGTGAAAACATTAGGCCCTCAGTTTAACTCGGTACTGGGTGTCTCCGGCGGCACCATCTTAGGTGATGGTAGCGTGGTGATCATTCTTGATCTGCCAAACATGATGCGTCATGTGAACAGCCTAGAATACAAACAACATATTGAGCTTGAGCATGAGGCGGAAGCCCAGCTTATCAGTGCTAACAATGGCATTACCTCTGTATTGGTTGTTGATGACTCGGTGACGGTACGTAAAGTAACAACGCGTTTACTTGAACGTAATGGCATGGAAGTGCGTACGGCGAAAGACGGTATTGATGCACTTGAAGTCTTGCAAGATCACATCCCTGATGTGGTGTTACTGGATATCGAAATGCCACGCATGGACGGCTTCGAAGTGGCCACGCAAATGCGTCACCACTCGGTGCTAAAAAATGTGCCGATCATTATGATTACCTCCCGTACGGGTGATAAACATAAAGAGCGTGCAATGAGCATCGGTGTGAATGAATACTTAGGTAAGCCATTCCAAGAAGACATCTTATTGGGCGCGATTAAAGAGATCACAGGTAAAGATCAGTGAGCGAGAACAGCTCGTTAAAGCTGGCAGTCGTGGCAGAGGACTCATTACATATTCACCAATTGCGCAGGGCCATAGAAGACTTTGGCTGTGAGGTGATTAGTTTGAGTCCACAAAGCCTGCAACTTAAAGGCTTTGATTTAGATGTCTCGGCTTGGTTGGTTGATTTACGTGAAGACGACGAGCTCCTTGATGCGTTTTGCGAATTAGATCAGCCTGTTTTACTCGGATTCGAAGCGGCCCCCTCACCACAAACACCTGAATACCCCCGCTGGGAAAAACGCCTTTACGCAAAATTGAAAACCCTAATAGGCGAAGACTTTAATATTTCTGGCGATACCCAAGCCAGCATTATCGCCATTGAACAATTAGCACCACACGCCGTTGCCATACCATTACCTGAAACATTAACAGGCGATAGCGAAAACCAAGCCCGCAATCTATTTGTTATTGGCAGCTCACTTGGCGGCCCAGAAGCAGTCAAAGCCTTTTTAGATGTACTGCCAAAGGGTTTACCCGTTGGCTTTGTATATGGCCAGCATATTGATGCACAGTTCGTTCAAGTATTGGCGCAAGTGTTGGGTCGACATTCACACTTTAAATTACGCACTGCTGAACAAGATGTGATGATTCGTAACGGCGAAGTCTTGATTGTGCCTGCTGATAAAGAGGTGGGCTTTAAACAAGGATTGGTGCAAATTTATGATCGTCCTTGGCCTGGCCCTTATGGCCCGTCAGTTGATCAATTGATTGTTAATACCTTAAAAGGTTTTCCACAGGCCGGCGTTATTTTATTTAGCGGTATGGGAAACGATGGCGCCGAAGCAATATCGCAAATTAAGAACCCGGATACGCAAGTGTGGGCGCAAAATAGTGAAACCTGTGCCAGCGCGGCCATGCCAGATGCGTCGCGAGAAACCGGTGCGGTTAGCTTTAGTGGCTCACCACAACAACTTGCTCAACACTTAGTTGAACATATCAATCAATTAGAAACCCAACGCTTGGTGGATACCTCTCATGAAACAACTGACAAGTGACCAGCAAACAAAAGAGGCTTTGCCTTGTTTATTAATCCCGATGCAAGGTGGTCGTATCGTTTTACCGAACGTCACCATGGCCGAATTGATTCCGTATCAAGAACCGCAAGTGACGCCTGCTGATGCACAATGGATCGTCGGAGCTATCGAATGGCGCGGCACCATGATCCCTGTGATTTCTTATGAAGCATTTTGCGGTCAACGGTCAGGTCCGCAAGGACAAGATTTACGGGTTGCCGTTGTGAACGCCCCCAATGGTGAATCCGGGTGGTTTGCGTTTTTTTGGTTTGCTCACACAAGGCATTCCAAGTTTGATTAAGCTTGAAGAAGCCGCCATTAAAGAAAATCATAATGGCAACTTGTTAAAAGGCCAAAAAATGGCGGTTACATTAGAAACGGGCCACGCGGTGATTCCTGATTTAGATATGATTGAACAGGCGATTCTGGCTGAGAAGTGGCAGTAGGTTTCTTTTATATAGTTGTATCTTCGATGATAAAAAATAAGAAGCGGATGTGTTAAAACATATCCGCTTTTTTAATTTATAATGGTTGTAAATATAATATTCTCAAGTTAGGTGCTTATAGTTTTGGTCTATAATTATGTGGGTAGTAATTTGATATGATAAAGAGTAATTAATTTAATTGGCCAAACTGTTATGAAAAATATTAGCCTTAAAGATAGAGTTGAGTGTGAATGGTTGTATTATTTTTCTAAGTTTTCTGGCATATTTTTATCAGATATAAAGAAAACTGAGCAACCTGATTTTATCGTTGAAGTCGGTGGAAAAAAGATAGGGGTGGAGCTTACTCAAGCACATAGGTCGTTAAACAATTCAAAGCTTAAAGTAAGGCAAGTCGAGGTTGCGCAAGAAAAATTTTCTAAAGACATATTTCATGGGATAAGCCCACATATTCCATTGGAGGTATCATTCTCATATATTAATGATATTGCTGTTGATTCAATAGAAGAAGATAAAAAATCTATTATTCAAGCTATCAATGAAGTGTCTAGATTAATGACGAAGGGTGAAGTTAGAAGGTTGGTTAATTATCAAGAGTGTAAATTAAATGAAGATTTTTGTTCAGTTCTTCCCAGTTTTTTGGAATCTATTCAGCTTTTGAATGGCGGGCAAGAAACGTCACAACTAACTTCTAGTCGAATTTTGTTATTAGAAAGCTTTACAGAAAAGGATTTGCATAAAATTCTAAAATCAAAGCATGAAAAACTTAAAAATTATTGCGAGTGTGACGAGCAGTGGCTTGTAATAACATCTGGTTATCTCCCAGGCTCTTTTAACATGGAGATGAATTTGGTATCCCAAGCCTCAGTATTTAGTGGGATAGATTTATCTTTGCCAATTAGTACGGATTTTAATCGAGTTTATTTTTATCAATGGCCTTCAGACATATCATTACTTAGCGGATAAAAAATCTTAAGGTGTTTATCTGAGATCCCTCACTGACTCTGTAGTAAAGTCGCTGCCGTTAACGCCGTCGTTTCAGTTCGTAACACTCTTGGCCCAATTAATTCTGCTTTAAATCCTCTATCACAGGCTTGTTGAATTTCATCGTGCGATAAATCGCCTTCTGGGCCGATTGCAATTACAGCAGATATAACCGATTCAGGTGTGGTTTGATCAGTTATGTAGGATGGGTTAGATTGAGCGAAGCGAGATCGTAACCCATTAATTAAATGTTGGGTTACATTCGTGCCTCATTAACCCAACCTACGAGAGATGCAAGATTAGAATGGCTTCCTCTATGTTTTTGTCTTGCGTCCGGAATGACGGAAAAAATAATTTATTTGATTTCAATGTAACAAAGATTTTGCACCGACATCTGACACATCTTCTAAAAATCCCCCCACTGGCTCTGCAATAAAGTCACTGCCGTCAATGCTGCGGTTTCCGTTCGTAACACTCTTGGCCCAATCAATTTTGCTTTAAATCCTCTATCGCAGGCTTGTTGAATTTCATCTTGCGATAAACCGCCTTCTGGGCCGATTGCAATTACAGCAGATATAACCGATTCAGGTGTGGTTTGATCAGTGTTGCCTCTTGGGTCTAGTACCCATTTTTCATCGCCATTAACATGACCGATCCAATCTTGAAATTTAATCACAGGATTTAATTTGGGTAACACATCTCGACCACACTGCTCGCATGCACTGATGATGATGCCTTGCCATTGCTTGAGTTTTTTATCCATGCGTTCGGTATTGAGTTTAACATCGCAGTGTTCGGTCCATAGTGGTGTGATTTCAGTCACCCCTAGTTCCACTGATTTTTGAATGACCAGTTCCATTTTGTCGCCCTTTGAAAGGGCTTGTCCGACATGAATAGATAATGGGGATTCGTTGTTGTTTTCAATTTTTTCTTTGATTAATACCGACACTTTTTTACGGTCACTGTGTTCGATCACCGCTGAAAAGTGATGAGGCCCTTGGCCGTTAAATAAAATAAGCTCACGGCCTGCTTGCATACGCAATACTTTACCCACGTGATTCGCCGCACTTTCGTCTAAATAGACGAGAGTATGTTCACTAAAAGATTGGGCTGTGTATATTCGTGGGATTCTCATGTGCGCGTTAAAGGCCTAGGATTCATGGGGTGTTAAATATATAGTAGCAGTAATGATCTGTATTCCAAGACCTCTCAGGGAGGATAGCTGCACTATGGTGGAGTATAAACCAACACGGTTTAAGTCTGTAATTTTAATGCTAATGTCATTCATATTTATCGCGAATGTTTATGGTGAATTATATAAATGGACCGATGAAAACGGACGGGTGCATTACAGTGATCAAAAACAAGAGGGTGTGAATTTACAGGATATCAACGGTAATGTGAGTTCATATAAAGCCGTTACCTATGATGAAAGTCTGTTTGAACATTCGGAAAGGGTCGTGATTTACACGCGGCCTAGTTGCGGCTATTGCAATAAGGCAAAGGCGTTTTTTTCTAAAAATAATATTGCATACAAAGAGTATAAGGTTGAATCAAGTAACGTCGCTAAAAGAAAATATGCGCGCTTGAATGCCTCCGGTGTTCCGGTCATTTTTGTTGGTAAAAAAAGAATGAATGGATTTTCAGAACCTAAATTTGAAAAAACTTTTTGTAAGCAGCTAAACCCCTGTGAATTAAGCTGATTAATCCTGCATTTGTGGGAGGGCGCTCATTGTGCCCTTTGGGTATGCGCGCGATAAGTCTTAAGATAAGTTGTCGTGGCATACCCAAAATATCTGCTTTGCCAGCGGGGCGCTCTGAGTACTCTCCCACAGTGTTATCTAGAATGGCTGCCATCGCAAAATGGGGCTTTTTCAGTGTCTTTACACGCGCACAAAAATTTCGCTTCGGTTTTCTCAGCGGTAAATTTCATCGGTTGATAAGGCGTACCTTTATGGCTGCCATCACAAAATGGCTGGGTTTTGCTACGACCACATTCACACCAAAAATAGGTTTTGCCCGCTTCTAGTTCGACTCTGATTGGTTGGCGCATAGAGATTCCTGTGAAAAAAGGAATGAGAGGTAGGTAGATGAGAAATCATGTTTCCCATCTACTATTCTATGGTTAACGACCTACCAAAGACCTAGGTTTTTCCAAACATTCATGCATGGGTCTGCTTGGTTTAGTGTGTAGAAATGCAAGCCAGGTACATCATTCTCAACAAGGTCTTCACACATTTGTGTGATGATTTCTTCGCCAAACTTCATGATGCTTTCACTGTCGTCGCCATAAGCTTCTAGTTGCTTACGGATCCAGCGAGGAATTTCAGCGCCACACGAATCGCTGAAACGCGCTAATTTGGTGTAGTTGGTAATGGGCATAATGCCTGGCACGATTGGAATGTCGATGCCCATTTGCTCACAGCGATCTAAAAAGTAAAAGTAGCTATCAACATTAAAGAAATATTGTGTGATGGCACTATTTGCACCGGCATCCACTTTGCGTTTGAAGTTTAAAAGATCTTGTTCAAAGTTTTTGGCTTGTGGGTGCATTTCTGGGTAAGCCGCGACTTCAAGATGAAATTTATCACCATGCTCAGCTCTTATCAGTTCAACTAATTCGTTGGCATATCTTAATTCGCCCGCACTGGCGGCCATGCCAGACGGTAAGTCACCACGTAGCGCGACGATTCGTTCAATGTCATTTTGTGCGTAGTGATTCAGTAAATCTTTGATGTTCGCTTTGGTTTCGCCGACACATGATAAGTGTGGCGCTGTACCAATGCCTTTTTCATTCATGCCGATAACGGTGCTCACCGTATGTTCACGTGTGGATCCGCCGGCGCCATAGGTCACCGAGAAGAAGTCTGGGTTGAGTGCGGCCAGCTTATCGCGTGTTGCATATAATTTGGCAGTCCCTTCTTCCGTTTTGGTTGGGAAGAATTCAAAGCTTAAACGGAAATTATCCATGTGGGGTCTCGGTGCTGATGCGTTGTCTGATGCTATTGTAGGTGCACCAGTAGGTAATTCAATTGAAAGCTCGTGACTTTGTTAGATGAAGGACGAGAGATGTAAGATGAGCGGTGTATTTGCACACCTCTCATCTCCCGTGTCACATCTTACAGCGCGAAGCGCTTAGTACTTGTAGCTTTCTGGTTTGTATGGGCCGTCAACCGGTACGCTAATGTAGTCTGCTTGGGTTTTGGTTAGTTTGGTTAGTACGCCACCAAACCCTTCCACCATGTCTTTTGCGACTTCTTCGTCTAATTTTTTAGGCAAAATTTTCACATAAACGTTTTCAGCTTTTTCAGCTTCTGGTAAATCAGCGAATTTCTTTTCGAACAAATACATTTGCGCTAATACTTGGTTGGCGAATGAGCCATCCATGATGCGGCTTGGGTGACCCGTTGCGTTACCAAGGTTAACAAGGCGACCTTCAGATAGCAGGATCAAATGATCATCGCTTGCTTTGTCACGGTATACTTTATGGACCTGTGGTTTGATCTCATCCCATTCCCAGTTTTCACGCATGAACGCGGTATCGATTTCGTTATCGAAGTGACCAATGTTACAAACGACGGCACGGTTTTTAAGTGCTTGAAGCATGTTTTTGTCACATACGTTTACGTTACCTGTGGTGGTGACGATTAAATCGGTTGTGCCTAAAAGCTGTTTGTTAATGCCTTCAAGAGTGCCTGTGTTGATGCCGTCGATGAAAGGTGAAACCACTTCAAAGCCATCCATGCACGCTTGCATCGCACAGATAGGATCCACTTCGGTTACTTTTACGATCATGCCTTCTTGACGCAAAGAAGCCGCAGAGCCTTTACCCACGTCACCGTAACCCACAACCAATGCTTTCTTACCAGAAAGAAGGTGGTCAGTACCACGCTTGATGGCGTCATTTAAAGAATGGCGGCAGCCGTATTTGTTGTCGTTTTTCGATTTAGTGACGGCATCATTTACATTGATGGCGGGTACTTTAAGCTCGCCTTTTTCCATCATCTCTAATAGGCGGTGAACGCCCGTAGTGGTTTCTTCAGAAATACCGTGGATATCTTTTAGCAGCTCTGGGTATTTGTTGTGAACCATTTCAGTTAGGTCGCCACCGTCGTCAAGAATGATGTTGGCATCCCACACTTTGTCGCTACCAGTTTCAGCAAGAATGGTTTGCTCGATGCACCATAGGAATTCTTCTTCTGTTTCGCCTTTCCAAGCGAACACAGGAATACCCGCGGCTGCGATAGCGGCGGCTGCGTGATCTTGCGTTGAGAAAATATTACAAGAAGACCAGCGTACATCGGCACCAAGGTCAACCAAGGTTTCGATTAATACTGCGGTTTGAATGGTCATGTGGATGCAACCCATGATCTTAGCGTTTGCTAATGGTTGCTCTTCTTTGTATTTACGACGAAGGGCCATTAGGGCTGGCATTTCACCTTCGGCGATTTGAATTTCTTTACGGCCGTAGGCAGCGTCCAGTTCGAACTGTTCTGGGGTTTTGGCTGCAACTTTGTAGTCTGTAAATGACATTGTACTTCCTCTGGTAAGTGAGAGACGAGAGACGAGAGACGTAAGACGGTGCTTAGTAACTCGATTCGTTTTCTAGTTTTCGTTTTAGGCTTCGGATTAGTGCAGATAGTTTTGCAAAGACCTTGTTACATTGAGCAAGAGTCGTCTCTGTTTCTGCATGGAACCCTAAGCGCTGGCATATCTTTATTTGAGTCTCTAGTTCAGCGAGTGAGCCTCTAGAGATAATTAAAAATCTTAAATAATCTTTTGTTGTATCCCTTGCAGCGCCTTCTGCAATATTAGACGGGATACTGACAGCCGCACGCTGCATTTGTGAAATGAGTCCAAACTTTTCAGAATGGGGAATAAATAAACAAAACTCATAGATTATCTCTACTAAGTTCATGGCGTCTTGCCAAACTTGTAAATTCTCGTGTAGTCGCGGTGTCATCCTTGAACCCTCGTCTAACACCTCTCATTTCACATCTAACGACTTATAGCCCTGCTGCTTTTTTTAACTCTTCAATTTTATCCGTACGCTCCCAAGTGAACGCCGTAAAGGTTTTGGTTTTTTCTTCGCCACGTTCAACATACGTGTAAGACGCTTCAAACGGTTCACGACCAAAGTGACCGTAGGCTGCTGTTATTTGGTACATTGGGTTTAATAATTCTAGCTGGTTTTGAATGGCGTATGGACGCAAATCAAATACAGCACGAATCACCTTGGCTAGCTCGATGTCGGTTAATTTACCAGTGCCAAATGTATTTACAGAAATAGAGGTCGGTTGTGCGACACCAATGGCGTAAGACACTTGGATCTCACAGCGATCAGCGAGGTCAGCCGCGACGATGTTTTTGGCCACATAACGGCCCATGTACGCGGCTGAGCGATCCACTTTTGATGGGTCTTTACCCGAGAACGCACCACCACCATGACGAGCCATGCCGCCATAAGTATCAACGATAATTTTACGGCCTGTTAAGCCCGCATCGCCCACTGGGCCGCCGATGACAAAATTGCCGGTTGGATTAATGTGGAATAACGTATCTGAGGTTAACCAGCCATCAGGGAAGACTGGCTTGATGATGTGCTCTAGTACTTCAGCGCGCAGCTCTTCTAATGAAATAGACGGATCATGCTGGGTAGATAATACAACCGCGTCGACTTTGGGTGAGTCGCCTTCATAGTTGATAGTAACCTGAGACTTAGCATCAGGGCGCAACCAAGATAAGGTGCCGTTACGACGTAGCTCTGATTGGCGTTGAACTAATAAATGCGCGTAATAAACCGGTGCAGGCATTAAGTTAGGGGTTTCGTTGGTGGCATAACCAAACATTAAACCTTGGTCGCCAGCGCCTTGGTCTTCTGGCTTAGCACGGTCAACCCCTTGGTTAATATCAATCGATTGCTTACCAATGCCATTTAGTACGGCACACGTGGCGCCGTCAAAGCCCACATCTGAACTGTTATAACCAATGCCGGTAATCACATCACGTACGATGTCTTCTAGGTCAACGTAACAAGATGTTGTGACTTCACCTGCAATCACCGCCATACCTGTTTTAACCAACGTTTCTACGGCTACACGAGCGTAAGGGTCGCGAGCGATAATGGCATCTAATACCGCATCACTGATTTGGTCGGCTACTTTATCCGGGTGCCCTTCAGATACAGATTCCGATGTAAAAATAGAATATTCGCTCATGAAATTTTTCTCCTAAAGTGATTCTTTTTGTTCTAAGGTTTTTTAAATAATTGAATTTGGATTTGAAATCCATTTCGTAAACCAACAAATACTTGATGTTGGTGGGTTAATCCTGCTGCTTTGGCCCAGTATTTTACTTCTTCTGGGTCGAGTCCTAGCCATACATCACCGCAGCTTTCTTTTACCCAGTTTTGGTCGTGTGGGCATAGGTCTGTAATGAGTAAATAACCGTTTTTATTTAATAACTTTGCAGAAGCGGTTAAGGCCTCTGCTGGCGCGGGAATATGGTGTACCACCATATTAAAGGCCAATAGATCCACGGTTATGTTACGTGTAACGGCATCAAATGGTTCGCCTAAAACAAACTCTACATTTGCTAATGGCCGATGTTGCTTGGCTAATTCCAGCATAGCTGGTGAATTATCTAATGCATAAACCGTCGCAAAACGTTCACTTAATGGTTTTAAAAATCCGCCTTGGCCCGGTCCAACTTCCATGGCGTGGGCACTTTTTGGTAATTCGATGGTTTTTAATACTTCTTCAAGGCTTTCGGCGTAATGCTCGTACCCTGCAATCAAGTCGGTAATATCGGTAAATTTACCAGCATGTTTCTCAAAGAACAGTTGGCTTTGCTGGCCGCGCTCGGTGTAAATATTGTTTAAACCGTTTCTTAACGTGTCATGCCAAGGCATTGCGTCAATGGCGACAAATATACTGTTGCGCACGTCATCCAGTTCAGCACCATTTAACAACGTGCGCCTGTAAAAAATGGAGTTACCTTCGCGACGAGTACTTACTAACTGTGCGCTGGCTAAAATCTTAAGGTGATGGCTCATACGAGATTGGCTTACATCAAAAATATCGGCCAGTTCTAATACGCCAAACGAGTCTTGTTCTAATAATTGTAGAATCTGTAAACGCAGGCTGTCGCCAGTTGCTTTGTTTAGCAGAGCAAGATTCTCGATGTTTGTGCTTGGGTCGTTGACTGGCACACCGCACACCTAATGATTAATAGATGCGTAAAGGTATCACCCTAGTTAGGCAATGCCAAGATCTATATTAAAATATTTTAATATAGATCCTTTGTGGGTAATAGCGCAAAAACATACATAGCAGGCGAGGCGGGGTGTGCTTATAAAAAATAGTTATAACTTAAAGTCATTATCTCACTGTGTAAGTGTGTGTTATACATCAAGTTATGCCGACGAAGGCCGATAATAAAAATAACAAAAGAGGGATCGCTATGAACAAGAGAAACGCAATGAGCATTTTATTTTTTGGTAGCTTTTTAGCTATGGTATTGGCGGGCATGGTGTATTTACAGCCTGAAAAGCCGCAACCGCAAACGGCTGAATACGATCTGCGCGGTTTTCCTGCGCTACCCAGTGAACGTCAGTAATATTACGCTCTGATATTGAAAAGAAACGATGTTATAAAAAACGCCTCAAGTGAGGCGTTTTTTTATGTTCAGTATTAAGTGGTATTACGCATTTTTGGGTGAACAAAAATGAGTAAATTTAAATCACTTAAAACGTCAGCAGCTTAGGTGTGTACATTTTTAAGTTAGGCATCGTCATGCCAGCACTTGCGTTAATGTAGGTTGGGGTCTGTAACGGTATAGCGACGCCCGTTAAGTTCCCAGCTATCACCGGTGACTTTTCCGTTTAATGCCACGGCTGCAGCAATGTGGCCAGGGTAATCTAATAAAACAACGTCAAGCTTAAGTAGGCGTTTTGTAAGCCATGCAAACAAGGCCGCACGATCCTCGCAATCACTATATGGATAGTGCAGGGTTTCTACCGGATACAGGTAATTTTCTTCACGAAATTGTAGTTCATCGGTTTTGTATTTAAATGCCGTTTGCACAAAGCGTAATAATAAATTCACCGCGTCTTGTTCGCTTTTGCCTTTGACAAGTGGCACGAGTTGAGACAGAAGTTCATCCGCTGTGCTTTGCGGTAGGCCTTCGTGAGCATATTGGCTAATGGCCAGCTGGGGTGTGGTTTTAGCCAGTTCTATCTGCCCAAGATCATAATGCAGTTGGATGTTGTGCGTTTGCCCTTGATATTTAAAGCTTAAGTCTTTTTGTTTGATTTGGTCTGATGCTAACAGTTGTTGGTTGTTATCAAAGTCCAGTGGTGTGTTGGCGCCTGCGTATTTGCCATCATAGGTGTAAGCACGGCCTGTATTGAGTTTTTTACCATCTAAATTGACGGCATAAAAACGTGTGCCGCTAAAGGTAAAATAGGTGACTCCGAATAAAGCTTGTTTAGAGGGCATCAATAGAAAGGCGTTTTGATTGAACGCAATACGGGCATCAAACCCGGCTTTTACCAACAAGTACCATGTGGTGAGTTGTTGAGCGTTATGACCACTTACGCTGAGCGCTTGTACATAACGGTGGAACAATACGGCGGTGCCCCAAGGATTGAGCTTGAGTTGCTGAGCGGTTTGGGTTAAGTCGTTAATGACTTTTTCATGGGGCGCGCTTGCAAGTGCGGCGTAAAAATCAGCAATATTATCGTTACTCATTTTTCCGTTAAAGGTTTGTTTTAGCTTGTTGTCTTCGAGCAAGTTAAGTGTATGACCAAACAACACTACCTCGATGGCATTAGCGCTAGGCGGTGCTGGTTTTGGCGGCTGTGGCTTTGTTTCTGGCTTGACCGGCTTTGCGATGACAATGGGCTCAATAATCGGCGATTTGTCTGCAACGGGTTTATCATCAATGGGTTTAGGGGCTTTGGGCAGAAGTACAGGCTTGGGTTTACTATCCAATACCACTGGCTTTTTAACCTCAACGGCTTTCCATTGTTGCTTTAAAAAGCCTAAAAAGGCTTTGTCTTCGGCGTCCATATAATCTTGGAATTCTTGCTTGGCTTCGCCCATATCCATGGCGTTTTGTTTAAGCCATTCGTCATATTCGCTGTCGGCATAGGCAGTTGCCCCTAATATGGACATTAGCGCGAGTACTGCGGGGTATTTCATGATCATTCCCTTGTTGTTTTTATTCCATTTGTAACACTGACCGATTACTCGATGAAAAGCTAGATATGATCCCATACTTCATTGATGAATTAGCCATTCTCAGGGATAATACGCCCCCTTTATTATTGTGCCCAGCAGTAAGCTTTTTCTTACTGCCTTTTAAAGATCAAATGATCAGGAGTCACTCCATGACAGACCGTCGTCAGCTGGCCAACGCGATACGTGCATTGAGTATGGATGCCGTACAGAAAGCAAAATCAGGCCATCCAGGTGCCCCAATGGGCATGGCGGATATTGCTGAAGTTCTATGGAATGACCATATGAACCATAACCCAGCTAACCCTGATTGGTTCGACCGTGACCGTTTTGTATTGTCTAACGGCCATGGCTCAATGCTGATTTACTCTTTATTGCACCTAACGGGCTACGAATTAAGCATTGATGATCTTAAGCAATTTCGTCAAATGCACTCTAAAACCCCTGGTCACCCAGAATACGGTTACGCACCGGGTATCGAAACCACCACTGGCCCATTAGGCCAAGGTATTGCTAACGGCGTGGGCATGGCGTTAGCAGAAAAAATCCTAGCTGCACAATTTAATAAACCAGGACACGACATCGTTGATCACAACACCTATGTGTTCCTAGGTGACGGCTGCATGATGGAAGGTATTTCCCATGAGTCTTGCTCGCTAGCTGGTACGCTGGGCTTGGGTAAGTTGATCGCGTTTTACGATGACAACGGTATTTCGATCGATGGTGAAGTAGAAGGTTGGTTCACGGACGATACGGTTAAGCGTTTCGAATCTTACGGTTGGCAGGTTATTCCTGCGGTTGATGGTCATGACGCAGCGGCATTAGAAGCAGCGATTCAGGCAGGTAAAGCAGAAGCCAACAAGCCAACGCTTATTTGCTGTAAAACCATCATTGGTTTTGGCTCACCAAACAAAGAAGGCAAAGAAGATTGCCACGGCGCGCCACTAGGTGACGACGAAATCAAATTAACCAAAGAGCGCCTAGGTTGGAACCACGGTTCTTTCGAAGTCCCTGACGATGTATACGTAGGCTGGAGCGCGAAAGACAAAGGCGCAGCCAAAGAAGCGGCATGGAACGACAAATTCGCTGCCTATGCGAAAGCCTTCCCAGCAGAAGCGGCTGAATATACCCGTCGTATGAAAGGCGACTTACCAGCTGACTTCTCTGCAAAAGCCGATGCTTTCATTCAAGAATGCCAAGAAAAAGGCGAAAGCATTGCTTCGCGTAAAGCGTCTCAAAATGCGATTAAAGCATTCGCACCTGAGCTACCTGAGATTCTAGGTGGCTCTGCTGACCTTGCCGGTTCTAACCTAACATTATGGCCAGAAGCCAGAGGTGTATCCGCTACCGATGCATCAGGCAATTACATGTTCTACGGCGTACGCGAATTCGGTATGAGCGCCATCATGAACGGTGTGGCATTGCACAAAGGTTTTGTTGCCTACGGCGCAACCTTCTTAATGTTCATGGAATACGCGCGTAACGCGATTCGCATGGCCGCACTTATGCAGCAACGTGCCATTCACGTTTACACCCACGACTCTATTGGTTTGGGTGAAGACGGCCCGACTCACCAACCAGTTGAGCAGTTAACTAATTTACGTACGACGCCAAACCTAAACACATGGCGCCCATGCGATGCGGTTGAATCAGCGGTTGCTTGGAAAAACGCCGTCGAGCGTGCGGATGGCCCAACGGCGATGATTTATTCTCGTCAAGGTTTGCCACACCAAGACCGTACAGCGGCGCAAGTCGCTGACATCAACAAAGGTGGCTATATTCTTAAAGATGCAGCAAACGCCAAAGCCATCATCATTGCCACGGGTTCTGAAATCGGTTTGGCTGTTGATGCTGCCGCGGCACTTGAAGCCAAAGGCACGCCAGTACGTGTTGTTTCAATGCCATGTGCTGAAATTTTCTGCAAACAAGATGCGGCGTACATTGAATCTGTATTGCCAGCGGCCATTACTGCCCGTGTAGCAGTGGAAGCGGCGCACAAAGATTATTGGTACAAGTTTGTTGGCCTAAATGGCGCAGTTGTAGGCATGGAAACGTTTGGTGAGTCAGCGCCAATTGCCGACTTGATGAAGCACTTTGGCTTTACCACTGAAGCAGTCGTTGCCGCCGTTGAAGGTACTCTGTAAAGAAGCTATTGCGCTTGCTTATACGGCGTTGAAAATAATTTTATGATGGTGACATAGGCACCCCGAAGGGCATTAGTTGTTCGAAAGGGCGCATTACAAAAAATTATTTTCGCCTTGACTAAGCTGCGCTCATGACGCTTCTGAAGCTCTCTTGTGATAACACCTGGGCGTTTTTATTTGTTAGAAAATGCATCCATTTGTGGGAGGGCGCTTGCGCGCGATGAGCTTTAAATAGTATCTCATCGCGCGCAAGCGCCCTCCCACAGCGGCACCTATAAATGTTTTTGGTTGAGTAACCTAGCTTTATGTCTCTAAAAATTGCAATCAACGGTTTTGGTCGTATTGGGCGCTGTGTCCTGCGGTCAATCTATGAACGTAATTTACAAAACGAGATTGAGATCGTAGCCATTAATGAGCTGGCGGATTGTGACACCATTAGCTACATGCTGCGTTATGATAGCACCCACGGACGCTTCCCATTTGATGTGATGGTTAATGAAGATGTACTGACCATTACCGATGGCCAAGGCATTGCACGGGATATTCAAATCTTGCATGAAGCCGACATTGAAAACTTACCTTGGAAAAAGTTACACGCCAATGTGGTTTTAGAGTGCACAGGTCAGTTTAAAAACCAAGAGCAGTTGCAACCTCATTTAGATCAAGGTGCAAAAAAAGTATTGTTAAGCCAACCTGGTGAAAGCGATGTGGATTTCACCTTGATTGCCGGCGTGAATCAAAACAACTTAGCCGTCACTCATAAAATTGTATCTGTTGGCTCGTGTTCAACGAATTGCGTCTTACCGGTTATGGCCATACTCGATGAACACTTTGGTATTGAAAGCGGCGTGAGCACTACGATCCACTCTGCCATGAATGACCAGCCAGTGATTGACGCCTATTCAAGTGACTTACGCCGAACTCGTGCCGCTGTCGCCAGTATTATTCCAGTGGATACCGCATTGCCAAAAGGCATTGCGCGGATCATGCCTCATTTAGACGGTTGCATTGAAAGTTTGCATTTGCGTGTGCCCACATTAAATGTGTCGGCCATGGACTTAACCTTGCAGCTGAAAAATAAAATAACCGCAGAACAAATTAATACATTATTAAAGCAGCACAGTTTAGCCGATTTAAGAGGCTTGATTGGTTTTAGTAATGAGCCCCATGCGTCGGTTGATTTTAATCATGACGCGCGCAGCGGTGTGATCGATGGTACGCAAACTCGAGTAAGCGGTGATCGCTTATTAAAATTATTAATCTGGTTTGATAACGAATGGGGTTTTGCCAATCGCATGGTAGATGCGTTGCAAAATACTCAGTTCAAACAGAATATAAAGTGATAAAAACTTAAATGTGGGAGGGCGCTTGCGCGCGACGAATTTACCGTAATTTGTCGCGCGCATACCCAAAACATCCGCTTCGCGGAAGGGGAATCTGAGCGCTCTCCCACAAAAAATAGAAATTTTAAAAGTTATAAAATAGGAAAAAGACATGACCGTTTTGAGAATGGCCGATCAAGACCTTAAAGGAAAAAAGGTTCTAATTCGTGAAGACCTAAACGTACCCATTAAAGATGGCAAGGTATCGTCTGATGCGCGTTTACGTGCTGCCATGCCAACCATTAAATTTGCGCTTGAAGCGGGCGCGAAAGTGATTGTTATGTCACACCTTGGTCGTCCAACCGAAGGCGAGTACGAAGAAAAATTCTCAATGCAACCAGTGGCTAATTACTTAAGCGACGCGCTTGGCAAAGATGTCCCTGTTATCAAAGATTTTGCAGCGGGCGTTGACGTTGCCGATGGCGAATTAGTATTACTAGAAAACGTACGCTTTAACAAAGGCGAGAAAAAAGACGCAGACGATCTAGCCAAAGCTTACGCAGCACTTTGTGATGTGTTTGTTATGGATGCATTTGGAACTGCGCACCGCGCGCAAGCGTCTACTCATGGTGTAGCTAAATTTGCACCAATTGCCTGTGCTGGCCCGTTACTCGCAGCTGAATTAGATGCACTTGGTAAAGCATTGGACAAACCTGAGCGTCCATTAGTGGCAATTGTTGGTGGCTCAAAAGTATCGACTAAACTTGACGTACTCGAAAGCTTGTCTGATTTATGTGACCAAATTATCGTAGGCGGCGGCATCGCTAATACGTTCTTGGCCGCTGCTGGTAAGCCTGTAGGCAAGTCTTTGTACGAAGAAGACTTAGTGCCACAGGCCAAAGCGCTGATGGAAAAAGTGTCTATCCCTTTACCGACAGACGTAGTATGTGCGAAGAAATTTGCCGAAGACGCAGAAGCAACGTTGAAGTCAGCTGACGATGTAACAGAAGACGACATGATTTTCGACATTGGCCCTGATTCTGCCAAAGCATTAGCCGAACAACTAAAAGAAGCCAAAACCATTATCTGGAACGGCCCTGTTGGCGTATTCGAATTTGACCAATTTGGTGAAGGCACTAAGGCGCTAGCACTGGCCATTGCTGAAAGCCAAGGCTTCTCGATTGCGGGCGGCGGTGACACGCTAGCGGCTGTGGATAAGTACAATATTGCCGATAAAGTATCCTATATTTCAACGGGTGGCGGTGCTTTCCTTGAATTTGTTGAAGGTAAGGTTTTACCAGCTGTTGCGATTTTAGAAAAGCGCGCTGCTGAATAAGAGATGGGTTATCTGAGATGAAAGGTACCCCTCATCTCAGAAAGACTTTAGAAATTCTGCTTAATGAGTAGAATGGATCACAATTAAATTTAAGCGTTTGATGCAGGATGGAGTTTCATCTCTCATCTCCCATCCAACGTCTCCCGTTTTAAAATAGAGGACTTACACATGGCACTTATTTCCCTACGCCAAATGTTGGATCACGCGGCCGAATACGGCTACGGTGTACCAGCGTTTAACGTAAACAACTTAGAGCAAATGCGTGCCATCATGATGGCGGCGGATCTAACGGATTCTCCGGTTATCGTGCAGGCGTCTGCGGGTGCTCGCAAATACGCAGGCGCCCCTTTCTTGCGTCACCTGATTTTGGCGGCCATTGAAGAGTTCCCACACATTCCAGTGTGTATGCACCAAGACCACGGCGCGTCTCCTACTGTGTGTCAGCGTTCTATCCAGTTAGGTTTCTCATCAGTGATGATGGATGGCTCTCTAGGCGAAGACGGCAAAACCCCAATGTCTTACGA
The DNA here is from genome assembly GCF_052920985.1 of Pseudomonas sp. HK3. Lineage (NCBI taxonomy): Bacteria > Pseudomonadati > Pseudomonadota > Gammaproteobacteria > Pseudomonadales > Pseudomonadaceae > Pseudomonas > Pseudomonas sp. HK3. Next base: position 1,547,735 of record NZ_JBREXD010000001.1, read on the forward strand.
GTACAATGTTGATGTGACTCGTCGCACCGTTGAAATGGCCCATGGTTGTGGTGTGTCGGTTGAGGGTGAGTTAGGTGTGTTGGGTTCTTTAGAGACTGGCCAAGCCGGTGAAGAAGACGGCGTTGGCGCTGAAGGTACGTTAAGCATGGATCAAATGCTAACAGACCCAGAAGAAGCGGCTGACTTTGTTAAGCAGACTCAAGTGGATGCTTTGGCCATTGCTTGCGGTACGTCTCACGGTGCTTACAAATTTACGCGTCCACCAACGGACGACATTCTTGCGGTTGACCGTATTAAAGAGATCCACAAGCGTATTCCAAATACTCACCTTGTTATGCACGGCTCGTCTTCTGTGCCACAAGAGTGGTTAGCGATCATCAATGAATTTGGTGGTGAGATTCCTGAGACTTACGGTGTGCCGGTTGAGCAAATCGTTGAAGGCATCAAGCACGGCGTGCGTAAAGTAAACATCGATACCGATTTACGTTTAGCGTCTACCGGTGCGATTCGTAAGTTTTTGGCTGAAAACCCAAGCGAATTTGACCCACGTAAATATTTCTCTGCGTCTGTTAAAGCGATGCAAGAAATCTGTGTGGCTCGCTATGAAGCGTTCGGCACAGCCGGTAATGCGTCTAAAATGAAAGCATTGTCGTTAGATGCTATGTTTGATCGTTATCAGTCTGGTGAACTTAACCCACAAGTTAAGTAATTCACGCTTTGATGGTTGAATAACAAAAACGCCTGCAGATGCAGGCGTTTTTGGTTATGGTGATTTAAAACACAAGAGCGACAAGATGAGACAAGACATTAAATGGGATTTAGACAATCCATTCTTGATGAATATTGTGGTCCAAGTGAATGAAACCGATCGCTTGGGTCATACAAATAACCAAGTGTATTTGAAGTGGCTTGAGCAAATCAGTTGGCAGCATATTGAGTATTTAGGTATGGACTGGCCCATGCATGAAAGGCTGTCACGGGCAATGGCCATTACCCGTACCGAAATCGACTATTTGGCTGCATCCTATGTCAATGATGAGCTAATCTTAGCGACTTGGATCAGTGATAGCGATCAGCGCGTAACCTCTTCGCGCAAATTTCAGTTGGTACGATTAAGCGATCATAAAACCATTATAAGAGCGCAGTCTTTTTATGCGTGTATTGATTTAAAAAGTGGTCGGCCAGCGCGAATGCCTAAAGAATTTATCGATGTGCATGGGCAAGCATTAGCAGCACATCAAATCCATAAATAAGTTTTATCAAATTGAAAGAATGGTCAGCTAAACTCAATATATCTGTGATCGTAGGGACTCAGTAATGCAAGTGATGAATGAATCAGGTGTTGAAATGAAATGGACGCCAGAGCAAGTACAGGGGCAAATACCGCCTTTGAGTATCGATTTGCTCGGTAAAGATATGCCAGAGTTCATTAATTTATATAATCGCCACTATGGGTTAGATTTAGAAACCCAATTTATTGGCTTACAGCATGTCGTGGGTTCTTTCGACGTAGCGGATTTTACGATCAGTGGCCATGTGTTTGTATTGCCTGAATCAAAAGGGACGTTGCTACTGGTTCACGGATATTACGATCATGTAGGTTTGTATAATCATATTATCGAGCACTGCCTATCGCAGGGGTTCAGTGTATTTAGCTATGATTTACCGGGTCACGGTTTAAGCACGGGAGAGCGGGCGGGGATTCAATCGTTTCGCCAATACGATGAGGTATTTTGTGCGGCGTTAGAGTGGGTGCAAAAAGAGCTGCCGGCTCCACTTGTGGTGTTAGGCCAAAGTACGGGTGGCGCTGTGATTATTAATTATTTGTTAAGTCGCGGTATTAATAAAACCAACAGCCCCTTTGCAAACGTTTTTTTAATGGCACCCTTGGTGCGCCCTGTGCGTTGGAAAATCTCTAAGTTATTTTATTATGTGGCTCGCCCGTTTGTGAAACAGCTTAAGCGTGAATTTGCACAAAACTCACATAATTTGGATTTCCTTTCTTTTATTAGTACGTCTGATCCATTACAGCCATTATTTTTGAAAACCAGCTGGGTCGGGGCGCTAAAAAAATGGATTCAGTTTATTGAGTCAAGCCAGCCTGTGGATTTAGACATTCATGTCATACAAGGGACACAAGATGGCACCGTCGATTACCGCCATAACATGCTGGTATTAGAAGAAAAGTTTAAAGGCTTTGATGTGACCTTTGTGGAACAAGGCCGCCACCATTTAGCGAATGAAGAATCCGTTAAACTCAAGCAAGTCTTATCGGCTTTGACCCCGCTTGTTTAAAGGGCCTTGCCAAACCTAGTACTTAGAATCAATAGTCGTTAAACTGCGTGGCTAATAATTATTTTAATAATAAATTCATGGAGCGAAGTAGTCATGCTTAGGTCGTTAAAACACATAATGCTGGTATGCATCAGTCTATGGCTGGTGGGCTGTGCCACTTATGGACAAGATGTTCGTAAAGGTTTAGACCTAACGCAACAGGGCAAATATAAAGATGCAGCAGGGGCTTTTGAAAAAGCGTTAGACCCAAAAGGGGATGATCGTCTGCTGTATTATACCGAGCTAGGTATGGTGTATCACTTAGCCGGTGATTATGAAAAATCCACTCGATTACTTGAGTCAGCCGAACGAATCTCAGAAGACTTATACACCAAGCGTGTCAGCGACATGTTGACAACCGCCATGACCAACCCTCGTCAAGGTCCTTACCGCGCATCGAATTTTGAGCGTGTGTTTATCAATTATTATAAAGCCCTTAACTACTTAATGCTGGCACTGGATAGCACAGATGCCAAAGTGCGTGAGCGCGCGCTAGAAGGTGCTCGCATAGAAAGCCGACGCATGGATATGGTACTGAGAGACATAGAGGCTCAAAAAGGCAGCTATCAAGAACAAGCGGATCGTGAAAAATCCATGTTTTCTAAGTTGATGCGCATCTTTAATAAACTGACAGGCGAGATTATTGATCGTGATAAGATTGTGTACCGTAACGATGCGTTTGGTCATTACCTAGCGGGTATTATTTACGAGCAGCATAAAGAATATGACGACGCGCGCGTCGCGTATCAAAAATCGGCGTCACTTTATGAAGGCGGCTACCAAGAACAGTACGGCCTTAAAAAAGACATGACCGAACAAGCTTGGTTTGACACCATTCGGATGATGCAAAAAGCCGGTGGCTGGCGTAATGAATGGCCGCAATTAAGCCAAAGTAAATTAAGCAAAGATAAGCGTCAGCTATTAAAAGACTTTAACGAAATGGGTCACTTAGTGGTGCTTGAGCATACTGGTATGGTGCCTGAGCGTGATGAAATGAACATGCTGTTAACCGCGGATGTGAACACCCGTCAAGTGGTGATCCACCCTATATTGACAGGTGATCGTAGTCGTCAATTAGACCAACGGTTTTGGTTTTATGCCTTATATGCAGATAAAGGTATTACGGATGTGATGAGCGCTGTATATGAAGGACGGGTGATTCCGGCCTTGCTGCAATACTCTATGGTGAAGCGTGAATATTTAGGTCCACTTTGGGATGTGGCCGATGGCTTGGGCTTGGTAGAGGTACTGAAACAAGGCATGCGCATTACGGTACCTTATTATCGTGTTACGTCATACACAGGTGCAGGCGCATCAAGCCTAAACGTGGGTGGCAGTAGTTATCCGCTAATATCGGGCCAATCAGTTGCACACCTTGCGGTTCAGCAGCAACTACTCGATTCAAGTGTTGATATTCAAGAGTCTATGGCTCGCGAAGCGTTTAAAAACTTAACCGCAGCAAAAGCGGCCTCAGTTGGGGGCGACGCTGGTGCTGTCTTGGGCTTTTTAGGTAAAATCGCAGCCAATGCCAGCTCAGTGGCGGAAACCCGTAACTGGTTGCTATTACCGGACCAAATAAAAATCACCCGTATTCCATTGGCACCGGGCACACATACCGTGACCCTAAAAAGTGAGCCAGCGAAAGGGCAAACACAAACTCAAACCAAGCAAATTGAAATCACACCTGGTGAGATGACGTTATGGAAAGCTCGAACTTTCCCAACAAAATCGAATCAGAGAACTCAACAAGTGGGCTTATAGTGCGAAGTGCATTAAAATGAGTACCGATAAAACCTGTACATCACGAAGGAAGCAATGATGAAAAAAGTAGTGACTTACGCCGTAATGGCAGGCCTATGTGCCACTTTATTAAGCGGTTGTGGCAGCACTCGCGTTAACCGTGTTGATACCAATCAAGAAATTGCATTAACCGATAAATGGAATGACAAAGACTCTCAGTTAGTCAGTGAAGAAATGATTAACGACATGTTGGCATTCCCATGGATCCGTGACTACATGCGCGAAAACAGTGGTAACAAACCCACTGTAATTATTCAGCGTGTGCGTAATAAAAGTCATGAGCATATCTCAGCGGATACCTTTTTGAATGACTTAAAACGCGCAATCATTCGTAGCGGCGATGCTCGCTTTGTGGCCAGCTCAGATGAGCGTGCCGATGTACGTGAAGAGCGTGCTGATCAAGAACTAAATGCCAAACAAGCAAAAGCGATGGGCAATGAAACCGCCGCTGATTTTGCGTTATCTGGCAGCATCAATTCATTTGTTGATCAGTTAGATGGTGATCGTGTGACCACTTACCAAGTGGATCTTAAGTTGATCAACATGGAAACCAACGAAGAAGTTTGGAATGGTCAGAAGAAACTGAAAAAACTTCAAGAGAAATCGAGTTACGGTTGGTAAGACCGTATTACGAGTAAGAGTTGTTTATAACACCACCCTTCAAGGTAGAAGTGTATGCGTTTAATGGTCGCCGCGGTGACGGCAAGTTTATTGTTAACGGCTTGTGTCAGTAGCCCAAGTAAAAAGCAATCCGACGGGTCCCCCCATTGGGTCGTGAATGAGCCCGTTCAGAGCGGCCATGTTTATGGTGTCGGCAGCGCGCCTGTGTATGGCGATGCTGCGCGTGCATTGCAACAAGCGCAAGATGCAGCACGTGTCACCATGGTGCAAAAACTGAAAGTAACCGTTTCTGGGTCGTTGTCGGTCGACACACAAGAAGTGCGTCAAACGGGGCAACAGACTCAACTAATGAAAACGGTACGTAACACTATTAGAAGCACTATTCCTAATGCGGAATTAGACAATGTGCTGGTAGAAGAGAACTTTGTCGATCAGCCAAATAAAGTGGCTTATAGCTTAGTGCATTTAGATCGAATGAAAGCGTCTAGCAAGTTACGCCAACGTATTAGTGATCTTGATATGCAAATCACCGCATTAAACAATAAAGTTCCTAGCAGCCAAGATACTCTAAAGCAGTTGCAAGGTTTAATGCCCGCATTGAAATGGTTTGAGCAGCGTCAGCGTTTGGCAGAGCAAATGCAATTAGTTGATGTGAACAATCGCAGTGTACCAAAAGATGAAATGCTAGTGGCTGTTGAAGATCGTATTAAAGCGTTGTTTGATGCGTTAGTCGTGAATCTAATTCCGAGTAACGCTGATGGCAGCAAAATGCGCGATGGTTTAGTTGAGTCATTGACCGACTTAGGTGTTCGCATTAGTGGTCAATCGCCTCATTTAACCTTTCGCTATGCCGCCAACTTACGTCCGGTTGAAAAGTCAGGTCGTTTCTTTGTCTTTGCCTCTGGCAAAGTGAGCATTGAAGATGTCAATGGGCGCACGCTAAGCAGTTTTACTCGTGAAGCGAAGGGTGTCAGTGGAGCTTCTCGTGAACAAGCTGAGTTCAAAGCGGTTCAGGGCTTAGCAGAAGCATTGGGACAAGAGTTAGCGAAAAGCTTTGTCACTAAGATTGATTAACAAGAACGCAATGCTGAAAAATAAAAAAACCGTTATCGCAAGATAACGGTTTTTTTATGCCTGTAAGATAATGACATTAATTATTGTCAGGGAATTGTAAGCGAATTTTTTGAAATTCAGGCATGAGCTCTAAAGCGGTGGCCGTTAAGCTAGGATCAAATAATTTGCCCGACTCTTTTTTTAAAAACTCGATAATCTCTAAATGTGTAAACGCTGGGCGGTAGGTCTTGTGGCAACCCAGAGCGTCGATGACATCCACGATGGTGACAATGCGCGCGGCTAAATCTATTTCTTCGCCTTTCAGCTTTTTAGGGTGCCCGGTGCCATCCCAATGTTCGTGATGTTGTGCGGCAATGCGACTGGCCATTTGGAGTACAGGTCGATTTGATTTAAATAATATATTCGCGCCCACTTCAGTATGCTGAGCCATGATATGTTTATCGGATTCGTTGTAACGTGTTTGCTTTGTCAAAATATGATCAGGAATACCAATGGTACCAATATCATGAAGGGGAGCGGCCAATTTGAGGCGCTCGCAGGTATTGTTATTTATGCCCGTGCTTTGCGCTAATAAAAAAGCCATTTTGCTGACTCGGCGTACGTGATTACTTTCATCGGGAATGCGGCGTTCAATGGTCTCACTCAGCACATACACTAATTCTTGGCGACTTTGTCGAATAGCCTCTTTTTGATGCAGGTTGTTGTGGGTTATGGCGACGCACTTTGTATAAATATCTAATAGGTGGCAGCCGATTTTATTGAGTTTGGCATTGGGGCGTACATAAAGCAGGTTTTCCCCTGCAGACTGGATATTGTAATAGCCAACATAGACATCTTCATTGTGAATACTGCTCTGATCTAACTTTGCTTGGTCAAAGTAATGGGTGATTTCTGCTGGTAATTCGTTGGTTTCAGAATGAGAAAGTAACTGCTTAATGTTGCCAGTCGCCGCTAATATGGCATAGCGTTGCGGCAGACTTTTAGCGGCGACAGCATCAATAGGCGTGTGCGTACAAACGGCATCGGCCTCTAGGTTTAATAGGGTACCTATCTCCTCAAGCACTGCGCTTGCGAAAACAGGCAGCTGATCGGTATCGACGATTTTTGAGGTGGCCTCAATAAGGTTATACAGGCCTTGGCGGTTAGCTTTTATCGTTTGAATGTCTCGATAGCTGCGCAGTGCGCTGTACAGCAAGGTTCGAAGTTTGGTGGATGTGAGCTCTGTTTTGTTTTTATAGTCATTGATATCGTATTTTTCAATGACGGTTTCTTCTGGTGCTTGGCCTGGCTGTCCGGTTCTCAGTACCAAGCGTATATCTTTATCTTTTAACTCTTCACGGATGTATTTGACCAATCGAAGACCTGCATCATCGGTTTCCATGACCACATCAACTAGGGCAAGCGCAAACGGAGGTTCATCTTTTAGCAGTTTCTGCGCCTCTTTCATCGAATAAGCATGAAAAAGCTCTACATCTGCGTGATCAAAGCTACACCCTCCCAGCACTAAAGAGGTGACCTTATGAACCTGTTCTTCATCGTCAATGATCAATATTCGCCATTTAGGCTGGTTGGAGCAGGTTGACTCGCTGCCTTGTTCTGGCGAGTCTTCCCCCCCAAATAAGAGATCTGAATCGGACATGCTGACTCCTTGTTTACTATCAGTTTAGACATATCTTTTGAGTCTGCTGCTACTCTTAATGAAGAAACCGAGTTTTTTCAGGCTATGTGACTAAACTGGAGTTATCCACATGACATTTAGAGGGCATCAATGAAGCAGTGGTATGCCCGGCTTGGCTTTGGCGGCAAGATTCAGCTGACCATCAATATTGTGAGCATCAGTGTTTTGACATTGGCCATATTGGTGATTGGGCTGGGGTTTTATGGGGAGTTTAAACGAAACCTTGAACACCGAGTGCTGCAAAAAAGTAATCTATTGGCAGACGCAGCAGCAGTTGGTGTGGTGTTTGACCAGCCGGAATCCGTCAACATGTTACTCAGCTCCCTTACGGTGGACGAAGGGGTGAAAGCGGCTATAGTCTATAAAAAATATGGCCCTGCCGATTACCGTTATTTTTCCCATTACGAGAAAGAAGGCTTAAAGCAGACAGACTTCAGCTATGAGCGTGGCCCTGTGCAGGAGTGGCGCAAGGGCGAGTTTATTTTACGTTTGCCTATCTTAGTGGATAGTGAAGAAGTTGGACGACTGTATTTAATAGAAGACGATAACTATTTAGCCAGTTTTGGCTTTAATATTCTTAAATATATGGTGCCGGTTTTATTTGTGAGTTTGCTGGTGGTTTGGTTTTTATCGCGCAGTTTGCAGTCAAAATTAGCCGCGCCTTTAAATGATCTAACAAAGGCTGTTCATGATGTTGCCTATACTCAAGACTACGCGCGTCAGGTTGAAATCGTCAGCGATGATGAGCTGGGTGAATTAGGCAACGCCTTTAATTTTATGTTATCGCAACTATCAGAACATGAAGCGTTTCGAGTCGAAAAAGAGACAGAGATTGTTCAATTAAACTCCGATCTTGAAAACAAAGTCTATGAGCGAACGAAAGAACTAGAGGCCAGCTTAGAAAATCTGCAAGTGACACAGCAACAGTTAGTTGAACAAGAAAAAATGGCCTCATTAGGCGAACTTGTGGCCGGTGTGGCGCATGAAATCAATACACCGATTGGTGTTGGTATTACGGCGGTGAGTCACTTAGTAGAGAGCATTGGCCGCATTAACAAAGCATTTAACGGTGGAACGCTGACAAAAAAACAGTTCTCGGATATGTTGTCGGCCATACTCGAAAGTGCGGGGATTGTTGAAAGTAATTTACGTCGGGCCGCAGACCTTGTTAAAGCGTTTAAATCGGTTGCCATTGATCAATCCAGCGCTGAACCCAGGTTATTTGCACTTGGATCCTATGTGCAGGATATTTTGACCTCTTTACGGCCGAAATTAAAACGTACTGAGCATCAAGTACAAATCGATATCCCTGATGATCTTGATTTGTATTGTGACCCTGGTGTCATCTCGCAAATCATGACCAACTTGATTATGAACTCTTTGCACCATGCTTTTAATTCAAACGAAGGCGGGATCATTGTGATTCGTGCTCGATGCTTAGATCAGGTTTTAAGCCTGACATATGACGATAATGGTCAAGGCATTGATCAAAGCATTCTTAAGCGACTGTTCGATCCTTTTGTGACGACAAAGCGTGGACAAGGGGGCAGTGGGTTAGGCACACATATCATTTATAACCTCGTGACACAGGCGTTAGGGGGGCGTATCCAGTGTACCAGCGAGCCGGGCAGTGGTACGAGATTTGAAATCACGCTGCCTCTAGAGAACGTGACTGCGAGCTAAACAATGTGCGCTAGTTTGGTTCGCTTGCGGCATATAAGCACTCCCATTGCTCACTCGAGATAGGCATAACTGAAAGCCGATTGCCTTTTTGAATCAATGCTAAGTTTTTTAAGCGATCATCTTTTAATGCCAGTGTTTTAATGTGGGCAAGCTTAATAACGTGCTTGAATTTGGATTGATACGCCATATCAATGGCCAGCCATGTGTTTTCTGTTTGTGATTTTGTATCGAAGTAGTCGCTGTTTTTGTCCACTGCCAACGGGTCAGGGTAAGCATGACTGACCACCTTCATTACGCCAGCTATACCAATGTCTTTACAGCTTGAGTGATAAAAAAACGCTAAATCACCAGGCTGCATGTCGCGGATAAAGTTACGCGCTTGGTAATTCCTGACACCGTCCCAAGGTGCTGTCGTTTTTTGACGTAAGTCAGTTATCGAAAATTCGTCCGGTTCGCTTTTTAACAACCAATAGGACATTTCACACCTTTACAAATACATGGGTTTAGATACATATTAAGCCCTCAGCGTTACACTTATTACAACTGTGCACAATAATTGCGTAAGACATTACCAGTACTCGCTGCAAGCTGTGACTTTAGTCACGGTGTTTAATACCGAAACAGCCTAAAGTAATAACAACAATCACATTTAGGGATATACCTTAAGGCAACTTAAATTCTACAGGATGTAGAGTAACTGCCGGAGTCTAATAAAATGAAATCTCAACGTCCTGACTTAATGGTCATCATCAGTGTTGTCTTTGTACTGGGTGCCGTTGCTACAAGTTTAACGGCCAATAGCGATGATCAAACTGTACGCACGCAAGTTTCTCAGCACATGATTCGCTAAACGCTTTTTTGGTTAATGTTCGATTATCTTATTGTGTACGCATGTTTATCGGTGATGATGCCATCCAAAGGCACATCCCAAGATTCAATCGGTAACTGATTAACTTTTTGAAATTCATGGGCTAGGCCAATTAATTTGGGCTTACCCAGACCACTTTGTTTTAAAAATTCAAATGTGCGGTCATAAAAGCCGCCTCCCATGCCTAAACGCCCACCGGTTTCATCAAACGCAACGAGCGGCATAAACACCACATCTAATTGTTTTGCGGGTATTAGCGTATTGCGCTTTGGATCTGGCTCTAAAATTCCAAATTTGTTTTTGATCTTTGGGCCTGTATCAGGGGCAAAACAAAGATGGCCATTTTTGGCAGGATGAAGGCTCGGTAATAGAATGTGTTTGCTGCGGTAGCGGGCTTTTTCGGTTACGACAATAGGGTCCATCTCACCATCATTAGCAAGGTAGAGCGCAATATTGTGCGCGCGCTGAAACCAAGGTTGGCTAAAAACAATTTGACTTAAATTTCGAGCCGCTTGCAACTGCTGTTGCGGGCTCAATTGATTACGCATTTTGCGCATGTGCTGGCGAATACTGGTGCGATCTAATAGGTCGTATTCGGTTGTCAAAATAGGGCTCTCCACTGTGCCGCTGTCAGAGAAAGGCCTTGAACCGAGAGGTCCAAGGTGGCGGTTCCAGAACTGAATCGGGCTTTCCGCTCAAGGCGGACATGCACTCCCTCAATGCCTAGGAACCTCCAAAATAATGATTAAGGCTCGAGGACTTCAACGACTGGCAAACACCCCAGAGAGCAAATAAATTATAACGCAGTTATCAGGTATTTACCGCACATTCTCTGGAATTAAAGTATACAAATTACCTTGATTTTTGCCTGTTTTTAAGATGCTAATCATCAAGGTCCATCTGCTGTTCTTGTGCCAAAGCGCTTTCAAGCTTGTTATTTATTTGCTTGATTTGGCTTTGCGTTGTTTCACTGCCGCAAGTGGCGTTTAAGTAATCATAGGCTAGGTTTAGCGCCGCCATAATGGCGACACGATCTGAGCCATATAAATTGCCCTTACCTTTGATTTCTCTCATGCGAGAATCTAATAGCTGGGCTGCACGCTCTAAGTCTTGGCGGTTTTCAGGCGGGCAGGCCACTAGGTACTCTTTGCCTAGCAGCTCTACACTCATTGTTGAGTCCGATTTAGTCATTCGGTTCGTGCTCCAGCAATTTTAAACGAGACAGCATTTCAGCAATCTTATTGCGCGCAAGTTCATTTTGCTGAAGCAAACGCTGGCGCTCATGTTGCCAAGATTCCGTCTCAGCTTTGAGCTTACGATTTTCGTCTTTGGTGCGCTGATAGACACTAATCAGCTCATCCAATTTTTTATTGATGTCTTTAAGACTTGGGGAATCCATTGTGCACCCTATTTGGCAGATGGGCTAAATATAATCTTGTGGCCTTGGTGGGTCAAATACAGCCGTGATACGATGGCGTATTTTAGTATGTATGAGCCTGCTTATGTCCAGTCCTGATAATCGTTCCGTCAAAATCTCCCGCTTCGATCTTTATAGCAATATTGCCTTGAGCCAAGGGGCATTGGCCTCCCCTGCCGCAATGCAAGGCTGGCTAACGGGTTACTTATGCACAGGCGCACGCTTAAGCAAAGAGCAATGGTTGGCCGAAAGCGCAGAATATCTTGCATTACCGGACGCTTGGAATGATAAGAGTAAATTACCTATCTTGGGGTTCTACCAAGATGAGTTAAAACAGATTCAAGGCCAAGATTTAGATTTTAAGCTATTAATGCCGAGTGACGAAGAAGAATTTGATGTACGTATGCAAGCATTTGCAGAATGGTCTAAAGGCTTCTTGGATGGCTTTGGTGCGTCGGGGCGGGTTGCCGAGGCAGACTTGGACGAAGATGTGATTGACATTCTTAAGCATTACGATGCATTTAGTTATGGCATCGAAGAAGAAGATATCGATGAAGACAGCGAGCGTCTATTTACTGAGCTTGTAGAGCATGCGCGAGTGACGGCTCTGTTTATGTTTTACCATTTTAATCAAGCACAGCAAGAACCTAAACTGCATTAATTTATAAGGTGGTTACGTTGAACTTTATCCAGCATAGAGACGCATTATTTAACAAAATGACGGATAACAGCTTGGCTGTCATACCGTCGGCTGATATTCATCTGCGTAACCGCGATGCGGATTTTGCGTTTCGTCAAAGCAGTGATTTGTTTTATTTAACCGGCTTTACTGAAGACAGCGCCTGCTTGGTTTTGCAAAAAAAAGAAGGTGTCTGTCGAGCCATTTTATTTTGCCAAGCGAAAGTAAAAGAAATGGAAATCTGGACGGGTTATCGCTTAGGGCCAGAAGCGGCCATTGATAAGCTCTGTGTCAGCGATGCATTTGCGATTACGGCATTGGATGAAAAATTACCAGAATTAATGAGCGACTGTGATCAAGTCTATGCTGCTTGGGGTCATGATAAAAAGTGGGACGCTCGCTTAATTGAAACCATAGAAAAGGTAAAACTCAAAGCCCGCACAGGCGTGCAGGCTCCGACTACCATGCATGCCATTGAGCCGTTATTGCATGAGCTGCGACTAATCAAAGACGATGCCGAAATTGAAACCATGGCAAAAGCGGCGAGCATCAGTGCTCATGCCCACATGGCAGCCATGAAACAAGTTAAGCCAGGTATGTTTGAATATCAGCTTGAAGGGACTATTCGTCACTATTGTTCAGATCAAGGGGCTCGCTTTGATGCGTATACCAGTATTGTAGGCTCAGGTGAAAACGCCTGCATTTTGCATTACACCCATAATGACCAGCAGATCAAAGATGGTGATTTGATTTTGATTGATGCGGGTTGTGAGCTTAACCATTACGCCAGCGACATTACCCGTACATTTCCTGCCAATGGACAATTCAACCCTGAGCAAAAAGCGCTATACCAAGTGGTGCTTGATGCGCAATTTGCCGCGATCTCGGTGGTAAAACCAGGTAATCATTTTAACCACCCTCATGAAGTGGCATTGCAAGTATTGACGCAAGGCTTGGTGGACTTAGGTCTGCTCGCAGGGGATGTTAAGAAACTCATTAAAGATGAAGCTTACAAACCATTCTATATGCATCGCACCAGTCATTGGCTGGGCATGGATGTTCATGATGTGGGCACTTATAAAATTGATGGCCAATGGCGAGCGCTGCAAGCTGGCATGGTATTAACCATTGAACCGGGTTTGTATATCGCCCCTGATGATGAATCTGTGGATAAAAAATGGCGCGGGATCGGTATTCGTATTGAAGACGATATTCTTGTGACGGCAGACGGTCATCGCGTGTTAAGTGAAGACGTGCCTAAGACCGTTGCAGACATAGAAGCATTAATGGCAGGCAATGCATGAATAAATCGTTCGATGTGATCATTGTTGGCGCCGGTATGGTGGGCGCGAGTTTGGCGTTGCTATTGCGAGAGTGTATGGCAAAAGGGTTATCGGTCGCATTAATTGATGAGCATGACGTCACGGCGACGCAGGGGCAGCAGCCAAGCTTTGATGATCGTACGACGGCATTATCGTTAGGCACACAGCGTATATTTGAAGGTATGTCGTTGTGGTCCGACACATCGTTCGCAGCAGAGGCAAACTTGGCGAGCGCTTGCTGTGCGATTAAGCACATACAAGTGAGTCAACAAGGCCAGTTTGGTCGGGTGCGTTTGCACGCTAAAGATGAGTCCGTTGAGGCATTGGGTCATGTTATCCCCAATCGCGCACTTGGTCAGGTATTGTCGCAAGCATTATTAAACACCTCCCAGCTTTCTATTTTTGCCCCAGCCAGTGTTGAGCGTTATGAAATGGGTGAGTCAGGTGCCTGTTTGCAGTTGCGCCAATCCGGTGAAAGCGTGTCATTAACCGCCCGCTTGCTGGTGCTGGCGGATGGAGTGAGTGGTGCAGGTTGCCAGCAGCTAGGTATTGAGCAGCATCGTCATGATTATGGGCAAGCCGCCTTAATTTGTAACGTAAGCTTTGACCGCCCTCATGATCATTGGGCGTTTGAGCGTTTTACCCGCGGTGGCCCTTTAGCGTTATTGCCTATGCAAGGTAATCGCTTTGCGCTGGTTTGGTGTATGCCTCATGAGCAAGCTCAACGTTACGCAGAATTAGATGACGTTGAATTTAATCAGCGCCTACAGCAGGCCGTTGGGTTTGATAAAGGGCGTATTGTAAAAAGTGGTGATCGAGCGTGTTACCCGCTGGCTCTGAGTCAGGCGGCAGAGCAAGTTCGCCGTAATCTGGTGGTACTGGGAAATGCCGCACATGGGCTACACCCTGTTGCTGGGCAAGGTTTTAATCTTGCGCTACGGGATACTAAAGAGCTGGCGAATAATATTGCACAAACGTTTCTACATCAGGGTGCAGATCAATTAGGTGAACTTGCACATTTGCTATCGTACCAACGTGCCCAGACACAGGATCAAACCTTAACAATTGGTTTAAGTCATCAGCTGCCGACCCAATTTTCACAACCGGGCATGATATGGTCACTGATTCGTAGTTTAGGTTTAACCATGATGGATACACTACCGGTGGCAAAAACACTGTTTGCGCGCCAAGCGATGGGGTTAGTTGGTGCGACTGCCTCGTGGCAGCCTTGATAGCTTTTGGGATGTAAAAAAGTATGAATCAGCAGTTTGACGTAATCATTATTGGTGGTGGCTTAGTGGGTGCTGCGTTGGCGTGCGCGCTCAAAGATGCGCCTATTTCCATTGCACTTGTTGAGGCTCAAGCTGCACCCTCTTTGAATTTGAACGCTTTGAGTCTGGATGATGCCGACTTACGGGTGAGTGCATTAAATCGCGCCAGTGAGTTATTTTTAACGCGTTTAGGTGTGTGGCAAGCATTGCCACAAAAACGTTTAAGCGCCTACGATAAAATGCGTGTTTGGGATGGTGAGGGCACCGGGCATATTCAGTTTACCGCCAATGAATTAGCCGAAACGCATTTGGGACATATTGTCGAAAATTCGGTGACTAACGTGGCTTTAATGGCCGCCCTGTCACAACAAACCAATGTGCAGGTCTTTAATCCTGCAAAAGTCGAGAGCATAGAATCACTCAGCGCGGAACAAACGGGTTATTTATTGCAGTTGGACTCGGGGCAATTACTGCAATCATCTATGGTTGTGGCAGCAGATGGCGCACGTTCTTGGGTCAGAGAATGGGCGCAGTTTGACATGCGTGAATGGGATTATGAGCATCATGCGTTGGTGTGTACGGTTGAAGTTGACACTCCACACGATGCCTGCGCATGGCAGCGTTTTACTGAAGATGGTGTATTAGCGTTTTTGCCGTTAGCCCAACCAAACTTGTGCAGTATTGTTTGGTCGTGCACTCAACGTCATGCTCAGCAGTTACTGGAATTAAGTGATACTGAATTCTTAGCGCAACTAACACGAGCGTTTGAAGGGACGTTGGGGGATGTAAAAGCCTGTGGTAAGCGTGTTGCGATTCCATTGCGTCAACGTCACGCCAAGCAGTATGTGAAAAATGGCATAGTGTTAGTGGGGGATGCCGCTCACAGCATTCATCCATTAGCAGGACAAGGTGTGAACCTTGGGTTTATGGATGCTTATGTGCTAGCAGATGAAATAAAGCAGGGCATCGCTCGCGGGTTATCCGCTAGCCATCCGCAGGTACTTGCTCGTTTTGAACGCAGACGCATGCCTGAAAATCTTTCCATGATGGCGACCATGGAGGCTTTTAAGCGTTTCTTTGCCATTAAAACCCCAGCCATAAGATGGTTGCGCAACTGGGGTATGAGTAAATTGAATCGTGTTGATTTTATAAAAAATCATATTGTGCAACAGGCGATGGGCAGTAAACGAGAAATTCGTTAGCCCAGTCCATAGTTGTTTGGACTGATGCCCATTTCCGCAAAACTTTCTTTAAAGGTTTCTAGGTCATAATCATTTAGGCCTAGGTACTCCAATACCATTTTACCAATGTCTTGCCATTCTAGATCTTCTTCTTGGCGCCCTAACACTTTGTAGGTGCCGCAAATATGCTCAGCCATTTTTAAAATACAGGTCAGTGTGGTTTGATCATTCTCAACGGTTTGCTGACCAAATATGCGTTTACAGCTGTGATGCTCAGCAATGATGTCACAGAGTATTTTGGGCAGGTTCCATGATTTAGCGGTGTAATAGCCTATTACCGCGTGGTTTGTGTTGAGTTGTTGGTTTTCAAAGTCGATGATGCGGTTATAACCGCCACTGTAGCTTTCTTCTAAAACCGATAGGTAATTCGGGTAGCGACTCATAAGTAGCGGAACACCAACATTATGGAATAGCCCTAAAGCATAGGCATTATCAGGGTAGTTATACCCGACCTGTTTAGCGATGGTGGCACTGGTCATAGCCACATCCATTGCGCTGTCCCAAAAGCGTGTTAATGATTTGATGGTGTCATCGGTCATGGAGCTCTTAATACTGATGCCATTGACGATGTTCACCACACTGTTCATACCCAAAATACCAACCGCTTGTTGAATACTGGTGATTTCATTTGCTAGGCCATAAAACTGGCTGTTTACAACCTTTAATACCGTGCCAGCAAGCCCCACGTCTTGTTTTATGAGTTCAGCAATGCGGTTGATGTCGGGGTCGGGCATGACCTGTTCCATCTGTAGA
The DNA here is from genome assembly GCF_052920985.1 of Pseudomonas sp. HK3. Lineage (NCBI taxonomy): Bacteria > Pseudomonadati > Pseudomonadota > Gammaproteobacteria > Pseudomonadales > Pseudomonadaceae > Pseudomonas > Pseudomonas sp. HK3. Next base: position 1,564,476 of record NZ_JBREXD010000001.1, read on the forward strand.
TCCACCATGATTTTGAGGCTGCGGTGGAATGCTGATGCCCTGTAGGATCTTTTTGATTTGTTCTTCAGTCAGGTCAGACACGGATAGTGGCCTAAAAATGGTTATCTGATATTTAGTTTAGACAACATTTCGTATTTCCCAGTTATAATTAGCCCGTTTTGATACAAATCATTTATCCACAGGAATCCTATGACCTTACCCATTTTGCGCTTGCGAGCGAAAGAAGATAAACGCCTAAGACAGGGTCACGTTTGGATTTACAGTAATGAGGTGGATACAAAGGCGTCGCCATTGAAAAGCTTCACCTCGGGCGAGCAAGTTATTGTTCAAAGCTCGCAAGGCAAAAATTTAGGAGTGGCTTATATTAATCCTAACAGTTTGATCTGTGCGCGCTTGTTATCTCGTCGTCCTAAGTTATTTGGTCGTGGCCAGATCATGCAAAAAATTGAAATGGCGCTGACTTTGCGTGAGGCTTGTTTTGACCATCCTCATTATCGTTTGGTTTACGGTGAAAGCGATGGTTTGCCTGGTTTAGTGGTTGATCGATTTGGTGATTATTTTGTTGCGCAAATATCCACCGCGGGAATGGAAGCGATGAAGCCACAAATTCAAGCGGCCTTAACCCGTATTTTTGAGATCAAAGGTTTGCTATGGAAAAACGATGGCAAAATGCGTGTGCAAGAAGGTCTTGAAGAATACGTTGAAGTGGCTGTGGGTGACGTGCCAAAAATGGTGCCGATGATTGAAAATGGAACCCAGTTTGAAGTGCCAGTTTGGGATGGGCAAAAAACAGGTTGGTTCTATGATCATAGGTTGAATCGCGAGCGTATTAACCGCCACGTAAAAGGTAAGCGTGTACTGGATATTTGCAGTTATGCTGGTGGCTGGGGTGTGCAAGCAGCGACCGCGGGTGCTGAGCATGTGACGTGTGTGGATGTTTCTAAGCAAGCGTTAGAGTGGGTCGAAAATAACGCCCAGTTAAACGCAGTACAAGATTCGGTTACGTGCATTAAAGGTGATGCGTTTACTGTAATGGAAAAATTGATCGAAGAAGGCCAGCAGTTTGATGTGGTGATCTTAGACCCGCCGGCGTTTATCCCTAAACGTAAAGATATTGCCGCGGGTGAGCGTGCGTATCAAAAGCTTAATCAATTGGGGATGCGGTTATTGGGAGCGGAAGGGTTTTTATTAAGTGCATCGTGTTCAATGCATTTGAGCGAAAGCAGCTTAGAAAATATGCTGATGCAAGCTGGTCGCCATCTTGACCGTCATGTACAGATTATAGAGCGCGGCAGTCAAGGCCCTGACCACCCCGTGCACCCAGCTATCCATGAAACTCGCTATATTAAAAGTTTAATGTGCCGTGTTGCATTTAATTTATAAAGAATGGCAGTTGGAATATGAAAGCATTAATTCAACGAGTTAAGTATGCGAAAGTTGAGGTTGCCGGTGAAACCATCGGTGAAATCGATCAAGGTATCTTAGTGTTGCTGGGTGTTGAAAAAGACGATACTCAGGATATTGCAGATAAGCTGTTAAAAAAACTGCTTGGTTATCGAATTTTTTCTGACGAAGACGGAAAAATGAATTTGAACGTGCAACAAGTTGCAGGCAGTGTATTGGTGGTATCACAATTTACGTTAGTTGCCGATACACAAAGGGGCACACGACCTGGCTTTTCAAAAGGTGCATCACCGCAGTTAGGTGAATCGCTTTATGATTATTTTGTGCAAAAGAGTTCAGGCTTAATAGCCACTCAAATAGGTCGCTTTGGTGCCGATATGCAAGTAAGTTTGCAAAATGATGGGCCTGTAACATTTATGTTAGAAGTGAATTAATTCTGTCTCGGCTTGATGAAAAAAGGCGATCATTTGATCGCCTTTTTTGTTTTCAGAATAAATGTTCCGGCGTGAAATCGTCGGTTCTATTATTTTCATTTGAAGGTTCATTAGAATACGGGTTACCAATCGCGGGTGGTTGTTCCATCTGTTGAGGAATGTTCTCTTGGCGAAAGGTTTCAAAAATGGCATTAGGTTGCCCAGGGTAAGCTCGGTTACCTGTATCAGGGTCAATTCTAATAGAGACCAAACCATCCGGTTGTTTAATTGGAGACTCAGGCACCCCTTTTAATGCGACTTTCATATATTCAACCCAGATTGGTAATGCTGTGTTGCTACCAAATGCCCAGCGCCCTAATGTTCTTGGGCTATCAAAACCAACCCAGACATTGGCAACCAGCTTACTGTTGTAACCTGAAAACCACGCATCTTTTTGATCATTGGTTGTACCCGTTTTGCCCGCTAAGTCATTGCGTTTAATTGCTAAGGCGCGCTTGCCTGTGCCGTATCGGATTACATCTTTTAGCATGGTATACATTAAGTAGTTCACACGCTGATCCATAATACGTGGTGCTAATGGTGGAAATTGCTGAATATACTCTTCAAGCTGCATTTGTTTTTGTTCTTTTAAGGCCGTGGCATTCATCTCACTATCGAATTCTGCACGTTCCAATTGCGTTTGCTCATCTTCATCCAGTCTTTGCTTAAATTCGGCAATACTTTTTAAGCACGATTCACACACAACTTTAGCTTCATGCTCAAATAACACTTGGCCTTCGTTATCTTCAATCTTGGTAATAAAATGTGGGTCCACTCGGTAGCCACCATTGGCAAGTGCATTATAGGCACTGGCCATTTCATATGGCGTTAAGCCTGAGCTACCTAAAGCAAGTGATAGATCTCGGTTTAGCTTTTGTTTTGGAAAGCCAAAGCGCGTCATGTAATTAATAGAACGACCAACGCCTGTACGACTTAGTACTCGAATCGATACAAGGTTTCGCGACTTGTAGAGTGCTTGGCGTAAGCGTGTTGGGCCGAAGAATTTACCACTGTAATTCTCAGGCCGCCAAATAGCCTCAAGGCTGTCATCTTCAAAAACTACAGGCGCGTCATTCATAATTGACGCAGGTGTCAGGCCATATTCTAAGCCAGCACTGTATACGAATGGTTTGAAACTTGACCCGGGTTGGCGGTCTGCTTGAGTGGCACGATTATATTTACTCAAATTGAAATCGTACCCGCCGACCATTGCTTTAAGCGCGCCGTTTTGAGGGTCAAATGATACTAACGATGCCTGCGCTTCGGGTTCCTGTGCCAACCAATAACCGTCATTAATTTTTTGGATCAATACGCGTTGACCGATACTGAATAATTGATCGGCTTGTTTGATTTCTGGCCCCAATTGATTCACCGACTTATAGGTTCTTGCCCACTGATAATGTTCAAATGGCATGACGATATCGGTTTCTTGATCTGTAGCAAGCTCAATAGATTGAGCTTCGGTATTAATAGCTGTTACGACAGACCATTCTAAATCACCGGGATTATTTAAATTCTTAATTTGCTCACGCCAATTGTGGATATTTAAATCTTTTGGGCTAGGGGGTAAAAAAATTGTTTTATCGACAATGGGACTAGGGTCGTTAGGTTGCCAAATATTCGGGGGAATATTAACCAGGGACATTTTGCTGTTCGGCGAGAATAAAGGTATGTAATACTTTTTTCTCTGAGCGCAGCCCATGTTTGCGGTCATAATCTTGTAAACCTTCACGAACAACCTTCTGAGCTGTAGTTTGTAGCTCGCTGTGAATGGTTGTCGTGACACTATAGCCTTTTGTATATAAATCATCAGGAAAGCGATCAACCATTTGTGCGCGCACCAGTTCTGCAACGTAAGGTGCTTCAGTTTCGGTTGCCAGGCCGTGATATTTTGCGCTTATAGGCTCAGAGCCAGCTGAATCAAACTCTTCTTGTGTTATGAAGTCCGAAGTAAACATACGAGCCAAAACATAGTTGCGACGGTAAATCGCTCGCTCTGGATTGTTGATTGGATTAGCGGCGCTCGGTGCTTGGGGTAAGCCAGCAATCATGGCAAGTTGTGCCAGTGATAACTCTTGTATCGATTTACCGTAATACACTTGGGCCGCAGATTCGACACCGTAAGCGCGTTTGCCCAAATAAATCTTATTAACATACAGCTCTAGAATATCTTTTTTGCTTAATTCTTGTTCAATATGTAACGCCAGTAAGATCTCTGTAAATTTACGCGTGAAGGTTTTGGCGCTGCTTAAATAATAGTTTTTAGCGACTTGCATGGTGATGGTACTACCACCAGAGCGTTTTTTACCCGTGGTGATGAGTTCATAAGCCGCACGAGCAAGACCTTTAAAATCAATACCGATATGTGTATAGAAATTTTCATCTTCTGCTGCAATTAATGCATTGTAGAATTGTTGTGGCACATCGTCGTAGGAAACAGGCGTTCGACGCTTCTCGCCATACTCGGCCATAAGCTTGCCGTCACTGGTATAAATACGAAGTGGCGTTTGTAATTGAATGTTTTTTAAACTTTCAACAGCAGGTAAGCTAGGTGCTAGGTATAAATAGACACTTGAGACCCCTAAAATAAGACTAAATATGCCAGCGGCGCCAACTAAAATCAAAAAACGCAAAACAGGTCGATTTTTTTTCATCATAAAATGCTTAAAATGCTCGTTTACCCAGTAATTATGGGGTGTTGCCATTATAAATGGTTTTTGTTCTTTTCGCAGGATTGTGCTTATAATGCTTTAATATTCATGCATTTTGGCATTTTTCCGCCTTCTATGCTGGATAAATTAAGGAATAGCAGTGCTAGCCAATCTATTTAAAAAGAAAAATAAGGCAGTCCTCGGGGTCGATATTAGCTCAACCAGCATCAAATTAATTGAACTTGCTGAGCAAAACGGTCGAATGCAGGTTGAAGCCTACGCATCAGAGCCCCTGCCAGAAAACTCCGTGGTTGAACAAGCCATTAACGATGAAGAAGCCGTCGGCGGTGCTATTAAGAAAGCATTGTTGCGATCGCGTACGGGTGTTAAACGTGCAGCGGTTGCCGTGGCTGGCTCGGCTGTTATTACTAAAGTCATACAGATGGGTGCCGGCTTATCTGATGATGAGATGGAACAGCAAATCACCTTAGAAGCTGATCAATATATTCCTTACCCTCTTGAAGAAGTTGCCATGGACTTTGAAGTTCAAGGTGCGGTTGAGGGGGATGATCAGCGTGTCGATGTACTGCTAGCGGCCTGTCGAAAAGAAACCGTTGAATTAAGAGAAGACTCAATCGAGATTGCTGGTATTGAGTCCTCGGTTGTAGATGTTGAAGCATTTTGTATTGAGCGTGCCTTTCAGCTTTTAGAGTCTCAGCTAGAAGGCGAGCAAAAAGAGACCGTAGCTATTGTGGATATTGGCGCCACTATGACCACGTTGAACGTGTTAAATAATGGCAAAATTATTTATACCCGTGAACAAATGTTCGGTGGCCAGCAATTAACAGAAGAAATTCAGCGTCGCTATGGTATTAGTGCACAAGAAGCGGCTCGAGCTAAGTTAGAAGGCGGCTTGCCAGACGATTATGCGACAGAAATATTAAAACCATTCAAAGAGTCCGTTGTTCAACAGGTAAGTCGGTCTTTGCAGTTCTTTTATAGTTCAAGCCAATTTAATGATGTTGATTACGTGATATTAGCTGGCGGCACGTCCTCCCTAGACGGTTTAGCTCATTTGGTTCAAGACAAAATTGGCACACCTGCGATTATTGCCAATCCTTTTGCTAATATGACATTAGGGTCAAAAGTAAATGCACAAATGTTAGCGAATGATGCTCCTGGATTATTAGTGGCATGTGGCTTGGCCATGAGGAGTTTTGATTAATGGCAAAGATTAACCTCAGACCGTGGCGAGAAGAGTTACGTCAAGAGCGTCAAAAAGAATACGTGGGTGTGTTAGTGCTTGTGCTTATGGCATCGCTTTCTATTTGGTGGTTTACAAGCGGTGCTTACGACAGTGCCATAGAGGCACAGCAGTATCGTAATCAATACGTGCAAAAGCAAACATCTGCATTAGATAAAAAGATAAAAGAAATTCAAGAACTGAGAACGAAGCGTCAGGAATTGTTAGATCGGATGAAGTTAATTCAAGACCTGCAGGGTAATCGGCCTGTTATTGTACGTATGTTTGATGAGATGGCCCGTATTATGCCTGAAGAACTGTTCCTATCAGATGTGTCATCAAAAGGCACATTGTTTACTTTAAAAGGGCAGGCTTCTAGTAATGATCAGATATCTCAATTAATGCGTAATTTTGATGCATCCCCTTGGTTTGTAAATCCTAATCTTTTGGGTGTTAAGGCTGGGGATAATGGTTATAACAGTTTTGACATGTTGGTTAATCAGTCTACTCCTGTTGTTGAGGAGATTAAATAATGGATATTCAGTCATTAACTGAAAAGATTAATAGCTTTGATGTAAACGATATTGATTGGAATAATATGGGGTCATGGCCGTTAGCGGGCCGTGCATTCTTTGCTGCTTTGGTTTTTTTTGGTGTATTGATAGGGCTTTACTTTCTCGATATTCAAGCATCTATTGAGCGTTACGATCAGGTTGTTGCTCAAGAGGAGGTTATCAAAAAAGAGTTTGAAATTAAGGCCTTTCGAGTAGCTAATTTAGAATCTTATAAAAAACAGTTAGCTGAAATCGAAGAATCATTTGGTAGTTTGCTACGTCAGTTACCACGTGATACAGAGGTGCCTGGTTTGTTAGAAGACATAACTGCTTCTGCAGTTGGGGCTAACTTGGAAATTCGCTCAATAAACCTCGATAAAGAAATTGAAACAGAGTTTTATACGGAGCTTCCTATTAGTATTGATGTTGTTGGTGAGTACCATGATTTTGGTGCATTTGTGAGTGCAGTTGCTGGTTTAGGTCGAATTGTGACTTTGCATGACTTCTCTGTTGTACCTTTGAGCAAGCAAGATAATAATAGATTGAACTTGAAGATAACTGCCAAGACATATCGTTACAATGATGAGGCAAAAAAAACAGGCAAAAATAAACGGGCTAAAAGGTAGCAGTAATGAAGAGACTATTATTACTTAGTGTTATTTTTTTAGCCGCTTGTAGTGATTCAAATACACGCGATCTAGAGGAATTTATTGCGCAGACCACTGCAAAACCCAAGGGGCGCATTGCACCTTTACCTGAATTTAAGCCCTATTCTGCATTTATTTACAGTGCTTCAGCACTACGATCACCGTTTGAATCACCGGTTGCATTTGAGCAGTTAAGTAGTCGAGTTGATGATACCGTAGATGCACCGAGTTTAACTCGTGCAAGGGAAGCGTTAGAGCGATATAACCTCAGTGAGCTATCTTTAGTTGGGACACTTTCAAAAGATGTAGACGGTAAACTAAAAGCGTTGGTTAAGACTCAAGCAGGTAATGTTCATATGGTTGAGCATGGTCAGTATATTGGTAAGAACCATGGCCAAATTATGAACGTTACAGATAACAAAATAGAAATAATCGAAGTCGTGCCGAACGGCAGTGGTGGCTGGATTTCAAGGCCTCAAACTTTGGGGTTAAACCAGTCAGCTGGGGATGAGTAATCATGAAAAGCATAATAATGAAAAATAGTTTAGTAGCCTTATTATTTTTGGCGTCCTCATCTTTGTATGCGTCAGCTATAAAGGATGTAACATTTGCCTCCTTGCCGGGTGACAAAATAGAAATGAAGTTATCTTTTGATGGTGTGCCCCCTGATGTTTCGGGGTATACGATTGAAGAGCCTGCGCGAATTGCACTTGATTTACCTGATACGACCAGTGAGCTTAAATCTAAGTATCATAAGATTGGTATGGGGAATGCGCGAACTGCAATTATAGTAGGTACTCAAGAAAAAACTCGAGTCATTATAAATTTAACAGAGTTAACTGGGTATCAAACTAGAACTCAGGGCAATGATCTATTTGTTGTTATTGGTCAACAAGATGTGTTGCCAGAACCAGATATTGGCTTGTTGTCAGCTCAGGCTGGAGCTCAGTATCAACCTAAGAAAAAAGATGAGAGTGGCCGCATAATTGATGTTGATTTTCGTCGTGGTGACCTAGGTGAAGGCCAAGTATTAATAAGTTTAAGTAATCCAAATGTACCTGTAGATATTAGTCAAGAGTCTGGCCGCATTCGTGTTGAATTTAGTAATGTAAAGCTTGCAGAAGAAATGCGTCGCCGCCTAGATGTGCGTGATTTTGCCACACCGGTACGCTTTATTGATGCAACAATTGAATCTGGTAAGCCAGTGTTTTTCATCGAACCGACTGATGATCGTTATGAGTATTTGGCTTATCAAACGGATAATTTATTGACTGTCAATGTGAAACCCTTAACTAAGGCGGAGCAAGAGCGAAATAAAGAAGAACGCTTCCCTTATACGGGTGAAAAATTGTCTCTTAATTTTCAAGACATCGAAGTGCGTACGGTATTGCAGATCATCGCTGACTTTACTGGTTTTAACTTAGTGGCTAGTGACACTGTTCAAGGCAGTATTACACTTCGATTGAAAAATGTGCCTTGGGATCAGGCTTTAGATATCGTACTTAAATCTCAGGGATTAGCTAAACAACAAATTGGTAATGTATTGATGGTGGGTCCTGCTGATCAAATTGCTAATCGCCAAAAAATCGAATTAGAGGCTAATCGCCAAGTTGAAGATTTTGCACCATTGCGTACCGAGTTTATTCAAGTGCGTTACGCAAAAGCGACGGACTTGCTTGCATTAGTATCATCAGAGGGTTCTTTGTTGGGTGAGCGTGGGAGTGCTAGTGTTGATGCGCGTACTAATACTATTATTTTACAAGATACTGCTACCTCTATAGAAGCGGTTCGCCGAGCGATAAAAGTACTTGATGTGCCGGTGCGTCAGGTGTTGATAGAAGCACGAATCGTTGTAGCCTCTACTAATGTCGGTGAAAACTTAGGTATTCGTTGGGGCGGCGGCTATGGTAAATTGAAAAATGACAAAATATTTACAGCGGGCGGTTCTCGTGCAGCGACAACAGCTTACAATAATATTGTAGTTGATCGAATCAATGGTGATGATCCTAAGGATTTTAATCTTGAGGATGGCAACGTTGTTAATTTGCCTGTAAATAGTGCGAATGCAACAACATTTGGTATTGGCGTGAATGCATTTGATTATATGTTGGATTTAGAATTGTCTGCGATGGAGTCGGATGGTAAAGCTGAAATAATTTCTCAGCCACGTGTTATTACTGCTGATGGCCAAACAGCTCGTATCCAAGCAGGCTCACAAATTCCATATGAGCAAGCCTCTGCAAGTGGTGCGACAACTATTACATTTAAAGATGCTGTGCTGAAGTTAGAAGTGACACCGCAAATCACACCGGATGATCGCATTTTGATGGACTTAATTATTAACAAAGATGCGATTGGTGAAGTTATTAATAATATTCCAACCATAGATACAAATGAATTGGAGACTCAGGTGTTAGTAAATAATGGTGAAACTATTGTTTTGGGGGGCATCTTTCAATCTGAAGATGTAACTCAAATTGATAAAACACCATTCTTTGGTGATCTGCCTGTCATTGGACGTTTGTTCCGTCGTACTACTCATACAGAAGATAAAAGTGAGCTGCTTATCTTTATTACACCAAGATTGGTGAAGGATGTATTAAGCACCCGCTAGAGAAATATATGGCAAAGCATAATGTTTATTTAGTGGGGCCGATGGGTGCTGGAAAAAGCACCATCGGCCGCTTACTTTCCACTGAATTAAAACTTGAATTTAAAGATAGCGATAAAGAAATCGAAGATCGCTGTGGCTGTAACATACCTTGGATTTTTGATGTTGAAGGTGAACAGGGTTTTCGTGATCGTGAAGTGATTGCTATTGATGAAATTACACAAGAAAATGATGTATTGATGGCGACAGGTGGTGGTGCAGTGCTTCGACAAGAAAATAGAACGCACCTTAAAAGCCGTGGCACTGTCGTTTATTTAAAAACCTCCGTTGAGCAACAGCTTGCGCGTACATCAAAAGATAAAAATCGTCCACTTCTTCAAATTAGTAATCCAGAAGAAGTACTAACACGATTAATGGCACAGCGTGATCCCCTCTATAAAGAGGTGGCCGATATTACAATTTACACTGACGACCGCAATCCAAAATTTGTTGTGCAAGAAATCCTCAAACGATTATCTGAGATTAGTATCATTGAATAATATGAAAACCTTAACTGTCGACTTGGGTGAGCGCAGCTATCCCATATTTATTGGGCAAAATGTTTTAGCGCGTGCCGAACTTGTGAAACCTTATGTAAAAGGTCAGCAAGTCATGATTGTGACTAACGAAACGGTTGCACCTCTATACCTTGAGCAGGCGAAAGCAATATTTTCGGATTTTCAGGTTGATGAAGTTATTTTACCAGATGGCGAAGAGTATAAAAATTTAGAACATTTAAATCTTATTTTCGACGCTTTATTGAGTAAGCGCCATAATCGAACTACGACATTAGTGGCCTTAGGTGGGGGTGTTGTGGGTGATATGACCGGCTTTGCTGCTGCTAGCTATCAGCGTGGTGTTGATTTCATTCAAATTCCTACGACTTTGCTTTCTCAAGTTGACTCTTCAGTTGGCGGTAAAACAGGTGTCAATCACGCCCTTGGTAAAAATATGATTGGTGCTTTTCATCAGCCAAATTGTGTATTGATCGATGTAAACAGTTTGAATACGTTGCCGGCTAATGAATTAGCGGCGGGTATGGCTGAGGTCATAAAGTACGGTTTAATTTGCGATTTGCCATTTTTTGATTGGTTAGAGTCCAATGTTGAGCGGTTAAATAACAAAGATACGGCTGCGTTAGTGCATGCGATTGAAGCGTCATGCCTAAATAAAGCAAAAGTGGTTGCACTGGATGAGCGAGAAGGAGGGATTCGCGCTATTCTGAATCTTGGCCATACCTTTGGTCATGCTATTGAAACGGACCAAGGTTACGGGAACTGGCTTCATGGAGAGGCTGTTGCCACGGGCATGTTAATGGCCGCGGATCTATCTGCTCGCTTAGGCTGGATTACTACTCAGGACGTTACTCGTATTGAGGCGTTGCTGCTTAAGTCGCATTTACCCATAAAATCGCCCGAAGGAATGAGCCCTAGTCGATTTAAAGAGCTGATGGCTGTAGACAAAAAGGTGTTAGATGGTAAGCTGAGATTGGTTCTTTTGCGAGCAATGGGTGATGCGATCACCACATCTGATTTTGCACTGGAACATTTTGAGGCTACTCTGACGCACCTGACCAACTAATAATAAAATGGAGGGCAAGATGGCTGACTCAAATAAGGCATCGCCCGACATTATCCTCTTAGGGGAGCGTGAGCAACAACTTGATATGTTGCTGCATGTGCAAGAATTCAGTGCCATGTCGGTATTAATTACCGGCCCTAGCGATATAGGCAAAACAGCTTTGCTGAATGCCGCAATGACACAGTTAAGTGTCCATCATCAAATTATTTCTATTAACGCACTTCAAACCAATCAATTACCTGAACTTATTGATGTTATCTCACTGCAGTTAGGCTGTGCCGCTAATCTTTTAGATCTAGATTCCGAACTCAAAAACATGGCTCAACAGCAAGAAACGCTACACCTATTGGTCGATGATGCGCATTTGATTGCTGATGATGTGCTTCAGTTGTTAATGGAAAAATCGACACAAGAGCATGGTTGGCGGCTTATTTTATGTGGTGATGAGTCCTTAAAAGATCGCCTTAATAGTTTACAGAGTCAATTTGAAAACAAGTTATATCATTTAATTGAGTTGTCGCCTCTGACAGAAGAAGAAAGCGAAGCTTTTATTTCTCAATTATTTAAACGCTCAGGCGTCGATGTTGTTCCGATGAGCCTTAAGGATATGCATCAGTTGTGGCTTTTAAGCAAAGGGGTTCCTGGAAAGTTAATCGAGTTGATTGAGTTAGAGCAAGATAACCAAAAGCAACGTTCTGGTCGCTTACCTCTGGGTCATATAGCCGCCGTTTGCTTAATTGGTTCAGCATTGTTTGTTTCATTCCTTTATCAAGATAAAGACGTTAATCAGCAAATAGACAGTGATGATGCTATTGCAATGCTTTTGGCTGAGCAGAAAGCGCGCAAGGCTGTAAACGATAATTTGGGTATTGCTAAAAGCCATGGGCTATCAAGTGAAGAGGTTGCCATCGACGTTGTTTCTGATGAACCTGAAACAATCCTAGTACCTAAAAAAGAGCGAGTTAGTTCGGCTGGAAGTGTTGCAACCGAGAGTGCCGATGAGCAGCCGATAGCGGTTACTACAAAAAGCTTAGAGAGGGCATCTATACCTAAAAGGGTAGAGACTCTGGAGTCGCCTGTTGGCAAAATAAAGCAAGAGTCTGTAGTTCAGTCTAAGCAAAGAGCTGATTCCAGTAAGCATCCATTGCTATCGGCACCTAGCCAATCCTATGCTTTACAGCTACTTGGTGTGCGTAATGAAGAGAGTGCGAAGGCGTTTGTTCGACGCTTTGCTCGACAAATGGACGGTACAAAATTAACGATTTATGAAACACGATATAAAGGCGAGCCTTGGTTTGTGGTGGTGTATGGTCCTATGGACAATAAACAGCAAGCTAATCAACAAGCTAGCCAGTTATCAAAGACCATTAAAGGGCAGCCATGGGTGCGCCCAATCAGCAAAATTCAGGCGGATATAAGACAGATACGATAACTTAAATTTGAGTTGATCCTTTTCTAAAGAACGTAAACATCCCTGCTTTACTTGATGGGGTAATCCCCACTTTGGCTAATTTATTTGAGCCTACCCTCACTCGCGTGTAGAATAAGCCTCCTTTTGTCTGTTCAAAACTACTGAATCGGCGTCCAAATGCCATATAAGGCATTGATTTATAAAGAATTTTTGATGAGAGCGTCTATGAGAACAGGTCTGTACACACCAGGTGAATTCAAAGACAACTGTGGTTTTGGCTTGATTGCCCATATGGAAGGCCAAACGAGTCACGACCTATTGCGTACGGCTATCGAATCATTGACTTGTATGACACACCGCGGTGGTATCGCGGCAGATGGCAAAACAGGTGATGGTTGTGGCCTACTGATCCAAAAGCCAGATAGTTTCTTACGTCAGGTGGCTAAAGCCGACCTGGGTGTTGAGCTGCCTGAACAGTACGCTGTTGGTATGATTTTTTTAGATTTAGATCCAGCAATTGCAGATGAGCAGCGCGCTGCAATGAATACGGCACTTGCCGCACAAGGCTTAGACGTTAAAGCATGGCGTGTTGTTCCAACTAATAATGATTGCTTAGGGCCGATGGCGGTTGATTGTTTGCCGCGGTTTGAACAGGTCTTTGTTAGCGCAAAAGCCACCCAAACTGAGCAGGCGTTTGCAGTGCAGCTTTATTACGCTCGCCGTAAAGCAGAGATTGCATTAGCTCAGTATCCTGATTTTTATATTTGTTCGTTGTCAGAAAAAACCTTGTCTTATAAAGGTTTGATGATGCCAGTTGATTTACCTAATTTTTATTTAGATCTTGGTGATGAGCGTCTAGAAACCGCTATCTGTGTTTTCCATCAGCGTTTCTCTACGAATACGGCACCACGCTGGCCTCTAGCTCAACCGTTCCGTTTATTGGCACATAATGGTGAGATCAATACCATTCGTGGTAACCGTAATTGGGCCGCCGCTCGTGGCAATAAATTTGAGTCTCCACTACTCGAAAACTTAGAATCTATTCAACCAGTTGTAAATACAACGGGTTCTGACTCGTCCTCTATGGATAACATGCTTGAGCTACTGCATACCGGTGGTATGGATATGTTCCGTGCGATTCGTATGATGATTCCACCGGCCTGGCAAAACGTAGAGACAATGAATGCAGATCTTCGTGCATTTTATGATTACAACTCTATGCATATGGAGCCATGGGACGGTCCTGCTGGTTTAGTAATTACAGATGGTCGTTATGCGGTTTGTGGTCTTGACCGTAATGGTTTGCGTCCTTCGCGTTGGGTGAAAACCAAAAATGGTTTTATTACGGTTGCATCTGAAATTGGAACGCATAACTACAAGCCTGAAGATGTGATTGCGAAGGGGCGTGTCGGCCCAGGTCAAATTCTTGCAATTGATACGCAAACAGGTGAAGTACTTGAGGCGGACGAAATTGATAATCGCTTGAAGAACTCTCAACCGTACAGCAAATGGTTGAAAGAAAATTCAATGCGTATTGAATCTAAGTTAGAGCTAGAAAGCTTTCAAGAAAACAACTTAGATGAAGATGAATTAAAGTCCCGTCAAAAACTTCACTTAATCAGCTTCGAAGAGCGTGAGCAAGTGCTACGTCCTATGGCGGAGCAAGGTGTTGAAGGCACTGGTTCCATGGGCGACGATGCGCCAATGGCAGTACTTTCTCAAAAATCACGTCACATTGCCGATTACTTCCGTCAAATGTTTGCGCAGGTGACGAACCCGCCAATTGACCCGTTACGTGAAGCCATCGTAATGTCTCTAGAAACCTGTATTGGTAAAGAGAAAAACGTATTTATTGAAAATGCAGATCACGCAAGTCGTATCGTATTAACGAGCCCAGTACTGTCGCCGCTAAAATTCAACGGTTTAAAGAGTACAGGTAAAGATGAGTTTAACTTTACAACGTTATCTTTAGGTTATGACGCAGGCGTCGACTTAAAAGCAGCTATTAATGGCGTGGTTGATCAAGCGATCAATGCTTCTCGAGAAGGCATAACCGTTTTAATTCTATCTGACCGTAACATTGAGCAAGGCCAGTTAGTGATTCCAGCTGCCATGGCCACTGGCGCAGTGCATCACGGCTTAATTGAGAAAGGCCTGCGTACAGAAAGCAACTTAGTTATTGAAACGGGTGATGCTCGTGATGCGCATCACTTTGCGGTACTGATTGGTTTTGGTGCGACAGCGGTTTATCCATGGTTAACGTATGAAGTATTAGCGGACATGCACCGCAGCGGTGAATTATTGGGTGATCCTCTTCAGTCTAATCAAAATTACCGTAAGGGCATTCGCAAAGGCTTAATGAAGATTTTATCTAAAATGGGTATCTCTACCATTGCGTCTTATCGTGGCTCTCAATTATTTGAAGGTATCGGTCTTGCGAGCGATGTAGTTGATTTATGTTTCTGTGGATTAAGCAGTCGTATTCAAGGCGCAGGTTTTGAAGAACTTCAAGAAGACTTGGCTCGTAATGCAGCTAACGCGTGGAAAGCACGTAAAGGTTTAGATCAAGGTGGCTTGCTGAAATATGTTCACGGTGGTGAATATCATGCATTTAACCCTGACGTGATTACGACTATTCAAGATGCGGTGCAAACAGGCTCACAAGCGGCTTATGACAAGTACGCTGATCTTGTTAATAAACGTCCTGCTGCTACCTTGCGTGATTTGTTAGCCGTTAAAACGACAAACAGTATTTCGATTGATGAAGTTGAACCAGTTGAAGCAATCTTCCCTCGCTTTGACTCTGCGGCTATGTCATTAGGAGCATTATCACCAGAAGCCCACGAAGCATTGGCGCAAGCCATGAACGAGTTAGGCGGTAATTCTAACTCAGGTGAAGGTGGTGAAGACCCTAAGCGTTATGGCACGGTTAAAAACTCCCGTATCAAACAAATTGCATCTGGCCGCTTTGGTGTCACACCGCACTACCTATCCAGTGCGGATGTATTGCAGATCAAAGTAGCCCAAGGCGCGAAGCCAGGTGAAGGCGGTCAGTTGCCAGGCGGTAAGGTTAATAACCTAATTGCCACCTTACGTTATTCGGTGCCGGGTGTGACGTTGATTTCACCTCCACCACATCACGATATTTATTCGATCGAAGATTTAGCTCAGCTAATTTACGATCTTAAGCAAGTGAATCCACGCGCTAAAGTATCGGTGAAATTAGTATCTGAACCGGGTGTTGGTACCATTGCTGCGGGTGTTGCAAAAGCATATGCTGACCTCATTACCATTTCCGGTTATGACGGTGGTACTGCCGCATCACCACTTACCTCTATTAAATATGCAGGTTCGCCATTTGAACTTGGTTTGTCTGAAGCTCATCAAACTCTACGTGCCAATGACCTGCGTGGTAAAGTGCGCTTACAAACCGATGGCGGTTTAAAAACAGGTTTAGACATTGTTAAAGCTGCCATGCTAGGTGCAGAAAGCTTTGGCTTTGGTACTACGCCAATGGTTGCTCTAGGTTGTAAATACTTACGTATTTGCCACTTGAACAACTGCGCCACGGGTGTGGCCACTCAAAATGATTACCTGCGTGAAAAACATTTCATCGGCAGTGTTGAGATGGTGAAAAACTTCTTCCGCTTTGTTGCTGAAGAAACTCGTCAATGGATGGCCGCTGTAGGTGTGCGCTCTTTAGGCGAATTAGTAGGTCGTACCGATCTTTTAGAAATGATCGAAGGCGCGACGAATAAACAACGAAAAATAGACCTTACGCCGTTGCTAGGCAGCGATCTTATTCCTGCTGATAAACCCCATACCGTACAAGTTGATCGTAATAATCCATACGATGAAGGTGCAATGGCTGAACGCATGTTAGCGGATACGTTAACGGCCATAGAAAACAAAACAGGTGGTGTATTTACTTACACCATTGGTAACTGTGATCGTTCTATCGGTGCGCGTCTTTCTGGCGAAATTGCACTGCGTCATGGTAACCAAGGCATGTCATCTGCGCCAATCAAGATTAATTTAACCGGTACCGCAGGCCAGTCGTTTGGCGTATGGAATGCCGGTGGCCTTGAAATGCGTTTAGAAGGCGATGCGAATGATTATGTGGGTAAAGGCATGACAGGCGGTAAGCTTGTTATCTTCCCACCGAAAGTATCTGAATTCTCATCACAAGATGCGTCTATTGTAGGTAACACCTGCTTATACGGCGCAACAGGTGGCAAGCTGTTAGCAGCGGGTCGTGCAGGTGAGCGTTTTGCAGTACGTAACTCTGGCGCGAAAGCGGTAGTGGAAGGTGCTGGTGATCACTGTTGTGAATACATGACAGGTGGTCAAGTAACTGTTTTAGGCAGTACCGGCTATAACTTCGGTGCCGGTATGACAGGTGGTTTTGCATATGTCTTAGATCAAGACAACACCTTTGTGGATAAATATAATCACGAGTTAGTAGATATCCACCGCATTAGTAATGAAGAAACCGAAGGCCATCGTAATCACTTACGCGGCATTATTAAAAACTACGTTGAAGAAACCGGCAGCGACTGGGGCCAAGAAATCTTGGAAAACTTTGATAATTACATTGGCAAGTTCTGGTTGGTTAAGCCAAAGGCCGCCAGCCTAGAACAACTGCTGAAAAACACCCGGACTCGCTCCGAGTAATATTTACGAATAGCGAGTGAGTCAAGCAGAGGTGACTATGGCGAAACGATTAAGTAATGATTTTCAATTTTTAGATGTGGGTCGTAAAGACCCGGCTAAAAAAGATATTCAAACCCGTAAACGTAATTTTGTGGAAATTTATCAGCCGTTCCAACAGGCACAAGCTGGTGAACAAGCACACCGTTGTTTATCGTGCGGTAACCCATATTGTGAGTGGAAATGCCCTGTGCATAACTACATTCCAAACTGGTTACAGCTAGCAAGCGAAGGCAACATCATGGAAGCGGTGGAGTTAAGCCACCAAACCAATACGTTGCCAGAAGTGTGTGGTCGTGTGTGTCCACAAGACCGTTTATGTGAAGGTGCATGTACATTAAACGACGGCTTTGGTGCAGTCACCATTGGTAATGTTGAGAAATACATTACGGATACAGCACTGGCTATGGGCTGGCGCCCTGATATGTCAAAAGTGGTTGAGACAGGTAAGCGTGTTGCCATTATTGGTGCAGGCCCTGCAGGTCTTGGTGCAGCGGATGTATTAGCACGCAATGGCGTTAAGCCAGTGGTATTTGATAAGTACCCAGAAATTGGCGGCTTACTGACGTTTGGTATTCCAGAATTTAAGCTAGAAAAAAGCGTCATGTCGCGTCGTCGCGAAGTCTTCGAAGGCATGGGTGTTGAGTTTCGTTTAAATACTGAAATTGGTAAAGATATCCAGTTCAGTGAATTAGAAGCGGAATACGACGCTGTCTTTTTAGGCATGGGAACCTACAACTACATGAAAGGCGGTTTTCCTGGTGAAGAACTTCCGGGCGTTTATGACGCACTGGACTTCTTGATTGCCAACGTGAATCACAACCAAGGCTGGGAAAAGAATCCGGCTGATTTTATCGATATGAAAGGTAAAAAAGTGGTTGTGCTAGGTGGTGGTGATACGGCTATGGATTGTAACCGTTCCTCTATCCGTCAGGGTGCTAAGTCAGTAACCTGTGCTTATCGTCGCGATGAAGCCAATATGCCGGGTTCTAAACGCGAAGTAATTAATGCTAAAGAAGAAAGCGTTAAATTCTTGTTTAACCGTCAACCGGTTGCCATCGTTGGTGAAGATAAGGTTGAAGGGGTTAAGGTGGTCACCACTAAAATGGGTGAACCAGATGAGAACGGCCGTCGTCGCCCTGAAGTAGTAGAAGGCTCTGAAGAAGTATTACCCGCTGACGCTGTGCTAGTTGCCTTTGGTTTCCGCCCAAGCCCTGCACCTTGGTTTAAAGACTTTGGAATTGAAGTTAATAGCTGGGACGGTGTGGTAGCACCAGAAGAGCAAGAATTTAAATTTCAAACCAGCAATAAAAAAGTGTTTGCTGGCGGTGATATGGTTCGCGGATCAGACTTAGTGGTAACCGCCATTTGGGAAGGTCGTCAAGCTGCTGAGGGTATTCTAGATTTTCTAGACGTTTAAAAAAACAACCAGCTCAGTTACAAAAAAGCACGACAATCTTATGATTAGTCGTGCTTTTTTGTGCTTGTGTCATTGTTAGTTAAGAGTGATGCATAGATAATAGCCTAATTAAAAAAATCATGATAAGAACAAGCGGGAAATAACAGGGAATTTTATGAAAAGTACAATATTAACGTGGACCATGATGGTCCTACTGTCATTACTGACAGCCTGCGGCGGGTCTGATTCGTCAGATGGATCTAAATTCAGTAAGTCAGATGACACCCCTACAGATACAACAGATACGACAGACAAAACAGGTGATGATACTGGAACTGAAGAACCCGATACTGTGCCTGAAGATAATGTATTAGTTGCATTAGGCATCGGTTCTGGCAATACATTTCAGCCTGGTGTTGCTCGCACAGGCTTGGCGAATGGAGAGTCATTATCGGCTAGCGGTAGCACAACTATTTCTGTTGATTTAGTCGATTTAAATGCGAATAACGCACAGTTCTTGGGTTTACGTGAAGTATCGTTTGTTTCTACTTGCTCAAGTGCTGGCTTGGCTGAATTTACACCTGCAACAATTAAGACCTCAGGTACGGCCACCGCTACATATAAAGATTTAGGTTGTGGCAAAGAATTAGGCGCCAGCGATAGTATTGTTGTGTATGTCGCAGCAGAAACAGATACCAATCCAAATGCAACGGCTAGAACGACTATAGCGGTGCAAGCTGCCGAGATTGGAGCAATTCAATTTTTAGAAGCAAAACCTAGTTTAATTGCGCTAAGTGGTTATGGCGCAGGGGATGTACCATCATTAAGCACTTTGACATTTCAAGTAGTTGATCGTTCAGGAAACCCGATGCCTGATCGTACCGTAAACTTTGAATTGGATTACGAATATGGTGGTGCGGCTTTATCACTAGAAAAAGCGATTACAGATGCAGAGGGTAGCGTCAGTGTTATTTTAAATGCAGGTGCAGCAGCAGGGACTATTCGTGCCAAAGCATCGGTCGATATCAAAAATGCTTCTGGTGTTGTTACAGACATTATTACGACCATGTCAGTACCAATTACTATGGCGACAAGTCTTGGCGATCAAAATAGCTTCAGTTTTTCAGCTACACCGTTCAACCCAAATGCATGGGAAGTTGATAGTAAAACGGTAACGTTTGCCGTTCAAATTGGTGATCATTATCAAAACCCTGTTATTGATGGTACACGCGTTTATTTTCGTGCAAGCGGCGGTTTAATTACGTCTAGCTGTGAAACAGAGAATGGTGCATGTAAGGTGGACTGGAAAAGCAGTAACCCTCGCCCAGTTGATGGCTATGTAACAGTAGTCGCATACACGCGCGGCCAAAGTGATTTTCAAGATGTGAACAGCAATGGTTTATTCGATTTAGGTGAGTCATTTACCACTTATGGTGAATCTTATATTGATGCAAATGGTAATGGCGTGTTTGAAACAAGTGGTGATTATCAGCCGATTGTGGATATAGATAATGACGGTGTTGCAGATTTTGGTTGGAACCCGAATAAATATAAAACGGATGTTGATTCAGTTGGCAACCCTACTACAGGTAGTGACAATGATAACTTCCTAGAAGAGTTTGTTGATGCGAACAATAATGGTGTCTTGGATCTGATGCCAGCGTCTCGTTATCAAGGTGTGAATTGCAGTGATGCTGCCGTTGCAGCTGGTCACTGCGCAGCGCAAATTAACTTAGTCGGCAGTATTCGCTTGCAAATGTCGCAAGGGAATAATGCTTATATTGAAGGACCTTTTGCTTGGGATGACACTTTAGGGCGTTATGATACAACTAATAAACTGACTTGCATTGACGGCAGTGAAACGGCACAAAAAGTTGCTTGGCGTGTAGCCGACTCATCTTCACGACGAAATAATTTGCCTGTTGGCACCTCTATTGATTTAGATTTGGACGATGTTGAAGCTAAGTCATTATCCGGAAGTGGTACAGTCGCGAGTGTGCACCCTGCCCCTGTGTGGCCTGTGTGGAGTGCTTTACCGAATAATACAGCAAAGCCGAGTGCGCAAAAGAAATATGAATATCTAAATACTCGTGGACACTTTATTGTTGCCTCCTTAATTCGATCCCAAGAAATTTCTAGCTTTACTGGCCTTGGCTCTGCCGCGTTAAAAGTGAAAACAGTCAATGGTCCTGAAATCACATCAGGGTTTATCGACGTCGATTTGACAGGTCAAGCAGCGTTGTTATTTAAAGGTGGTATCCCACAAAGCTCAGTAGATGTTACTAATTCCACAGATACTTACACAGTCAAAATTAAAAATAAGTGCTCTCAAGGTTTACCAGAGAATGCAACATTACTGATCGGCTTATCGAATGGTAAGTTAAATGCGATTACCGTAGGTGGTGGTGCTGATACTGTGCTATCTAGCGACGCAGCAAGTGCATCAGTATCTATTGCAGATTCTACGCAAACAGTAATAGTAAACCTGACTATCGAAAGTGATAACACCTCTGACGGTTTAACTAATGCATTAAAAGTATCATATCAAGTTCCAGATGGTAGTGACTTTAAGCTATATAACTTGAATGACTTTACAATTAAAGATTAATTTATACGCGCTCTTATGAGCGCATTGTTTTTGTTGGAATGTATGACTGAATTAAAAAACGATCGTTTTCTTCGTGCTTTACTTAAGCAACCTGTAGATCGCACACCCATTTGGATGATGCGCCAAGCGGGACGTTATTTACCAGAGTACCGTGCAAGTCGTGCGACGGCTGGCTCATTCATGGATTTATGCATGAATCATGAGTTTGCCTGTGAAGTCACTATGCAGCCCCTTGAGCGTTATCCATTAGACGCTGCGATTTTGTTTAGTGATATTTTGACCATTCCTGATGCGATGGATTTGGGTCTTTATTTCGAAACAGGTGAGGGCCCTAAATTCAAAAAAGTGGTACGTACAGAGCAAGATGTAGCGGCTCTGCCCATTGTCAATACCGCCAGTGATTTGTCTTATGTGACAAAAGCGGTGTCGACGATTCGTCATGAATTGAATGGCCGCGTTCCGTTAATTGGATTTTCTGGCTCGCCTTGGACACTCGCCACTTACATGGTTGAGGGCGGTAGCAGTAAAGATTTTCGTCATGTGAAAGCCATGATGTACAGCCAGCCTGAAGTGATGCATGAGCTGCTAAATAAACTCGCCTTGTCTGTCATTGATTATTTAAATGCGCAGATTCAAGCGGGTGCTCAAGCGGTGCAAATTTTTGATACCTGGGGTGGTGTGTTAAGCCATGCTGCGTACCAAGAGTTTTCATTGAAGTACATGCAGAAAATTGTCGACGGTTTAATTCGTGAACACGAAGGTCGTACAGTCCCTGTTATTTTGTTCACCAAAGGCGCAGGTCAATGGTTAGAAATGATGGCGGACACTGGCTGTGATGCACTCGGTTTAGATTGGACGACTGATATTGCCAGCGCACGTCGTCGTGTTGGTGATCAAGTAGCCCTGCAGGGGAATATGGACCCAAGCGTGCTCTATGCTAAACCTGCCCGGATTCGTGAAGAAGTTGCTTCTATTTTGGCAAATTATGGTACCGGCTCGGGCCATGTCTTTAACCTAGGCCACGGTATTCACCAGTTTGTGGATCCTGATCATGCTAAAGCCTTTATAGAGGCCGTAGTTGAATTGAGTCCTGAATATCATAAGTAGACTTTAATTGACATTTGTTCACTAAATGTCCATTTAAAAACCCATTAAAAGCACAGCTTTTAATGGGTTTTTTGTTTTAAAGTCATTAGGTTTTGTAGCGGTCAGAATATAATCTAGTGTCATTTTGATGTGCTTGCTTCAACTAAAGTGTTTTTGTGTTTATGGTGCGAAATCAATACGTCATATTGAGCAAACCTCTGATAGGAGTCTTAAATTATTGGGGACAAGTCATCAATGAAAGGGATGTGGCGCGAATTAGTACAAAAAATCTCTTACTTAAACCATAACGTTTCTTTGTTTTATGGTTCGATTTATCAGTGTTATTGCACCCTGCGCGTTTTACCAAAAGCGATATTGAAGAGTCATTGTGTAATGGGCTATCGGGTCTTCTTTTGTTACATAAAAAACTTGGATTTTTCACTTAGTCCGTGAAGGGATTGTTGTTAAGTGGCCGTTATAACAAACCAACTTTCTATGTTGAGGGTATATGACATGGAGCTTATGTGGCCCATTAAGGACATCAGTATTCAGCGTTTTAATTCAGTGACCTGTGTACTGTCTATATTTAAATATATTAGCGCGTTGCAGGGACGTTAATGCAAACAAAGCAAATGATAAAAAATATGCCAATTGATCGTAAAAACGTTCTTGTTTTTTGACCAAGGTATTACAATGTGTATAGTAAGCAGTACATAAGGTATGACTTATCAATCAGTCTATTATTTACATCGCACTTTAATCTGGAGTCATCCCTTTATATGAACCTGCTATGGGTCGTACTGTTGCCTCTTATAGGCACACTAGTTCCTTTGTTAACAGAGCGTTTTGGGCGTAATGCCTGTGCTTTTTCAGTTGCAATATTACCCGCTTGGTCACTTATTTTAGTGTTCATGTATGCAGGAAATATATTTGATGGTGAAGCCGTTAGGCAAACCATAGATTGGATCCCAGCTATTGGTTTGGATCTTTCATTTCGGCTTGATGGTCTTTCTCTATTATTCTTGTTATTGATCCTCGGCATTGGTCTGCTGGTGATTCTGTATGCGCGATATTATTTATCTTCAAAAGACTCGATGGGTCAATTCTATGCTTACCTGATGCTATTTATGAGCGCCATGGTCGGTATTGTTATATCGAATAATTTGATTCAATTATGGATGTTTTGGGAATTGACGAGCATTAGCTCGTTTTTATTAATCAGTTTTTGGTCCCATAAGTCCGATGCTCGCAAGGGTGCAAGAATGGCCCTAACAGTCACGGGCGCCGGTGGACTTGCCTTGTTAGCGGGGCTATTGCTGATAGCTAATATCGTTGATAGTTATGACCTTGATACGGTCTTGGCCAGTGGCGACTTGATACGTTCACATGCCGCTTACCCGGTTGCACTAGTCTTGGTGCTTCTTGGCGCATTTACTAAATCGGCTCAGTTCCCATTTCATTTTTGGTTGCCTCACGCCATGGCAGCGCCTACACCTGTAAGTGCTTACTTACACTCTGCGACAATGGTAAAAGCCGGTATCTTCCTGATGGCTCGTTTTTATCCAGCGCTAGCCGGTACCGATTTATGGTTTATTATTGTCAGCATAACCGGCCTAATAACGTTGCTTTTAGGGGCTTATATTGCTCTGTTTAAACACGATCTTAAGGGCTTACTTGCTTATTCGACGATCAGCCATTTAGGCCTTATTACTCTTTTATTGGGTTTGAACTCCGACCTTGCAGCGGTCGCAGCTGTATTCCATGTTATTAACCATGCGATCTTCAAAGCCTCGTTGTTTATGGCCGCAGGTATTATTGATCATGAGTCTGGCTCACGGGATATGCGCAAGCTCAATGGCTTGATGAAATACATGCCCTATACCGCCACACTGGCAATTGTCGCGGCGTTATCCATGGCTGGCGTGCCATTGCTCAATGGCTTTTTATCAAAAGAAATGTTTTTTGCTGAGACCCTTAACCTTAGTATGCTTGGCTCACTTTCTTGGTTGATCCCCTTGCTTGCTACCGTGGGCGCGGCGTTTTCTGTGGCTTACTCGTTACGCTTTATTCATGATGTGTTCTTTAACGGTGAGCCAATCGATCTGCCTAAAACCCCAAAAGAACCGCCACGCTACATGAAAGTACCCGTGGAGATTCTTGTGGCGTTGTGTTTATTGGTCGGCATTTTTCCTGCTTTTGTCGTGGGGGATTTATTGAATGTCGCTTCTGCTTCTTTGCTTATTAACGGCCTTCCTACTTACAGCTTGGCCGTGTGGCATGGGCTTAATATTCCGTTATTTATGAGTGTTCTTGCTATGGTTGGCGGCATCACGATTTACTATAACCGCCGTCATTTATTTCAATTCCAATCACAATTTGATGAGCCAGATGCAAAACATATTTTTGAGGGTGTCATCCAGCGGGTTGTCAAAGCGTCGGAATACATTATTGATCTCTTAGAAAACGGCTCCTTACAACGTTATATCTTTTTACTGCTTTTGTTTACATTGACGATGGCGGCAGTGCCGCTGTTTAATCTGACACAAAATGCAGGTTCACGCCCTCAAATCCCGATTGATGCTGTCACGATAACAGGTGCTGTGTTGATGATTTTAAGTGCCATCGCAACGGTGGTATGGCATAGAAGACGTTTCCTTGCACTCATATTTTTGTCTGTGGTGGGACTCGTCGTCTCACTGGCATTTGCTCATTTCTCTGCTCCTGATTTAGCGCTTACACAGCTTTCAGTTGAGATTGTGACCATTATTTTGCTACTGCTGGCGTTATTCTTTTTACCGCAAAGTACGCTAAAAGAATCGAGCAACAGGCGCTTAAGTGGCGATTTATTTGTAGCTGGAATGATAGGGTGCGTAATCGGCACCATCTGTTACGCAATGCTAACAACCCCTTTGAATACCATTTCTGATTTCTTTTTAGCGAACAGTAAAACCGGTGGCGGTGGCACAAACGTGGTTAATGTTATCTTGGTGGATTTCCGAGGGTTCGATACATTGGGTGAAATCACCGTGCTGGGTATCGCTGCATTGGGTATCTTTAAGCTTATTGCTAAGATGCGAATCTACATGCCGACCCGTGACGACAAGGGGCGTGCTTGGAGTAATGATCCACACCCTATGATGTTTGAAATGGTGTCACAAAGTTTGCTTCCTTTAGCATTACTGGTATCGGTTTATATTTTCTTACGTGGGCATAACGTACCCGGTGGTGGTTTCATTGCAGGTTTGATTACGGCCGTAGCGATTATTCAGCAATACATTGCACATGGCGTTCATTGGATAAAACCGCGCGTTAAGGTGGATTACCAATGGCTTATTGCTGGTGGAATACTGATAGCGACTGCAACAGGTTTAGGCAGTTGGATCTTTGATAAACCATTTCTTAGTACTTGGTTCGACTATTTCAATTTACCTTGGATTGGCGAATTCGAACTTGCAAGTGCCATGTTGTTTGATTTAGGCGTATACCTAACGGTAGTCGGCGCTGTCATGCTGATACTGGCCAATTTGGGTAAGTTAACCACCAGTGAACGCATTGTTACTAAGGAGAACGATTAATGGAAGCGATGTACGCGTTCTGTGTCGGTGTATTAACCACCTGTGGATTTTTTCTTGTGTTAAGAGGGCGGACATTCACCGTTGTTATCGGGCTGACCTTATTATCGTATGCCGTAAACCTGTTTCTTTTCGCCAGTGGTCGGTTAAAGCTTGATGGTGCTGCTGTGTTAGGGCAGTCCGCTGAATACAGCGACCCACTACCTCAAGCATTGGTTTTAACCGCAATTGTGATCGGCTTTGCTATGACAGCATTTGTGGTGATATTAGCCATGCGCTCTCGTGCCGATCAAGGCAACGATCATGTCGATGGTCAAATCCCTGAGCAGTTAACCAACCTCAGTGCTTCAGATAAGAGGAATGGTTAATGCAGCACCTGCCTATTTACCCTATTTTATTACCGATGTTGGCGGCCATATTTATGCTGCTGCCGCCGTTAAGCAACTCTATAACTCGGCACCGCGTTTTCGCCGTCCTGGTTATGATTCTACTTGTTATCACATCTGCGTTTCTTTTGTTAAGCAGTCATCAACATGGGGTTCAAGTGTATGTGCTTGGTGGTTGGCAGCCGCCGTTTGGCATAACCCTCGTCGCAGATAGACTATCCACCATGATGGTGTTGCTAACCTCGGTATTGGGGCTGTGTGCACAGCTATACGCCTGTGCTGGTGATGATAAAGATGGTATGTTTTTTCATCCATTGTTTATGTTTCAGATCATGGGCATTAATGGCGCGTTTCTAACCGGAGACGTGTTTAACTTGTTTGTTTTCTTCGAAGTATTGCTGATTGCGTCGTATGCGTTATTGATTCATGGCGGTGGTAAACAGAAAACCAAAGCCAATGTGCACTATGTAATTCTTAACCTAGTGGGCTCTAGTATTTTCTTGTTTGCTTTGGGGATTCTCTACGGCACCATCGGCTCACTTAATATTGAAGACATGGCCAACAAGGTACCTTTATTAGGAGAGCATGAGCAGGCGTTAGCCAAAACAGGTGGGCTATTGTTGTTGGTGGTATTTGGATTAAAAGCAGCCATGTTACCGTTACATTTTTGGCTGCCCAAAACCTATGCCGCCGCGAGTGCGCCGGTTGCTGCGCTATTCGCTATTATGACCAAGGTGGGTATTTACAGTATTCTGCGAGTGCATACGACGATCTTTGGTGAAGATGCAGGTGCACTTGCGAGTATCGTTATACCGTGGTTGTGGCCATTAGGTTTGTTAACGATCGTTATGGGTGCTATTGGCGTGCTTGCCAGCCCAAGCTTAAGATTAACCAGTGCCAATTTAGTGGTTGTTTCGGTCGGCACATTGATTGTGGCCATTGCTATGGAACGTGAAGCCGCAACATCCGCTGCGCTTTATTACATGATACACAGCACTCTGGTTACAGGCGCATTATTTTTGATTGCTGATTTAGTGAGTAAACAACGCGGTAAAGCTGAAGATCGGTATGTTATAGCGCGTCAAATGCCCCATGCAAAAGTCATTGGTATTGCATTTTTTATTGCTGCATTAGTTGTAATCGGAATGCCTCCACTATCTGGTTTCGTCGGCAAAATACTCATATTACAAGCCGCGCAAGGCGTGACCGAAATGGTTTGGGTATGGCCCGTTGTTTTGATATCTAGTCTGGTGTGTCTGGTTGCAATATCTCGTGCGGGTACCACCATTTTCTGGCGATCGGCAGGGGAGGCAACAGGTGACGTACCGATTCCCCCGCTAAAGCTGATTGCTGTCGCATTGTTACTTTGTACTTCACCCTTGTTAGTCGTGTTTGGTAGTGCTGTGACCGATTATACCGACCTTGCCGCGTCTCAATTGCATGATCGAACTCCGTTAATTGAATCTATAATCGAAGGAGGGGATGAATAATGAAAGCTAAACCGACATTTCGCTTGTTGCCGATGCCATTCCATTCTCTTTTGTTGCTTATCGTTTGGTTATTGCTTAACAATACAGTGGCACCTGGGCACTTAGTGTTAGGTACATTTTTGGCCGTTGTGATTCCTTTGCTGACATCGGGTATGCAAGATCCTCAACCTAGTTTCCATAAGCCATTTACCATTATTCGTTATGTGTTAATGGTGATCGGTGACATCGTTGTGGCTAATTTTGAAGTAGCGATATTGGTGGTTGGGTCATCTAAACATTTGAACCCGGCACTAGTGGCCATTCCAATGGATATTGAACATGAGCTTCCGATCACCATATTGGCCAGCACGGTATCTTTAACACCGGGTACCGTTAGCGCAGAAATCTCCGAAGATAAAAAATGGCTCTATGTGCATGTGCTTAACCTAACGGATAAAGATGAGCTTATTGCTTTAATTAAAAGCCGTTATGAGCGACCTCTTATGGAGATATTTCAATGCTAAATATTGCAATAATGATAGCTACTATATTGGTTTGTATCTCGTTGTTCCTTAATTTGTGGCGACTGTTCAAAGGGCCAAGTAGGCCAGACCGTATTTTGGCACTGGATACCATGTACATTAATAGCATTGCGTTAATTATTTTGTTTGGTATTTCCTCCGCCACCACTCTTTATTTTGAGGCCGCATTGTTAATTGCCATGCTGGGGTTTGTCAGTACTGCGGCCATGTGTAAATACATTTTACGTGGCGATTTAATCGAATAATCGATCGTTTAAAGTCTGGTAACAAGAATCGTTAGGACAAGATAATGGAATTTTGGGTTGAATTAGTGGT
Organism: Pseudomonas sp. HK3; assembly: GCF_052920985.1. Lineage (NCBI taxonomy): Bacteria > Pseudomonadati > Pseudomonadota > Gammaproteobacteria > Pseudomonadales > Pseudomonadaceae > Pseudomonas > Pseudomonas sp. HK3. The sequence goes on from NZ_JBREXD010000001.1 coordinate 1,593,177, forward strand.
ATCCGTGTTTTTAGTGGTGGGAGCGATTTTTGTTTTCATTGGCTCTTTGGGGCTTGCAAAGCTGCCTGATTTTTACACCCGCCTTCATGGCCCAACCAAGGCGACAACATTGGGCATGGGCTGTTTACTGACGGCATCTGTGATATTAGTGACTTATCAACAGGGTTATTTAAGTTTGCATGAACTGCTTATTACACTGTTTTTACTGATAACGGCACCGGTTACGGCGCATATGTTGGCTAAAACAGCGCTGCACCATAAGTTAAAGATGGTCGATAAAACGATAGATAAAGACCTGTCAAAGCGTGCGCGAGAGCGAACAGCCCCTTAAAAAAAGCCTCCGTAAGATAGGCAGTCTCTTGTGTTGAGCTGCCTTTAGATGACAGTATACGTGTTGGATTCCGATTGTTTTTTGATCACATGTGCTTTTTACACTTCTTATCTTGATACACCCCTTAGTAGTTATGGTTTAGTCATGACGCATCCTCTAAAATGTCCGCCTTCTTTTTTATGGGGTGCCTATGATGCCTGACTATCTATCAGTAATAATAATTGGGTTAGCGTTTGCTGGCTTATTGTTTGTGGTTCTTGAGGATGTTATTCATGTGAACAAAGCCCAGACGGTTTTGTTTTTTGGCACACTCTCATGGTTACTGCTGTTTGCATTTTCTGGTCATGGTGCTCAGCATGAAAAGGTGATCGAGGGCCTGTATGAAAATATTGCTGAGATTGCAGGGTTATGGCTATTTTTATTAGCGGCAATGACCTTTGTTGTTTATCTCAATAAAAAGGGTTTGATAGAAAGTCTCATATATCGTTTTTTGCCAAGTCAAATGAGTGAGCGGAAACTTCTTTTCTTCATTGCGCTGTTCGCTTTTGTATTTTCGTCACTGGCAGACAACATTACGGCTACGCTCATTTCGATCGCGCTTATTTTATCGCTTAAACTTGATACAAAGAAAACCATACGCTTTGCCACTGTCGTAGTATTTGCAGTGAACTCAGGTGGTGTTGCCATGATTACAGGCGATGTCACCACCTTGATGATATTTTTGCAGGGCAAAGCGAGTATTTTAAATTTATTGCTGCTATCGATGCCGGCATTATTAGCCGTTGTTGTACTGGCTAGCTTATTAAGCTTTTCGTTAAAAGATACGATTTATATTCAAAAGAAAAAAGATATTCATGAAACAGTGGATGTTGCCATTGCCATTGTTTTTGTATTGACCATATTAAGTACCATTGCCAGTAATATCTTATTTGATATCCCCCCTGTATTAACCTTTTTGTTTGGTTTATCAGTGATGTTTTTGTTGGCGCGCGCCTTTGGTGAAGACACAGAAAACGACCCTATTTTAAATTATATCCGCCAAATTGAATTTGATACCTTGCTCTTCTTTTTAGGCATTTTGTTGTTGGTTGGTGCGTTAAAAGAAATTCATGCCCTAGAAAGCTTTGTTCGCATTTACGATGTATTGCCGGTTTGGCTGGCGAATTATGTAATGGGGATCTTGTCGGCCATTATTGATAACGTGCCTTTAACCGCCGCGCTATTAAAGTCTGATGTCACCATGAATGTACAAGAATGGTTAAGCCTAACTTACGCCGTAGGTGTGGGTGGCTCGATGTTAATTATTGGATCGGCGGCGGGTATTGTGGCGATGAGTAAAATCGAAGCGCTGACCTTTATCAGTTATTTTAAGTATTTTATCCTACTATTTTTTGCTTACACCCTAGGGTATGGTGCCACCATGTTGATGGGCACACTTTTGTAATACTGGTCGATTGAAGCGGAGCTTAATATTTATGGCAAAACGTAAGGTTGCATATGTGTGCAGTGATTGCGGTTCAGATCACAGCAAGTGGCAAGGGCAATGCGGTGCATGTGGTCAATGGAATACCTTACAAGAGTTTACGGTTTCACCCACCTCTAAATCGGCATCGGTGCGTGAAGGTTATGCGGGCAACGCAGGTGGGGTAGGCGCCAATAAAATTGTTAAGCTTAATGATGTTTCTTTAGAAGCGTTACCCCGTTTTAGCTGTGGTATGGCAGAGTTTGATCGAGTGTTGGGCGGTGGTTTAGTGCCGGGTTCGGTGAACTTAATCGGTGGTCACCCTGGCGCGGGTAAATCCACTTTGCTTTTACAAACCATGTGCTATTTGGCTGAGCACATGCCGGTGCTTTATATTACCGGTGAAGAATCATTACAGCAGGTGGCATTACGCGCGCAACGTTTGAATTTACCCTCCGATAAATTACAAATGTTGGCTGAGACCGATGTTGAGCAAATTATTTCCATCGCCAAAAATCACACGCCTAAAGTCATCGTTATTGATTCTATTCAAGTTATGCATACACCGGGTGTCGAATCCGCACCGGGCAGTGTGTCACAAGTGCGCGAGAGTGCCGCATACCTAACGCGTTTTGCTAAACAAAGTAATACGGTTTTATTTTTGGTGGGCCATGTTACTAAGGATGGCTCATTAGCTGGGCCTAAAGTGCTAGAGCACATGATCGATTGCTCCATCATGCTAGAAGGGGACAGCGATAATCGTTTTCGTACCTTGCGCGGTATTAAAAACCGGTTTGGCGCAGTGAACGAACTGGGTGTGTTTGCCATGATGGAAACCGGTCTTAAGGAAGTGAAAAACCCTAGCTCTATTTTCTTAAGTCGTTCCGATCAACCCGTCAGTGGTTCTAGCGTGATGGTGGTGTGGGAAGGCACTCGTCCTATTTTGGTAGAGATTCAGGCGCTGGTGGATGACAGCCATTTTGGTCATCCGAAACGTGTAGCGGTGGGCTTAGATCAAAACAGATTGAGCATGTTGCTCGCCGTAATGCATCGTCATGGCGGTATTCATTGTGGTGATCAAGATGTGTATATCAATGTGGTGGGCGGGGTCAGAGTCAGTGAAACCTCTGCAGATTTGGCTTTGTTGATGTCGGTATTGTCGAGCTTTCGTGATCGTCCGTTACCGCAAGATATGGTGATTTTTGGTGAGGTGGGTTTATCAGGTGAAATTCGCCCAGTACCAAGTGGACAAGATCGCTTAAAAGAAGCGGCTAAGCATGGTTTCAAGCGTGCCATTGCACCCAAAGCCAATATTCCTAAAGGCGGCATCGCAGGTATGGAAGTGATGGCGGTCGAGCATATATCGCAGGCGCTAGAAATTATTTAAAGCGCCAATGGCTAATCGACATCATGTTCTTTAATCAACGCGGCTAACTCTCGCTCTACCGATTCATCAGAGCCTACGTTCAGTTCAACCAAGCGCTTAAGCAAGGTGATGCTGTCTAAATCAATGTGACCACATTGGCAGCCCACATATTGAGGTGTAATGTGGACAAGTAGGGCTTCCATCTTGATATGGGTATGGTCAGCCAAACGAATGTCGATCATCAGGGCATTACCCGGATGAATGCTCCATACTTCTGGTTGCTTGAAGAGTACACCGTTGAGGCTTAGATCAATCAAATCCACGGGCCAGCTGTGATTACCTTGGCTGACCGTGGTTTGGGCATCGAATGGGATGCGGGTAAAGTGGCGATTTTCAGACATATTAGCTCCTCTAACGAGGAGCCTGTCCTCGTTAATTTAAACGCTTGTATTTGATGCGTTTAGGTTGCTCCGCCTCGGCACCAAAGCGACGTTTGCGGTCTTCTAAGTAATCTTGGTAATTGCCTTCCATAAAGTACAACTGGCTATCACCTTCATACGCAAGAATGTGGGTGGCAATACGATCCAAGAACCACCTGTCATGTGAAATAACAATAGCACAACCTGGGAAGTTCAGTAGGGCCTCTTCCAGTGCACACGTAGGGTTTCCACGTCTAGGTCATTGGACGGTTCATCCAATAACAGCATGTTCGCACCCTGCTTTAATACGCAGGCTAATTGCAAGCGGCCACGTTCACCACCAGAGAGTTCACCCACACGCTTTTGCTGGTCATTGCCTTTGAAGTTAAAGCGACCACAGTAAGCACGAGAACTGGTTTCGTAATTGCCAATTTGCAACATGTCATGACCATCGCTAATGGCTTCCCATACTGTCTTGCTGTCTTCAAGTTGATCGCGGAGCTGTTCCACAAAGGCGGTTTTAACAGTAGAGCCAATGCGAATTTCGCCGCTATCAGGCTGCTCAACACCGGCCACCATTCTGAAGAGTGTCGACTTACCCGCGCCGTTCGCGCCGATGACACCCACAATCGCGCCCTGAGGAATCTTGGCTGAGAAGTTATCAATCAATAATTGATCATCAAAACTTTTGCTGACGCCATCAAATTCCACCACTAAGTCACCTAGGCGTTCACCTTGGCGGAATAAAAATTTCGCTGGTTTCGTTACGCTTTTGCGTCTCTTGGCTGTTTAGTTCGTCGAAGCGTGCAATACGTGCCTTGCTTTTAGCCTGACGTGCTTTGGGGTTAGAGCGTACCCACTCAAGTTCGTGTTTAATAGTACGATCGAGTGCCGATTGTTGTTTGTTTTCTTGCTCTAGGCGGGCTTCTTTTTGCTCAAGCCAGCTAGTGTAATTACCTTCAAACGGAATGCCGTGGCCACGGTCTAATTCAAGAATCCACTCGGCGCAGTTATCAAGGAAGTAACGGTCATGGGTAATGGCGACCACGGTGCCCGGGTAGTCTTCTAAAAAGCGCTCAAGCCAGCCAACGGATTGTGCATCCAAATGGTTAGTCGGTTCGTCTAAAAGCAGCATGTCGGGTTTACTTAATAACAAGCGGCAAAGTGCCACACGACGACGCTCACCACCAGATAGCTTGGTTACGTCTGCATCCCAAGGGGCAAGACGTAACGCCTCTGCGGCGCGTTCCATAATGTTATCAATATTGTGACCATCGTTTGCTTCGATAATGGCTTCTAATCGCCCTTGTTTTTTGGCCAGTTTATCAAAGTCCGCTTCAGGGTCAGCGTAATCGGCATAGACTTGGTCTAACTGAGCCATTGCGTCGAACAGTTCACGCAAACCATCTTGAACATTTCCACGAACGTCCTTGTTAGGGTCTAATTCTGGCTCTTGAGGTAAATAACCGATCTGAATGTCTGGCTGTGGGCGCGCTTCACCGTTATATTCTGTATCGACTCCTGCCATGATACGCAGCAAAGTTGATTTGCCAGCACCATTTAAGCCTAGGACACCAATTTTTGCACCAGGGAAAAAGGATAAGGAAATGTCTTTTAATATTTCACGCTTAGGGGGAACCACTTTCCCCACTCGATTCATTGTAAAAACGTACTGAGCCATAGCTTTAAATGCCCTTAATATGGGTGAGATGCTAGAAATAGCTGCAAATTAATAGATTAAGCAGCTAAACGCAAACTGGGTAGGGAAAACAATGTTGATTGATCGTTTAATAACAATAAAAAAAGATTCTGTTCGGCTATTACTATTTTTGTTCTTTGTGTTCCTCTTGGCCACACAAATTGTTTCTTTTTATATTGAATACACACAAGGACAAGAGCATCGACGATTAATGATGGGCCATACCTTGTCTAGCTTGGCTAAACAAACGGCCAATAGCGTTTATGCGCAAAAAAACAGTATACCTTCTCTTATTAATCAGCACCGTGAACAAATAGAACGGTTTATTCAAGGTAACGGCGATCCATCATCTTATCAAGAGTTTCCTCAAGCGCTTGCAAGTACTCTGGCCGATTATCATGGCTTTATATTGTTTGATAGTGGTTTTGACATGGTCGCGTCTGAATACGAGCCCTTGTTCAAAGACGAAATTTCACGACTATCAAGCTTGATAGAAGTTTACCCACCTTCAATACAAGCCCCTATCAACCTGTTTGCAGATTCTGAATCTGGCGTAGGCAGTGTGCATTTTGTTTATGATCTTACGCATTATATTGACCAACCCTACTATTTAGCCGTAAGCCGAAAGATCCAAGTTTATAATCGAATTATCGAAAGCGATAATTATGAAAGCTTTCGGTTGGCGATAGTGAATGCTCGTGATGGTCGTATTGTATTAAGTATCGAAGACTTTAATGGTCAAAGCCGAGCCAATTATTTAGACAATCTTGATCAAACTGTATTGGGAGTACACGATATTGCTAATACGCCATGGCGAGTGGTGGCGGTGGAAAAACCGAATTTTTTACAAAAAGAAATACTGACTCTGGTTTTCCCAAAATTACTATTTATTGCTGTTTATATTCTATTGGGTTATTTGGCATTAAGAATCATTGGTCGTATTCACAATGAAAGTGGCCAAAAGCTGGAAAAATTTAATCGTAAATCGCAACGTGCTGAACAGGCCCTTGATTGCATTGATGAAGTCGTGGTTACGACGACCTTAAACGGCAAAATTATTTTTTGTAATACCTCTGCCGAGCGCTGGCTAAAAGGGCAAGAAATTGAAAGTGTCATTGGTAAGCCAATCCAAAAAGCATTTCCGTTTGAAGGCATGCCTTGGTTACAGAACTGGTCATACAGGCGAGATGATTCAGTGCTGACACAATATGGTGAGTTGCTGGTGGATCTTGATGGCAAGCTGGTGACGTTAGATATTAATCAGCATTTTTCTTACTTAGAAAAAACGGCCCCGACGATTATTTGGGTATTGCGTGATGTTAGCCGGCAAACCGCCGATAGAGACTTACTTAATATAAGCCGCTCTCGTTATCGTGCGCTTTATAATGGCAGTGGTATTGGTATGTGGCATATTGATATTTCATTGGTTAGAGAATGGTTGTCCAATATTGGTAGTAGTACCGTTCATGAATATATTAAGCAACACCCAAAAGAATTTGCCGCGCTGCGCTCATCGTTTCATTTGATTGACATTAATGATGCGGCATTAAAAATCTATAACGGCGCCAGTAAAAGTGAAATATTAGGAAAAATAAGTGAATTATTTAAACTTTATAATAAAGATTTAATGATCGATATTGCACAAAAAATTAATGAAAATAAATCTCGCTTTAGTACAGAAATTAAATTCACATCACTTGATGGTAAACAACATTTTTATCTTGTAAATGGTGCGCTTGATAGCGTAGGTCAAGATCAAGCCTTATTAAGTTTTATTAATATAAGTGATCGCATTGCTGCCGAATCGGCACTTAAAGAAAGTGAAAGTTTTTGGGCCAGTGTTATCGAAGCGTTACCTGACCCGATCTATGTAAATGATTTAAATAATAAACAAAGCGTTTACAGTAGTCGCCACATTGGTGAATTACTGGGTTATAGTCAAACACAAATGGAACTACTAGGCAGCTGGCGTAACTTATTACATAAAGATGACCTAGCAAAGGTTGATAATGCGACCACTGATTTAAAAACATTAAAACCAGGTCAGGTTAATGAAGTCAGCGCTCGTGCCAAACATTGTGATGGTAGTTGGCGTGTCATGCGTTTTCGCGATACTATTTTTACCCGTAATGATTCACAAGAGAGCCGCTATTATGTAGGGCTTGCCCGTGATATTACCGATGAAGAACTTGCTAAAAAACAGTTATCACAAAGTGAACGACGTTATCGACTATTAGCCGAAGGCATGTCAGATGTGGTTTTTACCTTAGATAGCGAGCTAAACCTTAATTATATTAGCTCTTCGGTTACACGTATTCTCGGTCAGAATGCAAGCAAAGTACTTGAAAGCGGTTTGTCTGTTATTTTAAAAGACAACAGCTACCAGTATTTGTATCGCGTATTTAAACAAGATTTAGACGCAGCCAATGATGATAAAAAAGAATCCGATTTTGTTCGGACCTTTGATGTTGATGCCACCGTTTATGACGGCTTACCTATGGTGCTTGAAATTCAAAGCAGCATTTTGCGCAATGAGGCAAATGAGATAGAAGGCATTTTGGCAACGGGTCGAGATGTGACGCAAAAACGATTCATAGAAAAAGAAGCACGCACGGCATCAGAAGTATTTGAAAACTCATCAGAATCGATCATCGTAACAGAAGCCAACGGCCGCATTAGTCGTGTTAATAAAGCATTTACACATTTAACCGGGTATGAATCTTCTGAAGTTATCCATAAGAATCCACAAAAATTTGTTTCGCCATCCACATCACGAGCAACAATAAAAGAACTTAATGCCGCGCTGCTCAGCGACAGTTATTGGCAAGGTGAGTTACAGTATGTTAACCAGCGTGGTGAAGTTCGCCCAAGTTGGACGGGCATTACGGCACTTAAAGACACAGAAGGCCGTGTGCAAAGCCATATTATTATTTCATCGGATATCGTTGAGAAAAAAATCACCGAAGCGCGTATTGAGCGTTTAGCGTATTTTGATGGCTTAACCGGTTTACCCAATCGCTCACAAATGCATGAAACACTAGAACGTTTAATGCTTGATAGAAAACAAATTCTCGCGTTACTGTTTATTGACCTTGATCGCTTTAAACCCATTAACGACAGTATGGGACACCCTGTTGGGGACAAAGTATTAAAAGAAGTGGCTAAGCGATTAAGTAATGCCATTCGCTCGCAAGACTTAGTGGCCCGAATTGGCGGTGACGAATTTACCGTGATTATGTCTGGCTTAACCAGCAGTCACGATGCGATGTTAGAATCCTTAGACGTGTCCGAGCGTATTCTTAAAAGACTGGAGCAGCCTTTTAATATCGAAGATCGCCAGTTGTATTTAAGTTGTAGTGTGGGTGTTGCTATCTATCCAGATAATGCAGACAGCGGCATGGACCTATTAAAAAATGCCGACACCGCCATGTACCATGCAAAAGCCATGGGTAAAAACAATGTGCAGTTCTATGCCGAGAACATGAATACCCACGCCATGGAGCGTTTAGAGCTTGAAAATAATTTGCACTTGGCACTGCGCCGTAACGAATTTGAATTATTTTACCAAGCGCAATGGGACACCATTGAAAATCAAATTTGTGGCATAGAATCATTATTGCGCTGGCGTCGACCTGGGTTTGGTATTGTTGCCCCGGATACTTTTATACCGGTCATTGAAGAAACCGGTTTAATTGTCCCCGTTGGTGAATGGGTATTGCGTACCGCCTGTGAGCAAATCATCGACTGGCAAGATGCGGGCTTTGTGGTGCCTAAATTATCGGTGAATTTAAGCGCTCGCCAATTTAAAGATGCCCAAATGCTCGATCGTATTTGCCGTATTGTGGATGAAACTGGGGTTGACCCAGAACTCATTGAATTAGAACTGACCGAAAGTATTCTGATGGACGATGTTGACCGCGCGCTAGCGGTGCTGAATGAAGCCCGCGCAATGGGCTTTCAGTTATCCATTGATGATTTTGGTACGGGTTATTCATCTTTAAGCTATTTAAAACAGTTCCCTGTGAATAACCTGAAAATCGATAAGAGCTTTATTGAAAACCTGCCGGATAACTTAGAAGATGCCCAAATTACTCGTACCATCGTCGCCATGGCTAATAACCTAGGTTTAGGGGTAATTGCAGAAGGGGTCGAGAAACAAGAGCAACAGGCCTTTTTGCAAGAAGTAGGCTGTCATAAGGTACAGGGTTATATGTACAGTTATCCCGTGACAGCGGATATTTTGGCCCATGACTTCTTAGACACAGAGCAAGAAGTGTATATGGAATAAACGTTAGGCGCGGCAGGCTCAAGTGTGGGCCTGCTTGCCCTACATGAGTAATCCTCCACTCCCCTTGATAGCCTTTCAAGTGCCTCGCCTGAACGCTTGATGTACAATGCGGCCAATTCCTCTTAGATTAGCTAAAATAGGCTAATGTAAGACACACCAGCTTTATCATTTAACTGAATCACGGGGACTATTTATGTTCAAAAAAGACATGAACATTGCGGATTTTGATCCAGCGCTATGGGAAGCCATGCAAGCCGAAGACGTGCGTCAAGAGCACCACATCGAGCTGATCGCTTCTGAAAACTACACTAGCCCTCGTGTAATGGAAGCCCAAGGCAGCCAGCTAACCAATAAATACGCTGAAGGTTACCCGGGTAAGCGTTACTACGGTGGTTGTGAGCACGTAGACGTGATCGAACAACTGGCCATCGACCGCGCAAAAGAGCTATTCGGCGCACAATACGCCAACGTACAGCCACACTCAGGTTCACAAGCCAACGCCGCGGTTTACATGGCGCTAGTGAAACCAGGCGACAAAGTTTTAGGCATGAGCCTAGCCCACGGTGGTCACTTAACTCATGGTGCATCTGTTTCTTTCTCTGGTCGTATTTACGATGCCGTTCAGTACGGTCTAAACCCAGACACAGGCGAAATTGATTACGAGCAAGTGGAAGCACTTGCCCTTGAGCACAAGCCAAAAATGATCGTAGCGGGATTCTCTGCGTACAGCCGTATTGTTGATTGGCAGCGCTTTCGCGATATCGCCGACAAAGTAGGCGCTTACTTGTTCGTTGATATGGCACACGTAGCGGGTCTAATCGCCGCTGGCGAATACCCAAGCCCAGTTGGCATCGCTGACGTGGTAACCACAACGACACACAAAACTCTACGTGGCCCACGTGGTGGTTTGATCCTAGCGAACGATAACGAAGAGCTTAACAAGCGTCTTAACTTTGCAGTATTCCCTGAGTCGCAAGGCGGCCCATTGATGCACGTTATCGCAGGTAAAGCGGTTTGCTTTAAAGAAGCCATGTCTGATGAATACAAAACTTACCAAGCACAAGTGGTTAAAAACGCCCGTGCCATGGCAGAAGCATTTATCGCTCGCGGCATTAACGTCGTATCGGGTGGTACAGACGATCACCTATTCCTAGTTGATTTAATCGGCAAAGAATACACAGGTAAAGATGCCGACGCAGCCTTAGGCGAAGCGTACATCACGGTAAACAAAAACGCGGTGCCTAATGACCCACGTTCACCGTTCGTAACCTCTGGTTTACGTATCGGGACACCAGCGATTACTTCTCGTGGTTTCAACGAAGCACAATCAGCTGAACTAACCGGTTGGATTTGTGACGTGTTGGACAGCCTAGAAAACGGCAACACTGAAGAAGTAACAGCGCAAGTACGTGAGAAAGTAAAAGCGCTTTGTGCGACGTTGCCTGTTTATTCTTAATAAACACTAGACGCGGTACGGGAGACGTAAGACGCTGATTGGGTGTCTAAATTTTGTAGGAGGGTGCTTGCACGGAACCACTTCTACAAAGCGTCTTCCTTACGAAAAACCCAAGCTATGAAAGTAGCTTGGGTTTTTTTATGGCTAAAATTTAGTTGGTATTAATTCTCTTCCCATTTTTTCAAGATATTGCTGGCTTTCTCCAACTAAGTATCCGTTTTTAGATATTTCGATGGTATCGTTTAGTTTACTGGATTTTATATCAATAATCGCGCTAGATAGATCAATATCTGATAGATTAAGTGTGTTTTTTAGATCTGATAAGGCGGTTCCTTTCGATGACTTAAGAGTCATCTTTGCGCTGGAGTTTTTAGTTATAAAAACATTTTCAGCAACAATTTTTTTTATAGTAATAGACCTATTTCCAAATATCTTTTTGTTTAAGTGTATAAAGTGTTCTATGTCAAAATTAATTTTATCAATAGAATAATTTAACTTAACTTCTTTTGAAAAGAAATCGAATAAAGGTTTTATAGACCTAGGAGGGTTGTAAATCAGTAATTCATTTAAGTTGCTGGATGAACTCATTATCTTAAATGAAATGTTTATATAATTAATTCTATCCTCTATCTCTTCATTTCCAAATGGATCTATTGTATATGTTTTTGTTGTGATTTTTTCTATGTATCTGGCGGTTAATTCAATTTTATTTATTTCTTCAATGATAAACCCCATAGTAGAGTTTTCTTTGAAAATAAATTCGTTAATTAAGTTAATGAAATAATTTAGACTAAAATTTGAATTTATTTTAAGCCATTTGATCTTCATGTAATGACTCCGAGTCTTTCGGTTTGGCTAATGAATTTGATTCGTTTAAATTTTCAATATAATCAATTGTTTCTTTTGCGGAGTTTTCAAGCTCAATGTTTATTTTTGTCTCATCGATATTTGATAGTAGGGTTTTGCTTTTGCTGAATTCATTGGCCGAAATGTAACGATAAAAACCTTTTGCGAGGTAATTGAAGTTATTAAATTCATCTGGATCAGAGAATTGTGCTTCCAATACATATTTATCTGAGTCTACCAGGTTTCTTTCTTTAGCAGTCCAGATAATTTTTGATATATAAAAGCCTCGAAGGTGTAGGTCATTTAATTCTGATGATTCAAGAACGCCTACTCCCTTTAAAGATGCTTTGTCTATTCTTATCCCTATATTTGTATCTGTTTCCTCGTTATATTCTTCTTTAGGGTGAAAAACAAACACATCTGTTACATCGACTAATTCGTAGGATTTAAGGCTTACGACAAGCTTCTTGAAGAACTCAGTTCTTAGTTGGCTATCCTGTATGTGAGAAAGAGATATTTCGGTTACATTTAACTCGGATTCGTGCTCTCTTTCAATGTTGTCTACTAAAGCGCATTTCCATTCTTCAGTTTCACTATTGTAGGGTGCTCTTATAACAATATTAGAACTTGTACATTCAAGTGAAATTATAGACTCTTTGTCAGTTACTTGTTTGAATTCACTTTTACTAAAATCAGTCTTTTTATAATTTATCTTTACAATGTAATTTCCATTTTTTGAAATCACCTCGGCGATAGCGCCTTCATTTATTATAGAGCTTTTTAATTCATCTAGTGCTGTTTCAATTGTTTCAGAATTTATATTATTGTTTATTCGTGTAGAAGTAACTCGATCCCTTCTTTTATTATTTCCAAGTATTAGTGAGAGCTGATGGTAATCATTGTATCCATGGGTGAATCTTGAGAATGTCCTTGCTATATTCTCTCTATTTGTGCTCTTTGAAACTATAATTCCTCTAGATAAGAAAAGGCTCTTGAGATCACTATTTGTGACCTTTGACTGATTTAGAGCATCGTATAGTGCTTTGTCACCTACACTATAAAGACTTCCTTTTATCATCTTATTTCCATCCAATTGCTGTTTTAGAAAAATTATTAGTTGTGGTTTCTACAATATCAAATTGAATGCTATTTATTTTCATTTCTTTTTCTTTATCAAATCCCCAGCCATGGATGTATTGGCTCACAGCTGATTCAAATTTACTTAAAATATCCGGATCGTAATCTGAGTTGGCAGCCCTAACTCTAATAAGTTCTCCTCTATCCAGAATCTGAAATTTGGAGATCATGTCGAGTAAATACAGGAATTCATTACTATGAGATCCTTTTCCATTGTAATAAATCAATACGCCTTTCTCTCCAGTAGTATCAATTTCTCCTCTGTCCTCACAATACTTTTTTACGTCCCCGTGTTCAATTATGATGAATGGGCCGCATATCATTTCGATAGTTGCAGGTCTATCTGATTTATCTCCAAATGACTTGTGTAGATGTAATTCAGGATAAAAGAAATTGTAATTTTTTTCTGGGAATGACCCTAACATGTGTAACTTTGATATGTCAGTTAGTATTGTTTGCATGTAGTTTATTGTAGCTGGCTCAATAATATGTAGCTGCTGGTTTTTTGCTAAAGGAATTGAGTCTGTATTAATTTTTTGAGTTTTCCCCTTTTCTTTATGAAAAAATTCCTTATAAAAATCCTTGTCGTATTTGTTATCATGATTATAAATAAATAATAAAGCCCTGATTTCGAAGTTGTCAGTAAAAATATTGTATCTTTCGACCCATTCTTTGCTAACTTTCGCACACTCAATAGTTTTAGCTAATGACTGGAGTGCAGTTCTTACTTGGGATGCGCCTATAGACCCTTTTTGATAGCTCTTTAAATCAGTGTTGAAATATATTCTTTTTCCTAGATAAGGATCAACATAGTGGAACACTACATCTACGGGATGGGTATGCTTTAGGTCTTGTTTATCTGGTAGGTCTGAAGATTTAGTACTTTTCTTGATTTTATGTTTTTCGGCTTTAACGCATGCAAAGTCTTGATCCATTAAATTTATCTTACCCCACTTAAACCAAGTGAGTAGATCAGTGCTAACCTTATTAGCCATCTCTGCGGTTGGGGCTGTTTCAGACATTATATCTACCTTAAGAAAACTCTATATCCATCAAATAATCCGTAACCTCAATATCCACTCCAGCTTGATAAAGCAAGGTAGAAACTTGGCCACGGTGATGGGTTTGATGATTAAACAAATGGGAAAGCACTTCCCCAAAGTTTTTACTGTGACTTTCGCCTTTGATGTTTTGGTAAGTAAACGTGCTGTCTAAATTCGCTTCGCTTAATTGGGTGTTAATCCAATCACTTATAGAGGCGTCTACTTCAATGCACACCGTTTTAAATGCTTCAAAATCATCAAATAGAATTTGATTGAGGGACTCAACAGCAGGGTAATTATCAAGCGTTTTTAAGTGGGAGAATCTCTGACTATCAGGGCCGTGATGCAAATAGAAACGACGCAGCCACAATAAATCGCCTACTAATATGTGATTAAGCGTACCGAGAATAGATTTAAAAAACGCGCCGCGATCTTCATTAATCTGATCGTGGGATAAAGACGAGGCGGCGACTAATACTTGCTGATTAAGGCGAATATTGTACTTAGCGAGGGTCTGAAAGTGCTGTATGCCGTTCATCTCTGTCCTTGAGATACTTGTACCAATTGGGTCAAACTATATTCTGAGTATGCGGTGAAATCAATTGTTTGGTTTATTATGACTGTTTGATACATCACAGATTACATTACCAATACACAGGCTACTACCCCGTCTAATCCAGCCATGCTAAGCTTTGCCCACTTAAAGAAAAGGATATAACTATGGATTCTACTATGATCACTTGGGCCGTTATTATCGGCGCCGTTTTGTTTGTTGTTATGATGTTCAACCGCTTGGTGAGCCTACGGAATCGTCATAAAAACGCCTTTTCTCAGATCGATGTTCAATTACAGCGCCGTTATGACCTGATCCCTAATTTGGTCGAAACGGCTAAAGGTTACGCCAAGCATGAGCGTGAGACCTTAGAAGCGGTAATTACGGCTCGTAATGAAGCCAGTGCCATTTTAAAGGGTATGCAATCGGCTAAAGGTCAGATAGACGTGAGTGCATTAAACGGTGCTGAAAATGCCCTTGGCGGCATGATGAGTAAACTGTTTGCATTAAGCGAATCTTACCCAGACCTAAAAGCCGATACTCAGTTTCAGCAATTGATGGAAGAACTCAGTTCGACCGAGAACCGCATCAGTTATTCACGTCAAGCATTTAATGATGCGGTGATGGCTTACAACACTTATCGTGAGTCGTTTCCTAATAATGTCATTGCCAATGCGTTTTCATTCCAAGAAGCTAACTTGCTAGAGTTCAAAGACAAAGCCATTAAAAAGCCTGTTAAAGTTAACTTTGGTTAATTCGAACAGCGTGTAAGAAGTGAATAAATAATATGGATTTTTTTGAGCATCAAGCACAAGCAAAAGCAGCCAGTAATCGGCTGCTTTTATTGTTTTTAGCCTTTTGTGTTTTTATCGTCTTGTGTGTGAACGGCACTATTTATGTTGGCCTAAGCTGGTCTAGCATCAGCCAATTTGCGTCTTCTAACATTACGTTTAGTGACTTTTTAGTGTGGCAGTTTAGCTATGCAGGTTTCATTACCTCTGTGGTCACGCTTTTCATTATCGGTAGTGGTAGTTTTGGCCGTTGGTTGGAGCTGCGTCATGGTGGTAATGGCATGGCGGTGAAGCTTGGTGCGCGCTCTTTGGGGTTTGCATCTAAAGACGAAACCGAGCAAAAGCTAATTAATGTTGTAGAAGAAATGGCCATTGCGGCAGGTGTCACGACACCGGGCGTGTATGTACTTGATCACGAAACGTCGGTGAATGCATTTGTGGTCGGTTACGATTTTGAAGACAGTGCTTTAGTTGTGACTAATGGTTTAATCAACGCGATGAACCGTGACGAATTACAAGCGGTTGTAGGCCATGAGTTTAGCCATATTTTGCATGGCGACAATCGCATTAATATTCGCTTGATGATTTTACTCGGCGGCATTGTTTGGGTGTCAGAACTAGGGCGCATGTTGATGGCGGATAGTCGACACCGATCTGGTCACAGGCGCTCATCGATTGGTTTTAATAAAGATAATTACAACAATGTTATCGCGAGCAATTCATTGTCAAGTATGAGAAGAAAAGATGACGCGGGTGTTTTTTTTATTGGTTTGCCACTAATCGTTATTGGCTCTGTTGGTGTTTTCTTAGGTCGTTTGATTCGAACGGCAATCAGCCGTAAGCGTGAATATTTAGCCGATGCGTCAGCTGTGCAATTTACCCGAAACCCAGAAGCACTTGCCAGTGCGCTTAATATTATCCGCACCAATAGCCATCAAGGTTTTTTGCAATTACCACGAGCCGAAGGCATTAGTCATATGTGCATTAGCTCATCACAAAAATCGTCTTGGTTTGCAACGCATCCGCCATTGGACCAGCGAATTAATAGTATCGACCCTACATTTATAATGCGCTTTGAATCTCGCGAGAAGAAGCAGCAACGTGAAGAAAAACGAGAGCAAAAACAGGCACAACAAACACAAGCCGCTCAGAGTATTTACAATCCGGATGTGGCCCGTATGCAAAATCATGCTAACGAGCATTTACATGATGTGATTGGCACGCTAAACCCAGAAAACCTTGCCTATGCAATGAGTCTGCATGAGCAAATTCCTTATGAATATCGCCAAGCATTGCATGACCCTGAACTGGCAAAAATCATGCTGCTGTATGTTCTGATGGATACAGAAACAGCGTTACGTCAAGAACAGCAAGCTTGGTTGTTGGCCCAGTACCCAGCCTCTAAGCAATATTTACAAACGCTCACATTGCTTTCACAAGGGTTAAACCCTCGCTTGGCACTGCCTTTGGTTGAGTTACTGATTCCATTATTAAAAACCCTTGATGAGGACATGCAAAAAGGGTTACTAGAACAAGTGCTCGTCATGGCAAAATGGGATGGCAAGTTAACGTTATTTGAGATTTGTTTGTATAGCTTGCTTAAGCATACGTTTGAACCTAAAAAACCTAATCGTTCGTCTCATACCATTAAAAAGTTTGATGTGGTGTCCTATGAGGTCAACGTTATTGTGTCTAGCTTGGTCCATAATGCAGGCGGGCAAGCACAAGAAAAAACGGCGTTACATCAACGCATGATGGATGTGTTTGTAATGAAGCAGCAAAGTTTAATTGCTGAAAAAGATGTTCAAACAAAAGATATATACAATAGTTTGAAAAAGCTCAAAACCCTTTCGCCGATGTTAAAGCGCTCCCTGATGGATGTCTGTGGTGATATCGTTTTACACGATGGCATCATTCAAGGTTCAGAGTACGAGACGGTAAAATTAATGAGTTTATTATTGGCGTGCCCAATGCCTGCTATGAAGCTGTAGTGGCTTTTGTTAGATACTTCTTATTATCATTGAAGCTATGCATACCTGAAAACAACAATTGTAATAATTGTCCTTTATTTCAGGTGTGTATTTTTTTGATTGTGCTCGCTAATATGCGGCACACAACCCTTGCGTCTGCAAAAAAAATCAGCATTCATGTATTTTTTTTGGCCTAGTCATAAACCGTTTGTTTAATGAGTTTTTTTAACGTGCAGGAATTTGCACAATCATAAAGCAAGGCTGAATGCTTTAGTGAATACCTGTGCTCTACCCCTTAAGTGATATGGATTAACTTGACTGTATTGCTCAAAATGCTACAAGTTGAGACAGATAATCAATTTCAGTTCACAAAGGGGGTGTGGCATGGCCACACAATACACACCAGCGCAACTTCGCCATGCAATTCGTACGGGTGAATACACAACCAATACCTCAGGCTTATGTCAGGGGTTTGTGCAATGCAATGTGGCCATACTCCCTAAAGCGTGGGCCAATGAATTTCTCCAGTTTTGTCAGTTAAACCCCAAGCCTTGCCCCGTAGTTGCCATGGCGGCACAGCCCGGTGATACCAATCTTGTCGAAGTAGCCCCCGATTTCGACATTCGCACCGATGTGCCTAAATACCGTATTTGGCAGCAGGGCAAATTAGTGGATGAGGTTGCTGACATTTCTCATGTATGGCGTGATGACTTAGTCACGTTTTTATTAGGCTGCTCTTTTAGTTTCGAAGAGGCCTTAATCGCTGATGGCTTAGACGTGCGCAATATAAGCGAAGGCAAAAACGTCCCTATGTACGATACTAATATAGCGTGTCGACAGGCGGGGCGTTTTCATGGCAATACGGTGGTGAGCATGCGCCCATTTAAACCGGTTGATGCGATTCGTATGATTCAAATTTGCAGTCGGTTTCCATCGGTACATGGGGCCCCTATTCATTTTGGTGACCCAGCGGCCATTGGTATTAAAGATATTAACCAACCAGAATACGGCGATGCGGTGACGATCAAAGAAGGTGAAGTACCTGTGTTTACCGCCTGCGGTGTGACACCACAAGCGGCGATTATGGCCGCTAAGCCTGACTTCTGTATTACCCACTCACCGGGCCACATGGTTGTGACAGACATACCTAATTCTAAATTAGCCATTTTATAAGGGTGGTAAATATGAACAATAACCGCCGTCAAATGGCCGCTAAACAACACTCTAGATTTTTTAGTATTATCCACTCACCGGGCCACATGGTTGTGACAGACATACCTAATTCTAAATTAGCCATTTTATAAGGGTGGTAAATATGAACAATAACCGCCGTCAAATGGCCGCTAAACAACACTCTAGATTTTTTAGTATTACCCATTCACCGGGCCACATGGTTGTGACAGATATACCTAATTCTAAGTTAGCCATTTTATAAGGGTGGTAAATATGAACAATAACCGCCGTCAAATGGCCGCTAAACAACACTCTAGATTTTTTAGTATTACCCATTCACCGGGCCACATGGTTGTGACAGATATACCTAATTCTAAGTTAGCCATTTTATAAGGGTGGTAAATATGAACAATAACCGCCGTCAAATGGCCGCTAAACAACACTCTAGATTTTTTAGTATTACCCATTCACCGGGCCACATGGTTGTGACAGATATACCTAATTCTAAGTTAGTCATTTTATAAGGAGCCACCATGTCGTTGTTGTTAAATTGTGATTTGGGTGAAAGTTTTGGCTCGTGGAAAATGGGTTTAGACGAAGACGTTTTCCCGCATATTGATCAAGCGAACATTGCCTGCGGGTTTCATGGTGGTGACCCTGTTGTCATGATGAATACCTTAGCGTTGGCAAAAAAACATGATGTGATAGTGGGCGCGCATCCAGCTTACCCAGATCTTGTGGGATTCGGTCGCCGCTCGATGAATTGCTCAAGTGATGAAATTAAAGGGTTAGTGTTATATCAAATGAGCGCCCTGGACGGCATGGCAAAAAGCCAAGGCATGATCATGGCGTATGTCAAACCACATGGTGCGTTATATAACGATATGATGGCAAAAGCGGACGTGCGTCAGGCCATTATGCAAGCCATTGCTCACTATCACCGTCCGGTTAAATTGATGCTGCAATCCACCAATGACTCGCCGCAGCACGCACAAGAAGCAAATGAGCTTGGCATTGAATTATTATTCGAAGCCTTCGCCGATCGTTGTTATGACGATGACGGTAAACTATTAGCCCGCAGTCAACCGGGTGCCGTACACAATACAGAAAAAATGCTGGCGCAAGTTAAGCAATTAAATGAACACGGTACGATCACCTCTGTTAGCGGCAACACGCTGACTATCAAAGCCGATTCTTTATGTGTGCATGGTGATAATCTTGACGGTGTAACGGCCATTGCGCAGATTCGTAACATAATCGAAGGCGCATAACATGAACATTCATGTGGCGGGTGAAAATGCACTCATCGTTTATGTTGCTGAAACCGTCAGTGATGAAACCAGTGTGCGTATTCAACAAATGTCCCAAGTATTAGCGCAACATATGGGTGACGCGTTAATTGATTTAGTGCCCAGTTATGCTTCTATTTTGGTGGTGTTCGACCCGTCTAAAACGGATCACTTACACGTGCGTGGTTTGATTCGACACGCTGCTAGTCAAGAGCAAACAAAACAACCCTTACAAGCAGAAAACATTGTGCGGTTACCGGTTTACTATGGCCCACAAACCAGCCCAGACTTAAGCAACATCGCCCAACATGCCGGCTTGAGTGTTGAGCAAGTTATAGAGATACATCAACAAACGATTTATCGCGTGTACGCCATTGGTTTTGCACCAGGCTTTGCATACTTGGGTGAAACGGATGAACGCATTGCTATGGCCCGTTTAGCCACGCCTCGTAAAAAAGTGCCAAAGGGAGCCGTTGCTATTGCGGATCGTCAAACGGCGGTTTACCCATCAGTGAGTCCAGGTGGTTGGAATTTAATTGGCTGTTGCCCAACGCCTATGTTTAATCCAAACGCGTCACCAACCATGCCTGTGAAAGCTGGTGATGCTGTGCAGTTTTATGCCATTGATCAAGATACGTTCTTAGCCCTAGGTGGCAGCTTCGACGGCTGGGAGGGCTTATAACATGAGTTATATGATGCACGTTTTAACGCCGGGTATTTTAACGTTAATCCAAGATGCTGGACGGTTTGGTCAACACGGTATTGGGTTGACCACTGGTGGCCCAATGGACCCGTTGGCGTTTAAATGGGCCAATAGGTTAGTGGGCAACGATGAAAACACACCGGTTTTAGAAAACACCATTGGTGGGTTAAAGCTCAAAAGCCCATGCCAAACACAAATCGCCATTACTGGTGCCGAAGTTGTCGTTAAAGTAAATGGTAAACCACAATCACAATGGCAAACCTTAAACGTAAATGCGCACGATGAAATTGAATTGGGTTATGCCACTGAAGGTTGCCGTATTTATGTGGCGGTGGCGGGTGGCTTTAAAATTAAACAACAATTTTCAAGTGTTAGCACGGTGGTGCGTGAAGGCATTGGCGGTTTAAACGGCAAGGGGTTACAAGCGAGCGATAAATTAGTATTAACGGCGTCGACCACGGCGAAAAAATGTTTTGTGCTCCCCTTGAGTGCTCGCCCAGTTTATAAAAACAATGTGACGCTGCGTTTGATTCCGGGTTATCAGCAAGCACATTTTTCTCGACACGAGCAACGCATGTTTTTTAATCATCAATACGCGGTGAGTGATTTGTGCGATCGCATGGGTTACCGCTTAACCGGTCCAAAAGTTACGTGCGATATTGACGGTATTTTATCTGAAGGCATTTGTTTAGGCGCGGTACAAATTCCCAAAGACGGTCAACCCATTGTATTAATGAATGATCGCCAAACCATCGGCGGCTACCCAAAAATGGGTTCGGTACTGTCACTAGATTTAGCCAAGCTTGCGCAATTAACCGCTGGCGGCAAAGTAACATTTGAACCGATCTCCATTGATCAAGCCCATAACGAATTAGCGCTTGCCCACTATAAATACAGTCAGCAAGTTTTAGTAGCAGTGGCACCTGAGGACACCCCATGAGTCAATTGACGACGGCAATGCAGTTAAGCCTTGATATTGAAAACATGCTGGTTGAACGTAACCTTCGTGGCATGAAAACTATACAAGGGGCGTTGCCTCAAGGTTATGTATTACGTGCGGCGCAAATGATGCTGCCTATTCGTGGCACGGTTTTAATCGGCACGGGCTTTCCAGTGGTGGATACGTTTGAAACCGATGGGCCAGTGGGGGCCATCGCGTTGTATCAAGTATTTGAAGCACTGGGCGCGCACCCTGTTATCGTTTGTGGTGCTCCGTTAAGTGGGCAATTAGCCAATATCTATCGTGTACATGAAATTACCGTGGGGCTTAATGCTCATCGTGATGAAGAAGCGCTGCAAGCCCTTGAACAATTACAACCAGAATTGATTGTATCGATTGAGCGCCCAGGTTTAGCCGCCGATGGTAAATATTACAATATGCGTGGTGAAGACATCAGCGCGCGTGCGGCCTGCTTTGATACCTTTTTGATACACGGGCAGTGCCCAACCATTGCGATTGGCGACGGTGGCAATGAGATTGGTATGGGCAATATTCAAGACGCGTTAAAAAGCTTAGATATTCAAGCGGCTGCCACGGGCTGTAATGAATTGATCATTGCCGATGTGTCTAACTGGGCGGCGTTAGGGCTCATTGCCATGCTTGATTGGTTAAGCGGACAAAACCTGTTAGCGAAGCTAGATGCGATGGCTGTACTACAATTTCTATCAGAGCATGGCAGCGTTGATGGTGTTACTCGTGAAAATACATTAACTGAAGATGGCCTACCAGCTCAAGAGGGCATTGACTTGCTCAATCGTTTACACGCATTAGTTAGTAAAAAGAAATTAGTAAATAAGTAAATCATAAAATTTTATCGAGGTGCCCTATGAGCATTGTATTTTTAAACAACGATTTTATGCCCATGGAAGAGGCAAAAATTTCACCGATGGATCGTGGCTTTTTATTTGGTGATGGCATTTATGAAGTGATCCCCGCTTACAATGGCAAACTTGTAGGTTTTGGCCCACACATTGATCGTATGAATCAAGGCTTAGAGTTAATTGGCATTGAATTTAAGTGGGATCAAAATAAATGGCGTGAAATTTGTGACCAATTAATCGAGAAAAACGAGGGTGAAAATCTCGGAATTTATTTGCACGTAAGTCGAGGCACAGACAGTAAACGTTTCCACGCTTACCCTGAAAATGTCGCGCCCACTGTGTTTGCGTATGCGTTTGATATTCCGGCCGCCAACGTACCCGATAAATCAAAAGCGAAAGGCTATAAAGTCGCCACTACACAAGATTTACGCTGGCAGCGCTGTAATATTAAATCCACGGCCTTGTTAGGTAACGTGATGCACTTTCAGTTTGGTTATGCTCAGGGTTACAACGAAACATTATTGTATAACGAGAAGAATGAATTAACCGAAGCAGGCGCATGCAACGCTTACATTGTTAAGGATGGTGTGGTGATTACGCCACCTTTAGATAACCAAATTTTACCGGGCATTACGCGATTTATGCTGCTTGAAATTTTACGCAAATACAGCGATATAAGAGTAGAAGAACGCATCGTGACAATGGATGAAGTATTGAACGCAGACGAAGTGTGGATTACCAGCTCATCGAAAGAAATTGCCGCAGTGGTTGAGATCGATGGCAAGCCAGTGGGCGATGGCAAAGTAGGCGACGTATGGCTTGCGGCGCAAACTCAATACACGGCCCATAAATTTGAATTTTAATTAACGCTTATATTTAGATTATGATTTGGTGAATGTAAGCCCATCTTCATGCAAATAGAGGTGGGCTTTTTTAATGCTTAAAGACAAAAAATATTGTGGTAGGTTCGGGCATTGCCCACCCTACCAAATATAGATATTTTAGATTGAAGCGGACATGGATGTTTGATCGCTCGCGGGGCAAGCTCGTACAAAAGAATAGTGATGTAGGTCGGGCATTGCCCGACAAAAGCAGTTGCTGGTGGGCAGTGCCCACCCTACCAAATATAGATATTTTAGATTGAAGCGGACATGGATGTTTGATCGCTCGCGGGGCAAGCTCGTACAAAAGAATAGTGAGGTAGGTCGGGCATTGCCCGACGAAAACAGTTGCTGGTGGGCAGTGCCCGCCCTACAGCGACAGCTACTCAGTGTTTATTTATACGGATTTACATCGTCTGGGTTTTCTTGTGTTTTAAAGCGTTTATGCAACCAAAGATATTGGGCAGGGTAACGACGAATTGCGCTTTCTAACCACTGATTGTAGGCTTTAGCATCTTGTTCTTCATCGCCTGTTTCAGGCAGTGCTTCGTAGAATTCTAAAATATATTCTTGGCAATCTTGTTTGCGATGATAGCTGTAAGGCACGATGCGCGCGTTGCCGCTTTTGCTTAAAAACGTTAGGCCAGAAATAGTAGAGGCTTGGCGGCCAAATAAGGGTGCAAATACAGCGTGCTTACGGCCGTAGTCTTGGTCGGGTGCATACCAAAGTGCTTCGCCACGTTGCAAACAATCAATAAATCCTTTGACGTCTTTTTTGTGGTACGCGTGGGTCACAAAACGGTAGCGGCCACGCATCATGATGGCGTTCATTAATTTGTTATCTAATGGGCGATAGGTGACGTTCATTTCGGTAATGAGACTGGTGATGGCACCTGCTAAATCTAAAATACTAAAGTGTGCACCGGCTAATACAACGCCTTGGCCATTGTCTAAAAACTTATCGAAGTGCTCTTTGCCACGCACATCCAAGGTTGGTTTAAAACGTTTATAATTGCCAAACCAAGCTGTACCGCTGTCTAAATAACCTTGCATGTTTTCGTGAAAAATTTCTTTTACTAACGCGTCTTTTTCATCGGCGTTTAACTCAGGAAAACAAATATCCACATTGACTTGCACAACATGGCGGCGGCTTTTTGCTAAATTATAGGTTAGCCACGCTAAGCCTTTACTGATTTTCCATTGGACTTTGAATGGGAATAATTGGCATACAAATAAGAAACCCACAAATAACCATACGCCCCAATATTTAGGTTTTAAATATTCGAGCTTTAATAAGCGTGTATCTTCAATTTGATTGGGTTCTTTTTTATTATTCATATTTCTATCGTTAGATGGGATACGAGAGAAGAGAGATGTTTTGCTCTTCTCGTTAGTAAATTAATAAGGTGACGACGTCTAACGTCTAACGTCTAACGCTCAGCTATGGGCTTTAATACTGTTAATAATGTTGGTGGTGCTGCACCCGTCTTCGAAGTTTAGCACTTGTACTTGGCCACCATTTTCGAGGACTTCTTTACCACCAGCGATGTCTTCAATTTTATAATCACCACCTTTGACTAAAATACCTGGGTAAAAGTTTGGCGATTAAACGCTGAGGAGTGTCTTCGCTAAACGGCACGACGTAATCCACACTTTCAAGACCGATTAATACATCCATGCGGTGGTCGGTTGGGTTAATTGGGCGACCTTCGCCTTTTAAACGGCGCACGGAATCATCCGTGTTCACGGCAACAATTAATTTATCACCTAATTTTTTGGCATTTTTCAAATAACTAACATGGCCTGGGTGCAATATATCAAAACAGCCATTGGTCATGACGATGGTTTCGCCTTGGGCTTTGGCATCGCTGATGATATCCAGCAAGGCGTCTTCGTCTAAGATGCCGCCGTGGGCAATTTCATCGGCTTTGGCAGCTCGGCGTAACTCCGCAAGGCTCACAGTTGCGGTTCCTAATTTCGCAACCACAAGAGCGGCGGCGGTGTTGGCAAGTGCAGTGGCTTCGGCCAGTGGGCTACCCGCGGCAAAGGCAGCCGCTAGCACGCTGATCACGGTATCACCTGCACCGGTGACGTCATACACTTCGCGAGCGGTGGCGGCCAAATGCACAGGCTGTTCGCCTTTTTGAAAAAGTGTCATGCCTTTTTCGCTGCGCGTGACCAGTAAAGCATCAAGGCCTACGGTTTCGAGTAGTTTAAACCCCTTGCTTACCAGTTCGGCTTCGTCTTTACACGGGCCAACCACTTGCTCGAACTCACCCATGTTAGGGGTGATTAAAGTTGCGCCACTGTAACGCTTAAAATCACTGCCTTTAGGATCAATAAAAATAGGTTTGTCTTGAGCATTGGCGATGGCAATAAAGTCTTCGATGTTGTGCAATGCGCCTTTGCCATAATCACTTAATATGACCACGTCGCATTCTTCAATTTGCTGTTTATAGTTTTCTAGCATGTTGGTGTTGTCGGCATCAGCAAAGGATTCTTCAAAATCCAAGCGAATCAATTGTTGGTGGCGACTTAAAACACGCAATTTGGTAATGGTCGGGTGACTGGCAATGGCGGTGAATTGGGTTTTAATGTTTTGGTGACGCAAGGTGGTGCTTAATACTTGTGCGTTGTCATCGCTGCCCACCAGTCCTAACAAGCTGGTTTGGGCGGTGAGACTGGCAATGTTGAGCGCCACGTTACCTGCACCACCGGCGCGATCTTCGATATCGCTAACTTTAACCACAGGTACAGGTGCTTCTGGTGAAATACGCGAAGTTGGGCCGCTCCAGTAGCGATCTAACATCACGTCCCCAACCACTAAGATACGGGCGTTGGCAAAGTTAGGAATACGCAAAGTCATGAATTAAAACCAAATAATTTTATTAGCTGGCTATGTTAGCACAAGCAAATGCTGTGGGCAGTGCTTCGTGTACCAGTTGTGCCTCGCTTTTGCGACAAAGGGGTAATCATGAATCGGTGGTGCTAGAATGAGCTCGTACTCATTATGTATCCACAGTATTAGATAAATCATGGCTAGATTACTTTATACCCTTGTTTTAAGTGCGCTCATTCCCATCATCGTGTTGCGTATATTTGTGCGTGCACGTAAAGCGCCTGCTTACGCAAAACATTGGTGGCAGCGTTTTGGTTTTTTCACGGGTCCTAAGCGTCTCAATGGTAAGCAAGGTGGTATTTGGTTTCATACTGTGAGTGTGGGTGAGTTCATTGCAGCGGTGCCGCTGATTGAGCAAACCATGAAAGCGCATCCTGATGAACTGATTACAATTACGACGACTACCCCTACTGGTAGCGAACAAGTTAAGAAACGCTTTGCAGCTGAGTTGGGTAAGCAGCTATTTCATGTGTATTTACCTTATGATCTGCCTTGGTTTTTGCAGGGGTTTTTACGCAAAGTACGTCCGCAATTGTTGGTGATCTTAGAAACAGAGCTGTGGCCGAATTTGATTCATTGCAGTAAAAAAAGTGGCTGTAAGGTGTTGGTGGTGAATGCGCGCTTGAGTGAAAAAAGTGCCAAAGGCTATCAAAAAGTAGCTGTGTTAGCGCGCGCTATGCTGAATCAATTAGATGGCTTAGCGGTGCAAAATGCAGCGGATGCTCAGCGGTTTGTAGCGCTGGGAATGCCGGAACATGCCATGAATGTCACGGGCAGCATTAAGTTTGATTTAACGATTTCGCCTGAATTACTTAACCAAGGCCAAGCCCTACGCCACAGCTGGGGGAATAAGCGCAAGGTGTTAATTGTGGCGAGTACCCACAAAGGCGAAGACGAGATTGCATTGGACGGTTTTGCAACGTTGCTCAAACACGACCCTGAACGGATGATGATTCTGGTGCCGCGCCACCCTGAGCGTTTTGATGATGTAGCGGGGTTGATTCAGCAGCGTGGTTTTACGCTGAGCCGTCGCAGTTTATTAGACGCCTCAAATCAAACACAGGTCTTGTTGGTGGATGCCATGGGCGAGCTGATGGCATTTTTGGCGGCAAGCGATGTGTGTTTGATGGGTGGCAGTTTTGTTGAAAACGGCGGGCACAATCCGCTTGAGCCAGCGGGTTTAGGTGTGCCTGTATTGATGGGCACTAGCCAGTTTAATTTTGCTTTGATTTGCCAGCAACTAGAGCAAGCGGGTGGCCTGCAAACGGTGGGGGCTGAAAACTGGGCTGATGTAGCCAATGATTGGTTAACAGATGCGCAATTAGCTCAATCAAAGGGGCAAGCTGCGAAAGCCGTAGTTGAGGCTAACCGTGGTGCAAAACAAACCGTATTCGAATGGATTGAGGCATTATTTGCCCGTCACTAATACGGGTTTGAGTTCTAAAGCTAAAAAGCCCAAGCGGATATCGATTCGCTTGGGCTTTTTTATAAAACGGTGTGAAGTTGTTTTACTCAGGTATTTTTGATCAATACCCTTTGGTTGTGTAATCAATTTTAAAGTCGATGCCTTCAACACGGGATACGGCGGTTTCTATGGTGCCGTCATCGTTTAGCTCTATCCAGCGGTAGCCAGGCCCTTCTTTGTCGACATCAAAATCATTGGATTCTGGCGTAAACTGTACGCAAGTCGAAGGTGTCGAAATGAAGCGCACGTCGTCTACCATGTTGTCGCTGTCTTGATGAACATGACCCCACAACACCACACGAACGTTGTCGTATTTAGCGATGATATCTAAGAAGGCTTGGCTGTTTCGAATTTGCTGAGTATCTAACCATTTACATCCCATAGGTTTTGGATGGTGATGCATGGTGATAAGCGTGTGACTGGTTGAATCGGCTTGCAAGGCGTTTTCAAGTAAATCGAGCTGGCTCTGAGCAAGGTTGCCGAACACACTGCCAGGGACTTGGCTATCTAATAAAATTAACTGCCACTTCCCTTTTTTAATCACGGGCAACATTTCGTGTTGCTCGCTGACCACCTGTAGCATATTGGTACGATAGTCGTGATTACCAGGGATCCAGAATTGTTCTTTTTTATCTTGGGCTAACAGATTTTTTAAATGTTGGTAGGACTCAACACTGCCGTCTTGGCTTAAATCGCCTGTGCATAAATAAAAATCATAGTTATCTTGTTCGCAGTGGATTTTATCCATGACAGCCTGAAGACTAGCTTGAGTATCCATGCCGAGGAGTTTGCCTTCCTCTGTTGCAAACAGATGGCAGTCAGTGATTTGTATAAATTTTTGCATGACTAGTAAGGTCCATACCCATCCGTAGGCGCTAACAACATGAATTCATAGCACTATAATGTTAATAGCTTAGTCACTTCCAGTGTCGGAGTCACATTTTAACGGCTTTGGGTGGAAATTTAGTTCGATGTCCGCTTCACCATGACGCAAGCAATGCTCTAACCAATCCGCTAAAAACTGATTAATTTGATGCTTTTCATCCGGCTGACGCATTTGAGGGTTTGGATAGTGGTATACCCCATTAAAGCGATGGTGGTGATCAAATACCACAACTTCAGCCATGTTTACATCATGGTACAGGCGGACTTCCATATGGGGAGGCTGCAAGAAATCATGTAGCTCACTTATTTGTTCAATGGCAATGGTTAAGGTGTATGGGAACTGTTCCGTGATAGTAAAGCGAATACTGGTGCGATGACCTATACCGCCAGTCACGGTGAATTCACGACCTGTGCCTTTGTCCATTTCGGGCAGCAAAGTGAGCAAGCGCATGTAATTATTTTCACATACCTTGGCAAAATTGGTGAGGTCGGGCACATAGTGCTTGGCCATGTTTAATGGTGTCCCATGGTTTATGACTGGGCCTGTTTAAGTAATCTAAGCTCTAACCACTGTAGCGCAATAATGGTGGCGGCATTGCTAATAATACCTGAGTTTACCGCGCTAAAGGCCTCAGAGCTTGAGATCTTGGTTATTTTAATGTCTTCGGATTCGTCTGCCACACCATGTATGCCCTCAATGGCTTGGCTATCTACCTCCGCCATAAACACATGCAATACTTCATCGCAGCCACCAGAGCTTGATAAATAACGGCTGATAGGGACAAGGTGCTCTATGTCTGCGCCGCTTTCCTCTTTGGCTTCTTTAGTGGCAACGGCTTCTGGTGAGAGGCCTTCTTCAATCATTCCCGCCACAATTTCAAATTGCCAAGGGTGTTCGTAATTTAGGGCACCAATTCGAATTTGCTCGGTCAGAACCACAATGTCGAGATTAGGGTCATACAATAAGACAGCTGCGGCTTCACCTCGTTGAAATAATTCACGGGAAATAACCGGCCCCCACTGGCCATTGAACATTTTATGCTGCAATGTAATCTTACTCATACGAAAGAAACCCTGATAACAGGTTTCTTTTTTATGAATTTTTATGTCGTTTTGTTGGTACGTTGGCTTTATCATAGTGACAATTTAAAACTTAACTCAGGCTTTATATCTGATTTTGCAACAATATGTTGTATTAGGTCTTTCTAATGTATGGTTCCAAGATGGCCATTAAGTGGTTAGAATCCGTGCAACTTTAGTTCTTCTACAGGAAGCAACCATGAAAAAATTGGCGTTAGCCCTTTTCACCATAGGCGCCACAGTAACATCACAGGCAGCCGATCTTAAAAATGTTTTTGAGCAGGCGCTTGCCAATGACCCGCAACTGGCCGCTGAAATAGCGTCTTCTGATGCAAATGGTCAAAGTTTAGGCTTAGCTCGTCAGGCCTTTCTACCAACGGTAACATTCGAAGCCGATATTGGTACGACAGAGATCGAAGTGGGTGACAACCCAAAACAAGAATACGATAAAACGGTATATGCATTACAAGCCACGCAGCCTTTGATCGCGCCATCAGGCTGGTACAGCTATAGCTCGGCTAGTGCAGCGACCGACAGTTCTGTGATTGAACGTCGTAAAGCAGAACAAAGTTTAGTGGTGCGCATAAGTGAGGCGTATTTCAATGTTCTGCGTGCGAATGCAGGTTTAGCGTCCTCTAAAGCACAAGAGGCGGCGGTTAAACGTCAGCTAGAACAAACACAGCAACGTTTTAAGGTTGGTTTAATAGCCATCACCGAAGTGCATGAAGCGCAGGCTATTTATGATGGCGCGACCGTTGAGCTGATTGTTGCAGAAAGTCAGTTAGACATTGCCTATGAATCACTTGCATTGCTAACAGGTGAACGTTATGACCGTATCAATCCATTGAAAGAAACGATTCCTTTGATTGGCCCAGTGCCAGCTGACCGTACGTATTGGGAGCAAAAAGCACTGGGGCAAAACCTTGATGTGTTAATTGCAGAGAAAACCCAATTGTCAGCTGTGGGTAACCATAAGTCTAAAATCTCTGGCCATTTACCGACTGTTAATTTGGTTGGTCGTTATCAAGTCAGCGATGATGAATCGAGCCTGAGTGCTAATGACGAAGAAGTGACGTCGACTTACGTTGGTGTCAATGTAAGCATGCCAATCTTTGCTGGTGGTGCGACTTGGGCTGGTCAGAAGCAGGCTTATTATCAGCGCCAAGCGGCTGAGAAAAGTTATGAAGCTGCACAACGTTCAGCTACGTTGAATATCCGTTCTTTATATCGTCAGCTTGAAGCCGACGTTGCTCGTATTACAGCGCGCAAGCAAGCGACCAGATCAGCACGTAGTGCCATGGAAGCAACTCAAACGGGTTATGAAGTGGGTACACGTAACATTGTTGAAGTACTACAAGCACAGCTTTCAGTATTCAGTGCGCAACGTGATTATGCTTATGCACGTTATGATTATGTGATTGATCTATTGAAATTTCGTCAGGCAGCGGGTGAATTATCGGTTGCTGATATTGATGAGCTTAATGGCTGGTTACAGCGTTAATCTTAATACCTAAAGCAGCATTATGTACAACCCGCCTAGGCGGGTTTTTTTATGACTTTAAATAGGGCGAATAAACGCTAATAGCGTTGTGTTTTAACACATTAGGTTAGTGCCTTCGCCATTGCTCACTTGCAGATTTGCATTCGCTACTAGTATGCTAGCGCGATTATCTAAATAAGAACTATAAGCCCAATGATCCCAGAATCCTTGCGTTGCCTATACTTACACGGTTTTAAAAGCGGCCCCAGCTCAGTGAAAGCTCAGCAAACGGTGCGCTTTTTTGCCGAGTATGATGTGGCGCAAAATCTACATGTTCCGCAGTTATCCCCAGAGCCTGCGACAGCCATTGATGAAGCTCAATTCTTATATGAACAGCTCATCGATGAAGTGGGTGTGGATAACTGTTTGGTCATAGGTTCAAGCCTTGGCGGCTATTATGCGAGCTACCTAATTGAACGATTTGGCGGCCGAGCGGCTTTAATTAATCCAGCTGTGCGCCCGTACGAGTTATTACAGGACTATTTAGGGGAGAATGAAAATCTGTACAATGGCGAAAAATTTATCGTCACACCCAGTTACATACAAGAGCTTAAAGACATAGATGTGATGCCACTACAGCATCCTGAACATCATCTATTGTTAGTGAAAACCCATGACGAAACACTCGATGCCATGGAGGCGGTTAAAAAATATCAAGCCAGCCCCAGCATCATAGAACATGGCGGTAATCACAGTTATGACGATTACGCCAAACGTTTACCCAGTATATTAAATTTTGCCACCCAGCCTTACTAGGCCGGCACAGATACATAAGAGCATTAGATAAGTATGAGTAACTATACTGCGCAATCCATAGAGGTATTAAGTGGTCTTGACCCAGTGCGTAAACGCCCGGGCATGTACACCGAAACCACTCGCCCTAACCATCTTGCTCAAGAAGTCATCGATAACTCGGTGGATGAAGCATTGGCGGGCCACTGTAATCACATAAAAATCGAATTATTTGCAGACCAATCGTTAGCGGTGACCGATAACGGCCGTGGTATGCCAACCGACATTCACCCAGAGCACGGCGTCAGTGGTGTTGAATTAATCTTAACCAAGCTGCATGCCGGTGGTAAATTCAGCAATGACAACTACCAGTTCAGTGGTGGTTTACACGGTGTGGGTGTATCGGTTGTAAACGCATTATCCCAAGCGTTAGAAGTGACCATTCGTCGCAATGGTGAAATACACCGCATCGCATTTAAAGATGGTTACAAAGCGTTAGAGCTTGAAAAAATCGGTGAAACTAAAAAGAAAAAAGACACCGGCACCACGGTACGTTTTTTAGCCGACCCTAAATACTTCGATAGTTATAAGTTTTCGGTTACCCGCCTAAAACACGTGCTGCGTGCTAAAGCGGTGTTATGCCCAGGTTTGCGTATTGAGTTTATTAATCACGGCAATAACGAAGATAACAGCGAATGGCATTACGAAGACGGTTTGGTTGATTACTTAACCGACGCCACCAATGGCTATGAAGTATTACCGCCGGAACCCTTTGTGGGCTCCATGGCCGGTGAAAAAGAAGCCGTGGACTGGGCCGTGCAATGGCTACCTGAAGGTGGCGAGCAGCTCATGGAAAGCTATGTGAACTTAATTCCCACTGCGCAAGGTGGCACGCATGTAAACGGTCTGCGTACAGGTTTGTTAGAAGCGTTACGTGAGTTCTGTGAATTCCGCAGTTTATTACCACGCGGTGTGAAACTCGCACCCGATGACGTGTGGGATAAAGTTTCATATGTATTGAGTACAAAAATGGCCGACCCTCAATTTTCGGGTCAAACCAAAGAGCGTTTATCCAGCCGTGAAGCGGCCGCGTTTGTATCGGGCGTTGTGAAAGACAGCTTTAGTTTGTGGCTAAACGAACACGCGACCATGGGTGCGGCCCTTGCCGAAATGGTCATCAGCAATGCACAACGCAGAATGCGCAGCGCAAAAAAAGTGGTGCGTAAAAAAATCACCCAAGGCCCTGCACTGCCGGGCAAGCTGGCGGATTGCTCGACTAATGACCCTAAGTATTCTGAAATATTTTTAGTGGAAGGGGACTCCGCTGGCGGTTCTGCAAAACAAGCCCGTAGCCGAGAGTTCCAAGCCATCATGCCTTTGCGCGGTAAAATCCTAAACAGTTGGGAAGTCGATTCAGGCGAAGTACTGGCCAGCCAAGAAATTCATGACATTTCCGTCGCCTTGGGTGTCGACCCCGGTGAAGCGGATATGACGAACTTACGATACGGTAAAGTGTGCATCTTAGCGGATGCCGATAGCGATGGTCTTCACATCGCCACCTTGTTATGTGCATTATTTGTAAAACATTTTAGGCCTATGGTTGAGCAAGGTCATGTGTATGTGGCAATGCCGCCATTGTATCGAATTGATGTGGGTAAAGATGTTTATTACGCATTAGACGAAGCCGAACGTGAAGGTGTGCTTGATCGTATTAAAGCTGAAAAGAAAAAAGGCAAAATTGGCGTGCAGCGATTTAAAGGTTTGGGTGAAATGAACCCACTGCAATTGCGCGAAACCACCATGGACCCAGATACACGTCGCTTGGTGCGCTTGTCGCTAGACGCTGAAGACGGCACAGATGAAATGATGGATATGCTGTTATCGAAAAAACGTGCAAGCGATCGTAAGACTTGGCTTGAATCGAAAGGCAATCTTGTCGAGTTATAAGCGGCGCTAGATCCAATCTGTTTTGTAGGTTAGGTATTGCCTGACACAAGAATTATAAAACCTTAGCGTATTGAGCTAGGAGAGATAAAAAGAATGAGTGAAATAATAATTGGTGAAGACGGTATTGAACGTCAAACCTTAAAAGATTATACCGAAGGCGCATACCTAAACTATTCCATGTACGTCATCATGGACCGTGCTTTGCCACACATTGGTGATGGCTTAAAACCTGTACAGCGTCGTATTACCTACGCCATGAGCGAACTTGGCTTAAAAGCCGGTGCAAAATATAAAAAATCTGCCCGTACCGTCGGTGACGTGTTAGGTAAGTTTCACCCTCACGGAGACAGTGCTTGTTACGAAGCCATGGTATTAATGGCGCAGCCGTTTTCATATCGTTACCCGCTGGTGGATGGACAAGGCAACTGGGGTAGTGCAGATGACCCTAAATCATTTGCAGCAATGCGTTATACCGAAAGTAAGTTAACCAAATACGCAGATGTATTACTGGGTGAGCTGGGTCAAGGTACAGTTGATTGGCAGCCAAATTTTGATGGCAGTTTACAAGAGCCAATAACCTTACCCGCACGTTTACCGAATATATTATTAAACGGCACTACCGGTATTGCCGTGGGTATGGCCACCGACGTGCCGCCGCATAACTTACGTGAAGTGGCTAATGCATGTATTCACATGTTGGATAATCCAAAAGCCACCACGCAAGACTTAACTCAATTTGTGCAAGGCCCTGACTTTCCAACCAACGCTGAAATCATTACGCCAAAAGCCGATATACAGCGTATGTACGAAACCGGTAAAGGCAGCGTAAAAATGCGCGCTATTTACGAAATGGAAGATGGCGATGTCGTGGTTACCGCATTACCGCACCAGTGTTCAGGTAATAAAGTACTTGAGCAAATCGCGGATCAAATGAATAAGAAAAAGCTACCAATGGTAGCGGATTTACGTGATGAGTCTGATCACGAAAATCCAACTCGACTGGTTATCGTGCCTAAATCAAACCGAGTGGATATTGTGCAATTAATGAATCATTTATTTGCCACTACAGACCTAGAAAAAAGCTACCGCATTAATATGAATATGATCGGTATCGATGGCCTGCCAAAAGTAAAAAGTTTAAGTGACATTATCGGTGAGTGGTTAGTGTATCGAACCAACACCGTTCGCCGTCGTTTAGAGCATCGTTTAGAAAAAGTATTGGCTCGTTTGCATATTTTAGATGGTTTGTTGGTCGCGTTTTTAAACATTGACGAAGTGATCGAGATTATTCGTCATGAAGAAGAACCAAAACAAGAATTTATCAAACGTTTTGGTTTATCTGATATTCAAGCTGAAGCCATTTTAGAATTAAAATTACGTCACTTAGCTAAGCTAGAAGAAATGCGGATTCGTGGCGAGCAAGACGAGCTACAAAAAGAACGTGAAAACCTAGAAAAAACCCTAGGTAGTGAGCGTCGCATGAAAACCCTAGTGAAAAAAGAAATCACCCAAGACGCCGAAAGCTATGGCGACGAACGTCGCAGCCCAATGGTAACCCGTAAAGAAGCACAAGCATTATCTGAAACAGACCTAATGGGCGCTGACCCAGTGACGGTTGTGTTATCAGAAAAAGGTTGGATTCGTGCGGCGAAAGGTCACGATATCGATGGCAATACACTCGCGTATAAATCAGGCGATAAATTCTTAAGCCAAGCCAATGCCAAGACCAATCAACAAGCGGTGTTTATCGACAGTACAGGGCGTAGCTACAGTATCAATATTCATGGCCTACCAGGTGCACGAGGTTATGGGGAGCCTGTAACGGGTTCGGTGACATTGCCAGCTGGGGCGAATTTAAGCGCCATGTTAGTGGGGCAAAACAAAGACCAATACCTAATTGCCAGTGAAGCTGGTTATGGTTTTATCACCACCTTTGATGAAATGCAGTCGAAAAACAAAGCCGGTAAAGCCTTGTTGAATAAACCTGCCGACAGAACACTTCATCAGCCAACCAAGGTACAAGACTTGGCCAATGATTGGGTAGTGGCGGTGAGTAACGAAGGTCGATTGTTAACGTTCCCTGCGGCAGATTTACCGATTATGTCAAAAGGTAAAGGCAATAAGATTATTAATCTTGGCACAGGCGGCACTGAAAATTTGATCGGCTTATCACTGATGAAACAAGGTGACATGTTGATTGTGAATGCCGGTAAGCGCCATGTAAAAATGAAGTTTGCCGATCTTGAACATTATCAAGGTGAACGTGGACGTCGTGGTAATAAGTTGCCACGTGGCTTCCAAAACGTCACCAGTATAGAGGTGATACGCAAAGATGATGAATAATAAGTAGAAAGCCAACTGTAGGTCGGGCACCGCCCGGCGCAAACAGTTGATGGTGGACAGTGCCCACCCTACAAACCCAAGTTGGTAACAGCTTGGGTTTTTATTTGTAAGTATAAAAATAGTAAAAAGAAAAAGGATGTTTTATGAAACGATTATATGAAGCTCAAAATTCAATAGAAGCCCATATGATTCTTAATTTGCTAGAGCAATCGGGTTTAACGGGCCGTGTGGATGGTGAACACTTACAAGGCGGTGTGGGTGAAATTCAAATGTCAGGCATTGTACGCGTAATGGTTGAAGATGCCGATTATGAAGAAGCATTAAGCATCATCGAACAATGGGATGCAAAGCAGCCAGAGATTAAAGAAAACATAAAAATAGTAACAAAAAGAAAAAATTCATTGTTAATGATGGTAATTGGTTTTCTAATAGGGGTAGCTTGTACCTTTTATTATTATGATGTGACTCCTGAATTTGATGGAGCCGATAATAATAAAGATGGAAACCTAGATGAATTTTGGACGTATGTGAATGGGTATCTTAGAGAAGCTAAGGTTGACCGAAACTTTGACGGGGAGATGGATTTAATTATTACATATGATCGTTTTGGTAAGCTTAAGACGTCAGTCTCGGATGATGATTTTAATGGTACGTTTGAAACGACGATGGATTATGAGTTCGGTAATGTTATAAGTATGAAATCAGACACAACAGGTGATGGCTTTAAAGATGTTCAAAC
This sequence comes from Pseudomonas sp. HK3, assembly GCF_052920985.1. NCBI lineage: Bacteria > Pseudomonadati > Pseudomonadota > Gammaproteobacteria > Pseudomonadales > Pseudomonadaceae > Pseudomonas > Pseudomonas sp. HK3. The sequence goes on from NZ_JBREXD010000001.1 coordinate 1,630,035, forward strand.
CCAGTATTTAAATGGCGGAGGCGCCATCACTCAATTATTAACCCCTGAGACAAAAGCCATACGACTGATACAAAAATTTAACGCGTTTAAACTGTATGAATCCCATTTTGATAGTAACGATGATGGCGTGTTAGACACAATGCATCGATATGATGAGTATGAACAGATTATTGAGACAATTAAAAAATAAAATGACTGAATCCAATATTTATCCTGATGTTTGCCCTTTATGTCAACAACAAAACCGTTGCGTAAATTTGAATTCGGAAAATAAAAAAGAGTCTTGTTGGTGTCGTGATCCTAGTATTCAATTTCCAAAAGCTTTATTAGACCAAGTGCCAGAGAATAAAAAAGACAAGGCATGTATTTGCCAACAATGTACGAGGGATTATTTAAAAAACATTGTTGATGACAACACTAATATTGGTGTGAAAAAATATACGCCAGAGTGAGCTTCGTTCTTTTTAGGTCGCCTGCAAGCAATCTCCTACGATGATGGTTACTGTAGGAGTCGAGCTTGCTCGCGATAAGTGAGGTTTGGATTTTTGCTTGTCTCGTTTGTGGCGAGCGACCAAAATTAATGGTCATGCTCGGTAAAAGTTATAGCCCCATTTCACTTAAACCTGCATGATCAGCAGGCCTTACGCCTAATGGCCAATGAAATTTACGTTCACTTTCTAAAATAGCCTCGTCGTTAATACTGGCATGACGCTCGGTCATTAACCCTTTTTCATTAAACGCCCAGTTTTCATTGCCGTGGCTGCGGAACCAATTACCGTTTTTATCATGCCACTCATACGCATAGCGCACAGCAATTCGGTTGCCTTCATAAGCCCATAATTCTTTGATTAAACGATACTCTAATTCTTTATTCCATTTACCACTTAAGAATTGAATGATTTCATCTCGGCCTTTGACGAATTGATCGCGGTTACGCCATTGGCTATCTAAACTATAAGCCGTGGCAATTTTTTTAGGATTTTTATTATTCCAAGCATCTTCAGCTATGCGGACTTTTTCGATGGCGCTTGTTTGTGTAAATGCAGGAAGTGGGTTACGAATGTCTTCAAAATTTAAATCAAAATTCATGGGGTTGCCTTTTTTTGGTCTTGAAAAATGTTTCATAAATCTAATGTGATAGCATCTGTTGTGCTGCGTGAGACACAAGGACACATTAGATTTTGTGTGTTTCTATCTTGATCTGTTAAACAGTTGTCATGATGTTTGGCTTTTCCATTAAGTACAGTCACAGCACAGGTTTTACATTGCCCAGTTTTACAGCTGTGTAATGCGTCAATACCAGCATCTATTGCGGCATCCAAGATGCTCTGATGTTCACTGACGATCACGGTCTTGTTTGATTTAGCAAACGTTACACTAATGGGTTTTGCTAGTACTGAGGATTGCTGGCTGAATCGTTCATATACGATTCGATCTGCATCTAGGCCGAATATGTTGGCTTGTTGGATTACATCTTCCAGTAATCGGTTTGGACCACACACATAAATCCATGCATCCTCTGGCGCTTGCTTAAGAATGTTTGCAATATCCATGCGCGCATTGGTCTCTTGGCTATAAAATGATATTTGTCCTGATAATGCTCGCTTTAATCGATCTTGAAACGGCATGTCCGCTAAGCTGCGTCCAGCGTAGTGCAAATGGAATGATACTTGGCGACATTGCAGTGCTTGCGCCATGGCCTTAATGGGGGTGATGCCTATGCCACCTGCTATTAAAATAGCTGGACGATGATCGTTATGGAGTTTGAAATAATTAGTGGGCTCATCACATAGCAGTACTTGTCCCAGCTGAATGTTTGCATGAATAGCATTGGATCCGCCTTGACCGTTTGCCTCTTTTTGCACTGCAATTTCATATATATCTGTGCGCTTTGGGTTCGAACAAATAGAGTAATGACGATGGATTGTATTGCCGCTACTAAGTTGAACAGGAATTTTTAAATGCGCTCCAGCTTGAAAACTGGGTAATGATAATCCACTTTCATTACGTAATTCGTAGGCTCGCACATTGGGTGTAAGCTGACGGATACCGGTTACCACTAAACGCAGTGAGCCAGTGCCGAGTTCAGGCATTTTCGATTGTATGGTGTTTGTTTTTAATGTTTCATTTTCTTTTAGAATAGGCGCAATGACTTTTTCTACATCTTCTTCTGTAAAGCGAGGTGTGATGTGTTGTGGGCAATTCCAATCAAACCCTTCAATTGTGATTAAGAAGCCACGTTCAACGGTGGCTCGATAACCATCTATTTCTAGTTTAGCGAGCATGTCCCAGTCTTGGTCGTGGACTTGTGTGACGCGACCAAACATTTTTAATCGACGGCGATTTGGGTAATCCATAAAAAATAACGCAACACGATCATTTGTTTTAAAGTTGCCTGTACTGACATATTGGCGATTACCGCTGAAGTCGGCGAAGCCAATGGTGCTAGCATTAATGACTTTCATGAATCCTTTTGGGCCGCCGCGGTGTTGCAAATAGGGCCAGTTATTTTCATTGACACTGGCCATGTAAAAGCTATCGCGCTGGGCAAGGAATTCGGCTTCATAGTCCGATAATAAATAATTGTGGTCATCACCTTCATCCATGATGGCATAACCGGATCGACTGTTGTGCTGGGTTTGAATTGCCCTTACGGTGTCGGTAAAAGCAATTTGTGCGTATTTATGGGCCATGGTGGAGCCTCCCACAGAAGCGGTGAGGGCTTGATTCAAGCCACTCGCCTAAGTGATCAAAATTAATTGGCGTTTTGTAAACTGACTTTTGGGAAATCAATTTCAACTCGACTGGCTTTGCCTAAAATATTGGTTAATACATTCATTCCCACGTGAGTGATGATTTCAACGATTTGGCCATCGTCATATCCAGCATTTCGAACCTCTAGTAATTCAGCTGTGGTGACTTCGCCATTATGTTCGGCCAGAGAACGGGCAAATTTAACGGCCACGGCGGCTTTTGCATCCTGGCTGCCACCAGCGCGGTTGGCTTCAATTTCGGCTGTTGATAAACCGGCTTTACGGCCAATGGCACTGTGAGCGGATACGCAATATTCACAGGCGTTTTGTTCTGCCAAACCCAATGCAATGCGTTCACGAGTTTGTGGGTCCAAGCTGCCCTCGCCGGCAATACCGTGTAAACCCAGAAATGCACGCAGTGCAGCAGGAGAGTTGGCAAAGATTTTTAAAAAGTTTGGCACCATGCCGATCTGACCCTGAATGGCGTCGTAAAGTGCAGCTTGTTCTTCGTTTGCTTGTTCGTTGGTGACAAGGTTAATACGGCTCATGTTCTTTCCTTTGTTTATTTAAGTGAAGTGGTGGTGGGTGTAATCACCATGGAAAGCAGTTTGCCTACTAACGTTTGATTAAAGAATACTCGTAATGCACAATATATTATTTCGATTGGTGGAATAATAATGGATCAATTACACCTTATGACTGTGTTTGTGGCAGTGGCAGAGTTACAGGGTTTTGCTCCGGCCAGTCGTCAGCTCCATATGTCACCACCGGCGGTCACTCGGGCGATTGCGGCTCTAGAGGCAAAGGTAGGGGTGAAGCTGCTGGCTCGTACCACGCGTTTTGTGAAAACCACCGAAGCTGGGCAGCGCTATTTAGAAGATGCTAAACGCATATTGCAAGATGTGGAGCGAGCGAATGAAGCGGTACAGGGGATTCACAGCGAACCTAAGGGCTTGCTAAGAGTGACGGCCCCTGTTTTGTTTGGGCAGCAGAATGTTTTACCGGTAGTCGTGAAGTACCTCAATGATTATCCACAAACAACGGTTGATTGCGTATTTGTTGATAGGGTGGTGAATTTACTCGAAGAAGGATTTGATGTGGGTGTGCGTATTGGTCATTTGCCGGACTCTACGATGAATGCTCGTCATGTGGGTCAAGTGTCATTGCAGTTGGTGGCATCACCGGAATATATAAAAAGAAATGGTTTACCCGATACACCACAAGATTTAAAAGCCCATACGTTAATTGCTTCAAGCTTTGGGGATATGACCTATGACTGGCACTTTCATCAAGATAAGCAAGAAACATCAGTGCGTATCATGCCTACACTACTGGTTAATACTAATCAGGCTGCGATTAATGCAGCTAATGAAAGTTTAGGAATTAGTCGTGTGTTGTCTTATCAAGTGGGCGAAGAGTTAAAGTCTGGGCGTTTAAAAAGTGTCTTGACCCAGTTTCAGCTGCCTCCTTTGCCGGTACACATTGTTCACCGCGAAGGCCCTAACGCATCCACTAAAATTCGTTCATTTATTGATATTTTAGCCGCGCGTTTATTAAAAGATTCTATTTTAAATTAAGGTTGATGATGCAGGTAAGAGAGGCGATAGATCTGTTTATGAGAATATATTTTGTATAAAATAAAGGTAATTGAGCCTGCAAAAAAGCAGGCTCAATTATTGATGCAGGTTTTAAGATTTATCAAATGTATGGACAGCCGCTTTAATTGAGCCGCCTAACTCCGACCCCGCTTTTTCAATGCCTGACTTTATTTTACGCCAAGCATTGCCACCGTCATCGGATAGTTTACTCAGCTTTTCTTTTAGCAGTGCATGCTTTGCCTCTAAATCATCAACTTTATGTTGTAAATCAATGGAGGCATCGGATTTTTCTTGGCGAGCTTTTGCTTTCAATTTCATAATTTCAGCTTCCCACTCATCCAATTTAGCTTCGTATTTCTCTCGGTATAATTCGACGTCACTCATTATAGTGCTCCTTTTCTCCTATGTTATAAGGCAACTATAATAAGGCAGCAATTGTGCCAACTGTATAACAGCCATTTCATAGGGTGTTATCTAATAAGTGGTTCAAAAAATGGTGTATTTAACCCATTTGATGGTGCTTTTGAGCCACTGAGGTTTCTTTTTAAGAGGCTTTATCTTTTAGATTGTATTTTTGAATGCGGTATCTCAATGTTTCTCGTGTTGTGCCAAGAATATCGGCGGTTTGCGAAACATTAAAATCATTTTGTTCAAGTGCTGTTTGTATAATGAAGCTATCCATTTCATCAAGCTTCATGCTGCCATCTAAATGAATTGTGATTGCGTTTTTAGGCACATCATTCGTACATTCTTTGTCATCTATGTCACAGGTCTCAGTTAACTGTAACCATTTAGCTGGTAGCTCTTCATCTTTAGATAACAATACGCTACGTTCAACAACATTGCGCAATTCACGAATATTACCTGGCCAAGAATAATTAAACAGTTGCTCCCATACATCGTCTGTTACTACAGTGACGCGTTTGTTTGCTTTTTTGTTGTACTCTTGAATAATGCTTGGTACGAGTTCGACTAAATCTTCCTTGCGCTGGGCTAATGAGGGTAGGCTGACACAAAACACATTAAGGCGGTGATAAAGGTCATCTCGAAACTCTCCTTTATCCATTGCTTCGCCTAGATCAACACCCGTCGCGGCAATGATTTGTACATCAAAGCTTATTTCACGCTCACCCCCAATACGACGTGCTTTTTTATCTTCCAATGCTTTGAGCAGCTTGGCTTGAAGATCAAGATCCATATCGCCAATTTCATCTAAAAACAATGTGCCGCCATGGGCCTGCTCAAATAAACCGCGGAAACGTTCATTGGCACCCGTAAATGCGCCTTTTTCATGACCAAACAATTGTGATTCAAGCAGCTCTTTAGGCAACGCTGCACAGTTGATCTCAATTAAAGGGCCATCGCTGTTAAGGCCGCAGTGGTGAATAATGCGAGCAGCAAGGCCCTTACCACTGCCTGTTTCGCCAACAATGGTCACGGCACTTATAGGCGCTTCAGCGAGTACGCCGAGCATCTCCCTTACATGCTTAGCCGCTTCACTTTGCCCAAGGTAACTATCTATTTGGTAAAGCTGTTTATTGGTATTGCTGGATTTGATAAGGCGACGATTAATCGTTGCTAATCGATGGGCGCGAGTAACCACCACTTCTAAGCGGCTGTTTTTAACGGGTTTGGATAAAATATCGTACGCTAGGTCGTCAATTTCATCGACATTGATGTCTTTTTCAGGGTCATGAGTGAAGATCCACTCTGAATAATTAGTAAGTGCTTGTAGTTCATTGCTGTTGTTAATCATTTCATCTGCAGACGCATCTAGGTCTGCGAGGATGACATCGGGGCAATAGTCATCATCCGACAAATGATCTTTTACCATTGTTAAGCTATCAACAAGATCAACATGCCAGTCTTTTGCTTTAAAGTACTTCGCTAAACTCTCACTATTTTGTACGTCATCTTTAATGACCAGCAATCGTTTCTTCATGTATGTTTTCCTTTGAAAAATTCTTGAACTTATTGCCTAGTGATAACATAGAAGCAAGTGCTCGTATTGAAAGGGCCGATCTTATATTTGTATAAAGTTAATGTCTTTATCTATTTATAAATATGTTGATTATATCGAACAAACAATAAAAGTGATTCGGGTCTTTTCAACCAAATATATTTTTCATTGGTGATTTTCAACCATATATTCTTCCTAAATAGGGGTTTTAGCCCAGTAAACACGCTATTTTTTTCTGGCATGCATGTTGCTCTATGGTAATCGTGTTCAACAAAAAAAGGACTAACCATGTTAAAACGTATTACCACTATTAGCACGATTGCCACTCTCGGTATGTTGTCATTAACGCCATCAGCGGCTGTTGCAGAGCCGCATGGATATATTGGTGCAGGTTACGGCCAATATAAATTTAAATTTGACGACGGTGATAACGATCAAAAATTTAGTGATAAAAATACGGTTGGAAAAATCTTTTTAGGCGCACAAGCAACGGACGTTGTGGGTGCCGAGGTGACTTATTTATCTTTTAGTGATGGTGAAGATGGCGTTATAAAATCTGAAATAGAAGGTGTATCGGCGGCTTTAACCCTAGGTGTACCAATTGGTGATTATCTTGCAATTAGAGCTCGTGGTGGTTGGTTAATTTGGGAAGCCGATTACAAAGTGGATAATCTTCCGCTTAAAGAAACCGTTGACGGCGAAGACTTTTTTGTAGGTGTTGGTTTAGAAATTGGTCTTGGTGACTCAGTTGATATCCGAGTTGATTATGATCGTTATGAATTGGATGAAAATATCGACCCAGAACTGGATATGATTTCTGTGTCAGCTCAGTTTTCATTTTAATTAAACCACGCTATAAAATTTGCTAAGCCAGTTCACAACTCTGTGTTACCGAGCATTAAGCAAAACGAAATAAACTAGCTAAAAAGTGAGGTAAAAGATATGTTACATTGGGCAGTCGTGTTTTTTGTAGTCTCTATAGTTGCAGCGTTGTTTGGATTTGGCGGTATCGCGTCATCGGCGGTTGGTATTGCTAAGGTGTTGTTTTTTATCTTTATTGTGTTATTTGCAATTTCATTAATCTTAGGATTGATAAAGGGTAAAAAACCCAATATATCGTAAAGCAAATTTAAAAAATATTTTTTATTAACTTTAAGGAGAACATCATGAAAATTGTATCAGCTCTATCAGTAACGGCGCTTGTATTGACATTGGCTGCATGTGATAACAACACAGCAGATAAAGCCAGTGACAAAGCGAATGAAGCTTACGAAAACACCAAAGAAATGGCGCACGATGCGGGTGAAAAAATCAAAGACACCGCAGATGAAGTGGGCGATAAAATGAAAGAGCCATTTCAAAACCCAGCTGAAGAAGTGGGTGAGCAAATAGAAGACGGTGTTGACGAAATCAAATAATCAAAATTTGATGGTTTGATATAAAAAAGCCCGATTATTCGGGCTTTTTTATGCCTGCTACTTATTAAACGGCTGTATGACCGCCATCTACGGGTAGAGCGATACCTGTGGTAAACCCAGAATTAGATGAACACAAATACATAACGGCTTCGGCTATTTCTTCTACTTTACCGATGCGGCCTACTGGGTGCATACCGGCCACAAACTCCGCTTTACGTGGATCACTTTCAGCTGCACGGCGAAACATTTCGGTATCGATAACGGCTGGGCAAACGGCATTGACACGAATGCCTTTTTTACCGTACTCAACCGCGGCGGATTTAGTTAACCCAATCACGGCGTGCTTGCTGGCACTGTAAATGGCCATTTTAGGGGCTGCGCCTAAACCGGCAACTGATGCGGTATTGACGATAGAACCACTGCCATTTTTGAGCATGGCAGGAATTTGATACTTCATACAACGCCACACACCTTTGACGTTGACGTCCATGATTTTATCAAATACGCCTTCCTCACCATCGGCAAGTTTACTTTGTTCTATTTCAATGCCTGCGTTATTAAATGCAATATCGAGTTTACCATAGGCTTCAATGGTGGCATCCACCAACGACATCACCTGCTGGTCGTTTGTTACATCACACGGTACAAACATAGCGGTACCACCTGCTTGTGTGATTTCATTTACGACTGCTTCACCATCTTGCTGATTAATGTCAGCAACAACGACCTTAGCGCCGCCTTGAGCAAAAGCCATCGCCGTTGCTTTACCGATACCGGCACTTGCACCAGTGATAATGGCCACTTTATCGTTAAAATCTTGCATAGCACGTCCTATTAATATGAATCAATCATGACTCAAGATTAGCGCTAAGTGCTCGCTAGGTGAAATGGATTCTATGCATGTTGCTTTATTAATAAGACTAATGATGGGGTTAGGTTAGATGAAGCCTAATTCGATTGCTTTTAAAACCGCTCGTGTTCTGTCGCGCACGCCTAATTTTTGCAAAATACAGGAGACTTGATTACGAACCGTGCCGACCGACTTATGCAGCGCATCGGCTATTTCATGATTAGAATAGCCGGCTGCAACCAAATTAAGAACCTGGGTTTCAATCGCGGTTAACTCACAAGAAGGATGTGTGTCGGTGTAGGATATGTGCGCTTTATTTTTTGTCAGAGTGACAGATTGGGCGGGCTTTACCCATGGAATGCCTTTGGCTAGTGATTCAATGGCGCAAACTAAATCATTTAAGCTGACATCTTTTTTTAGATAACCCATGGCGCCTAACTTTAGACAATTTAATACAAGGTCATGTTCGTCGAAGGTGGTAAGAATTAAGGTAGGCACGTTTATATTTTTTTGTTGCATGGCTTCAAGTACGCTTAAGCCGTCTCGTTTTGGCATGCGTAGGTCTAATAGCATGATATCGGGTGAGTATTGTTCCAATGCGGTTAACGCTTCGTCACCATCGCAGGCTTCTGCGATAACACTCATTTGAGGCGTCAATTGCAGTAATGCTTTAATGCCTTCACGTACTAAATTCTGATCATCAACAAGTAAAATTTTAATCATGGGCGTGATCCAGTGGTAGGTGAATCAGTAATTGACAGCCGGTTTCATTTTTTTGAATATTTAGTTTGCCATCTAATAGTTCGATTCGTTCTTGCATGCCAGTGAGGCCGTTGCCAGGTTGAATGCTTTGTGTGCTTTTGCCATTATCTTGTATGCGTAATGCTAATTGATTGTTATTTTTCTCTAAGTGTATTTGGCCATGAGTGCCCTTACTGTGCTTGAGCATGTTGGTTATTCCTTCTTGTACACAGCGTAACATCGCGTCGGCTAGCCTGACGTTGGTTAATGTTAGGTTTGGCTCTACATATAATGTCAGTTGAATACCGTCCACGTGTTCTGTTAGAGCATTTAGAGACTGGATAATATTGATATCTGTATTATGACGAATATCAGAAACTGCCTCACGTACATCACTCAGCAGCAGCTTTGTTATCTTTTGGGCCGTTTCAATATGCTCATTTTTTTGAGAGGAATCGGTATGGTAAGCTACTTCTAACTGCAAGCTTAATGCCGTGAGGTGGTGCCCCAATGCATCATGAAGGTCTCGTGATATTCTTAATCGTTCGTCACGCTTTGATGTGATGGATAGCAGTGCTTGAGTGGCTTTTAATTCACGCAGTAAGTGAGCGGTATATTCTTTCGCTTTACGTTCTGAAATATTTTTTAAACTGACCATTAGTGCAAAAATATTGAATAACATATATAGAAAAGCACTGATAAAAACATGTTGTTCGTCTAGCCACCATTCATGATAGACCGCTGTTAATAATGGAAAACCAATCGCGATCAATAAGCAAAACGTAAGCGATTTTACCTCGGCCAGTTTAGCCACCAAAATAATCATGAGTATAGCGGGAAAGCCAATTGAGAATAAAAACAAAATGGCAGATACGCTGATGATGGCGCCGTATAAACTAGCCTGAAAAAAATAATGCCTATTGGTTATTTTTTTGAACTCAAGATGATACAAAAAACATATGAACATAATAAAAAAAAGACTAACAGCCAATACACTATATACATTAACTGGCAACGAATGATGCGCGGGAGTGTCTAAAGACAGCCAACTATAAAAAGTGGCGCCTGCGACACTTAATGTTGTGAGTAAGGTTAGAACAAAGTCCCAACGGTTTAAAATGCTCACTGAATGCTCTTTCACTTAACGTATATCCTAATACCGGATTCTCTCATGGTTCGCACTTGAACCACATAGTGCAAATGTCATGATATATAGCCTGGTCAGTCGTGACATTTGACACATGCCTTAGCATACAGGTTGGCTTATTATTTTCTAAGTTTAACTTGGACGCATGCTAATGAAAAATACGAATAATACTCGAAAATCCACTGGTATCTTGGCCATTATGCTGTGTTGTGTAATTGGCAGTGTTGATCAAATGGCTCAGGCTGATGAACAAGCGGTTAAATATAACTTAGGCGGTGGCTATCTGGGCATGAATACGCCATGGCGGGGGCAAGGCTTTAAACACATATCGGTTCCAGTGGTGAGTGTAGAGTATAAAAACTGGCGATTCGGAATGGAGCACGGCCCCGTGCAATATGTGCTAATGCGTGAGCCGGTAGAGCTGGCTGTGAGTCTGGTTTATCGAGATGAAACCTATAATAATTATTTAGATTATGACGATACGCCCTCTAATGCCCGTGTGTTCAAAGGTTACAAGGACCCTCATGGTGAAGTAGCAGGGCGCTTTCATTTTCGTTATGAGCGATTTCAATTTTTGTTGGCACAGGATATTACAAATGTCTCAAACGGATTAACAGTAACGGCCGTTCTGGATATTCCGTTATGGTCAAAAGGTCCTGGTTTTCAAGTGTTCAGTTCCGTTGGGGTGTATTGGCAAGATGCCGATTACGTTGACCATGTATATGGTGTTAAGGCAAGCAATGCGGATGATAGCCTGGGGCGTTTCGTCTATGGCGGGTCAGAGTCGGTTAATCCATATTCATCATTAACCATGCACTATGCCATGACGCGTCATTGGGTTTGGGTTGCGCGCTATCAATATGAAAAATTAGATAATGCCATTTCAGATAGTCCGCTAGTGAATAAAACCTATAAACAAGAGATGCTTATTTTGCTTAGTTATCATCTGTAAAACAGTCCTTTTCAGTTCTGTATCATAGTATTCGCATGGTATAAGCGGATAATGCTTTGATATTTTGTGATGGGCTTTGTTATGTATTACTTATTTCCGCTCTTAGCTGTTTTGATTTGGGCGGGTAATACAATTATCAACAAGCTGACGGTTGGTGTGATTTACCCCGCAGAGATTGGTTTTTATCGCTGGGTGTTTGCGGCTGTGATTCTGACCCCATTTATGATTGTACCGACGATAAAAGCGTGGTCATCAATCAAGCCTTATCTTGCTAAGGTATTTGTTCTTGGCTCATTAGGCATGGCAGTGTTTCAAAGCCTTGCGTATTTTGCAGCGGACAAAACCAGCGCGGTAAATATGGGCATTGTTTTATCATTAATGCCGATCATGGCGTTGGTATTATCTATTATTGCTCTGGGACAGCGCTTAACATACGGTGCTTTATTGGGTTCTTGCTTGTCATTTATTGGAGTGCTTTGGGTTGTGACGGCAGGGGACTTATTCGCTATCACTCATCAAGGCATTAATTTTGGTGATGCATTAATGTTAATGGCGACGTTTGCGTATGCACTTTACAGTGCGTTATTGAAACGTTGGCAGATACCATTTGGTGCGATGCAATTACTTTATTTACAAGTCATAGTTGCCGTAGTTGTGCAGTTTCCATTATTTATGATGAGTGCCAGTTATGGATTAAATACGCAAAATTTACCGTTGGTTTTATATGCGTGTTTATTTGCTTCGATAGCGGCCCCACTGGCTTGGATGAGCGGAGTTAAGTTTTTGGGGCCAAGCCGAAACTCGATATTTTTCAACTTAATGCCCATTTTAACCGCAATTATTGCGATGCTGGTATTGGATGAACATTTGCATACTTATCATTATATTGGTGGCGCCATTACGCTGGTGGGCGTGGTCTTATCGGAGCGATGGACCCATGCGATAAGACCTGCCATAACTAATGGTTGATTACGCCCTGTAAGATACTAGTAATGATTGAATCTGAAAGCTTACCCGTGGGGAGCATAAAGCCTGATTAATCAGTTTAATGCGTGACTTTAATGTTGTGTTTTTGAATGAAACTATCAGATGCGAATGACCCAATTAATGCACCAGAAGATAAAGTGATCATGACAATAAACAGAGCAGCTAAAATGTATTCATTTTGAATTTGCTTCGCAAAGAAAAAATTTGCCATGGCAGATAAGGTAAATAGAACTAAAGCTATTTTGCCTGTCATGAAAAAGAACGGAATATCAAATGCCCATATTTCTTTATTAGCTTTAAATGAGGCTAAGCCAAAATAAACGTAAGCACCAATACATGCCAGTGCTATCAGTATAATAGGTAGGCCAAATGGCAACGGGTGAACGCTAATAAGGTGATAACCCATGCGTATGGAGTATATCGCAGCGATAAACCATAGAATCATGAGCGGTAAAATAATTAATCCCATAAGTGAATCCTTTTACATGATGGTAAAGATATAAATAGTATCACTGTGTCAATCACTCGTCATTGGTTTAACTTGTTATGATTGACACGAGCTACAGGATTATTTGTCTCAAGGCTAATTTCGCCCGCATTGCTTAAGAGCATTATTTAATGGGCCCATCGAGATTGGCTTATACATAATCATTAATTCAAGGTTACGTACGGTGCGTGCAAGCTTAGAACAGGTATCACCAGTGACAACGATAGCGGGTGTTTTTTTGCCAATTTGCGCGCGTAATTGTTTGATGGCATCGATACCACTTTCATCATGATCTAAGTGATAATTTGATAGTATTAGATCGGGGTTTCGGTTGCCATGAGGTATTAACTCTTGTGCTTCTTGAATTGATCTTGCTAGTAATGGAACACAGTTGCTCGCCTTTAACATTGCATTAAGCACTTCAAGAGTGCGTGCATCATTCTCGATAACCAAAACGATTTTTTCGGACGCATTAGATATAAATTTCTTAGGTAGCGGCGATGAACCATTATGACGAGTTGAAAGCGGTAGGCGTAACCTGAACTGAGTACCTTTTCCAATCTCTTTGATGAAACGGCAAGCTTTAAATTAAGTAGCCTATTAATTTTATGAACAATAGCTAAGCCCAATCCTGCTCCATTTTTGATGCTTTTTTCTGCGTTATTGAGTTGAAATGTGTAATCAAAAATAGAGGATAAATGTTCTTTCGAAATACCAATACCATGGTCAGTAATGCTGAGCTGAATGGCTTTATTTATGATCTGTGTTTTAATGTGAATACTACCTGAATCTGAATATTTTACCGCATTGCTTAACAGGTTTCTGATAAGTCGCCTAATCAGATTAGCTTCTGAGAAAATAATGATTGAGGTTGGATGATAAAATAATTTTATGCCTTTTATAGATGCTTCTATGTCAAACTCTTGTACTAAGGGGGTAATAATATTTTTAATATCAAAATGTGTTTTATTGATGGGGCGATGATTAAAATCTAGGCTAGTAAACTCCATAGTAGATGTAAACATATCAATAAAGTTGGTATGGCATAAGCGAAGCTGATCTAAAATGACCTTACCTTCTTTCGGGTTTGAAAGGTTAAACTCAAGGGCTTCTAAGCAAAGTCCCATTGCATGTAATGGTTGTTGAAGATCATGACTAGCGGTTCCAATAAACTTTGACTTGCTGATGTTTTCTTTTATTGCATTTTTACTTTTACGTTCAGCTATATGTCGCTTTTTAGCATGTTTATTTGCTAATTTTTTACTTTTCTCTGCTATCTCTAAATTTTGATTAATACTGCGGTGACAGTGGTAGCTAATGATTAAGCTGGTGGTAATACAAAGACCAATGCTCAATGCTGGGCTCGTCATTCCCATTGTATAAAAACGATATATTAATGATAAAAATATAGGAACAGAGAAAATATAAAACGCCGGAAGATAAGTTGACAACACGGGCAGCATTGTTGAAATAATACCAAGTATGGTAGCCACTAAAAATATAATCATTTCAGGTTGATTATCAGTTACAAATACCAATGAGCAATAGCACCATAATAAACTTGTGTACAGTGCTGATGTCAGAATTAGGAATTTTGACAGTTTTGGCCTTTTTACGGTTTCGTATTTATTTTCTATATATTGGCTAAAAATAAAACGACAAATTAAATTTATTAAACCTAATATTAGCCAGATTATAATTAGATGAGGGTCGCAATGATCCCATATCACGATACTAACAATGGTCATTAGAGCCGCGGTAACAAAAGCACACGAGATTGTGTGCTTGTATAAATAGCTAGCCTGCGAAAAAAAAGCAGCGGGGTCTTTCATGTAAAACACTCATGTGATTTAAAAAATAATGCCTTGCCTTTTGGCTTCAGCAGCACAATGAGTACGGTTGTCAGCGCTAAATAGTTGCATAACTAACGACACATGTTTTTTCACCGTGCCTATTGCGATATTCAAGATATTACTGATTTCTTTATTGTTATAGCCTTCTGAAATTAAGAGTAGAACTTCTCTTTGGCGACTGCTCAATGAAATAGAGGGCTCAATAGATTGGCTCGAGATAATTGATTGAATATTGGGCTGTATATAAAACGATTTTTGTCTTATTTGGCTTAAGCATGCCTCAATTGCTAATGAATTAGCATTCTTTGACATCATACCATTTACGCCGGCCTCGATGCATTGGGACAGCATATTTGCGTCATCGGATGCAGAAACAACGATGATTGGGCATAGGTATTTTTGTGATTGACAGTAATGGACTAATGCTATTCCATTAGTATCGGTTAAACTTAAATCAAGAAATATCCAATCTAAATCTAAATGTTCGTCCGTGATTGCCTGTGCACTCTTAACAGATGAACAATATAAGATTTTTGGCTCGTAAAACATTGATTGAAATATTTGACCTAAGCCAAATGAAAAGATGGGATGGTCGTCAACTATTAATATTTTTATTGTTTTCACGTGGATCTCCATAGCGCAACACTAGTCTATTTTTATAATTTATGAGTACTAGGTCTTAATCTAATATTTACGTTAAGCGTCATCGACTTTCTGTGGTCGATACCTCACTTTAGTAAAGCTACGTATTAAATTAAATAAAAGTTGCAACTTTATAATCGATATTGTTATTTCCTCTGCATCATCCAAACGTTAAATTGTCTGACACTTATATGCTTTCTAATTCAATAGAAAAATTGTGGACTATAAATATTTTTTCCTATTACGCCTATAAACAAGCGCTTGTTCGGTTTTGTCGATAAATTGTCATCAAATAATACATCTTTAAATTTCTGCCTATGTCAATAGGTCTTAAGACCCCCATGAATTTTCACATCCTATGCTAACGTTCTCGTCGAAATTAAGTGACGCCTGCTGGCCGTAAAAATTATAAATATTATGAAACCTAAAAATTAATTTAGGTTATATGGGGTTGTAGAAATGGAGATTCATAACTTAGCGAACAATGAAATTTGTCGATCAACAAATTTAAAAGAATTTGTTGAAAATAAAGCTATAGAGAATGCACTTCCAATTAAAGCCCCTTATTTGAAGCGCCCGAAATTTCAGTCCATTACGGAGTCCGAATTAATTATGCTGGCAAAAGATGGTGATTCATTATCATTTGAACAACTGATTAAAGAATACTCAGGAAAGCTTGAAAACTTTATAAAAAAGAATAGCTACGATAAATCCTATGTCGATGACTTATATCAGGAGACATTACTTCAGGCCTTGATTGGCATTAAAAGTTTTAATGGCGGGTCAACGTTTTCTACTTGGCTGCTGGGAATTGCGTTTAATCTTATTCGTAATCACTATAATCGATCACCACAATATAAATATAACCTCAGTAGTGATGATTTACTCGATGAACATGTATCCGATTTATTGAATCCTGAGCAATATATGGAACAATTTGATCGTATTTGTGAATTACAACTTCAATGTGAAAAACTGCCATCTCGAAGTCGAGACGTATTATCACTTTATGTGTTTGAAGGGGATAGTTATGAGCAGATCTCTGAGAAAATTGGAGAAAGTGTTTCGGCGGTGAAAAGCCGTTTGTTTCGTTCTCGCGTTAAAATAAGAGAAGCATTAGAGCCTTTTTTATAAAAGAGCGTTACATGAGTAACGCTCTTTTATCATCATGACTAAAATTTTAAACCTGTGTGGTTGTTTTCACTATTTCATTCATGAGGTTAACGATTTCTTTTAACGAACTGACGAGATTACTGCGGAATTTCTCCATTTCTTGGTAATCTTGTGAGGCTAGATCTGACGCTTTTTGGTGAGTTTGGCTCACGGCTTCGGTTTCTTTTTTCTCGGCTTCCATGGTTAAGTTGACTCCTTGGCCAACCCCACTGATCACCTGCCCACTGGCCATAATGCTTTGACTATAAGTCGTTGCATAAGCACTGGACATTCCACCTTTAGCTTGAAGTGCTGAAGCACTTTCTTTCATGGTATTGACCTGAGATAGCACTTTTGTGTCTGCTTGAGTGTGAGGCCCGTGTTGTAATTTAATAGCATCTGCCTTAGGTTGCAGTGCACTTGCTTGCTTGTTGAGATTATTGGCTTGTGCCATTTGAGTATTCGAGGTTTTTTGAGCACGGATCCCCATGGCACTTAACCCTACTGAAAACGCAAATGATACGATGGCGGTGACAAAAGCGGCCGTAGCTTGATCACGAGTGAGCGACGCGCTTTCTTTGAGTGCGTGTACGGCAGAGTCATGATGAATTTTTGTTTGTTCTCTTTGCTGATCTCGTAGTGCAATGCCCACTTTTGCAAGTAGCAACATGATTTCACCAATACCACTCATCATGCCATTTGCACCAGGCCAAGTAGGGGGCTCTGGCTGCTCTATATTCGGTTTACCATTAAAGTTTAATTTGTCCTTGATAAAATCAAATTGTTCTTCAAATTTTGCAAGGTTAATTTTAATGTCATAGTTTTGTTCGCTAACAAATGTTTGTTTAATTGATGCTGAAATTTCAAATGACATAATTATGCTCCTGTGCGAATAAAGACCATGGCTTGTGCCACTTCTTGCTTGCCTGAAATCATATTGGTAATACGCGCAATGGCATTTAAAAAATATTCCATGGCTTCTTCTAAATCTTCTTTTCGCATTTGAAGTGACAAACCAATTTCGTGAATCATGGCGGCAATTTCTTGCGCAGATGCTAGATGAGTCAATGAAGCTGATTCTGTAATGCCTGCTCCAAGATTACCGCCAGAGCCTGCTAAGCCTGCCACTGTGGTTGTTCCCGTAATAGCCGTGCGAGTCATATTGCCACTGGCGGCCATTGTTTTGATTAAACTTTGCATGGTATTGACTAAAGTATTGCTTGCGGAAGAGCCAACTTTGGCAGCGGTTGCTGACACGACAGAGGTGGCTCTAAATGCCAGTGAGCCTGCACTAGAAGCAACACTTGCGGCTTTTGTACCAGCATTTGCAATAACTGAAGCGCCGACGGTTGTACCGGCTGCTGCACCTGCACCTGCGGATGCACCAATTAAGATAACGAAATAAAGAGCCATGCCTAACCATTTGGCGGCATCCTCGCTCATGCCGGCCTTCTCAAGTAAGGTGCTAATACCCCCAGCAATACCGCCTTGCAATGTGCCTGTGTCTTTTAAAACTTGATCTGTAATACCAATCACACCACCGACAATCAGTGCGGCACCTAGCCCTGCGCCCACACCTGTTGCAATTAATAACGCGCCACCAATAATGGCGAGTGCACCGCCGATGTAACTCATAGCGCGACCAAAGGCTCCCCATTTTTCAGCTTGGCGGCTTTCTTCTAGCCATTCGAGCATTTCTTCCATTTTCTTTTCAAATTTTACTTTTTGTAGCTCTTGGTTTTTGTCCATTTGATCAAGTGCGCTGGTTTTTAAGGTTTCAGCAATCTTACTCATGATGGCACTGAGTTCAATTTCGTAGTTGCGAACTTCTTTGGGTGCTTCAATTTGAGGTTTGCCAGATTGACTTTGACCTGTGGTATCTATGGCTAAAATATCGGAGATTTTTCCGATTAAATCTTTTAGATTTTTAAAGTCGAGTTTTTCAAACTGGGTGTTTAAGTTAACACCGGAATAACTGGGATTAATGGTTGTCATGTTTTTATCCTTATAAGCGTTCGGTTGTCAGATGTGAGCGTTTTATGAGTGAATCAGATAGGTTTATATATCTATACGGCAGCCTGAAACTCATTAAATGTATTTAAAATAGCCTTAGATTTATTGGCGACCCATGCAAATTCCGGTTTACCTTGGGATAGGTCACAAGCCATTTCAAACGCAATGCAAGCGTCTTTAACGAGTTTTAAGTGGGTGTAACATTCACCCGCATGAAAGTGCGGTGTAGGGTCATGTATGCCAGCCGTTGTGGCGGCCATGCCGTAGGCTTCGGCCGCTTTTTCATAAGCTTTGTTTACTTGAAGTGAGGCACCAAGACCTTTCCAATATTTGCTTTCGTATGGGTTAAGCATAGCCAGCATGCTAAACGTGCGAATGGCATCTTCTAATTTTTCGGCTGAATAATAGTTGTAAGCGATGCCATACAGCGCCTCCATTTGTTCGGTATTGATGCCTTTCATTTCCTGAATCGTGCGGCCGTCTTGACTGATGCCGCTTAATATTCTGCCCAGTTCTTCTTCGGCAAAATTTTCAGGAAGGTTGTCGATGGTTGCTGCTGTTTGAGCCATGATGTTTTCCTCTTTATTTAGACAAGTGTGCGAATGAGGCCTTCTAGTACCTCATGGGCCTTTTTCAAGATGGTGGTGGTGGATTGGAGTAATTGATTTTGTTTGTTGATGATGTCGTTCAGCTTGATGACATCTGTTTCAACTTCGTTAGAGCGACCTTTAATCCAGTTATTAAGATATTCAATGTTGATTTGCCATTCTTTTGCATTATGGTCATTGTCATTCCCATTTCGATCAGTGGGGATGTTATGTCGGTTTAAAAACGTTTTCATTTCGCCAGAGACGGCGCGTAATCCGCCACCTTCGACACGGGTTTTTAATTCCTGCATATTTGCTAAGTGCTTGCCGCCTTGCTCAATAAGAGAATGTTTATTATTAACGGCTAAAATATATTTTTCGATTGCAGTTTTATACGAGGTAACATAAAGCGTCGCAATTGTGAAGGCGGCTTTATCAATTGAGAGGTGGCCGGTGTTAATGCCTGTTAATCTTCTTGATAAGAGCGCATCTGCTTCTACAATCGGTCGGTTAGCTGCAGCGACAGTGCCGTTAAAATTAGCCATAGTATTCCTTTGTTAAACAAGTGATTTAATTAAACCTTCTAGTACATCATGGGTTTTTTTCAATATTGTGGTGGTGGATTGGAGTAATTGATTTTGTTTATTAATTATGTCGTTTAATTTAATGACATCGGTTTCAACTTCATTTGATCGACCTTTAATCCAGTTGTTTAAGTATTCAATGTTAACTTGCCATTCTTTATCGTTTTGTTTTGTGTCATTTCCCTTTTTGTCATAATTAATTCCGTGACGATCTAAGAAGTTTTTCATGCCGTTAGGCATATTGGTATACCCTTGGCTGTTGCTTTCAGCCCTTATTTTGTGTTCTTGCATTTGGCTTAAATAAAACCCACCTTGTTCAATAAGGGAGTGTTTATTCGTGACGGCGGTTATGTATTTTTCGATGGCGCCTTTATAGGACTCCACATACCGTCTTGATACTTCAAAAGCGGCTATGTCGATGCTCATGCCATTGGTGTTTACATTAATCTTATTGCTTAATAAATTATCGGCATCAACGATTGGTTGGTTTGCTTGAGCAACCGTGCCTGAAAAATTACTCATGATGGGTACCTGTTAAATTCGGATGCCACGTATGGGGCGTTTAACTTTTGATAGAATAGGCTTGGGGTTAATGGTGCTTAATGAGATGTTAAATTCTTGGTCAAGCGCCTGATGAATGCTGTCAGTAATTGTCGAAGGAAGGTTATCTATAAATGCCTTTACGTCTTCGGGGAATTCGTTGGCCTGTAATGTCATGGCCTCGATCACCTCGTTATGCTTCTTTGAGGCCGTTGTTAGATTGTCTATTTTGGCTTTAAGGTCTTTGATCTTTTGCAGTGTCTCTTGCATGATGGCTCCTACAGATAGGCGAAACTTGCCTTTGTCTATATGGTGGGTAACAAGGCGTAGGATTAAGTTTCGAAATTAATTTTTTAAAAATATCAGGCCCGAAGGCCTGTGGTTATGAGGTTGGTAACGAGATGCGATTGATTGGCTGTATATTGATTTCTGGTGTTAACTCCTGGTAGGAGAGTATGGGCATGTCGTATAGGTCTAGCTCGAGCAGTTTTCGTACGTAACGCCGGATATCCATAGACACCACTAATACTGGCTTGTGTTGTATATGGCGTATATCACCCACCTCTTCTCTTACTTTGCTTGTAAATTGCGATGTTAAAGATGGGTCAAGTGCTAAGTAGGCACCGGAAGAGGTTTGTCGAATACCTTCACGGATGGTCTCTTCAATACTTTGATCTAATAAATATGCGGGCAAAATATTAAGGCCGTTGCTGTATTTATAGCTAATGTGTCGTTTAAGTGTTCCCCTCACATATTCGGTAAGTAGTACCGTATCTTTTTCTTTTTGGCCCCATTCGACAAGGGATTCAAGTATGGATCTTAAGTTACGAATAGAAATATCCTCACTGACCAAGCGTTGGAATATTTCGGTAATTTTCTGCAAGGGTAAAAGGCGTTGTACTTCTTTTACCAGTTCAGGGAAGGAACCTTCCATTTGCTCAAGTAAATGACGGGTCTCTTGAATGCCAATAAATTCTTCGGCGTAGCGTTTTAATACAAACGAAAAATGAAAAATAAGCACTCTTGAGGGTTCCATGAATTCAATAGACGCTGACGTCAGGCTGGTTTTGTGCTCAACATCGACCCAAAGGGGGTCGATACCAGGTAATTGATTTTTTAATATTTCATAAGGAATGTTAACGATTTCTAGTTGCTCTGCTTTTTCTGTAATCATGAGTTTGGTTGGGTAAATGTATCCATGCACAATGGGGATTTCATGGACTAAAATGCGATACTCACCTTTTGATAGGTTTTCATTGAAGCGCAAATGCATACCCGGAAATGGGACGCCTAAATCCAAATAAAGGGCACGTCTTACTTGCAATAAGTGCTCGTTTAACTCAGCTGCGGGCAAGTCGTGCTCTAAGTCGGCACTGACATCAATCAACAACGGCAATGTGTATGTGAACTCTTCTTGTTGTCCTAGTTTTTTTCGTGTGATTGAGGGAGGCGTTGTTTTCTTTGAACCGGCAGGAGCCATGGCAGGGATCGCATTAGTATCAATGACCTCTTCATCGGTTGATGATTGGCGTTTTTGTAAAATAAAACCACCGCCGCCAATCAATAATGCTAACGTAATAAATGTAAAGGTGGGAAACCCTGGAATCAGTGAAAAGGAAAAAAGTAAGGCGCCGCCAATCATTAACGCTTTAGGGTGTCTTACAACTTGGAAACCAATATCATTCCCTAAATCACTGTCATCACCTGTAGGCACGCGGGTGACAATAAAACCAGCTGTCATCGCAACAAGCAACGCCGGTATCTGTGCGATTAAGCCGTCACCAATGGTTAATATGGAATAAATCTCTAACGCTTCCCCTGTGGATAAATCATTTTGGAATACGCCAATTGAAATGCCCCCTAGTATATTGACGACAATAATAATAATGCCTGCAATGGCGTCTCCTTTGACGAACTTCATTGCGCCATCCATCGAACCATAAAGCTGGCTTTCTTGTTCGATTAGGGCACGGCGAGTGCGAGCTTCTTCGACTTCAATCACACCTGCACGCATGTCCCCGTCAATGCTCATTTGCTTGCCTGGCATGGCATCTAGTGAGAATCGAGCGCTCACTTCTGCGACACGCTCCGAGCCCTTTGTTATGACCAAGAACTGAACGATGGTAATGATAAGAAAAATAACCAAGCCAACAATCAAATTACCGCCAACTACAAAGTTGCCAAATGTATAAATAATGTCACCGGCATCCGCTTGTAACAGAATTAAGCGTGTAGTGGTGATAGAAAGGGCTAACCGAAAGAGTGTCGTCAACAGTAATAATGAGGGGAAGGCAGACAATTCGAGTGGTGTTTTAATATATATTGCGAGCATCAGTAACGTGACTGATATGCCGATATTAAGGGCAATCAGCACATCGATGATGATCGTTGAAAGTGGTAGCACCATCATAAAAATAATGGAAATTAATAATAAGGCTAAAAAAATGTCATTTCGCTTACCTATTACCGTAAGTACTCTTAATATTCGATTATTCATGACAAAGGGTACTCTGTTTTAAGGCATGCTGACGTGATGTCAACTGGTTTAGTTTGCGTAATGTTGTCAATACGGATTGATGTTCATCAGACAGAGGGTGGTTTAAACACTTATGAATGATCAATTGAGCTTTTTCAAAATACTTTAATGCATTCAGGCATTGAATCAGTTGAATATCGACACTGAGTTTAAACACATCGTGTTTATGTAAAAATTCTAATAAAGGCAAAGCTTTACTGTACTGATTTTGTTGGAAATACATAAAGGCTAATACCGAGAGCCATTGCAAATTTTCATCTTTTAATACGGCTGGTGTAATGTGATTCATGAGAGACTCATATTTGAATTAATAGGCTGCGGTAAGTACTTAAAATCGCGTTATTGTCTTGATGGCTTTGCAACACGTTGATGACATCATCGATGGGTATATTGATGTTGCTTAATATACTCAGTGTGTCTTCTCCTACTCGTTTGAACTGCGATGGGTTAAGCAAATGTGTATCACTAATAATGGGCTTTGATAGGGATTCGAGCCTACTTTCGAAGGTTTTGGGCTTAAACAGTGATGCCATGTGGCATTCTGTTGGGTGCCCCATTGTGGGCAATGATTTTTTCTCGATATTGGGGAGACTAGAGTTCCAAGCATCTGCAAGGGTGTACTCAAAGCCTTGGTTTGTGCCGGCTGGTTTGATCATGATGTGAGACCCTGAGTGACAGCGGTATCGAGTGTCATAAACAGTGTGTCGAAGTATTTGTGAATATCAGGGAGTGTCATTTTTTCTGATGGAATATGAGCACAAACACTTAAAATATTATCCGTTAAGTAACCCGGTTGAAGTGTAAAAGAATGATGATGATCAAAGTGACATAACTCTAATAATTTTAGGATCGATGACTGTGTATCATAATCGCTTACTTGTTTGAGTATCGACAGCTGGGTTGTGTCGTGGTGGAAGTCAAACATGATCGTGTAATCATTGCCAAATGTGAGCGCTAAAGGCTGATCATGTTGTATTTCAATATTCGTTATGCCAAATGTGCGGTTAATGAATTCTGTCACGTTTAGTACGGCAATGTTTTCTGGCATGTTAATGATCCATTTCTTCGTTTGAAGATTCAAGCAGCTCAATTATTTCATTCAATGCCTCTTGCGAGGTTTGCAGAAGCGTATCTCGATCATTTGAATCGGCATAAGCCTTTAGAGGAATAAGGCGCAATAGTTTGTGTATTTCGGTTAAAAAATACAGGCGGTGAGATAGATTGCTGGATAAGCCCATTGATTGCGTGACATTAAAAAACTGATCAGGCTGTAACCATGTCTCTTCTTTAATATCCAGTATATATGCCATAAGCATTTGCCCACTCTCAATTGATTGTTGATGAAAATAGGTCTTCATTTTTAAAATCAACATACTGCATTGATCATGTATGCCGCCGAGTACTTTAAGATAAAACATATCATCGTTAATGACGGTGAGTTTTACGATGGGAATAGAAGAGCCTTGCGCATTCATATCAGCACTGAGAGCGCTTAACAGAAATGCACGAATTTCATCGAAGTTATCTTCCCCGTGATTTTTGATGATATTGCGATAGGTATTGGTCAGGCCTTGATAATCAAGTACTGAGTCACGATAGGTATTTCTTAAAAACTGTGTGCTGACTGAATTTGAATGTTGCTCGGCGGCTTGTGAAATATTAATGCCCGAAATGATTGCTGGGCCGTTCAAATCAAGCTCATTGGCAAGCGCGTTGTCGAGCTCTTGTTTTAAGTCATCTAATCCTTCTTGACCCGTGATGGCATCTTTTAAGATACTTAATGCTGCAAATTGCAGTGACGGATCGTCAGAAAACAACAGATCCCCTTTTGTATTCTTTGCGTTATATCGCTTGAGTTTTTCATAAGCCAAATTTGGGTTTTGCAGTAGTTTACTTACAAATTCCTGTACTGAGTTTTTACGTTCTAAATCCGGTAATTTTTGCAAGTACTCTTGTATTTTTTTAACTGAAATAGGAATGTCTCTCGTTCTTTCTTGTGCTTTTCTATTGCTCAGTTTCTTTTCTGCTTTTTCACTGGCCTGCATTGTGGCTTCTTCAGCGGCATTTAAAATGGCTTGAAGGTGATTAGTCGGGGCTAATGTGACGCTTTGGCCCTTATATTGACCTTTTACATTTGAGGCTTGCGTAACAAACGTATTGGGTTGTAAGGCTGCACTATTGATGTGTCCTTGAATGATGCTAGACAAGCTAGGCTCCTTAACGTTCTTTTTATAATTTATTGAATTGCCACCGCAACTTTCTAGTGTTTGGTATCACTAAGTTTTCAAAAGTTGCAATAAGTTATGAATATGACCGAGCTAAATTATCAAGATGAATTGGATGTGTTGATGGGGTTTTCCGATCGGATAAAACCTGTCATTCGAGAATCCAATCTTGTCAGGGTATATGGGCGAGTCACAGAAGTTGTTGGCACCATTATTAAAGCCGTTGTGCCAGGTGTTGAAGTAGGTGAGCTTTGCTATTTGCAAACCCCAGGTCAAAAAAATCGTCTATTAGCGGAAGTGGTAGGGCTTTCCAAGTCCATTGCATTACTGACACCCATTGGTGAAATGTACGGCGTATCCATCAATACAGAAGTCATTCCCACAGGTGCAGAGCATGAAGTCGGTGTGGGACCTGAATTGCTTGGCAATGTATTAAATGGTTTGGGTGAGCCTTTAAATGGTCAATCAATTAGCACGTGTGAAAAACGTAAAGTATTAAATAGCGCCCCTGACCCCATGACTCGTCGACTCATCGAGCGTCCACTCGCCATGGGGGTAAAAGCGATTGATAGTTTGCTGACCTGTGGAGAGGGGCAGCGCCTTGGCATTTTTGCAGCGGCTGGCGGTGGCAAAAGTACGCTCATGTCTATGTTGGTAAAGGGCTCAGATTCCGATGTCACAGTGATTGCTTTAATTGGTGAGCGTGGTCGAGAAGTAAGAGAGTTTATTGAACATGACTTAGGCGAAGAAGGGTTAAAGCGATCAGTCGTCGTGGTGGCCACGTCAGATAGGCCAGCAATGGAACGCGTTAAAGCCGCCCAGGTGGCGACAACCATTGCAGAATATTTTCGAGATCAAGGCAAGCGAGTGTTGCTATTAATGGACTCCGTAACGCGCTTTGCCAGAGCCCAGCGTGAAATCGGTTTGGCTGCAGGCGAACCGCCCACGCGAAGAGGATTTCCACCGTCTGTTTTTGCAAACTTACCTAAGTTAATGGAACGCGTGGGTCAAAATGATAAAGGTTCGATTACGGCATTTTATACCGTATTGGTTGAAGGTGATGACATGACGGAGCCGGTTGCGGATGAAACACGGTCCATCTTGGATGGACACATTGTGTTATCCCGAAAACTGGCAATCGAAAACCATTATCCGGCCATTGATGTTTTAGCCAGTGTTAGTCGGGTAATGGATAATCTTGTGTCACAAGAGCATAAGTTACAAGCCGGAAAGCTAAGAGAATTATTAGCTAAGTACGAAGAAATTGATATATTGGTAAAAATTGGGGAGTACCAGCCAGGCAGTGATGCGATGGCGGATCTAGCACTTGAAAAAAATGCATCGATTAAAGCATTTTTAAAACAATCAATAACAGAAAAAGTGGCTTTTGATGATGCCTTAGACAGTATGCAAAGGGTATTAGGTTAATGATGTTTAAAAAGATAACAAAAATAAAAAAAATTAAACACTTAAATGCTAGGTTAAAAGAAGCAAAACTAAATGCGCGTTATCAGCAGGCAATGAAGGATTATGAGCAGTCTAAAGTGGATGTTAAAGAGTTTCATGACTATCGCTTAAAAAAAGAAGACATGCTTGTTTCACAGGTGTTAGGAGAATTAGTCACACTCGTTGATATTGATTTAATGAATGAAAAAGTAAGCGGTCTACGGGGCAGTGAAACAGATCTTAAGATGAACGTTCGAAAACAAAAAAAAGCACAAGACTCTGCTTATGATCAATGGCAAATAGGTGTACGAACATTAATACAGGCCCAAAAAGCAATCGATAAGTTTGAATATATAACAGAATTAGAAAGACATACAGAAAGTATAAAAATACAGTATTTAGAGGATTTAGAGTTAGAAGAATTTAAGCCCATTAAGACATTGGAGTATGCAGCTATATGAGTAAGCTATCTTCATTGAATGTATATTTCGATACAAATCAATCTAATAAAAATACAGGCCAGCAAGGTATAGACAAATTGTCAATGCCATTGGGTAATAAGCAATTATTAAAACCTTTAGAATTATTAGTATTTGAGTTGCAGCAAGCGAAATTTGAAAAAGCAGTTTCTCAAGACAATGTAATTGATCAAGCGTTTGATAAAAATCTATTTAATACTATGAGTATTGGTCGCCATGTCCCTTTATTCCAATCTTTAGAAAACCCTTTTCGAATAGAAAAAAATAGGGCTATTAATCACCCAGAAAAAACGAATGGTTTGTCTTTAAACGATTCAATAAGAGCACTAATATCAAATTTATCCATGAAAGAAGATGCTTTAGATGAGGTCAATGTCATGGATGGCAGTCGCGTGCAGTTAGTGAATAATCACACTGATTTTACTAAAAGTAATGTTCGTATCAATGAATCTAATCAGTCAGGTTTAGTAAGTAAGATTAACCTTGTTCAATCCATGGAGGCAGAAATTTTACCAAAATTGTCTGGTATTTTAGATAAAAAGACGGTGACTATTCGACTGTCCGGTGAAGGTACCGCTGGATTAGAGATTCAAGTCTCTCGTCAAGGTGGTGAGCTATCAATGTTGGTCAAAACAACCAATGCAGATGTCTTTAATCAAGTCATCAATGCACGGCAAGATATTCAATATAGCTTGGAGTCAAAGTTACCTAACATGATGGTAAGAATTGATATGGATCTTACTGATCAGTCTGATAGAGAGAGTAAAGGCCATTACGTTTTACCTGATGAAGATGAATCATGATGAATCATTTTGATGTGTTACCTAGTTTAAAGTATCCCTATTTTGAGCCAGCCAGTATTCGATTAATAAATGTATTGGCGCAAACTCCGGTTATGTTCGAATTGAATCACAACACCATGACATTAAATGCAGGGTTGGGCTTTGATGGTTCAAGCTGGATTATTGTAGTGACCTTTAATACTGGCGAGGGAACTTTTTCGCTGTATTTACCACAGAATTTATTCATCGATTTTATGGGCGATTTTAAATCGGCTCAAACTTGGCCAGTCGAGCTACTAAATATTAGAGTTCAACACTTTTTAGAACCAGTCATGCACTTGTTCGAACAAGGGTTTAAAAAAGAGATAGTAGTAGAAGGTGTAAATATTCATAAAAATTTATCATCGAGTAATTATAGACATGCTACTTATCTTAATTTACAGATAAGTGATCAGTCATATGATTTTGCCTTAGAGGCACAAGATTCTATTTTAAGTGAATTTGTAGATCGACTTAATGCGGCTCGTGAAATAATCCCATTAAAAGGTCGATTTTATTATTCAGTACAAACAAAGTTATCGATAGGGTCTTCTCGATTATCATTACAACTTATTAAAAATATAAATATTCATGACATTATTTTTGTTGAAAAAGAGAACTTTAAGGGTGGTGTTTGTCAATTAATATGTGCTGATCAATGGCTTGAAGCCCACAGTGTTGATCTTAAAATATTTTCAATTATTAAAAAACTAGACGGAAGATCTATGAAAAAAGAATCAGATAAAAGCTTGATTGAAACCTCTGAAATCGAACTGAATGTTGATTTTATTTGTGGCCATAAGCAGATTCCAATTTCGGAACTAGAAGCTGTCAATCCAGGTTATGTCTTTGAATTAAATCAAGACATCAGTAGTTTAGTTTCGATAGAAGTTAATGGTACAAGAATTGGAGAAGGCCGGTTAGTAGAAGTCGATAACCGATTAGGTGTTCAAGTTGTAGCTTTGGCTAAAGGGCAATCAGCCCTTAATCATAGTGGGACAGTTGAAGAAGTAAAAGTGGCATCGGTGTGAATAATTTACCGGATCCGTTTTTTCTTATATTGGCGCTGTCTGCTATGGCATTGGTGCCTTTTTTAGCGGTGATGACAACATCATTTGTTAAGCTAGCGGTGGTCTTTGGTTTATTAAGAAACGCGCTGGGTATACAGCAAATCCCACCAAACATGGCCATTTATGGTTTGGCCATTATTCTTTCGATATATATTATGGCCCCTGTTGGGTATGCGATTCATGACAGTTTGTCAGATAAAGAATTTTCTTGGGAAAACAGCGATGAATTTGTCGAAGCAATTGATGACGGCAGTATTCCATTTAAACAATTTCTAAAAAAGCATACTAGCCCTAAAGAGACGGATTTCTTTTTAAAAAATGCGGCTGCACTATGGCCAGAAGAATATGCCGCCAAACTGACAGACGACAGTTTTATGGTTTTAATTCCAGCTTTTACTGTGAGTGAGCTAACATCTGCATTTGAAATTGGATTCTTATTATATTTGCCCTTTATTGTTATTGATTTAATTATTTCAAATATTCTCTTGGCGCTTGGTATGATGATGGTTTCGCCCATGACCATATCGTTGCCATTTAAACTACTATTATTTGTATTGCTTGATGGTTGGGCTCGATTAATACATGGCTTAGTGTTGACCTACCAATGATAGAGTCCGATGTTATTCAATATACATATCAGGCGCTAATGCTTGTTCTGCTTTTATCTATGCCGCCTATTATTGTTGCGTCACTGGTGGGGACATTGGTTAGTTTGTTTCAGGCACTTACACAAATACAAGAGCAAACATTGGCGTTTGCGATTAAATTAGTGGCCATTACGATCACCATATTTTTTACCGCAAGATGGTTAGGTATGGAGATTTACCAATTTGCACTCAAGATACTGCAAGCTATACCGGCATTAGGCTGATATGGAATTCGAACTTTTAAAAGCAACATTCTTTACTTATACCTTGTTGCTACCGCGTATGTTGGCAACCTTTGCAGTGCTCCCTTTCATGGGTAAGAGTGTTATGGGTGGCGCTTTGATTCGTAATGGCGTTGTGGCCAGTCTTGCTTTAATGGTTTTTCCTGTCATTGATCATCAGCTAGAAGGTATCAAGCTGGATGTTACAAGCGTCATGCTAATTATTCTAAAAGAAGTCTTTATTGGCGTGGTGATTGGCTATCTTGCAACGATTCCATTTTGGGCAATTGAGGCAGCGGGATTTTTTATTGATAACCAGCGGGGTTCAACCATGGCCAGTTCACTTAACCCTTTATCCGGTAGTCAAGCATCACCCATTGGCATACTTTTAGTACAGGCAGTGACAACTGTTTTTTTCGTGTCGGGTATGTTTATGTTGTTTTTGTCTGCACTGTATGCCAGTTATGTGACTTGGCCAGTGACGTCATATGTGCCAGATTGGTTGAATTCAGATGCGCCATTATTTTTTATTAAGCAAATGGATATATTAATTAACCTTACGGTTATTTTTGCTGCACCGGCCATCATCGCTATGTTTTTAAGTGAATTTGGACTGGGGTTAATTAGCCGATTTTCCCCACAGCTCAATGTATTCTTTTTAGCAATGCCAATTAAAAGTGCAGTGGCCATTGCCGTGCTTATGATTTACTTGACTGTTTTAATAGGACTATTTGGTGAACATTTAAGGAATTTACCCAATATATTTCACTCGTTGGATGGAGTTTTTTAGGTATTTTATGGATCAAAAAACAGAAAGTCCTACACCGAAAAAATTAAATGATGCAAGGAAGAAAGGGCAAGTCGTTAATAGTAAAGAAGTGGTATCAGCATCGATGCTGAGCGCATTAGTGTTTTACTTCTGGATAACAGGCGATATGTATATTCAGATGATGAGCGATATGGTTACGTTACCCTCTCAGTATTATCATCTCCCATTTATTGATGCGCTTAAATTTGTATTTGATGGTTTATTGTCTAAAGCAATTATATTATCCGTGCCGCTGCTTTTTCTATTATTTGTTATTGGCATTATGTCTAATTTTTTTCAAATAGGTGCGCTTTTTGT
This sequence comes from Pseudomonas sp. HK3, assembly GCF_052920985.1. Classification (NCBI taxonomy): domain Bacteria; kingdom Pseudomonadati; phylum Pseudomonadota; class Gammaproteobacteria; order Pseudomonadales; family Pseudomonadaceae; genus Pseudomonas; species Pseudomonas sp. HK3. Next base: position 1,660,870 of record NZ_JBREXD010000001.1, read on the forward strand.
ATCGGAGCCTATTAAACCAAAAATGGAAAAAATAAGTTTTGTATCCGGTTTTAAGAAAATTTTTTCTATGAAGAATTTTTTCGAATTCATTAAATCCATGATAAAAATAATATTTTTATCAATATTAGTGTATTTGGTTATTGAAAGTAATATTAAGGATCTTGTGAAGTTACCAAACTGTGGTAAGCAATGCTTACTTCCATTACTTGGTCAGATGGTGTTATTACTATTACTAAACAGCGTCGTGGCCTTTATTATCGTTGCTGTTGTAGATTATATTTTTCAAAAAGCACAACACATTAAAGAACTTAAGATGTCGAAAGATGAGATTAAGCGTGAATATAAAGAAACAGAAGGTAATCCAGAAATAAAATCTCAGAGAAAGAGCGTTCACAAAGAACTTTTAAATTCAGACACCCGTCAAAAGGTATCGGGCAGCAGTGTGTTGGTTACAAACCCTACCCATGTAGCCATTGGCTTGTATTATAAAAAAGGTGAGACGCACTTGCCGAGAATGACCATTAAAGGTGTGGATACCGTTGCGTTTAAGATAAAAAGAATCGCACAGGAAGAGGGCATTCCTATTATCGAAAATGTGCCTTTGGCACGAGCACTGTTAGCCCAGGTCGAAGTTGATCAGTTTGTGCCGGATCATTTGATTGATGCCGTTGCAGAAGTGTTTGGCTGGATAGAAAGAATGCAAAAAAAGCAATAGTGTTATTGCTCTTAATTTTGCTCTTCATTTTTCTATTTATTTTAATATATCCGTTAGGCTATTGAGCTGTGTACGTGCACTAATGTCATGTGTGCCATCAGGGTGCTCAAGTAAGCAGTCCGACTCTGATAATCTAGGATCAACAATAATATTGAATCCTTCTAGTGTAGGATGATCAGCTAATATATTTTGAGTGACTTGTTTTGCTGTTTCAGAATTTTCAGGTGATACTCTTAAATTCAGTACACATTCAGTTGATAATTGATCAATGGCTTGGTTAACTAAACCCCTTAACAGATCAGTTTCATTTAATGAACCCACTAATTTTTGAGTAATTTGTAGCACATTATTGGTTAGCTTTTCATGTAAAGTCATAATATGTTGCTTGATTTCTATATTAAGCTTCGTAATGTCCACGGCTTTTTGTATTTCCCATTGTTTTTGGCCTTCGTTGTAACCTTGATCAGACTTTAATTGATAATTTTTCTGAGCGTCATGCGTAATTTTATTAGCAGCCTTTATTGCATCTTCAATGATGTTATTAGCTGTTCGTGAAGCGATAACCAAGTTAGCTGGTATGACTTTATCATAGGCTGTTATATCGGCTTGGGTTAGGGTTATGCGAGTAAGTGATAGCATGCGATAGCATTGTCCTTCGCGATTTTAACGGCTTTATTTCGCACGTTGTATTGAGGTTCGCAAGTATGATCCGTTGATAGATATTCAGCGATGTATGTAGGTAATTTATACTTTATGATATTAAAAGCAGTGTTGTCAGGTTTTTTAATCGCACTAAAAAGAGTTTGTGCACCCGCGCACTGTAATGCTCTTAGCTGATCAATTTCGAATATTTTTTCTAATATATCTTTTTTGGCTAATTTGGGTAGTGTATAAAGTCGCCCAAAATTAATTGCAAATTCATATTGATCAAGCCCAATATTATTTTTAAGGTTGGCTAAGTCTTTCGACAAAATGGTATGAGAGATACACTGTTGAAATTGAATCGAACCCAATAAGCTCAGTAGTTTTAAAAGGCTACTTCTTTCCATTAAAAATAATGGATCAATTGGCTGATCAATCTTCGATATTTCAGTGCAGGATATGTTGAGCTCATTAAAAATAATACGATTGATGAATGGATTTTTGATAGTATTTATTGGGTACTGTTTTAAATAATGTCCGATTGTAAGCGTGTCCAGCCATGAATAATCAATATCGGCAACACTAAAACTACATAGCTTACTATAGGCTATAGCGAGATCAGGATTTTTGATATCGCTTAGCCATCTCATGCCGCTTGACCCGCTTCAGGATTCGTTTTTGTAGTATCATTACGCTTTAGTAAATACTGTCTGTAAGCGTACCAACCAGCTAATCCAAGTAATGCCATAATAAGTATGGTGCACATTATAACCACTACCATAGATATAGAATCGTCTTGAATAATATTGGTTTGGCTTGATGATGAAGGAAACAGCGCAACGCTAACTTGCTTTTCGGTTAGCCCGACAATACTGTTTGCAACTAATAATTTAATTTTTCCCGTGAGTGAATCAAGATTTGTTTCGGCCGTGTGCTTTATAAAAACAGATGCGCTCGTGGGTTTTGGTTCTTTCCCGTATTCTGATTTGTCTGGCATGACTACATGCACTCGAGCAGTTAACACGCCATCTATTTGGGATAAGGTTGAAGAAATCTCTTGAGAAAGTGCATATATTAGTCGGGCCTTTTCTTCAGTTGGTGATGAAATCAAGCCTTCTTTTGAAAAAACATCGCCTAAATTGGTAAAGTGATCTTTTGGATAGCCATGGTTATTAAGAGTGTCGATCGCTGATGCACTTTGCTCCTTTTCGACCAAAAGAGTAATAAAACGGTCTTTGTCTGTCTTTTTATCCACAGAAATACCGGCTTTATATAATATAGCAAACATATGGTTGCCTTCTTTTTCGCTTAACCCTCCATAGAGCTCAGTTTTACAGCCCGTAAGAAAGACAAAAAAAGCAAAATATATAAACAGTCGAGCAATCATAATCTTATCTCTAATATTGCTATTGGCTTTTAAGTAACGTATCAACATTTTGAGTCGTTTTACTGGCTGTTTTTGCCATTAACTCTTCTTGCATTTGCAGCTTGGCGATTTCTAATTGCAGTTTCATCACATCTTGAACCGTCAGCTGACCAATATTTACGGCATCATTTATCGCGCTGACTTTATCGTCATAACCAGATTTTAACTGTTGCATACCTTCTAATATTCGATTGTCCATGCAGTTAGCATTATTAGATGGATCACAGTGCTCACTTTTCTCAACAGCATTTCTAAATTTCTGCTCACTTTCACTGCTGTATGTTTCGGTGAAATCCAACGCTGAGCTGTTATTGGGTAAAGCAGTCGCTGCGGATGCACTTGTGGCTTCGATCATATTTTTTCCTACTTTCTACGCGGCTAAGAATTCTAAAGCCAGAGCTCGAGAGGGTTGATCATTGTTTGCGGATTCATTAGACAATGGCTTTAGTAATGAATAGCCTTTTTCATAATGCCCGGAGCAAATGTGAGCATAACCAATCAATACTTTAATAGTTGGGTTTTCAGGATCCAATGGCAATGCATTGTCTTCAAGTAACTTTAACGCAACCAACGGTTTGTTTGAGTTTAATTGTGATACGGCTTTTAACAGAAACGGCAGCGGGCTACTTTCATAGATCGCTGCGATACCCTCACTGATGCTGTAACACGCTTCAGTGAGCCCATTTGTCGCACAGGTAAAAGCCAGTTCAGTTAATGCTTGTTTAGGAAATGATTGTTTTATGCTCATATTCTTTGCCTATTACATTTTTTGAACAACGCCCTGCAAGGCATCTTTTAGTGCTTTAATGGTTGTGCTTTGTAAATTAGTAGCAATGGTCCATTCATTTACTTTTTGTTGAAATTTCAACATCTCGGTAGGATCGTGAAGATTGGCATCTTTAAGTGTGTCGAGTTCGTTTTGAGCGGTTGTAACTGCCTTATTAAGTGCAGTGCTTATTCCATTGAAATCCAAAGCCATGATAATCTCCTGATTAGCTCGTTAGTTGTTTTATAGCTGCTTGTGCAGCCGAATAACACGTTAATAGTTTAGAATATTGATCGTAATCTTTTGGTGTTAGGCCTGTCTTGGTTTTTTTAAGTGCATCTTCTTTTAATGCATTTAAATACTTATAAAAATCTTGCGTTAAATAATCGGAATCATCTATCGGGTTTTGGTCACTACTTTTGGAGCCGTTGTTTAGCGATATCATTTAGTTCGCTCCCAATTGATGAAGGTATATCTCTTCACCTTTTTTTAATTGAATATATTGTGTATTGATGTCGTCGATAATCAGGCCACTTAATAAGGTGCTGCCGTTAACAAATTTTTGTCCATCATCGGTAATAAAATATGGAGTCCTGCCTATGTTGACACTGCGCACGTTTAATCCCATTCGAATATTACGAGGAATTGATACTTGATTTTCGAGTTCTGTATTGTTAATTATGTTTAAAATATTTGTGTTACTTTCTTTTTCTGTGTTAATTATATTTTTCAATTGTTCTGATTTATTTGTAGTGCCTTGTACAATTAGTTCACCTGGGTTTTCCCCTAATACGACGTTAATACTGTCTTCTTTAAGGGATGATAATTTTTGATATAACAATTGCTTTAGATTTTCATCAATAATGATATCTATTTTTGCTTGTATATTTGCCAGTTCCATTATTGTTTTTAATTGAGTTAAGTCAGATTGATTTCTTAAACGACCTTTTATTTCAGCCCCATGTTCATTTTCATTAAAAATTAAGTAATCGGATTTAAATGTCCCTTTTACTTGCTCCCATTTCGGGGCTTGTGTGAGATAGATTATGTCTTCTTTTTTGTCGTTTTGATCTTCTTTAAAAATCATAATACTGGCTAAGGCCAGTGTGATAAATAAACCTGTATAAATTGAATTTTTTATTGTCTTATTTCGATTTTTATCGTCTTTGTTGATTGATGTATTACTGATTGAGTGATTATCTGTAGTATCTGTTTCTTGTTTAAAATTTATGCCGGGTAAGCTGACGTTCTGCCAATTTTCAGTCTTGAGACCGATTACCATTTTTAATGTCCCCACAGATATAATTTGTGGAAAGATAACAAGGTATCGTTCGTTATTGTCTTGTTCATGATTACGTGGCTTTGTTGCGTTATCGCCAATAAATATAGGATTACTTTCTTTGGGTAACGATATTTCGGCAGAAGTTTCATTTAAGTGTAAAGTAAAGTGATGTGCGACTAATGCTGCATCTGTAAGAGTGAGATCGTCTGTGTCGGCGCATCCAATTTTGTAGTCGCCGTCTTTTAATGGGATTTCGGCGCCTTGATGGGCTCCCGTTAAAAATTTAATTATCCATTTATTCATGATGTGATTCTCCATGATGATCTAATGGCTCTTTTTCAATACAGTAAGGCGGTATAATAATATTAGGCTCACTAGAGTGCTTTAAATGTTGAAGTTCATGGCAACTGGCGGGTCTAACTTTGTCATTAAGTAATGTCATACCCATTTTCTTTTGGCTTTTAATGTCATCAGTTGAAATTGAGCTGTCTGCCACTGAGTCATGTTCTATTGGCGTTTGGCTGCTAATAAGACGTGGCGTAATTAAAAACAACCGTGCCATACGCGTATGTTCTTCGTGTGTACGCTTAAATAAATTACCAAATATAGGAATACTAGAGAGTATCGGCACACGACTTTCACTGCTGACCATTGTATCGAAGTGATAGCCGCCAATAAGTAAGCTTTGATTTTCTTGAACAATGGCGCGAGTAGAAATAGTACTGTTTTGTATCGTAGGAATATTGTCGACTCTGTCTTGAGTTTGTTGTCCGTCTTCAATATTGATTTCAAGATGAATACTGGTTTGGTTATTATCTTTAATCACATGGGGAGTCACTTTTAATACAGAGCCCACTGATATCGGGAATAGGTCAACTTCATCTTTGCCGGCCACTCTTACATAAAAGGTAGAGCTATTATCTAAAATAGCCTCCATGTTGTCGGTCGACACAACAGAAGGTCTTGATAGTATTTGAGCTTCACCTTCTTCGGTTAACATGTTTAAACGCGCAAATACATGATTGCTCGCACTATTTAATACTGTTGAGAAAGAAACGCCATTGCCTAATGCTAACCCAATGCCTGCCCCGTCTGGCTCAGCACCATCGGGCATATCACCAAAGCCTGTTATACCATTGCTTTTAGAACCGGCTCGCCAGCTCACGCCTAAATCTTCTATTTTGTTGGTGCGGATATTAATGATGCTGACGCTAATCTCAATTTGATCCACGGGTCGGTCTAGTTTTTCAATTAACGTTTCATAAATTTCCATGCGGGACGCTAAATCATAAACCACGACGGCATTACTGCGAATGTCGGCTTCAATCGTGGCTTTTTCCCCAGGATTACCGATGGCAGTCTCATCATCTTTTTTTGTTTTTTTGTTGATGCCTTTCCCTTTTAATTTTTCTACACCAGATGATTCATCAGGTAATGGTCGGCGTACGGTATTTTGACCACTGACGAGACGCTTTAGCATGGTGACAACACCGGGGACTTCCATGGATTCTTGGCGAAAGGTGAGAGCGCGGTCATAAGCAGAGGCGTATTTTAATGGAAATATTTTAACGGTATAGGTGGATTCCATTTGATCCTTTGCCCTTGCATCCATCATTGCCGCGGTTTCAGTAATGATTTCAACCATTCTAGGAGGACCAGATAAGTAAATTAATCCACTGTCAGGTAGCTCTTTCCAGTTGTATTGATGGTCCCAAATCCCCAATGCGTGCAAGTTGTAACGCAGTGTTGATGGTTTTATATGATCGAGTTGTAATAACTGATTTTCGATTTCATCATTACGATAAAAATACAAAATACTGCCATCGTAATACCAATTAATGCCATAGACATCCGACATTTTTTCTAAAAATAGCTTTGCCGTGATACTCGGAAATTTTCCGTTTACATTACCGCTGATTTTGGTGCTTACAAAAACAGGTGCATCGTAGGTATTCGCGAAATTTTTAAGTACTTCTGCCAACGATTCATTGTTACTAATGAGTGAGAAATTGTCTTTGCCTGACCATGGCATTTTATTTGCCATCACACTGGAAGAAAATAATAAAAAAGTGAATAAATACACTGGCTGCATCAGCTTTAAATACATATCAGGCTTCTTTATTCATCGAGTGGTGGGGTTTTGAATACGGATTGTCTGATCTATAGTGGCTTTTTTCTTGGGATGGCACGAACTTAGAGCACTCTTTTGAAAAATATTCACACGTGTTTAAAAAATCTTCAACTGACAGCAGAAAATCATGATTAGACAGTGATTGTGTCTCTATTCTTTTTTTGATAAATAGAGGATATCAGATGCCTTATCAATAGATATACCTTCCTGAAAGTATGTATTTTTGTTCCAACTTAACGACAGTAATTTTTTATAGATATCTAAGATGTCTTCGGCAGGTACTTGATGAATACTTGTATAAAGCACCATTAGATTTGCTCTGCTTTTGATTTCCAGATGAATATGGTCAATCGTCATATTGATTTCTCCATTAGCAGCGGTATGCCGAATGCCAAATTCAGATGCTAGAGCGTCAATAAGTGCTTCTGCCCGATTTTTTAGATGTGATTGAGACGTCATATTCAGTTATTTGTTAAATTTATACTGATGTGTGGCAGTTGCTCGAGAATAGTTTCGAAACTATTCATTTGATTTTGCTACTACAGATATAAGCTTAAAAATTTAACTAACGGTAAATATTATTATCAATTTCTAGTTGTTTTGATGGATAGAGGTTGGTAATCAATGAGCGCCTTATAGAAGCTGTTTTATCTAATATCGTAAAGGGGATAATAATGCGATGTGCACACGAACAAATGGGTCATTGGCTAGCTGAAATGAGCGGGTCACTAGGTGCGAAAATTCAGTTAAGTGATGATGGTTACTGTCGGATGATGAGCGAAGACGAGACAGTAATGACATTAGTCGCTGAGCCTGCTACAGAAGTATTTCGTGTTTTTTTAGATATTCTCCCTATGCCACTCGATAATCATATTCAGATTTATGAAAATTGTTTAAAAATGAATCTTGATCAAGGTTATACTGGCGGTGCATCTATTGGCGTTGACTTACCATCCTATTCTTTAGTTTTGTCATATATAAGCCAAGTGGAAAATATTACGTTTATTCAGTTTAACAATGTTTTACAAAACCTTTTAGGGGTCGCAAAAAAAATAAAAATAGATTTAATCTCGTATGAACAAGACTCTCAGCCGCAATTAATTAGAGAAGACATTGGTTTCACTAGCCATATTTTGCAAGTGTAATTCAGACAGCCGATTTTAATATCTGACCTAAAATTTTTACATATAAAATCATAAAGGTGTATTAACATGGTTAATGCTGTTACGAATGCAAGCCTTACACATACCATTCAAACTATTGATACTAAAAGAGCTTCTGTTGATAATCTTAACCCGCTTGATCCGGGTGAAAGGCGATTTTCACTGACTGCAAATGCAGTGACGGTTACTGCTAGAATTGAGGGTGGGCCGAAACATTTAGAACCTGTCGAATATCGTGAGGAAAATAAAAAACTTGATAAAACTCACAGGGATGACCTGCTCGAAGGATTAACATCGCGCCGTGTTTCGATTGACAGTACTCATGAACTTCATGAACGGGGGGAATTAATCGAAAGCCCTATTACACAAAAAGAAGTTGAGAAATTTAGTACACTTGTTACAGATGTGAAAGCACAAATGAGCACCACTAAAAAGCCTGCTAACGATAATGATGCGATAGCTAAAATTGCAGAAACAGCTATTCACAAAACGCTTGAGTCTGATTCTCAAAAAACTTATCAATTAGTGACTTTTCAGAAGCTGTTAGAATTTATTTTTGTGGTAAATAGTACACCTGAAGGTAAGAAGCAATTAAGCAGTTGGGGAGGGAATAAATATGCGCATTATACTAATAAAGAACCTTCAATGGTTGGCTATAAAGGTAATTCGAGCTCCCCAGCAGATGCGATTAATCTTGTTATGGCTCGCGTTAATCAGGATTTAGAATCTGAATCAGGTAAGCTAACTGTACAAACTATGAGGGACATATCTGCTTTATCAACCCAAATAGCCGCTCAGTTTAAGCCTAATACAAAAGCGCTGGTTCAATTAGATAACATGATTGCTTTACTTGAGGGTAATCAAGATTCTGAATCAACGGCATTAAAGTGTATTGATAATAGATTGGGTAATATTGCTGGCAAGCTTAATGAACTAAGTGAAAATAAGATTCAGACGGGTAATGCTGCTGACGATGTAAAAGAATTAATTAAAGATCACTTACTCAAAAATGGTGTGTTGGATTCAGAAGTAATCAAGCTAATTAATGACGGTTATAAGGATATATTAGCTGATAGTGACTTTAAAAGCCTTTCGCAAACAGAACTGAGATACCCACTTAAGGGTGCAAAAATGTGGGATCAAGATCGCATCCCTAAAGAGAATAGACTCGATACAGCTATAGCAGTATGGGGACCTGCATCATCAGCTAGAAACGCAGGTGCGACTCATACAACAGCTTTCCCAGAAGAAAGTAATAAGATGGGTGATGGAGCATTTGATGCAGTCAGGGTAGCAGAAATGAGCGATGCGAAATATCCGCAGTCAGGATTTGGTTCATCGTTAACAACGTGGCACACAACACAGTTTTTAGATGTAGTTTTAGGTGCTACAAATGAGCAGAAAAAGGTGTATGCAGCTGGACAGGCCAGTGACTGGGCGGCTAATAGTGCAAGTATTTTAAATAAATATGGTGTTCAGGGTGCTCACGGATTACCAGAAGCATTTCTAACTTATGCGTTGTCTTCGACAGGTCATGTAACTGAGGATCAACTGGTTTCGGATGAAAATGCAGGTATAGGTAAAGAGTATATGAGAACGACATTAATAAGATCAATCTTGAAAATGAATATGGGAATAACGCCATCTCAAGATGGGAAACCTTGGGAATTAACCGCTCACCCAAGAACGGCAGCGGATGTTGAGGGTGATTACCTAAAAGCACGTAAGGGCGACCTCGAAGAGGCGTTATAATAGAGAATGTAAACTTTAACGATAAGGGCTTTAATGACCCTTTTTCGGTTTAACTAAAGGCTTTCAATGGTGCTCTTTAATCGCAAAAGTGCATCTTTTGATTTTTTCTCTGTCAATTTTTCAAAATACAGCGCATTAAAGGCAGTGAGTAATGCATTCGGCATCGTGTAGTTTAGCGTACGCTGAAAATGAGTTTGACCGTTAATGTCAGTGACACGATATTCAAGTTCTATTTTTACGCCATTATTTTGATTGATGGCGTGTGCATACCATAACTGCCCAGGTTGACTGTCTATGATTTCCCATACTAGGTGGTTCATGCCGATGGGTGTATTAATGTCTTCTTCGAAGCTTTTCCCTTTTGTGAGAGGGCCATTCGTTGGTGCATAAACCTTGGTGGACTGAGGATGCCATTGTGGCCATAGCGCAACGGAGCTTGCATAGTTTAATGTCTCAATGGTTGAGCGATTAATCGTAATGTGATCAACAATATTAGTTGTCATCGTGCTAAACCAAAGCGTTGAGGTAAACCAAAGTATTAATGGTAATCGAACGATTTCAATTAGCGCAAAGCGCGTCTTATTTTCCAGTAAATCATTTGCAATCACTAGCCCTGTTAATATTAAACCTACGCCAATAATTAGCTGCGCCCCTGATAATGACGGTGCTAAAAATACAAACAGTGTCGTGACTAAAAATGTAACCAGCATGGATAAACCCACATACATTTTAATGAGGGGTGTTGTTTGCGGGTTGTATTTTTTACGGTTTAAGCTGCCACTTTTTTGCAGCATACGAGTATTGGTATTACGGTCTTGGCAATCATCGGGACGCCAGCCTGTTGGTTTGATCCATAATGTTATTTTATTTTTCCACGATTCAGTGTGTATGGTGTCTTTTGCCAGCAATGCCCAATGCTGCAGGTTGGCTTTGATAGGGTTGAGGGTATTAAGCGGTTGGGTGGTGCCATAGTGACAAGGCTCATCGACCAGCTCTGGTTGCCAAGTGCGAAATACGCGATCCCAAATAACCAATGTACCGCCATAATTTCTGTCAATGTATTTTGGATTTTTTGCGTGATGTACTCGATGACTTGAGGGTGTGGATAATATGCCCTCTACAAGGGGCACTTTATGTACAGCTTGTGTATGCAACCAAAATTGATACAGCTTTAAAATGATAAATTGGATTAAGAATACCTGAGGCGGGCAACCAAATAGCGCCAGCGGCAAATAAAACACCCATGAAAACGCATACTGAAACGCACTCTGTCTAAGGGCTGTGGTGAGATTGTATTCTTCACTTTGATGGTGCCCCACATGCGCCCCCCATAAAAAATTGACTTCATGGGCGAGTCGATGAAACCAGTAGTAGCAAAAATCCACACCAAAGAAAAATACAACCCAAGTGATGATATCGGTGCTGCTAAAGTCAACCATGCGATGGTTTTGCCAAATATAAATGAAAACAGCAAAGGTATAGGCTTTCAGTAAGGCATCGGAGATTAATAAGCATAAGCCCATAGACAGACTGGTGACGCTGTCGTTATAACGGTGCAGGTTACGACCACTTAATCTTAGAAATAGGTATTCTATGCACATAATAATGAGAAACAGCGGAATGGCTAACCCATTAATATTGTATTCACTCATGTTCGGCCCTACGTATGTCTTAGACACATCATTATTGTTATTTTAATGGCTTAGTATTACGTGTTAAAAGGTGAAAGGCACTGTTGTTTGGTGACAGCCTTTGACAGAAGGTGACATTTTAAAAAAGAAAAGCATTTATAACAGAGCGATTGAGGGTTTAATTTGACGACGTTGTCACAATTAACGTTGGTTCAAAACCGATAAGACATGCTGTAAACGTGATAAGGCTGAACGGTCTTCGAGGATAGACTGCTGGATCTCGGAATCTAATTGGATGATTGAGAACACTTCAAAACTGAATGCCAGTGCTGATTTGTCGGCCCATTCAGGAGACTCTAAACGTTTCACAACACTTGGGTCACCGCCACTAAAAGCGATTAAACGATGAATAATTTTATCCTTTATAACGTCTGCTTCTAATTCGTCTTGTTCATTTAACACCGTATCTAAATAAGGGCGACAGCGACCAATTTTAAACGGCAGTACCTGAGTTTCTTCAACGAGTTCTAAGCGACGATCAATGTATACATTAACCAATAGACGACCGTCATCAGTCGTACTCACCAATTCGCACAGACCAGCACTAAAAATGGCACAGGGTTTGTAAGTATCATGGTTGCGATTGAGCGGTTCTACCTTATTAGATAGTGGCTTTACTTCATGAATGATTTTTTCGGTATGACAGATAGCTAACGGCATTCGTGTATCGATGCATTGTTGCACCATTGCGCGGTACCTTGGCTCAAATACGTGCAAAGGAAAGACCATACCGGGAAACACCACGCTATCGGGTATGGGAAACAGGGCGATTTCTTCTAGGTTATCAGTAGTCATGTATTTGTTACGTTTCGTCCTGAGTTTTGGATGCATGACAGGCTAAATCAACTAACCGATTTGCATAACCCCATTCGTTGTCATACCAAGCCACTATTTTTATAAAGTGATCAGTGAGTGCGATGCAAGCATTAGCATCAAAAATGGCACTGTGGGGGTCATGAATAAAGTCGCTGCTGACGACGAGATCTTCAGTGTAAGCCAAAATACCCTCTAACTCGTTTTGGCTGGCACGCAACATCTCTTGTTTAATGTCGTTCAAAAACGGCGGGCTGGGTTAAGTGTACGGTTAAATCGACCACGGACACATCGGTGGTTGGTACACGAAAGGCCATACCAGTGAGTTTACCATTAAGTTCAGGGATAACTTTGCCAACCGCTTTGGCTGCACCGGTTGAACTTGGAATAATGTTATTGCCCATGGAGCGTGCACCGCGCCAATCATCTTCAATGGCGCCATCGACAGTGCGTTGTGACGCTGTTGCCGCATGTACGGTTGTCATTAGACCCTCTTTAATCCCCCATTTGTCATTAAGTACTTTTGCAACGGGCGCTAAACAGTTGGTGGTGCAACTGGCGTTGGATATAACCGTTTGTTCTGCTTTGTACAAATGGTGGTTAACACCCATGACATACATGGGTGCGTCACTAGAGGGGGCACTAATCACGGTTTTTTTTGCGCCCGCTTGGATATGGCCACTGGCGAGTTGCAAGGTCGTAAATTTACCTGTGCACTCTAATACCACATCACATTGGTGTTCGCCCCAGTAACATGATGGTGGGTTTGCTTCGTGGCTGATATTAATGGTTTCGTTATTGACTAATAAAAATTTTTCTTTTGAATGAATTTCTTGACGAAGTTGACCATGGGTTGAATCAAAGCGCAGTAAGTAGGCCATGTATTCACTGCTCATAAGATCATTAATAGCCACGACTTTGACATCGTCTCTTTCTAGGCAGGCGCGTAATGCCAATCGTCCAATTCGGCCAAAGCCGTTGATCCCAATTCTGATCGCCATAATAACCTCAAGATATTTTTCTATTAAAGATGAGTATAGATGCCATAGCTTAATCTGTTTGTATGCTGACGGAAGTAAATGAAAATTAAGATAAAAGCGTGAGTGACGCGTCGATTTTTTAACAACAAAAATTTATCTTATGCATAAAAAAGGCCAAAAAAATAATTAATTTTTTTTGGCCTGTTATGTGTAAGAAAGAAAAAATAACGATAAAATCGGCTTAGCTTGTCTAAACAAAAGTCCAAAATAGCGATTTCTGTTCTATTTCTTTTCAGGTGCATTGTTATACTGAAATCACAATAAATATAAAAACTATAATCAGCCTGAGGGGGTCCCATGCAACGAATGGGAATTTCTGCTGTATCCGCTTTACTCTTATTATCCACTTCTCATTCTGCATTTGCTGAGTGGGGGCTGAATATGACGGAGGGTGTTACTAAGCTAAGTCAAAACGTTCATGGTTTGCACATGACGATATTTTATATCTGTGTGGCCATCGCTGTAGTGGTATTTGGCGTTATGCTTTATAGCATTATTTACCATCGCAAAAGTCGTGGCGCGCAAGCGGCTAATTTTCATGAAAGCACAACTGTCGAAATTCTCTGGACCATTATCCCTTTAATTATTTTGGTGGTGATGGCGATACCAGCAACACAAACTTTAATTGATATGTACGACACTGAAGATGCTGAAATTGATATTCAAGTGACGGGGTATCAATGGAAGTGGCGATATACTTATCTAAATGAAGACGTGGATTTCTTTTCGATTCTGTCAACACCACAAGAACAAATCGACAATACCGAAGCCAAAGGCGAGCATTATTTACTTGAAGTAGATAACCCATTGGTGGTGCCCATTGATACAAAGATTCGTTTTTTACTGACCGCTAAAGATGTTATTCACTCATGGTGGGTGCCCGATCTTGCGGTAAAAAAAGACACCATTCCAGGCTTTATTAATGAGTCATGGGCTGTGATTGATAAACCCGGTATTTATCGCGGCCAATGCACCGAGCTATGCGGCAAAGGCCATGGTTTTATGCCGATTGTAGTAAAAGCCGTATCAAAAGATGAATACAACATCTGGATAACCGAGCAAGCCACGTTACAAGCTGCGGCTCGTGAAGTGAAAGACATGAGCTTTGATGAGCTTATGGTTCAGGGTGAAAAAGTTTACAAAAGTAATTGTGCGGCTTGTCACCAAGTTAATGGTAGTGGTATGCCACCAGTCTTCCCTGCGCTTAAGGGCAGTAAGGTTGCTTTGGGGGATATTACGGGTCATATCGATATTGTATTGAACGGCAAAAAAGGCACATCGATGTCAGCATTTGCTGAGCAGCTTAGTGTCAGTGATGTTGCTGCGGTGGTTACCTATGAGCGAAATGCTTGGGGTAATGATAAAGGCGATATGGCAACACCGAAGCAAGTGAAACAACAAAAAGAATCTGGGAAATAGGAGGTCATTATGTCGCACGCCATAGAATCAGCAGACCATCACCACGGCCCAGATAAAGGTATTTTACGCTGGGTATACACCACCAATCATAAAGATATTGGCACCATGTATTTATTACTGGCGCTCAGTTCATTATTGATTGGCGGTACCATGGCCTTCGTGATTCGTGCTGAATTATTTCAGCCGGGTTTACAGTTGGTCGACCCTAACTTTTTTAATCAGATGACCACCATGCATGGCTTGATCATGGTATTTGGTGCCATCATGCCCGCATTTGTAGGCTTGGCAAATTGGCTAGTGCCTATGATGATAGGTGCGCCTGACATGGCGCTGCCTAGAATCAACAACTGGTCATTTTGGTTGTTGCCATTTGCGTTCGGTATGTTGCTTTGTACCTTATTTATGGATGGCGGCGCACCAAACTTTGGCTGGACTTTTTATGCGCCACTTTCTACCAGTTATGCACCGCCCAGTGTCACCTTCTTTATCTTTAGTGTTCATATTATGGGGATTAGCTCCATCATGGGTGCGGTGAATGTCATCGTGACCATATTTAATATGCGTGCGCCGGGTATGACCTTTATGAAGATGCCATTGTTTGTTTGGACTTGGTTAATAACGGCGTTTTTATTAATCGCCGTTATGCCGGTACTGGCAGGTGTAGTGACGATGATGCTAATGGATATCCATTTTGGCACGTCATTTTTTGATGCCGCTGGTGGTGGTGACCCTGTGTTATTTCAGCATGTATTTTGGTTTTTTGGTCACCCTGAAGTTTACATTATGATTTTGCCAGCCTTTGGTATTGTCTCTCATATTATTTCGACGTTCAGTCGCAAGCCATTATTTGGATACACCTCAATGGTGTGGGCAACAGCCTCTATCGCGGTGCTAAGCTTTATTGTATGGGCCCACCATATGTTCACAGTGGGTATTCCGTTAGTGGGGGAGCTGTTCTTTATGTACAGCACCATGCTAATTGCGGTACCAACGGGGGTGAAGGTATTCAATTGGGTCACCACTATGTTCCGTGGTTCCATGACATTTGAAACCCCCATGTTATTTGCCATTGCGTTTGTGGTGCTGTTTACCATTGGTGGCCTAAGTGGATTGATGCTGGCCATTGCCCCTGCGGATTTTCAGTATCACGACACCTATTTTGTCGTGGCGCACTTCCATTATGTATTAGTACCAGGGGCGTTGTTTAGTATTTTGGCGGCGGTGTATTACTGGCTACCTAAATGGTGTGGCCGCATGTACAGCGAAACATTAGGCAAGTGGCATTTTTGGTTAAGTTTCATTGGGGTGAATATTACGTTTTTCCCGATGCACTTTGTGGGGCTAGCAGGCATGCCACGCCGTATCCCAGATTATGCTCTACAGTTTGCTGATTTTAACGCCATAGTGTCTGTGGGTGCGTTTATCTTTGGCCTTAGCCAATTAATATTTGTTTATAACATTTGGCGCACCACCATTGGTGGTAAAGGTGAAAAAGCCACTGACAAGGTTTGGGACGAACCAACTGGGTTAGAGTGGGAAATTCCAAGCCCTGCGCCCTACCATACCTTTCAAGAACCACCCGTTGTGAAGTAATAGGAAGGCTAATATGAAAAAAATGTCACCATGGAAGCTGTCACTCATCCCCGTGTTTATGTTTGGGTTTGGGTTTGCCATGGTGCCTTTGTACGATATTTTCTGTGATGTAACGGGCTTGAATGGTAAAAGTTTTCAAGTGTTTGAAGGGGATAAAAATTCATTAATTAATGATGACGGCGTGCAAACAGCAAAACTACAAATGTTAGCCGATGCCGATAGCCGAGATTTATGGCAATTCAAACCAGAGAATAAAACCATGGTGTTGCAGGCGGGTAAGCTAATGACCACCTACTATGAATTAACCAACCCTTATGATTATCCCGTTACCATTCAAGCAGTGCCCAGTGTGGCACCGGGCGAATGGGCTGAGTATTTAGTGAAAATAGAGTGCTTTTGTTTTACCCAACAAGTTATACCGGCGAAGTCAAAAATGAAGCTACCGTTACAGGTAACTTTAAGTGCCAAAGCTCCCAAGGAAGTGAATCACTTATCGCTTTCTTATCGACTTTATCAAAGTGAATCCCTAGGAGGTACATTTTGAACACACCTAAGTATTATGTTCCAGCGCGTAGCCATTGGCCAATATTTGGTGCCGTGGCCGTTTTTTTAACCCTGTTTTCTATGGCATCTATTATCCATGAAAGCAGCCAAGGGCATGTGGGCACAACTTCAGTTGTCATGGCCGTGGTTGCTGGTTTTTTAATGTTGTACATGTTGTTTGGTTGGTTTGGCGAAGTGGTAAATGAAGGCTTACGAGGCTTGAATAGCGATCAATTAAAGCGTTCTTTTCGGTTTAGCATGGGTTGGTTTATCTTTTCTGAAGTGATGTTTTTCGGCGCATTTTTTGGTGCATTGTTTTATGCCCGCATGTTTGCAGTGCCTTGGCTGGGTGGTGAAGGTGCTAAAGGTGAAGCCAATATGCTCTGGGAAGGTTTCACTGCTCATTGGCCACTGCTTAAAACCCCCGATATGAACGCATACCCTGGTGCAATGGGTGTGATTGACGCATGGAAATTGCCTTTCTTAAATACCGTATTATTAATCGTATCGAGTGTGACGTTAACATTGGCTCACCACTGTTTACGCGCTAAAAACAAAATCGGCACATTACGCTGGATAGCGGCAACCTTAGTACTGGGTGTTGCGTTTATGTGCGTGCAGATTTATGAGTATGGCCATGCAATAAATGACTTAAATTTAACGCTTAGCAGCGGTATTTATGGCTCAACCTTTTTTATGCTGACAGGTTTTCATGGTGCCCATGTAACACTGGGTGGCATTATGATTTTTGTGATGTATTGGCGCGTTAAGAGTGATCATTTTACGCCAGATGACCATTTCGGCTTTGAAGCCGCAGCATGGTACTGGCATTTTGTGGATGTGGTCTGGTTGATCCTGTTCACGTTTGTATATGTTTTTTAAGTAATTGAATACGAAGGCGAAAGCCTTCGTGTATTAATAATATAAAAACTTAAGAGTAGTGATTTAGAAAAAAGAATAGGCCAATCAAAATAAGGGTGCAGGCCGCAAATATGACTCGATATTTTAAACCTTTAAATGTTTTCTCTGAGCTTTTTGGTGCGGTAATTAAGTGAAATAAACCGTAAAACAATGCAGCAATACTGAATAATAAAAATAACAGGATGAGAGCCTTAAGCATGACGAATCCTTCTATTGTGAACGTGGACCGGAATTGGCACTTTGTAATCAAGCCACTTTATAGTTTTATTATGTTGTTGGGTATTGCTATTTGTTTAAGTGCGGCCGTTTGGCAGTATCAAAAATCTATTTTTTATCAAGCCCCTGTCGCTCAGACTTTGCACATGCATGGGCAGTTCTTAAATGAATATACGCATTATCTTGATAATCAAACATTTAACGGCAAGCCTGGCTACGCGGTTATTACTCCATTTGAATATGAAAATACTATTTATTTAGTTAATCGAGGTTTTGTAGCGTATGAGCGCAGAGACCTATTGCCTAATGTTAAAGTGGTACCTAGTACCGTACAAATAGAGGGTTATCTCAAAGCAAATCATAAGCCTTTGTTGCTGAATAATTCCTTACAAGACCCTATCTCTAAGCGAATCCAATTTATTGATGAAAAATACTTTTCAGCCCAATTAGAACAAGACGTTTCGCACGAAGTTTTTATGCTTCAAGAGGGTGATGGCCAATTGTTAATACAGCCAAGAAAATCTGCCTATTTAAGTCATCATCGTCATCAAGGTTATGCCATTCAATGGCTTCTTTTAGGTGTGTGCGGAGTTGTTATTTTGTTATTGGCCAGTGTAAAGCGAGGAAAAAAACATGCGTAGGCTTCCTTTAATAATAATGCTAATGGTTTTGGTTGCGCCGTTTGCTGTATCACTTGTGTTATTAGATGGTAAAAAAAATATAGCAGACAAGGCCCGGGGAGAGTGGTTAGAGAACACATACTATGTGGATGAATCACAGAGTCGGCACTGGCAAGTATTGTGGCGTGAACAAGATTGTCAGCCTAATTGTGATGCTTGGTTTAATGTATTACAGCGCTTAAAAATGGCATTAGGAAAAAACCAAGATAAGGTTGTTTTGGAAAGCACCCAACTAACCAGTCTTAAAGAAATGGGCGATGGCTTATTTATCGCTAACCCAAAGGGCTTGGTTTTATTGTCTTATCAAGCGAGTGATGATGGTGCATATAAGTTATTAAAAGACTTAAAAGTGCTGCTGAAACACAGTGGATAATTCACTCATAATAATAAAAAGTGAGGTCGGAATGCGTCGCTTTGCATTAATTAATATCGGTATGACGTTGCTGGTTATTACCTTGGGCGCACTAACACGTTTGTTAGATGCTGGCTTAGGTTGCCCAGATTGGCCGGTATGTTATGGCCATGCTTTTCCTGTTTCTAATGAAGCCGCACAGGCGTTTACCCAATGGCAGTTCGATTCAGGTAAAGCCTGGATGGAAATGATTCATCGTTATGTCGCAAGCTTATTAGGTTTAAGTATTTTAATTCAGGCGTGTTTGATTTGGCCTCGATATCTTGGCGCGGTACGCTGGCTTGCCGTGTTTTTATGTGGCTGGGTTGTATTACAAGGTCTGTTTGGTATGTGGACCGTGACGTTACGTCTGTGGCCGCCGGTGGTCAGTGCGCACTTGTTAGGAGGGGCCGTGACATTGGGTGCTCAATTTTTAATTTGGCGCGTGATGAAAAGCAATACAGAGCCGAAATGGAATTCTGTATGGAGCGCTTTTGCATTAGTTGTGTTTTTACAAATGGCGCTAGGCGCTTGGACATCCAGTCAATATGCGGGTCTTGCTTGTCCTGACTTTCCAACGTGCCAAGGACGTATGTGGGTTGACATTACCCCTGATGTTTTTCACGCCCCAATGGTAGAAGGTGACGAATACCTTGGTGGTATCGGCTCAAACCAACAGCGAATGGGTATTCAATGGCTGCATCGTTTAGGTGCGTTAGCGGTTGTATTGATGTTTGTTTATTTAGCGCTTAAACATTCTCAGCAGCGACGCTCATTGTATATTTGTTTAGCAATATTAAGCGCACAAATTGCATTGGGCATTTTGAATGCGGTGTTGTTATTACCACTGAGTTTGGCGCTGCTCCACAACACATTTGCTATGTTTTTATGGATGAGTGCACTAGATGGATTAACTCGTCCTGTCATAGAAAAAGAACCAGAAGAAACAGCACAAGAGCTATTGGCTTAGCATTACAACAATAAGAAGGTGGAGCATGGAAAAGATAAATGTTTGGCAGGACCGTGCTAAATACTCAGCCACAATTAAAGATTATTTTGCGCTTACAAAATTTAAAGTCGTTGCCGTTATGTTGTTCACCGTGATGGTGGGTTTCTTATTGGCAAGTGATATGAATATTCAATTTTTAAAATTGCTGTATACGTTAGTGGGTGTTGGCGCGTGCGCAATGAGTGGCGCTGTTTTGAATCATTTGGTTGATCGCTATCGTGATACCCAGATGCAACGTACAAAGCGCCGTCCAGTGGCGACGGGTAAAGTCAGTGCTGAATCGGCCTTTGTATTTTCGATGGCATTGCTCCTGTTTGGAGCCGTACTTTTATATTGGCAACTGAACTTACTGACCTCAATTCTATCTGTCGCATCAATGTTTGCTTATGGTGTGATTTACAGTTTATGGCTTAAGCCTGCCACGCCGCAAAATATTACGGTTGGAGGCTTGGCCGGCGCGATGCCGCCATTACTGGGTTATTGCGCTGTCACTGGGCAAGTGGGGCCTGAGGCGTTGCTTTGGGTATTGATTATTTTCACTTGGACGCCACCTCACTTTTGGGCGCTGGCTATTTATAAACGAGACGATTATGCCAAGGCGGGTGTGCCTATGCTGCCTGTGACCCATGGTATTGAATTTACTGCGTTTCAGGCCTGGCTGTATTGTTTGTTGTTGTGTGTTGTCAGTATTGGGCCTGTGTTATTGGGCACGCAAGGCTTGGTGTATTTGACCATTGTGACGTATATAAACGCTCGATTTACATGGCTGACGTACCGTATGTGGTGCAATCCAAGTGATCCAAATGCTAGGCGGACATTCCGTTATTCAATCATATATATTTTATGGTTATTTGCGGCGCTGTTATTGGATCATTATGTGCAGTTGATTGCATTTTAATGGTCTATTAGCCAATATTTAGACAGATAAGCTGGGCAGAAATGGAGGAGATAAAGCCTGTTTAATGCAGTAACTCAAAAGCTTTATTTAAATTAAATCGAGCGAGGGTATTCCCAAGATGTACGCTTTACTGAACAAGAACAACCAACCAAATTAGGGGAAGGTTATGTATTTGCAACACATGTTCGGATTAATGTATCACCCACGAGCAGAATGGGACTCCATAAAACGGGAGGACCACTCCCTTGGTCATATTTATTTAACGCACTTGCTATTTTTGGCGGCGTTACCGCCTTTTGCACTGCTCGTTGGCACGACCCAATTTGGGTGGAGTTTTGTTGGTAAAGAATTTTATTATTTGAGCTTTGAATCAGCATTGCCCTTAGCAGGGGCGTTTTATGTCGCACTGCTCGCGGGGATGTTTTTTATCGCGTATACAACCTACTGGATGGAGCGAACGTTTGGTGCGGAAGCAAGTCTGGAGCGCTGCCTTTTATTCACCACCTTTACATCTACACCCATGTTTCTTTCTGGTCTTATCGGCTTTATACCGATTTTATGGTTGGATGTATTCGTCGTGATGGCGGCTGTATCGTATACCGTATATTTGTTATATGCCGGTGTGCCAATTTTTATGAATATTCCCGAAGAGCGCGGCTTTATATTTGCCACGTCTATTTTGACGGTTGGCCTTTGTGGCCTAGTAGGCATGATGGCCGCTACCGTCATTATTTGGGGAATGGGGTTTGCCCCGCAGATTATGCTTAGCCAATAAGTTATTAGTGATTCAACCCGTGCAAAGCCCGAGTTATCTCGGGCTTTTTTTCGGACTATTTTTGTTCTTCAGTTTTTTCTTTTAATAATCGCTCTCTTTTTGCTTGATATCCTTCATTATCATTTTTTAAAAGATCGTCACGTTTTGTCTTGTATTGGTCATAATCCTCTATTTCATCACACTCGTACATCCCTGTTTTTTCATAGCATTTTTCATGTTTCATTGTGTTGTATACGGCCTGTTTTGAGCAGCCCATAAGTACCGTTAAGCTAAGCAGTAAAAGTATGCGAATCATGACGCGAGTCTCCTTATGTGATGAGAGGTTTTTCTTAGTTCTTATAAAAATCCAACTACACTATATATAAGAAGTGAGAGGGATGTGAAGATAAATGGATGAAAACACTACAGACTTTATGGATCTCAAGCTTAGCCCTGGGCAGTTGTTTCAACTAGAGTTTGACAGTTATAACACGGATCGAGACAAATCCGTTTTGATCGGTTATAGACGTAATGTCTCTGTATTGGTCACCATGCCTCCTGGACGAGGTGTCAAAATTGGCGACAAAGTGAATGTCCGTTTTTTTTATGGTCGCATGAGCAGCGCGTGTGCCTTTCGATCGGAAGTGATTCATCCGACCAAATTGCCGTTTCCGCATATCCACTTAAAAATGCCAGATAAGGTGATGATCGGAGAGGTACGTCAAAATGTGCGGGCGGATGTTCAGGTGGTATCTCGAGTGCAATTTATAGTCGGTAACGACACTCAGAATACCACGGCTAAAATTGTCGATTTAAGCCTCAATGGCGCACGCATTTTAGGCCGTAAGTTTGAGTTTACATCGGGAGACGAGATATTGCTGATCTTTACGATTAACGTAACTGAAATTGAATATGAAATTACGGTTCAAGCTAAGGTGCGCTCAATGAACCCAATTGATAAGGGGTTTGCGGCGGGACTACAGTTCCACGATCTGCCGCCCAACGACAAAATTGCACTGCAAGCCTTTGTGTTGACCCATATCCATGATTTATGACCCAACCTCCCATCATTACAGGCCCAAACACTGTGTTTGCCAGTTTCCAGATGGGTCATAAACAGGTATAATTTGCGACCTATTTTTTGCTCTTTAACACAGGATTCGCCATGCGCTGTCCGTTCTGCGGTGAACAAGATACAAAAGTGATCGATTCGCGCTTAGTGGCCGAAGGTGAACAAGTTCGCCGTCGTCGCCAATGCCAAGCCTGTGATGAGCGTTATACCACTTTTGAATCCGCCGAATTACTGATGCCTAAATTGGTTAAAACCAATGGCACCCGTGTTCCTTTCGATGAGCAAAAGCTCCGTGCTGGTATGCAGCGCGCGCTAGAAAAGCGGCCTGTCAGTGTTGAAGACATTGAAGCCTCCATATTGCACATCATGGCTAAACTGCGCGCCACTGGCGAGCGGGAAGTCAAAAGCCGCTTAGTCGGCGAACTTGTCATGGACGAGCTACGCAAGCTCGACCAAGTAGCTTATGTGCGTTTTGCCTCTGTGTATCGTAAATTCCAAGATATTGATGAATTCCGCCAGGAAATTGATCGTATCCGTCATGACAGCCGTAAGAATGATGCGCAATTAGATATACTGGCCGATGATCCAGAGCTTGCCCCATGAGCCATACTCAATATATGACGCGAGCGATAAATCTCGCTAAGCAAGGCCTATACACAGCGAGCCCAAATCCAAGGGTTGGTTGTGTCATCGTCAAAGATGGCGAGATTATTGGTGAAGGCTACCACCGCAAAGCCGGTGAAGGGCATGCTGAAGTTAATGCACTTGCTATGGCAGGAGACAATGCCAAAGGCGCCACGGCATATGTGACGCTTGAGCCATGCAGTCACTTCGGGCGTACGCCTCCTTGCAGTGATGGGTTAATAAGTGCTGGCATTCGCCATGTGGTGTGTGCCATGAAAGACCCAAACCCACAAGTGAGTGGTCAAGGCTTTGCTAAGCTGATTGCAGCCGGTATCGATGTGACATTGGGTATTTTAGAAGAACAAGCCCGTGCACTGAACCCAGGTTTTATTAAGCGTATGGAAAGCGGTATGCCGTTTGTACGTTTGAAAATGGCCTCAAGTTTAGATGGCCGAACCGCGATGAAAAGCGGCGAGAGCCAATGGATAACCGGCGCGGCCGCGCGCCAAGATGTACAGCGATTACGTGCACGCAGCTCAGCCATTATTACCGGTATCGAAAGCATTAAGTCAGATGATTCATCTTTAACCGTGCGCGCAGACGAGTTAGGCCTAGACGCTGATTTTGCAAATGAAATTGCGGCTAAGCAGCCCTTAAGAGTGGTGTTGGATAGCCAAGGGCAAATTCATAAAGATGCCAAAATCCTGCAACAAGCGGGCACCACAATTGTTGCCGTACGTCATGGTGTGCAATTGCATGGCAACATTGAGACCCTAGCTTTGAATCATAATGAAGCCGGTTTGGATCTTAAAGCGTTGTTAAAAGAATTAGCGTTGCGCCAATGTAATGAAGTCTTGATCGAAACTGGTGCCACATTAGCGGGTGAATTTGTGCGTCAGGGTTTGGTTGATGAAATGATCTTGTACATGGCCCCTTGTTTTATGGGCAGTGATGCACGGCCTCTTTTAAGTTGGCCAATCGACACCATGGCAGATAAACAAAATGTAATCATTTTAGATAACCGCTGCGTGGGGCAAGACATTCGCCTAACACTCGGTTTTGCAACAAAAGGCGATTAGTGTGTTTACAGGCATTATTGAAGCCAAAGGAAAAGTGTTAGCCAAGCAGGTGCAAGGCGGCGACTTAAAGGTAAGCATTGAAAGTGCGCAACTAGATTTAACCGATGTAAAACTCGGTGACAGCATTGCGGTTAATGGCGTGTGTTTAACCGTGATTAGCCTGCAAGCGCAAGGATTCAGTGCGGATATCAGCAATGAAACATTAGCTTATACCCGCTGGCGCGAGATTAATCTTGGCGATGCGGTAAATTTAGAAAAAGCATTAACGCCTACCACACGCTTAGGTGGGCACTTGGTCAGCGGTCATGTGGATGGTATTGGTCAAGTCATAGAGCGTCGTGAAGATGCGCGCTCTATTCGTTTCACCGTACAAGCGCCAACGGAATTGGCACGTTACATTGCTCATAAAGGCTCCATCACAGTCGATGGCGTTAGTCTTACTGTTAATGCAGTTAATGGCGATGTATTTGAATTAAATATTGTGCCTCATACTGCAAAAGAAACCACCTTATATGGTTATGGCCCAGGGCAGAAAGTACATTTAGAAGTGGACTTAATTGCCCGCTATTTAGAGCGTTTAATCTCAGGGCAAGCACAACCACAGCAATCGAATTTAAGTGCCGGCTTTTTAGCTGAACACGGCTTCGTTTAAACCGTTTATATACTTGAGAGTGTGATCATGGCGTTAAATAGTATCGAAGAAATTATTGCCGACATGCGTGACGGCAAAATGGTTATCTTGATGGATGATGAAGACCGTGAAAACGAAGGTGATATTATTGTCGCCGCTGAAAAAGTCACGCCAGAAATCATTAACTTTATGGCCAGTAAGGCGCGAGGTTTGATCTGCTTAACCTTAACACCTGAGCGTTGTGACTATTTAGGTTTACCTGCCATGGTTGCCGGTAACGGTGCAAAATTTTCGACACCGTTTACCGTATCGATCGAAGCGGCAGAAGGTGTGACCACGGGTATTAGTGCTGCGGATCGTGCGGTAACCGTGCAAGCGGCGGTTAACCCAATGAGTAAACCAGATGCGATTGTACAGCCTGGGCATATTTTCCCACTACGTGCACAAGCTGCAGGTGTATTAGCACGTGCAGGCCACACTGAAGCGGGCTGTGATTTGGCTCGTTTAGCGGGTTTACAACCAGCAAGCTGTATCGTTGAAATCATGAACGAAGACGGCACCATGGCGCGTCGACCTGAACTGGAAGAGTTCGCGCAAGAGCACGGTTTGAAAATTGGCACCATCGCCGATTTAATTCAATACCGCATGGCCAACGAACAAACCATTGAAAAGCTTAGCACGGATAAAATTCAAACCGCGCATGGTGAATTTGACTTGCACGTTTACCGCGACACCATTAACGGTGACTCTCATTTGGCTATTTCAAAGGGTGATGTGAAAAATGCGCAAGCCCCATTGATTCGTGTGCAAGCGGCTGAAACGTTACGCGATGTGCTTGGTGCCATGATGCCTAGCAGTGAAAGTTGGTCATTAAGTAATGCGCTTGAAGCCATCGCAAAAGATGAAGCTGGAGCACTGGTTATGCTTAATGCTGGCGAGCGTGAAGATATTCTGGCCTCGGTTGAAACTTTCTTTGGTCGTCAAAAACCACTGCGTACAACCGATGTTGATAGCTCGGGTGCGTATGTCACCATTGGAACCGGCTCACAAATTTTACGAGATCTGGGCGTGACAAAAATGCGTTTGTTAAGCAGCCCAATGAAATTTACCGGTATCTCTGGCTTTAATTTAGAAGTGGCTGAATACATCCCTTGTAAAAATTAGTCGTCAGAAAATTGAATTTAAATTTATAAAATTTTTTAAAGGTACACATATGAAAACAATTGCAGGAAGCTTTACTCCAATGGAAGCCAAGTTTGCCATTGTGCAAACCACTTGGAACGAATTTGTTGTCGACAAATTAGTGGATGGCGCCGTGCGTGGTTTAACACGTCATGGCGTTAGCGAAGATAACATCACACTGATTCATTGCCCTGGCGCATTTGAAGTGCCACTTGTAGTTAAAAAATTAGCAGAAAGCGGTAAGTACGACGCTGTTATTGCGTTAGGTGCTGTTATCCGTGGTTCAACCCCACACTTTGATTACGTGGCGGGTGAGGCGGCTAAAGGTTTAGGTCAGATCGCATTGAACACCGGTATTCCGGTTTCTTTCGGCATTCTAACTGTAGACACAATCGAACAAGCCATTGAGCGCGCCGGTACAAAAGCGGGCAACAAAGGTGAAGAATCTGCGCTTAGCGCCTACGAAATGGTCAGTCTGCTTAAGCAGCTGGAGGCTTAATGAGCGACAACCCGATCTCAAGAAAAGACAACGACAGCGGCCGCCCGAATCCGGGTGCCCGTCGTAAAGCACGACATTATGCAATGCAGGCGTTATATCAATGGGATATGGCCGGCGCGAGCCTAAATAGAATCGAAGCTGAGTTCTTAATTGATAACGACATGACACATGTTGATACAGAATACTTCCGTGATATTTTACGCGGTGTGCCTAACAGTCTTAGCGAACTAGATGAAATGCTAAGCCCGTGCTTAAGCCGAGGCATTGAAGAAGTAACCCCTGTTGAAAAAGCCATTTTAAGATTAGCCGCATTCGAATTAGCTCATCGCATCGATGTGCCGTATCGTGTGGTCATAAACGAAAGTGTTGAGCTATCGAAAAAGTTTGGTGCCACAGAAAGCCATAAGTTCATTAATGGCGCGTTAGATAAACTTGCACAGCGTGTGCGAGTCGTTGAAATAAAAAAATAAGAATATGACTCTTGTTGCTGTGAGCAGCAGGGGTACCCCCTGAAAAGTGAGAGGCCACGGTGAACGAATTTCAGCTGATAAAGCAGTTTTTTCAACAACCGGATCTCGCTTTTGAAAATGCCTATCTTCGCCAAGGAATCGGTGATGATTGCGCATCCTTTAATATCCCAAACACACATGATTTACACATTTCGATAGATACCTTAGTTGAAGGTGTCCACTTCCCCTCTCTTGCCAATCCGTTTGATATTGCAACTCGCGCATTAGCCGTGAGCATCAGTGATCTTGCCGCTATGGCAGCAACACCGATTGGGTTTACCCTTGCCATTACGCTTCCTAAAAAAGATGAAGTATGGTTAAAACAATTTAGTGATGGTTTAACCCAAGCCGCGCAGTTTTATCAATGCCCGCTGATCGGTGGTGATACCACAAAAGGCCCAAGCCTAGTGATTAGCTTACAGGTTCATGGGTTAACAGAATCCGGCTCAGGTTTAAAACGCAGTGGAGCCATCATTGGTGACAAAGTGTATGTCAGTCATACTCTGGGCGATGGAGCAGGGGCCTTGCCTTTAGTGCTAAAAGATCCAACGCTAAATACAGGTTTAGCAAAGCAGTTTTATATGCCAGTTGCGCAGATTGATTTTGCACAAAAAATTAAAAACTATGCATCAAGTTGTCTTGATGTTAGTGATGGCTTGATCCAAGACTTAAATCATATTTGTCGGGCTAGTCATATAGGTATGAATATAGACCCCAACCTTATTCCATTGTCGCAATTATTAATTAAAACTTATGGTCACGAGCAAGCGTTGCAATATGCGTTAAGCGGCGGCGATGATTACCAGTTAGCGTATACCGCGCAGCATTGTGATAGCGGAATTTGTATAGGGGATGTAATAAAGGGCGTTAGTGCTGATGTTATGGGTATGAAATTAGACGTTAGGGGTTTCCAGCATTTTGAGTAGGCGCTTCTTTCGCTTTTGGTGATTTGGGCATAACAAGATTCACTGAGGTAGGTAATTTAGCTTACCGTGTTGTATTAGCCGTGTCAGAACGGTTGCTCTGCCTTTAGTGCCATAAATCACTTGTGCTTATTTATAGGTCATAGCCCCGCAACAACCTGTAATTCAAAGTCGGTGGTGTAGTCGCCTTTTCCAGGGTGGTACATTAAGAATAAAAAAAGGCACTAAACTCAAAATAATTAAGTGACTTGTGTTAGTAGATAGCTAAGATTGTGTTTTTACTGATTCAGTAGCTGTATTTACATTGCAAATCAGTTCATTCAGCTCATTTCAGTTTAATTACAAAATAGCGTTGACAGAAAAGCTCACATGCGTAGAATGCGCCACCTCGACAAGGCAAGCCGATTACTTAATCGAAACTAAATTGTTGATTTTGAAAGAAAAAAACAGTTTCAAAGCGTTTTTAAAACAACTTGAAACAAACTTTCAAAAAGAGGTTGACGCAAGTGATTATCACTGTAGAATGCGCGCCTCGCTTGAGTTAAGTCCTTCGGGAATTAAGTTAAGCGCCTTGATTTAAGGTCTTGTTTTTAAAAACAAAATTACAAATTAAGGTTGACATAGAGATGCGGTTCTGTAGAATACGCGCCTCGCTTCGAGAGAAGCACTGCACTAGCCCAGCTAGAGAAGCAGATAAGAAATGGCCAGTCCGAGCGACGGTCACGATCTTTAAAAACGAATTCAGACAATTCGTGTGGGTACTTACCGAGAGTCGAGATGTACAGCTTCTTAGGAAGCAAAAGACTTTTCAAGTAAGTATTTACACTGTCAAATTTATTTAACAGTAGTATTTAATACTTGAGCACATCTTAGGATGTAAAATTTTTAAACTGAAGAGTTTGATCATGGCTCAGATTGAACGCTGGCGGCAGGCTTAACACATGCAAGTCGAGCGGAAACGAAGATAGCTTGCTATCAGGCGTCGAGCGGCGGACGGGTGAGTAACGCGTAGGAACCTACCTAATAGTTTGGGATAGCCCAGAGAAATTTGGATTAATACCGGATACGCCCTACGGGGGAAAGCAGGGGATCTTCGGACCTTGCGCTATTAGATGGGCCTGCGTGAGATTAGCTAGTTGGTGAGGTAATGGCTCACCAAGGCGACGATCTCTAGCTGGTCTGAGAGGATGATCAGCCACACTGGAACTGAGACACGGTCCAGACTCCTACGGGAGGCAGCAGTGGGGAATATTGCACAATGGGCGCAAGCCTGATGCAGCCATGCCGCGTGTGTGAAGAAGGCTCTAGGGTTGTAAAGCACTTTCAGTCGGGAGGAAAGCTTGTAGCTTAATACGCTACAAGTGTGACGTTACCGACAGAAGAAGCACCGGCTAACTCCGTGCCAGCAGCCGCGGTAATACGGAGGGTGCAAGCGTTAATCGGAATTACTGGGCGTAAAGCGTACGTAGGTGGTTTGTTAAGTTGGATGTGAAAGCCCAGGGCTCAACCTTGGAACTGCATTCAAAACTGGCGAACTAGAGTATGGTAGAGGTGAGTGGAATTTCCTGTGTAGCGGTGAAATGCGTAGAGATGGGAAGGAACATCAGTGGCGAAGGCGACTCACTGGACCAATACTGACACTGAGGTACGAAAGCGTGGGTAGCAAACAGGATTAGATACCCTGGTAGTCCACGCCGTAAACGATGTCTACTAGCCGTTGGGGTCCTTGAGACTTTAGTGGCGCAGCTAACGCACTAAGTAGACCGCCTGGGGAGTACGGTCGCAAGATTAAAACTCAAATGAATTGACGGGGGCCCGCACAAGCGGTGGAGCATGTGGTTTAATTCGAAGCAACGCGAAGAACCTTACCTACTCTTGACATCCACAGAACTTTTGAGAGATCAATTGGTGCCTTCGGGAACTGTGAGACAGGTGCTGCATGGCTGTCGTCAGCTCGTGTTGTGAAATGTTGGGTTAAGTCCCGTAACGAGCGCAACCCTTGTCCTTAGTTACTAACATTAAGTTGAGAACTCTAAGGAGACTGCCGGTGACAAACCGGAGGAAGGCGGGGACGACGTCAAGTCATCATGGCCCTTACGAGTAGGGCTACACACGTGCTACAATGGCCAGTACAAAGGGTTGCCAAGCCGCGAGGTGGAGCTAATCCCAGAAAGCTGGTCGTAGTCCGGATCGGAGTCTGCAACTCGACTCCGTGAAGTCGGAATCGCTAGTAATCGTGAATCAGAATGTCACGGTGAATACGTTCCCGGGCCTTGTACACACCGCCCGTCACACCATGGGAGTGGGTTGCTCCAGAAGTAGATAGCTTAACCCTTCGGGGAGGGCGTTTACCACGGAGTGATTCATGACTGGGGTGAAGTCGTAACAAGGTAGCCCTAGGGGAACCTGGGGCTGGATCACCTCCTTAAACGATAACATCCGCTCTCGGTTAAGTGCTCACACGAATTGTTTGAATGAAATCTTGAATGCCTTAATTGGTATTTGAGGTTTTGTTTTGCTCTTTAAAAATACGGATAAATTTTCTCTCAAGAATTAAAACTGAGTCAGCTTGCTGATTTAGGATTAATGATTGAAACGTTCTCATTGTTCTTCCTAGCCGAATGAATGATGAAAACACCAAAGTAACAATCAAGCGCGATCCGGAGAACGAAAGTTCTTATCAAGTGCGAAAACACTTAAAAATATATCGTAATGTTGTTTGATGATCTTAAATTTTCGATTTCTTTATCAAAAGTGGGGATTGAGAAAGTTTTGGGTTATATAGTCAAGCGACTAAGCGTACACGGTGGATGCCTTGGCAACTAGAGGCGATGAAAGACGTTGTAGCCTGCGATAAGCTACGGTGAGGTGGCAAACAACCTTTGACCCGTAGATCTCTGAATGGGGAAACCCACTGCTCCGGCAGTATCTTTAACTGAATACATAGGTTAAAGAGGCAAACGTAGGGAACTGAAACATCTAAGTACCTATAGGAAAAGAAATCAAATGAGATTCCCTTAGTAGCGGCGAGCGAACGGGGAGTAGCCCTTAAGCTGCATTGTAGATAAGAGAAGGCCCTGGAAAGTGCCGCCATAGTGGGTGATAGCCCCGTATCTGAAATCTTATATGTAGTGAAATCGAGTAGGTCGGGACACGTGATATCCTGACTGAATATGGGGGGACCATCCTCCAAGGCTAAATACTCCTAGTTGACCGATAGTGAACCAGTACCGTGAGGGAAAGGCGAAAAGAACCCCGGTGAGGGGAGTGAAATAGAACCTGAAACCGTGTACGTACAAGCAGTGGGAGCAGACTTGTTCTGTGACTGCGTACCTTTTGTATAATGGGTCAGCGACTTATTGTCAGTAGCAAGGTTAACCGTTTAGGGGAGCCGTAGGGAAACCGAGTCTTAATAGGGCGTTTAGTTGCTGGCAATAGACCCGAAACCCGGCGATCTATCCATGAGCAGGTTGAAGGTTGAGTAACATCAACTGGAGGACCGAACCCACTGTCGTTGAAAAGCCAGGGGATGACTTGTGGATCGGAGTGAAAGGCTAATCAAGCCGGGAGATAGCTGGTTCTCCTCGAAATCTATTTAGGTAGAGCGTCACGTATTACCCACGGGGGTAGAGCACTGTTAAGGCTAGGGGGTCATCCCGACTTACCAACCCTTTGCAAACTCCGAATACCGTGGAGTACAGCGTGGCAGACACACTGCGGGTGCTAACGTCCGTAGTGAAAAGGGAAACAACCCAGACCGTCAGCTAAGGTCCCAAAGTTATGGTTAAGTGGGAAACGATGTGGGAAGGCCCAGACAGCTAGGAGGTTGGCTTAGAAGCAGCCATCCTTTAAAGAAAGCGTAATAGCTCACTAGTCGAGTCGGCCTGCGCGGAAGATTTAACGGGGCTCAAACCATACACCGAAGCTACGGGTTCATCGAATGATGAGCGGTAGAGGAGCGTTGTGTAAGCCGTCGAAGGTGAACTGAGAAGTTTGCTGGAGGTATCACAAGTGCGAATGCTGACATGAGTAACGATAAGGGGGGTGAAAAACCTCCCCGCCGGAAGACTAAGGGTTCCTGTCCAATGCTAATCAGGGCAGGGTTAGTCGGCCCCTAAGGCGAGGCTGAGAAGCGTAGTCGATGGGAAACGGGTTAATATTCCCGTACTTGTAATTACTGCGATGGGGGGACGGAGAAGGCTAATCGAGCCAGGCGTTGGTTGTCCTGGTTTAAGGTTGTAGGCTGAATGTTTAGGCAAATCCGGACATTCTTAAGGCTGAGAACTGATGACGGTGAATCCACGGATTCCGAAGTCGATGATGCCATGCTTCCAAGAAAAGCCTCTAAGCTTCAGGTAATTACGAACCGTACTCTAAACCGACACAGGTGGTCAGGTAGAGAATACCAAGGCGCTTGAGAGAACTCGGGTGAAGGAACTAGGCAAAATGGTACCGTAACTTCGGGAGAAGGTACGCCCTGGACTGTGATCAGACTTGCTCTGTGAGCGGTTCGGGGTCGAAGATACTAGGTGGCTGCGACTGTTTATTAAAAACACAGCACTCTGCAAACACGAAAGTGGACGTATAGGGTGTGACGCCTGCCCGGTGCCGGAAGGTTAATTGATGGGGTTAGCTTCGGCGAAGCTCTTGATCGAAGCCCCGGTAAACGGCGGCCGTAACTATAACGGTCCTAAGGTAGCGAAATTCCTTGTCGGGTAAGTTCCGACCTGCACGAATGGCGTAACGACGGCCACACTGTCTCCACCCGAGACTCAGTGAAATTGAAATCGCAGTGAAGATGCTGCGTACCCGCGGCTAGACGGAAAGACCCCGTGAACCTTTACTATAGCTTCACAGTGGACTTTGATATTACTTGTGTAGGATAGCTGGGAGGCTTTGAAGCGTGATCGCTAGATTGCGTGGAGCCAATCTTGAAATACCAGCCTGGTAATATTGAGGTTCTAACTCAGGTCCATTATCTGGATCGAGGACACTGTGTGGTGGGTAGTTTGACTGGGGCGGTCTCCTCCCAAAGAGTAACGGAGGAGCACGAAGGTTGGCTAAGCATGGTCGGAAATCATGCGGTTAGTGTAATGGCACAAGCCAGCTTAACTGCGAGACAGACACGTCGAGCAGGTACGAAAGTAGGTCATAGTGATCCGGTGGTTCTGTATGGAAGGGCCATCGCTCAACGGATAAAAGGTACTCCGGGGATAACAGGCTGATACCGCCCAAGAGTTCACATCGACGGCGGTGTTTGGCACCTCGATGTCGGCTCATCACATCCTGGGGCTGAAGCCGGTCCCAAGGGTATGGCTGTTCGCCATTTAAAGTGGTACGCGAGCTGGGTTTAGAACGTCGTGAGACAGTTCGGTCCCTATCTGCCGTGGGCGTTTGAGATTTGAGAAAAGTTGCTCCTAGTACGAGAGGACCGGAGTGAACGAACCTCTGGTGTTCCGGTTGTCATGCCAATGGCATTGCCGGGTAGCTATGTTCGGACAGGATAACCGCTGAAAGCATCTAAGCGGGAAGCCCCTTTCAAGATGAGATCTCACTAACACTTCGAGTGTTCTGTAGGGCCGTTGAAGACTACAACGTTGATAGGCTGGGTGTGGAAGCGTTGTGAGGCGTTGAGCTAACCAGTACTAATTGCCCGTGAGGCTTGACTATATAACGCCAAAACTGATCTAAAAACTTCAGTACGATATTAAGATCGCACAACTTGATTGCTACAACGTGTTTAAAACAAAGAACGAAGAAAATTTATCCAAAGCATTTGGAAAGCCGTTTGAACAAACGTCTATCCGAACCAGTTTGCTTGACGACAATAGAGCGTTGGAACCACCTGATCCCTTCCCGAACTCAGTAGTGAAACGATGCATCGCCGATGGTAGTGTGGGGTCTCCCCATGTGAGAGTAGGTCATCGTCAAGCTTTAAACACTAAAATCCCTGATGCTTGCGCATCGGGGATTTTTTTTGCCTGTCTGAAAGTCCTTCACACTGACGTTACTGAATTATTAGATTCATTATTATCGTTATACTCGCTGTGTCTTTGTTTTTATATTGACCAACGTCGTGCAGTCATAATTTATTTTTAAGTTTAGATAAAGTGACTAGATAAATTGCTGACGTATTCGGTTTAAGTGTAATCATATTTTTTCGCGTGAGAAAATCTGTGTTAAATATCTAGTGATGGATAACCTTTATGTTTTTTAATCGTTTTTTTTTCGATTTATTTTTGGTCGTCTTGATATAGCTTCTGTTTGGTCTGACCAATAAGTTATGCTCTTTTAGATAATAAAAAAACGCATCACGGCCAAGTTTAATACTGCCGTTTTCAATTTTGGTTTTATTAACCAATAGAGCTTTTTATGCCTATGTGAGGTATAAATCTGCGCAGCTCTAAAACTATTGCTTTAACGGGTATTAATTCAATGGTTCTGGCTTTATCACGCTTTTGTTGTTGATAAATAGACTGACGGCTAATACCAAGAAGGAGACTGTAGAATGAACTTGCTTTCTTTTGGAGGTGTTTTGCTCCTTGGCTATAAGCTTTGTTCGTAAGCTAGTTCCATGTTCGGTATAAAAAATATCGATGAGAAATCAATTTCTTGCTCGCTCATCTCTAAGCTTTTTCTCAAGGCGCTTGATTATAGGATGGGACAAAAAAACAAAAAAAGCCCAGCTAAAATAGCTGGGCTTTTTATTAAAAAATTAAGCTTATTACTTATTTTTCCATGTTAGCGAGCAGCCTTGAGCGCCTAAAGAGTTTCGCTAGCTCATCATGGCCTTTTTTGGTTTGTGCAACTTGAGAGCGCTATAGTGCATAGGCAATAAAAAGCCCAGCTAAATAGCTGAGCTTTTTATTAGAAAATTAAGCGGTTACTTATTTTTCCATGTTAGCGAGCAGCCTTGGGCGCATAAAGAGTTTCGCTAGCTCATCATGGCCTTTTTTGGCTTGTGCAACTTGAGAGCGCCATAGTGCTTTTATAGCTCTATAGGCAATAAAAAGCCCAGCTAAATAGCTGGGCTTTTTATTAGAAAATTAAGCGGTTACTTATTTTTCCATGTTAGCGATTTCTTTCGCTAGCTCATCATGGCCTTTTTTGGCTTGAAACTTCTGCCATAGAGCCTTCTCGTTGTTCATAGACGTCTTAAGGGCTGTTTCGTGGATAAGGCCTGCTGCTTTATCATCTAAACCAACTAGTACGTATAGCGTACCGTTAGGGCTGGTTTTAGACTTGTACATACGAGTACCAACAAGCGTTTCGTTCGTGATCTGCTTAGTAACAGAAGTGTTCACTTTATCAACGGTTTCGCTATCGCCAACACCTGTGGTTTCAGCAAATTGCTTAACCATGTTTTGTACTTGTACTTTCATCATTTGTGCAAGTTGTACACGGGCAGCAGCGGTTGCTTGTTGCTTCATGAAGTTCATACCTGCGCCAGACTTGTCAGCACTGCCCACAGCCGATACTTCTAAACCAGGAACTGGCTCATCACATACCCAGC
This sequence comes from Pseudomonas sp. HK3, assembly GCF_052920985.1. NCBI lineage: Bacteria > Pseudomonadati > Pseudomonadota > Gammaproteobacteria > Pseudomonadales > Pseudomonadaceae > Pseudomonas > Pseudomonas sp. HK3. Next base: position 1,696,747 of record NZ_JBREXD010000001.1, read on the forward strand.
CAGGAGCGGCCGTTTGTGGTGCGTCAGGGAAGGTGCAATCAAGTGCAACTTGTTTCTCACCGCCACCAAAGCAGGCAGTTAGAGATAGGGTTAAGGCACTGATGCCAATAATACGAGTTAGGGCCATCTTCTTCTCCTTGAAGGATTTGTTTTAAGACGCTGTAACCTTAACCAATAACGGAGAATCTCGCCATAGTTTACCGTTAAAATTTACGTAAAAATGTGAAGATTGTGGGGTATGTATAGGCTTTTCTGCAACTGAGTGATGAGTTGACTAAGTGCTTACGCAATAGATATAAAAGAGGTTGAATTAAATAGGACGAATGTTAGAAATGCCGCCTTGCAAAGGCGGCGGGTATTAAGGTTCGTTATGCAGGGCGGTTATGATACATGCTCCTCTTCGCTAGATGCTTCATTCGAAGTTTTGTCTGCTTTATTTTTCTCAACTAGGCGGCCAAAGAATATGCCTACTTCGAATAATAAATACATAGGCAAAGCTAAAATGGTTTGGCTAATGACATCTGGCGGCGTCACGAGCATGCCGATAACGAAGCAACCTACAAAAATATAAGGGCGCTTACCGCTTAGGCTGGCAACGGATGTAATGCCGGTCATGATCAATAAGATGGTTGCGATGGGGATTTCGAATGCAATACCAAAGGCAAAGAACATTTTAAGAATGAAATTTAAAATATTATTAATGTCAGGTAAAAAGTTGACGCCTTCGGGTCCTACTGCGGTAAAAAAGCCAAAAGCCAGTGGCAGTACCACAAAATAAGCGAACGCAATGCCCACATAAAATAGCACAATGCTGCTTAACAGCAGTGGGATGGCAAATCGCTTTTCGTGTTTATACATGCCTGGTGCAATGAATGACCATACTTGATGCAAAATAAACGGAATGGCAATAAATACAGCGGCAAACAGAGTCAGTTTGAACGGCACCAAAAAGGGTGATGCGACGCCTGTGGCAATCATACTGCTACCTTGCGGCAGTAGAATTTCCAGTGGTTTTGATACCCATAAATACAGTTCATTGGAGAAACTATAAAGACCAACAAAGACCACTAGTATTAATAGCAATGCTTTGAGTAATCGATTACGCAATTCGATTAAATGTGCAATTAATGGCTGTTGTTGCTGCAGTTGTTCCATTTCAGCGTTGCTTTTTTTCGCCATTACGCATCCCCTTTTTTATCATGAGTGGCATTTGCATCATCTGCGTTAGGCGCAATGCGGTTCTCATCTAGGGGTTGTGTCTGCGGAAAGTCTTCATGATCTTGTGCTTGCTGCTCTTGGGCTAATTGCAGGGCTTGTTCTTCTGGACTCATGAAGCTGTGCTGAGCGTCTTTGAGTTTTTCTTGCAGCTCTTGAGCGCGTACTTCGCGTTCAATTTCTTGCTGAATCCCACTCATTGTGCGCCGAGCCCGGCCAAGTAATAGCCCTACCGTACGGGCAGCTTTAGGCAGTCGCTCAGGGCCTAATATAATCAGACCCAGCACGCCTACGACTAATAACTCAGCAAAACCAATATCAAACATAATAACTTCTTATGGGGTGTGTTTATTTGGTTTTGTCTTCTTGTTTCGCTTTTTCAGAAAACTGAGCATCTTGCTTTGTGTTTTCTAATTTTTCAGCGTCTTGTTTTTTTTCATCTTCGCCTAGGGCTTTTTTGAAGCCTTTTACTGCACCGCCCAAATCACCGCCCAATGTGCGTAATTTTTTAGTGCCGAAGATTAAAATTACCACAACCAAGATAATCAATAACTGCCAAACGCTAATGCCACCGAACATGTTGTTCTCCTATGTGTATAAAAAGGCTGTTAAAAGCCTATTAATTTTGATCCCGCCAATACATGCCAGTGCATGTGGAAGACTTCTTGGCCGCCTTTTTCACCGTTATTACTAATAACGCGAAAGCCTTCCAGCTTTTCTTGGGCAGCGATGGTATTAATACTTTGTAACACCTTAGTGACAATTGGCCATTCATTCTCTCGAGTGGTGCTTAAATTCACAATGTGTTGCTTGGGTATCACTAATATATGAGTGTCTGTCTTGGGTGCTATGTCATGAAACGCAAGAACCTGCTCGTCTTCATACACTTTATTGCAGGGAATTTCACCGGCTACAATTTTGCAAAAAATACAGTCACTCATATTGGCTCGCTTATTTTGTTCGGTTGGCTTTTTCTTCTAAGCCCGATAAGTTAAAACGACGCTTTAATTCATCGATTACCGCTTGTGGCTCTTCGCCTAATTCTTTTAGCATGACCATTGTATGAAACCAAAGGTCGGCTGTTTCATAAATGACATCTTTATTGTCACCAGACAGTTTTGCGTCTTTGGCGGCAATGATGGTCTCGGTGGCTTCTTCGCCTACTTTTTCTAAAATCTTGTTGAGGCCATCACGGTACAAGCTTGCCACGTAAGAGCTGCCTGCATCGGCGGATTTACGCTCTTCTAGGATATCGCCTAATTGGTTGATTACATCGCTCATCGTTGGTTCCTTAAGTCTGTGTGGATAATAGCGCATCTGCCGTGCTGGCAGTACCAAAGCGGTGCATTTTTTAGCCGCGGACTAATATCCAAGTTACACCCAGCACAATCAAAGCGATACTGCCATCAAAGCCCCACAGAAAGGGGCTGTGCAGGCCCACTAGGCCAAGTGCACTGACAATCGCGCCTAAGCTTCTGTGCTTGCGTCGGTGACTCTGCTCGCTCAGTTCACGCTCTATCGCATCTAACTTGTTGTGTAATTGTTGTTGCTGCGCAGGATACTGCCCTAATGTGATCAGGGTGTTACGTATGGTTTCTGGCATATGCGGCGCGTGTTGAATCCACGCAGGGGCTTGGCGTTTAAGCTCGCGCCAGATGGCTTTCGGGCCAATGCGGTTGTGCATCCACTGCTCAAGGTAAGGTTTGGCGGTGTTCCAAAGGTCAAGCTGTGGATAAAGCTGGCGACCGAGCCCTTCGATGTTGAGTAAGGTTTTTTGCAGTAACACCAGTTGTGGCTGCACCTCCATGTTAAAGCGGCGAGCGGTTTGAAATAAGCGCAACAGCAGCTGGCCAAAACTGATCTCAGCTAATGGCTTTTCAAAGATAGGCTCGCATACGCTGCGAATGGCGGCTTCAAATTCATTAATTTTGGTGTCACTGCCCACCCAGCCGGATTCAACATGCAGGCGAGCCACCTCATGGTAATCTTGATTAAAAAAGGCGAGTAAGTTGCGCGCAAGATAGTCTTGGTCGGATTCGTTTAATGTGCCCACAATGCCGCAGTCGATGGCAATGTATTGGGGTGTTTGTGGGTCATTATGTGCGACAAAGATGTTGCCAGGGTGCATATCGGCGTGAAAGAAACTGTCTTTGAATACCTGACGAAAGAATATCTCAACCCCGCGTTCAGCCAGTACTTTCATATTGGTGCCACGTTCAACCAGTTGTTCGACATCGCCAATGGGGGTGCCGTAAATACGCTCCATTACCATGACATTAGAACGGCAATAATCCCAGTACACTTCGGGTACATACAGCAATGGGCTGTCGTTAAAATTGCGGCGCAGCTGTGATGCGTTAGCGGCTTCGCTCATGAGATCTAATTCACCAAAAATAGTGTGACGGTAATCTTCGATCACATCAACAGGGCGCAGACGCTTGCCGTCTTTGGCATAGCGTTCTACTAATTTGGCCGCGACCATCATCATGGCGATATCTTTGTTGATGATTCTTTCTAGGTTAGGGCGAATCACTTTTACGACGACGTCTTCGCCACTGTGTAATTGTGCGCTGTGTACTTGTGCAATTGAAGCCGATGCCATTGGCTGTGCTTCAAATTGTGCAAAGAGTGTATCGACATCTTCACCCAATGCATCTTCAATAATTTTACGTGAGGTCTTTGCTTTAAAGGGCGGAACCTTGTCTTGCAGTTTGGCTAGCTCAAGGGCCAAGTCTTCAGACAGTAAATCTTTACGCGTAGATAACAGCTGGCCAAGTTTGATGTAAATCGGCCCAAGGGCCACCAGTGCTAAGCGTAAACGTTTAGCCTTCGGGATGCGCTTAGGGATCGGATTCAAACGCCAAGGGGCTAAGTAAAAAGCTAAGCGTAAATACCAGGGCAGTAAGCTCACAGGAATAAAGTCATCAAGACGATATTTACTAAAGATGTAGAGCAGAGTGATCACACGCTTGAGTTGCATCATATTACAAAGGTTTTGGCTTATTTAATTGAGTGGCAAGGCGGTTAATGCGCGCCTCAAGTCGGTCGCTATCGAGCTTGAGTTTGTGAATCTCGTTATATCTAGATTCACCTTCGAGTTTGTGAGGTGCCAGTTGCAGCTCATCACGTACGTATTCTACTGAATCTTGTTTGAATTTTGCGCCAGTGCCTTTTAGCCAGCCGCTCAATCGGCGAAGATTTTTGCCCATCACATGGGCAACCACCGGGCCTGTGAGCTCGCTGATCATGGCTTCAAAGTCGATATCCAAATCGCTCATGGCATCGGCTAGGCCCATTGCCAATTGGCTAGAGCCTTGGATTTGAATATCACTTTTCATTAACGCCGCGTGTTTGTCTTTATGACTGGCAAGGTTGATAAAGGCTTGTAAGTCCCCTTGTAACGTCGCTTGGGCGGCATCTTCGTGATGGGCCATTAAGCGCAACTGTTCGCCAAATTGCACATAAATCGTAACCGCAGGCTGCGTGATCTCAATGGCGAGCACCTTAGGTGCCAGCTTGGCGAGCTTTTGAGCGGTGGCAGCGTCATAACGCAATGCTTTATTGACGATACGTTGAGCGCTGGCCAGTGCGCCTTGTACAAGGGTTGGGTCCATGTTAAATCCTTAAGGCTTGATGCCTTTATGCAGAGCAACAATGCCACCGGTTAAGTTGTGATATTCACAATTGGCGAAGCCCGCTTGTTTGAACATGGCTTTTAATTCGTCTTGGCCTGGGTGCATGCGAATGGATTCGGCTAGATAGCGATAGCTTTCAGAATCATTTGTGATTAATTTGCCCATAAATGGCAGAGCAGTGAAGCTGTAAAGATCGTATGCTTTTTTAAGCAATGGATTATTGGTTTTAGAAAACTCTAGCACTAATAAACGGCCACCGGGTTTAAGTACGCGATTAAACTCACTTAAGGCATTGTCTTTGTTGGTCACGTTACGCAAACCAAATGCCATGGTGACCACATCAAAACTGTTGTCATCAAATGGCAAGCTTTCTGCGTTGGCTTGTACACATTCGATGTTACCGCTGTAACCTTTATCGAGTAAGCGATCACGACCCACTTTTAGCATCGAGTCGTTAATGTCAGCTAATACGACCTTGCCTTCAGGGCCCACTAGGTCAGAGAATTTCATGGTTAAGTCGCCAGTACCGCCTGCGATATCGAGCACACAATCCCCTTTACGCACACCTGTAAATTCCATGGTGAAGCGCTTCCATAAACGGTGAACGCCAAACGACATTAAGTCGTTCATTACATCGTATTTAGCGGCAACACTGTGAAAGACGTCTGCGACTTTGCCTTGTTTCTCTTCGGCGTCGACGGTTTGATAACCAAAATGCGTGGTTTTCTTTTCGGACATGGCTTAAGGCCTGATCTTAACAACGATAATTGCCCGCTATTCTAGCCCGCTTAATCACAGATGTCTTGTGGCAGATCAGGCAAGCGAGTGTCTTAAGAGCGCATTAGTCCACAGACTTAAACTGAATCACGCCGCTTTCTCGTGATTTACCTGCGTGGGCGAGTTTATCTAGGTAGTCTTGCCAGAAACGCGCTTTATCGATGCACAGTTCTCGCAGATAGGGCCAATTGAATAAACCAGAGTCATGGCCGTCATCAAAGGTAATTTTGAGCGCATAGTTACCCACAGGCTCAAGTTTTAAAATACGCACGTCCTTCTTACCAAATTGCAGAACTTCGTTGCCTGCGCCGTGCCCACGAACTTCAGCACTGGGGCTTAATACGCGCAATAATTCGGCGCTGAGTTCAAAGTGCTCGTTGTTCCATGCCAGTTCGAGTTGTTGAGACTGCTTATGAAATTTAATGACGTTAGGGATGCTCGTTTGGCTCATACGTTAACCATTTAAAATGTGTTGTGGCGATAAATTTGGGCTGCCAAGACCCGCATCTTGGGCTTGCTTTACTAATCGAATCAAGCGCTCATTCATCGGTGTAGGCGTATTGACGCGCTTACCTAAAGCAACGATCTCACCTGAAATGTAATCCACTTCAACAGGGCGCTGGTTCTGTAGGTCTTCCCACATACTGGAGCGGGCGTTTGGGTCCATGGCGAGCATTTTTTGGGCGATGCGTTTAAATAAAAAATCAGGCAGTGAGAGTATATAGGGAATCAAGGCCACAGGCACGGCGGCCACTTGTCCTGGTTGAATCTTTGCCGCCTTTAAAACCTGTAAGCCTTCTTTTAGGCATTGTGCATAAATTTTGCGATAACCATGTGTTTCAAGCTGCTGTTTGAGTGGCATGCCCGATAACGCGTTCACTGGGTTATTTAAATTTAAAAGTAACTTTCCCCACATGATGTTGAGCATATCGGGTTTTAATTCAAAGCCTAACTTAGCCTGATCAGCAAGGGTTTTAAGGGCGAGTGCAGCGGGGTGATCCTCACAATATAAATTGCCTTCTGTGCCGCAATGAAAGTGTCCGTGTGGTTGGTACACCACATTGTAAGGCACCATTACGGGCAATATGGTGTGGTTGGGCAAAATGCTTTTTAGTGTTTCGGTGTTATTCATGCCGTTTTGTAACGAGAAAATAGTGGCGTGTGTATTACCACTGCGCAAAATGTTGTTTGCCATGGCTTGCGTATCTTTGCTTTTGACACACACCAGAATGATTTCGGCATCTTTTAGTGTGCTTTGATCAAGTGAAACGGTGAATTTTTCCGGGGTCAGTGTGATGTCTGCGCCGGTCCAATCGGTGAGGTGTAAGCCGTGTTGGTTTAAATCATCCGCGATGCGTGCACGGGCCAAAAAGTGCACGCAAGCGCCACCGCCAGCTAAACGACCGCCTACATAGCAACCGATGCTCCCCGCGCCGGCAATAACGATTTTTGGCGAATTCATAATATGTTCCCTCATGACGATAAGGCATAAAGAATACGCTAATAGACCCAACGTTTGGGGCCAATTGTTAGGCGCTACGAGTCAAAATTATTGCGTTTGTGAAGCCAGTATTATCAACGAATTGAGGTCACGCTGTTTCTGTAGAGAATACTCATAATGCAAATGTGAATAACTCTTAATCTGTTCTTGAAAATACCTTTAAAAATAGCCAAGTATTGATTGGAAGTTGCGGTTTAAGTGCATATACTTTTCGCCAATTGAAAGCGCTTTATTTATAAATATTGAATGCAATGAAGATTAATTCGTATTCATAAATAGGATGCTTTCCAAACAATACGTATTTTATGAAAGAGGGGTGTGATAATGAAAGGTGACCAAAAAGTCATTAAGTTATTAAACACATGCTTAGAAAATGAATTGGTGTCGATTAACCAATATTTTTTACACGCTCGTATGTTTAAAAATTGGGGCCTAGAGGGCCTTGATAAAATTGAATATAAAAAGTCCATTAAAGACATGAAACAAGCCGATAAAATTATCGAGCGTGTTTTGTTTTTAGAAGGCATTCCTAATTTACAAAAATTAGGAAAATTGTTTATCGGTGAAAACACCAAAGAAATGTTGGAGTGTGATTTAAAACTTCAAGATGTGAGCCTGAAAGATTTACGCGAATCCATTGTTTATTGTGAATCGGTTTCGGATTATGTGACACGAGATATGCTGGCTGAAATTCTTGAATATGAAGAAGAGCACTTTGACTGGATCGAAACCCAGTTAGATCTCATCAAGAAAATCAGTATTGAAAACTACATGCAATCTATGATGCACAGCGCATAATCAACCGGAGATAAATAATGAAAGGTAATCAAAAAGTCATTGAGACATTGAATTCATTGTTGGCCGGTGAATTGACCGCAATGGACCAGTACTTTATTCATTCCAGAATGTATGAAGATTGGGGTTTGGGTAAATTGTATGATCGCATCGCCCACGAAATGGAAGATGAAACGGGTCATGCCGATCAAATGATCAAGCGTATTCTGTTTTTAGAAGGTTTCCCTAATATGTCGACTCGTGAGCCGCTTAATGTGGGCAAAACGGTCGAAGACATGTTGAAGAATGATCTAGCGCTTGAATACGCAGTGGTTAAAAACTTAAGAGATGCCATTGCCATTTGTGAAAAAGAAAAAGACTTTGAAACTCGTGCCATGTTGGTTAAACAACTAGAAGACACCGAAGAAGACCATACTCACTGGCTTGAACAGCAACTTGGTCTGATCGAGAAAATTGGTATGCAAAACTACCTGCAAGCGATGATGTAGTCTTCGATTCGTCATTGATGATATTGTAGTTACACAAAAAGCCCTAAGTTATGCGATTTAGGGCTTTTTTGTGTCGGTCGAATAATGATGGCTGTTGTTCACTGGCAGTGGCTGTCATATCGTCATAAATTTAATAAACCTGCAATCAAGCATAAATATGCTTCATAAAGAAGGGCACTTTGAATCAACACCCTTCAGGTTTCCATTTTTACCTTACTTCGCTGTTAACTGGTCGCTCGCACTGAGCGGGTTCAAACGTCACCCCGTTGGGGTAAAGTAATAATAAAAGTTCTTATTTGTATTGCAGTACCTAAATTCATAATTTCTTGGAGTTTTAATTCAAAGCCAACGTTTTTACTGATATCGATAAACGCTTGCTTCAATTGTTGCTGATTATTGGCATAGAAATAGTGCTGCTTTTCTGCAATGTCGCTTGCGCAAGTTTGCATGCTAATATTTGGAGATGAGAATTGGATGGTATAGATATCTATGCCATTTGCTTTCATTGCTGCGCAGGTTGGAAGAAATATCTCTCTTTCGTTACTAATAGATGCACCGTCAGAGAAAAAAATAGCCACTTTCTTTACCTCTGTATTGGCTAAAGGACGATCTATTGCACTAGACCAAAGCCCTTGCCACTCTTTTGTGAGTGTTCTCCAGCCCCAAAGCATACCCTGATCACCATCTGTCGCTCCACTGGCGACCATTTCAGTAACCTTTGAAAGCAACAAGGATTTATTGTTCGTAAGCCCTAAAATTGGTGTCTCAGCGCAAGGAGAAAAAGTACCGGCCGCATAGCCTGGAAATTTCTTACTGGCACTGCCCGCGACAGAGATCGGTGGAAGTATTGCATTGGTTATGATGCTTGAGGCAGGAGGGCTGTTATATCGGTACTGTGTGCATGCACCAAAACTATGAGCATCAGCTGATAAGTTATTATTGATCCAGTTAAGGTTCTCTTTTCCTATATTAACTGAAGATGAGAACGGTACTATGCTGATATAAACTTGTTCTGCATTTGAGCGATGATCAATAAGTTGATTGATAAACAGTTTTGCGCTGTCTTTTAGTGTATTTATATCGGCGTACATTGAGCCAGAATTATCCATTACCATGGCGATTTCAATATTCCCCTGCACAACATCAATACCCATCTTAGAATTTAATTTGATGTTGCTATTAGATTCTACGTTAGTCCACGCTAGCCAGTTTGCTGCGATGAAATTAAAGTCTACCTCAGCATCAATAGTATAGGGATCACCAGAAACGACAGGAGGGTTTATAGTGAAGTTAATGCTTTTATAGCTATCTGGAAAAGATGCGGCAAGAATGTTACTGACTATTTCGCGATAATCACTGATTGTTAGTGGGTTGTTCGCAGACCCCGTGCCCGCTAGGCCAATGGCAACAACAGAACTTTCTATGACATGTTCTAAGCGGGATTTACTCATTGCCAAATACGCGGTATTTGCGCTGATAATAATGATGGAAATAATCATTATTAGGCTTAACGCAAAAATAATGGAGATAGCCCCCTGTTGTTTTTTCATAGATTTTATCGCACGACTTGAATTACTTTTCATTATTTTTATGATCGCGACTGAAGCGCTTTATGATTAATTGGATAATAAGACTGGCTAATCAAAGGCATTTTTCCAAAATCATCAAATGGAATGATTTCAATCCAACTTTTAGGCTGTGCACATAGAGATAGTCCTAATAAATAGCGAGTAGGTATCGTTTTATGTTGCACTGAATTAACAGGTTCAATTGCGACTAATTCTTCCATTTTAGTTACAAATTCACGGTCTGTTTTACAATTACTGCCTACGAAGAAACTCTCTTCTTTTTTTATATCATCACTAATAACGTTTATATTCAGGCCAAGTGTGAAGTTTTTATGCTTTAAGTGATTTTGTACTATATCCAAGGCTTCACTGAAACTTGTCTGGTCGACTTTTCGTGTTATTTGTATGTCTAATACCAGCAGTTTTACAAGACGATCAGCGGTATGATTAAAGTGTTGCTGCCAATAAAACTGTTGTCCAAGCTGTACACTGAAAGAAAAAATAAACACTATTATTGTTATGATAAGTGCTAGCTCAATAGCAATAATGCCCGATTGATGCTGTGTATTTCTAATGTTTGAAAAATTAGATGATGTCATTTTCATTATCTCCAAGCCAACTAGAACTGCTTAGGGTTAGATCTTTGTGTGGAAGAAAAAAGTATCGAGTTTTATAGTTAACGGTAAATTCAGATAAATAAAGGACGCCAAGTGATACCGTTTTTTTTTGAATAGAGAGTTTATTCGTATCTATTAATAGACCCTTTAATCGTTCTTTAAGTCGACTCTCAACACCCATTCCGGGTTCCCATGCCTCGTCTTTCACCGCTTGATGAAGATTATAATCGAGCCAGTAACTTGTCCAAAAAAAACGATTTATTTCTAATGTACCTAATATAAGAGCAAGGAATATAGGCAGTGAGAATGCCATCTCTATGGCGACATTACCTTTTTGTTGAGCTGCGGATGACTTTGTTAATTTTTTCAAATGTTTCATGGGGTATTACCACCAAACATAGCTTCTATAGCAAGGCGATTATGTTCAGCGGCTGGTTGACCTAATAGTTCTTGATCAATCTCATAAGCCTTTTCAGGATTATTATTGCTTGCATAAGCAAGAGACAAATTCGAGCGTAATTTATTTTTCTCTGAATGACTTAAGGTTGAATAAACAGCGGCTTGATTTGTTATTGATTTTAATAAGGGAATAGCAAGATGAGCTTGTTGAGATAAGATATAAGAAATCGCCAGATTGTTCTTTAACTTGAAATTATATTTATCTAACTCTAGTCCCTGTAAATAATATCTTTGAGCTTGTAAATGGTCTTTTATATTATCGGCGCATATGCCTAGCCCCATGAAAATTTCAGCATTGTTATTATCGAGTCGTTTAGCTTGTAAAAAAGCGATGCGAGCACGTTCAATGTCACGCTCAGCTAAAGACCAATAGCCGCTTTTTATCCAAGGCCTCGCATCTGCTAGATTATCTTGTTTTAGCTTTTGAAGATTGGATCTTGCCGTAGAGGGGGATTGTTGATAATCATCATCAAGTTGCAAAAGTTGTTGGTTTAAATTGCCGCCAGATAGACTGCTGCAGCCAGATATTACGGTAATAAGGAGTATTAAGGTTGTTTTTACTACAGATAATAATGTCATATTTATATGCCTTGTAATGAGCGAATTAAGCTAATCATTGCTGGTCCTGCAAGTAAAATAACAAGAGGAAATAATACCAATATCATTAATGGTAGGCTCATTGTTGCAGGAACTTTTCCGATTCTTTCTTCAGTGGTAAGGGTTCGAATTCGACGTATGTCGTGTGCGAGTTCTTTGAGTGTTTTTACAAGCGGAGTGCCATATCTATCTGATTGGATCAGTGCATTCACTAGGTGGTTGAATTCTTCAGTATCAATGCGTTGTGCTAGATTTTTTAAGGCATCAGCTCTTGTTAATCCCATACTTAATTGAGCACAGGTAAATAATAATTCTTCGCTTAATTGAGGAGACCAATCATGGATCTCTTCACCGACTTTTTTAAGAATACTGTCTAGATGTAATCCACTTTCTGCACAAATAACCATAAGGTCAACGGAATCCGGTGTAGCAGCCCGCATTTTTTCTTTATGACGGTTTGCTCGATGTTTTAGCCACCATTCTAAGCTCATTGAACCGAACAGGCCGGCAATGGTGCACTTGGCGAGTAATGTTAAGCTAAAGCCTCCTTGGTGAAATAAAAAAACCAATAATGGGAAGGTTATTAGGCACATTAATTTTAGTGCTATTAATACAAAAATAGCTTCTGGTTGTCGGTAGCCTGCTTGTAATAGCAGCAGTCCTAGTTGTTGGCGATCTTTATCGGTAACTGGCAGCATGTATAAAACGTTTTGCCATTGAAAGCCTTGCTTTTTGAATTGGCTGTATCGGTTAATTCGCTGATTGAGAATTCGGCTTCGCTGCCATTGAGTTAGCAAAAAATAAACACAGAGACTCATGGCAAGAGTGATTGCAGTAATAAATATAATCATGCAATTCCTCCTCGGGCTAAGCGGTGAATGAGCAACAGTCCGAAGGTTACGCTACTACCTGCATAGATTAATATGGATTGGCCGCTAGGATCGTGCCATAAGAAATCCCATTGTGCCGGGTTGAATAACCATAACCCGAGAAGCGTTAACGGAGGGAATGCACTAACAATACTGGCAGCGGCTCTCGGTTCAGAGGTAAGTGACGATAATTTTAAACGCAAGGCCTTACGGTCGCGTAGGCTGGTTGCTAAGTTGTTCAAGGCATCGCTTAATCTTCCACCTGTTTGCTGGTTAAGAATCAAAATCACAGCGAGGAAATTGAACTCGCGAACGGGTATGCGCTGCTGGGCTTCAACCAAGGCATTTTCTAGTGTGATTCCTAGTATAAGTTGCTGGGCTAACCGCTGTAATTCGGTACTCACTGGTAATTGGCTAGATTGAGCACAAGATGACAAACCTTGAGGGACAGATAGGCCAGTGCTAACCGCTCTTGCTAAATGCTCAATGATACTGGGCAATTGCTCTTCATAAGCTTTTATTTGCTGCTTGTATAAATATTGATAATAGAGCCAAGCAATTAATGCGGTACTGACAAAAGAGCACAGAGTTTGGCTATACCAATTAAAAGAATAAAATAGAATGAGTGTCGATGTGAATGTAAAAAGCAGCAGTAAAGATGCCTTTTTCAATACGTTTTCACCTGCTAATGCTTGTAGGTGTAAACGAAAAGGCTTCCAATGGCGTTGAAAATTATGTTTGATGGTAGCGGTATTCCCCAATAAATACTGTATTAGAGGTACTTTTAAAAAAATAGTATTTTGGTCAGAATTGTCTTCAGTTAAATTCAACTCTTTTGCTAAGATCAATAAGCGCTTTTCAACTTTAGTTTGGCTTTTATTCGGCAATAAAAAAACAACTAAGCTCGATCCTGCAATAAAAAAACAAAGAAAAGCGAATAGAAATAGTAGCCAGCCTGACATTACTGATTTCCTTGCATGATACGTTCAAATTCATTCGCCAATCCGGCATAACGTATTTTTTCTAAGAAACTGAGATTTAAAGAAGCCGTTTGAGCGTACTGACCTTGAACGGCATGGTTATTATCAAGGTTTGATTCTTCAATCTGAAATTCAAAAATATTTTGTGTGATCGGAGTATCATCTTCTAAACCAACCAATTCAGTAATTTCAACGATACGACGCTTGCCATCACGCATACGCTCAACCTGAATAATGATATCGATAGAAGATATGATCTGGCGACGCATCATACTAATAGGAATATTTTGCTGCCCCATTAATAGCATGTTTTCTAAACGGTAAATGGCATCTCTTGCGCTATTGGCGTGAAGCGTTGACATGGAGCCTTCATGGCCTGTATTCATGGCTTGTAGCATGTCAAACGCTTCTGCTCCACGAACTTCACCTAAAATAATACGCCTTGGGTTCATGCGTAATGCATTACGTACTAAATCTCGCTGAGTTACTTCTCCACTTCCTTCTAAGCTAGCAGGGCGTGTTTCTAAACGAATGACTTGCGATTGCTGAAGTTTAAGTTCGGCGGCATCTTCAATAGTAACGATGCGTTCGCCATCTTCAATGGGGTCTGACAGTGCATTTAGTAGTGTTGTTTTGCCCGCACCCGTACCGCCTGAAACAAGGATATTTAATCGGGCTTTAGCCGCAACTTCCAAAAACTCGGCCATAGAGCGAGAAAGACTGCCTGCATCTGCTAGCTGAAATAAACTCATTTTATGTTCGCTGAATTTACGGATAGATAAGCAGGTGCCGTCTAACGCTAGGGGAGGAATAATAATATTCACTCGGCTGCCGTCACTTAAACGAGCATCAACCATAGGGCTAGACTCGTCTATGCGACGACCAACAAAACTAGCAATACGCTGAGCAACATGACGTAAATGTTGTTCATCACGAAAAATAACATCAGCTTTTACCAAGCGTCCTGCTTGTTCTATATAGACTTGATCAGCGCCATTGACCATGATGTCGGTGATGCTTGGGTCGTCTAATAATGTTTGAATTGGGCCGATACCTAGCATGTCATCTAGTAAACTTGAAATTAAAGATGATTGCTCTTGTGCGCTGAATATCCAGCGCAGGCGATCTGCAAGTTGGTTAAATAGGGATTCAATATGTAGCTCTAACTCTGGTTTAGACAGTCTGCTGGTTAATAGAGGGTCGAGTTCTTTTAGCAATAATTCACGCGCTTGATTATTTTCGGTTTTAATGTCAATGGCTGGGGTTGGTGTTTTTTTATCGACAACAAATTCTTCAGTTTGATTTAATGTTTTTCGGCCGAACATCACTATACCGCAACTTTGTTAGATTTTAATTTACGCAGAGGGCGTAAAAAATTACGCAACGGGCTGCGTGTTTCAATTTTTTTCTTCGACCGGGTAAGAATATTGGCACAAATGTCATCAATAGCTTGGCCTAGCCTTCCCTCTAATAATAATTCAGCTTGTCCCAAATTAGCGGAATCTAAGGCTTGTTGTCCTGCATAGGGTAATATAATTAATGACTGCTGTAGTGCTTGTTCTAATACGTTTATTGATATTTGTTCGCTGCGTTCTTTTCGTGTTTGATTGAGTACAAATATGTGACGCGTATTATTCGCTTTATTATTATGGTGGTCTAAGTATTGTTTAATTGTATTCCAATGACGCAATACCGAAACACTGCTTTCTAATACCCAGACACAGGTATCTGCTTGCAGCCATAATGATTTTGCTAGGTGGTGATGCTTAGGAATATCCCATAATACGGTGGTCGCTTGCGTCGCTAGTTTACTTCGAACGTTAGAAAATACACTAGGGTCATCGTTTAACGTGGTATCAACGGCTAAATAATTTAACCTTGGCGCTAAATTTTGAATAATGCGTTCTATAGACCCAATTTCTTGTAACTGTTGTAGAGGAATGGCGCTTTTTTTAAATTTATCTTTTTCGTTTTCATTGAGCTTTTTCCAAAATAAAGATAAATCACCTAGCTCGGTATCGATATCAGCAATTAACGAGTGACTGCCTAGTTGAGCTAACTTTTGAGCAAGCGCTGCTGTTATTGTCGTGCTACCAACGCCACCTTGTAGTCCTGTGATAACAATACTTTTACTGTGCTGCTTGGGTAAATTAGACGCTAAACCAAGACATTGCTTAGCACTGTGTAATAGCACGTCATAATTAATGGGCAGTGTTAGATAATTTTCAATGCCAATGTCTAATAATTGTTTATAGCGCTCTAATGTAATTTCATCGCCAATGATGATAACCTTTGTCCCAGGTTCACACACTTCTGCTAGTTGGTGTAAAGCATCTTCGAGTTTTATTTCAGTCGTCAGATTTATCTCACTTAAATCAACGATCAAAATATTAGGGGAGGGCTTAGTCGCTAAATATTGAGACATTTGCGTAATGCTTGCAGGAAAAGTATTGTGTTCGCTGATATTTAAGTCGTTACATAAATGATTTACTTGCGCATGAATATCATCTTTAAATTGCCCACTGTGTGCAGTGAACGCTAATAATGAGGGTTTCATATTAAGTTCCTATTCATTTTAGCGATGCGCTATTGAGCGGTGATTACGGGAGAGGTTAAAGGTCCCGCTGGAGTTTCTGGTTCTGGTTGCTCTACATTACGACGGTAATAGCGGTTAAGGGCATTCGTAGTATATTCAGCGCTAGCAGGACTTAGTTTTTTACCGCGAATAAGGTCGCTTGGATCTGCGACCATAATGGCGAGATTCCGTTGGCTAGCACAGCCAAAATTACTACTTTGGCTTACATTACTATCCGCCATATTGGGTACAACCCAAGATGGACAGTTTGGAATGCTGCGCTTTATAACAATGCCGGCAATAAAAATATTGTTTGTCGGTAAGCTAATTTCTTCTGAAAAAGTTTCTAATTGTTCTGAAGTGAAGCCTTGTTTTATTAGATAAGCTCTTAATTGCGAATAATAGTGTGTTGATGAGTCTAGCTTTAAGCGTACATCTGCTATTGGTAATGAATTAATCCACTGAGTAAGGCTGTTTTGTGCTTGCTCATTAAAGGCTGTTGAATCTGTGGTCCACTCGACTTGTTTAATCGAGAGCTTTATTTGTGCCTTCGGAGACATTCCAGCGCAGCCAGTTAATATACTTAATAAAATAAGTATTAAAGGGACAGCCCATTTTTTTGTTAAAGTTTTATAAGTGTATTTTTTCATTCTGTTAATACCTACGTTTTAGCGCTAAAAAATAAAACCGTAATCACCGACTATTTTTGGTTGGTCACCGTTAATGGATTCATTTGAATCAATGGTATTAGGTTTTAAGATTCGACCATATAAATAACGCTGCCAATGGTCGTAAGGTTCCATTCCGTGCTGAGGAATGTGTAAATTATTTTCTCTGCTTGGCTCAACGATATAGGCCGTTGCAATAATGACTAGTTCAGTTTCTTTACGACTGTATTTTTCTGAACGAAATAAGGCACCTAAAATAGGGATGTCAGCTAAAAAAGGAATTTCACTGATAACCGTATTTTCTCTTTCGTGTATTAACCCCCCTAAAATAAAGCTTTGCCCACTGGCAAGTTCGACGGTCGTCGATGCTGAGCGAGTTGTGAGCCCCGGTAGCGTAAATCCATTTACTTGAACGACAGCTCTATCACTGAGTTCACTAACAGAAGGTTTTACTTGTAAGCTTATACGCTCAGGAGAAAGTATTGTTGGGGTTATATCTAAGGCGACGCCATAATCACGATATTCAATGGTTATCTCACCATTATTGCCAGTAATAAAGATTGGAAATTGTCCTCCAGCTAAAAACTGTGCCTGCTCTCCTGATACCGCCGTTAAATTAGGTTCAGCTAATATACTGATTAAGCTTTCTGCTTCTAAAGCCTTTAGCTGTACACTTAATGAATTATTGAATGGATTAATTGTTTTTAGGGACACGGCGTATTTAACTTTAAGTTCTGTATCAAAACCAAATTCTCTAGCTGTTTCTCTGTCCATTTCTGCAATTCGAACACGTATATTAACTTGAGTTGGCAGATTTATACTGAGCTGGTTAATTAATTCTGGATTACTGCCTTCGGCTTCGATATCGGATAAGTACCCTTGGGAAAGAAATGCAATTTTGTCGGCTACTTCAGGCGTAGAAATACTTCCTGTTAATATTAATCGGTTGGCAGTCGAAATAACGCTCACGTCACTGGCGGGGAATTGTTGCTTAATTAATTTCGATAAATTATCGACATCATGTGTTACTTGGATAGTTCTGGCATAAATTACTTTTTCATCTTGCCCTAAAACATAAAGAGTTGTAATGCCTGCAGATTGCCCAAAAATAAATAATGATTGAGAGCTAGGCGCTTGGTAACTAGCAATTTCTGGGTTGGCAATAAAAATCGCTTTTGCTGCTTGAGGCAGTTGGATGAGCTGCCCCTGTTTTAGCAATAAGTTCAGGCTTTTTAAATTTTCTGCATGGGCATTTTGAAATGAACATAAGACAGCTGCCAAGGTAAAACAATTGCAGATAATCGTAAGGGCTGACTTCATTGATTTAATCGTCATTTAGTTATTCTTTTCCTGCTTTGGTATTTTGATCTTGCTGAGGGTAGCCGACTATTTGGGTTGAACTGCCTCTCATCAGAACTAATCCAGGGTCAGGTTTTAATTGATCGACCGCTGTGTGAACATCACCACTCCAAGATTCCATATCCGTTATGTTCCCTGGTGTACGCTTTGAACGCAACGTTAATGCAAGCTCACCCATGCGAGTCGCGATGGTTAAATGCTGTGCTAATTTTGGTTTAACTTCTAATGTTGCCGTTGTAATTACGGTATCAAGTTCATTATTGGGATGAGCGACACTCTGACGATTGATCGCGATGACTCGAATGGCAGATGCAAGTGTTTTACTGGTCAACATTGAAACATCACGTCCTCTTTGGACAGATTTCTCACCACGATCACTATCAGCGTAAAAAGTGAGTAGGATATCGACAAAATCACCAGGACTAATAAGTCCTGCATTAGCGGTTACTTCGTTAACAGGAATGCTAATAGCACGAGTTTCAGGTGCAAGAACGGTTGCCAAAAAGCCCTGTTGCTGTGGACGAATCAGATTTTCATACAAGATAGGCTCTCCAGCTTGAATTCCTTCAAATGCAACAGCGCCTATAAAATCGTTAAGGTCAAATTGATTGCTGTGTATCCAACCATTGCCAATAAGTTCTTTTTTTTCCCAGCGAACATCACCTTTACTGATAAAAGATCCATCATCTAAAGTGCGTTGAGCCACGAGGACTTTCATTATTTCAATGGGAGGAGATGTCGTTATTATGCTTTTTTTTTCTTTTTCTATTGGGGTCATCGCTATTTTAATAAATACAGCGCCCAAAATTGAAAAGATAAAAACTAAAGAAAAAGCGATGAGTCGCTTTGTATTCATAAATGACTCCAAATTGGCCATTGGTAAAATAATATTAAGATTATTGAGGCACTATTCATTGGGGCTAGTAGTGCAAGTGATTGTGTCGATTTAAAGTAGGAAAAAATTAGATAAATACTTAAAAGAATTGAGAATAATAAACACCACTCACCCCATGTACTTAAATCTAGCCAAGGCATACTCAGTATTAACCATTTGCTATCACTGCCTCCCCAAATTCCAAGGAACCAAAATAAAAAACTGATAGTCGTGACAGAAAAAAAAACAATGATAAATTGCCAAAAGTGAATTGAACTTCAATTATTAAGTGTAAAAACGTTAATAAAAGCATGGCTAATGTTATAGAGTGATAAACTTCACGGTTAAGAACATCTTGTGTCATTGCAATGATTAATAAAATAATCACAGTGGCTAAAATAATGCCTGACAAGTAAGTATTTATTCTGAGGCACTACCAAGTTGCTTGGTAATATTTCCGAATGTCTTCGTTAGGGCATCCATAAATTCACTATCACTGCCAAAAATCCCACCAATACCGAGTGCAATTGATGCTGCTAATACGCCGTATTCGATAGCGGTTACTGCTCGTTTGTCTTGAGAAAATGCAATTAATATATGTATGATTTTCATGGCATGTCCTTAAATAATGAACGGCATTATACACGAGTGAGAGTGATTCGCATTAAGTTTATTGTTATTTAGAGTAGAAGGTTGAGAGGGCGGTTTGCATGATAAGTACAGTACTTATCATGCAGGGGTTAGAAACTACTTCACGCAAATAAATGGCTGTTGATGCCCAAGATCTTTATTATAGGTAGACCAGCTCCCATAGTAGGTTAATGCTTGAGCACGATTATAGTTCAGCTCATTATCTAGCAGCCAATAATAAGTTGAGCTAGTGGCTAAGCTAAGTTCTGTTGCCAGATTCGATGCAATAGAAATAGCGGTTGCCTGAGTAACCAGTGATGCACTATCCGCAATGCAAAAATCTTTGGCTTCTGTCCAATTCTTCCCTGAGTCATGGCGTGTATAGCAATTGCCATCAATTTCTACAGCTGCATCACCTCCGGCACAAAGGCCGGCCTGTTTAGTGAAAGCGTGCAAAGATTTTAGAGTATCACCAGTAGGGTTTGTATCTTCCGCGGCTTTGACTCGCACTTGAACATGGCCCGCTGCTATGTCGAGGTTAGATGGATTAATCGGATTGCTAACAACGTCTTTCCAGCTTATCCCATTGTCTAAGCTATATTGATAGTCTGTTGCATCATCAAAGCCAGTAGCATTTGTCCAGCCAAAGGTATCGGCATCGTCGTCGTGAGTTGGCGATGTTGGGGCAGTAGGTTTGCTTAGCGCTATGGCCGGGCCAGTACAGATATAGGCTTTGGGATTGGATTTATGCTCGAAGGTATTTTCTTCCCAAATATTAGTAGTTTCTTCTTTTAAGTAGTGCGCATAGCTAGAAAATGTTGTTTCTTTTGTTAGCCAGTATGTCTCGCCAGAGACAAGGTTTAAACCAAGCTGGAGACGTGAATAATCTTTTTTTGTTAAGGCGCTATTCGCAATTAAATGTTGGCCGCTATCGATACAGTTCTGTCTAGCATCTTCCCATGATAGTTTATCGGTATGCACCTGATAGCAGTTACTTCCAAAACGCACACCATTCTCGCCACAAGATGTATCTCCTGGAGTATAGGTCGTCACCTCGTAAAAGAAGCGGCTGTTGACATCACTTACTGTGTCGTCGTTACTTTTGCGAGTGCTAGAGCTGCTTTCTTCAATATCAGCTTGTGCATAGCGGACAATATTTGGGTTTAAACCGCTATCATTAGTCCAATAGTAGGGAGCAGTTTTAATAGCGTCTTGATGATGGATGAAAATAGCGTCATCAATGGTCTTCGTTTGAGTACCACTGCTGGTTGTAATATCAATGGTTTTTAATGTTTTTAACGCATCTTTTGAAGGTAATTGCCAAGTATTAATGCCGCACAAGTTTTCAGTATTGCTATCGATTAAGCGTTGCGTAGCGGTTGAGTGATTATTTTTTAGGTCTAGGTTATCTAGAATCGTCCAATTGATTTTGGTTGTAAAGCCGCCAATAATGTCTGTTTTCTGAACGCAGCGCCAAGCATCGCCATAGGCTGTAGACGTTTTTGCTGTATTACCATTTTTTGCAATCTTGAAAAAACCATTGATGCTGACAATGGGTAAAGTTTCTGACTCGGTTATTCTGGCTGCTACCAGGGATTGAATGGCTGCTTTGTCAGCGGTGGCGTCATCACCTAGCTTATCGCCTAAGTCCGTTAATAATGCCAAGATTGCATTGGCGCTACTGATGCCTGCGCTTAATACTTCTGCCTTGGCGTTATCAGAACTAAAGCTTACAGTATCGTACTGTGCGAATAATTCGTTCAATTTATTTTTAAGATTATGGGTGTCGACCACCAATTCATTTTGGATACGTGTTTGTGCTGCTTGCTCCGTCGATAAGTTATTTGTGCGCTCCACTGTTTTCATATCGATATACAACGATATGTGCTGAGCTTCCGCGGTGGTTAATACGGTTTTCGCGGCCGCAATTTTTTCTTGACGATCTTCCAGAAGACTTGGCAAGGTTGAAAGCGCTCGAAAGGCTGTTTTAATGTCTTCTTCTGCAGTCGCAGAAGTATCAACATCGATATTATCGAAATCAGTTTTTAAATCATCGATGGCATTCACTTTTTCGATATACTTTTCAATGTTTACATCAAAATTCGTGGCTGCGAGTATGTCATCACGGACTAAAATTAGTTTTACATTATTATCATTCATGCTGGTATGGGGTAGGTCATAATCAGACTGCATTCTTAGATGTACAGCTTCGTCATCATCGCCTTCTTTCGGTTGAGTCCAAACATAATCGTGATAATAAGTATTGTAGTTTCTAACTTCTTTTAAAGTACCAATGTGGAAGTAGGCATCGCTGTGTATAGGTTTTAGAGTTAACAATTCTTGCTTAGTCGGTAGGCGCCAATCATTAAATCCACAGGTCTTTTTGTTATTGAATATGTCGATCGATGAAGAAATTTCTGCGAATTTTACATCAGCTAGCTCGGCCACAGGGTTACTCCAGTAGCGTCTTCCAGGGGTTTTGTTATCTTTCACACACTGCCAATCGGTGCCGGTTAAATTTAATTCAGTGCCATTATTGGCTATGCGTTGAAAGCGGTTATTACGTACGGCACGTAACGCGAAATAGGTGTTTCCACCAAAGATATCGGTAAGTATGTGGTCAGAATTATTCGTTTCTGTTGGATGTAAGTATTTTTTATACTCATTAATACTTATACTTAATACACCATTTTTTTGTGTGCGTGTGCTTGTCCAAAAATAAGGATTAACTAAATAAGGGGAATAATTCGGGTCAATATCGCCACCATTCAATTGGCTTCTATTTTTTATTTCAGTTTCAATACCTGTAAAGTTCTTAAATATTTCTCTGTTTAAAGACTTGATATTCGAATTATTTTCTAATGGTGATGTATTCAGTGCTTGCATGTCAGTTACTGATGGGATTGTCCAATCACTAAAGCCACAGTATTTTGCTTTATTCAGTAATTCGACATACATTTCTACTTGATTGGCGTTATGACTCCTGCTGGTTAACCCATTAGGTTTTGTAAACGTTGTGCTGTAGCTTGCATTTGGATTCCATGAATAATCCCAAAATAAATCTGTGGAAGTATAACCTTCTGGAGTAAACGCTATATCTTCATAAGTAGTATCTTTAGGAATAAGTAGCATCCAAGTATTACGTTTTTCTGACGGTATAACTTTGTTTTCTGCGTTGATGTTTTGTGTGACACAGGCATATTCATTTGCATTTTCTGCGAGTATTTGACCTGTCGCACTTATCTTACTGAATTGACCTTTGGGTGCAGGCTTAGTGGGTTTAGTAGGTTTAGTAGGTTTAGTAGGTTTAGTCGGGGTGTCATCTGAAATTTCTTCTTTTGTAATATTTAGCTCTGGTGTCGTATTAATCCAGAGCGTAGACAGTTCACTTGGTAGGGCATCGCTATTTTGTAATCTCAATTTTGTTAATGTTACTAATGCAGCGGGCGTTATCTGTTGCCACGCCAACGCTTCTATTTTTAATTGGTCAATGGTCGGATTGTCAGATTCTTGTAGCGCTTTTTTAGAAATGGATTGAATAGTATCTACTAATATTTGAGCAATTTTAGCCATCGCTGAATCCCCTATTTTTACAAAATCTTGGGTAATATTTTCAGTGGCAATATCGATACTGCTTGATAGTTCTGTTAATGCATCTGTTTTGCTTAATCCGTTTTTTTCTAAAGCGACTAGCAGTGTTGTAAAAGGTGTTATTATTCCGCCATGATCAGCTGAGGCCGTCAGTGTAAATCCTTGTTTAATGGTTGTGCCATTATCATCGCTATCTTTAGTCATGCCTGCGATAGCTTGTGCGATGAGCGGTTTATTATTTAGTTCGGCTAAGTTAAACCTACCTTGATTATCTGTTTTAATTGGGCTTTCGGTAGTGCTGCATTGGTTATCGCTGTTGCTATCAACGCAAACAATGGCATTTTCCAAATAGCCATCAATAACACGACCGTAATGAATATTGCCAGAATTTGGGTCAACTGGCGCAAGATCACTTTGATTCCTAGTTTTGTCACTGGATGAAGAGCTTCCGCAGGCGGCAAGTGCCATAATAGCAGTGGCCAGCAAAGAGGATTGCCAAATTTTCATGAAAGTCTCCGTAATTAATGTCTGTGAATAAGGTTAAGGTTGCGCAGGAATGGTCAGCCGAAACTGTTTTTGCCAGCGAAGTGCATCACCGCGAAAGTAACCATTAATAGTGGCGGTCAATACACCTTGTTTAATCGTTGAAGATTGAGTAACCGTACCATTTTCATCAATGTTACTGCTCAGCTCAGAAGGAATTTCCCAGTTAATCTTCATCTCTGTATAACTTTCTTTCTGTGAATGACTGAGTTGGGCTACATTATTTGGAAGCATTAAGTTACTTGTAATGTTATTCAATGATGTGTTACTTGCGGCAATATAGCTGTCCGTTAATAATGATTTTGCAGCTTGAACAGGGTTTGATGTTGGTGGCTGAATCGATAATATTCTGACTGTATTATTGTTGCGTGTAAAAATTTGGTCACCGTTCCAAATGATCGATTCGACATTGTTGTATGTACCGATCGGGGCGTTATCAGTTAGTCTATAAATGCTTAGTTCATTATTATTTATTCTTGCAATTAGGCTGGCGTTGTCATTTAGACTGATTTTCCCTGTTCCTATTAATTCACCACTTTCCAGCATTGTAGGATTATAAGCCAAGCGAGTATCCCAGAGTTGCCATTCGTTTAGGCTAGTAATAAATAATTTATTACCTTCTGCTAGCCACTGAACATCTTCAATCTGGTTGCCTGCAAATGAAAAGTCATCCATTACTTTCATATCATTAATACGAACAATATAGCTACGCTGGCCTTCTTCTTCCGCGATAAAAGCATATTCTCCAGATGGATTTAATTTCATTTTCAATAGAGGAGAATTTAATTGTAAATAATAGCTACTTGCTTCGTACATAGTCTGACTATCAATAATGTATAAGCGTTTAGCAATGTAGTCCCATGCCAAGATTGATGAGCCATCTGATGAAACATCGATTAGGCTTAAGCTGTGTTGTGAGCAGGCAGAGGTCACGGGTGTTCGTTTATTATTTGTTAAATAGTAATCAAATTTGAATATGCCATAACTGATAATATCTTGATTACAGGCTCTTTTTGCTGATTGTAATTGTGCGGAGTCGATGGTTAATACTAATCCTGTGCGATTATCAGAACTTAAATAAAGCGCTTGTATTTCGCCACTGGGTGTTAAAACTCTCGCTTCACCAGTAGGAGCATCTGGATTCGTAGGTGTAGGTGTAGGTGGAACAGGAACAGGTGGTGGGGCAGGTGGTGGAGCAGGCGTTACGGATGTTGCTGATGTGAATGCGTCTATTCTTTTTAAACTTGTATTTCTTGTTGCCAACATTGTTATTTTTTTGCCGACCTTCTTTGAATCGACTCTTTTTGTGCCAGAACTAATGTTTAAATCTTTAGGGTTTGACATTTGGCCAATAGAGCTCACATTTAATAACTCAATAGTTCTGCCTAGGTGGGCGATTGCCAATTTCTGTTGGCGTTGGTTGTAATGCCAGCGAGTAATCGGTGCTGAAGAAACATAATGGTCATTCATTACAAGAGGAAGTTGTTGATCTTGCACTAAAGAAAAATCGGCCATAGTGTCAAGTGAGCGGCTTTGAATCATGGATTCAACCGTTGCTGTAATGGCTATTCTTGATGTGTTGATTGATTGTGCATAGATAAGATGTTCGCGAACAATGGACTCTTGCTGTTCATAAGCCGCCGAAATGATATTGCCTTGTGGCCAGATTATTCCAAGTTTTTGAGTTAAATAATTTTTGGCTTCTTGTGCATTATTAACCAAAGGATTGTGATGGATTTCGTGCCAAAGAAGCGTGGTGAGCGCATCGGTTTGTAGGCTTGATAGTGGCGCGGTAAAAACGTATTTTTGTTCGCCAGTTAAAGTATTTACAGTTTCTAGTAAGCGTGTGCTTAAAAAATGCGGCTTATCATTAGTATTGTCATCAATGGATGTTTTATTTTTTGAAAGCTCAGAGAATTTTTCGAGCTCTGCAATTTCACAACGATGGTTATTATTGCTATCAATGCAGCTTCTTTCAACCAATTCTGATACGAGTGGCGTGGAGTTGTAGCTGTTGCCTCCGCAAGCTGTCAGTAAGATAAGGCTTCCATACAGGCTAAACAATTTAATGTGAGAATGCTTGTTGGGAGGGGTCATTGTAATTCTTAATCTAAATGATAATATATCTCATTATTATTAACTATTGGTGAGATATAAACTAGTGATTTATGAAAAAAAAATTGTTTTAGGCATTATCATGTCAACTTTCTTGACGGCTTGCGGAGGCTCTGGTTCAAGTTCTAATTCGAAAAGAAATACCAGTGACTTGCCTAGCTCCGGAAGTATTGATACCGGGCCTGTTACCCCGCCCCCGATCTCATCTTTTCCTGATCAGCCTGTTGCAGATCATGGGGTTCTTGCATTATCGGGTGGGCTTCACTCAATATTTTCTTCTTCCTCAATTCAGCCAATATTGAATTTTGATTTAGAAAATAATCAAATTCTAATCGCATTAGCATCACCCAATACGCTAAAAACTATTGATGTGACAGACCCTTTGTCACCCGTTGTGACAAGTGATCAGTCGTTTGCGACTCGTGTTACGACAGAGGATGCAGGCGATTATTACGATTTTGATAAGTCAGGCTTTGTGGCATTAAAGGGTGAGGGTGAGGATGATGATGATGATGATGATGATGATGATGATGATGATGAGGATGATGATGATGATGATGATGATGATGATGATGGTTATTCATTTCTCTATCCTAATTCTTTAGTAAGCGCTTCACTTGATGTCAGAGATAATCAAAAAATTTGGGCTGTTGTTCCTTTTCGTACGGCATCGGCAATCGAAGAGCGATTAGGCATTGCATATAGTAAACAATATGGCGTTTATACTGGCGATGTATCTTTGTTAACTGCGGCGCAAGAGAATAGTGATCGTTTCCTTCGTTCGATGGCAATGGATGGCAGTGGTAATATGCTTGCGCAAACCGGTTATATCCAACGCACATTACAAGCGGAAAATGGTCGACTATTAGGTTGGCAAATTTATCGTAATGCATTGACAAATCAAGATGAAATTCGAATTGTAGAGCTGAATTCTAAGGCTGTTGTTATCGCTCAATCGCCTATTTTAGGATGGGCTCCAGGGGACGTTTTGATTGATTGGGCGATTGATAAGGATGGGGAAAGATTGGCACTGGTGACATTAAAGGTTGCTGGGCAATATAATCTTCATTTAATAGATATTAAAGCATTAGGATCAGCTTCAATGAATAATGGGGCTTTGTTACCTATTGATGCGGTTACTAGCAGTGCTGAAAAAGTAACAGACATGACATTTTTTAATTCATCAGATTCTATTGCGGTATCAATTGCAAACCGGGTAATGTTAATCGATATTAATCAGGGTAGCTTGGTTGCGCGCTCAGATTTATCATTTTCAGATAATGTTATGGGCATTGAAAGTGATGCTAAGCGTGGTTTTCTAGCCGTGTTGCAAGGGAACAGCGTGGAATTGAGATCAGTGGAAAACCCGGTTAAAATTATTTCAACTCTTGATTTAGAAAAAGAATTTACCTCTCTCGATATGGAAGAAAATAATTTAGTTGTTTCAACTAAGTCTGAATATCAAATGATAGCGTTCTAGCTCTTAATATAAAACTGAATCCAGTTCATAAATATTGGATTCGAGGCTGTAGATAAATCTGTGTAACTGCTTATCATCAAAGCCAGAAATGGCTAAGGATAGGCAGCAATGAACAAAGAAGCACTAGAAGCCTTTGCCCGCGAAGCGGCAAAGGGTATTAAAACAGAACAAGACCTTAATGAATTTCGTCAGATGCTCACTAAAGTGACAGTTGAGCGGGCTTTAAATACTGAGCTTGATGAGCACCTTGGTTATGAACGGAATGAAGAATCCTCTAACTCCAATAGCCGCAATGGCACCACCAGTAAAACTTTACGCACCGAAGATGGCCAGTTTCAACTAGATACCCCTAGGGATCGCGAAGGCTCTTTTAATCCTAAATTAGTAAAGAAAAATCAGACTCGGTTTACCTCGATGGACGATAAAATTTTATTTTTATACGCCCAAGGCATGACCACACGAGAAATCGTTAAAACGTTTAAAGAACTGTATAACGCAGATGCCTCTCCAAGCCTAATTTCAAAAGTCACTGATGCGGTCATTGAAGAAGTGATTGAATGGCAATCTCGTGAATTAGATGCGGTGTATCCCATTGTTTATCTTGATTGCATCGTGCTTAAAATTCGTCAGGACAAACAGGTGATCAATAAATCAGTTTACCTTGCCTTAGGCGTCAACATGGAAGGCCACAAGGAGTTATTGGGCATGTGGCTATCTGAAAACGAAGGGGCTAAGTTCTGGCTAAATGTTCTGACTGAGCTGCAGAATCGTGGTGTGAAAGACATTCTCATTGCTTGCGTGGATGGCCTGAAGGGCTTTCCAGATGCTATCAATGCCGTCTATCCAGAAACGCAAATTCAGCTGTGCATCGTGCACATGGTGCGTAACTCAGTGAAGTACGTTCCTTGGAAAGATTACAAAGCCGTCACCGCTGATTTAAAGAAAATTTACCAGGCCGCGACTGAGGAAAGTGCCTTGCAATCACTGTCTGATTTTAGTGAGAAGTGGGATGGTCAATATCCACAAATCAGCCGATCTTGGCGTAATCACTGGGAGAATTTAAATACGCTTTTTAACTATCCTGCTGATATCAGAAAAGCCATTTACACAACCAATGCCATTGAATCTCTGAACAGCGTTATTCGAAAAGCGACGAAAAAACGAAAAGTATTTCCAACAGAAGAGTCGGCTAAAAAAGTGGTTTACCTTGCGGTACGACAAGCTTCGGAAAAGTGGACTATGCCCATAAGAAACTGGAAAACGGCCTTGAACCGATTTATGATCATGTTCGAAGACCGTTTGAAAGATTACATTTAAAACTGGCGGTTACACAGAATGGCTTACATCCTCTTGGATTCAGTATCGATTGTATTAGCGCTTATTTTTCGAATATCAACTTTAATACTTAATTGTAAAACTTGAACTTACCCAATTTGCTTCGAAGCCGGTATCATGTTGATACTTACCGGTTTGACCACTGAGTATGATTGTATTTAATAATACATAAGTAATTCCTGCTTCTGTTGTAGTCGAACGATAGCTTCCTAATCTATGATCGGCACTGCCATAGCCTGTTATCGCAAATTCAGGCTGTATTTTGTCGGCATCTTTATAAAAATCAGCGGCGGATTGCTGGTAAATACGAGCCATTAAATGAAAGTTCCAATTATCATTTAAACTGAAGTAGGTTTTCCATGAAGCTGTTTGTGAATTTATTCCCCAGTCATCTTGATACATTCTAATATTTACATGGGTACTGAATACGTTATTCCACTGCACAGTCCAATTGCTTGCAATACCGTAGCCTTTTTTTTCTTCTGGGCGTTGTTCTGCTGATAAATAGCTTTCTTGAATGCCATCGCCATCACCATCGAATTTTCTGAGAATCGTTTGATAGTGATTTGATAAGTATCCTTCGTCATAAATCACAAAGATGTTGCCGTCAATCAAACTTCTTTTGGATATTACCTGGCTTACCCCCAGTTGAATGTTTGTTGCTGTCAAACTGTCCCAACTGGTTTTATAGAATGAATCAAAAACTTTAGATTCATTACTTTGAAAAGAAGCACCTAAGCTATAGCTGCGATTTTTATAGCGATCAGCAAAGAGAAGATAATTAGCCGCAATAGCCTTACTTACATAATCAGGTTCAGTTGAATAATCTAAGCTAAGAGTCAGTTCATTTCTTTTTTGGTCACGACTTAGCCAGCTGATACCCGCCGACTTTCTTTGCTCTTCAGGTAAAGGAACATTTTTTATGCGATAACCTGCGCTATCAAAACCATAAATATTAGAGGATGATGCCTGTTGAACTTGTAAAGGAGCGGCACTTTGTACGACATCAGGTTGCCAAGCAGGTGATGCTCCAGTAATCGTATCGATGCCTGCATTTATTTTAATTTGATGGTTCACATTAGGATTAGTCTCTATGCTAACTGCGTAGTCGTCGACCTTAATTCTATTGTCATTTTCTTGATAGGATAAATAATCTAATGATATTTTATCATTGGCCTGTATGAGTGATGATGCGGCTGCCGCGATCAAAGCTAAGGTTGATTTTGCTTTCATTAGTTACACCCACACCCGCCGCCAGCAACGCCTAGGCCACCGCGACTACTTTCTTTAGATGAATATATTTTTTGATTAAATTTTTCACTCGCAGGCGTTAGCCCGCCAGGTTTCATGGTTGCCTTGGCCAGTATTGATTTTTGCCAAGGTTTTACTTTTTCAGGAGTGAAAATGTCAATAAACTGTGACCAAAGAGAGGGCTTACTTGGTGCATTCTTTTTATTATTGGTTACTATCGATTTTGGTATTATTTTTTCTTCTTCGACTTTCGGTATGACGGCTGAAAGGGGCTTTTTATTTGAGAAATTGGTTAGCTCGACTGCCGAGGAGCGTGCTTCTTTGCGCTTACTATCAAAAACGATATCGCCTTGATTGTATCGATTTTTCGATTGTGAGGCCGGATTGGTTTTAGACTGGACTTGTTCAATTTTCTGATAGTGACTACAAGCCGTTAAGAATAGCATTAAAGACAGAACGGCTATTTGAGTCATTATTGATATCCTAGTTTAGATATATCCGACACAATAACGCTATCAATGTTTGTCATGGCACCTAAGTGCATTATTTTAATTTTACCATTTTGAATGTAATACAAGGCAGGCATTCCAATGGGCTCAAATATCTCAATCATCTGTTGTTCTGGATCCATAACAACTCTGAAATTTAATCCTCCAACTTTAGAAAAAGAGTCGATGTATTGTTGGCCTTCAAGTGGCTCTTCATCGACATTGATGCCGATCACTTCAAATTGAGTGCTATCTAGTTGCGGTACTAACTCAGAAATTTTTGGTAGCTCAACACGGCAGGACGCGCACCAAGATGCGAAGAAGTCAATTAAGGTGATTTTATTTGGATCAATATCCAGTTTTTTAATAAGCTCTGGTGTTAATTGTTCTTCAACGTCTAACGCTGAGCTTGAAAGGGGGAGAATACTGAAAAGTGATGCGGATAGAATAGATAACAGAGTATTTTTCATAATAGTAAGATGGGCATAGTTTTATTAATGTGCATCTTAATGATTGTTATTATCATTTGCAATATTTGCTTAGTAATAGGATATTTACGTTTTTTCGCTTTACGGATTAATCAAAATCACAAATAGAATAGGCATCCAACCCTGCTTCACGAATCTTATGTGAGCCGTTAAGTGCTGGGAAGTCGATTATTGCGGCCCATTCAACCACTTCTGCGCCTAGTTTTTTACCTGTTCGCAAGCGGCCAGCATGGTGATACCTATGGAAATAAGGTCATCAATTAACATGCGAAAGATTTTTGGGTCGAGCATGAATAGAGTAATGTCGCTGAGTTGAGTGCTTTACTTTGGCCAATCCGCTGTAGTACTCAAATGTAACAACCGCGCGGTCAGATCAATTACTTCATAGCTTTGCCCATATCAAACGGTGAGGCGATTATCGCAAAAAAGTTTCTGCACTTGGCGTTCCGTCAGCAACCGTCATTGCTGTTGCTAAAGCAATTTTAGTCAATTTCATGGTAGGTCCTATTATTATTATTTTGCCAATAATGTTTTAGGCCTTGTTAAATATAATAGTGATACTGAAGCGGCAGACATTTTGGCACCCTGAAATTCCAATATTATTGACCACAATTTAGTATCCGTGGCGATATCGACAGCGTTATCGTTGGTTACACGGCGATGGCATTGCAAAACTGCAAGATACAGGCAAGTGGGTAATAACCAATAATACCAATTCAATGATGCAAACTATGGAAACAAGCATCTGCCAGTGGTCACCCGATAGTCCTTCTTGTAAGGGCGTATTGTTTGTAGCGTGCATTATACAAAATAGTGAAGGCCGTACTTTTACGGCTATTGGGAAATCAATCTACGAGATTTTCTAATTAAGGTAACAATATGACAGCGCCCTATCATTGCAATAGGATGCCGGTAATTTTGTGTCGTGCTTTAACGCAGTTCTTTCACTATTTCCGCGCTGATTGCCTTAGCATCATTACCCCAAGACTGCGCATGAAAGTCATAAGCTTAGGAACTTGTTCACCATTGATAAATAGGCATCCGACGAATGGTTTGGTCAGGGCCGCTTTCAGGGCTTATTGCACCGTGAAGAATAATGCCGTCAATACCAATCAATAAAAGACGTGAGTCGCTAAAGAATCGTCACTAATGTGTATGAAGATGACGGTTTAGTGCTTTACTACGTCTATACCGTTTAAATAAAGTAATAGGGTGGGGAATGTATGCCCATAGAAAATGAAAATATTGCGCAAGAGCGCCATCCTGAAGGGGTTAGCGCTTTAATATCCCTGTTGCTCAGCATGGAACCGGGCGCACAAGTATCGTATGGCGAATATGAAGCGTTGCTGGATGACGAAATTGCTCAGGTAATCGAGTCGGTTCCGTTAGATTTACGCTTGGTTGTCTGGAAAGTACTGCCCGCCACGCGTTATTGGCATGTGTTGTATAACCTTCAGGACGATACCGCCAAGAACCTGATTGACTCACTGGACCTCGCCACTCGCCAAGCGCTGCAAAGCGAAGCGGATACGGCGGATTTACTCTTATTTGCCGACATCATGCCTAACAGCATGGTGGATGCGATCTTACTCGATCAAGAAGATGAGTTAGTCGAAGAATTACAACAAGCCTTGAGTTATGACGATACCCAGGTGGGTCGTCATTTGAACAGCAGTATTTTACGGGTGCGCCCTCGGGTATCGCTTAGTTCATTGGCTGAGAGAGTTCGTAAAAAAGGCGACGTTAAGGCCCTGTTTGTGGTGAATGATCGCAGCGAGTTGTTGGGCATGATTCCTTTGCACGTGGTGTTTGAACAGCAAAACGATGTGAAAGCCGAGACGGTGATGTTGCCGTGCATGGAATGTGATCATCTGGATAGTTTGACGAGCCTGATCCCACGTTTAGACCCTGAAGCAAACCTGTCATGGTTGCCGGTGCGCCGTAACGATAAAATTGTGGGTGCGATTCCTGTATCTGTGTTGTTTTGGGAAGCGCAAGAGCTTGTACTTCAGGCGTCTATTCAAGAAACCCCCACAACTCAAGAAGACTTGTTTACACCGGCATCGACGGCGGCAAAATTGCGTGCCGTTTGGCTGTGTATCAATTTATTAACGGCATTTTTGGCCTCGTTTGTCATTGGGTATTTTGAAGTGGCGCTTCAGCAAATTGTGGCGTTAGCGATTTTAATGCCCGTGGTTGCCAGCATGGGCGGCATTGCCGGCAGTCAAACCTTGGCGGTGGCGTTACGGGGCTTGGCGTTAAACCACATAACCTCCGACAACATTAAATTAATACTGAAAAAAGAAATGTACATTGCGGCTATTAACAGTGCGCTATTAGGTGTGATTATTGCGCTTGTGGTGATGTATTGGTTTGATTCGATTGGCTTAGGGCTCATTATATTTGTGTCTATTTTTATTAACGGTTTAGCGGCGGCCTCATCGGGCACGCTTATTCCGTTTTTATTGAAAAAGGTCAATATTGATCCGGCAATTTCAGGTTCAGTGATATTAACAACGGTAACCGATGTTGTCGGTTTTGTTGTTTTCTTAGGTTTGGGTTCATTCATTTTATTGAGTTGATTATGACAGTAGATATTTTTATTTGGATGGGCATCGCATTGTGCTTGTGTCAGTCAGCGGCTTTTTCTGGGCTGAATTTAGCGTATTTTAGTTTGAGCCGTTTGCAGCTAGAAGTTGAAGCGAAGCGTGATAACAAAAGCGCTCAGATTATTCTTGGTATGCGTGAAGACTCCAACTTCTTATTATCGACCATTCTTTGGGGGAATGTATCAATCAATGTATTGCTGACATTATTGTCGGATTCAGTGCTGGTGGGTGTGTATTCATTTTTGTTTTCAACCGTTGCCATTACATTTTTTGGTGAAATATTTCCGCAGGCGTATTTTTCAAGAAACGCCTTAAGAGTTGCGTCATTTTTAACGCCGTTAATTCGCTTTTATCAAGTTGTCTTGTTTCCTGTGGCAAAACCGACCGCGATAATTTTAGATGGCTGGCTGGGTCGAGAAGGTATCACCTATTTTCGTGAAAACGAATTGAGGGGCATCATTGAAGCCCATATGCATGCTGACGAAGCCCATGTTGAACACGTTGAAGGCATAGGGGCATTGAATTTTTTATCAGTGCAGGATGTATTAGTGTCTGATGAAGGTGAAGTGATTGACCCTAAAAGTATTATTCAATGTGAATGTAAATTAGATTTACCTGTGTTGCCAGAACAAGGTTCGGCCGACTTTGAAGCGTTTTTAGCTAAGGTGAATGCATCGGGGCACAAATGGGTTGTGCTGATAAATGCGGCACGTGAGCCATTATTGGTATTAGATGCAGACGGGTTTATTCGCTCTGCATTATTAGACGAAACCCCAACTGACTCGTATGTATTTGCTCATCGCCCAATTATTTTTAATGATGATCAAGTAACGTTAGGTACGGCCATGAGACGTTTAAAAGTCGCGCAGCAAGTGAGTGCCGATAGTAATGATGTGTTAGACCGAGATGTGATTTTAGTGTGGGCTGAAAATGGTAGCCGCGTGATTACCGGTGCCGATATTTTAGGGCGGTTACTAAAAGGCATTGCCACTCTCCCAGACGAAGAATCGTAATCGCTTGAATTAAGCGCCATAAAAAGGAGAGCAGATGCTCTCCTTTTTTGATGCAAACGTCATACTTTGATTAGCGCTCTTCAGGTAATAACGTATCTTGAATATGTTCAATGTGCTCCGCAATGGTTTCGTCATCTTCAGAAAAGTAAGCAACGTGAAACATGGCTTCTCCTTCTTGTACCAACGGAATGTTTTGCTTGCCAATGATAATACCTGAGCGCGTGGCTTTTACATGGTCGAGTACTTGTCCCATGGGATTGCCGATTTCAGCCATGATATCCCCTTTGGTCACTTGATCGCCAAGGGATTTTAAACTGTGGGTAATACCACTGGAATTGGCTCGAATCCATGCGCTGTGGTTAGCGATGTATGGCTCACGTGTGCGACGCTTTTTCGATTTACGCGTCATACCTAGGTGAGACAGAACATTCAAAACACCTTGTAACCCAGCGCGAATTGAAAATTCATCAAAGCGTAATGCTTCACCCGCTTCATACAGTAAAATTTTAGTGCCTGATTCTACTGCTGCTTGGCGCAGTGAGCCATCACGCAAGTTTGAGTTTAACAACACCGGCACCGAAAATGATTTGGCCATTTCGAGGGTTTCGGAGTCGCTTAAATCCGCGCGCACTTGTGGTAAGTTTGAACGGTGAATCGCCCCTGTGTGTAAGTCTATGCCATGTGTGCAATGTTTAACGATGTCATTTAAGAACCGATAAGCAACGCGACCCGCGAGTGAGCCTTTTTCTGAGCCCGGAAAGCTGCGATTTAAATCCCTGCGGTCAGGTAAGTATCGAGTTTGATCGAGCACGCCATACACATTCACCATCGGCACTAAGATCAAGGTGCCAGCGGATAGTTTAAAGCCTTTTTTCTGGATTAAACGGCGTATGATTTCAATGCCGTTTAATTCATCACCGTGAACCGCCGCCGAAACAAACATGGTTGGCCCGCTTTTTTTCGCACGTATAACATGCACTGGCATATGAATGTCAGTGTCTGTGTATAAATTCGCAACGGGGATCTGTATTTCACAGGTTTCCCCTGGCGCAATATCGGTCCCTGCAATATTCAGCATGGGCATGATTTAGCCCTTACCTTTTGTTTTCGTGTTTTGAGGTTTTGCATTTTTTTCAATGTACTCAATAATCATAGAAGCCACGTCTTTTTTCGTTGCTGCTTCAATACCTTCTAAGCCTGGAGACGAGTTCACCTCCATAACAACAGGACCGCTTTTCGCCTGTAAGATATCCACACCACATACACCTAAGCCCATGGCTTTTGCGGCGCTGACTGCCGTCGCGCGTTCATCTTTGGTCAGCTTGATTAATTGCGCTGAGCCACCTCGGTGTAGGTTTGAACGAAACTCGCCTTCAGCCCCTTGACGTTTCATGGCAGCTACAACTTTATCGCCCACAACAAAACAACGAACATCCGCACCGCCGGCTTCTTTGATAAATTCTTGTACAAGAATGTTTGCGTTAAGACCCATGAACGCTTCAATAATACTTTCGGCTGCTTTTTTAGTGTCGGCTAATACCACGCCAATGCCTTGTGTGCCTTCTAGCAATTTAATTACAACAGGTGCGCCACCCACATTCTTGATTAAATCATCGGCCTTATCTGCTTTGCTTGCAAAGCCAGTGCGTGGCAGACCAATGCCTTTACGAGATAATAATTGCAGTGAACGCAATTTGTCGCGTGAACGGCTAATCGCAACCGATTCATTGACAGAGAACGTGCCCGTCATTTCAAACTGTCTGACCACAGCGGTGCCGTAAAATGTAATGGATGCACCAATACGGGGAATAATGGCATCATACTTTGGCAATTCTTTACCGTGATAACGCACAGCCGGGCGACTCTGAGTGATATCCATATAACAGTGAAGTGTATCAATTACGTCAACTTCATGTCCCATGGCCTCACCCGCTTCTTTGAGGCGCTTAGTCGAGTAGAGGTTGGCACCTCTCGATAAGATGGCAATTTTCATAGTGATCCCGTCAGTGACGTGCAGTAAGTAAGAGTTGAGAATTATAGAGTAGACGCTACTTGGCGGAGAATAGACACAAATAAATAAAAAAGCCCTCTTTTTTTGAGAGGGCTTTTAAATATTTTATTAAGCGGTGAATTGATTACAGAATAAAGCGACTTAAGTCTTCATCTTGTGCAATTTCACCTAGGTGTTCGGTGACAAATGGGCCGTTAATTTGTAATGGCTTGTCACTGTATTGGGTGGCAAGACTTTCGGCGTCAAAGCTAACTTTTTCAAGCAGGCGTTCCATCATGGTATGTAAACGACGGGCACCGATGTTTTCGGTATTTTCGTTTACCTTAAAGGCGGTTTGTGCCAGTTGTTCAATGCCATCTTCGGTGAATTCGACGTTTAAGCCTTCAGTCGAAAGCAGCGCTTTATATTGCTCAGTCAGTGACGCACTTGGCTCGGTCAAGATGCGCTTAAAGTCATCAGGTGTCAGTGCTTGCAGCTCTACACGAATTGGCAAACGGCCTTGTAATTCAGGAATCAAATCCGATGGCTTACTTAAATGGAAGGCACCAGAGGCCACAAATAAAATGTGATCGGTTTTTAGCATGCCGTATTTTGTTGAAACGGTGCACCCTTCAATAAGCGGTAGCAAGTCACGCTGAACACCTTCACGGCTAACATCACCGCCACCGGCTTCTTGACGCTTGGCCACTTTATCAATCTCGTCAATGAATACGATACCGTTCTGCTCAACCGATTCTACCGCTTTTGCTTTTAGGTCGTCCATGTTGATCATGTTGTGGGCTTCTTCATCTTGAATCACTTTAAGCGCGTCTTTTACTTTCATTTTGCGCTTATTGCTTTTGCCTTGACCAAGGTTGCTGAACATACTTTGAATCTGGCTGGTCATGTCTTCCATGCCCGGCGGTGCCATGATTTCAACGCCCACTTGTGGTGCTGTTACATCGATTTCTATTTCTTTATCGTCCATGTCGCCGTTTAATACTTTTTTGCGGAAAAGCATACGAGTTGCGCTGTCTTCCGGTTTTTCGGCTTGGCTTTCGAAGTCATTGCGCGCTGGGGTTAATAAAACATCAAGCACTCGTTCGATTGCGGCTGATTTTGCACGCTCTTGCACGGCTTCTACTTCTTGCTCGCGCAGCATTTTAAAGCCGGTTTCCACAAGGTCACGAATAATGGTTTCAACATCACGGCCCACGTAGCCTACTTCGGTAAATTTAGTGGCTTCTACTTTGATGAATGGCGCGTTTGAAAGTTTTGCTAAACGGCGAGCAATTTCGGTTTTACCCACACCCGTTGGGCCAATCATTAAGATATTTTTTGGCGTAATTTCATCGCGCATTTCTTGCGGTAACTGCATGCGACGCCAGCGGTTGCGTAACGCAATGGCAACACTGCGTTTGGCTTCGCTTTGGCCAATAATATGGCGGTCTAATTCTTTAACGATTTGACTGGGGGTCAATGATTTTTCAATTTGTGTATGTGGCATCTTTACTCTCTTAACTTAAAACCAAAATAAAAAACGGTAACAACTATTTTTCGATCTTAAGTCTTTCAATGGTGTGCTGATGGTTGGTGAATACGCAGATGTTACCTGCAATGGTTAAGCCTTTTTGCACAATATCGTATGCAGGTAGGTCGGTGTTTTCAAATAAGGCGATTGCAGCTGCATGTGCATAATTACCACCACTGCCCACTGAGATCACGCCATTTTCAGGCTCCAATACATCGCCGTTACCGGTAATGGTGAGAGTGGCGGTTTCATCGGCCACAATTAAGATGGCTTCGAGTTTGCGTAAGGCGCGATCGCTGCGCCATTCTTTGGCTAGTTCGACGGCGGAGCGCGTTAAATGGCCCGAATGTTTTTGTAAATGCGCTTCGAATTTTTCAAACAGTGTAAAGGCGTCGGCTGTGGCTCCGGCAAAGCCAGCGATGACTTTATCATTGTACAGGCGGCGTACCTTACGGGCATTCCCCTTCATTACGGTGTTGCCTAAACTTACTTGGCCATCACCACCTACTACTACTTCGTCGTCGCGGCGCACACTTAATATGGTTGTCATAGTTCGGTATCTATATCTGTATCAATGAATTTGGACAATCCACATTTATGGGGGTGGTTTGTCTAACTTCAAGTAATAAAAAGTCGTTTTGTGCCTGCATTAACGAAGACTGGCCGCTATTAGGCACGGTTATGGGTCTGTATAGGGCGTTTTAAGTAATTTGGATCAGTTTTACGAGTGTATGTATTTAGGTCAGGTTTAATGTAACTAAGGTTGTAAATAGCGGTTTTAATGTAACCAACATTGTCTGTTATACCTTAATGATATTAGCGCGACTTCTGTTTCTATTTGGCGATTGGAATGTGGTAATTTGGAATGTTAATGCCTTATTACTTTATGTAATTTTGGGCCTTTAAATTGTTTTTTTTAATGTTTGTCTAATGGGGATCTTGGTCATAGCCGAAGCAGTGTCCATATTACGAACAAAGTCTAAGTGAACGATTTAGCAATGATATAGTAAGTGCATTCGTTCTAAGGACAAGAATTAAAAGAAGTGATCAAATGGATGTTAGTAACACAATAAAAATAAGAACCTTTTTAGGTCATCAACTGACGTATTTTGATTTGTCACAATCAACCCCCTGCTTAGATATGGTTTCAACGCCCTTAACGGGAGATGGTCAGCTTGAAATGTCCATCGTTGATTTTGGCCCGTTAATGTTGATTAAGCGTCGTAACACTGAGGCGGCTGTTGAGCAGTATCAGTTTCCAGAGCATATCATTGCCATCCAATTACCTTTCGCGCAGCGTGAAAATATCGAATGTTTTCAAAATGTGTTGGGAGGCATTAGCCATAGCCCTTTTTTATCTGCCGGTGCCAGTGTGCGCTGGATTATCCCTGCCAATACTTGGTTGTATCAATTGCATGTGGATAGTCGTTGGCTTACGAGTGTCTTAGGTGAGTGCGCGATGAAGGATTATATGGAGTTAACGTGTGCGGCTAGTCGCAAGGCATATGACTGGCATGCTTTGTTTAAGGTTGGGTCTGTGTGCGAATGGGGTTTAAATATGGGTTTCGAGAAAAAAGCAGAAGGCTTATCGATCTCGACTTCTGTGTTAGAAAAAATGGTGATGGATATTTTTATGCCCTGTATTTTGTCGGATGTGGGTGAAAATAAATGCACAACGCGACAAAATATTTTAGGTAAGGCGTTGGACTTTATTCATCATAATTATATCGAATCCATTTTATTAAAAGAGCTGGCTCAAGCGGCTTCAACATCGGTGCGCAATTTACAAATTGTCTTTAAACAAGAGCTAGGCATTACACCGATTGCGTACATTCAGCAATTTCGATTACACCGTTTTCGTCATCGCTTGAGTGATGCCCAAAGTGTGACGGAAGCGGCTTATGCGTCTGGTTTTAAACATTTAGGCCGATTAACTGAGCGTTATGCTCGGGTTTTTAATCACACGCCCTCGCTTCATTTAAGTAAGCCCTCGCAAAAGACGTTAGGTGTAAAAGACATTTTTGGCATGAATCACGAAGATATTTAATAGCTATTTACGGCTTGTAAAATGCGCTCTGTGCTCATGTATAGGCCATATTGTTGTTCAATTAATTGGCTAAGCTGTTGTTGGTGTTTCGAAAGGGCGCTGACTAATAATTGCTGGCGTTTGTTGGCGGGAATGACTTCAGCAGGTGTGATTAATGGCATGACGGTCTCATTAAACGCCTGATACATTTCGCTAGAGCGTTGTAATACACGGGAATGATTTAAGTCTAGGTCGTTGTGTATATTTAGCTTGTCTGCGAATTGCTGCTGCTCTTGCGGTAATTGTGTTTGCAAAAATGCTTCTAATGAAACCTGTAAACATAAACTTTCGACATGGGTCATCCACAGTAGCCATATGTCTTTATGGCTGTCGAGTATGTCTGCGTTTTCTTGATGTTTGGAGAGATAGAGTTGAACAAACTGCATCTTAAAAATAATGGCGTGTTCTAATTCAACCACTTTCATTGAGCGAATGTGACTGCCTTTTTGTGGCTTCTCACCATGATACGTGGCGTGTTGGCCCGCTTGGAAATGCTCGATGGTCACGCGATCACAAACCTCAAGCCGATAATATCCGTCTAAACGTAGCTGCAGCATGATGTTACTAATAATTTCGCACACATCATGGGTATTACGGCAGTGCATAACGTGGTGGCAGCTTTTTAATAGCGTCGATAACCAGGTGTCGTGCTGGGTATCGTGCCAGTTATAAATGTGATGGTAAAAAGAAACAGGCTGGGCCATGTTCTACTCTTCTCT
Organism: Pseudomonas sp. HK3; assembly: GCF_052920985.1. Lineage (NCBI taxonomy): Bacteria > Pseudomonadati > Pseudomonadota > Gammaproteobacteria > Pseudomonadales > Pseudomonadaceae > Pseudomonas > Pseudomonas sp. HK3. The sequence goes on from NZ_JBREXD010000001.1 coordinate 1,737,593, forward strand.
AGAGTGAGATGTATTGTGATTGTAGTTTAATACCCTCTCTAAGCTATCCGGTTTGCGCTAAATGCACGTATTTGATCAAAAATGGCGACCTATGCCGACAGCCACTCGCTGCGTGACGTTGTCATCGGTAAGTGGGCTGTTTTTGAATTCATCACCATGTTGGTAGTAGCGCCACACCGCTACGGCTGACCAGTTTTCATTGATATCGTAGACCGCTAATAGCTCTATCTCTTGAGTGAGTTCGGCGTCGGGTTGGTAGGTATCTGTGCCCACGTAATAATCCATTAGGTCTTGGCTTTGATATTGTGCGGCTAGGGTGGCAATAATTCTTAAATCATCAAATGCAAAGCGCTTATAAATAGCAGCCTCGTATTCTTGGGCTTCATGCTTGCCACTGATGTCTTGTAGCACACTAAATTGAGATACAAATCCTTGCCCCAGCGGCACGGAAAGTTGCGGGCCAATTTCAATGCTTTGGTCACGGTCTTTATCGGTAAGGTTGGTATCTTTTGCATCAAGGTATTGATGAGTGCGCACTTGACCAAGGGCCGATAACGTACCAAAACCAAATCGCTTTAATGGCAAGCCCGCGCGGTTGCCTTCAATAAAGACATCGCCTAATCGGCCAAATACCAACAAGCTTGGTTGAGTTTGAGTACCGACTTGTTTATAGGGCAAGTTGTCTTGCGAGACAGCACCCGCAACGAGGCCATTAAACTCAGGCCATTGCCAATCGTCATCGGCGTAAGCATTAAGGCTAAAAAGACAAAGCAGTGCGGTTAAGCGAGAGAGGGTTTTCATATTGAGCCCTTAAACCAAGTATCTGTTTTAGGGGGCTCAATCCATGAAAAGTTCAACACAGGGAAGGTTGTTTAGTCTTTTTTAGCGATGGGCTGCTTAATTTCGACGGTTTGAATACCCATGTTAATCAGCTGATCTTGGGCTTTGTTCATTTGCGAGCGATTAGCAAACGGGCCAGTAAAGACGCGGAACCAGGTTTTGCCGTTAATATCGGCACTTTCAATTTGAGTATTAAAACCATTTAAAATGAGCTGCGCTTTGAGGCGGTCGGCTCGTTCTTGGTTGGTGAAGGACCCCGTTTTTAAGCGGTACTCAATCTTGTTGCCGTCTTTGTCCGTGCCTTTTGGCGTGGACTTATATTCAACAACTTCTTCAACCTTAATCTCTTTGTTTTCCAATATTTCGAAAAACTCGTAGTTATCCACAGATTTGTTTAAGTGACTGGAATCAACTTCAGGCAGTTGATCTTTGATGGCTTGTTGCATCTGTTCGTTCAGGCCTTGCTTAGCCTGATTACTTAGATTGTCTTTGGCTGCTTTTGCATCCTGCATGAGGTCATCAGTGATTCTGTCGATATCGTCGCCCGCGGGAACCGTGGTGAGATACAACAAAAAACCAGCGAAGCTCAACGCAACCAAAGGCGTGAATATCCATACCCAACGCGGTGCACCCGATGCCATGTTACATTTCCTCTGGGGCACTAATGCCCATTAGGTCTAAACCATTGGCGATGACTTGGCGTACCGCTTGGGTCAGAGTGATACGGGCATCACGTAAATCTGCATCGTCCACAATTGTTTTGTGTGCGTTGTAGTAGCCATGGAACTCGCTGGCTAATTCGTGCAGGTAATTGGCAATCATGTGCGGCGCACTGGCAGTGCCAGCGGCTTTTACAATCTCAGGGAAACGAGCCAGTTTATTCGCTAATAGTTTTTCTTGGTCTTCGTTTAGACGATCCAGTTTTGCCAAACCATTGGCTTGATCCCATTGTAGATTCTCTGTGCCCAGCTTACGCAAAATACTGCAAATACGCGCATGTGCATATTGAATGTAATACACCGGGTTATCGTTTGATTGGCTTAGGGCTAAATCAATATCAAACGTAAGCTGTGAACTTGGCGCACGGGCGGCTAAGAAATAACGAGTTGCGTCTAAGCCCACTTGGTCAATCAAATCACGCAGCGTTACGTAACTGCCTGCACGCTTAGAAATTTTCACTTCTTCGCCGCCCTTCATGACCGTCACCATTTGGTGCAGTACGTAGTCTGGAAAGCCTTCAGGGATATCCATTTTCAAGGCTTGTAAACCAGCGCGGACACGGGTGATGGTCGAATGGTGATCGGCACCTTGCTCGTTTACCACACGTTTAAAACCACGCTGCCATTTTTCTAAGTGGTAAGCCACGTCTGGTACAAAGTAGGTGTAGCCGCCGTCAGTTTTGCGCATGACGCGGTCTTTGTCGTCACCGAACTCAGTGGTTTTTAACCACAGCGCGCCGCCGTCTTCGTAGGTGTAACCGTTTTTAATTAAGGCTTGTACCGCTTCTTCAACTTTGCCTTCGCTGTAGAGCGAGCTTTCTAAGAAGTACACATCGAAGTCCACTTCAAACGCTTTTAAATCTAAGTCTTGCTCACGACGTAAATAGGCAACCGCAAAGTGGCGAAGGCCATCTAGGTCATCGGCGTCTTTGGTGCCCGTGAAGCTTTGATCGGCCGACTCAACGGTGTCGCCTTTCATGAAACTGTCAGCGAGCTCGCTAATGTAATGACCTTGGTAGCCATTTTCTGGCCAGCTGTCATCGCCTGGGCCAAAGCCTTTGCAACGTGCTTGAACCGATAGCGCTAGGTTATCGATTTGTGCACCTGCATCGTTGTAATAAAATTCACGGGTGGTGTCCCAACCGTTGGCGCTTAACAACCGGCTGATGCAATCACCAACAGCCGCGCCACGACCGTGACCCACATGCAGCGGACCAGTTGGGTTAGCGGATACGAATTCCACTTGCACTTTTTGTCCTTGACCTGAATCGTTATGACCAAATTTATTCGCTTGGTTAAAGATGGTATCAATAATAGAAAAACTAGCCGCTTCGGTGACAAAGAAGTTAATAAAGCCAGGGCCTGCGATTTCGGCTTTGTTTAGGATCGGGCTATCAGGCAATGCGTTGATGATCTCTTCAGCCCAGTCTCGTGGCTTCATGCCCGCTAGTTTGGCGCTGGCCATGGCCACATTAGAGGCGTAATCACCATGAGCTTTGTCTTTGGTGTTTTCGATCATCACTTTAGGCGCCGCATCGGCCGGTAATTTACCAGCGGTTTTTAGGGCTTCAAGGGTTTGCTCAATTAAACGGACTAGCTCTTGTTTCATGGTGACCTTACAAATCGAGGGTTAGGGAGAACCTAACAGAATATGCACAAAAATTGCGCGCATTATCCCAGTTTGAGGCTGATTTTTCCACACAAGATGTCGCTCATTTGAAGGTTGTGCCTTTATGCCAGAGGGTGTGGATAACGATAATTAGCTTGTGTATATGATTTCCCATATATATGATTCGGCGTATATGAATGCGATGGTGAATATGAACCCTTTATCTTTATTTAAATGCCTAGGGGATGAAACCCGCTTACTTATTATGGTATTGATTCAAAACCAAGGTGAGTTGTGTGTGGGCGAGCTTGTAGATGTGTTGGCGCTTAGCCAACCTAAAGTGAGCCGGCACCTAGCCAATTTACGTGAATGCCAGTTATTAGATGTGCGTAAGTCGGGCCAATGGGTGTTTTATCGTGTGCACGATGACGTGCCTAAATGGGCCAATGAAATCGTATGCCAAGCGGTTGAGGCCAGTGCTGAGCCATTAACGGCTTTGGTGGCCCGTTTAAAATTAGTGGATGAACCCAATCGTAAAGTCGCTTGTTGCTAGTAAATATTTCTGCAACACAAACGTTATAGCTTCGTAATGTTTGTGTCGTGGGCGAAAGCCTTTGGGTTAGAAATATTTGAGGCGGCTAAGCCGTATATCGTATGAAAATTTTATTTGTATGCTCACAAAACCGGTGTGCGAGTATTTTGTCAGAAGCCATTGCCAACTACGGCGATGATCCTAGGTTACAAGCGGCAAGCGTTGCGAGCCAAGGGGCAGGGGAGTTGCATCCGCTGTCTTTGCAGTACCTAGAAGAGGCTGGAATCCCAACGGATAAATTAAAAAGTCAAAGTTGGGATGAGCTTAAAAATTTTGATCCAGATGTTGTTGTCAGTGTTGGCGATGATGTTGCAAGTGAAAATTACCCTCAGTGGTTAGACAACAGCATCAAACTGCATTGGGGGTTAGCTGATCCATCCAGTAAAAAAGGGTCGGCAATGCAAATGAAAGCGGCATTATTATTTTGCCTAAACGAAATCATGTGCCGCACCCATAGGGTGTTAGCATTAGATTTAGATAACTTATCTCGCGATGCCCTTAAAAATGAGTTTATGAAACTAGGGGCGCAGGCATAACAACCAAACCTTTAGAGGGCCTAGTGCACGTTAAATGAAAATATTATTTATTTGTACCCACAACCGCTGCCGCAGCATTTTATCAGAAGCCATTGCGAATGATGTCAATGATCCTCGATTACAAGCGGCCAGTGCAGGCAGTCAACCTGTGGGAGAAGTACACCCTCTTTCGATTAAATATTTACAAGAACAGGGCATTGCCACCGACGGCTTAAAAAGCCAAAGCTGGGATGAATTAGAAGACTTTGGCGCGGATGTTGTTGTCACTGTATGTGATAGTGCCGCAGGCGAGACATGCCCTGTATGGTTTGGCAAAAGCATCAAATTGCATTGGGGCCTTGAAGACCCATCAAAAGTACAAGGCAGTGATGATCAAATTAAAGCGGCATTCTTAACCTGCATAAATGAAATTAAATACCGTATTACAAAAATCCTACAACTCGATTTAAATAGCTTAAGTGGCGATGCGCTCAAAGCCGAGCTAGTGACGCTAGGCGCGCAGGGTTAATTCATTTTATCTATAGTATGTGGGAGGCGTACCCAATACATCCTCTACAAGGATGGGGCATGCTACTTGCGCGCGAAAGGGTGTCATTAGCGTTTCGCGCGCAAGCGCCCTCCCACAGAACATGTATCAATAATTGAGTCGTAGGATGGGTTAGATGTGAGTACAACGAACATCGTAACCCATCATGAATATCATGGGTTACGTCCTCGCCTTGGCTCGGCACTAACCCATCCTACAAATTGTATTAAAAGAGAAAAATATGGGTATTTTTGAAAGATATTTATCGGTTTGGGTTGGCCTTGGCATTGTGGCGGGTGTGATTCTGGGCAGTATTATCCCCGGTGTGTTTGAAGTCATTGCATCGTGGGAGTTCGCTCACGTTAATATTTTAATTGCGGTATTAATTTGGTTGATGGTTTACCCAATGATGGTGCAGGTGGATTTTTCGTCTATCAAAGACGTGGGTAAAAAACCAAAGGGTTTAGTGCTGACGTTAGTGATCAACTGGCTAATCAAACCCTTCACCATGGCGGCGCTGGGGTGGTTGTTCTTCAAAGTATTTTTTGCCGATATGGTGGATGCACAAACCGCGAACGAATACATCGCCGGTATGATTTTATTGGGCGTGGCGCCTTGTACCGCCATGGTATTTGTATGGTCGCAACTCACCAAAGGTGACCCAAATTACACCTTGGTTCAAGTCAGTGTGAACGATGTGATCATGGTGTTTGCCTTTGCGCCGATTACGGCGTTTTTACTAGGCATGACCGACATTACCGTACCGTGGGAAACGTTATTACTTTCAGTTGTATTGTATGTATTATTGCCATTAGTGGCGGGTGCTATTACGCGTAAGAAATTAGACAAACGTGACGATCATACAAAACTCAATAACTTTCTTGCTGCAGTAAAGCCGTGGTCAATTGTGGGTTTGATTTCAACCGTGGTTTTATTATTTGGCTTTCAAGCGCAAACCATTTTAGATAAACCTGAAGCCATCGTGATGATCGCTATTCCGCTGGTTATTCAAACCTATGGTATTTTCTTTATTGCTTATGCGTTTGCTAAATACTTAAAATTGCCACACAACATTGCGGCCCCTGCTTGCATGATTGGCACAAGTAACTTCTTTGAGCTGGCGGTTGCGGTGGCCATTAGTTTGTTTGGTTTGCATTCTGGTGCGGCGCTGGCCACAGTGGTGGGCGTATTGGTTGAAGTGCCTGTGATGTTGAGTCTGGTCTGGTTTGCTAATCGCACGCGTCATTGGTTCTAGCCGCTAGCTTAGCTTTGGTATCCATTTTTTATTTGGCTACATTATATGTAGCCATTCGTTGTTATAAAATCAGCCTCGCTGAAGATTCTAATACTTGAAAGTTATCGTACCTAATTTTGATATATCAAAATTAGGTACTCAGTTTTAGAAAAGTTCATATTATTTAAATTATACTAACCTTAATGATATTTATATTGAAATGTCAGGTTATATATGAAAATAAAAAGCTTACTTTTGCTGCTTTTTTTAATTTCTGTTTCGGGCTGTATTACTACAAACGTAAAGGGATATTCGGACCCGGAATTCTCATATTATAAAATATCTAATATGGCTGTAATGACAAATTCTAATGATCCTGTTGCATTGGATTTAGTATTGATGGCTATTAAAAGAAAATTAAGCTCTCATCGAGTTACCATCTATGATTTTTGGGAAATTGTTCCTTATTCAAAAAGTAACGACCAAAAAGAAGTAAATAAACGTTTAGAAAGATATAATATTGATACTATTTTTTACATAAGCTTTGGGTCTGTGAACAGTCTCCAATACTTAGGTAGTATTAACAATACAACCACTACCTTCCATGGAAATAAAGCATATTCATCTGGATACTCCACTCCATTAATCAGCGAAAGTAGAGATACATTTGGTATTGCAAAGCTAGTAAATGTCTATTCTGGTGGTGAAGTTTGGAGAGGACAGTTTTCTTCAGAGTCATCCGGGGTATTGTTTACAGGAACAGATGTTCATACTAAAAATACGATTGATCAAATTATGTCTGAGCTATTTAAGCATCAATACTTTAATGAAATGTAATAAATCTGGTCGATTGGTGTCTTTCATTCATCAAATGTGAATACATACTGACCTAATACAGTGCTATAATCACGGCATTACTACCCATCTTGTCTGACACTGCGTCACTTGGAATCCAATGAAAAAGACCTTTACCCTAGCCCACCCTAAAAAGAAGCCTGCACGTGTTGTAGACGCGATTAAGTCTGAGGTGAAAAAGTACATCAAGCGTGAGCGTAACAAGAAGCTGCCACAAGACACCAACTACTGGGCGTTTGATTGTAAGTTCGGTATGACCGAAGACGAAGCCCATGAAGTGCACCAAAATGCCATTGGCAAAATGATTGATGCTGCGGTAGTTGCTGGCCAAGACTCTTTTTATGTTGAAGTGGTCGCCCGCGCTGATTTTCGTGCACGTAAAATTGAAGATTAGTTAAGGCTGTAGGGTGGGTTAGTTGAGAGTCGAACGAACAGCGTAACCCGCCATGTATTTGATGGGTTACACTCGTACCCATCCTACGAGCTCGAAAGTTTCAACAGTTAAAAGAAAAAGAGCGCTTAGCGCTCTCAGACTGCTGATAAACCCCAGTGTTTTCACTGGGGTTTATTCATTTCAGGGCAATTTAAGCGCCTCCTTGCTCAATTTATTCTCACCTCATATATCTCAATTTAATATTCCACCCACACTTATCGAGCTTTAGTTTGGCCTGATAAGGCTTTTCTGACAGGCATTTTTAATGCAAAGCGCTTTACGCTGCCATTAATGCGATCTTTTTCATATTTTGCGCAGCGGCCGTCATTAAGCACTGCATTTGCACTTTGTGTTTGCCTCGAAATTGCGCGTAGCGATAGCCGTGTAATTGTTTGGCATCTGCAAAACTTCTTTCCACCGTTTCCTTTCGCCTTGCGTAAAGTAGTTTGCCTTTGTCTGTTAAGCGGTGTTCGTTGATTCTATCCTTGCTGCCTTCCCAAACATGCCGCGTGATCACTTTTGTGTGATTTTGACTGTTGGTACAGCGCGTTAAGTCTGGGCAGTGTTGGCATGCGTTTGCGTCGCTATGATATTGGCGATAGCCTTCTCGAGTGGTGGTGCGATAAAAAACATTCTGTCCTTGTGGGCAGGTGTAGAGATCTTGTGTTTCATCGTAAACGTATTGGTTTTTGTAGAAATACCCTTTTTTATGCGTGGGTCGTCTGTAGCCCATGACACCATAAAGGTTTCTATCTTCGATGCCTTTGCATAACGCTGCGGTAAAATACCCAGCATCCAAACCCACATGCTGAAGATTAAATCCAAAACGTTGCACCTGTCTGTCGAGTCTTGCTAGATACGGGACACTGTCGTGAACATTACCCGCCGTGACGTGTACGTCGGTAATGATGTTGCAGCGTGCATCAACTGTGCGATGGTCTAAATAGAAAAACCCCTTTGGCTTGTTATCACGCACCATGTAGCCACTGTCTTTGTCTGTGGTGCTTTGTTTGATGTCTCTCGATTTATTGGGCGTCTCTGACCGCGACGCCAAGGGCTTTTTTCCGTGATCTAGCCTGTCTTGCTCAACCGCTTTATCCAGCTCATCCATATACGCTTGGCGTTCAGCTTGTGCTTGCACTTTAATGTGCTTGTTTTTATTGGCGTTGGCTTTCAAATGAGTAGAGTCGGTATAAAGGGTGGTTCCGCCCACCAGCTTCTTCTTCATGGCTTGCAGCACGATTTCATCAAAAATCTGCTGATAGACATCGGATTCTTTAAACCGTCGAATACGGTTTTGGCTTAAGGTGGAGGCATCGGGAATCTTGTCGGTTAACCCAAGACCTAAAAACCACCGATAGGCCACGTTAACCTGAACCTCGCGGATTAATTGGCGCTCGCTGCGCACGCCAAATAAATAGCCGATGAATAATAATTTGAACATCAAAGTGGGATCTAACGCCGGTCGGCCGTTATTGGGGCTATAAAAGTCTTTGACTAAATCGTGAATAAAACTGAAATCCACTTTCTGCTCAATCTTGCGCAGAAGATGGTCATTAGGCACAAGCTCGTCAATGGAAACGAACTCAAGTTGCGACTGTGTTTGGGGGCGGTCATTTAGCATGGCCCTATTATAAAAAATCCTCACCTAAAAAGGCGAGGACTTTGTCAGCAGTCTGAGAGCGCTTAGCGCTCTTTTTTTATGCCTGTATCACCCAACTAACCGGCGGTGATGCCACCATCAATAACTAGGTTTTGCCCGGTCATAAAGCTCGATGCATCACTGGCAAGAAAGATAGCCGCCCCCACTAATTCTTGCGGCTTGGCCATGCGTTTCATGGGAATTTTTTCGATTTCTTTATCAAAGATAGCCGTGTTGTTTTTTAGATCGGTGAGCATGTCTGTATCAATGAGCCCTGGGCAAAGAGCATTTGCCCTAAACTTATAGGGCGCCCATTCAATGGCCAATGATTTGGTTAGCATCGAGACAGCGGCTTTACTGGCAGAATAAATAGACGATACATCGCCGCCTACCACGCCCATAATCGAAGACATGTTGATGATATTACCGCCCAGCTTACGGTGGGTTTTGTGATAGGCCTGACAGCAGCGCATAACCGAAATAAGATTAATATCCATCACTTCTGTCATGCGTTCGTCATCTAACCATGATGCCAACGTGTGGTCAGCAACCCCCGCGTTATTAATCAAGCAGTCGACCTTTTTACGTTTGCGTACCAAGCCGTTAAATAAATTATTCATGGCCTCGCGGTCACGTACATCAATGGCGTGGCCTTCTAAGCCTTGCTCTTCGTGCATCCATTCAACAGACTCAGGTTTGCTGCCTGTGCCAATCACATAAGCCCCTGCATCACGCAGGCCCAATGCGATGGCTTTACCGATGCCGCGGCTGGCACCTGTGATGACAACGATTTTGTTGTCCATGCTGAGAGGGTTTTGATACATAAAAAATCCTTTTCATTTACGTGTTATTTTTATTCGTTTCCTATACTAAACAGCATTTTTGGCGATCGCCAGTGGTAATCTTTATTTTTGTCGTGATGCGAACGATTACGCTTAACCTGTAGGAGTTGCGCCCTGCGCACGAAATCTGAGACTTACATATTTCAATTATGTTTGGGTGGTGAATTATCTAGTTTACATCGCTCGCCACAATAGATTATTTGAATGATCAATGCTTTTGGTATCGCGCTCAGGGCGCAACTCCTACAGGGTTTTGTTGTGTTAAAAATAGTAGGTCGGATAAGGCACGAGGAACGAGCACTGCCATCCGACGTTTGAATTATTTATATTGGCTGGTATTGGTTGCTATTTGATTGGCCGGCCGTTTGTGTCGGAAGGCGCTTCGCTTTTTGACTTGTGCACTAGAGATGATTTTTGTTTTTGCCGTGATGCGAACGGATTTGCTTAACCTGTAGGAGTTGCGCCCTGCGCACGAAATCTGTGACTTACATATTTCAAATATGTCTGGGTGGCGAGTTATCTAATTTACATCGCTCGCCACAATAGGTTATTTGAATAATAAATGCTTTTGGTTTCGCGCGCAGGGCACGACTCCTACAGGGTTTGTTGTGTTAGAAATGGAAGGTCGGATAATGCGCTCGCTTTTTGATTTATGCGCTAGAGATAATCTTTGTTTTTACAGTGATGCGAACGGGTTTGCTTAACCTGTAGGAGTTGCGCCCTGCGCACGAAATCTGTGACTTAGATATTACAATTATGCTTGGGTGGTGAATTATCTAATTTATATTATTTGCCACAATAGATTATCTAAATTATCAATGCTTTTGGTATCGCGCGCAGGGCACGACTCCTACAAGGATTTTGTTGTTTTGAAAATGGTGGGTTGGGTAAGGAGCTTCGCTTTTCCGACCGATCTGCTGATTTGATCAAAGAAAACGCCTTATAGCCATTTGATATAATAAAACACTGTAAATCATGCGAATAATAAAATATTTATAATTATCAATAGGTTAGAAATTATTATGTAAATAAACAGAACACTAATGCTGTGTTAATTCGATAGAAAGTGTATTTTTAGGCTTAAGATGCATCAAAAAAACTGATAGATCTTGATTGGGAATGATATAATGAACAGGCAGTTTATCTGCTGAAAATAACGTCCTAGATTAGAAACTTTCCAAGGGGACTGATCTAGGAGTCAAGTAGCTTCATTATAATCAAAACCTACAACACTGCAAGAGCGTTTTCAGGTCGTGATTAAATGAATTTGAGGAAGCCTTTATGGATTTTTGGATGTTTTCATTTTTTACAATTGCCTTGATTGTAATTATTCTTTTTACTTTTTTCTTACTAAAAAAAGAGAGTATATTAGTAGGGCAAATTTAAAAATATTCTTTTCGAACGTATCAATTCATTTAAGTGTAAAAAAATTCAAGTAACACTTTAAATTATTATTTTTTAAATAATTGGGTTTTCCAAGGATTACCCATGACCTTAAACCTTTAGAGAATTTAAGTATGAAAAGAGATTGGAATATAATTAGAGATATTTTGCTAAAAATAGAATCAAATCCAGCTGATGGGAGGCCTTTAGAGGTTGCGGATTTTTCGAGTGATTTAAAGTTTGAATATAGTAAGCACGTTGAGATGTTACTTGAATTTAAACTAATTAGCGGGAAGTTGGTTTTCCAATTAAACCCACCAAACTATTATGTTATTACTGGCATGACTTGGGAAGGTTATGAGCTATTAGACACTATCAAAAGTGATACTGTTTGGGAAAAAACAAAATCGATTATTTCGAGTGCAGGAATCAGTGTTGGGTTGCAGTTACTTAAGGAAATTGCAATTTCGCAGAGCAGAGATTTATTAATAAGCTGAGTGTAGTCATAGGGCCGTCAGTGGCGAAATCAGAGCTAGGCGAAAATCTTTTTTCGTAAGGATTTTATATATCCATAAATGACGCATGAAAAAAGATTTTTAACAACGCTCTGGTGAGTAAACTAGGCACTAAAGGTTGTCGGTAGGATCGATGTCCAGCGACCACCGCACCCTATTAAAGCCTTTAACCTCATACACCCCATCCAACACCAATTTAATAAAATGATGTAGCAATTTACGATTAGGACTGTTTACCCACAACTGACTTCTAAAACGCCCAGCGCGTAATTCCATGGGTGAAGGCAGTGGCCCTAAAAATGAAATGCCGCTAAGTTGATTATTCTTTTGATGCCAGTTAAATAATTCGCGCACGCGATATAAAAACTGTTCCGCTTCTTTTGGGTTAGGGCTATCTGCGCGCACGAGTGCTTGAAACCCATAAGGTGGCAAGTGTTGTTGTTTGCGCTCGTCTAATAAAGCCAAGCTTAATGCGTGGTAATTTTCTTCAGTGAGCAAGTGCAATAATGGGTGGTCGGCAAACTCGGTTTGTAAATAGGCGCGCCCTTGATCTTTTTCACGCCCGGCACGCCCGCTGACTTGCAGTACCAGTTGGGCGGTTCTTTCCATCGCGCGGAAATCGGCGCTAAAAAAGCCGCTGTCGATGTTGACCATAATCACCAAGGTCACTTTGGGAAAGTGGTGGCCTTTGGCTAACATTTGCGTGCCGATTAAAATACAGGGTTCGCCCGCGTGTACGGGTTCAAGCAACGTTTCCATTGAATCTTTTTTGGCGGTGCTGTCACGGTCAATGCGAATGACAGGCACTTGATTAAACTGCGCGCTTAAATGACTCTCTAAACGCTCGGTGCCCACACCCATGGGGTGGATTTGATTGCTTAAACATTCTGGGCATTGGCGTGGCAGTGCGCTTTTATTGTCGCAGTGGTGGCAATGCAGATGGGGCGGCTTTTGATGCAGCGTCATTTTGGCATCGCAGCGTTTACATTCGGCGATCCAGCCGCAGTCTGGGCAATATAATGTGGGTGCAAATCCGCGGCGGTTAATAAAGACCAATACTTGTTGCTGCTTATTTAATGTTTGCTGAATTTCAGCGAGCAGTTCATCCGCTAGGCCATGATTGACCGCGCGTTTTTTCATATTAAATATATGCAACTTGGCGTCGGTGGCGTTGCCCGCGCGTTCGCGCAAAATAAGGTGCTGGTATTTATTGGCTAATGCATTTTGCAGGCTGTCTAAGCTTGGGGTAGCGCTGCCTAATATGATGGGCACATCTAATAATTTTGCGCGCATGACGGCCACATCGCGGCCATGGTAACGAATACCGTCTTGTTGTTTGAAGCTGGCATCGTGTTCTTCGTCAATGATGATCATGCTTAGGTTGGGCGCAGGGGTGAAGACGGCGCTGCGCGTACCAATAATAATTTGGGCGCGATCGGTTTGTGTGTGTTGCGCGGCCATGATCCACGCGTCTAAGCGCTCACGGTCGGTGAGGGCGCTGTGCAGTAATAGTATGTCGGCATCAAAGCGTTGGGCAAAGCGCTGAATCATTTGTGGGGTGAGGCCAATCTCGGGCACCAGTATTAATACTTGCCTGCCTGCTTTTATATGAGGGGCAATACTTTGTAAGTAAACCTCGGTTTTACCAGACCCAGTGACGCCGTCGAGTAAGTAAGGTTGAAAGTGTTGCTGGGCGCTGATGGTGGTAACTGCGCTTTGTTGTTCATCATTTAATGTTAGGTGCGCTTGGTTGGCTTGGCCGTTAATTGCCTCAAAACTGGGTTTTTGTGTTTCGCTGATGAGACCTTTGTCTTTAACCGCGTTAATAATGGCAGAGGTAAACCCGGTTGCGGTTAGGTCTTTGTGCCAAGCGTCGCCTGCTTGTTGTAGGTGCTCAACTAAGGCTTGTTGTCTGGGGGCACGTTTAAGTGAGGCGATGACGTCTGCATCTGCGCTTGCGACCATGTGATAAACCGCTTCGCAGCTTGGGTTCGCCGCTTGGCCTTTGCGTAATAATACGGGCAATACAGTGTGTAAACACTCACCAATTGGCTGGTGATAATATTGGTTTAGCCATAAGCCAATATCGTAGATGTCTTTACTTAATAGTGGTTTGTGGTCGATACGGTTTTGAATGGCCTTGAGTTTATGCCCTTCGCTTTGCGGTTGACTGCGAATATCCACAATGATGCCGACCATAGTACGCGGGCCAAAAGGGACATTAACGCGCAAGCCTGTTTGGTATTGGCTCATATCACAACCCGCCTCAGGCAGGTAATCGAAGCTGCGATTGAGGGGGGCGGCAATGGCGACGCTTAAATAAAAAGGTGCCGTCATGGAATCTCTTACTATTATTAGATGACGATAAGGCGAGTGTATCACGGCATTGGGCTGGTGATAGGCCCGTAAGATTAGAAAAAATCTAATGATGACGGGCACTTATCTAAAGGTTGAAAAAGTGCATGCAACTGGGGAATGCTTTTGATAAGATGCGCGCTCCCTAGAGGTCTGTAATTAATCTAGTCCAGCGGTGCTTATTGAGGCTCAGCGTTTCCCACTCTAGGTACGGGGAATGATAGAGAATAAGTGGCGGCATAGGAAAACGAGGTCATTATGAGAGAAGGTATTCACCCTAATTACGAAGCGCTAGAAGCGACTTGTTCTTGCGGTAACGTAGTAAAAACAAATTCTACTAAACCAGGTACTATGCACTTAGACGTATGTTCTCAGTGTCACCCGTTCTACACTGGTAAGCAGAAGACTATGGACGCTGGTGGTCGTATTGATCGCTTCAAGAAACGTTTCGGTGGTCGTGTTAAGTAATAGCATTGATATCAAAACGTGGAGGCTTCGGTCTCCCCAAAAAAGGCGCTCATTGAGCGCCTTTTTTGTTTTTGTCTTATGATGACTTAGGTCAATATCGTCTTGTTTTGATAAGAAGTGATTAAATAACAGTCAGTTAAAGGTTGGAATAAATGCTCTACGGGGTATGAACTGTTCAATTTTTGCGTAATAATACGCGGCCATCGCCTGACGCGAGCGGCCTGGTTGGCCCCAGGTTGGTGAAAACTAACTAACGGAATTTGTCAGAATGTCAGATTTTAAGCAAGATGCATTAGATTACCATCAGTTCCCGAAACCTGGGAAAATCAGCGTAGAGCTTTCTAAGCCTGCTGAAACTTCACGTGACCTTTCTCTAGCGTACAGCCCGGGTGTGGCTGAGCCAGTTAAGGCGATTGCAGAAGATCCAGAAAATGCTTATAAGTACACTGCCAAAGGCAACCTAGTAGCGGTTATTACAGACGGTTCTGCTATTTTAGGTTTAGGTAACTTAGGTCCTTTAGCTTCTAAGCCTGTTATGGAAGGTAAGTCTCTACTTTTCAAACGTTTTGCTGGTGTTGATTCAATTGATATTGAAGTTGAATCTGAAAGCCCACAAGCGTTCATCGACACCGTTCGTCGCATTGCAAATACCTTCGGCGGTATTAACCTTGAAGATATCAAAGCACCAGAATGTTTTGAAATCGAACGTGTTCTTAAAGAACAGTGCAACATCCCAGTTTTCCATGATGACCAACACGGCACAGCGATCGTAACGGTTGCGGGTATGTTGAACGCACTTGAAATTCAAGGCAAAAAAATTGAAGACGCTAGCATGGTTGTATTAGGTGCGGGCGCAGCTGCAATTTCTTGTTCTAAGCTGCTAATCAGCGCAGGCATGAAACCAGCCAACATTTACATGCTTGACCGTAAGGGTGTTATCCACTCAGGTCGTGAAGATCTAAATCAATATAAAGCTATGTTTGCTGTTGAAACGGACAAACGTACTTTAGAAGACGCAATGGACGGTGCTGATATCTTCCTTGGTCTTTCTGGTCCTGATCTATTGGCACCTGAGCTGTTAGCGAAAATGGCTCCAAACCCAATCGTGTTTGCTTGTTCTAACCCTGATCCAGAAATCGCGCCAGCACTTGCTCATGAAGTACGTGATGACTTGATCATGTCAACGGGTCGTTCTGATTACCCGAACCAAGTAAACAATGTACTAGGTTTCCCATTCATCTTCCGTGGTGCACTTGACGTTCGTTCAACGGCTATCAACGAAGAGATGAAACTAGCAGCGGCTTATGCCATTGCTAAGTTAGCAAAAGAGCCTGTTACTCAAGAAGTGTTAACAGCTTACGGCGTTGACTCTATGGAATTCGGTAAAGAATACATCATCCCTAAAGCGACGGATTCTCGTCTTTTAGGTATCGTATCAAATGCAGTAGCACAAGCGGCTGTTGATACTGGTGTTGCTGCTTTGCCTATGCCAGCTAACTACCCGCTTAAGTCTATTTCAGACATCTAAGAAGGCGAGTAAAATGCTAGCAGCATTGTAAATGCTGCCTAAAAAGAAACCCAAATGCTTCGCGGTATTTGGGTTTTTTTATGGGGCTCTGTTTGACGGATAACTGGGTTGAGTCATGTGTGTCTGAATTGACCCATAGTTTAAAACAACGTATAACAGCGCCACATGTTATTTGATGCCAAGCATCATCAGGGAATACGGTGAGCCGACTATATTGGTCAGGTAAGTCCGTAACTGTACCCGCAACTGTAAGGGCCTTACTGTTTAGTAAGGCTTAAGTCAGATACCTGAAATAACACTGTATTGAACCGGGCGGGGATTACCTGGCAATGATCTTTTCACGTTTGGTGTGATGCCATTTGTTTTTCTGATCTGTCTATTATCCCGGTTTAGCGTTCGCCTTTGCTAATGGAGCCGTGATGACACGTATAGTATTTTCTGCCGTTCTTCTTTGTTTTTTATACGAGCAGGTTTCTTTGTTCGCATGCAGTCTATTGCAAAGCTTGTTTGTAATAAAAAACCATGTGTTAGCAACGGCATTTTTAAACGGTCAATAATCAAATGCCTTTACTCCTTGAAAGCGCCATTATTATTTTAAGTGCCCTCATTTTAGATGCCTTATGTGGAGAGGTAAAACGCTTCCATCCGTTGGTGATATTTGGTCATTATGTAACGCGTTGTGAGCAGTTTTTTTATCCTAAAAAAGAAGTGAAACAAGCGGCCATATTAATGCGTGGTATGTTGTCTTGGTGTGCCGCGGTATGCGTACCGACAAGTCTTTTATTGAGTGTGTATGTGATAAGCCCAGATTGGCTGCAAACTTTATTGAGTGTGATTGTGTTGTATTTTGCCATTGGCGCACGCAGTTTATCTGAGCACGGTAATGAGGTAGCAAAACCATTGTTCGCTAATGATATGCTTAAAGCGCGAGAACAGCTTAGCATGATAGTGAGCCGAGATACTCAAGATTTAAATGAGACACAAATTAGCAGCGCCACCGTCGAAACCATCACCGAAAATACTCACGATGCCGTCATCGCCCCTATTTTTTGGTTTTTAGCGTTGGGTGTCGCTGGTGTTATTGTATTTCGCTTAGCCAATACATTGGATGCCATGTGGGGCTACCGCAATGCGCGCTATGAGTACTTTGGTAAATTCAGCGCACGAGTGGATGATGTATTGGGCTGGCCCAGTGCTAGGCTTACAGTGGGTTTGTTTATAATAATTAGTGTCTTAAAAGGCCGTATTAAAGGTGTACTGCGCATTAATACATGGGCGCGTAGCTGGTATAGCCCAAATGCCGGGCCGGTGATGGCGGCAGGGGCATTTGCATTGAATGTACGTTTAGGCGGCCCAGCCCCTTATCACGGTGTGCTAAAATCTCGGCCTTGGTTGGGTGATGGTGAGCAGCCTAAGGCCGCACACATAAAACAATCAATATTATTAATGTACCAAAGCAGTTATGTTTTGGTTTGTATTTTATTCGCAGTGGGCGCCATACAATGGCTTTATTAACAGCGCAAAATCTTAGTTGGCTGGTGAGTGATAACGCCATTGTCAAAGATGTGAGCTTTAGCATTAACAAAGGCCAATTTGTGGGATTAATCGGCCCTAATGGTGCAGGAAAGTCCAGTTTGATGCGCTGCTTGTATCGGGTAAACGCGCCTACGTCTGGCCACGTTTTATTTGAAAAAAATGATGTGTGGCAGTTATCGGCAAAAGATAATGCAAAAAATATGTCGGTTATTTTGCAAGAACACAGTGATCATTTAGGTTTAACCGTGCGCGATGTGGTGTCGCAAGGCTTAACCCCTCATAAAAAGTTATTCCAATGGGATGATGAAAAAGACGCGGCACAAATAGATGCAATAATGCAGCAAATGGACATTACCGAATTAAAGCGTAAGCCGTTTCAATTATTATCCGGTGGTGAAAAACAACGGGTCATGCTGGCCCGTGCATTAGCGCAAAATACTGAATTGCTCATCATGGATGAACCCACCAATCATTTAGATGTTCATTACCAAACCGATATGATGGCCAAGGTGAAATCGTTAAATAAAACCATACTGGCGTCGTTTCATGATTTAAATTTAGCGGCCGCGTTTTGCGATTACATCTTAGTGTTAGATAAAGGCCAGCTAGTGGCCAGTGGCACGCCAACACAAGTACTAACACAAACATTGATTAATAATGTGTTTCGCACTCATACCATGGTTGATACGCACCCTGTCAATGGTCATCCAAGAATTACTTACCAATATCATGATTAAATTATTCAGTTATATTTTCATAGGGTTTTGCATTGTATTAATCAGTGCGGTGATGGCTGTGAGTTTTGGTGCGGCCAATATTTCAAGTGGCGATGTGTTATCGGTTTTATTTAGTCTAGTGGGCGGTGAAAGTGATGTGTCTGATATTAAGCAGCGTATTATTCTTGAACTGCGCATTCCTCGTTTGATTCTTGCTTTTTTAACGGGTGCGGGTTTGTCATTAGCCGGTGCTGTGTTACAAACCGTCACCCGTAACCCATTAGCCGACCCCTATTTATTTGGTATTGCATCGGGCGCATCGTTTGGTGCGGTATTGGTGATAGCTTCTATTAGTGGCGGTGCCGGTTGGGCAGTTGGCCAGATGAGTATTACCACAGGCGCATTTATAGGTGCCGCGTTTTCAGTTTTAATTGTTTTGAGTTTAGCGGGGCGCGGCGTGCAAATTGAACGCATGCTACTGGCCGGTGTGGCATCGTCGTTTATGTTCAGTGCGGGCACCAGTTTGGTGTTATATGCATCTGACCCAGAAGCGGCGGCGTCATTATTGTTTTGGACATTAGGCAGTTTTACTCGCGCAAATTGGAATAACTTATTGGTACCAAGTGTTGTGATTATGAGTTGCTTGGTTTTATTTTTAGGGTATTCACGTGCATTAAAAGCCGTGTTGGCAGGGGATGAAACGGCAAAAACCCTTGGTGTCAATGTGACACGATTACGCATGGGCATGTTGCTGTTAAGTTCGTTGCTTACCGCAACCTTAGTGGCTAATACAGGCGGTATTGGTTTTGTGGGATTGATGATCCCGCACATTGTGCGCCGGCTATTACAAAGCCATCAGCAGTATGTGTTATTAGCGTGCGTCGTGTTTGGTGGCGTGTTTATGGTGTGGGTGGATGTGCTGGCCCGCTCATTAGTGGCCAACAATGAACTCCCCATTGGTGTGATCACAGCAGCCATTGGTAGTGTGTTCTTTTTATTAGTGCTGCGTAAGCGTTCATGGATTGACTCATGATGTTTATTGAGAGAAATCAAAAATGAGTGCGCCATTATCCATACATCCAGTGCATGGTGGTCAGCTAGAGACTTATGCAAAACATTACGACATCGCTAACAATCAATGGTTAGATTTAAGCACAGGCATTAACCCCAAGGGTTATCCACAGCCCAAGATTCCTGACTCAGTGTTTCGTGATTTACCCAATGAAGACGATGGCTTACAGCAAGCGGCCTGCAAGTACTATGGCAGTGATGATGTATTAATGGTGCCAGGCTCCAGCTGGGCGATTCAATGTTTGCCAACGGTTTTACAACAATATGATGCGCAGATAACTAAAGTATTACTGCCGACCATTGGTTACAGTGAACATGAGCGCGCTTGGCGAGCATCGAATGTTGAGGTGGTGTTTTATCATTATGCCCCGACCAACGCGCAACTACAGGATTGCGATGTGTGTGTATTGATTAACCCTAACAATCCTAGTTCGCACTTATTATCGAGCGAGGTTGTATCGGATATGGCTCATCAACTGAATACACATTCTGGTTGGTTAATGGTTGATGAGGCCTTTATAGACACACAACCGCAAAATAGCGTAATACAAAACCAGTTGGATAATGTCATTGTATTGCGTTCGTTAGGCAAGTTTTTTGGTTTAGCAGGTTTACGTGTTGGCGCGATCATCGCTAATGATAATCTACTTAAAAAGTGTAGCGAGCTTTTACCCCCATGGGCATTAAATAATCCGGCACGCTTTATTGCTAAACAGGCTTTGCAAGATAATGAGTGGATTAACCAAACAACGTTAACGCTTATGCAACAAAGTAACAATCTTGCTAGTTTATGCGAAAATACTTTTTTAGTTAAAATTAAGTCGGCACTTAAAATAGTCAAAACCGATTTTTTTGTAACCTTAATTTTTGATGCTAAACATGATGCCTTTAAGTGTCATCACACTCTATGTGAGCAGGGTATTTATACACGACTTCTGGATAATAAAAGCGGCATTCGTATTGGCTTGCCTAATAATACTGATGAGAACTGGCAGCGTTTGGAGCATGCCTTTATGCAAGTGGCCAATGAATTAATCAAGGAAAAAAACGATGTTGATGTTGTATAAAAAGATGCGGCATAAAAAGATAGTACATGAAAAAAGAATACTTGCGTTCAACATAAGTGCACTGCTTTTTATGTTGTGTGTTGTAATCAATACAAGTCATGCTCAAACAGAAAAAGGCGCACAACGCATTATTGCGCTGGCGCCTCATTCAGTAGAGCTTTTATATATGTTAGGGGCCGGTGACCGTATTATTGGTACCACCCAATATGCAGACTACCCAGAAGCCGCAAAAGCCATTCCGCGCATTGGTGGTTATTCCGGTATTCAACTTGAGCGAGTATTAGAATTAAAACCCGATTTAGTCATTGCTTGGAAAGGCGGCAATAAAGATCAAGACATTGAACAAATGCAGGCATTGGGTTTACCAGTGTATTTAAGTATTACCAAAAGACTTGATGATATTCCAAAAGAAATGCTGTCTTTAGGGGATAAGTTGGGCTTGCAAGCAAGCGCAAAGCAACACGCACAGGCATTTAATCAACAGTTAGCAAAATTAAGAGAAGACAATAAAGATAAGCCAAAGGTAACCGTGTTTTATCAATTATGGAGCGAGCCACTACGAGCCATGGCGGCAGGTTCATGGATTAATGAATTAATCACAGGGTGTGGCGGCGTAAATGTATTTAATGACAATAGCCTGGATTATCCACAGGTGAGCATTGAAACGGTTTTACTCGAAAACCCAGACGTGATTATCATACCGTCACAACACGGCAGTAAAATTGAAGCTGGGGATAAGTGGGGCGTATGGCCTGAGATTCCGGCGGTTAAAAATAAACAAATTCATTTTATAAATGGCGATATAGTGCATCGCTTTTCTGGGCGAATTCTACAAGGCATGCAAGCGGTATGTGATGTATTAGACCAAGCCCGTGCAATCAAAACTGATAAAAAATAGGGGCCAGCATGACGGATCAAGAGCAAAAGCATAAAGAGAAAATGCAAAAGCAAAAAGAAAAGATCGATGCGAATATTGCTAAGGCCGATATTGAGCGTGGTGTTGTTATCGTTTTAACCGGTAATGGCAAAGGCAAAAGCAGCTCAGGTTTTGGTATGGTATTGCGCGCCCTAGGATACGACCACAAAGTAGGGGTTGTGCAGTTTATCAAAGGCCAGCAACTAAGCGGTGAAGAAATTTTCTTAAAAGAAAAAGCGTCACTATTACCTAACTTTGAGCCAGAAGATTTTTACCAAATGGGCACAGGGTTTACTTGGAATACCCAAGATAAAAGTGGTGATATTAAAGCAGCCGAAGATACATGGGCTGTGGCCGAACGTATGTTAAAAGATGATCGTTATGATTTGGTTTTGCTAGATGAGCTAACCTACATGATCGGTTATAAATATTTAGATGAAGCCCGTATTTTAGACGCCATAAAAAATCGCCCAGCACACCAAAGTGTAGTGGTAACCGGACGTGGCGGCGGCAGTGCCTTGCAAGAACTATCCGATACAGTATCTGAAGTAAAAGACATTAAGCATGCTTACAAAAGTGGTATTAAAGCGCGTAAGGGTGTGGATTATTAATTGAGCCTGCCCCTCATTTAGAACATAAAAAGCCGTAGGATGGGTTAGCGAGGTACGAGCGTAACCCATCATGTAATTGACGGGTTACGATTTCGCTGCGCTCGATCTAACCCATTCTACTGAGTACAGTGTGATAGCCGTAGCCCCACTTTTTAATGACACGACTTCTTATACTTCTGCAAGCGCCAATAATTATACGGCCAAGGCGTTAAAAACCCAGCCAGTAAGGCAATGGGAATCACCCACCAAGTTAAAATAGCACCACCTGTTAGCAAATAATCAGTGCCATTCATGGCGATTTCCATGGCCAGCATAGAAATAAAACTCATCCCCAGTGCGGTTTTTAATGCGTGTTTAAACTGAAAGCCATCGCGCAATAAGATGATTGTTTCTAGCAATATGCTGGTGAGTAAACCGTTCATGGTGGCCAGTAGCATAACGCTGAGAGTTGATAATTCATGAGGCGTGAATTGAAAGTACGCAATGGTACCAAAATCACCGATGGCACAGCCAATCAAACACCATTTGGTATTGTGTGCGCTTTTAATCCAGTTTTGTTTGTTTTGCCAAAATTGATTCATGAGGTTGCTCCTTGATTGGAGCCATCATAGCGCAAGCATTAAAGCAGGCTGTTATAGGATTTTAGCTAGATGTTACATAGTTTATGGTTTATCGATTTGACGGCGCAGCGAGGGTGATTCTAATGAGCGAAAATAGCTTGGTGTCATGCCAGTTGTTTTCTTAAATTGGCCACTTAGGTGCGCGACGCTGCTAAAGCCTAAATTGTATGCAATTTCACTGAGGGATTGTTCGTTGTAGACCAAAAGCTCTTTTACTTTCTCAATGCGCTGGGCAATAAAATACTGCTCAATGGTTAAGCCTTCTACTGATGAGAAAATTTGGCTTAAATGCGAATAGTCGGCGTGAAGGTTGTCACTAATGAGTTTAGACAGCGTTGATTTAGTAGCGCTTTGATGCGTAATTTCGTGTAAACAAATACGCTTAATGGCTTCGATGGTTTTACTTTGTTTGTTGTTTAGAATTTCAAACCCAAGTGCCATTAGCTCGTTATTTAAGGTTTGGTATAGAGGTGTTGTTGCATCTAACTCAAACTGACCAAAATCAATTACCCCAAGCTGTACGTGGTGATATTCAATCGTGAGTTTTTGCAGGGTTTGCTCTACAGCCATAATACAGCGTTGGCAAACCATATTCTTGAGATGCAGTTTCATCGTGCTCGCCTTTGTGTGTAGGGTTATATAAACAAAAAACGGTCAACATCGCTATGGTTTATGTCAGTGGTTAAGTACTGATTAATATTGGCATAAAAGTCGAATAGATTAGGTGTCTATATCGTTAATGGCTAAGCCATTAAGTTATTTAGTATCATACTGTGTATTTGAGTGGTGTTTAATATTAGTAGGTCGGCCATTGGCCGACAATAAAAGGCACATGCTTAGCCATGTAAAGCATGCTTCATAAAAAAAACCGCAGGTATTGCTACCCGCGGTTTTTTATTTCGTGCATCAAACATCTGTTCCCAGATATTTGAATGATGGGTTCTTAGAAAAGAACACGTGCACGGATAGTACCTTCAACTTCTAGTACTTTTTCAAGTGCTAGTTCACCGGCTGCCGCGTCAACGTCAATCACAACATAACCAATGTCAGCGGTTGTTTGTAAGAATTGACCAAGAATGTTGATGCTGTTTTCAGCAAAGATCGCGTTAATCTTATTCAGTACACCCGGTACATTTTCGTGGATGTGAAGAATGCGGTGGAAGTTACCATGCTGTGGCAAGGAAACCTGTGGGAAGTTAACCGCAGATAGCGTGGCGCCCGTGTCAGAGTAAGTAGACAGTTTTTCGCCCACTTCTTTACCAATGTTCGCTTGTGCTTCTTGGGTTGAACCACCGATGTGCGGAGTCAGAATCACGTTATCTAGGCCGCGTAGTTCCGATACGAATTCGTCATCGTTGCCTTTAGGCTCTTTCGGGAATACGTCGATGGCTGCGCCGCCAATGTGACCGCTTTTAAGTGCGTCAGCCAATGCAGGGATATCCACAACGGTACCGCGCGCGGCGTTGATGAACAGGCCACCTTTTTTCATTTTGGCGAATTCTTCTGCGCCCATCATGTCTTTCGTGTCGCCAGTTTCAGGTACGTGCAACGATACGATGTCAGACATAGCCAATAGCTCGTCCATGGTTTCAACTTGCGTCGCGTTACCCAATGGTAATTTAGTTACGACGTCATAGAAGAACACCTTCATGCCTAGGCCTTCAGCCAATACAGATAGCTGAGTACCAATGCTGCCGTAACCGACAATACCAAGGTTTTTACCACGAATTTCATAGCTGCCCACAGCCGACTTGATCCAGCCGCCACGGTGACATGCGGTGCTTTTTTCAGGGATGCCACGTAACATTAAGATGGCTTCACCTAGCACTAATTCAGCAACTGAACGGGTGTTAGAGTAAGGGGCGTTAAATACTGGAATACCACGCTTAGCAGCAGCGGTTAGGTTAACTTGGTTGGTACCAATGCAGAAACAACCTACGGCAATCAGCTTTTCTGCGGCTTCGAACACTTCTTCGGTTAATTGAGTACGAGAACGAATACCCACAAAGTGCGCGTCTTTGATTTTTTCTTTTAGTGCATCACCCGTTAAAGCGGTTTTAACGTATTCGATGTTGGTGTAACCAGCAGACGTCAAAGTATCAAGGGCAGTCTGGTGAACGCCTTCTAATAACAGAATGCGAATTTTGCTTTTATCTAACGATGTATCTGTCATGGTCTGAGCCTTATGAACGGTGAAGCGTTTTATGGCGGCCGAATATTGGTCTTATGGGAGAAGGCCCTGCCAGTATGGGTCGTGTAAAACTTGAGTCTAAATTAAGGCGCATATGGTATCATAATCCACTTTGAAAGAAGCCCCAGCGGCTCGGAAATGTATGCAACAACTGTTGCAAATGGCTCATATAGCCAACCATGCCGCCTTTAGAGACTGTATTTTAGGGTAACCACATGAGTCAAAACGCCGTAATTAGCCGCCTACAAGCCATTCTTGGTGAAGACAAAGTCAAAACCGACGCCGACAGTTTAGAAACCTTCGGTAAAGATTGGACCAAGATCTACGCCCCTAAACCCCTTGCAATAGCGTTCCCAAAAACCACTGAACACGTGGCTGAGATCGTCAAAGCGGCCAACGAATTAGAGTTCGCCATTGTGCCATCTGGCGGTCGTACCGGTTTAAGTGCTGGCGCGGTTGCAGCCAACGGCGAAGTGGTGGTTGCGCTTGATTATATGAACACCATCAGTGATTTCAGTCTAACCGACCGCACCGTACGGTGTGGCGCTGGCGTGATTACTGAGCAGCTACAAGTCTTCGCTGAAGAACAAGGCTTGTACTATCCTGTGGATTTCGCATCAGCCGGTTCTAGCCAAATTGGTGGCAATATCGGCACCAACGCAGGCGGCATTAAAGTCATCAAATACGGCATGACACGTGATTGGGTTGCGGGCATGAAAGTGGTTACCGGTAAAGGTGACATACTTGAGCTCAACAAAGACCTTGTGAAAAACAACACAGGTTACGACTTACGTCAATTGTTCATCGGTGGTGAAGGTACGCTGGGTATCGTTACCGAAGCCACTATGCGCTTAACCCGTACGCCTAAAAACTTAAATGTATTGGTGCTGGGTGTGCCGGAATTAGACGCCATCATGCAGGTGCTACACGCTTACCAAGGTAAGATGGATTTAACCGCGTTTGAATTTTTCTCTCACAAAGCCATGAGCAAAGTGATTGCCCGCGGTGATGTACCGGCTCCATTTGAAACCGAAGCCGAATACTACGCACTGATCGAATTTGAAGCCCTAAGCGATGCCGATATGGATAACGCCATGGAATTGTTTGAGCATTGCATGGAAGAAGGCTGGGTGATCGACGGCGTGATCTCACAAAGCGAAACCCAAGCGAAAAACCTATGGCGCTTGCGTGAAGATATTTCTGAAACCATCGCTGAATGGACGCCATACAAAAACGACATCTCCGTTGTGGTATCAAAAGTCCCGCCTTTCTTAACGGAGATCGAAGACGTGGTGAACAAAGAATACCCAGACTTTGAGATTATTTGGTTTGGCCACATTGGCGACGGTAATCTGCATTTAAATATTCTTAAGCCAGACGCGTTAGCCAAAGAAGAGTTCTTTGAAAAATGCGCCAAGGTCAGCACTTGGGTATTTGAAATTGTCGAAAAATACCAAGGTTCTGTTTCAGCAGAACACGGTGTCGGCATGACTAAAAAACCATATCTTAAATATACCCGTAGCGCCGTTGAAATTGATTACATGCGTGCTATGAAAGCGGTGTTTGATCCGAAGAATGTGATGAACCCGGGTAAGGTCATCGACGCGTAGCATGAAGTAGAAAGCAGGTGGGAGGGCGCTTGCGCGCGATTAATTGGAATATTATAGCTAATCGCGCGCAAGCGCCCTCCTACAGTTAGAATATTATTTGAGACGTTTTATTAAGTTATAGGAATCAAGGATGATTCATGACAGTGCTAAAAGGCTCTTCAGATATTAGGCGAGGCCGCCAATCAATTATCAATACGGCATATCATGTGACGTTTACCACAGAAAATCGGAAATCTATTTTTAGAGACTTTGGTGCTGCTAACATGTTTAGACACTGTTTAAAAAACAGTGATGATCAGGGGTATTCAAAAACATTAACCTTTTGCATCATGCCTGATCATATTCATTGGTTGTTTGTATTAACCGAAGGTGCTTTATCCAGAACGGTAGCGAGAGTCAAAGCAGACTTCTCTCGTAGGTCAAAAATGAAAATTTGGCAAGACGGCTTTCATGATCATGCTATAAGGTCAGATGAATCTTTAATTAATGTGGCTCGTTATATTGTTGCAAACCCACTGAGAGCTAACTTAGTAAGAGAGTTAGGAATGTATCATTATTGGGATTCAGTCTGGTTAGCATAAAATAATTTATTATGTTGTGGGAGGGCGCTTGCGCGCGATAGGCTCCCGTATAAAGTTATCGCGCGCAAGCGCCCTCCCACAGGTAGACAGTTTTTATGTTTCAACATCAAACCATTGAAAACCAAGTTTTAGATTTACCTTTAGGAAAAATCGTGTGTGTTGGCCGTAATTATGCCGAGCACGCCAAAGAGCTGGGTAATGAAATCCCAGATGCGCCTATTTTATTTATTAAGCCAGCCACTTCAGTTGTGAGTTTAGAAAATGGATTTTCAATTCCGCAAAACCAAGGCAGTGTGCATCACGAAGCCGAAATCGCTTTATTGATAAACAAAGAAGCTAAGAATATCTCGGCTGATAATGCTTGGGATTATGTCAGCCATGTAACGGCCGCACTGGATTTAACATTACGTGACGTGCAAAGTCAGTTAAAAGAAAAGTCACACCCGTGGGAAATTGCAAAAGGCTTTGACGGTGCTTGCCCGTTAGGTCAATGGGTGAGTGTCACTGAGTTATCAAATAAAGAAAGCATCGCCATTGAGCTTATTAAAAATGGTGAGCAAAAACAAATAGGCAATAGCATGCAGATGATCACTTCGATTCCTGATCTTATCGCCTATATAAGTACTATGTTTACGCTGCAACCAGGTGATGTGATTTTAACGGGTACACCAGCAGGGGTTGGGCCATTAGAAAGTGGTGATGTGTTAAAAGCAGTATTAGATAGTCAGTTTAATTTTGAATCACAAGTACTGTAGCAACAAACCTATTATCTTTGTGAACAACGTCAATGTACTGAGTATGTGAGAGACGAATATGGAATTACTCAAGTGGTTTAAAAAGCCAGTTAAATGGTGGGTCGGTTTATTACTGATTGTACTGGGTACTATATTGATGCGCCAAGTTTATGTTTGGGAGTGGGCGCAGCCTGTGGGCGGTGCTACAGTGTTTGTAGGTATTGTGATGGTACTATTGTTTGGTCGAGTGCGAACAGAAAAAAACGAAGAATCATAAGTGATTATTTTTAATCTAAAAAGCCGCTAAAAAATAGCGGCTTTTTATTTTATTTAACGAATCTTAAATTATTGTGAAACCCAATTCCCTTCGTTAGATAGATCATTGGCATTGATCCAAACATGAGTCAGGCCGCCTTTTGCTTCTTTCAGTGCCTCGTTTTCTTTGCTGTTTTTCGGTGCGCTAAAGCGATAGTCACCTAAAATATCACAAGCGTTTTGGCCATCGCTCCAAACATCGCTGTAGGTTGAAATGTTCCACTCATTGGTTTGGTTATGCTGGCATGCAAAGAAGTGTTGGTTGCCACAGTTGGCATCATCCCAACGACCGTTGCCCCATTGCACGGCGCAATCTTGATTGCCGCCGGAGTTATTTGGCTCGTTTGTATCCCATGACCAAATCCCCGCAGCCATGCGACCATCGTTATGGGTTAGGTCATCTAGGTTCACAATGTTACCGCCGTTTTTAAAGGCTTGTGTGACATCGCCAGCTTCAATGCGTTTAACTGAACCATTAGTAAAGAATGCACCAATCGCACCGACTGCAGTACGATCTTCCCATATACGGTTAATGTCACCCAAGCCAGTGAATGCTAAGTTTTTCATGCCTGTATTCGATGAGCAGCCACCGTCTTTCCAAAGCACCACTTGTTTACCGGCAGCACGCACTTGGTTTTTGGTTAGTGTATTGGGTATAGATTGACAGCCATTGCTGGCATAAACCTTACCGGCTAATTTGTCATTAATAATGTTAAGCAGTTGTTGATGGCGACCATCAGTATGATCTTCAAAATATAAAATGATGACTTCATTTGGGTTTTCATTTAACCAGCGACCAACCTCTGCAACGCCGTCTTTTACAAATCGATCCGTTAAGCTGCAACCCAAGTGTAGGTCACCTAGGTCAACGCCAATACCAGAATGGCACAATAGTAAGTCTGTGCCCCATTCCCAAGGCCAGCCATGTGTGTGAGCTGTCCAGTGTGCATCAAGTTCGATAAAGCGGGCACCAATGCGCAGTTGATCATAGATGGTCTGTTTTTGCTGTGGGTCTAGGTAGCGAGTGGCGTTACGATATTTTGTTGAATTGTAAGTATTGTGTGAGCCTAAAATATTATTGTCCGCTAATGGCGTGTCTGCATCCATACTCCGTTGATGCGCTAACGCTTTGCCTGCCCAACTGGTTTGAAATTGGGTGATCGCATCTACGCTTGCGGCTGCTTGAGGTGCGGGCTTGGCACTCATGGCATGGCCTAGGGATGACACTAATAAGGCTGATATGAACACTCCGGTTAAATGGGTGAGTCCTTTATATTTCATTTTTAGTCTCTTGTATGGGTATGTGGAAGATAGCGGATTTTTTATTTTTATAATCAACTATTACGAACGGCTATTCATGTTTAAACCACTCAGTTGGTTCATGCAAATGCATATGACAACTTGGCCGGAAATGCTATTGGATTGGCCGCAATAGTGATCAGTTTTTGTTGGCTGATTTTTATATGGCTTAAATGATCTAGTATCTAGATGCATTTGTTATATATGAAATTTGTTAATGATGTTGAATGTTGAGCAAGAACGATACAGGGGTGAAGTGTTCTGTTGATATGGCGTTAATAGCGGACTAAAAACCTTCAACGATAAAAAGTTTTTAGTCCGAAGTTGGGAGATAAATAATGAATAAAAACTAAATATTATTAATTAATAACATTATTTTTTAATGAATGGCGAATTGTCCTTCTAAATCTAGACACGTTTTTGTTACTCTGGATTCACTCCAAGCCTGTTGGCCGTTTGAATAGTAGTGGTTGTCATAAATAAGAGATTGAGGGTCGTGATAGTCTAATTGGATATTCTTACAACGCGCAATGCGGTACTCACTTGGGCACGCTTCAGATTTAAATTGAGCCTCAGTTAATGATTCGCAGCCTTCTTTTAAATCATTTAGTTTATGGTTTAACGATGCGTTGATTGGGTATTCGCGGCATTGACTGTAGTGCGTGTTCAACTGGCATGAAAATCGTTTTGCATTTTTAAGCGATGCAATGCGTAATTCAAGCGTTCGTTTTTCTTCTGCTTCATGTTGTTCGTGGTCGCCCGTAAGGTCATCGTTTAGTACGTCAAATTTTGAATCAATATTACTGCCCATGACTGTGACGGCAAAAAGACTGATTAAAAGACTGAGTGATGTTTGAGTGATGAATGTCATAATATTTACCGAATAAGAATAAAGTGATAAAAAAATCGACCGACAAAGTCGGCCGAGTTTCATTAATCAAGCGCTTCGTATTTACGAACAAGGTCTTCACCACAGGTGGTGCATGAGACTTCTTGTGTGCATCGGAAGCTTGTATTTTCTTCTTCTGTTATGGCGGTACAGTGAGCAGATAGTCGCTCTACCTTACCTGGGTAGCAATTATCGACTGCTTCTTCCCAAGCTGCTTCGATTGCCTCTTGTTTTGAATGCCCCCAATGTTGGCCCTCTTCAATAGTGGCTTCGCAGTCGGTAAGAGCCATGGCTCCATTTGAAAACAGAAGTACAATTAAAAAGAAGGCTTTCATATTAATACCCTTTCACAACAGTAAATTGATCAATAATTTGACCATTAATATTTTTAAAATAAAACTCAGCACGATCCTCATAAAACGTGCCAAACATCGCGCCATAAGTGGCCCCTTGAGTAGCGGTATAAATACGTGCCCACCAATTACCATTGCGTTCTTGGTCACGAATACCCACGCCGCCTAATCCAGAAACAAAGGCAAATGTTTCGCCTTCCGATACGGTAAAGCTGGATGATGTGCTGGCCACGGTTTTACTGCTCATGTCACTTAATAGGTGAGTACGTGAATAGGAGTGCTCATGACCTGTTGATATAATAGCGCCGCTTTGACGACATGTTTCATAAGCGGTCCAGCCGACTTCATCTGATTTGCCACCCGCTTGCATATCACGTTGATTTTTATGCCATGCGCAAATTCGCCATGCGTTTGCTGGTGCGTTATTTAAACTATTACTGATAAAGTTTTCATGATCGTTACGGCTGCCAGACGACCCAATTGCCGATAGCACAATATATACATTTTCAATTTGGCAGGTCATTTTTTCGGCATAGGTGCCTGTGCACTGAGTATTATTTTGATTATTTAAACGGCTTTGGCCATAGGCAATGACGTCGGCAAAATTACTGTCGCCATAATCATGATTACCTGCGGCAATGAGCGCTGGGTCAGCACCAAGAGAGTTGCGCACCATGGCATCCCAGTTATCATCACGACTGCTGTTATAAGAGGTATCACCGGCAACGAGTGTTAGGTCAGCACCTTCACTTTGAATAAGATTAAGCACCGCTTGAAAGTTTCCGCCTGCACCTGTGTCGCCAATAAAGGCAATTTTGACGGCGTCGCCATTGTTACCACCATCACCATCGGTTTGATAATCAATATGCAACAACGGTGCTTTACTGCTCGAGCCATCATAAGATTCTGCGGTGCGTCGACCTTGGCCATTTATAATAAAGGCTAAATCGTTACCAGACTGCCAGCCATTACGGTTAACAATCTCTTGCACAATACTGGTTAGATCAGGCGTACGTTGATCTGCAGTGGCAGCACCGACGGTATTCCAGTTTGCCGGTTGCCAATTAATATTTGCATTCGTCAACGAGCGGTTAGATACGTTGTTTGAGTTGCTATTGAAGGCACTTGCGTCGTTAATATTTTCGCCTTTAATACTGAGAACAGAACTGCCGGTGCTGACTTCATCAACGGTGAATTGAATGTAGGCGTTTTCAATCACCGAACCTTGTGGAATTTGAATACCGGTAAAACGTAAACCAATGGTTTGATCGTTACCATCGTTGACTAATTCAAGGTCTGAACTATTGGTGTACATACTACCGTTAGATTTTTCTTCTACGTCATCTAGGCTGCTGGTGATGCGTTTATTTAGCGTTGCGGTTTGTGGCTCGCCACCTCCATTTGAGTCATCGTCATAGGTGATATAAAGCAATGGCGCTTTACTACTTGAACCGTTGTAAGACTCAGCCGTACGCTCGCCAGATCCGGTTATGATGAGTGAAAGCTCATTACCCGACTGCCAACCTGAGCGATCAATCACTTCTTGTATAATGTCTTTAATATCGGGGGTGCGTTGACTGTTACCAGACGCGCCAACAGAGCTCCATGGGCTTGGCTGCCAATTTACGGCTGCATTGGTGGTTGTACGGCTAGAAACATTAAAGTTACTGCTAGAGAATGCTGAAGAGTTATTCGTGTCTTCGGCTTTAATCGTAATATTGGTTGAGTCGCTATTGGTTTCATCGACAGTAAACTGTACATAGGCTTGGGTGATAATAGCGCCTTGCGGAATATTGAGGTCACGAAAACGTAAGCCAATGGTTTGGTTTTTACTGCCATCGTTGACCAGTTCAATGTCACTGCTATCTAAATACATCGATCCGTTTGTGCGTTCTTCTACGTCATCATTGCCTGTGCTGATGCGCTTGCTAATGGTCACGTCGGCCATTGCGGGAGCACTCAATAAGCAAGCACTTAAAATTGTCCCTAATATGGGTCTCATCATCGTAGTGTCCTTACAGTGGTATCATCGTTATTGTATTTAGGTGGGTACAACGAACGCGATGCTAGAAGAGAAAGTTGACAGTGATGTTGCATAAAAATGAACAGCACATGACCAATGTATTAAACATTAGTTAAGAATGGCCAGGTGATAAAGAAATTAAGCGCCATTAATCATTGAAGGCGTTGAGGTGCAAAGAAAGGCGAAAAGGTGAGGTTTTTATCGAGTCGTTTCTATCAGTATCGAAAGGTTAATCACCATGATTGAACGGTTGCGGTTTTATGATAAGAAAGACATGTTTGAGAGATTAAAAATAGACAGCAGGTTCGCATCATTCAGTAAGGTTTGAATGATGCGATATTAAACGTTATGTGATTAAGATAAACGCATCTTAAAATCGTCATAGTTAAACTCACGCACAATATTTAATGCGTTGGTTTGTGAGTTCCAAACAGCCAATGCAGGTAAGCGGGTGCCATTAAACGTGCTGGTTTTTACCATGGTGTAATGTCCCATGTCTTCGAACACTAAGCGCTGGCCAACTTCTAGCGGTTTATCAAAACTGTAATCGTTAATCACATCCCCTGCTAAACAGGTCAAGCCGCCTAGGCGATATGTGTGGGCTTTTTCGTTTGCTTCGCCACTGCTGGTAATGTCGGGGCGATAAGGCATCTCTAATGTGTCCGGCATGTGGCACGTTGCTGATGTGTCGAGAATGGCTTGAGGTAATTGATTAAAACCAATATCTAACACCTCAGCCACTAATACGCCAGTGCCGATGGCCACAGCTTCACCGGGTTCTAAATACACATCTAAATCGTATTTTTTACGGATTGCTTTAATGCATTCGACTAAATCATCAATTTGATAGTCTGGGGCGGTAATGTGATGGCCACCGCCAAAGTTTAACCATTTAAGGTTGATTAACCATGCACCAAATTTTTGTTCCACTGCTTTTAGTGTACGTTGCAAGGGTAAAAAATCTTGCTCGCACAGTGTGTGAAAATGAAAACCGCTAATGAGTGTAAATGCTTGCTGGCATTCTGGTTGCTCAAGGGCTTTTACTAATTGATCATAGGTGGTGCCCAAGCGTGAGCCCGCTGCACATGGGTCGTAAATGGCTACATCCCCTTCGCTGTGCTCTGGGTTAATGCGTAAACCAAAATGCAGTTCAGGTCTTGTTTGTTTTGCCTGTTCACAGAGCGTAGCAAAACGGACTAGCTGACTTGGTGTGTTAAAGACAATATGATCAGCAAAGGTGAGCAGTTCTTTAAAATCACTTTCTGTATACGCCGCCGAAAATACATGAACTTCGCCGCCGTAATATTCTTTACCCAGTTGTGCTTCGTGTAAGCCACTTGAGCAGGTGCCAGATAAGTATTGGGTGGTTAGTGGTGCCAATGACCACATGGAAAATGCTTTAAGGGCGTGTAAAACTTTTGCACCACTGCGAGTTTGTACATCATTTAAAATACGCAGATTACGTTCAACCGCCACTTCGTCTACCACAAAACAAGGGGAAGGAAGTTGGCTTAAATCGAGTTGACTAAAATCAGTAAATTGCATCAGATGGACTCACAGGTGATAAGCAAAAATATTATAGTCATAATATCTTTTAGAAAAGTAGGATGAGTTAGC
This sequence comes from Pseudomonas sp. HK3, assembly GCF_052920985.1. Taxonomy (NCBI): domain Bacteria; kingdom Pseudomonadati; phylum Pseudomonadota; class Gammaproteobacteria; order Pseudomonadales; family Pseudomonadaceae; genus Pseudomonas; species Pseudomonas sp. HK3. The sequence continues at coordinate 1,771,819 of NZ_JBREXD010000001.1, forward strand.
AATGTGCGAAGCGCTTTTCGTAACCCATCTAAGCGATGGGTTACATGGCTCGCAAAACTCACCATTAACCCATCCTACGTATGTTGCGTTTTGTGTTATTGGTCTAAATCAAACGTATCAAGTTCAATCACTTTCCAAGGAAGGCCATATTGATTCATGGCTTCCATGAATGGGTCTGGGTCGAACTGTTCGATGTTAAACACACCAGGCTCTAACCATTTTTTCTCGATCATCATTTTGGCGCCAATCATGGCCGGTACACCTGTGGTGTAAGAAATAGCTTGAGACTTCACTTCTTCCCAACATGATTCGTGGTTACAAATCTGATAGCAGTAAACGATTTTTTCTTTGCCATCTTTAATGCCGCGTACCACTGTACCGATGCACGTATTACCTTTGGTGCGTGGCCCTAAAGACGATGGGTCTGGCAATAATTTGGCTAAGAATTGAATCGGCACAATTTGCTGACCTTCGTATTCGATTGCTTCGATGCCTGTCATACCGACATTGCCGAGTACTTCTAAGTGTTTTAAATAATTGTCAGAAAAGCTCATCCAAAACTGCGCACGCTTAAGCGTTGGGAAGTGCTTGGTTAAGCTTTCTAATTCTTCGTGGTACATACGATAAATATTGTAGTCACCCACGTTGTCAGGGCATGTAAATGCCGCTTTTTTACTCATGGCAGGTGTGGTGACAAACTCGCCGTTTTCCCAGTGACGACATTCAGCAGTGACTTCACGAATATTGATTTCAGGATTAAAGTTAGTGGCAAATGGATAGCCGTGGTCGCCGCCATTCACATCGATGATGTCTAAGTAATGAATCTCATCAAAGTAGTGCTTAGCCACATATGCGGTAAAGACGTTGGTGGCACCGGGGTCAAAACCGCTGCCGAGCAATGCGGTTAAACCGGCTTTTTTGAACTTATCTTGGTACGCCCACTGCCAGCTGTATTCAAATTTAGCGGTGTCTAATGGCTCGTAGTTGGCTGTGTCCATGTAATGTACGCCTGCTTCTAAGCATGCATCCATAATGGTTAAATCTTGGTAAGGCAAGGCAACGTTAATAACAAGCTCTGGCTGTTCTTGTTTTAACAGTGCGGCTAGCTCAGGCACATTGTCCGCATCCATTTGCGCTGTACGAATGGTTTGGCCTGTTTTTTCTTTTACGCCTTCAGCGATGGCTTTACATTTACTTTCTGTACGGCTGGCCAGAATAATGTCGGTAAATACGTCGGGCAATTGCGCACATTTTTGTGTGACGACATTGCCGACGCCGCCGGCACCAATGATCATAACTTTGCTCATAGTGTCTCTCTCTGAAAGTAAGGGTGTCACCTTAACTGGCTTTAAAGGCCGTTATCGTTTGTTTGTACCAGTCTTGGGCACAAAATTCATTTATACAAAATTGCGTGAATGCCGTTTACTAGCTAATGATAAAACGTGGCAGGTCTTAGTCTGGCAAAACTGTACCTATGCCAGATGACGGTGAGCCATATGTATCAAAAAAGAGAAGTCTCACTGAGATCTATCGCTGGGATTAAAAAACGACGGTCATCGAGTAAAGAAAGGGATATGAAAAGAATCACTACCCATCATCTCTGTGTTATGGCAAAGGCCAAAGCTAGTTGCTTGTGCGCCTTCTTCTAACATAGAGAAAACGCTGGGCTAAGCGTGCATAAATCCTCAATAGGAATCACTAAATTGAGCGCATTTTATGCGCTGACTTCTAAAATACAAGGACTTTTTTAATAACTTAAAAGAGAGGCGTTTAATGAAAATACGATGAAAGGCCGCATTAAAAAATTTGAATACGGCGCATCTCGAATCATTATTCGGGTTATGAAAAGCGTGGCTAGTCGTACAATGGTTTACACCCACGATGGACACTGAGGTGAGGCATATAAATGCAGAGGTAAGCGAGTGAACCGTAAAATTATGAAACAGGGTACAGCCAATGGCGGACCCTGTGTGAGTTGATTATTGCGGGAATGCTTCTAGCGTGAAATATAATGTTCTTTGCCCGAAAATCACATCTCAATGGAATTTGAACATGCTGCGAAAAGCAGTTGGTCGTTCTTATATCACCAGTGGTGGTGATAACGTATTCATGGTTTCTGGTGCGTTTCATTTGTTGAGCACGGATCACCATTTACAGGAAGCCGTTAGATATTAATCATATAAGTAGCCAAAATAGATAAAGTGTCACTATTATTAGTGTATTCAATTGCTACTTAGATACTCATATGACTTATTGTGTTGCTATAAAATCACAGGATGGTTTGGTGTTAACCTCTGATTCGCGTACCAACGCTGGGGTTGATCATATTGCGAGTTTTAAAAAATTGCATACCTTTGAGATAGAGCATGACCGAGTCTTGTTTCTACAAAGTGCGGGCAATTTAGCGACAACACAAAGCGTGTTATCGATTATTGAGCAGGAAATAAAAACCGCTGAAAAGCACATCTTGAATACCCATACCTTGTTCGAAGCGGCTGAGATTATCGGGCGCATTATTCGTGGGGTGATCACCCGTGATGAAGGCCAAAATCAGGGAATCGACTTCAGCTGTAATATTTTATTGAGCGGCCAAATTAAAGGCGATATTCCTAGGCTGTTCCATATTTATCCACAGGGTAATTTCATCGAAGCCAGTGACGATACGCCTTACTTTCAAATCGGTGAGAGTAAATACGGTAAGCCTATTTTAGACCGTATTATCAAGAGTGATACACCGCTTGAGAAAGCACTGCAATGCAGCCTGATCTCAATGGATTCAACGTTGCGCAGTAACATATCTGTTGGTATGCCAATCGATATTATGACGTACCGGACAAATTCGCTAGAAGCGAAAGGTATGATGCGTTTAGATGAATTTCATGAGGGCTTTTTACAGCTGCGTAATGCTTGGTCGGTTGGGTTAAGTCAATTGTTTGATGATCTCGATATTTTTGTGTGATAAAAAAACGGCCAAACACGTGATGTGCTGGCCGTTTTTGATATTCGCGTAAATCAGTTTTTCGCTTTTAAGGTCTTGACCCCTTCACTGGTACCCATCAAAAATACATCCGCAGGGCGACAGGCAAATAAGCCATTTGTCACCACGCCCACAATGGCGTTAATGCGTTCTTCAAGGGCGGTTGCACTGCCGATGTTTAAGTTGTGCACATCTAGAATAACGTTGCCGTTATCTGTGACGACGCCTTGGCGATAAACGGGGTCACCACCTAAGGCCACCAGCTCACGGGCCACATAAGAGCGAGCCATGGGGATCACCTCAACGGGCAGTGGGAACGAGCCTAAAATAGGCACCAACTTGCTGTCATCGGCGATGCAAATAAACTCTTTGCTACAAGCAGCCACGATCTTTTCGCGAGTTAGGGCTGCGCCACCACCTTTAATCGCTTGCAGGTGGTCGTTAACCTCGTCAGCCCCGTCGATATAAAACTCTAACGTACCAGAACTGTTTAAGTCATAAACCTCAATGCCATGATCTTTTAAGCGTTGAGCGGTGGCATCTGAGCTGGCGACGGCACCATCAAACAGATCCTTTATGTTGGCGAGCGCATCGATAAAGCAGTTGGCGGTTGAGCCTGTGCCCACGCCAATGATGCTGTCTTTTTCAAGATGCGGTTTGATGTAATCGACCGCGGCTTGTCCGACTGCTTGCTTTAGCTCATCTTGGTTCATAAGGTTTACCCTAGGGATTTATGAAATTTAGGTGTGATTATATCTAAGCACAGGGCAAAATGGTTACAATAATGCACTTTTAAAATAGGTAAGTTGATTTCCAATGGCGGATAACTACATAAAACGCATACTAGAAGCCAATGTATACGATGTGGCGATTGAAACCCCACTATCGCCGGCGCAATTTCTCAGTGACCGCCTCAATAATACTATTTTGATTAAGCGTGAAGATGAGCAGCCCGTTTATAGCTTTAAGTGCCGTGGTGCTTATAACTGTATTTCAAAGAAAACCCCTGAAGAATTAGCAAAAGGTGTGGTGACGGCCAGTGCGGGTAATCACGCGCAAGGCGTTGCGATGTCCGCGCAAAAGCTCAAAATTAAAGCAACCATTGTGATGCCCCTTACCACACCTGAGATCAAGGTGGCGTCTGTGCGTGCCCGTGGAGCAAAAGCGGTTTTACACGGCGATACCTTTGATGAAGCCTTTGCGTATAGCCAGAAGCTGGTTGAAGAAAAAGGCATGACATACATTCATCCCTACGACGACCCAGACGTGATCGCAGGGCAAGGCACCATTGCCATGGAGATGTTGCGTCAGTGTACTGGTGACATTCATGCGATCTTTGTCCCAGTGGGCGGCGGCGGTATTGCGGCCGGTGTGGCCGCGTATGTGAAGTACTTGCGTCCAGAAATTAAAGTCATTGCCGTTGAAAGCACCGAGAGCGCGTGCTTAGACGCCGCCATGAAAGCAGGTCGTCGCGTGACGTTGCCTCATGTTGGTATCTTTGCCGATGGTGTTGCCGTTGCTCAAATTGGCAAGCACACATGGCAGGTGTGTAAAGATCATATCGATGAATGCATCACGGTGACACCGGATGAGTTATGTGCGGCCATTAAAGATATTTTTGATGATACCCGTAGCGTGGCAGAGCCAGCAGGTGCATTAGGCGTGGCGGGCTTGAAAAAGTATGTGGAGCGCACAGGCGTTGCAGGTAAAACCTTAATTGCCATTGAGTCAGGGGCAAACATGAACTTTGACCGTTTGCGTTATGTGAGCGAAATGGCCGAAGTGGGTGAAGGTCGTGAAGTGATCATGGCGGTGACGATTCCAGAAAAGCCGGGCAGCTTTCAAACATTTTGTAATTTACTAGGTAAGCGCCCCATTACCGAATTCAATTATCGTTATGGTCGTGACGAACAAGCGCAAATTTATGTGGGCATCAAAGTGCCAGAAGGAGGTAAGCAGAACCTACTGGATGAGTTAGAGGCTAAAAATTACCCAGCCGTTGACCTTAGCAATGATGAGGTTTCTAAATATCACATTCGTCATATGGTGGGTGGTCATGCCCCTGAGTCTGTGAACAATGAAATTATATATCGCTTTGAATTCCCAGAGCGCCCTGGTGCGTTATTGGTCTTCTTAAAAACGTTAGGCAAGCGTTGGAATATTTCAATGTTCCATTATCGCAATCATGGTGCAGCCAATGGACGTGTTTTGGTGGGCTTGCAAGTACCAGCGGGCGAAGAAGTTGAGCTGAAAAAATATTTGGATGAAGTGGCTTACCCTTATTGGGAAGAAAGCGATAATCCTGCCTATAAGTTGTTCTTACGTTAAGCGCATTATTACCATTAAAGGCGACTTTTAGTCGCCTTTTTTATTGCTCGATTTTAATATGCCATCAATTACGTCTATGTAATCTTGCAGCTTGCCCTGTAGGTGCACAACTTGCTCCGGTTGAATATGCACACTGAATTGACGAATAAACGCCTGTATATTGTCTCGATTATGCTGTTGTTGGCTAAGATAGGCTTGTGGCTTAAAGGATTCAGGGTTATCCAATAGTATTTGTAATGCGCCGATGTCTACAGGTTGTTGCATTTTTTGTTTGAGTTGCGCTTGGTACGACCTTAAGTACGCCACACGCTCGCGGGTTAAATCATGTTGCGTGTTTACAAATTCATACAGTAATGTGGCTTGAACAGAATTAATCGACCCTAGCCAGTCTATTAACATGTCCTCTAGTTTTTCTAATTGTTGTTCTTTTATTTGTGCATCACTTAGATCAAGAATTTCGTCTAAGCGTTCTTGATTGCGGTCTTCTAGTTGACGGAATAAATATGTAATTTGTGCGGCACTGAGTTTTGCAGCTAACGGCGGGAGCTGTTCACTGATCTGCTTGCGCATTTTTTGCCAGTGAAGACGGATCGATGTAACGTGTTGTGAAATAACCGTTTCAGTTAAAGGCAGTGTCTTTAAATCATGTGAGATGGATTGTAGTTGGGCGCGATACTTTGGCAGTTCGGATTTTTCATGCCATGCGAGTAATTGTGATAACTCACCTTCAAGAATGCGTTCTTGCTGGCGGTTTAATTCAAGGTAATCATCAGCGTACCAAAGAATAATCCAATCTAAGTGGCGATAGGCAAACTGTGATGAGCAACTGCCCAGCAACAAGCTTATAACAAGTAAAATAATGACACGCATGATTTACCTCAGATAGTGAATCAATCTGTTTGTTACTACGTGTTGAATATTCAGTTGGATCTACATTGTCATACATATAAAAAAGGAGAGCTTAGCTCTCCTTTTTTAGGTTTGTTTTACTTCTTTTTATTTTTGGCTAATCGCTTAACCCAGTAATCTGCGTTTTTAATGCCTAGTTTTTCAGGGTCGAATGTATATTCTTCAACATTATTATTTTTCTGTTCTTCATAGTCTTTCAGCGCTTTCATTGCCGGTTTTGCCATGAAGAAAATAATCAGAATACCAATGATGTTCAGCCAAGCCATTAAGCCTACACCGATATCACCTAAGCCCCATGCAAGGTCTGCGGTTTTTACCGTACCGTAGAAAACAGAAGCTAAAAGACCCACTTTCAAAAAGCCCATCATGCCAGGGATTTTAAAGTTTCGTCTAATGTAAGTCACGTTGGTTTCGGCAATGTAGTAATAGGCCAAAATGGTGGTAAATGAGAAGAAGAATAAAGCAAATGCAATAAACGGTTTGCCGACCCCGGGTAACGTACTTTCGATCGCAAGTTGCGTAAAGGCTGGGCTATTGGCCGCGATATCCGCGCCGATGTTTTGAATTAAGAAACCATCCATTGGGCCGTGTACATTGTATGTGCCGGTAATCAAAATCATGAATGCCGTGGCTGAACATACAAATAAAGTATCCACATAAATCGAGAATGCTTGTACCAAACCTTGTTGTGCAGGGTGAGAAACATTAGACGCGGCGGCGGCGTGAGGGCCTGTACCTTGTCCTGCTTCGTTCGAGTACACGCCTCGCTTAACACCCCAACCAATGGCTGCACCAACGCCCGCCATCGGCGTAAAGGCATCACCTAAAATCATGCCTATAATCCCAGGCAGTTGATCGATATTAAGCGCCACAATAACAAGGGCGATAACGATATAGGCAAGAGCCATGAAAGGCACAATCACCTGCGCCACCATCGCGATACGCTTGATACCACCAAAAATAATGAACGCTAAAATAATACAAATTAATGTGCCAGTAGCAATTTTAGCCGAGCTCATTAAACCCATACCAGTATTGACCATATCACCAGTACCAAATGCGGTGGCGATGGCATTACCAATACTATTGGATTGAATGCCAGGCATTAATAAACCACATGCGATGATCGTCGAAATCGCAAAAATCATGGCGAACCATTTTTGGCCCATTGCTTTTTCAAAGTAATAAGCGGGACCACCACGGAACTGATCGCCTTCTTCTTCTTTGTAAATTTGCGCCAGTGTGGATTCGACATACGCCGTGGCAGCACCAACAAACGCTACCATCCACATCCAGAAAACCGCACCAGGACCACCAAAACCAATGGCCGCTGCAACACCTGCGATGTTACCTGTGCCTACTCGTCCTGATAATGAAATCGCTAATGCTTGAAACGATGAAATACCTTTACTGCTTTGGTTAGGGGTAAACAACAAGCGCCACATTTCTTTAATGTGTCGTACTTGCATAAAGCGGGTCATGATTGAGAAAAACAAACCTGAGGCTAAGCACAAATATATAAGTACTGGGCTCCAGATAACGCCGTTAATAGCATTAACAATATCTTGCATGGGGAAAACCTTTAAACGTGAGTTGTACGCAGAATAACAAAAGTTAAAAAACAGGAAAGCGTTAAAACAGTATTTGTCTAATAATTTAACCAAATGGTTAATTTTGCATCAAAGCTGTGCTGCTGCTGTTTGTTATTTGCCGTTATTAATTTAATCGTGATTCATAACAGGTCATAGCGGTCTCTGAATAATCGAAGAAAAGCTCATGCTTAGTGCTTAGCCTTATACCGACGTTGTGGTTTTGTCTTATATCGACTAGATCTAAAGAGACAGCTTAACCATGTAATATAAGTCTTATAATGGCAAATGTCGCTGCAAGAATGCCGTAATGTGGAACTGTTGGACAATCATAAGATGTTGATTTAACTAAGGTAATTTCAACTGGTACAAAAGTACATTAAATAAGTTAACAAACGGTTACAAAAGCCTTGGATGCCTCAAAAGTCACATGTTAAGGTGCTCAACCTGAATGACTGTCTGACATAAAAATAAAAAATCATCAGCGTACTTTCAACACTATCAAAACGCCTGACCCAGACAGACTTGCAAACCCGAACAATAATAATATCCACGGGAGCCAGACAATGGCAGACAAGTATAAAATTATCGGACCTGTTTACGATTTTTTAAGCACAATTTACAGTGGCCGCCAGATTCACAAATGCAAAACCGCTATGAACATCGATTTAAAAGCCGGTGATAAGATTTTATTTGCAGGTGTTGGCCATGGTCGTGATGCAATTGATGCCGCCGAAAAAGGTGCGCAAGTTACGGTAGTAGACTTATCCGCCACCATGCTTAAAAATGTTGAAAAGAATTTACAAGGCAAACCGTTCAAACATCCTATTCGTTTAGTACACAGTGATATTTTAGCGTTTGACGAAGTGGGCGAATACGATCAAGTGGTTGCTAATTTCTTTTTGAATGTTTTCCCTGAAGACTTCATGGTAACGGTAATGCAGCATTTGGGTACGTTAGTAAAAGCCGACGGACACTTTGTCATTGGCGACTTTCATTATCCAACGGGTAATGTGCTAACAAAGTCATTCCAAAATGCTTATTGGTATATTGCGGTTTCGATCTTTACCTTATTTGCTAAAAACGCATTTCATAAAATTTATAATTACCCTAAACACCTTGAAAGCATCGGCTTTTCGATTGAAAAAAAGCAGTCTTTTAATGTGTTGTTGGTGCCTTCTTTGTGGTCAATGAAAGCATCACGCAAACAAATTGCAAAACCTCAGCAAGTGGATGCCGCGTAATAAACAGCGGACTCGTTTGCACATAATAAAAACAGAGGTCTGACTATGAACAAAGTCGATATTGAAGTGACAGACATCGCCCACGAACATGAAACGTCCCATGGTGGCGGTGTTTTTACATTTTCTGAGCGCGTTGAATTTCTTAAACGCTTCGGGCGTCACTCTATGGCGTTTTCTGCGTTACAGCCGCAGATGCGATACTTCGACATGGAAGGCGTGGGCTACATTGCTTATCGTAAGCAATGGGGCTCAGTCGTGTGCTTGGGTAATCCTATTTGTGCAGAAGCGGATCGTGAGATTTTAATTCGAGCATTTTGTAAAAAATATTCCAATCCTGTTTTTATTCAAGTGACCCAAGCGGTTGCAGGCCTAATACATGACATCACCGGTTTTTATGCCACGCAATTTGGCAAAGAAACACACATTGATTTAAAGACTTGGACAATGTCTGGCAAGAAAAAACAAGTGATTCGTACCGCCGTTAATCATGCTGAAAAAGAAGACATTATGGTAAAAGAAAGCTACGGTGAAATGTCTTACCGTAATTTATCTGACTCATGGCTTAAAACGCGAAAGTGTAAGGGCCGTGAAATTGTTTTTTTAATTCGCCCAATGGAAATGGATTACAAAGAAGGCACGCGTCGTTTCTTTGCTTACCAAGGCGAAGAGATGATTGGGTTTATTTTCTTTGATCCTATTTATGAAAACGGTCACGTTGTGGGCTATGTTCCTAATATCAGCCGTGCCTCTGCAAAATTCCCACAAGGTATTTTTTATATGTTGATGGTACAAGCCATGAGCAAATTTAAAGAAGAAGGTGTGAGCTATATATTCTTAGGCTTATCGCCACTTGCATTGGATTACCCACCAAAGGCAACAGAATCAAAAGTATTGCGTTGGATGCTGGAATTTACCGCAAAAAACCTTAACTTCTTGTATAACTTCAAGGGCATCGACTTTACTAAGTCTCGTTTTCGCGGTGAAGAGGAACCCACTTATGCGGTACACAAACGGATCATGCCGTCTAAAGATTTTATCTGCATGTTTAAGATTTGTAATGTTATTTAAGCAAACAGGCGCAATAGCCAGCCTTTATAAACAGACCCGCCTTATGGCGGGTTTTTTGTGCTGATGCGTTTTAGGAACGCATCATCCCAAAACCCTGCCTAGAATAGTTTATTCGCTATGCCACAATAGCCACACAATTGAATAAACCGCCTGTCAGGCAAAGAGCCATATAGTGATAGTAGAAAACTATAATTTAGATTTCAGTCAAGTCGTCGTGATCGAGACAGCCAAGCAAGCGTGGCAAGACTCGCCAGCTCAGGGCGTACGCCGCATACCATTAGAGCGTGAAGCCGCCGAAAGTGGCCACGTGAGCAGTATTGTTGAATATGCCCCAGGCTCAAGTTTTAAAACCCATACCCACCCATTAGGTGAAGAAATCTTTGTATTAAAAGGCGTATTCAGTGATGAAAAGGGTGACTACCCTACTGGCTCGTATTTACGACACCCGCCGGGATCATCCCATGCGCCATTTAGCAAAGACGGTTGTGTCATTTTTGTGAAGCTTAATCAATTTAATGAACAAGACTTGGCCGTAGTCAATATCAATACTGAGCACACACCTTGGCTACAAGGGCAGGGGAATCTAAATGTGATGCCCTTACATGAATTTGAAGGCCAAAACACAGCCTTGGTATTTTGGCCCAAGGGCGAGCGTTTTTTGCCTCACAAGCATTGGGGCGGCGAAGAAATTTTTGTGATCAGTGGTGAGTTCAAAGATGAACATGGCAGCTACCCAAAAGGCACATGGATACGCAGCCCGCACTTAAGCGAACATTTCCCATTTGTAGAAGAAGATACCATTATATTGGTTAAGGTTGGCCATCAACCGTAGTGATGCTGTAATCATTTGTATATTAGCTATGACGTCATGTGATACGAAATACGCTGTTCATGAGATTAAAGAGAGCCTATAGCAAATACTACTCACAAAGCATGATGAGTAATAAAGAGTTATAAATTAGTGACCTAAACATGTTCAAATATTTTGCTGAGACGTAAAAGACGAATGCACATATTGCCAAGGGCAGCTTAAACCCACATTATACGCGACTTACAATGAATCACCGGGCAAACACGCCCTGCAAAGACATCACGTGACCGTATAATATGTTTCTCGATCATGAGACGTAGAATAAACTGTTAACTGCTCCTAGAGGTTTAGAGTGATCTACGAAATTCGAATTAATGATGTAGTAATTGGTACTACCAAGCTAGAAGTTGGTGATCCGCCGATGGGGTTCGTATTTGGCAACGTCACTCCAACCGAAAACTATGAGTTATTATCTGGCGTAGTAAAAGCTGAGCTTTATGAGCAAGGCCAAGATACTGAAATAAAATGTGAGTCTATTTCTTTTGAAGACCTCTCAAAGGAAATGGGAGAAACGTGCGTTGAAGTCACAGCTCTCATAGATTCTTATGAAGAATATGATAAGTATTTTAAACACCATCGAGAAGCTTATGAAAAACAGTTCTCGTAATCAGCAGTTAACAAGTAAAGGCATTGGACGCGATAAAGCCGCGCCCATGTTTTAGGCGTTATACGCAAATCTAGTCCAGAGAGAATTTTAGATCAGAGATGCTATGTCAATAAAGAATATACAAAAATTAAAGAAATTCGGTATCTTCCAAGATCATACGAACTACAATGCTAAAGATTTCGGAAAATACAATTTGTTCTATGGCTGGAATGGAAGCGGAAAATCTACGCTTTCGGGTGTATTTCGGTGCATCGAAAATAAAACTACTTCAAGTAAATTTCCTTCTTCGGAATTCACTGTAAGCGTAGACGGCGGCACCGTAATCACACAAGCGAACACGGCGGATTCAGACCTTAACGTATACACCTTTAACCATGACTTTATTGACGAAAATATTTCATGGAATAACGTTGTAAAAAGCATATTACTTGTTGATAAAGAAAAGATTGAAGAACGCGAAAAACTAGAGAAATTAAAAAAAGAACAGGAAGTCGATAACAAAGCGCACGGCGTAGAAGCTGAAGCAATAAGAAAACTTGATGGTGCTGTTTCAAAATTTGGAACTGATAGCGCGCGACATATGAAGACAAGTCTTCAATCCATTGATACTACTGACAGCTACTACCTTAACTACGATAAGCGTAAATTTGGAAAATTCATAGATGATCGCCTTGAAGAAAGTAAGTCGGACAGCTCACTGCTTGATGATCAACAAATTGTTGAATTAACCAATGCTGCCAAGCCTGATCAAAAGTCCCCGATCACCTTTAATCAACAGACCATTGATCAAGAAATATTCACCAAAGCAAAAGAACGTCTTGATGATCTTTTAAAAACCAGTGTGGTTAGTAAAACTATTCAACGGCTTGTTGAATATGGTGATATAAAGTCTTGGGTTGAAACTGGTCTTGATCTTCATAAACGTCACGATACAAACCAGTGTGAATTTTGTGGTAACGCCATCACCGAAGAACGTACCAAACAGCTTGAAGCCCACTTTAATGACGATTACAAAGCCTTTCAAACCCGGCTTGTAAGTGCTGATGGTTGGCTTGCCGGTCAATATATTCAGCCCCAAACGCTACCTGCCGCAAGTGATTTCTACGACGAGTTCAAAAATAGGTACAGCGAAGCATGTACAGCGTTGGAAAAAGCAATCACAGGCCTGAACGAAGAAATAACGGTCTGGCACACTGTCTTGAAAGATAAGACCGCCAATCCGCTTGAAACTGGTCTAGCAGTTGAAGTTATCAGTGAATCATCCGTGAAGGCGTTTAACGATGCCATGACCGCTATTGGTGCGGCTATTGATAAACACAATCATAAGTCAGGGAATTTTAAAGAAGAAACCGACAAAGCCAAAAAGAAACTTGAACTTCATTACGCTACTACTGAAGTTAAGTCATTCAGTTATCACGACAAGAAAAAAGAAGTTATTGATCGAACAACCGCGAATGAAACGTTAAAGACCTCAATCAACACAAGAAACACTGAAATCCGAGCACTTGAAGACTCACTATCAAATGAAGGCGTGGGCGCTGACCAGTTCAATGAATCACTCCACAAGTTTCTTGGTCGCAGTGAATTAACCCTTCGATTCAACCCGGTTAAAAAAGGATATGAAATACTGCGGAACGATTCGGAACAGGTTGACGGGAATTTGAGTGAAGGCGAAAAGACGGCTATTGCGTTTGTCTACTTCATAACCAAACTGAAGGAGAATGACAACAAAATTGAAGACACTATTGTTGTTGTGGATGATCCTATTTCAAGTTTCGATTCCAACCACCTTTTTCACGCTTATTCATTTATGAAAGTTAATTGTGAAAAAGCAAAGCAACTGTTCGTTCTTACCCACAACTTCACGTTTTTCAAGTTGGTTCGTGATTGGATTTCGCGGAAGAATAAACGCGACAATCAAAATATTGCAAACTTCTATGTTGTTAAGGCAAACAACGAAGTGCCAAGAACCTCAACTTATACAGACGCCGAAAAAGCATTAACCTTATACAATTCAGAGTATCACTATATTTTTTCACGATTGCATTCGTTAAAGAATCAACAGGCGCTTGAAACGGACGATCATTTTCTTGCAGCCAACTTATCCCGAAAGCTTCTTGAATCCTTCTTGTCTTTTAAATTTCCAAAGAACCGGGGAAACTTCGCCAACTTGTTTAATACGGCAGTTTCAGCAAGTCAGAATCCGGAAGACGAAGGAAAAGAAAAAATCCGAAAGTTCATTAATGAGTATTCACATAACGACCTTATTGAAACCAATGAAGACTTCGTTGAAAACCTGATTGGTGAAGGCGTTGCAGTCATTTCAGACATCTTTGACTGGATAAGCGAACTTGATGAAAAGCACTACCAAGAAATGGTGGAGGTAGTGTCATGAGTAAGAAAGCGTATAACAAGGCGCTGCTACGGAAAATTTACTCGCTGGCGCTCCCAAATTTCCGAAGAGTGCGGCGTTAAGTGTCATCAGAGTCATTATGAAGAAGAAAGGGATAATTCAGTTAGTAGTTTCAATGCCGCTCTTTTTGTTTTCGTGGTGGTGCTTGCTTTGGATGTTTTCCTCATCCAGTCTAGCAATGCAGTTTTGCGACAATAATTATTCTCTCTTTCACGAACATTTTAGCTGTAGGCAGCCGTACATTGCTTTAATACTTTGGGCTTCAAGTGGTCTGGGATGCGTTACATTATTCGTGCTAGGCATTAAAAATATTAACCGTGACGATAAAGCCACTTAACAATACGCAGCAATCTGATTCCGCAAACCTTGTCACCTTTTCTAAAGTCAAACTTACCTGACATTCCTAAGGCAACGTTATTAGCCTGTTGGCACATGGTATCAGTTACTCTTTTTATCAGTGGTCTTGTCTTAACTTATGTTGGTTGGTTCAATCTGGATGCTTTTTTAAATGTAGTATTTGGTATATCTACTATTTTCGTTATTTTTTCACTTGTATTCGTTGCTGTAGGTGGGTACTTTTTTGGGCTAAAAAATTTTATCAAATTACCCCAATGGGTTTTGCTACTACCAATTGGAGCGTTGGGGCTTATTGCTGCAATGTAAACATAACAAGCTGTTAACAGGGCGTTTTGAGACTAAATGAAAAAAATATTGTTTTTGTGCAGTAAGAATAAACTAAGAAGCCCTACTGCAGAAGCCATCTTTAGCAATGTCGATGGCTGGGACGTTTATTCTGCTGGTGTGAGTAATGATGCCGAAGTTCATGTGAGTCTTGACGATATTGAGTGGGCGGATTATATCTTTGTGATGGAAAAGGCTCATAAAAAGAAATTAAGCAACAAATTTGGACGCGCCATAAAAGACCAAAAAATCATCTCTTTAGACATTCCCGATGATTATGAATATATGGATGAAAAACTCATCGAGATATTACAATCAAAGGTTCCGTTACTTGTACAATAAGTAGTACATATTAATATGCGATAAACTGACCTTAAGCCGTTAGCACTCTGTTACCTGCGCTCTAATTATCTCATAACCCAATCGAATGTTACCCTCTGTTATAACGGCTTATGAGTTTTAAATAAACCTACTTGTTTATTTTTTGCTTCGATCCACTGTGCCATATATTGGGTAGACTTCATGCTGTGATGGCGCAGCATGCTGCCGGTGAAATTATTCAGTCGATGGGTGTCTAAATTATTTTCGATGTCTGTTATTCGTTGAATAAGCTGTGTGCTGAATATCGGCCAAGCAAACCCTTTTTCTAAAAATTCATGGGCGTTATTTTGCAAGCCTGACCAAACATCTTCATTGTTGTATAAATTAATGGCGTGCTGAGCAAATATTTCAAAGTCATCACTGACCAAAGCCGTTGAGTGTTCGCCGGATTCATATAGCCCTTCAGCGCCGATGGACGTCGTCACCGCGGGTAAACCACATTGGGCGGCATCCAATAATTTGCCTTTTAAGCCAGCACCAAATCGTAAAGGGGCAAGCAGTACACGGGCCTGGCTTAACTCATCAAATGCATTTTCGCACCAGCCTTTAATCAAAAAACCTTGTTTTTCATTGTGCAGTTGGGTGGCTTTTTTAGGCGGATAAGCACCAAAAATATGCAGTTGAGCTTTGGGCAATTGTTTTCGAATCAGTGGCCAAATGTGTTGCTTAAGTTGCAGAACCGCGTCCCAATTCGGTTCGTGTCGAAAGTTACCAATCGATACAAAATGCTGGCGCTCATTAAAATTTAACTGAGTATTGACGCTTATATGTTTCAGCATAAACGGTACATACAATAAAATATTGGCAGGCACATTGAATACGGTTTGCAGTACGTCCATTTCGTATTGGCTAATGGTTAATGTTAAGTCACAGCGATAAATCGCCGCAATTTCACGCTTAGCGTGCTCACTAAATAAATCAGCAGGCGCAACATCCTTAATGACATTGTGATTGCTTTTGGCAAGGGCTTGGCGAGCAAAGCGTAAACAATGTAGGTCTTCGCTGTCTAAAATACGCAGGGCCTGTGGGCAGTGTTTTTCGACACGCCAACCAAATTGTTCTTCCATCATAAAGCGGTCAAACATCACAACCTGCGGGTTAAGTGCGGTTAAGTAGTCATCGAAACTGGCACTGTTCAATTCTATTTTCGCTGTACTAATACCGTATTGTTGGTAATCAATGGCGTGCTCGCTGGGGGCGGCAGGGGATGCGTATTCAACTTGATAGCCAGCTTGCTGCATGCACTCAATAAGCTGCAACATACGCGCACCGGCGGCGCTGGAGTTTGGCTCAGGCCAAACATAACCAATGATCAATAACGTTTTCATGTGCACAGTTCGATGACGATAAAAGCGGTTATTGTACCTTAAACTACCCAAAGAGACCTTGTGCAGACTTTTATACTACGCTGGGTATAATGATGGCTCTTTATTAATGTGTATTGAATATGTCTGCGCTACCAAAACCGAATTATAAAAACCCCATTCATATGCTGGCCTTTGGTCTGGGCAGCGGTTTATCGCCTAAAGCACCGGGCACCATGGGAACCATTGCAGCACTGCCTATTTATTGGTTTTTGTTACAAGACTTAACGGGTGCTGAGTTATGCCATCGTTATGTTGCTTACTATGGTAGTGGGCACCTACGTTTGTCATCAAACCTCGAAAGATCTTAACGTGCATGATCATGGTGGCATCGTCATCGACGAATGGTTGGGCATGTGGCTCACTATGTTTTTAGCGCCACAAGGGGTGTTGTGGTTGTTATGGGGTTTTGTGTTATTTCGTATTTTTGATATTGCCAAGCCTTGGCCAATCAAGTGGTTCGATAAAAACGTTGATGGTGGCTTTGGCATTATGATTGATGATGTGGCTGCCGCTGTTGCTGCATGGCTGTGTTTGCAATTAAGTGTTTGGCTAATTGCGCTGATATAAACATGACGCCGATGGGGTTTATCGGCGAAAAAAGCGCAACCAGCGCCAAACATTAAATAAGCTAGCTAGTGCGGCAGAGACATAGGTTAAGGCGCAGGCTAATAGAATCTTGCGAGCATCTTGGTAGTCTTTCTCTTGTAGGTATTGGCCGTTTTTAAGAATGGGCAGTGCCTTAGAGAAACTGGCGTTTATTTCAACGGGCAATGTGACAAAATGCACCAGAGTACTGGCAAGCATTCCGGCAATCGCCACGATCAATGATAACTTGCCTACCCCTGGTAAAAAGCTTAAAAATACAGGGGTACTTAATAGTGCTACCTGTGCGATTCTCTCCACATAATATGCAAACTTGGCCAATGGTGTGCGTAATAGTAATAAGGCCATGCCCTGTTGGTGCTGAATAGCATGACCCACTTCGTGAGCGGCGGTGGCCACGGCGGTGAGCGACTTTCCATTGAAATTGTCACTGCTTAAGCGCACAGTTTTGCTGCTAGGGTCGTAATGGTCGCCTTGTTCGGTTGTCTCAAGTTTGACCTTTAAACCTTGCTGTTTAATTAAGTGGCGGGCAAACTCTCCCCCTGTGCCGGGAAAATCCGCACGCTCGTTACTGTGTTTTTGCAGAACGCGCCTTACCCAAAACTGGGGTAAAAATATTAACGCGACCAATATGATTAACAACACAATCCAAATCATAACGCACCTCAAGTAATCGTAAGGACAGTATACGTGAGAGTATTGAAAATATTGACTGGCTTAAGCCTGTTAGCCGTGACTTTTTTTAGTCAGGCTAATATTCAAGCGGTAGGCCTTATGCCGGGCATGGCCATTCTTGAAAAAGATGGCGAGCGTTTAGTGATTAAAGCAGGGCAACAGAAGCAAGGTATTACGCTGATTCGCGCGGATAGCGAGCAGTGTGTCATCGAAATCAATGGCGCGCGTCAAACTCTATTATTAGGCGCTTCACTTGCTTCAAGTTATGCACCGGCACAAACAAAAGAAGTGCGTTTGCAGCAAGACTTTAGTGGTCACTACTATACCGATGTCGTATTAAATGGGCGCAGGGTGCGTATGCTAGTGGACACAGGTGCGACAAATGTCGCATTAAGTGGCAACACGGCGCGTAAGCTGGGAATTGCTTATGCGAAGGGTCAGCGTAGGCGCAGTGCCACAGCGGGCGGTATTGTGAACAGTTTTTTGGTGCACGTGAACGAAATAAAACTAGAAGGCATTACGCGCTATAACGTGCCGGTAAGTGTGATAGAAGGTTCCCACCCAGATGTACCACTTTTAGGTATGAGCTTTTTAGGGCAGCTTAAAATTCAGCAGGATAATGGCGAGCTAGTTATTAGCGAATAAGCAGCGTTACTGCTTTTTACGAAACGCGACCAGTTCATCGAGTAGCCATTTTTTGGATGTGATGACGTCTTCATCGGGGCAATGCACCTTGTATGCTTTGCCGCTCATGGTGCTTTTTGTTGCACTTAATTCAATAAAATCTTCTGCCGTGTCGATATCATCTTCGAAGTAGTCGTATTTCTTTTTAATATGGGCAACTGCATCCACTCCATTGTGTTGTGTGCCGTTGCGTTCATATTTGCATTCTGTGCTTTCAACAAAGCTAAGCAGATGATTAATTTCTTGTGTGTTTGCGGTCGCCCATTGTGAACGTGACCGGCGAAACTTAAAAAAGAAAGTGCAATAACCAGTGGCTTAATCATTCGTGATTCCTTTAAAACTTATAACAATGTTTTAATTTTATTGATAATGCCTGAGCTATCTAGCCCCATTTGCGCCCACTGCTGTGCTTGTGATGCATGTTCAATGTACGCATCTGGAATGCCCAGCGTCAAAATGTTTAATTGGATATTATGTTGTGCATAAAATTCAAGTACAGCCGAACCCGCGCCACCCATAATCGCGTTATCTTCTAACGTGATAATGTGCTGATGGTCTTCACTTAATGTTTTAAGCAGTGTTTCGTCGATGGGTTTAACAAAGCGCATGTCCACAAGCGTAATCTTTTTGCCGTTTTCTTTCGCAAGGGTTTCAGCGGCTAGTTTGGCTTCTTTTAATAATGGGCCAAAGCACAATAAGGCGATGCCTTCGCCTTGTTGAATGATATACCCTTTACCAATCGGCAGTGTTTGTGTCGTGACAATCACTTCAATATCACTGGCGTTACCACGAGGGTAGCGAACAGCCGCAGGGCCATTAAAGTGATAAGCGGTGTTGAGCAATAGACGGCACTGGCTTTCATCACTTGGGCAAGCGATTACCATATTCGGAATGCAACGCATAAAGCTAATGTCATAGGCGCCTGCGTGGGTTGGGCCATCGGCACCCACAACACCCGCGCGATCAATGGCAAAGGTGACGTCTAAGTTTTGCAGGGCCA
This sequence comes from Pseudomonas sp. HK3, assembly GCF_052920985.1. Lineage (NCBI taxonomy): Bacteria > Pseudomonadati > Pseudomonadota > Gammaproteobacteria > Pseudomonadales > Pseudomonadaceae > Pseudomonas > Pseudomonas sp. HK3. Next base: position 1,791,216 of record NZ_JBREXD010000001.1, read on the forward strand.
CATCGTGAATCAATTGATCATAAGCGCGCTGTAAAAATGTACTGTAAATGGCGACAACCGGTTTAGCGCCTTCGCAGGCCATGCCCGCAGCCAGTGTCACGGCATGTTGTTCGGCAATGGCCACATCAAAATATCGATCAGGGAATTTTTCAGAAAACTTAACTAAGTCGCTGCCTTCACGCATGGCGGGTGTAATGGCCATAAACTTAGGGTCAACAGTGGCGGTATCACAGGCCCACTTGCCAAAAATATTACTGAAGGTTTTTACTTTTTTGCTACTGGCGCCCACAGGCGACAATGCATGATATTTGATTGGGTCGGCTTCGGCCGGTTCAAAGCCTTTGCCTTTTTTGGTGACGATGTGCAAAAACTGCGGGCCTTTTAAATCTCGCATATTGCCTAGCGTGCGCACCAGCGCATCAAGGTCGTGACCATCGACAGGGCCAATGTAATTAAAACCTAATTCTTCAAAGAAAATACCTGGGGTAAAAAAGCCTTTTACATGCTCTTCGGTTTTGCTGGCTAATTCCCACACATGAGGAATGGTGCTCAATACTTTACGAGAGCCCTCACGCATGGAGTTATAGGTTTTTGAACTGAGCAATTTCGCGAGGTATTTATTTAGGCCGCCTACGTTTTCACTGATCGACATATCGTTGTCGTTTAAAATCACCAGCATGTCGGTATCGGTATGGCCAGCATGATTGAGTGCTTCAAATGCTTGGCCTGCTGTCATGGCGCCGTCGCCAATGATCGCGGCGACTTTTTTATTGGTGCCCATTTTCTCAGCGGCAAGGGCCATACCTAATGCGGCACTGATCGACGTAGATGAATGGCCAACACCAAAGCTGTCGTACTCACTTTCATGGCGTTTAGGAAAAGGCGATAAACCATCTTGTTGACGAATAGACGGTAACTGTTCACGGCGGCCCGTTAAAATTTTATGTGGGTAGGCTTGGTGGCCAACATCCCAAAGTAAAATATCGTCAGGGGTGTTGTAGACATAATGCAAAGCAATGGTGAGTTCAACGACCCCTAGACCGGCCCCAAAGTGACCACCGCTTTGACCAACACTGAACAGCAAAAATTCACGTAATTCACGGGCGAGCTGCGGCAACTGATTTTGAGCCAGCTGACGTAATTGGTCGGGAAGATCAACACTATCCAATAATGGAGTACTTGGACGGCTGGTAGGGATTTCCTGGAACATCTGTTACCCAGTGCAAACGTGACTTTTAAGAGGCGGTATTCTACCCGTTATGAGTCAAAAAGTAATGAAGCACGCGGGTCTTAATTGACCCGCTTGATGATGTAATCGGCAATTTGGCGCAATGCTTGTGCATTTTCGCCCAATGGCTCAATGGCGTACATGGCGGTTTGGTGTAATTGAGCCGCTTTTTGCTTTGCGCCTTCTAAGCCCAACAAAGAAACATAAGTTGGTTTGTTGAGTGCAATATCGGCGCCTTGGGTTTTCCCGAGTGTTTGGGTATCGCTGGTCACATCAAGAATATCGTCCTGTACCTGAAACGCTAAACCAATGGCATCTGCGTATTGGCTAAGGGCGACTTTGGTTCGGCTGTCTAAGCTGGCTTGGCATTGAGCACCCAGTAGCACACTGGCTTTAATTAAGGCACCCGTTTTGTGGTTGTGCATGTTTTCAAGGTAACTCAGGTCAACGGTTTGGTTAACGGCTTCTAAATCTAAGCTTTGCCCGCCGGCCATGCCATATAAGCCGCTGGCGGTGGCCAGTATATTGACCATGCTGAGTTGCTGGGCTGGCATAAGGCCGTCAATTTGGCTGCTTAATAAGCTAAAGGCTTCACTTTGTAAGGCGTCACCCGCCAAAATGGCACAAGCTTCATCAAAGGCAATATGGCAAGTGGGTTGACCACGGCGTAAATCATCATCGTCCATGGCCGGTAAATCATCGTGAATCAACGAATACGCATGCACCATTTCAATGGCAAGTGCTGCGTAATCTGCGTGATTTAAGTTCGCTTGGCATGCTTGCGCACTGGCATAGACGAGTAACGGGCGAATACGTTTGCCACCATTAAGTAAGCTGTACTTCATGGCTTGCAGTAGGCGAGCAGCATCAGCGTTGGGCAAGACACTCTCATTGGCTAAAACAGCGGCAAAGCGTTCTGCCGCCATTGCTTGAAATTGGCTAAATTCCATTACTGGGCATCACCTTCAAATGGCACTGCGGTGCTTTGGCCGTTTTCTTCAATCAGTAGCTGCACCTTTTGTTCGGCTTGGCTGAGTGCTTGCTGGCACTGGCGAGTCAGTTTCACCCCTTGCTCAAACGCTTGTAGTGACTGTTCTAGCGTGAATTCGCTGTTTTCTAACTTTTCTACTAATGATTCTAATTGCGCCAGTGATTGCTCAAAGTCGATAGGTGCTTGTTGGTCAGCCATGTGATTCCTTAATTTAAGTCGCCTTACGGCCATTCGATGATTTGCGCAATTGTAGCCTATATGGTCGTGCAAACTGAAATACTCTGTCTAGACTCAATATTAAGTGGGAGCCCAAAATATTACGGAAGTCAGGGTGATGCAGTGGATTTAGCGACGATTGTAGGTTTAATTGGGGCGTGGGTCATCGTAGTGATGGCCATGGTGTTGGGCGGTGATCCCGCCATGTTTGTGAATATCCCTTCTTTGTTAATTGTGGTTGGCGGCGCTATTTTTGCCGTTCTCATGAAATTTGAATTAGGTCAATTTTTAGCTGCGGGTAAAATCGCGGCTAAAGCGTTTAGTTTTAAATTACCTAAGCCTGACGCTATGATCGAAGAGATTGTTGAGCTAGCCGGTGAAGCGCGCAAAAACGGTCTGCTTGCGCTTGAAGGTAAAGAAGTGAGTTATGATTTTTTAGCCAAAGGCATTCAGCTGCTGGTGGATGGTCATGACCCTGACGTGGTGAAAAGTTTATTAGGCAAAGATGTTCGCTTAAGTGTTGATCGTCATAAACTGGGAACCGAAATATTTGCGTCACTGGGTGACACCGCACCTGCCATGGGCATGATCGGTACACTGATTGGTTTGGTGGCGATGTTGGCCAACATGGACGATCCAAAATCCATTGGTCCTGCCATGGCCGTTGCACTATTAACAACCCTTTATGGTGCGATGATGGCAAATATGTTTTGTTTGCCTGTTGCGTATAAGTGCGGCTTACGTGCGGATGAAGAAGGCCGACTCCAAAGTATGGTAATAGATGCTTTATTAGCGATACAAGCAGGCCAAAATCCACGTGTGATTGAATCGTTATTACGTACATATTTGCCAGAGAAAAAACGAGGTGTCGATGAATAATCGTCACCTATTCACGGAAGAATAAAGGAGCGGATTCATGGCTGATGAAGATGACGCTCCGGACTGTCCCGATTGTCCCGTCTGTCCCCCAAGCTGGTTAGCCACATTTGCTGACTTAATGTCACTGCTCATGTGTTTCTTTGTATTGCTTTTATCGTTTGCCGAAATGGACGCCTTAAAGTTCAAACGCTTAGCGGGTGAGTTACGCATGGCGTTTGGTGTGCAAACAACCATTAATGCTGATGACCCACCAAAAGGCACCAGTGTGATTGCAAAACATTTTAGCCCGTCAAAGCCAGAACCCACGCCCATCAATGAGATTCGACAATCAACGTCAGACATAACCGAAAGCAGTCTAGAAGTGTTATGCCAAGACGCGGTAACCGCACAAACAGAAGCGCAAGGTGATTCGGGTAAACAAACCCGAGATATCGTCGTGCCCACAGAATCAAAAGCACAAGAAGAAGCAGAAGAGATCGCGTTAGAAATGGCCGGGGAATTAGAAAAAGAAATATCCAAAGGCCAAGTCGAATTAGAAACCCAAGGCAGCAAAATTATTATACGCATCACCGAGAATAGTTCGTTTAAAGGCGGTAGCTCCTTTGTAGAAGATGCCTTTTTACCCGTGCTGGATAAAATTCGAGAAGTATTGGTTGAAGTGCCAGGGCGCATCAGTGTCGAAGGGCACACAGATAATACGCCGCTTGGCGGAGGGGGCCGTTATCGTTCGAATTGGGAATTGAGTGCTGCGCGTGCGGCATCGGTTGCGCAGTATTTGTTTGTGGCACCAGAAATGGATGAAAAGCGATTTATGGTGGTGGGTCATGGCAGCGTGCGTCCGCTTGTTGATAATAAAACCGCTGAAAACCGCACTAAGAATCGCCGGGTGGAAATCATCATTGTGAAAAGTGCACCAAAAGATAATGATGATGAGCCTGAGATGAACCCAGAAGATAACCCGTTTTCAGATAAGTTAAATTCGAAACCGGATGACTTTGGCTTAGATCCGGACGAAATATTTTAAGGAGGACATTTTTAATGGCAGAAGAGCGTCGCCGTTTTTTTCGAATAGACGATGAGGTTGCCATTTGTTTTCATGCGCTAGATGAAGAATACGGTGGTGATAACAATGTCAATACAAACGAACTTGAGGATATGCATCAAGAGTTTCATGTGAGCCTTGAAGTACAAATTCGCCAAGCCATGGTGGATGTTCGCGCTCAATACCCAAAGCTTGCACCGCTATTAGATTTAATGAATCAAAAAATTAATTTATTGCACGCAAGTGACGCCTCTGCTGAAGATTCACCTGTATTAAGAAAAGCAAATTTGAGTGCGTGTGGCGTTGCGTTTACTTGGGGTGAAACATTAGCCATTAACCAGCAATTAATGGTCAGTATTTATTTGCAACCCAACCACGAACTGATTCGCAGCACCGCCCATGTGGCGGGTATAGACCCCAATCCCGATTACCCTGATACATCAGCAGAGCCTCATATTGTGCGTTTAGATTTTGATGATATGCATAATGCGTTTCAAGAGGTGTTAATACAGCACGTAGTGCAAAGACAAGGGTATCAATTACGCAAAAAGTTGGATGATCAAAGCTAACGGATTTAGTGTGTTTTCCTGTAATGCTGTTTGATCGTATTTTGCCAAATGAAAGCGTTCTTATTTTGTTGCTGGCGTTCAACCTTTCTTTTTACTTAATGACTTCTTTTTAACGTTATCTTCGAATGCACCGGAGGCAGCGAGTCCCATTAACCGGCGAAATTTAGGGCATTCAATATGACTAGGAGCCGAGCACACGGCGGCATGCTGCAAGCCGTTACGCAGCGTCGTTAGTTTTTTGATGGTGTTATCAAGTTCGTCAGCTTTGTCGATTAGTTGTTGCCGATTAATTTGTGGGGTGCCATCCGTACCTAGCATTGGAGCAATTTCATCTAATGAAAAACCGGCCGAACGCCCCAATGCAATCAATGCTAACTGCTCTAGTACACTGGCTTTGAACACCCGTCGTAAGCCACGACGGCCCACCGACATGATGAGTCCTTTTTCTTCGTAATATCGCAATGTTGAGGCTGCAATACCTGAACGTTTGGCAACTTCGCTGATATCCATAAATCACCCCTTGACTTCAAGTTAACTTGAGGTTGTAAGCTAGCACTCAGTTACAACAAACACAAATTTAGGAGGTAAGCATGAATGATGTGATTTTCATTTTATTGATGGGCATAGGAGCAACAGCGCTTATGGACGTATGGGGGGTTATCCGCAAATCCTTGCTGGGTGTACCTTCGCCTGATTATGGCATGGTCGGGCGCTGGTTTTTACATATGCCGCGAGGGCGTTTTCATCATCAAACTATCGCAGCGTCTGCTGCCATTAAGGGCGAAAATATAGTGGGCTGGACGGCACATTACTTAATTGGGGTCGTATTTGCGGCGTTGTTGATTGTTATGTTTGGGGCGTCATGGATGCAGCAGCCAACCATTATACCAGCGCTGTTGGTGGGTGTTTTCACCATAGTCGCGCCTTTTTGTTTGATGCAGCCCGGCATGGGGGCGGGTTTCGCTGCTAGCCGAACACCAAAACCTAATTCGGCACGATTGCAGAGCCTGATTACACATACCGTGTTTGGTTTTGGGTTGTATTTATCAGGGTTGATGGCGCATTTTTTGTTGATGAATTAGACATGACTCGTTTCTATATTGGATAAACAAGAAGATTAAATAGTAGAGCGCTTACCAACCTCATTGTGGATATTGCAGTGGATATTCCGTTATTCGGTGATCCGCTGCATGACTCATCGCAGTGCTCGTGAAGGAGGGTGTTTTGCCGTAATCAGCTCTATGCAGCAAAAAGATCGGGTAAAACCCCATAAGCACTTGATTATGCAGCTAAGCTTGTCATATTAATCGCCTAAAAATTCAACCGATATGACCCTGAGCGTGTATAATCCCCGCCTATGAAAAAAAACAATCCAGAAACAAACTCTAAAAAACTCGCCGATCCATTTGCCAAGCGCGAAGCGGATAAATACGACAACCCCGTGGCCAGTCGTGAACTCATCCTTGAAACCCTAGAAAACCACCCGATACCGCTGGATCATATGCAGCTGGTGGAACATCTTCATGTTGAAGGTGAAGATCAAATCGAGGCCATGCGTCGTCGCTTAATCGCCATGTGCCGTGACGGCCAATTAGTTGAAGATCGCCGTCGCGCTTACACTCCAATGAGCCAAGTGCCCATTGTTCAAGGTCGCGTACAGGGCCACAAAGATGGCTATGGCTTCCTAATTAAAGACGAAGGGGGCGATGACTTGCACCTTTCTGCTAAGCAAATGCGTAAAGTATTTGATGGCGACAAAGTCACCGTAAGACTTGCCGGTGCGGATAATCGTGGTAAGCAAGAAGCGATCATTGTTGATGTTATTCAACGTAACACCCATCAACTTGTGGGTCGCTTTTATACACAAGGCGAAAGCGCTTATGTGGTGCCGGATTCTCGCCGTGTTACCCAAGAAATTATGATTCCTAGCATGGAAATGAATGGCGCTAAAAACGGCCAATTTGTGGTGGTGGACATTACGCACCAGCCCGATACCCGTCAGTTAGCACTTGGCAAAATCATTGAAGTACTGGGCGATCATTTAGCGCCGGGTATGGAAATCGACATCGCGCTGCGCAGCCATGACATTCCGTTTGTGTTCCCTGACGCGGTTGAGCAACAAGTTGCTAAAATCAACGCTGAAGTTGAAGAAGACGATAAGCAGTTCCGTATGGATCTGCGTCAGCTGCCATTTGTGACCATTGACGGTGAAGACGCCCGTGATTTCGATGACGCGGTATTGGCTGAATACAATTCAGACACCAAAGGCTGGCGCTTATTTGTTGCCATTGCCGATGTCAGTCACTATGTGCCGGTGAATTCACCACTGGATATCGAAGCGCCAAAACCGTGGTAACTCGGTGTATTTCCCTGAGCACGTTGTGCCTATGCTGCCAGAAAAACTCAGCAACGGTTTATGTTCACTTAATCCCCATGTTGACCGTTTATGCATGGTATGTGAAATGGACATCAGCGCGGCGGGTGAAATCACGCATTATAAATTTTATGAAGGGGTCATGCACAGTCATGCCCGTTTAACCTACAAGCTGGTAGGCAAAATTTTAGAAGACGAGCATGGTGACGAAGGGCAAATCTTGCGAGAGCAATATGCTGGCATCGTACCTCAACTTGATACGCTTTATGATTTATATAAATCATTAAAAGCGTCTCGTGGCGAACGTGGCGCTATTGAGTTTGAAACCGTTGAAACGCGCATTGTGTTTAATTCGGATCGTAAGATCGAAGACATTGTGCCAATACAACGTAACGATGCGCATAAAGTAATTGAAGAATGTATGTTGTGTGCTAACGTGGCCACAGCGCGCTTCTTACAAGAACATAAACAGCCAAGTTTGTATCGTGTACACCAAGGGCCAAGTGAGCAAAAGCTTGAGAACTTAAAGCAATACTTAAATGAAAGTGGCATTACATTATCTGGTGGTTTGAAGCCATCACCAAAAGACTTTCTTGAAGTGATGCGTCAAATTGTGGATCGTCCTGATGCACACTTGATTCAAAGTATGTTGCTGCGCTCTATGAGTCAGGCGGTGTATCAGCCTGATAACGAAGGGCACTTTGGTTTGGCTTACCCTGCGTATACGCATTTCACATCCCCAATTCGTCGTTACCCTGACTTAATGGTGCACCGTGCTATTCGTCAATTGATTCGCAGTGACAATCAAGAAGAACGTTTACTGGATACCATTCGCCGTGCAGAAGGCGCGAGTGTCATCAGCAAAAAAGATATCTACCCATACGATACGGCGGCGCTGTTACAATTTGGTGAGCAGTGTTCATTAACCGAACGCCGTGCCGATGACGCGACCCGCGACGTGATGGATTTCTTAAAATGCGAATACATGCGCGACCATGTTGGTGAAACTTTTGAAGGCGTAATTAGTACCGTAACCAACTTCGGTATTTTTGTGCAGCTTAAAGATTTGTACATTGAAGGCTTGGTGCATGTTACTAATCTAACCAGCGACTTCTATCAGTTTGATCCTGTGCGCATGTTGCTACGTGGAGAGCGCTCTGGCCGAGTGTTCCGCATGGGCGATACAGTTGAAGTGATCGTGAGTCGTGTTGATTTAGATGATCGTAAAATCGATTTTGAAATGCTGGGCGCGGGCAATGATGGTGCTTCAGGAAAAAAAGGTAAGCCACGTACATCAAGTGGCAAGCGCACCATTGGCTCAGTACGTAAACGTAAACCTGCGTTAACAACGTCGGGTGATAGCGATTCGAAAGACCCTTATGCCAAAGCCAAAGCGGATAAAAAAAAGCTGATGGATGAAGCAAAAGGCGACGCTAAAAAAAAGAAAAAGCCCAGTAAGCGCCAAAAAGCCTAAACAATGCAAAAAAGAAAGCCACCACTAAACCGGCTAAAAAGAAAAAGTAGAGATTCAATACCCTTATGAGTGATGAAATTGTTTTTGGTATTCACGCAGTCAGCAATGTTTTAAAACGCTCAAGCGAGCGTGTGCGTGAAATGTATGTGCAGCAAGGCCGTGACGATGAACGTTTACAAGAATTGTTCACACTGGCTAAGCAACACGGCATTTCGGTACAAGTGGTTAAAAAGCCCTTTTTAGACGAAAAAGCCGAAGGCAATCATCAAGGCATCGCTATCAAAGTGAAAGCCGCTCAGGTCAAAGGGGACAACGACTTACAGCGTCAACTGGATAGTTTAGACGAACCTGCTTTTTTACTTATTTTAGACAATATCACCGACCCGCATAACTTAGGTGCGTGTTTGCGTACTGCGGATGCGGCGGGGATACATGCTGTCATTGCGCCAAAAGACAAAGCAGTGGGCATTACCTCTACGGTGAGCAAAGTGGCGTGTGGTGCGGCGGAAACCGTACCGTTTTATCAAGTGACGAATCTTGCTCGTTGTTTAAAAGAGCTACAAGAGCGTGGTATTTGGTTGTATGGCACGGCCGGTGAAGCCAGCGAGTCTGTGTATAAAACGGATCTAAAAGGGCCGGTTGCCATTGTTATGGGCGCTGAGGGTAAAGGGCTACGCCGTTTAACGCGTGAAGCCTGTGATCACCTTATCCACATCCCGATGAAAGGGGATGTCAGCTCGTTAAATGTGTCAGTGGCAACCGGCGTGTGCCTGTTTGAAGCACTGCGCCAACGTACTCCAATCTAAATTAATTCCTTTTAAATAAAGGCACTTAGCCTTTTTTTGTCTACTCTTAGTGTATTGCTGCATACATTAAGAGTGTCTTTCTTGCTATTTATTACCCTTCTTAAATTACACCTCCAACTTTACCCTTATTGGGCTGTGCATCCATGACGTCTTACGGTTTATCAGGACGCTTAGCCATACTCATGGTGGTAGCCACTCTCATCATGCAGTTAGGCCATGGCCTCTATCGATTCTCTGTCGATGTAGCCGAAGCAAAACAACAAAGTATTGATGATATTGATCGGTTAGTGACGAGTCTTCAACCAGCGCTCGCTGAAGCTTTGTATCAATACAATGAACCCCTATCTGACAAATTACTAAATGTGTTTTCTGGTTCGGATTCGGTTCAAACTGTTTGGTTATTGGATCAAGACGGCACGGGGCTAGGAATTTGGGCGCGTGCAGGCGTAGATATTGAAGAGAATGCTGCCGATGAACAATATGAAGTCACTTGGCCATTAACGTATGAACAATCGTATATTGGCAGTTTGGTAATATTGGTGAGTATGAGCGTGGTGGAGCAGGCAGCTATTGATCAGACTTGGAACGTCATACTTTTTTCAGTCATGATTGGTTTATTTGCATTATTGTTATTGTATTTTGTTGCACAAAAGATGGTAACTCGACCTGTGGTGTCGCTATCTAATACGGTGAGCGTTATTAAAAGTAACGCCTTTACCAAAGAGGATGTGGATGTCCTTGATAGTGTCCATGCTCATTATGAAATAGAAACACTCAGGCTGACTATCAAAGGCATTTTGTATGAATTAGCAGAGCATCTTGGTCGCAATGAGCAAGATATGATGAGCTTAAAAGAATTTAGTTCGACACTTGAAGAGCAGGTAATCAAGCGCACAATTGAGTTAGAGCAAGCGAAAGAAAAAGCAGAAGTGGCCAGCCGAGCAAAAACAGATTTCTTAAATGTTATCACTCACGAATTACGTACCCCACTAAATGGGGTGTTAGGGTTTTCCGGTATTTTAAAAAATAGAGCGCTAGCAGAAAAAGATAAACAGCTGGTTCAAGGTATCGAAGAAGCAGGGCAAGGTTTGTTAGTTTTGCTAAACGATATTATCGATTTTGTTGCGTTAGAAAGTAAAGCGTTGGATTGTCAAATATTCTCTGTGTACGATGCGCTGTCATCGGCATTTAATGAACAAAAAAGTGCGGCTCAGCAAAAAAACTTAGAATACAGTTTAGAGGTTGATAGCAGCCTTACATTACAAGGGGACGCTAAGCGATTATCAGTTTTGACCCGCCAACTATTATCAAATGCAATAAAATTCACGGACAGTGGGTCGGTTACTTTATCGTGTGTTCGAGAATCTAGTGGTCATGTTTTAGTTAGCATTACTGACAGCGGCATCGGTATGGATGACAGTTGCTACGGCACCGTTAGCTCTGAAATGTTTATGCAAGAAGCGTTTACTCAAGCACAGCAAGGGCTTAATCGTAGTAATGAAGGTTTAGGGTTGGGCTTGGCTATTGTTGGGCGGATTTGTAAAAAATGGCCAGCAAAAATACACTTTGAGAAAAACACACCACAAGGCACAAAAGTGTGTGTCGAGTTGTCAGATGTTATAAGCGAACAATAACGTTAAAGCTTTAACTGTTCGCGTAATTGTTGTAAATGCTGTTTATTTTCCGTGCGAGTCATGGGGGTTGTTATTTCAGCAGGCAAGGCTTTTTCCATGGGGATATCCAGCTTCTCACCTTTGATTACACGCTCACACAGCATTTCATAGTTACGCTTAAATACAGGGAATACTTTGTCTTTGGGCTCGCTGGATAGAAAAAACCAGTCGGTGGCGAGTCCTGCAAAATACACGGCAGGGTGACTCCAGATAAATGTTTTTTTGGGTTGAGGCGCGCGGCACGCTTCTATGTAAGCACTCTCTGCACCCAGTAGCCCAAAAATATCGTAAGCATTCTCACAATATCCCCGGAACGTTGCAAGGTTAGGCAAGTAACGCTCATGTTGAATGACTTGCTCGGCGGCTTTTTGGATTAATGGTGCAGGAAAGTCAGCAAGGTTTTTTAACCACAAGCGCATGGCGGCTGTCGAGCTTTCAACGTTTGGATACGCAGCATTGAATTGATTGCCATAATTGATGCGCATTAATTCAAATGACGCAGCCAAAGATGACTTCAGCTCTTTAGAGATCGTTTGCCCAGCTGAGGTCGGTGACTCTTTCGGCGATGCTTGTACTTGCAATGTAATCTCGTTGAGAAGTTGCGGCGTTACCTTGCTGACCATTTAAGCGCTTACTCCATAAGTGTTTGGCATGTTGTAAAAACTTGCTATTCCAAGAGGTGTGCAGCTGATTACTGTCACGCCAGTATAAAACAAATTCTGGCACGATGCTTTGCCCAAAATTGCGATCAATACTCGCCATTGCCAAAATTTCAAATACATCTTCAGATGGCGCCCAGCCATCGGTCATGGGTACAGGGTCACTCGGGTGAGCCAAGCTCGAACTAAAGCGTGCCCACTGGCGGCGAACCCACGCGACAAACTTAGTGTTCCAAGTATCGTGCGCATCCCCTTTTTCTTTCCAATATAAAATAAATTCGCTAATGCAGTCTTGAATGAAGCTTGGATCGACACCTGCTTTTTGCAGGATCTCTAAGGTGCTCTCTTCAGGCTGCCACTCGGGCGTCATTTGCATCTTACGATTGGCATCCCCCTGAAACACAGCAGGGTGACTTTGGTCTTCTTTATTGCGTTTGTTGACCCAGCGAATAAACATGGTGGACCAACTGGCCGCTAAAGTGCCTTGGCTCTGATGGTGATAGACAAATTCTTTCACTTGAGCCTGTGCATAACGTTTGGTGATGCCCAGTGTTTCTGCAATATAACGCATGGTCTCATGGTCAGGTTGCCAATTGCCGGCAATGACGTTTTTGTACTGCTGTTGAGACTGCTTATAGGCATGTTCGGTTTTACTTTGTTGGCTACTGGCAGGCGCTTTGGCTTGGAAACTATAAAAAAGCTGATCACTTTGGCCAAACGGCGGGCTGTTGTAATGCACAACGCCCTTATCGGACAGGTTCTTTAAAATACGCTTAATCTGGCTATCATCCCAAAAGGGTAACCATTTACGCAGCGTGGTTTTATTGATGAACTGCCAATCCGCATCATGGGGCTGTGCGCCATCGTTAAGGGCTTGTAAGACAATGGCTTCTTCAAGACCTATGGTGGCGGCAAGGCTAGGTGAAACCACTAGCATGCGTTCTGGAATTAAACTATGACCCATAATTACTACGTATTCATCTAAAAAGCGGTACAATGCCAGGGGATTTGCAGGGTATAACTGCACGACTAGGCTAAAGTATTTGTATTAAATTACCTAGGACATTTCTTGTATTAGGTAACAAAAACCAGTTGGCATCTAGCCAAGGTGCGGTCACAAAGTATGCATCGAGCTTAAAGCAGATAGGCTGCAAATTTGAACCCGCGAGTATAACGCATTTTTATCGGACAGGCAGTATGGCAAGAGCCACACAAGCAATTATTGATCTACACGCACTGCGTGAAAACTATCAACTGGCTAAGCGCAGCGCACCTAATAGTCATGCCTATGCGGTGGTGAAAGCCAATGCTTATGGGCATGGTGTCGCACAGGTGGTCAACGCACTATCGCCCACCGCGGATGGTTTTGCTGTGGCGTGTGTGGATGAAGCCGTCACGCTACGTGAGCTAGGGCTGCTTCTGCCAATATTGGTCTTAGAAGGCCCAATGGACCTCCAAGAATGCCAAACTGCGCTCGATCTTGACCTAGAGTTAGCGGTGCATAATCAAGCACAAGTGGCTTGGTTATCGTCATTAAGCGGCGGTGCTGTTCATATTTTTGTAAAAGTGGATAGCGGCATGCATCGTTTAGGGTTTGCGGTGCAAGATGTTCCCGGTGTTGTGAGTCAATTGCGGTCTTTGAGTGTGGTTAATAGTATTCAGCTTATGAGCCATTTTGCGTGTGCTGATGAGGTCGGCCATCCATTTGTTGAACAGCAAATTCGTGCTTTGCAGTCTTTAACCGCCATGAAATTACCAATGAGTTTGTGCAATAGTGCCGCCGTCATGACGCTACCCCAGTGCCACCATCAGTTAATTCGTCCTGGCATTATGTTGTATGGATCAAGTCCTATTGTGGATAAAACCGGCCCTGAATTGGGCTTATTACCCGTGATGACATTACAAAGTGAGATCATCGCCCTGCATGACATTCGCGCAGGTGAAAGTGTTGGTTATGGTCAAGCGTACGTGGCAGATAAAGATTGCCGTATCGCGGTTGTGGCGATTGGTTATGGTGATGGGTACCCGCGTAGTGCTAAAAGCGGGACCCCCGTATTGATTCGTGGCCAGCACAGACCGATTGCGGGGCGAGTTTCTATGGACATGATCACAGTAGATGTTACCGGTATGGATGTGTCATTAGGTGAAACGGTCACCCTGTGGGGCACAGGCTTAAGTGCCGATGTGGTCGCCAAACACTGCGATACTATTTCTTATGAATTATTTTGTCAGATGACCCAGCGTGTGAAAGTTCGTTATTTGGGCAGTTAATTATATTTAGGCACTTTATCAGTGCTTAAAATCGTCTACGCTTTACTTAAGTAGTTGAATAAACAATTGTTTACAAAAAGCCCCATTTATCGGCCTTTTTGTTATGATACGCCTCCAAATTCAGCGGTGTTGTTATCAAACAACTTCGCAGCCCTACCGATTACTTTTACAAAAAGTGAAGGTGCAAAGCAGCGCAGGTAGCGGGCCAGTTTTTATTAAAAGTAGAGCGTGGAAACGATGACAGTCAAAACGGTAGATGTCTTACTGGTCGGTGCAGGTGCTATGAGTAGCACGCTTGCCATGATCCTCAAACAACTAGACCCATCTTTAAAAATATGTGTAGTAGAGCGCTTAAAAAGCGTCGCAAAAGAAAGTACCGATGGTTGGAATAATGCAGGTACTGGCCACGCGGCTTACTGCGAATTAAATTACACCCCGCAAGATGATGAGGGGAATGTAAATATCTCTAAAGCGTTAATGATTAACTCTATGTTTGAGTTGTCGTTGCAGTTTTGGAGTCACCTTGTTAAAACTTCCGTGTTACCCAATCCTCAAGAATTTATTAATCGCACACCTCACTTAAGCTTTGTGTGGGGCGAAGAAAATGTTCAATTTTTGAAAAAACGTTTTGAGTTAATGAGCGCTCATCATTTGTTTAAAGGGATGCAGTACAGCGAAGATCCTGAGCAACTTTTGCAATGGATGCCACTCATCATGAAAGGCCGTGATCCAAAAGAACCGGTTGCCGCGACATTTATGCCTCATGGTTCAGATGTGGACTTCGGTTCCCTTGCCCGCTACATGATGGCACATCTAGTTGAACAAGAAGATTTCGAATTAATCTTAAACCATGATGTTGAAGACCTGCAGCGTTCAAGCCAAGGTGGCTGGTCGGTCATTGTGGAAGATCGCGAGAGTGGTAAACAAAGCCGCATTCGCTCTAACTTTGTATTTTTAGGCGCAGGTGGCGGAGCGTTACCGTTATTACAAAAATCGGACATTCCAGAAAGCGAAGGCTATGGCGGCTTTCCTGTTAGTGGTCAATGGCTAGTGTGCAGTGATACTGAAGTGGCGAAGCAACATCATGCAAAAGTGTATGGTAAAGCGGCGATTGGTGCGCCACCAATGTCGGTGCCCCACCTTGATACTCGTGTGATCAACGGTAAAAAAGCATTATTGTTTGGCCCGTTTGCGGGCTTTACCACTAAGTTTTTGAAGAAAGGGTCGATTCTGGATTTACCGTCTTCGATTCGCGGTAATAATTTAAAACCGATGATGTCAGTCGGTATGAATAATATGGATTTAACCAAGTATCTTATTAGTGAAGTGTTTCAGTCCAACAGTTCTCGCATGAGTGCGTTACGCAATTACTTTCCAAAAGCTAAGAATGAAAATTGGACGTTAGCGGATGCGGGTCAGCGCGTACAGATTATTAAAAAAGATGCCAATGGTGGCGGGAAGTTAGAATTTGGTACTGAAATTGTGGCGGCAGAAGATGGCTCTCTGGCGTCTTTGCTAGGCGCATCACCTGGAGCATCCACCGCAGTACACGCAATGATTGACGTGATTGAGCGTTGTTTCTCGGATCGTTTAGAGAATCATGAGTGGAAAGAAAGGCTTAAAGTCATGATCCCATCTTATGGCGAGTCACTAATTGATGATGCCGAGTTACTCAATCGAGTGCGTGAAGATACACTGACAACCCTAAACCTAAAACCTTAGGTTTATGATGGCCTCGTCTAAATAAGACGAGGCCAGTGTTGTTCAAACTGGCGAGTCTACGCTAGGTCTAAGTATTTTTTATCAGCTATAGTTTCCATACCACCATGATAAGTGGCTTGTGATACTATTCATTTTTTATCAGGGACGCACTCGGAATGCTTTGTTGCATTATTGAGTACTAGTCATATTGCGCTGAAGCAGTAGAATATGGCGATTAATTTTGCTGACTCAAACTTTGCCTATTTCAATGTTTGATTAGCTCTATACATGGAAGGCACCATGGTTCGTATTCTTGTATTACTTTTTATATTTTTAAGTGCGCAATTCACCTTCGCGGAAGATGGGAAAACCCTTGAAAATGACAGCAAAGAGACTTGGGGTTGGCGTACCGCCATGATCACCAGTTTAATGCTGACCATTGCCAATAACCCATTAGACGCAGACGAATTTAGTATAACCCCTATGTCATCAACCGATGTTGGTGGGGTGAAATTTGGTTTTCGGTGGCATCAAGATAAAGTCATGGGGCAACTAGCCGGTGCCGACATCACCCATTACTACTTGTTTGCGTACAATTATTGGCAAAGTACAATCGTAGACGGACAAGAAGGTGTGGTGAATGGCTTAGAGTTTATTCCTGTTTTTCGGTTGAATTGGTCTTATTCCAATATTATAAGCTTTGTTGAGACCTCTGTTGGTGCATCTGTTTTATCACGCAATCAAATTAATGATCGCCAGCTAAGCACGAATTTCCAGTTCTCTAACTCTTTGGCATTTGGTGGATATTTTACGCCTCAATCCACCTGGACCGTTCAGCTTCAACATTATTCGAATAACAGTATCAAGCTACCTAATAACGGTATCAACTTTTATAATATAAACTTTGCTTTTCGCTATTAGGCTGGTGTTGATAGTCATTCTATAAACAAAGCCTATACTCAGTACTTGCTGCGAGGGTTCTCATGCGAGTACTTATTCTCTTTTTATCTCTAAGCTTTTCTTCGTACATATTGGCGTGCTCACAGCCAATAACCATTAATTATGCACCATTTGTAAGCTTGTTAGTGGTTGAAAAATTCTTTGGTGATTTTCATCTTAAGCTGCGTAAAGAATCCGGCTGCGAGGTGAAATACAGTATTCAAAAAAATTTTGATGACTTTCTCATTGCATTATTTGAACGCAAACACACCCTTGCCATCGTGCCCGGCCCATATTTCAACGTATTAAAACAGCTGAACTATTCTGTAGTGGCATCCCAAATAATCAAAGGTCCGAGGCAAATCTATTTGATAGCCCATAAAAAAAGCCCGTTAACAGGCTTAGGCGACTTAATAGGGAAAGATGTATTTGTGAATAGCCCGCTATCGGCAAGTGGAAGTTCTTTTTTACAGCATGTGGATGAATTGAACCTGTTAGGCCATATTCATTTTGATCAACGCAGCTTTTATGACAGCATGATTTTGTCTTTACTTAAGGGCGAAGGCGATGCCGCGGTTGTCATTGAGGAATATTGGTTTTCTTTAAATCAAGTAGTGCGTGATAGCCAATTAAAGATTATAGAGAAACTGGATGCGCCGGCCTCCACTGAATTCATTATCTTAAAAGAGAGAGTCTCTTTAGCGCCTGTCATTTTTGATGCTTTACAGGCTAGCTTCTTTAAATGGGGAACCGGTAATAAACGGGCTATCGGGACACCGCGTCTAGAAGCGTTATTGCAACGTAAGTTGCAGCAGTATCAGCAAGAGCAGAACGCAGTAAAGCTTAACTAGTTGTTCTTTTACTTATTCTTTTCTAAGTAATCAATGGCATTAAACACCGACTTTTCGACGCGCTCATCAATTTCAATGTGTTCCTGTGCCGACATATAAAATGCCAGATCCACCTCATGGCGATAGTAGCGGGTGGGAAGGTTATTTAATGCAAGACAGGCAAGGTCGATGAGCTGCTCTTGACTATAACCCTTAGGCTGAGCAATGCGGCTGATGGCATCAACCACTTTATTTTCATAGTAATTCTGTATTTGATCGCTAATTGACATGATCAGGTCCTGTTGGATTTTAATATGAGTATAGTTGATGAACCTCAGTTATGCGGAGACATAGACTGATATCTGGTTGTGAGGCCAGAGGCTAGTATAAGAGCGCCAACCAGATGAAGGGTTGGCTGGCTGTGAGTTTTATTGCAATCAAATTATCAATCGATTGATCACTAAAACAGTGGCTCGATAATCGTTTTAGACAGTAGTGAATTACTAATAAAGCAGTGGTCATGAGCCTTTTGATGCATTTTCTCTATGTCTTCTTGTGAGGGCTTTTTATCCCCAATGAATACAACTTTAGGGTGTAAAGACACTTCACTCACATACTGCTTACCCTCAGTATTGGTTTCGACTTTTGCGGTGGCGGTATCTTCATAGCGTTCAACGTGCAGGCGCTTCTTTGCTGCTAGCGCCAAGAACGTTTGCATGTGGCAACTGGCTAGACTGGCTGCCAGCATTTGCTCGGGGTCGATGAAGGCAGGTGTGTTGGCACCTGACATGGGCACGGTGTGACCAGAGATGAGTCCATGATGGCTGCGCTCAAAACCCTCATGACTAAACTCCCCTTGTTTATGCCATGCAATACTGGCGGTATGCTCACTCATGATGACTCCTTTGTGTAAATGGATTTAGCCTGGGTATTGATTGCTGGACACTTCAACTTTATGAACGGTGCCGCTCCAGTTATCGAAGCCGCCTTGCAGCATGTGAATATTCTCAAATCCCATTTTTTGTAATAGGTCTGCGGCCAACGTTGAGCGTCCTCCATTTTTACAATAGACCATAATGGGCTGTTTAAAATCTTGTAGAGCAGGGTGATTACCCACCATGAACTCAAGTAACCCTCTTGGGATATGCACCGCTTGTGGTAAATGGCCCATGTCAAATTCACTGGGTTCGCGTACGTCTAGCATCGTCGCGCCACTGTTGATTAAGCTTTCAGCTGCTTGGGCATCTATGATGTGCAGGTTTTGGCGCGCATCGTTGAGTAGGTCATCTTTAGTAATGGCCACGTTTTTCTCCTGCTAATATTAGTTATACCTAATGTAATATGATGACTGTGCGAAGGCAATAGGCAAGATTGGGCGAGCCAATGGGCCGTGTTAGACTGGCGAAAGAGGAGTACACATGTTTGATCAAAAAGATTTATTAGCCCTTGCCAATATGCCCATGCCGTTTGGTAAATATCAGGGTCGAGTATTAGTGGATTTACCAGAAGAATACTTATTATGGTTTCAGCACAAGGGGTTCCCGCAGGGCCGTTTAGGTATGCTATTAGGGTTATGTTTAGAAGTTAAAATCAATGGCCTAGAAGAAATATTAAACTCCGCTACGGGGCAAAACATACGTGGTTAATGAATGAGTCTAAGCTGCCTCACTCAGATGGGTTTCTCCTATGATATCGTGCGCTCTAAACGCAAAAGTGCCGCGATTCATGTACGTGCAGGTAAAGTCGAAGTGCGGATACCTCACTTTGTGGCCGATCAATGGGCCATTGAGTTCCTGCATAGTAAGCAAGCTTGGGTGAATAATAAATTGGCAGAACAAGCCAAAAGCCAACAACTACGGCCGACTCTTGCACAGGGTGAACCGTTGTTATGGTTGGGCGAGCCATGTGTGCTAAGCCTCAATGTTGGGCCGCGTGGCGTTACCCTTAAAGAGGGGACTCTTATTGTTGGCGCACAAGACGCTGAAACAATGCAACCTGCTCTTGAGCGCTTTTTTAAGCTACAGGCGAGCGCTTATATGGTGCCGCGCACCAAGGCATTAGCCAAACAATACGGGTTAGAGCATAAGCTTACGCAGGTGAAATTCCGCCGTACAAAAACCAAGTGGGGTCATTGCACCTCAAAAGGTGATATCCAATATAATTGGCTGATTATGGGCGCGCCTGTAGGGGTCATTGATTACTTAATTTGCCATGAAGTTTGCCATTTACAGCACCCTAACCACAGCCAAGCATTTTGGCAGTTGGTCGCACGCCATTGCCCTGATTATAAACAGCAGCAAGCTTGGTTAAAGCAAAATAGCATTCGGTTAAGCTGGTGTTGAATGTGAGATGAGATCGAGTTTTTGTGCGCGAGACAGCTTCTTGATGGCAGCTTCTCGTTTGCAAGCACTTGAGCGGCACGCTTGTGATTCTTGATAGGCTAAGCGCACGGGCCTTCTTACTTTTGTGTACTTGGCCCCTTTGCGAGGGCAGTGGTTATGCTCATTTAGACGGCGCTCAATATTCGTTGTCACGCCTGTATACAGGGTATCGTCAGCACATTTGAGCATGTATACAAACCAGCTCATGCTATTTGCTATCTTTTGTTAAAAACTTATCCACATACCAGCAGCTTGCTTGTAATGCATAGCCTTTGCTTTTCGCCCAAGTAAGCCCTGCATGTACCAGAGCCTCTGCATGCCCTTGTCCACGGTGGCGAGGGGGGACATAGGTACGAGTAAAATCCAATCGATTGTTGTCCAATACTTGATACTCAAGCACAGCGGCATCATCTGCCACAGGAATAACAAAACGGCTTTGTTCAACCTGATGATCAATCGTGAATGTATGGGGGCTCATATTGGTTTCCTTTCAAAGGAGGCATCATTGTACCTTTCATTTATACTTATGCCATAAGCTGAGTAAAGGACGCTAAATGAAAACATTATTATTGGTGTTCCATACACCCTCGCCAAATACTCAGGCAATGGTTGATGCGATGGTGAGTGCAATACACGGATTGTCTTTATCGAACCTAACCCTCAGTGTCAAAGCGCCACTGGATGCCACTGCGCAAGATGTGCTGGATAGCGATGCTATTATATTAGGGACCACTGAGAATTTGGGATATATGAGTGGTGCTCTAAAAGATTTTTTTGATCGTATCTATTACCCATGCTTAGAGTTAAAACAAGGGCTGCCAGTGGCCGCCATTGTTCGGGCGGGTCATGACGGCACAGGCACATGCCGTGCATTACAGACCATTTTGACCGGGCTGCGCTGGCGTTGGGTGCAAGACATTGTTGTGTGTAAAGGGCCCTGGAAAGACGCATTCATTACAGACTGCGAAGATTTAGCACAAGGCATGGCCATCGGTTTAAGCGAAGGTATTATTTAAAGGAGGTCATTTGACTATTTACCGATTTTTGTGGGTTATATTGGTTTATTGCGTGTTTGCAATGCCGCTTCAGGCACAAACGTTATCGATTCGTGCGGATTACTGGTACCCCATGAATGGTGATCCTAAGAGTGATAAACCCGGTTACATGATTGATTTGGCCAAAGCGATTTTTGAGCCTCATGGTATTACAGTTGATTATCGATTAATGCCTTGGTCTCGCGCGATACAAGAAACTAGATTAGGGCGAAATGATTGTGTGGTGGGTGCTTATAAATCGGATACGCCTGATTTTTTATTTACCAGCGAGCATTGGGGTGTTGATAAAATCTCTTTTTATAAGTTTGCAAAAGATAACTGGCGATACAAGGGTGATACGAAGGACTTAATAAATCGAAAAGTGGGCATAATTAATGATTATTCTTATGGTAAGGCATTAGATGAGGTATTTGTAAAAATGAATGTTCAAAGTGCTAAAGGGGATGGCGCATTAGAAATCAATATTAGAAAACTATTATCAGGTCGTATTGATACCACCATTGAGAGTCATTATGTGATGGTGGCAAAATTAATGGATATGAATCTAAGTGATCAAGTCATCAGTGCAGGGGATACTCAACAAGGTGAACCAATGTATATTGCTTGTAGTCCTAACGCCACACGCACAAAAAAGTTTATAGAGATTATGAATAAAACATTGCCGCAATTAAAAAAGTCAGGCCGGTTTAAACAAATATTGCAAAAATACAATATTGAAAGCTGGTAGGTGATGTATCTTAGTTACTGATTCTCCACTTATTGATGTGCATATTATCACTGGATTTTTAGGCGTTGGTAAAACCAGCTGTATTCAGCACTTAATCAAGCATAAACCTCGTAATGAACGTTGGGCCATATTAGTGAATGAATATGGACAACAAGGCATAGACGGTAGTTTGTTTCATGCAGACGAACTCATAGTAAAGCAAGTTGCTGGCGGGTGTGCATGTTGCGCAGCGTTACTGCCATTTCAAACAGCGCTGAATCAACTAATACGCCACGAAAAACCAGATCGAATTTTTATCGAACCCAGTGGCTTAGGCCATGTGGATAATATTGCAAAGCTATTGCAAAATGACAGCTATAAAACACGGTTAATGCTTAATGCCGTTGTTTGCCTGATTGACCCACGTCATCTATCGCAACCTAAATACCGTTATCATGAATTATACTTACGCCAATTAAATACAGCCGATCTGTATGTTGCCAATAAATGTGAGCTAGCAGCGGATAACGATTTAGTATTATTTGATGAATTGTGTTTAGAGCGTAATCGAAATAATTTGAAAGTCAGACATGCAGAACTCAACTTAATCGATATTGAAAAACCGGCGATTAAAAAAACAAACCCATTACAACTTTATAATCAAACAACGGCATTTCATACAAAAACCTTGAACATTGATAATGAACAGTATGATGTATCACCTTTGATGCGTGACCTTGTGGCGTTAGGTTTAACCCGTATTAAGGGCTTGCTTGTTATGAATGATCAAATAGCCGCTATTAATATTAGTGAGCATGAGTCAAAACTTGAGTATTTTTCAGTGATCAATGATCAAGTAAACCAATCAAGCACAGTAGAGTGTATTGATGTAAAGCCGATCGATATAAATACAATAAGCACGATTATTAATGGTCATAAATGTAATGAATAATTTATCGGTTAGTGAATGGTTTATTGCTAACGAAGCGCTGGTGCGCAGCGGATTTTTCTTTGCAATATTAATTATTATGATGTTTTGGGAAGGGTTGTCACCTAAGCGGCCTCGAACGTTTTCACGATTATTAAGATGGAGTCAAAACATCGCGTTGGTGTTTGTGAATAGTTTTATAGTGAGGCTGTTATTGCCGTTAGCAACCATTGGCGTTGCCCATTATGCACAGCAGCATCAAATTGGGTTATTGTATTATTTTGATGCGAACGCAATAGTTGCTTTTATTCTTACCCTTATATTATTTGATATGGCCATTTATTGGCAGCACAGGCTGTTTCATGTGGTGCCTATGTTATGGGCACTGCACAAGGTACACCATGTTGATCAAGACATTGATGTCACCACTGGCTCACGTTTTCATACGGGTGAAATCATTTTATCGCTGTTGATTAAATTTACGTTAGTGCTATTGCTGGGACCATCGTTATTGGCCGTTATGGTGTTTGAAATCATGCTAAACGCCACTGCGATGTTTAATCATGCCAATGTCGCGTTACCTAAAACCTTGGATAAAGTACTTAGATTATTCATGGTGACACCTGATATGCATCGAATTCACCACTCAACAATTTTGGATGAAAGTAATCGTAATTTTGGCTTTAACTTGAGCTGCTGGGATCGAATATTTAATAGCTACCAAGACCAGCCCATTAAAGGGCATTTGGGTATGACAATTGGCGTTGAAGGCTATAAACAAGCTAAGCAAACTCAGTATTTACCCGGTATGCTATGGCTGCCGTTCGCAAAAAAAGTAGGCTCTAAAGCTGATTCAAACAGTGAGGGCCACAAGCAGTAATAGGAGTTATAATAATATGACTAATTGAATGTATTGTGCGTTTATATTGAACTAAGCAATATCAATGGCCTCAAATACGTTTGTTGCACTTATGTTTGGTATGACTTTGACACAGGGTGATGCCAAGGTAATAATTAGCATACGTTCTGCATTATTTTAACCATAATGCTAAATCATAGTTCTAAACCATAGGTCGGTTATGAAATCACTTAACATCACATTGCTGTGCATGATGCTACTAATACAAGGTATTAGTCAGAGCTATGCGTCGCAAATGATGTCTGCAAGTGCGACCACACCCTCTAAAATGCTCATGGACAATATGCCGTGTCATGACGCTACCATAGATTCAGCAATGACCATGAGCGACTGCTGCGATGAAAATTGCCAATGCCATGCAATGGCGTCCGCTATGTTCATAAATACACTGACGTTTGCCCATGTGTCATCAAGTTCAAGCGTTCATTTTTATAAAGCCTCTTCATTTTCTTCTTTTCTTAAAAGCCTTTATCGCCCACCCATTATTGCTTAACACACTCTAGTTGCATCTAAAAATTGTCTTTTGTTTATAAAGTGTTGTTACGTTATGTTGAAAAAAACGGTTTTAATACCTGTATTTACGTTTTTGCTGGGTGCGTTATTGACCATTGTGTTGGTCTCGCGTGAATCAGGCTCGTCTCAAAAAAATGAGAGCCAAGAGCCGCTGTATTGGGTGGCGCCGATGGATGCCAATTACCGAAAAAATGCACCAGGCAAATCTCCAATGGGCATGGATCTTATACCGGTTTATGACAATGCTAATCAAGATCAACCTGTTGGCACAGTGTCTATTTCGCCCCAAATTGAAAATCAGCTTGGTGTGAAAACAGCCTCTGTTGTGCATGAATCGTTGCATCAAGTACTCGATGTCGCTGGGTTTTTGCAATATGACGATACCAGCGTTCAGCATTATCATAGTCGTACCAATGGCTGGATTGAAAAACTGTATGTCTATAGTGTTGGGGATAAAATCAAGCAAGGTCAAAAACTGTACGACTTGTATAGCCCAGAGCTTGTCTATGGCCAAGAAGAATTTATCGGAGCGCTTAACACTGGCAACAAGCGATTGTTGCAGTCATCTCGTTTAAAGCTTAAAGCATTGGGTGTTAACCGTGAACAAATTGCTTTGCTCGAAAAAACCAAAAAAGTAAAACAGAATCTAACGTTTTACGCTAAAAAATCAGGCTATGTATCACACTTGAATGTGCGTGAAGGTATGTATGTTCAACCGCAAATTGAAATGCTTGCCACAGCGGATTTATCCACCATTTGGGTGCTTGCTGAAGTGTTCGAATCACAATTAGTTTGGCTTGATGTCGGCCTGCCTGTGACCATGTCGTTAAAAGCATTTGCAGGGAAAAATTGGCAAGGAAAAGTAGATTACATTTTTCCTAACGTTAATGCGATAAACCGCACACAGCAAGTACGAGTCGTATTCGATAATCCTGATCTCATCTTAAAACCCAATATGTTTGCACAATTAAATATTCAAACTAAACCCTTACCCGCAAGCTTATTGGTGCCCAGTAACGCGATTATCATAACTGGTACAAACGAGAGAGTGGTTTTGTCATTAGGTGACGGGCAGTATCGCTCTGTTATTGTCACTACAGGTAAACAGTCTCAAGGTTTAACTCAAGTTTTAACCGGGTTAAAGCAAGGTCAGCGTGTTGTGACGTCTGCCCAGTTTTTAATTGATAGCGAATCGAATATTACCGCGGAATTAGTTCGTATCGACACACCAAAACAAGACAGTATTGATCGTGTTTGGGTGCATGGCACCGTGCAAGCTATCGAGCCTGACGCGCTCACCATCGCCCATGAACCAATAGAAAAATGGCAATGGTCCGCAATGGTTATGTCCTTACCGATTGATGAACATGTGGATATATCAACATTAAAAGTAGGCGATGAAATTGGTTTTTGCTTAGATGAATTTGAAAACAAGCAATATGTCATCTCTCATGTAGAGCCGCAAACATCTATCAATATTGGCGCAGCGGCTGATCGAGTTAACATGCAGCATGCAAAACCTAAACAAGGTATGCAGCCATGATTGCGTCTATTATTCAGTTATCCGTGACTCATCGTATTTGGGTGCTTATGGTGACAGCCAGTTTGGTCATTGCTGGGGTAATGAGCGTTAAACAAACCCCAATTGATGCCATTCCTGATTTATCAGATGTACAGGTTATTATTAAAACCTCTTATCCTGGTCAAGCACCACAAGTAGTGCAAGACCAAGTGACCTACCCATTAAGCACCGCTATGTTAAGTGTGCCAAAAGCCACCACTGTGCGCGGTTTTAGTTTTTTTGGTGACAGTTACATATATATCATTTTTGAAGATGGCACTGATATGTATTGGGCGCGTTCGCGGGTACTTGAATATTTAAGTCAAGTCAGCTCACGTTTGCCCGATGGCGCGCAGCCAGAATTAGGGCCAGATGCAACGGGTGTTGGTTGGGTGTTTAATTACGCATTAGTTGACCCTACTGGGGAGCATGACTTAAGTGAATTGCGATCACTGCAAGATTGGTTTTTAAAATTCGAGTTACAAACAGTACCCGGTGTTTCGGAAGTGGCTACCGTTGGCGGCATGGTTCGTCAGTATCAAGTGGAAATAGACCCTCAAAAACTACGAGCTTATGGTTTGCCGTTGTCACATATTAATACGGCTATTCGGCAAGCCAATCAAGAACGTGGTGCTTCTGTATTAGAAATGGCAGAAGCTGAATACATGGTACGTATTCATGGTTATTTAACCAATATACAAGATATTAAAAATATCCCCTTAGGTGTGAACTCACAAGGAACATCATTACTACTTGATGATGTGGCAAGGATCACAATAGGACCGCAAATGCGCCGTGGTATTGCCGAGCTAAATGGCGAGGGCGAAGTAGTCGGTGGTATTGTGGTTATGCGTTATGGCGAAAATGCGCAAGCCACCATTGAAAAGGTAAAGAAAAAATTAGAGCAACTTAAAAGCAGTTTGCCCGATGGTGTTAAAATTGTCGTGACGTATGATCGCTCGAACCTGATTCAAAGCGCCATTGATAACTTAATGGGCAAATTATTCGAAGAATTTTTAGTCGTCTCAATCATTTGTTTGATCTTCCTGTTTCAGTTTTTCGCTCATCGTTAGTGGTATTAATTAGCTTACCTGTCGCTATTTTGTGTGCGTACATTGTGATGTATTTGCAAGGTGTTAATGCGAATATTATGTCATTAGGTGGCATTGCGATCGCCATTGGTGCCATGGTTGATGGCGCCATTGTTATGATTGAAAATGTACATAAGCATTTTTCAAAACAGGCAATCACCAATAAAAATCGTTGGCAAGTAATTGTTGAAGCCAGTCAAGAAGTGGGGCCGGCCATATTTTTTTCGCTGCTTATTATTACCTTAAGTTTTTTACCTGTATTCACCTTAGAAGCACAAGAAGGTAAATTGTTTTCGCCCTTAGCGTTAACAAAAACCTATGCAATGGCGATGGCGGCTGCTTTAGCCATTACATTAGTGCCGGTATTGATGGGTTACTTTATTCGAGGCCATATTAGAGACGAAGCGCATAATCCGATTCATCAAATATTTTTGGCCATGTATAAACCATTGTTACGCGTGTGCTTAAAATATAATAAAACCGTATTAATAAGCGCTTTACTGCTTTTAACTGCAGCCGTGTATCCATTGAATCAAACGGGTAGCGAGTTTATGCCACCGTTGGATGAGGGGGATTTAATGTATATGCCCACAACGTACGCGGGTATATCCATTGGTAAGGCTCGTCAAATTTTACAACAGACCGATAAGCTGATTAAAACGATTCCAGAGGTAGACACGGTGTTTGGTAAAGTTGGCCGAGCCGAAACCGCCACGGATCCTGCGCCCTTAACTATGATAGAAACCGTTATTCAGTTTAAGCCAAAATCCCAATGGCGAGACGGAGTGAGTGCAGAAAGCTTGCAGCAAGAATTAAATCAGTTGATTGATTTTCCGGGGTTAACCAACGCGTTTGTTATGCCCATTAAAACCCGTATCGATATGCTGGCTACGGGTATTAAAACCCCAGTGGGCATTAAGGTTTCAGGGCCAGATCTAGCTGTAATAGAAAGCATAGGTAAAGATATTGAGCGTGAGCTTAAAAAGCTTGAAAAAACACGCTCTGTTTATAGTGAGCGTGTCATTGGTGGGCGTTACATTAATATAAAAATAGACCGTCAAAAAGCCGCTCGCTACGGGTTAAATATTCAATCTTTACAAAATACGGCCCAAGCCGCGATTGGTGGCATTAATGTCACCCAAACCATCGAAGGGTTAGAGCGTTATCCTATCAATGTACGATATGAGCAACGCTATCGTGACAATATTGAAAAACTAAAGCAGTTGCCCATTTTAACGGATAATAATATTTATATTCGTTTAGCTGACGTCGCCAGTATTGAAGTGAATGATGGTGCGGCCATGATAAAAAGTGAAAACGCGCGTTTAAATGGGTGGAGTTATATTGATATTCACGGAGATGACTTAGCGGGTTATGTAAAGCAAGCGCAGCAACAATTACAACAAACATTAGAATTACCTACAGGGTATTCACTTGCATGGACAGGGCAATATGAATACTTATTAAGAGCTCAGCAAAAACTGAGCATTGTTATGCCTATAACCTTGTTTGTCATTATCGTGTTGTTGTATTTAAGTTTAAAACGAATATCTGATGTATTAATGATTTTACTCACTGTGCCATTTGCATTAGTAGGCGGCATTGGGTTGGTTTATATATTGGGGTTTCAATACAGCGTAGCGGTGGCGGTGGGTTTTATTGCACTAGCCGGTGTTTCGGTTGAAATAGGTATATTGATGCTGTTGTATTTAAATCAAACATGGCAGCAATGTATTGATGAATCGCAACGTGGTGTAGATGTAAAACAGCTGATGGTGGCCGTTGAAAACGGGGCCAGTGCAAGGTTGCGCCCAATATTGATGACATCGTTATCGAGCATAATAGGGTTGCTGCCTATTATGTTTGCAAGTGGCACGGGCTCAGAGGTCATGCAACGTATTGCCGCGCCCATGGTGGGCGGCATGGTATCAACATTGGTGTTGTCTTTATTGCTGTTGCCGGTTTTATTCTTTGTGATTAAAAAAAGAAAATTGGCTAGCACTTAACATGCGTTACTAATTGGCAATTCATAAAAAATCCCGCTGACTATTAGGCAAGCGGGCTTTTTTTTGACGATTAAAAATCAGAACAAATACAAGACAGATAAACTTGTGGTTGTGTCCATTTCTTCTTTGTCATCGGGCACGTCAGTATTATGAATAACATTGAATGATGCCTTTAAGCTTAGGTTACCCATTAGTGTGGCTGAAACAGATGTTTCCGCTTTACTTTTGGTGTTGTCATCACTTTCTAATGCGGCTTCTGTGCTGATGGTTTGTTTAAATTTAGATGTGTCACTGAGTTTTAAGCGATAATCCAACGCTAAACGAATAATGCCGCCTTCTTCTGTGCTGCCATCATTTAGCTCATTATAAAAATAACCCGGACCTGCATTATATTTAAGGGATGACGATTCATTACCAAACATTTGATCGGCATAACCGGCCGCGACTGAGTTTTGTTGTTCAAAGCCAGAAAAGCGATCATTCTCATATGAGCCATAAACAAACAAAGCTGAATTTTTTTCGTCTAATTTATAATCACCCTGAGCGGAGACAAAATAACGTTCAGCACTGGTTTCAGTATGTTTACTGCCATCGTCTTCTTCAATTTTTTCTTCTTTAAAAAGCGTATCAATCAGGTAGTTATTTTTCCAAGAGGTAAAATCTTGGGTGACTGATAATTTACTTTTTATCGAGTTAGTTTCGGTGTTGCCAGAAGTAGCAACGACCCCTAGCTCAATTTCACCTGTGGTAGGTTCAAGCGCCCAGCCAGATTGTGCAATAGAAATAAACGCAACGGATATGAGGGTTTTAGAAAAAGACATTATTATCCCTTTTTATTTTGATGAAAATGAACATCCATTTGTGGAAATGGTATGCCAATGCCAGCATCGTCTAATGCTTGCTTGATGGTTTGATTTAACTCAAATTTAACCGTCCAAAAGTCTTCCGTTTTGACCCAGGGACGCACGGCAAAATTGACGGATGAGTCAGCTAATTCAAGCACGCCTACAGTGTAAGCGGGCTCTTTTAAAATAAGTGGGTGATTATTCAAAATCGATTCAAACAATGTTTTGCATTGTTTCAGGTCTGCGTCATAAGCCACACCGATAACAAGATCAATACGGCGCGTAGGATTGGCCGAATAGTTGGTGATGGGGCTGCCGGTTACTTCTGAGTTAGGCACCACAACGTATTTATTATCAGGTGTGGTCATGATAGTTGAAAATATTTGGATTTCTTTAACAACCCCAGCCACGCCGCCAGCTTCAATATAATCACCAGCTTTAAATGGGCGAAAGCCCGCAATTAAAATGCCTGATGCAAAATTAGAAAGAGAGCTTTGCAAAGACAGCGCAATGGCTAAACCCGCTGCACCAATGATGGTGACAAAGGTGGTGGTTTCAATACCAAGATGGCTCAGCCCAACAATAATAACGGCAATGAGGATCAAGATACGTACAAGACTTTGTACAAAGGCGGCGATAGCTGTATCAATGGATTTACTTGCTAGTAAGCGCCCAACCCATCCGGACGCTAGCCTGCTGAATTTAAAACCCAGCCAAATAATGAAAAAAGAAACCAAAAATCGCAGTGCATAATCGAGTATCACGGCTTGGTTTTCGATTACAAAATTTTCAAGAAAATCCATTGTGCTCCTTATGTTGACGAACGAATCATTAGCCAACGAAGATGATTTTAGCCAATAATAACACAGCTAATACCCAAACGCTGGTGCTCAGCTCACTGGCCTTACCACCGAGTACTTTCGCTGCGGCATACGTCACAAAACCCAGCGTGATACCGTGTGCTATTGAGAATGTTAAAGGGGTCAGTAATAACACAACCGCAACAGGTGCCGCTTCGGTTAAGTCGTCCCATTCAACTTCTTTTAGAGTGTACATCATCAAGATTGACACATAAAAGATAGCGCCAGCGGTGGCGTATACTGGAATCATTC
The DNA here is from genome assembly GCF_052920985.1 of Pseudomonas sp. HK3. Lineage (NCBI taxonomy): Bacteria > Pseudomonadati > Pseudomonadota > Gammaproteobacteria > Pseudomonadales > Pseudomonadaceae > Pseudomonas > Pseudomonas sp. HK3. The sequence goes on from NZ_JBREXD010000001.1 coordinate 1,821,985, forward strand.
CCGCTAACGGTGCGAAGAAAATACTGAGTAAAAATAGAACACCAACGGTGACAGCGGTCATACCAGTACGACCGCCAGCAGCCACACCTGCTGCACTTTCAATATAACTGGTGGTGGTTGATGTGCCTAACGCGGCACCCGCAATCGTTGCGGTACTATCAGCCATTAAGGCTTTGCCCAAGCGAGGCACCTGGCCATCAGACTTAGTTAAACCTGCGCGTTGAGTCACCGCGATTAAAGTACCGCTGGTGTCGAATAAATCCACAAACAAAAAGGCAAAAATCACACTTAGCATGGCCACATCAAATGCGGCAGCAACATCCATTTGCATAAAGGTTGGCGCCAATGATGGCGGTGCTGACATGATGCCTGCATAACTTACGTCGCCTGCAATTAAGCCAATAACGGTAACTACTAGTACAGCAATCATAACCGCACCAGGAATATTACGCTGGATTAACGCGACAATCAGAAAGAAACCAAGAATCGCCATAGCAGGAGAAAAACTCGTAATGTCACCCAAGCTGACCAACGTAGCGGGATGATCAACAATGATCCCTGCATTTTTTAGTGCGATCAAAGCAAGGAAAGAACCGATACCGGCAGCAATGGCTTTTTTTAATGTTACGGGAATGGCATTGATAATCCATTCACGTAATTTAAAGGCGCTGATTAAAATGAAAATGATACCGCTTAAAAATACCGCGCCTAATGCTGTTTCCCATGTGTGGCCCATGCCCAAAACAACGCCATAGGTGAAAAACGCGTTTAAACCCATGCCCGGTGCTAAGGCAACAGGAAGGTTGGCCCAAAAACCCATAATGAAACAACCAATCGCGGCCGCAAGACAGGTTGCGACAAACACAGCGCCTTTATCCATTCCTGCATCGGCTAGCATAGCGGGATTCACAAAAATGATGTACGCCATGGTGAGGTAGGTCGTGATACCTGCCATGATTTCGGTTTTGCTATTGCTGCCGAACTTGTTCAGCTGAAACAGTTTTTCTAGCATGGGTGAGGCCCTTTATTGTTTGTTTTTTATGCTAAGTGCTTTGACTATAAACCCAAATATGGGCATAAATCCATATAAGCACTTGAATGTGCACTTAGATCCTGTGTAGGATTCGAAATTATACCTAATTCTGACCAAAAGGTTAGTTTTGTAACATTCCCCTCTAGGAGAGCCCCCCTAATGAAAAAATTAACCCTTGGCTTATTATTAGCCGCTTCAAGCTTAGTGAATGCTGAAACTTTTTTTAAAGATCAAAGCCTGACTTTTTTAGATGGTAATGATTATGAAGTGGGTGATGAAGAAAGATACGTGCTTACTTATGAATACTTCAGTGTTCATGATTGGGGTGATGTGTTTGCGTTTGTTGATCGTTTACATGATAAAAATGATGGTGGCCGTGAGACGTATATCGAAGTTAGCCCTAACTTCAATTTAGCTACTTTCGAGGGTGGTCTTGTTAATAGTGTGAAATTAGCTACTACTTGGGAAATGAGTGAAGGAGATGATAATTTGTTAGTCGGCTTAGGTGCTGGGTTTAACTTACCTGGATTTGCGCATTTTGGCGCAAATGTTTATCAAAGCTTCAATGACAATACCGATGATAATCAGCAACTAACTGTGACTTGGGGTCTACCATTTAGCCTTGCTGGTCAGGAGTTTATGTATGATGGTTTTTGGGATTATGAAACAGAGTTGAAAGACCCTACTTCTGGTGATAAAAATTCTAGTAGTAATTTTACATCTCAGCTTAAATGGGATATTGCTAAATTAGTTGGTTACGATAATAAACTTTATGTCGGTGTAGAGTACGCACTTTGGGATAATAAGTTTAATATTGATAGTAAAGACGAAAACAACGTAAACCTTTTGGTTAAAGCACACTTTTAATTGAGATTTAGAAAAGCAGGTGAGGCGAAAGCCTCACCTGCTTTTTTTATGCTCTAACGTATCAAACCTTAAATAGGTTTTAGTTGTTCGTTAAATACTGGAAACATTATGTCTGTTTATCAAGATGAAATTAAAAATGCCGTGCGCACGGTCGAAAATTGGCCAGAACAAGGTGTTATGTTTCGTGACATCATGCCTTTGTTACAAAACAAGCAGGTGTTTCGTAAATTAATCGATAGCTTTGTTCATCGTTATCAAGGTATGCAATTAGATGCCGTAGCCGCAATTGATGCGCGTGGTTTTATTTTGGGTGCCCCGCTGGCCTATGAGCTGGGTTTGTCGTTAGTGCCAGTGAGAAAAAAAGGCAAGTTGCCATTCGATACCGTTTGTCAACGTTATGATCTTGAATATGGCAGTGCCGAAATTGAATTGCATACCGATGCGTTTAAACCCGGCGATAATGTACTTGTGATGGATGACTTGATTGCCACTGGCGGTACTATGTTAGCGGCGTGTGAGCTGGTTAAAAAACTTGGGGCAAATGTGGTAGAAGTGGCAGCAATTATTGATTTACCAGATTTAAAAGGCAGCGAAAAAATCAAAGCAGCAGGCTTTAATGTGTACTCTATTTGTGAGTTTGATGGCCTGTAAATACGTTAAATAAGTATTGTTTTTTGCAAGAAGGATGGTTGATTAAAGTAGTGAATAGGCTGAAAATTTTTACTTAATGATTTAATGTCAAAAGGTAGGTGCTTTATTTTTGGGGTTACCTACATATCGAAATAGACATAACTCTATGCACTTTTAGAACAAGATGAACCCACAAAAAAAGCCCAATAACATCATTGGGCTTTTTTGTGGTTTGGTTTGCGAGCAAGCTTAGCGCATAAATGGGTTTAACATGCGGCCAAAAAAGCCGGTAAATTTCAATGGAGCATCCATTACCGCAAAGCATATGCAGTCTTCATTCATCCCAGCTCTCGGCTGGTGATGGGTATTGGTATCAGCCAATATAAAATCACCTTGCTTGTAATCACCTGCGTCATCTGAGAATTGCCCAGACAGCACCAGGGTAAACTCATTACCTCTGTGAGTATGAGCTGGTAGCTCTTTACCCGCGGCTATTTTATAAAATTTAGCCACATACTGGCTATCACCTAATGAGAGGGTGAATTCTTTTATATTTCTCGAAAGCCCAGACCACGGCAGGCTATCAAAATAGCCCGGCACAAATCGGCGCAGAGGACGAGGTAATCTCGCGTCTCCGGTGGGTGCGTTATCGACGGCTTCAGGCTCGTCAAGTCGGCTTAAAAGTGTCCCTAATAAACCTGCACTGATGGGGGTTGCAGATGACTCTGTCATAAGCTCGCCGCCCAGTTGTTCGAACATTTGATTGCGTTTTTGGCATTCACGACAGGTTTCAAGGTGGCACGCCACCATAATACCTAGGGCATCCTGTTTTTGCCCTGCTGTGAACTCCATTAAAAGTTCGTCAGAAGGATGATAATTAGCCATGTCATTTACTCTTGTGCCAAGGTGTCTAGCTTTTTCATGGCAAGACGTAACCTTGATTTAATGGTACCCAGCGGTAAATCCAGCGCATTTTGCTATTTCGCTATGAGATTTCCCCTCAAAGTACACCTTATAAACTATCTGGCGCTGCTCATCTGGCAGGCCGTACAATAATGTACGGGCTACTTTGCTGTTCAGATCACGTTCAACATCGGTTTCTAGATCTTCACTTTCAGGCTCTGGCCACAAGTCATCAGATACGACAACATCGTATTTGGTTTTACGGGCCATATCGATGCGCTTATTACGCACAATGGTGTAAAGCCAAGTGTTGGCGGATGCTGTTTTTGGATTGAATTGGTGGGCTTTACGCCACACAGTGAGCATGCATTCTTGCACGATATCTTCGGCTTCACCGTCTAATGCACCGCAGCGCATGGCGTAAGCTTTGAGTTTAGAGCCGGTTAGTTCAAACAATTCAACAAAGGCGGATTGATCTTGGTTGTTAGCAATCCTTATGATGAGATCGTCCAGCGGCCGCAGGTTTTTTGGGTTTTGCGAGCTCAATTTTTGATCCCTTAACACCATGAAATGTAACTGTTTTTGTTCTTTTTAAGGTAAAGGAATGCTGGCTTTTGGTAAAGACTTATCTATTAAATATGCAATTTAATGGCCTGTAGTGATCTGGCCGTTGCTCCAAACCGTAAATGGCGTATTAATACACTAAGGTTTAAATATGATTTCAACAGATGTTTTTGTGATTGGCGCAGGTATGGCGGGTTTGACTCTGGCGCAGCAGCTTAAGCGTCAGGGTAAACAGGTTGTATGTGTTGATAAAGCCCGTGGCAGCGGTGGTCGCTTATCTTCAAAGCGTGTTCAAGGGGCAGAGCACGCCGTGAGTTTTGACTTGGGTGCGTTGAGTTTTAGTGCAACAACCCATGATTTTAAAAAAGCGGTTAATCATTGGTGTGATCAGCAATATTTAGCCCCCTGGTTACAAAGTGATAATCAAATTCAATATGTGGGCACACCACGAAGCTCTAGCCTTACTCGTGCACTTGCAGACGATGTCGATGCACAATTTGATGTGCGTATAAGCGCAATTATTAAAAATGAAAATGGTTGGAGCATCTTTCGTGAGGAAAATGAAAAAGATGTTTTATTTGCATATGCTAATGAGATTGTTTTAGCCAGTCCTGCCCCGCAAACTTATGCATTGATTCCGGATGGCAATCCCCTTAAGTCGACGTTAAAAGACGTCACTATTTTCCCTCAGTGGGTTGCGATGCTTGCCCTAGAAAAGCCATTAAGCATTCCTAACTTACACGATGCGCCCAATGATAACCTCGCCCGTATTAGTTATGAAAATAGTAAGGCAAAACGCAATAATGACCATGGTTTACATGTGTATTGTGTGCAAGCCAGCCAGCAGTGGAGTGAAAAAAGATTAGACTATTCAAAAGATAAAGTAGTTTATGAGCTAGCCGATGAACTGTCACAATTATGTGCAGAGCCATTACTGATAAAAAGTGATTATGCCCATCGTTGGTTATATTCAAAAGACACCAATTTTTCGTATGATGCCAAAGGCTTTTTAAGCAGCGACGATGGGTTATTCATCTGTGGTGATTACTTATTATCAAATGTAGCTGTGGATGGCGTTGAAGCCGCGTATTTAAGTGGTTGTGCGTTGGCAAAACATATGAATAACTCGTACGTAGAATTAACACTAGGGTAGATGAACATGAATCTGATGTGGTTTCGCAGTGATTTGCGCGTACATGATAACCCTGCTTTATATGCGTCTATGCAGGCAGACGCCACCGTTGCGGTTTATTGCTTAACGCCGGGGCAGTGGCAAATACACTATGTTGCGCCAATACAACAAGATTTTATTTTGCGCCAATTAGCTGAGCTTGCATCTAGTTTGCAGGCGCTTGGTGTTCCTTTGATCATTATTGATGCTAAAGATTTTTCTGGTGTGCCCGCTAAGCTTGCCTCTGTTGTGAAGAAATACGCCATTGAGCATGTGTATTTTAATCATGAATACGAATGGAACGAAGCACAGCTAACAGAGCTGGTGAGCGCCCAATTAGCGGTAAAAGATATCTCGATTCATAGTTTGCATGACCAATGCTTAATTCCTCCTGGCGAAATTAAAAATAAACAAGATAGCTTTTACAAAGTATTTACGGCGTTTAAAAATGTTTATTTATCTGAATTAAATGAGAAATCTCGCCCGTTATATCGAAAGCCTAATACACAAAATCCCATTAAAATAAAACCAGATTCAAGCATATTACACAGCATTAAAATTAAAGGTGTAACGGATGTTAGTGCTGAACAAAAACAGACTTGGTTAACATTATGGCCAGTGGGAGAAGAATATCCGCTTAGCTTATTAGAGCAGTTTGTCGATGAGCAAATATATCAATACCATGAGTTACGAGATATTCCCAGCGTTACGGGCACATCAAAATTGTCAGCGTATCTAGCCATTGGCGCCATAAGTGTTCGCCAGTGTTTTCAAAGTGCAGTGACATTGCCCAATGGATTAGATAATGAAGGCGTTAAAACGTGGGTAGTAGAGCTTATTTGGCGAGATTTTTACCGTCATTTAATGGTCGCTTGCCCTGAGATTTGTCGTTATAAACCCTTTAAATCTCATACAGATCAATTACCGTGGAAACACAATAACAAATTATTTAAAGCGTGGTGTGAAGGGCGAACGGGCTTCCCATTGGTCGATGCTGCGATGCGCCAACTGGTTGAAACAGGCTGGATGCACAATCGACTGCGTATGGTATCCGCCATGTTTTTAACCAAGCATTTGTTTATTGACTGGCGTTTAGGTGAGCAGTTTTTCATGCAGCACTTAGTGGATGGCGATTTAGCATCGAATAATGGTGGTTGGCAGTGGTCGGCTTCTACTGGTGTCGATGCCGTTCCTTATTTTCGTATTTTTAATCCTACGCGACAGTCTCAGCGCTTTGACGAAGCGGGCACATTTATTCGTCAATATGTGCCCGAGCTTGCTTCTTTGGATAAAAAAAGTATTCATCAGCCAAGCGCTCAACAAATAAAACAATGTGGGTATGTTTCACCTGTGGTTGATCATAAAACAGCGGTAGCTCAAACCAAGATGTATTTTAAACAGTTAAGTGACCCTGTGTCAGAAAATAAAAAGAAGGAGTACGGTTTGTCATGAGTTCAAAGCAGTTCGATACGTCAAAGCCCCGCAGTGAAACGCTTTGGCGCAATATCATTCGCTGGGTAGACTCTGAAGCAGTAACCGGTCCAGAGGTTGATGAAAATAGTCGGCATATTAATTGGATTCGTTGCTTACCGTTTTTCTTTGTTCATGCCATGTGTTTAGGGGTTGTTTGGGTCGGGATAAGCCCTGTTGCTGTGATTGCCTGTTTATTTTTCTTTTGGGCGCGGATGTTTGTGATTACCGCTTTTTATCACCGATATTTTTCTCATCGTAGCTTTAAAGTGAATAGGGTTTGGCAGTTTATTTTTGCATTCATTGGTAATAGCTCAGCACAGCGAGGCCCATTGTGGTGGGCGAGTCATCACAGAAAACATCATAAACACAGTGACGAAGAGCAAGATTTACATTCGCCCGTTCGTCATGGTTTTTGGTGGTCCCATGTGGGCTGGTTTATTTGTGAGGCCGCCTTTAAAACCGATTACAGTGTGATAAAAGATTGGGCAAAATACCCTGAGCTTCGCTTTTTAAATCGATTCGACATCATCGCGCCAGCCGTATTAGCATTGTTCACCTTTATATTAGGCGAAGTATTAAATGCGTATTGGCCTGCGCTGGGAACCAGCGGCTTACAAATGTTAATTTGGGGCTTTTTTGTTTCAACCGTTATTTTATTTCACGCCACATTTACGATTAATTCTTTGGGTCACATATACGGTAAGCGTCGTTTTAAAACCAAGGATCACAGTCGTAACAATCCTTGGTTGGCGTTTATTACATTAGGTGAAGGTTGGCATAATAATCATCATCGTTTTGCCACATCCACTCGACAAGGCTTTTACTGGTGGGAAATTGACATATCGTACTATGTGCTAAAAATGATGAATGCGATTGGCATTGTGCATGATCTAAACCCAATACCTAGTCGTATCTTGCAAGAGGGCCGCGATAATGATCGTGCCAAGCAAGTGGGAGAGCGTCATGAATAGCCAGCAAGGTGTGACTGATCTTAGGCAATCGCAGCTATTAGTCGACTCGTTTAAGCATTTATACAACACATTGAGTATCGACACGTGTAAAAGCGGCATCATAGAAATGGTCTATGGCGATAACATGGAATTTAAAGATTGTTTCCATGACATTAACGGTATTGGCGCTTTTCGAGATTACTGCGCGTCTATTTATGAAAATGTGCAGTTTTGCCAATTTAAATTCCATGACGAGTTTATTAAAAAAGACAGCGCAATGCTGACATGGACTATGGCCTATCGACACCCTAAACTAAACAGTGGCAACACCATTTATGTCAATGGTAGTAGCCATATTCGATTCAACGATAAAGTATTTTACCATCAAGATTACGTGGATGGTGGCGCATTGTTATATGAACATGTGCCGGTATTAAGACGCATTATTACATTCTTGAAAAAACGCATGAACTAGAGCAAAAGATTAAGGGAAAGCTGTGAATAAACAAAAAATAGCGGTTATTGGCTCTGGTATTGCGGGTTTAACATCGGCGCATTTATTAAGCCGCGAGCATGAAGTGACATTGTTCGAAGCGAATGATTATTTAGGTGGCCATACACACACAAAACCCATAGAACTGGGAGGTAAAATTTATCCTGTGAATACAGGGTTTATTGTGTTCAATGATTGGACTTATCCAAATTTTATCAAGCTCATGGACCAGCTAGGTGTGGCAAGTGAAGCGTCAGATATGAGCTTTAGTGTCCGCGATGAAAACACGGGTATTGAATACAATGGTACGAGCCTGAATAGCTTGTTTGCACAGCGCCGTAATTTATTCAGACCGTCTTTCATTCGCATGGTAAAAGACATCTTACGTTTTAATAAACAAACTGTCGCCGCTCTTGCTAATAACGAAATCGATGATCAGCAAACCTTAGGAGAATTTGTTGCTCTGCATGGCTATTCAAAATCGTTTGTTAATCATTACATTGTGCCAATGGGGGCTGCAATATGGTCTGCATCAGAAGACGTGATGATGGACTTCCCACTTAAATTCTTTTTACAGTTTTTTAATAATCATGGCATGTTAAGTGTTGATGAGCGCCCACAATGGCGCGTGATCTCGGGTGGCTCACAGTCTTATATCGAACCGATTACGCAGCCTTATAAAGATCGCATACATTTGAATACACCGATCACACAAGTAGAGCGCAACAACGATGGTGTGATTTTACATAGCCATGAGCAACGTTTTGAATTTGATCAAGTTGTTTTCTCTTGTCACAGCGATCAAGCATTAAAAATGCTAGATGCGCCTACTCAGCTTGAAAGTGATATTTTAGGTGCACTGCCATTTCAAAAGAATGATGTGATCTTGCACACGGATGATAGCATGATGCCTAAGCGTAAGTTAGCATGGGCCAGTTGGAATTATCATATTCCACAGCGTAAAAGCGACACCGCAATGCTGACCTATAATATGAACATGCTTCAAAACTTCACCGATGCACCTGAGACGGTGTTAGTCACATTGAACCGCGCACAAGAAATTGACCCAAGTAAAATTTTGGCTCAATACAGTTATGCACACCCGGTGTTTACCCTAGATGGTATTCACGCACAGCAGCGTCATAACGAAATAAGTGGCCATAACCGAAGCCATTTTTGTGGTGCATATTGGTTTAATGGTTTTCATGAAGACGGTGTTAACAGCGCATTGAGAGTGGTGAAACAGTTCGGAATCACTTTATGAGTGTGCAAGAACGTTCATTGCACAGTTGTGTATACCAAGGTCAGGTACGACACCGCCGTTTCATGCCAATAAAAAATGAATTCTCCTATGACATGTTTATGTTGTATCTAGACTTAGATGAATTAGAAACGCTATTTAATGAAAAATGGTTTGCTGGGTTTAGCTGGTTTAATTTAGCCCGCTTTAAGCGAAAAGATTATTTCCATGCGGATAACCCGAATTTAAAACAAGCGGTCATCGACAACATCAATCGCTACGCTTTAGAGCATGAAAAGACCACTCCTGCAATCAAGCATGTACGATTGTTAACTCATGTGCGTTACTTTAATTTAGTGTTTAACCCAGTCAGTTTTTATTATTGCTTTGATGAAAATGAAAACTTACTCGCCATCATGGCTGAAATAACCAATACGCCTTGGGGTGAGCGTCATGCTTATGTATTGCTAGTGGGCGAGGATACAGGTGATCGACAATATGAAGCGAAAGGTGATCGTCATCATGTTTTTCACTTCGATAAGCAATTTCATGTGTCCCCTTTTAACCCTATGAACATGCAATATAACTGGGTGGTTTCAGCGCCAGTTGAAACGCTGCATATCCACATGGACAATACTCAGCAGCAAGCACAGGGCGTAGATAAACATTTTGATGCCACACTGATGCTAGAGAAAAAATCATGGCAGCCCTATTTTTCGAAAAGTTTAATCCAATATCCCCTTATGACCGTAAAAATAGTGCTGGGAATATATTGGCAGGCGCTGAAATTGTGGCTTAAGAAAGCCCCTTTTTATGACCACCCAGATTCTATTGTAAAACCTGCTAGCCATAATAAATAATGAAGATGACGGGCGACGTCCCGAAACGGAGTGATAATGAATTCAGTTGCCAGTACTTCAGTTAAAAAAGTACGTCCCGCTATGCTTACCCAAATTGCGAAAAACCTAGTATTAAAGCAGTTAGAAAAACTGCATACAGGCTGTATTGTTATTAAAGATAATGATGATATAACCCGTTTTGGTGAAGCATTAGAACCTGGCCACGATCTTTACGCAGAGCTAATCATTGTCGATGCTCATGCATACAGCGATATTATGACAGGTGGCAGTATTGGCGCGGCAGAAGCGTATATGACAGGGGATTGGACCACGTCGGATTTAACGCGTTTGATGCGTGTCATGGTCCGTAATATGGATATATTAAATGGCTTAGAAGGCGGTCTTGCTAAGGTATCAAAGCCATTTTTAAAAATGTTTCATTTTTTAAATCAAAACACTGAAAAGGGCTCGCGCCGTAATATTGCAGCTCACTATGACCTGGGAAATGATTTCTTTAAATTATTTTTAGATCCGACCATGATGTATTCGTCCGGCATCTTTCCCAGTGACGACTCAACGATGGAGCAAGCATCGCTTAATAAATTAAAAACCATATGCGACAAATTAAATTTAACTGCGCAAGACCATGTGGTTGAAATTGGTACCGGTTGGGGAAGCTTTGCTGTTTATGCCGCTAAGAATTATGGCTGTAAAGTGACGACCACGACCATTTCTGAACAGCAATACTTGTACGCTGAGCAACAAGTTAAAGCAGAAGGCCTAGAAGATAAAATCACACTGCTTAAAGAAGATTATCGTAATCTAGAAGGGCAGTTTGATAAACTGGTATCCATCGAGATGATAGAAGCCGTGGGCTGGAAGTTCTTTGATACCTTTTTTGATAAGTGTGCATCGTTGTTAAAACCAAATGGTGTCATGTTAGTGCAGGCAATTACCATTGAAGATCAGCGTTATGAGCAAGCTAAAAATGATGTGGATTTTATTCAGCGTTATATATTCCCTGGCAGTTGTATTCCCTCGATTGCGGCAATGCTAGATTCCACCAAACGCTCAAGCGATTTACGATTGGTGCAACTGCAAGATTATGCCCAGCATTACTCGCGCACCTTAAAGGCGTGGCATGTGGCATTTAATCAAGCAGAAAAAACCATTACCGAGCAAGGCTATAGTGAAGACTTTAAACGTATGTGGCGTTTTTATCTGAGTTATTGTGAAGCGGGATTCGCTGAGCGAGCCATCGGGGTATCGCACTTGGTTTTTGCTAAACCCATTTGTCGAGATGAAAAAATACTCAATGTATAATAAAAAAGTGGCTTAGCCACTTTTTTTATATCGTTAATAAAATGATGGACCGCAATAAATGATCGCTAACGGATATAACAAAATAGCTTTTATTTCATACTTATCTTAAAGAGCGCAATAACAATAAAATCAGACTCGTCAGCATCATCTATTATTTGGTCTGAATGATCTATTCCTGTAAGCCCCACGTATTGTTAGTGACATGACGGAGGTTAAAATGAATATTTGGGTGATTGGTGCATCAAGCGGAATCGGTCTCGCGGTGGCTCAGCGCTATGCAGAGCAAGGGCACAGTGTTTGGTTCAGTGCGCGCAATCAAACAGAGCTAGATTCCTTAAGCGATGGTCAGCTTAATTTACTGCCTTTGGCCGTAGATGTAACAGATGACAAGAGCCTAGAATACGCGGTTGACCGCATTCAGCGTGTTAGTGGTGAGTTAGATAAAGTCATTATTAATGCAGGTACTTGTGAGTATATTGATTCATACAAAATAGAGCGCGATAAAATTCGACGTGTGCTTGAAACTAATTTTTTTGGTGCAGTCAATGTAGTTGATGCGGTATTGCCTTTGTTGCGAGCTACACGATCACGTGCGCCTTCTAAATCGCCTCAGCTGGTTTTTGTTGCTAGTAGTGTTACCTATCAGGCCTTACCAAGGGCGGGCGCATATGGCGCATCAAAAGCGGCTGTGCGTTATTTTGCTGAAACACTTCGCGCGGATCTTGTACATGAAGGAATTGATGTGCGAGTCGTGAGCCCAGGTTTTGTCAAAACGCCATTAACCGATAAAAATGATTTCCCAATGCCATTTCTGCTCAGTGCGCAAGACGCTGCACAGCGTATTGATAAAGGATTGTCTGGTGGGACATTTGATATTCACTTTCCGAAGCGTTTTACCTATTGCTTAAAACTACTGGCATTATTGCCAGACTGGATACGCTTGCCGTTAGTGGCTAAGGCATCTCGACATGATGTGGAGAAAGCCAAAGCATGGGTAAATACTCATGGCTAAAGATAAAATGCATTTAATCATTAACATTCTGCTATTTCAGTGCACGTGGTTTGCACTGGTTATGGGGCCGTTAATGTTAGGGGCTAGTTTGTTGCTGTGTTTGCTTTTACATTCAGTTGCTGTGTCTAACAATAGAAAAGCACTGGGTATGTTATGTGCTGTTGTTGTATTTTTGGGTGTTTTAACCGATTCAATATTAATGAATCTAGACATTTATCAATTACAGCCCGCGATTGCTAGCTATGAAGTGTTAATTCCAGCGTGGCTAGTATTGTTATGGCTTGCATTTGCATTGACGCTAAAGCGCTCATTAAATTGGTTGTTCGATTTCCCTTGGTTGATGGTGCTGATGTTAGGAGCATTAGGCCCGCTTAGTTACTATGCCGGTTCTCAATTAAACCCAGACCGAATTGAGATTAATCATCGTTTTTTGCCAGTAGCAGTGTTTCAATGGACTGTAATCGGGTTTGTCATTATCGGATCTAATAAAATGTTATTTAACAATTGCGCACACAAAATGAGCATCAAATGAAAATTATTCTGTTTAGCGTTATTTTTTTTATGTCGGCATCAATTTGCGCAACGTCACAAGAAATAACCAATAGGTTTTCATTTGAAGGCGTGGCTTATGATGTGGAATCCAAAGCGGTGCTTTATACCGAGCGCCACGATGTATTTTTAAATAAGCAGAATCAATATGAGGCAACATCTGTGGTCTATGTTGATGCGCAAGATCAGGTTTTTGCAAAAAAATCATTGGACTTCACACATAACCTAATGACACCGTTAGTCTATTTTGAAGATTCCCGTGTGGGCACGTTGGTAGAAGTGACAAAGCAAGCAGATGGCATAAAAGTTCGCTACCAGAGTGAATCAGATGCCGCTAATGCGGTGATTGAGCAAGTGCCTATGATGGTGGTGGATGCAGGATTTGATCAAATGCTTATTCAGCATTGGGATACCTTACTTGATAATAAGGAATTAGACTTTGAATTTCTGGCACCCACTAGAGCGCAACTAATTGATTTTTCTCTAACACCCGTTTCTCAGGGCGATAGCACGATAACGTTTTCGTTGGCACCTAGTAATTTTTTGTTGCGTCTCTTAGTTGACCCAATCAAGTTAACTTATGATAAGTCCACAAAACGTATTTTGGTATATGAAGGCTTAACGAATATTGAAGAAATCAAAAAAGGGAAACCGACAGGGGATTATTACGTGGCTCGAATTGAATATCATTATTGAACGGTTAACCACTTAAGTAGTGTCTTTAATAAACGATCTTCGTCTATAGGTTTTGTAAGGTAGTCATCCATTCCTGCGGCCAAACATTTTTCTTGATCGGAACTCATTGCATTTGCGGTCATGGCAATGATATGAACTTTATGGTTAGAGGTTTCTTCTAACTGGCGGATCGCCCGTGTTGCATCGTAGCCATCCATTACGGGCATTTGACAGTCCATTAAAATGGCATCATATGCTTTGTTTTGTTTTAGTGCTGTTTTTACTTTTTCTACGCCTTCTTCACCGTTGTTGGCCACATCCGCAGTCACTCCCATTTCAGCGAGCAACATGATCGCGACTTCTTGATTAAATGGAATATCTTCTACTAATAGTATTCGTGCATTTTCTGGTAATGATAAGAGGGTGTTGGCCTGCGTTGCTTGCGCATTATTGATAGGCGTCTGTGCGACAGAGAAATCAAGACAAAGAAATAAATCTTGGGCTGTGACAGGTTTAGAGAAATGAATATTAAACCCTGCTTTGCGCATGTCTTCATCGTAGGGTGTGTGATTGACGGTTGTCATTAATACTAAGCGAGCATTTGAAACAGGGTGGTTAGTATGAATATACGTTCCCAATTCTATGCCGGTCATGTCATTGAGTGTGTTATCAATAAAAATCAAATCAAATTCTTGTTGAGCAATAATATGTTGAGCCTTAGCACCGCCGTGGCAAAAATGTGGAGTATTTCCCCACTGTTGTAATTGATTAATAATGGCCTGTACAGATTTCTCATTGGAATGAACAATTAAAATATTTAGCTTAGATATGTTGCTGGGTATCGCTGATGGTTGATCGATTTTAGGTTTTTCAATCGGTATTTGAAAACTAAAGCAACTGCCAATATTTTCCTTGCTTGTGACAGATATCGTTCCCTCCATTAATTCGCATATTCGCTTGCAAATGCTTAGCCCCAAGCCGGTGCCGCCAAATTTACGTGTAGTACTGGCATCAACTTGAGAAAAACTGATGAATAGTTTTTTTATATGCTGATCGGGTATGCCTATGCCGCTATCAATGATTTCGCACTGTAAAACAGTCGTATTGTCTTTTTCTAGTAATTGGCTTTTAACTATTATTTCACCTTGAGAGGTGAATTTCCCCGCATTGCCAATAAGATTGGTTAATACTTGTCGAATTCTAACAGGGTCGGATGTAATATGATCTTGTGTTAAGCCGCTTGAATCAATCACTAGATCAATATTTTTCTCTTGGATCCGTAGGGCCATAGACTGGCAAACTTCATCAACCAAATTTCTTATATTAAAACTGACCGATTCTAATTCGAGTTTTCCTGATTCGATTTTTGTAAAGTCCAAAACATCATTTATGATCGACAATAATGATTCTGCACTTATTTTGGCGATATCAACTTTTTTAATTTGTTCTGGTGTTAGTTTGCTTTTCTGTAGCAATGTTAACATCCCAAGCACACCATTCATGGGGGTACGAATTTCATGACTCATGGTGGCTAAAAACTCTGTTTTTGCCTTGCCAGCTGATTCGGCTTCATTTTTTGCATCAATTAATGCTAATTCTGATTTCTCTTTTTCTCTTATCGTTTCGACTCGTTCAATTAACTGACCAACGGTGTTAGTTAAGGGTGATAACCAGTTTACAAGGTTAATATCGAACCCCATTTCTCGATTGGCCAGTCCAATCATGCCAAGGCATGTGCCTTTTTGAATAATAGGGATGGCGATATAATTTTTTAATTTCGGGTGATTGTCAGGAATCAAAGATGACTCAACGTGCAATTCTGCGTTGTTCAAAAATAGAGGTACTTGGCTGTTTGCGGATTCTACGAAAAGATTGTCAGATCTAGAGAAAGTAACCCCATCACGTTCAAATTTAATTTTGAGTTCAGCGTCTATACTATTTTCGTCAATGCCATTGAATGCAATTACCTTGATAGTGGATTTGCCGTTTTCATAATATACATTTCCGATAAATGAAAGTTCGCTATCGGTGAGTAAATTAATGTTTTTTATTAAGTTTTTAAATGCAGCGTTGTAATCTGAATTTTTAATAAAGTCACGTTGTGCACTGGCGATGGTTTTAACAAGACGAATTTGTGATTCAAGCGATTCATTTGTTTTTGCAAGATTTTGTTCGGCTAATTTCTTTTCGGTAATATCAAGATGTGTGCCGACCATGCGTTTTGGTTTGCCATATTCATCCCATTCAATGACTTTACCTGTGTCTAAAATCCATATGTCATGGCCCGCTTTATGATTCATTCGGCCTTCAAATGTGTAGTATTCAGTTTCATTATCCCAGTGTGCTTGAAGCTTATTACCAGAATCTTCAAGGTCATCGGCATGGGCATGGGTTAACCATGTTTCGATACTAATGTCTCCAAGTTCTGCAATGGTGTAGCCGATGATACTTGCCCAACGTTCGTTCACGGTTAGAACGCCAGTTTGTATTTGCCAGTCCCAAATTCCCACTTGAGTGCTATTAATGATCAGTTCAAGTTGCTTGTTGTTTTCTTGTAATTTATTCTCGGCTTGCTTTTGCAATGAAATGTTTTGGATGTAAGACCAAATTAATTTCCGACCTTGACTGTCCTTGATTAAGATACCATTGAGCAAAACTGGGTAGGCAATACCTTGTTTGTTGATGTATTCTTTTTCATAGGGGCCGTATGCACCAGTATTAATTAAACTTTCTAATTGTTTTGCCTCTTCTTTTTTATATTTTTTAGGGGTTAAGTCCCAATAACTGAGGCTTTCAAGTTCGTTAAGTGTGTAACCGGTATCCTCAGCGAGACGTTTATTAACATTAATATATTTACCGGTTTTAAAGTCATTAAGAGCGATGCCCAGTGGTGATAATTCAAATAATGCTTTTAAACGTAACTGCTGCTCGCGATGATGCGTGCCTAACCACGTTAGTATTAACAAAGGGGCTAATATTAACAATGATATTAGAGTGATAATCAATCTGAATTGCCATACGTTATCGGCAACGCTTGGCCAGCCATTTTTAGGTATGGCGGCTAACTGCCAATTACCAAATGGGAGTTCGATAAAGGCAAGCACAGGGTATTTGGAAAATATGCCATCATTGCCATAGAAAGTGGTGCCATTAGAAAATCGTTTGTCATGGCCAAATATGGCTAAATCGAGCGACAAATCATCATCAAATAAACCGCTGACGCTGTAAAGTTCATCGGCATCAATGACGGCTGAGATAAGCCCCCAAAATCGACGTTCCCCCGTTTCTATGTTTTCGCTATACACAGGGATCCTGCCAATAAAACCCTGCCCCCCTTGTAATAGTTTAACCGGACCAGCTAAGACTAATTGGCCGGTATCACGGGCCATAATTGCGCCTTGGCGTTGTTTTACATTTTCTAGGTAATTTAGGCCTATGGCTTTTTCATTGCCTTCAATGGGGTACATCAGGCTAATCACCATGCCAGGTGCGCCGCCAATGTTTCTAAGTTGGTTGTCACGCTCAATGAGTGGTTTTGCAAACATCGCAAACCGTTTTTGCGACATATTTGGCTCAATGCTTATGGCTGATACCAAGCCGTTCACCGCTTGTATATTACTATTTAAGGTACCTTCAAGCCGAGCGCGAATGGTACTGAGTTGGTTTTGCACATCTGCACGGACTTTTTGGAGGTGGGCTTCATTGTTGTTGTTATCAACGAACCAAGCGCAGGCGAGAATCACACTGGATGCTAGCACTGTGATTAGCCAAAAGTGATAGCGCCAAAAGAGCGCTCTTAAGCTATTAACGCCTAACATCGTTTTATGAGAGGGAAGGCCATGAGTGTGACTGTCTTTTGCTGTCATAGCTGTTTTAGAGTGCACATCCTGTCTATTTCTATAAGTGTAGATGATTATGTCCGGTTGTGAGCCAATTGAGGGTTTAAGGCGTAAGCACCAAAAACAGGAGGGTGTATGAAAACACTTAGAGCAATTGGTGCGCTGTACATTGTGTCGGCACTTTGGTGCATTTTTCGTCTGGATCTGTCAGCCAGTAGCTTGGGGTTTGGCCTTTTAAACCCTGCGGCGCAAGTTGAATATTTTAGTGTGTATGGTGGACTACAGTTGGGGTTAGGGATTGCAATGATCGTGACCTCATTACAGCCTAAGTTGTTATTAGGTGGTCTCTATTTCAGTTTGGTTTTTTCATGGGTGTTGGCCACTAGCCGTGGAATAGGGTTGGCCTTGTATGAGCCTAACTCTTTGATGTGGGTATTAATGGTGCTTGAGGTCTGTATCGCATTAGCATTGACCTATGCATTTAAGAAGTATCAAACAAATCTAGTTTGATTAGACGCGCGCGCACAAAAAAGGCCAGTTGATCGCTCAACGGGCCTTTTTTATGAAAACCAGCCAGTTAAAGTAAAGGCTGTAATTCTGGCCAAATTAAATTACTAAGGGTCAGTGAAGCATTGGCAGTTGGGTGAATGTTATCACCTAATACATCACGTGCTGGAACCATGCCGCGAGGATCTAAGAACGTGCAATTCGCGGTTGTATTGCGACATGCTTGATCTAACTTATCATCACCTAAGTTAAGTGCACTGGTTAAGTTTGAGTTGCCACGTGGTAGTTCATAGTATCCAAGGTAAATAATGTTATCCACACCATCGCTATTCATTTGGTTTAGCAAGTTAACCAAGTTAACGTATTGGTCGTTGATTAGGTTCTTACAATTACGGCTTATGCTCCAGCGCCACCAATGAGTGCGGCAACCATAAGGGTCTAAAATAATGGCCGGAATTAAAATATCGTTACCACCACCATTCATTACAATCGTTTCGATATTACCATCGGTGGATTTTGCATCACTGTATTGACGCTCAACTGAATTTGCAATGATACCACCGGATAACTCAGCGCCACTTAATGTGTAGTCACGAAATGTCTGGCCGGCTTTGTCTTCAAGAATGCGTTGTATATCACCCGATAAATCAAAGATAGAATCACCTAATGTGATGACTTCATTACGGTCTGCGTTTTCTACATAACTGCCGCTACCGCATGCAATGAGCGATAACATAATAAATGAACCTACTAGGGCCTTAGCAGTGTTCACCCAATTTTTTAGCATTGTCATTTTTAGCTTCTCCTTATTATTTGTCTAAATAGACAGAGTAAGTGTAGGAGTAGAATGTTTTCTGCCAAGATTTAAAAGCGAACAACTTTTAGTAAGCGTTCGCTTTTCATGATTTGCACTGTGTTTTTTACTGTTTAGGAAAATATGGTGGCACAGTTGTTTTAGTTGCTGCCATAAAGTCTTGGCCGGTTGTACCTATAAAACCCAGAGTCTTCTTCTGCTGTAATCGTATCGGCTTCGTTTTTAAAATACTGATCTCTTAATTCTGTCAGTTTAGTGTTTAATATTTCTCCTGAGTAATTTTGACTTAGCTGGTCATGTGCAGACATATATTGATAGCCATTTTTCCAGCGTTGCTCTTTTTTTGTATCTTCAATGGCTAATTGTTCTATGTCTTGTTTAGAGAAACCGAGTTGCTTTCTGCTTTGGGATATGGCGGATTGTCTTTCTTGTAGCGTCATGCCAGCAAGGCTTTTTTGTACACTTTCTAATTGAAAGTACACACTGGAAATAACGCCTTTATTCAGAGTGTAATTTTCTTGCTCATCAGGATAAAGCTCGTTAAGTGTATTTTGTAAAACATAAAGGCTTTCTTGCATTGAGATATCGGTGGCGTTATTGAGGGTGTCTAATGTTTGTTGAACCGTTTGTCGCTTGTGCTCTTGGCTTTGAATTTCTGTTTGCCAAATTTCTTCGGCAAGATCACCAAATATTTCATGGCGCTTTTGCCAGATTGTTCCATTTTTAGTCAGAGGGTCGAGGTCATTCAAGGTAAGTAAGTTATCGGCATACCATTTTTCATACATATCGAGTCCTGCGATAAGAGCCATAATTTCAACAGCATGATCAGGAAATGCACGCTGCATAATGGTTTTGAAAATCGATGCTCCATTGTGCGGGTATTGTTCGAAAACAAAGTCACGAAAGTCTTGCATGCTCATTTGAATAGCGGGCATATGAATTTCATGACGATGCTGTTCGGTCAATCCTTTTACCATGGCGAGAATAAATGCGTTTTCATCGCTGTATTGTTGTGTGCTTGGTGTAAGTGGAGCGGGTGCGAGAGGCCCACTGTCTGAATGCAGCGCCTTTTTATTGCTGGGGTCAACTATGAGTGTTGCTTGCATGTCAATGACAAAAAACAACGCCGACAGAAATTAAACCAGAAAAAATACCAAGGTGTGAAAGTTTGATCATGGGATATCTCTTTATTATTTAACTTTTATAATAAGTTGAAGTGAGCGTGTTTTGCGAACCGATTGCGAACAAAAAAGTCTGTTTGTTCGTATTTCATTACTTCGTCTTATTTTGACCTAGGAAATATGGTTAAAAGCATCCATATTTAGTATTGCGGTTGATGTTCTTGGCGGCTACGTCTATACATGCCAAATAATGTTTAATGGCAAAAATAGACGAATAATAATAAAAATATAATTCTCTTTGAAATATCAAGTGTTGAGTCAGTCTCATGTTTAGTGATATTTATTTTCGTCTCTTACTCGAAGTCATGAGTAAAGACCCAACGATTAAAAAAATTCCAAGCTTAAAACTTGATAATGATAAGCACTCTGATTTTGATTCAGTCAGAAACTTTCATCGCTTAATAATAAGTGCATATGAACAGTGCCCAAGTTCGAGTATAGGACTTGAGTTCGGTCGCCATGTTAAGCCAATAAATGCATGTGATTTTTCACGATTAATCGCCACGTCTAAAAACGTAATAGATGGTTTAAATACATTGGTTGAATTTTATCCGCGTTTAAATTTGAAACCGTTCCCATTACTGTATAAAAATGAAAAACAAATTTCGATTGCCTTGTGTTTTCCCTATGAGCAATCCATTGGTTCTGCACACAAGCGATTTTGTAGCGAAACGTTTTATAGTTTTTGCTTAAATATATTATTAGATTTAGTTGATGAGCCAATTAAGCCGATAAAACTGTATTTTGATTACCCTAGACCGAGTTATGCCAATGAATACCAAACTCTGTTTAATTGTGAAGTTGAGTTTGATGCACCCTTATCGATGATAGTATTTGATCGTAAGATCGAGCCATTATCGTTATTGAGTGCAAATGAGTGTTTGCACGATGTGTATCTAACAAAAGCCAATGAGGTTTGGCAGCAGGTTAAGCGTCAACAAAATTTTAAATATCGAACATTGAGCCAATTAATGCGAGATTTCCCCGCCAGCTTTAATGGGCAGCATTTAGCGAATGCACTTAATATTTCACCGCGAGGATTACAAAAGCGATTAAGCTCAGAGGGCAGTTCTTATTCTTTAATGTGTCAAGTCGTTAGGCGAGAATTAGTGAAGGTGTGTTTGTATCAGCGAGATTATAGTTTAGAGGATGTAGCCGCTTGTTTGGGGTTTCAGTCGCAGGCGAGTTTTCGTAAGTTTTTTAAAGCCAACTTTGGGGTTAACCCTAAAGTGTATGGCAGTGTCAGAGCCGAGTTATTGGCTTAAAGTCAAAGCCAGCTAACGCTAGCTGACTTTAATTGTACTATTTTAAGCGGCGCAGCATTTTTTGTATTTTTTACCACTACCACATGGGCATGGCTCATTACGGCTAGCCTGTTTTTGGCTAACGGCACTGGCGGCTTCTTGTTTGCCCAGTAGAATATCCAGGTCTCGAATATCTTCTTCTACGTCGGGTGTCACAGTAATAATGCTGGCCCAGCCATTTTGCTCAAACACACTGACCAGTTCTAATTTACGCTCTTCTGTTTGTACGCTGATGTTCGCAGGTGCTTTATCGGTACCCAGACGAACGGTTTTATTGATCTCAAAGCCGGGGCTATTATTAACCGGCTTTTTCATTGATTTGCCTTTGTAGAAGAATTTGGACATGGATCACCATTAAAGTAGCAGGCCCGCATCGACAGAGGCCTAAATATGAGTAGGGCGAAAGCCCATTAATAAACGGCCACCATTGTAGTGTATTTAGCGTGAAATATCCTAACTTGTTCGCTGAAATGCGCTTTAGGGGCATGAGCGGTGTAATCGACTAAACTGGTAATAGGCATACTGATTACCATGATCACAATGGGCCGATTTTTGTTGTCAAACCCCTTGAACAGTGATATCTAGCGCATTATGGCGGATTGCCATGTCATTCATATTTTAATGGACACGTTAATGACGAATCCTTTTACTGACAACGACATTCCCGATGGCTTTCTCGACCTATTGTCATCGCTGTTACGAAACCCAAGTGTGGTGGGGGCCGAGCATTCTTTCTTTCGAGTGTTACAGCGTGAATTAGAAGAACGTGGCGCTAAAGTGACGTGGTATGAAGGCTTGTTAGTGGCCCAAGGTAATGACCCCGATAGCTTGATGTTTTCAGCCCACATAGATCGCCATGGCTTGATGTGTACTGGCCCTAATGAATTTCAATACGCGGCGTTTGTCTCAGGTGCTCGATCTGATTTGCTTGGTAATTCAGTGGCCGAACTGCTGATGAAAAAAATTGTATACCGCTTTCAAAATGAATCGGTATACGCGTATGAGCCATGGTCTGGTGCTTACCGTGGCCGTGGCGATATTGTGAATGCCTATATTTGTGAATATCGTAATAATCTGATCTTCGAACTTGACGGGTTAGAGCACCTGGTTGCGGGTACCCCTGTCGCTTTTAGTGATAAATTAAAAATACAACCCAACACTATTGCAGGTCAGTTAGATAATGTATTGACGGCGGCAGCATTGGTGTATTTGTTCGAACGTGGCTTTCAAGGCACCGCATTTTTTACGGCTCAAGAAGAGGCTGGTAAAAGCTGGCGTTATTTATTGGAATGGTTCCGTCGCTTTGGTGGTTCGACCAACCAGCTAATTGTGGTGGATACGAGTCCGTTTCCAGATATCGAAGCAGCCAGTGCCCAGCATTTAGTGTTGCGTCACCAAGATGCTAATGCACCGTTCAATGAAGCGTTGACTAAAAAACTAGAAAATACATGTGAGCAATTGGGGATTAGTTATTTATTTAAAGATGCTTACGTCGAAAAGTTAAACAAAGAACTGGTTGCAAAAGGTGAGTCGCCACACTCTATGGGGTCCACTGAATTAGGGCGAATTATTTCGGCATCAAATGGTTTGGTTGACGGTACCACATTACAGATACCAACATCGGGCTACCATACTTTGTCTGAAACGGCGCCTAAGCCTTCAGTCGCGGCATTTCTGGCGCTGTTAAGTTCGTTGTGCGAGCTTGGTCAATAAAATACGTTAAAAACTGCTACACTTGCCAGCTTAGTTTTGGCAAGTGTCGTTTACTTTTTTGAGATCGTTATGAATAACACCATCTTACAATTAACACGTATTGTTCAGCAGGTGGCCCTTGCTGAATCACCGGCTCAGCAGGTGAGATTAATTGTGGATTCCATCAGTGATGTTATTCAATCGGATGTGTGCAGTTTGTATCGAGCCAATTCTGATCAAAATATGGTGTTACTTGCCAGTCATGGATTGAGCTATAAAAGTTCGGTGATGATTCCCCATGGTAAAGGCCTCGTGGGGTTGGTCGCAAAAAGCCGCCACCCTGTGAATGTTAAAGAAGCAGCGGCCCATGATTACTATTTTTACTTGCCTCAAACCCAAGAAGAAAAATTCGTTAGCTTTTGCGGTGTGCCGTTAGTTCTGTTTGGTAAGGTCATCGGGGTGCTGGTTGTACAAAGCCGTCAAGCTGAACTGCTTGATAAAGAAAGTGAAGGTTTTTTAGTCGCCTTGGCGTCACAGTTAGCCTTGATTGTTTCTGATATTCCAATGGAATCTAAAATTGAAGATCAGAATGATCGCTATATGGGCATCAAGGGCGCGCCAGGTATTGGTATTGGTAATGTTCGGCTATGTCTAAGCGGTGAATTGAATACGGTTCCTGATGCTGAATGCAAAGATATTGACGCGACCATTGAAAGTTTGCATCAATTATTAGAGACGGTTAAGCACGATATTAAAAATGAGCAAGTAGCATTGGGGTCTGATATGCCCGATTCCGTTTCGGCGATTTTTGATGCCTATAAAATGCTACTGGCAGACCAAGCGTTAATCGATAAAGTTATTCAAGAGATTCGGCTGGGCCATTGGCTGCCTTACGCGTTAAAACTTGCCATTAATCATTACTCTGAAATTTTTCATGCGATGGACGATGCGTATTTTCGTGCACGAGCCGAAGACATTTTACATTTGGGTAACAAGTTATATAACTCATGGCGCGGCGCAAAAGGTATTGACGTTAGCCTGATTGATGGCCCGGTTGTGTTAGTGGGTATACAAGTCAGTGTATCGGATATTGCAGCGGTGCCTGTGAATAAGTTAGCGGGTATTGTGTGTTTTGAAGGCTCAAGTCTTTCTCATACATCCGTATTGGCTAATGCCATGGGTATTCCTGCGGTGATGGGCATTGGTATTTTAAAAGGCTTAGCCAATGACGATCGCGTTATTGTAGATGGCAACGAAGGGCAAATTATTTTGTACCCGAGTGATGTTGTCGCGGATGAATTTAAAAAATTAGTTCAAAAAGAAAAAAGCTTAAAAAAACAATTATCGTTATTAAAAGATGTACCTGCTCAAACAACAGACGGCCATACGTTTGAGCTTTTTACCAATACGGGTTTGTTAGCTGATATTACACCGGGTTTAAAAAGCGGTGCAGAAGGTGTGGGTTTATACCGCACTGAAATCCCGTTCATGGTGCGCGATAGTTTTCCTAACGAAGACGAACAAGTTCAAGTATATGAACGTGTATTGCACGCGTACGAAAATAAACCGGTGTATATGCGCACACTCGATATTGGGGGTGATAAACAGCTGCCTTATTTTCCTATTCACCATGAAGAAAATCCGGCACTTGGCTGGCGCGGAATTCGGTTCACGCTTGATAATATCCAACTGCTAATGACGCAAGTGCGCGCGATGATTCGTGCGGCCAGTGGTCAAGATAATTTACACATACTCTTACCCATGGTGATTTCAACGTCTGAGGTGACCACATTTTTAGAGTTATTAGAGGACGCCCTTGCTCAGCTGGCAGAAGAGGGCATGACGGTTAGTCGTCCTAAAGTGGGTGTAATGATTGAAGTGCCTGCGGCGATTTCTCAGATTCCATTTTGGGCGAAATACATCGACTTTATTTCTATCGGTTCAAACGATTTAAGTCAGTACTTACTGGCCCTTGATCGTAATAATGCCCAAGTGGCGGATCGTTATGATCATGTACACCCTGCGGTTTTGCATGAAGTAAAACGGATTGTAGATCTTGCGCGCAGCCATAATTTGAACTTAAGTTTATGTGGTGAGATGGCAGCAGATCCCATTGCGCTTGTGCTGTTGATGGGCATGGGGATCAAGCGTTTATCCATGAGCGCTGCGAAGTTGCCAAAAATTAAATACTTAATTCGCAGTATGTCGCTAGTAGACAGTCAGCAGTTATTGCGTCAGGCACTCACATTAGAAAGTAATGACGCGATACGTGCGCTGGTCAATGAACATTTAGAGCAAATTGGATTCCATGAATTCATGCGAAACCAACAGGTCGTGGAGTCATAGCCTTATATGGAGTGGGAAACGTTATTCTCTATAGAGCCTTATAGTTGGCCAGCCATTGGGAGTGCTATTTTTTGCGCCACCATTATCGGCCTTGAGCGCCAGCTAAGAGGTAAGCCCGTGGGGATTCGTACCTCGGCGTTAATTATTTTGGGTACGTACTTGTTTTTATCCACCGCTTTTTTATTAGAAGGCTCTGTGGTTGACCCTTCTCGTGTGGTTGGGCAAGTGATTACCGGTATCGGTTTTTTGGGCGCTGGTGTTATGTTGGCGAAAGACGGGTCGGTGGTGGGGGTGACATCCGCAGCCACCATATGGGTGCTAGCGGCCATTGGCGTTATGATCTCAACCAATCATTTGTTAGAAGCCATCAAATTATCGTTTGTGGTGGTGCTTATTCTTTGGGGTGTCGATTTACTAGAAGAAAATACACGCACGCTCAGTCGTGGAGTGCACAGTAAGGTTCAAAACTTTAAAGCTAAACGTAAATAAATATTATTTATCTCGCTTTCGTATACTATTTTTTTATAGTGTATGCTCTTCATTTAATTTATGTATATTGTGCCCGGGCACGTTACTCATAATAAGACTTATCAAAGGTTTGCTTATGCGCTCATTTTTTCCTTTTGTTACGGTTATGTTTTCTGTATTGCTGATAACTGCGTGCAGTAAAAAAGATTCCTCGGATGGCAAACTTGATGCTTTGGTCAACCTCAATCAGCAGTCTTCTAATGTTTGGTTTGTGAGTGGGCAAGATAAAATAGACGCGGCTATTCAGCATCATCAGGCCATCAATAATAATAAAGGCAGTGCCAAAAATATCATTTTATTTGTGGGTGATGGCATGGGGATCTCGACCGTGACCGCCGCGCGTATTTTAGAAGGGCAACGACGTGGTCAAACAGGTGAAGAAAATCAATTAAGTTTTGGCCGTTTTGCGTTTTCAGGTTTATCTAAAACGTATAATGTTGATGCGCAAACACCGGATTCAGCCGGAACAATGACGGCAATGGTGACGGGTGTAAAAACCGATGCTGGGGTCATTGGTGTTGCCGAAGGTGTTGTCTATAACGACTGCGCGTCAATGGCAGGTAACGAGTTATTAACGGCATTAGAGTTAGCTGAAATTGCCGGCATGAGCACGGGCATTGTTACAACGGCCCGTATTACCCATGCAACCCCTGCCTCAACCTATGCAAAAAGTCCTAACCGTGATTGGGAAGATATATCGGACATGCCGCCATTAGCCGTGAAGGCGGGTTGCAAAGATATCGCAGAGCAACTGGTGTACTTTGAGCGTAACTTAGAAAGCCGTTTTGACGGTTTAGATGTAGACGGTCTTGAAGTTGTGATGGGTGGCGGGCGTCGCCATTTCTTAGCAAAAGACGCCTCACAAAATTCAACTGAAAAAACCACTGGCATTGAAGGTGATCGTACTGATGGTCGTAATTTAATAGCACAGTGGCAACAGCAATACCCAGATGGCCAGTACGTTATGGATCAAGCGGGCTTCGATGCGATAAACGTGCAAAGCACGCCCCATGTTTTTGCTTTGTTCAATGAAAGCCATATGCGTTATGAGGCTGATCGTAAAGATGATGTGGCAGGCGAGCCCTCCCTAAGTGAAATGACCAAAACCGCTATTGAGCTACTGGATAAAAACGATAAAGGGTTTTTCTTAACCGTTGAAGCGGGGCGTATTGATCACGGCCATCATGCAGGTAATGCCTATAATGCACTCAGCGATGCCATTGAATTATCCAATGCCGTGCAGGCGGCAGTGGATGCCACCCGTGATACCGAAACGCTAATTATCGTGACGGCGGATCACAGTCACGTGTTTACGATGGCGGGCTACCCTAGGCGAGGCAATCCCATTCTAGGTAAGGTGATTAACGTTGGCTCATCTGACTATGCGCTTGCCGATGATGATTTGCCGTATACGACTTTGGGTTACATGAATGGTTTGGGTCATCGTGATAATGCCAATAAAACCGACAGTGATAGCGTTTACGGTGATAAGAAAGGCGCGATCACGGGTCGAAAGGATTTAACTGAAGTTGATACACAAGCGTCTGGTTTTCATCAAGAAGCCCTCGTGCGACTTGAATCAGAAACCCATGGGGGAGAAGACGTCGGTATTTATGCACAAGGTCCGGGTGCTCACTTAGTGACGGGTGTGCATGAGCAGAGTGTTATTTTTCATATTATGAATCATGCTGGCAATCTTTCGGCAAAAGCCAGCAATGCATTGCGGTAATCGATAACGACCACTGAGAGTCATCAGTGGGTGAATTATGGTTGAGGCTTGTTGTCGTAGGCTTCGATTTTTTCTGCAGTGCTACCTTGGCGGTCAAGCGTGCCAATATCTAATACAGGTGAGGCATCAATGTGCTGAGCATCCATCATTTGAGCGACGCGCTGCAACGACGAGATAATCATGGTTTGTTCCCACTCTTGTAAGTCCCCAAACTGACGCGTGAAGTGATCTTGCAATGGCATGGGCGCATCTTTCAGGATCTCAATACCTAGATCCGTTAAATACGTATGCACTTTACGCTTATCGGTTGTCGAGCGCTCACGGCAGACCAGTTTACGTTTTTCTAGGCGATCCAAAATAGTGGTCACTGTTGCTTGGCTTAGGCTAATGTCATTGGCTAATTCGCCTATGGTGACATTATCGTTATCACGAATTGCTTGCAGTAATAATATCTGCGGCGCCGTGAGTCCCGTGGTTTTCGCTAAATGCTTAGAGTGTAAATCGGTGGCTCGAATCACTCGGCGTAAGGCAACCAATACTTGGTCAATCTGGTTCAAAGGTTTGTCTCTACGTATGTGCAAAAGAGCTATTATATAGAGGCCTGTTGATTTCGCCAGAGTTAGGCGCTACTGGTCTTTCTCTTTAAGGGGATTTCGTCAGATTCATAGTGGTACAAGTCATCATCGACTGCATCACTGAGGCGATCTAGCGCCCCCACATCTAATAGCGGCGCGGCGTCTATTTCATGGGCGTCCATCATCTGTGCGACGCGCTGCAAAGATGAAATCAGCATGGTTTGCTCCCATTCTTTCAAATCACCAAATTGGCGCGTTAACTGATCTTGTAACGGAATGGGCGCGCTTAATAATATCTCGTCTGCCAATTTGGTTAGGTGGGTATGTACTTTACGCTTATCAGTTAGTGAGCGCTCACGATATACCAGCCCACGTTTTTCTAAGCGATCCAAAATGGTTGTGACAGTGGCCTGAGATAGGCTGACATCAGCGGCAATCTCACCAATGGTAACCTGCCCAATATTGCGTATGGCTTGCAATATTAATATTTGAGGCGCTGTTAGGCCGGTGGTTTTGACTAAATGCTTTGAGTGTAAGTCCGTGGCACGGATTACACGCCGCAGCGCCACCAGAACCTCTTCAATTCTATGCTCTAAATGACCTGCTTGACTCTCATGAGAAGAGCCAGAGGTCAACGTTTTCTGTGATTCCCTTACTTCATTCATAGTTACCTTGCGCGTCTTGATATTGTGTTAAATCAATCACGATAAACAACTCATTGGCTAAATTTACCGTGCCTTTGATTAAGTTGTGCTCCGCATGACCCGCTTCAATTTGGTCATTATTAAACCCTATGATTTCGCTGACGCGGTCGACGCTGAAGCCTATAAAACTGCCCTCATTCTCAATGATGAGGATGCGGCTGTTATCGTCAGGTTCATGGCTGGGGGCGTTCATTAAGTCGCGACCATTAATGACGCTGACAACATCACCACGAATATTCATGATCCCTTCAACTTCTTGAGGTGCACCCGGTACGGAAGCTGGTGGGCGATAGGGCACGATTTCCCGCAAAGTCGTAATGGACTGAGCGTAAGCCGCATCATTTATATAGAAACTAATCCATTGATCTTTGGTTAATACATCGTTCATGGAATTAAATTACCATCTTTTGAGTGATAAATATCAATTAATATTTAGTGTACTATATTTATAGTACTAAAGAAAATTCAAGATGAATGCCTATTATTTGCCAATTATGTGTGTTTGTTAGTATGTTTTGTGAACATATTTGCTTTATTTAGGCGTTTGGGGTTTAAAAAGTCTTTAGAGTAGTAAATAATAGAGCCCTTAAGGTAATACAGGAAAAGAAATCTATGTCGCTCGCCATTGAATTACAGATACCGACAGCCGAAGACGGCATGTCAGTGTATGAATTGGTGCAAAACTGCCCGCCGTTAGATACCAACTCTGCTTATTGTAATCTCTTGCAGTGCTCTCACTTTGCCGACACCTCGGTTGCGGCCGTGTTATATGGTGATGATGGCAAAGGCCAACTGGTTGGTTTTATTTCTGGTTATATTTTGCCGGGCAAGCCCGACACATTGTTTATCTGGCAAGTGGCTGTATCGGATAAGGCGCGAGGCCAAGGGTTAGCCTCTCGTATGATTCAGCACATATTGCAGCGCGAGAATTGCGCGCAGGTTAAATTTATTGAAACCACCATTACAGAATCCAATGGTGCGTCTTGGGCGTTATTTGAACGCGCCGCACAAACGCTAAATACGCAGTTGACCCGTTCTGTGATGTTTGAAAAACAACAGCACTTCAATGGTTTGCACGATACCGAAATGCTCGTCCGCATTGGGCCGTTTAGTTAATCTTATTCATTACCCATTATTAAACTTATTAATTATTTCTCTTATAGAAAGGAAGAATTATGAAAATTTTTGACGAAATCGAATCAGAAGTACAATCTTACGCCCGCGCATTCCCTCGTTTATTCAACAAAGCGCAAGGCGAGTATTTATACGATGAAGACGGCAATCAGTATCTTGACTTCCTAGCTGGCGCTGGCACGCTCAACTACGGCCATAACCACCCTGTATTCAAAGAGAAGCTGCTTCAATATATTCAAGATGACGGTATTTGCCACGGTTTGGATTTACACACCAAGGCGAAAGGTGAGTTCCTTGAGACCTTCAATGAAAAAATCTTAAAGCCGCGTGATTTGAACTACATGGTTCAATTTACTGGCCCAACGGGTACCAACGCGGTTGAAGCCGCACTTAAGCTAGCCCGTAATATTAAAGGCCGTGAGAATGTTATCTCTTTCACTAATGGTTTCCATGGTGTGAGCTTGGGCTCACTTGCGACTACCGGTAACTCCCATCACCGTGGTGCGGCGGGTGTAAGTTTGGGTGGCTCGTCTCGTTTGCCTTTTGATGGTTATATGGGTGATGAACTGGACACGACCTTTTATCTGGATAAAGTCTTGTCAGATTCCAGCAGTGGTGTTGATTTACCTGCCGCGGTGATTGTTGAAACCGTTCAAGGGGAAGGTGGTATTAACGCCGCTAGCTTTGAGTGGTTACAAAACCTAGAAAAAGTATGCCGTAAGCACGATGTATTGCTCATTGTTGATGATATCCAAGCCGGTTGTGGCCGTACGGGGACATTTTTTAGCTTTGAAGACGCCGGTATTAAGCCTGATATCGTGACCCTTTCTAAGTCATTTAGCGGTTATGGGTTACCATTTGCCGTTGTATTGATGAGCCCAGAATTAGACCTTTGGAAGCCAGGTGAGCATAACGGTACTTTCCGTGGTAATAACTTCGCCTTCGTGACGGCAAAAGCGGCTATTGATACTTTTTGGAGCGATGACAAATTCGCTAAAGACATTAAGCGCAAAGGGGATTATATTGCCCAGCGTTTAGAGGACATTGTCGAGAAATACGGTGAAGGTAACTTCACGATTCGTGGTCGTGGTATGTTCCGAGGCATTAGCTGTGTGAATGGTGAAATTGCCAACCTAATCACCCGTGCGGCCTTTAAGAAAAATTTAATCATTGAAACCAGTGGCGCAGATGATGAAGTGGTTAAATTCCTATGCCCACTGATCATCAGTGATGAGAACTTGAAACAAGGCCTTGATATCGTTGAAGAGGCGATTAGAGCCGTGTGTGCAAAAGAAGACATTCCTGAAGATAAGGATTACTTCGACGACGTTGAAATGGCCAGCTAATATCGGCTCGTGTTAACAGACATAGGCTTTCTTTTATGAAAGTCTATGCATAATAAATTATGTACATTTTTATAGATTAATAGTGGTTTTATTATGATTGTAAGAACATTAGAAGAAGCAGAGCAAACAAACCGTAAAGTGGTTGACCCAAGCAATAACTGGGACAGCACGCGCCTGTTGTTAAAAGATGACAATATGGGTTTTTCTTTTCACATTACGACTATTTATGCCGGTGCTGATTTTCAAATGCACTACCAGAACCATTTAGAGTCTGTGTTTTGTATGTCTGGCGAAGGTGAAGTTGAAACGTTAGCCGATGGTAAGGTTTACCCGATTAAACCCGGAACTATTTATATCCTAGATAAGCATGATAAACATGTTTTACGCGCGACAACAGAAATGAAAATGGCGTGTGTGTTTAACCCTCCTGTTATTGGTAACGAAGTACATAACAAAGATGGTGCGTACGAGCTACAAGCTGACGTCATCACCGACTAATTTGATTCGTTCATTCAATTTAACATTAGATTAGTAGAATAAAGTGGAAAAAATATGTCATTGGCAAATCATAGTGTAGAAAAAATTGGCGGTACATCCATGACTGATTATGTCTCGGTTCGAGACAATATCATCTTACAGCCAGTGGGGAAGGGCGATCTTTATCAGCGTATATTTGTAGTGAGCGCCTATGGCGGCTTGACGGACAAATTGCTTGAACATAAAAAGAATGGTCAGCCTGGCGTATACGCATTGTTTGCCAATGGTGTGAATGACGATAGCTGGTTAGCCGCATTGCTTAGCCTTAAACAAGAGATGTTGGCGATTAATGCGCTGTTATTTTCAGATGCATTATTGGTTAAAGCCAATCAGTTTATTTGTGAACGCATTGATAATGCACAACACGTGCTGGCGGATTTACAAAGCTTGTGCAGTCATGGTCATTTTGCAATTGAAGACCACCTTGCGACCGTACGTGAAATGTTAGCGAGCTTGGGCGAAGCCCACAGTGCTTGGAACATGGCCGAGTTATTACAGCGTGATGGCGTGAATGCTATTTTTGTGGATTTAACCGCTTGGCAAAGTAGCGAGCACACGACATTAGACGAACGCATTAAACTGGCCTTCGAACACATTGACCTAAGTACACAGCTGCCAATCGTTACCGGTTATGCACACAGTCAAGACGGACTAATGAGCACGTTTGATCGTGGTTATTCTGAAATGACCTTTAGCCGTATTGCGGTATTAAGCCATGCCAAAGAAGCCGTTATTCACAAAGAGTTTCACTTAAGCAGCGCTGACCCTCGATTAGTTGGTGAGCATAACGCGGTTCCAATTGGGCGTACCAACTACGACGTTGCTGACCAACTTGCTAATTTAGGGATGGAAGCCATTCACCCTAAAGCCGCAAAAGGCTTACGCCAAAACAATATTGCACTGCGTGTTAAAAACACATTTGAACCAGAGCACACTGGCACCTTGATCACAGGTGATTATGTCAGCGATAAACCGTGCGTAGAAATCATCGCCGGTTGCAAAGGCGTGTATGCCATCGAGGTCTTTGATCAAGACATGGCGGGTAACATTCAGCAGGTTGATCAGGACATTTTGCGAATCATTCAGCGTTTTAAAGCTCATATTGTCTCAAAAGATATTAACGCTAATACCATTACTCACTATTTATCGACTAATCTTAAAACGGTGAAGCGTATTCGAGCGGCTTTAGAAGAGCATTTCGATGAAGCGGAAATCAAACAGCAAAAAGTAGCCATTGTTTCTGCTATCGGTAGCGATATGCAAGTGCCGGGTATTTTAGCTAGAACAGTTAAAGCGTTGGCGGATCAAAATATCAGTGTTCTTGCCATGCACCAATCTATGCGTCAGGTTGATATGCAATTTTTAGTAAATGAAAGTGATTACGAGCAAGCGGTAAAGAGTTTACACAGTTGCTTAGTCGAAGTGCATGAGCATGGGGACGCTATATGCCTGGCATCCTAATAAAGGGATTGGTTATTGCACTTGCTCTAATCAGCCAGCAAGTGTGGGCAGCAGGCGCGACAGATGACGCTCGAGATAAAAAAAATGACCAAGCAAAAGTGGTTGTTGAGGCGTTAAAAGAGCCATTATTCAACCCATTTGTAGAGCGTTATGTACTTGATGACTTAAAGCAACTGCGCACAGAGCTTGCCGCCCAAAAATCGGAGATTATTCAGCAGATTGTTGACCGAGAACATAGCAGTGTTGATCGCGCGGTCATGTATTCGACCAATACGGTAACCTATTTCTTTTATTTGATTGCAGCGGCTACGTCGATTTTAGTGATCGTAGGTTGGACCTCAATTCGAGATATAAAAGAACGTGTACATTCGCAGGCCGACGAAGAAATCTCGCGTTTGGTGGGTGAATATGAGCGCCGTTTACACGTCATTGAAAGTCAGCTGAACCAAAAGACCCAGGATATTGAAGATAACCGCGAAGAGATCGAGTTAACACAAGAACGTCAGTCTTTGTGGTTAAGAGCCGCTCGTGAGAATAACTTCAACAATAAGATTGCGGTCTATGATCAGATCTTGAAATTACGCCGTGATGATACCGAAGCACTGACGTACAAAGCAGATGCGGTGCTGGAGCTCAATGAGCCGCAATGGGCCATTAATCTGTGCTATCAAGCACTGGCGATTGACCCTGAAAACAGCCATGCATTTTATCAATTAGCCTGTGCTTATACTGTACTAGGCATGCATGAAGAAGCGGTTAACTACGTCGCAGAGGTTCTAGAGCGAACGGATACCTACAGAGAAGATATTCTCAGTGACCCTGTTATGAAGCCCCTGCATGACAATGAGCGCTTTAAAGAACTCATTGGTGAGGATGCTTTAAATCAAACCGATGAGTCTGCGTAATTGCTCATTAAAAAGGCCAAATGAAGAATCATTTGGCCTTTTTGCATTATGTGCCTAATAGCTGAGCACTCTCCGCATTGTGATCTAGTATTAAGGTAGTTTGTAGGAGAGGTGAGCCATGCAAAGTGCTCCGCAGCATGAAAACGAAGCCCAGCGTTTAGCTGAATTGATGCGTTTTGATGTGTTAGACAGCGAGGATGAAGAGGCCTTTGATGAGTTAACTGAGCTTGCGAGTAACATTTGTGGTGCGCCTGTTTCACTTATCAGTTTGATTGATTCGGATCGTCAGTGGTTTAAATCTCGCGTGGGTTTAGATGCCCATGAAACACCGAGAGAACTTGCCTTTTGTGCCCATGCGATTTTACAACCTGACGTGTTTGAAATACCCAATGCGTTAGAAGATGATCGCTTTGCGGATAACCCTCTTGTTACAAAAGACCCTAATATTCGTTTTTATGCAGGTGCTCCGTTAGTCTCAGAAAATGGGCTGCCGATCGGAACGTTATGCGTAATAGATCAAGAGCCAAAAACATTAACCGATGAACAAAAGCGCGCATTGCAGATACTAGCCAAGCAGGTAATAGGTCAGCTTGAGCTGAGAGTTAATTACAAAAAATTAAAGCAAGTAGACCAAGAACGGGAGAAAATGTTTTCAGTCATTGGTCACGATTTACGCTCGCCCTTTACCGGCATCATTGGTCTGTCTCGTCTCTTATATGACAATGTTGGCACGGTTGATTCTGATAAAATTCAGAGTATGGCTGGCGGGATTTTATCGTCTTCATTACAGGTTTTTCAGGTATTAGAAGAACTCATCCAGTGGACGCAGCAACGCTTAGGACGCACCCAATCGACACCGACGCTTTGCCACCTCGCACCGATTGCACAAGAAAGTATAGAGCTGCTACAAGACTCGATACAATTAAAAATGATTGATTGCCAAAATAATATTGACCCTGCACTAACCGTACTGGCGGATGTGGCGATCGGTAAAACAATTTTGCGAAATATTTTAGCCAATGCCATTAAATATTCCCCGGATCACGGCATGATCAAAATCAGTGCAGTTAAAGAGAATCAAAATATTGTTATCAGTATTGAAGATCAAGGTGATGGTATCTCACCGGCTGTGCTTGATAAATTATTTGAATCATCGGTAGATAGTCAAGCGGACACTGCTGGCGTTAAAGGAACCGGTATTGGCCTTAGTTTATGCGCCGAGTTGATTACCACTCAAAATGGTCGTATCTGGGTTGATAAACAGTACACCAAAGGTGCGCGTATAAAATTCAGCTTACCTATGACACCCTCGTTATAATTTCATATATGACTGTTTAATTTTGCCTCTATGCTTTTACTGTGTGACTTATATGATTATCTTAATGGCTATTAAGATAATCATATAAAAACAAAATGCGTTTATTGTCGGATAGTAGATTGATCAGCATTTATTTATGTAATTATTTTACGGTTGGTTTTTCGGGCAGTGGCGTGAATTCATCTTCGTCCCCAGGGATCGTAGGAAAACGGCCACCTTTCCAATCTTGTTTGGCTTTTGCAAGTCGATTTTTATCAAACGATACAAAGTTCCAAAACATATGAGGGGTTTCTTCCCAGCGCTCGCCACCCAATAATACGAAACGGCTTTGTTGATTGGTTTGTATTGATTGCTCGTCTTCCAATAGCACAAACTGGCCAACCCCAAACGATTGCTCCCCAATACGTATTTCACCTTGTAGCACATAAGCCGCGCATTCTTGATCGGGATTGGGTCGATCAATGGTTTTACCTTGCGGTGCCAGCACATCCATATAAAACATTGGGCTGTAGGTTTTAATCGGGGCGGTTTTGCCTGCTGCTTCACCTGCAATTAAGCGCATTAAAACCCCTTCTTTCATAAAGTGAGGCAGTTGCGATTTTTTCACATGTGTAAAAGAAGGCTCTATTTCAGCTTTGTCTTTTGGTAGGGCCACCCATGTTTGTAAACCGTTTAGCGTATGCTCTGCGGCTTTTACCTCTAGCGTTTCGCGCTCACTATGAGTAATGCCTTTACCTGCGGTCATCCAGTTGATATCTCCGGGAATAATCTCAAGGTTATTACCTAAGCTGTCTCTGTGCAGCAAACGGCCTTCAAGCATATAGGTAATGGTTGCAAGGCCAATGTGTGGGTGAGGGCGTACATCAATGCCATTGCCCTGCGCAAATACGGCGGGCCCCATGTGGTCAAAGAAGATAAATGGTCCCACCATTTTTTTATCAAAGTTAGGCAGGATGCGGGTGACTTCGAATCCGTCTAGGGGTTTACGATCCCCTTGTAATAGCTTGGCCATGTTGATGCCT
The DNA here is from genome assembly GCF_052920985.1 of Pseudomonas sp. HK3. Classification (NCBI taxonomy): domain Bacteria; kingdom Pseudomonadati; phylum Pseudomonadota; class Gammaproteobacteria; order Pseudomonadales; family Pseudomonadaceae; genus Pseudomonas; species Pseudomonas sp. HK3. Next base: position 1,858,649 of record NZ_JBREXD010000001.1, read on the forward strand.
TAGATGATTAAGTTGATGTCCTGAGTTTAGCGAATCTACATGGGATGATACGTATAAAGATTGGATCAATTAGATTGAGAATATGAATATTAGGCCGGATAACTCCCTTTATGTTATTGATGAAAGTTTCATCAAACTGACATGTAATGTCACATCTTTGTCATACCTCACACCTAGTCTGGGCTTATTAATTGAACGAATGACTTTTAAGGGTCAGGGAGACAGTATGAGTAAGTACCAATATGAGCAGCTTGTGTTTCCGGGTCAGGTTTTATCGGATCAAGAGCAACAAACGTTAGTCACAGAACTGCGTGAAGTTGCCGCTAGCTGCTTTCAAAAAACACCTAATTATCAAGCGCTATCCGGTGAAAAGTCAGAACTTGATAAAGCCGTTATCTGTTTAGCACGAGATGAAAACGGCAAGCTTATGGGCTTTTGCTCTGCGCTTTTTTTACCTGTTAAAGGGCGCGGCAATGTACTGCATCTGGGTTTAACTTGTGTACACCCAGATTCGAGAGGGCAAAATCTTACTCATCACCTAACGAGCAAATTACTGCTTAACTTTATAATTAAAAAATCATTATTTAAAGAAACCTGGATCAGTAACTGTGCTTGTGTATTATCAAGCTTAGGTAATGTGGCAATGTACTTTGAAAATTTATACCCATCGCCTTATGGTGTAAAAATACCGAGTATTCATCACTTAGATATTGCCCGTGCCATTGATAAAAATCATCGTGAATCCATCGCCATAAAAGACACCGCTAAATTTAACCCAGCGCGATTTGTGTTTGAAGGCAGCGTCGGTGGCACCGTATTCGAAAAAGACGCTGATGACGGCCGTTTTCACCATCGTGATCAAGCATTAACAGAATACTATCAAGACCTACTGCGATTTGATCGTGGCGATGAAGCGCTGCAAATTGGTAAGGTGAGTATTTTAACGTTTCCTAAATATCTAATGCGTAAAGCGGCGGTTAAAATGAAAGGCATGTTACCTAAACCGCGTAAAACACCTACCTATGCGAATTAATCGATTAAATTATTGATGAATAGCTTGAGGTACAGAGTTCGTTACGCACAATGTGCGTAACGATTCTGCTTGTTGTATGGTTACATGGTTATATTCTATTTTGATCCAATCGGATTGCGCCCAGCTTAATAAAATTTTTGAAATCGATTGTCGTGACACGCCCATCATTTGAGCAAGTTCTTGCTGATTCAGTTTTATATGTTCACCATTTAAATCAAGCAAATCCAATAGGCGTCGTGCGATGCGCTCAGGTAAGGGTTGAATCGTCACTTGTTCAATAAAACTTAAAGCGCGGCGCAAGCGCTGACAAATGTGCTGCGTAATGTGTCGTAAAGATTGTGTATCTTCTAATAAGTATTGCTCAAAACTGGTTTTGGGAATAATCAGTAACTCGCAGTTTTTGGTGACTTCGCAATCATGGGTGCGAGGTTTTGCATCAACCAGTGAAATCTCACCAAACCAATCACCACTTTGCATAAAGCATAAAGTAAGTGCTTTGCCATCCTGACTAAGCGCACTGATACGTAAACGCCCAGAGACCACACCATAATACCCCACGGCGTCATCGCCACGCCGATGCAGTAATTGCCCTTTTGAAAGGGTCTTCACATACACACTTTCTGCAATGCTTTGCTGGGTTTCAGTAGACACCTGCGCTAAACAAGGGTTACTTTGTATTAACGCTTTGTGCTCAGGGCGTAAGCCTTTCATAGATTGTCCAAAAGTTGACAGAGTTTTTGTGAAAACCCCCGTAAGCTGTCATCACCTAATAACAAATAATACAAAGGTGCCCTATGAATACCATAGCCCAAAACACAATCAAGGACTCAGTGAGCCAAGAAGAATGGAAACTGCGCCAAGATCTTGCGGCCTGTTATAACCTCGTTGCCCACTATGGTTGGGATGACTTAATTTTTACCCACATATCGGCACGGGTTCCTGGGCCTGATCATCATTTTTTAATTAACCCTTATGGCTTAATGTTTGATGAAATCACGGCATCGAGCTTGGTTAAAGTAGACCTCGATGGCAACAAAGTATTAGCAGCTGAGTACGATATTAATCCTGCCGGTTTTACCATTCATAGTGCCATACATGAAGTCCGTGAAGACGCTCAAGTGGTGCTGCACCTACATACCAATGCAGGTGTTGCTGTATCGGCACAAAAAGATGGCTTACAAGCTATTTCACAGCAATCATTGTTTCCATTAACGAGCTTGTCGTACCACGAATACGAAGGGGTTGCATTGCGTGAAGATGAGAAGGCACGTTTGCAGGCCGACCTTGGCGAAACATATTTTATGATTCTGCGTAACCACGGCTTATTAACCTGTGCCGAAACCGTCGCCGACGGTTTTTTAAATATGTACATATTACAGCGTGCGTGTGAAATTCAATTATTGGCTCAATCTGGTGGCGGTGCGCTAACGCCTGTACCCAATGGTATTGTTGAAGGCATGCAAGCGGCAGCAAAACAGGTTACACGTAATGCCGGTGGTGCATTGGCATGGCCAGGCTTATTGCGTAAGCTTGATCGCTTAGGCGCACCTTATCAGCAATAATTAAATAACAATAATAAGTGGAAACAATCATGACATCACTACAGCAATGGCAAGAACAGGGCGATACGTTCTCGTTTAATGGCAATGATATTTTTTATCTCACAAAAGGAGATAAACAAAAACCAGCGCTGGTATTGATTCATGGTTTCCCCACGTGCAGTTGGGACTGGGCGAAAATATTCCCCGCATTAAATGAGCAATTTTATCTTATTACACTGGATATGCTGGGTTTTGGTTTTAGTGATAAACCTAAGCAAGATTATTCCATTTTTGAGCAAGCGGATATTTTTGATGCATTATTAAGTCAGCTGAATATTAAACAGTATCACCTTTTAGCCCATGATTATGGCGATACGGTGGCGCAAGAATTATTAGCACGGCATCATAAAACAGGGCAGATATTGTCAGTTGTATTCAGTAATGGCGGACTGTTCCCTGAAACCCATCATCCCGTATTACTACAAAAACTCTTATTAAGCCCCATTGGTTTTATTTTAAGTAAATTAGTACGTTATGAAAAATTCAAAATAAATTTTGATCATATTTGCGCAAAAAACCTAAGCGAAGACGAGTTAAAAGGCTACTGGCAAATGCTAGAGCACAAAGGTGGCGTGCTGATTATGCATAAATTGATTGCATACATGATCGAGCGAAAACAAAACCGTGAGCGCTGGGTCGGTGTGATGCAAACCACTGATGTACCTATGATGTTAATAGATGGTTTGCTCGACCCTATTAGCGGCGCGCATATGGTTGCGCGTTATGAAGAGCTTATACCCAACCCTCATATCGTGAAATTAGAAGATACTGGGCATTACCCACAAGTAGAAAGTCCTACTGAATTTGTGAATGGTGTTTTGAAATTCTTACAGGCGCAATAATGACTGACTAATCGCTCGCGGGGCAAGCTCGTACCGTTAACTATTATGCATATTGAAGTAAAATGCCCCTGTGGGTGAAAGATCACACGCAGGGAAAACTTATATCTGTTAACTACTTCGCGAACCCTTTAGCATCGATTAATGGCATTTTGCTGCGTACGAAAATACCGTTGCCTCGTGCCAGTTCTTTACCTTCTTCATTGTATAACACGGCCTCGGCGATCCATTGGCTGTTGTTCTTATTTACAACGTTACCAATGGCTGTAATTTTTCCTTCACTTACAGGCCGGGTAATATAAGTGGTGAAGCTTGTGGTTAAAACAAACACGTCTTTCTCTAAACTATTACATGCAAACCAGGCAGCATCATCTAGCATTTTAAAATAAACGCTGCCATGCATACCGCCTGCACTATGATGGTGACGAGCGTCAGTGAGAATGCTGATTTCAGCTTGGCCTTCTGTCACGGTCATAACGGGTTTATAAAACTCGTTTACAGGGGCCGCTTGATACATCGATTCTAATTGGCGGTAATGTTGTTCCATGGTGAATACTCTAAATAAACAGTTAAGCTAAAAACTCTGCGCGTGTATGCACGTTACTTTTGAATATACCGCCAAGCGCGGTTGTACTGGTATGGGAGTGAGTATCCATCACGCCGCGCGATTTTACGCAATAATGAGTGGCATCAATTGAGACGGCTACGTTTTCGGTTTCAAGCAATGTTTGTAAGCTAATTAGCACTTGTTGTGTTAAACGCTCTTGCACCTGAGGGCGCTGTGCAAAAAAGCGCACTAAGCGATTGATTTTTGATAGCCCAATGATTTTGTTTTTTGGGATATACGCGACTTTCGCAAAGCCATCAATTGTCACAAAGTGATGTTCACAGGTACTGGTTAGGTGAATGTCACTGACCTTGACCATTTCATCCACTTGCATCTTGTTTTCAATAACCGACATCTTTGGGAAATTGGCATAATCTAAGCCACCAAAAATTTCACTCACGTACATTTTTGCAATGCGATGAGGGGTTTCTTGCAGGCTGTCATCGGATAAATCTAACCCTAGGGTTTCTACCACGGTTGTCATGGCATCTTTGATACGAGCGTATTTTTCGTCGTTGCTTAAACCCGTGTCTTTCATCGGGGTTTCAAGACCCCTTGCCACTAAGGTATCGCGTACTAGTTGGGCCGTGTCAGAAATCATGTTTAGTCCTCTTTCCCTTTTTAGGCGTATTAGCCTTTGCGCTTGGCCAGTGTTAACGATACAGAATCGGCAAAACGCAGCGCGTGGGGTTTATCAATGGTCACTTTAGCAAACGTCACTGAGTCGTGCTCACAACAAATATCCAAAACATCGGATACAAGCTTCTCTAATAATTTAAAGCGACCACCTTCCACTAATGCAATGGTGTTTTTGGTGATGGTTTTATAATTCAGTGCGCCTTCAACGTGGTCGGTTAGGCACAAGTGACTAGCTGGGTAATGAATCTCAGCATTGATGATCACATCTTGCTGTTTTTCTTGTTCTTCAGGGTTAAAGCCAATAAAGGTGCGTAACCTTAAATTCTTGATATTAATGATGGCATTATTTTCAGGCATATTGGCTCTTCTTAAATTATTTTAAGCAGTTACGCTATGGTAAAGGATTTGGATTCCTTTGCGCATTAGTTTGTGACACATTTATGCAAATAGGTTGTTAAGTCATGATAATCCGTACATATGCTGTGGGCTAGATTGGCATAGTCTGGTGTTTCATTTGGCGCGAAAAGGCACCCATGCATGCCTGCATTAATAGCGGCTTGTAGGTCATACTTATAATCCCCTACATACATAATGGTTTTTGGTGATTGTTGCCAGTCTTTAGCTACCATCAATAACGCCGTTGGGTCCGGTTTAGCGGGTGCATCCGCACGAGTCAGAACGGTACTGATGGGAATGTTATTATTTTTAACTTTGATACTGGCCGCTTCCGAGCTATTACGGGTGACAATTGCCATGGGCAAACCTAAAGCAGCAATGGCGCTGACAAGCTCAAACGCACCGGGTAGCCATTTAGCATCTTGTGCATCGTCTAGCTCATGTTGTTCAATAAATGCATTAGCGTGGGCTTGTGATTTCGCATCTAAACTGGCCACATGGGTAAGTAAGTCCATATCATCTGGGCAGTCTAATGATTGTCGTAAAAATGGAAAATCCAAAGAGGATTCAACCAAGGTGCCGTCTAAATCAAAAATCACCCCAGTGAAGGTTTGCAAGCTTAGGGATTCCATGAAAAGCCTTATACAATGAATAAACATAACCAGTATACGCGAATGCTACCGAAACAGTTTCATACATCCTATGATGATAAACGTAATCGGTTGATGCTAGAACGTTTTTTATGACCCCAAAATTATCAGCGCATTCCCATGCGGCGCAATTAAAGCAAAACACACTAGAGGTGGTAACCCGTTATCACCTTGCTTGGCGTGAGCGTGATTTAGACACCATTCTTAGCTGTTATCATCCTGACATTCAGTACCACGATTTTTTTCAGAATAAAGTATTCACTCAGGTTGATATTCAATCTTACATCCGCGCTAGCTTGCCGAGCGCTGAACTGAATCATATTGCCCCCATGCGGGCTGATGGTGATACCGCATTTATTGAATACAGTATTCGTTTGCAAGATCAACAAGGCTTAGCCTCGTTTAGAGCCAGTGAAGCCATCACAGTAAAAGACGGTTTAATTTGGCGCATACACGAATACGCAAGCTTAATGGGCCACAAGAATAGTGGACCAAAAACGGCTAAAAATGACTTAAACCGATTAGGCTTATCCACAAGGCAAGTGGCCGCCATGTCACAAGATGTAAGAGATTATTTAGCCCAATCAAGTGTCACTAACCAACCCGATTTTAATTTACAAAAACTGGCTGACAACACAGGCTATACCCGAAACCAATTATCGTATTTATTTAATCAAGTATTTGGCAAACGATTTTTACAGTACATCAATGAACGACGAATTGAATGGGTGCTGCAACAAATCAACAATCATGTTAAATGTTCTGTAGACGTTTTAGCATTGGATGCAGGTTTCAATAGCAACTCGGTTTTTTACAAGTACTTTAGAATGGTCACAGGGCAAAGCCCGAAGGCTTATATGAGATCAGATTAGTAAAAATCCGCGCGTGCACGCAGCTAGGTTTTATTAAGCGGTGTTTGTTAGAGTCTGATCATTCTTTCGTTCGCGTGTAAAAACAGGTGATGCATGGTCAGTTTATGGATGGAGCAGGTAACACACACTCCTCGCCCAGTATTGCAGCAGGATCTAACTGTAGATGTGGTCATCATTGGCGCAGGGTTCACGGGTTTATGGACAGCCTATTATTTGAACCAAGCGCAACCCGATTTAACCATCGCGATTGTTGAAGCCAAACATGTGGGCTTTGGTGCATCCGGTCGTAATGGCGGCTGGCTCATGGGGGAAATTGCAGGGGCCGACGACTTACTCAAGCATCACACAAAACCTGAGCGTCAAGCAAGCCATCACTTAATTCATGATATCCCCGATGAAGTCGCGCGTATTTGCGCAAAAGAAAATATCCACTGCGATTTGAAAAAAGGCGGAGTTTTATATTGTGCTGCACGCTATCCAGAGCAACGCCAGCGGTTGCAAAAAGAATTGGCCGACTATAAACAAAATGATTACAGCGAACAGGATTTTACTTGGCTTAATAAAAGCCAGTTAGATCAACAACTCAAAATGGCAAAAGCGCAAGGTGCCATGTTTAGCCCTCACGTGGCAACGATCCAACCCGCTAAACTAGTCATGGGGTTAGCTCCGTGCCTTGAGAGCAAAGGCGTTATCATTTATGAAAACTCTCCCGTTATGCAATGGCAAAGCGGTGACGTGACAACCCACAGTGCCAGTATCAAAGCTAAATGGATTGTGCCTGCGGTTGAAGCGTATGGCACACAACTTAAACCGATCAATCAATATCAACTCGCGGTCTACAGTTTAATGATCGCCACCGAGCCATTATCACAAGAGATTTGGAATGAAATAGGCTTAGAAAAAGGCCAAGCGTTTAGTGAGTCGTCACGTCTAATTAGTTATGGGCAGCGCACTGCGGATAACCGTTTGGTCTTTGGTGCCCGTGGTGGCTACAGTTTTGGAGGGCGCTTGCGCCATGACTTCACCCATACCGAAACAGAGATGGCATTGCGGTTGAATTTATTGCATGAGTGCTTCCCCGTATTAAAAGAACGCAATATTAAAGTCAGTCACTCGTGGGGTGGTAATCTTGCTTTACCAAGACGTTTTCATCTGCACATGTTATGTGATCGCACGCAAGGTATTGCGTTAGCCGGTGGGTATTTAGGTGAGGGCGTGGGGGCCACTAACTTGGCTGGGCGCACGCTAGCCGATTTAATATTAAATAAACAAACCTTACATACGCAACAACCTTGGGTTAAAAACAATCAGCCAATAAGTGCACTAAAAAAATGGGAGCCAGAACCCATTCGCTGGTTAACCTATAAAACCCTAAATAAAATGCTCGCCTATGAAGACAAAGTATTAGCGGATTTAACCTCACCAAAATGGAAACGAAAATGTGTCGTCGCTATTTGTAATGTATTGGAATTGGTGATCTCTTAATAGGAAATAATGATGCAAGATTATTCACAACTGTATATTAATGGCCAATGGGTAAGTTCTACCGGCGAACAAACTTTTGACGTTATTAATCCGGCCACAGAAAATGTGTGTGCCAATGTGGTAATGGGCACAAAAGAAGATGTTGATGCAGCGGTCATAGCCGCGAGCGCAGCATTCAAAACATGGTCAAAAACCAGCAGCGATTATCGCGCAGGCATGATACAAAAATTAGCGGATAAGTTACGCGAATACCGTGATGAGTTAGCGCTATCTATGAGTATCTCAATGGGCATGCCATTGCACATGACAGGCGACGTACAAGTGGACGATCAAATTGATATTTTAGAAACCTACGTTAGCCGCACAAAATTAATGGACGACATTAAAACCATCGGCAATGCGCAAATATTAAAGCAACCTATTGGCGTGTGCGCGCTCATTAGCCCATGGAATTATCCGCTGAATCAATTGGTAGGCAAAATGGCACCAGCGCTGGCCGCAGGCTGTACCATGATTGTTAAGCCATCGGAGCAAACCTCATTACAAGATTTTATTGTGGCAAAGGCGTGTGATGACATTGGTTTACCAAAAGGGGTATTTAATCTTGTGCCAGGTACCGGCCCGGAAGTAGGCGCGGCTTTGTCGAGCCACCCTGATATTCAATTGATTTCATTTACCGGTTCGACCCGAGCGGGCATTCATATCGCACAAAACGCCGCGCAAAATGTAAAACGTGTGGTGCAAGAGTTGGGGGGTAAATCGCCGTTAATTATCGATAAAGGCTGCGACATAGACGCAGCGGTGCAATATGGTATCGATGACGTATTGATTAATACAGGACAAACCTGCACGGCTTACAGTCGTTGGTTAGTGCATACTGATATCGTAAAAGAGGTTATAGCGTTAGCGAAACAAAAAGCCGAAGCCGTTGTGATCGGCAATGGCCCTGATGCCTTTATGGGCCCAATGGTCAGTAAGGCACAGCAACAACGAGTATTGAATTATATTGAGCGCGGCATAAAAGAAGGAGCCATACTCGTTACAGGTGGTTTAGAAAAACCAGCGGGCATTGATAAAGGTTTTTATGTGTCACCCACCATTTTCGCAAACGTTAGCAATGATATGGTCATTGCCCGCGAAGAAATATTTGGCCCAGTGATTTGCATAATTGAATACAACGAACTTGCAGAAGGTATCGCCATCGCTAACGATACCGTTTATGGGTTAGCCGCATCTGTCTTTGCAAAAGATAAAACATTGGGTTTTGATATCGCCAAACAAATGGATGCTGGCATGGTGTATGTAAATGGCGGCAGCTACAATATAGAAGCGCCGTTTGGCGGTATGAAGCAAAGCGGTAACGGTCGTGAATTTGGTGACGAAGGCTTACATGAATATGTAGAGTTAAAAGCCATTCATATGGATGAGTAAATGCAGGTGCGACAAAAGGGGATTACGGTATGCCGTTAGATATTGATTACAACCCTTGCCAAGGTCGCGTTGGTATTGATGATCTCTATTTAACCTTGATGCCATCGACCCCTTTAAATCAATGGGTGCAGATGTTTTGGCAGTTGAATGTACCTTATGGCTCGTATCACTATCGCAGTGTGCCGGACAATTGTGTTGACCTAATTATTAATGTTGCGCAACCAGATGAAATGTTTATCGTCACACCGTTCACTTCATCCATTGTGTTTGAGATGACAGGGCCGGTGACGTATTTTGGCATTCGGTTTCGGTTATTGGGGCACCATGGGTTGATCTGTGCCCCTGTAGGTGAATGGAATAACCCAGAGCACACTGTCACACCAAACGACTTATTATCGCCTGATGTACTTCATCAATTATGTGAGAGTGTGACTCAAAAACTTGAATTCCAACCCCGTTGTGAGGCTGTGTCTGGTGTGATACTTGGGGCCATACAACACAGAAAAATAGATTCAAGAATTGCTCGCTATATTCGTTATTGTTATCAAAGCCCCCAATCCAACATTAACTTATCCGATAAACAGTGTGCCCAGTTTGGTTTGTCGGCTCGCCAGCTTCGGCGGTTAACGCATCAGTATTTAGGGCTGACACCTAAAGATTTTGCCAAGGTTTTGCGGTTTCAAACCACATTAAACCTAATGAACTTAGAGCCAGCCTCGGGTGTCTGGGCAAATCATTATTATGATCAGTCCCATTTCATTCGCGAATTTAAAAGTATGTCAGGCGTTACGCCCAGCGAATTTTTAAGTTCGTCCGTTTTGTACAATCCTAATTGAATCGATCCGTCTATTATCGTTTTTCATAAGCTAATGCGATGGAGAAATGATAATGATAGAAATAGATGCAATGTTCCCTGTTATGGTGACCTCAAATTTAGAGGTTGTGAAGCAATTTTACGAAGATGTGTTTGGTTTTAATGCGGTCTTTTATGATCCCAGTTTTTATCTGCATCTTGTGTCACCCAGTACAGGCATTCAGCTTGGCTTCTTATTACCGGAACACCAAACGCAGCCTGATTTTTTACACGCTGTCATGTCCCCTGATGGCTTTGTTATTTCATTAGAAGTGAAAGATGCAGCCCTTGCGTATGTTGAGGCGCAAAAAATGGCTCTTAATTTTGCAATGAACCTAAAAGAAGAAACATGGGGCCAAATGCACTTCATGCTAAAAGACCCAGCCGGTTTCCGAATCGATATTGTGCAGCACCAAGACGTATCAGGGCACTGATTTTAATTCGCTGGCATAAGGCTTAACTGCCATATGTTAGATGATTAAAAGTCATCCCAGTAAGGCTTCTCTTGGCCTAGGTTTTCAATTAAATAATCTAAAAACGCGCGCACTTTTGTGGGCAAATAATGACGCTCTGGGTAAATAGCGTAAAGGGTTTTGCTTGGCATGGCGTAATCTGAAAATAACGGAATCAGTTCGCCAGTTTTAATGGTGTCGCCCACAATGAAAGTAGGTAGGCGACCCACCCCCATCCCTGCAATTAAGGCTTGTTTTAACGCAGCACTGTTGTTGACTCGATAGTTACCGCTCACTTTTATTTTATGGCTTTTGGTTTTGTCTTTACATGAATCAAATTGCCAAATATCCCCATTCGTCGAATAACTGTATACAAGGCAATTGGCGAGTTCTAATTGTTGTGGTTGATCAAGTATTTGTTTGTGCTCGTTTTTAAATTCCGCTAAATAACAAGGTGCGACGCACACCACACTGCGCAACGGTGCAAGGGGCCGAGCAATTAAATTGGAATCCGGCAAGTCACCGGCTCGCACGGCCATGTCGAACCCTTGCTCGACTAAATTAATGTGGCTGTCATCCATTATTATATCGATTTGCAGATTGGGGTAACGCTGTAAAAATGCAGGAATCAGCGGCGCAATATGCATTTGCCCCAGTGTCATGGGCAATTGAATTTTTAATGTGCCTCTTGGTTCCCCTTGTAATTCATAAACGGCATCTTCTGCTTGTTGTGCAGCTCGGTTGGCCCGTGCTGCGTATTCATAAAAACGTTCACCGGCTTCGGTAAGGCTGAGCTTGCGCGTTGTGCGATGAAATAGGCGGGCACCCAGTTGCTCTTCTAATAATGAAATACGCTTGCTGATGGCCGATTTCGAAATACCCAAAATCTTTGCTGCACTGGAAAACCCCCCATGATCCGCCACCGCAATAAAGATAGGTATAGCATTAAAGCTTTCCATCAATAGGCTCCTTTCACATTAGAAATACCTTATTTGTTGAGAATAACTCAACAAAGCAACCACTTAAAGCCATATTGTTCTGTTGCGACATTAAATCTACAGTAAACACATCAGAACACAGGAGACAGCATCATGGTTCGATTAGAGCACGCCAACTTAGTTATGAATGACATTCAGCCCACATTGGACTTTTTGTTAACGGCTTTTCCCCATTGGAAAGTTCGTGGTGAAGGGGACATGGTTTGGGGTAAAGGTGAGGCCCAGGTGCACAGACATTGGTTGCACGTGGGTGATGACGACTATTACCTGACACTTAACGATAACGCACAAGGTGACATTCGCGACGTGCGCAGTGTGCAAGCAGGCGTAGCCCATTTAGGGTTTGTGGTCGATGACTTGAGCGGTGTGATTGCAAGGCTGAGCGCTAGAGGATTCACAGTCGATATCACTGGGCGCGAGCACCCTTATAGAAAAACCGTTTATTACAATGACCCTGCGGGTTTTCAATTTGAATTTTTAGAATACAGCAGCGACAAACCCCAAGAAAAAAATATGTACGGCGGTGAAAGTGGTGAAATTTTAAGAAAACGTTAAATGACAATTCACATAAACCATTCATTTTAATAAAAGAGTAAAGATGATGAACCAACAACACGTGCAGCAATTAGTAACAGAACTTTATCAAGCCGTAGACGCTAAAAACGTCGACTACCTAGGCGATAAGCTTGCTGAAAATACTCGTTTTAGAATTGGTAATTACCCAGCAGAAACCAATAAATCAATCATCTTAGATGCCAATCGAGATTTCTTTAGTAGCATTGATTCAATGCGACATACGATTGAAGATGTTTTTTCTCAGACTATCTTCAAAGATGGCAAGTCTGTGGATAAAATTACGTGCTTTGGCCATGTTGATTATGTGCGTTTAAATAGCACAGAGCATTCTGTGGTTTTTTCTACATTTTTAGAAATAGAAAATAACAAGATTACCGATTATCTTGTCTTTGCAGATTTATCAGCATTATAACGTTAAGAAGCGCAGAGACGTCTGCGCTTCTTAACCACCGTTTATCCACACTCTGTGTATCAGCCTAGCAAATTCTATAACCCGCAACATTCTTGGTGTAAGATGTAAAACACGACCGTGATAGCGGCACCCTCGATATTAATAACCAGTGCGTGAGTTATGGATTTTTCACTTACATTTTTTCAATTGTTCTTTTGGGGCGTCTTTTTAAGCGCGCCGATATTATCGGTTTTGTGTGTTTTGATTTCTGGGCTGGGCTTAATCGTCGGGCGAATAGAAAAATGGAAGCCGTTTGACGCATTGTATTGGGCTTACATTACAGCACTAACCGTGGGTTATGGGGACATACGCCCAACCCATAAACGATCGAAAGCCATGTCTATTATCATTGCGTGGTTTGGTATTATGTTTACAGGTTTATTGGTGGCCATTGCCGTTAAAACCGCCTCAGCCACGTTTGAAATGTACATGGACCCAGTGCTTATGGATCATATCGAACAGCGCATACATCGAGGTTAGCTTTTACGGTGATGCATTTCCCCCATAATAAAAACATCAACCTCGCGCCTTTAACCATTCAATAAACACCTTATTGGCGCGTGAAATTAAACGCCCTTTGCGCCATGCCAGCATCATGTTTAATTCAATCTTGGGTGATAACTCAAGCCCGACCATGCCAGGCTCTTGTTGTGGCATCATTTCAAGCCCCACGGTGGCGGCAAAGTTGTTTTTCACCATGCTAGTGAGCAACGGCAAAAAATTAGATTGCATGCGAATGTCGGGTTGTATGTTATGAGCAAGACATTGGCTATCAAATTGCTGGCGAATAAAATAATCATTTTGGTAAAGCACCATAGGCACATCGTGTAACTGCTTGATGTGAACCCGCTTTTGTTGATTAAGCGGGTGTTGCTCGTTGACGCATAACACAATTTTTTGTGTCACCAAGGGAATCACTTCTAAGTCAGGGTGATAACTGGTTTGATTAATCACACCCAGCTCTACCTCGTCTTGTAGAATCATGTTGGGAATTTTTTGTGTCCCGGCTTGGTTGATCGACGCCGTTAACCCTGTGTGCTCACCTAAAAACGCCCCCAGTACATCAGGAAAAAAATAAGTGCCCAGCATCGATGGGCAAGCAATGCTTAATTCCCCACGTAAAATACCATCAAGCTTACTCATACTGGTACTGAGCTCATTGACCTGCTGCAAAATCGCTTTGGCTTTATCAAGGGCCAGCTGGCCCTCACTGGTGAGCTGTATGGTGCGGTTATTTCGTTCGAACAATACCGTATTGAATTCGTCTTCTAGTTTGCGAATGGCAATACTCACCGCGGGCTGAGCCATGTGCAGCGCAAGGGCGGCTTGGCTAAAGCTTAAGTGTTGAGCCACGCTCACAAAAATCTCTAATTTGCGAAGATCCATGGGACGCTCATCATGATTATTTTGATATATAAATAATATATCAATTACATATAAATCATATATTTTATTTTTATAGTGAATCTTTGCTAAATTGAACAGGTTGATTAGGAGAACTTCATGAGTCACGTGACCACTTGGCAAAAAATTGATTGGCAAGACCCGTTTTTAATCGAAAGCATGCTCAACGATGAGCAGCGCATGGCACGGGACAGTGCACGCCAGTATGCGCAAAAAACCTTATTACCCCGTGTGCAGCAGGCGTATCGGGCAGAAGAAACCGATATAAATATATTTAAAGAAATGGGCAGCATGGGGCTACTAGGCTCCACCATTAAAGGTTACGACTGCGCAGGCGTCGATTACATTAGTTATGGCCTCATTGCCCGTGAAATCGAAAAAGTCGACTCGGGCTATCGCTCGATGATGAGCGTGCAATCGTCATTGGTTATGTACCCTATTTATGCCTTTGGCAGCGAAGCACAGCGCGAAAAGTATCTGCCTAAAATGGCCAGTGGCGAATGGATTGGTTGTTTTGGTTTAACCGAGCCCGATCATGGCTCAGACCCTAACGGTATGTTAAGCCGAGCGAAAAAAGTAGATGGCGGTTACGTCTTAAACGGCAGCAAAATGTGGATCACCAACAGCCCAATTGCCGATGTGTTTGTGGTGTGGGCCAAAACCGAAGACGGCAAAATTCGGGGTTTTATTTTAGAAAAAGGCATGCCGGGTTTAACCACCCCAAAAATTGAAGGCAAGTTGGCATTGCGTGCATCCATAACCGGTGAAATTGTGATGGACAATGTAGCGGTCAGTGACGCGCAAATACTGCCCAATGTAAGCGGTTTAAAAGGCCCGTTCTCCTGCTTGAACAACGCCCGCTATGGCATCGCATGGGGCGCATTAGGCGCGGCAGAAACCTGTTGGTTAACCGCACGGGATTACACCCTAGCGCGCCAACAATTTGGTCGCCCATTAGCGGCGACGCAATTAGTGCAAACCAAACTGGCCAACATGCAAACGGAAATCAGCTTAGGTTTAGTGGCTTGCCATCGTGCAGGGCAATTAATGGACAGTGGCAACATTTCACCTGAGTTAATTTCGTTAATTAAACGTAACTCGTGTGGCAAGTCGTTAGACATCGCTCGAATGGCCCGCGACATGTTAGGCGGTAATGGCATCAGTGATGAATACCCCATCATGCGCCACATGATGAACCTTGAAGTGGTCAACACCTACGAAGGCACCTATGACATACACGGTTTGATTCTGGGTCGCAGCCAAACCGATATCCCTGCTTTTTAAGATAAAGGAGCGTTTATGGCAAGTGCACTGGGCCACTTAAAAGTATTGGATTTGTCGCGTATTTTGGCTGGCCCTTGGGCGAGCCAAATCTTGGCGGATTTTGGCGCGCAGGTGATCAAAGTTGAACGCCCCAATGTTGGCGACGACACCCGTCGCTGGGGGCCGCCTTACATGCCAAACGATAATGGCCAAGACAGCAGCGAGTCGGCTTACTTTATGGCGGCCAATCGCGGCAAGCAATCCGTGTGTATTGATATCACCACGCCAAAAGGGCAGCAGCAAGTGCATAAATTGGCGCAGCAATGCGACATAGTGATCGAAAATTTTAAAACCGGTGGTGCCGCGCAATACTCGCTGGACTACGCCACGTTATCTGCGCTTAACCCCAAATTGATTTATTGTTCAATTACTGGTTTTGGCCAAACCGGCCCTTACAAAAATCGCCCAGGTTACGACTTTTTAGTGCAAGCCATGGGCGGCCTAATGAGCGTAACGGGTGAACCAGAACGCGAACCACAAAAAATAGGCGTGGCATTAACCGATGTTATGACAGGTTTGTACGCCAGCGTGGGCATACTCGCCAGCTTAGCTGAGCGAGAAAAATCTGGCTTAGGCCAATACATTGATCTCGCCTTACTAGATGTCACAGCGGCGACCCTTGCTAACCAAGCCACCAATTATTTAGTGGGCGGGAAGGTGCCAAAAAAACTCGGCAACTCGCACCCTAATATTGTGCCGTATCAAACCTTTGCCACGAGTGATGGCCACTGCATTGTGGCGGTGGGTAACGACGACCAATTCAAACGCTATTGCAACGTGATTGGTCTTGCAGCATTAGCGGATCACCCAGACTACAGCACAAACCCGCAGCGGGTAAAAAATCGCCATCAATTAGTCGCCATTTTACAAGGGCAAATGTTATCGAAATCCCGCGATGAATGGCTGGCCTTATTCGAACAAGCACAAGTGCCCGCTGGGCCCATTAACAACATAGACGAAGTGTTTAACGACCCACAAATCATTGCCCGCGATATGCGCGTGAATATTCCCCACCCCTTAAATAAAGATTTAACCTTACCGGGTAACCCCATTAAATTATCGCGCACGCCAGTAGCATACAAACGCCCGCCGCCTTTATTAGGGGAGCATGATGATGAAGTGTTTGCGCAGTTTGGGTTGTGATTCGATACTGATGTGATGTGATGTGATGTGATGTGATGTGATGTGATGTGATGTGATGTGATGTGATGTGATGTGATGTGATGTGATGTGATGTGATGTGATGTGATGTGATGTGATGTGATGTGATGTGATGTGATTTGATTTGATTTGATTTGATTTGATTTGATTTGATTTGATTTGATTTGATTTGATTTGATTTGATTTGATTGTACGACGAAGTATTATCACTATTTTAAAATATTAGAAGGTGAAAATGGCTGACATTATTTTATATTCTGCAATCACCTGCCCAGAATTCGGTTATTAACGCCCCCCGAAACCATGACAGTATTTTATGAAAACGACGAATGCCATAAAATACCCGAACCCAAAGCAGGGAACTGCTGTAAGTAGAATACATTATTGTACGAGGGTGCCCCGCGCCCGATTAAAGCTTAACTCATCACATAAATATCGCTTGATTCAAATCTTAAATTAATATTTTGCATGATAAATACACTGTAAAAACCAGTCATGGGACTGACACAATATAATGTGTCGCCATATGATGCTTTTTACGGAAACAGATCGTTTATATCTAAAATATAATAAGAAAGTATGGGATTAAAATACGGTATAAAATTAAAAACTGACATAGATACAAGTGTTGTATTAGGGCGTAAACAATAAGAACACATTTGCCAAAACGTACTGTGTCCCTCATGATAGTTGGAACTTAAGAACGTATCGGGCGAACACGCCTAATAAAACGAGTCACGTAACCACGCAATATATTATTTGATTATGTGACAAAGAATAAACTGTTATGTGTAAATAAATTATGAAAATAACAAAAAGTCGGTTAAATGACGCAGTAGAAGCAAAGATCATCACGAGTGATCAGGCCAACTCATTGTTTGATTTCTTTCAGTCACAATCACTTGATGAACCCCATTTTACATTCACCCATGTTTTGTACTATTTCGGTGGGTTAATTGCCATCGGTGCCATGACATTGTTCATGAACCTAGGGTGGGAGTCGTTTGGCGGTGCGGGCATTGTTTTTATATCGGCGCTTTATGCGTTGGTCGGTATTAAAATAACCAATACGTTTGCGGCTAAAAACTTAAATATCCCAGCCGGAATTTGCGCAACGTTTGTTGTGTGTCTAACGCCATTATTTATTTATGGCTTACAACAGTGGTTAGGTATTTGGCCCGATGGCGAAGTGTATCGGGATTATCATCGGTACATAGCGTGGCACTGGTTATACATGGAACTGGGGACGCTAGCGGTTGGGGCTATCATTGCGTGGAAATATAAATACCCATTTTTAATCATGCCTATTGCCGTCACACTTTGGTACATGACAATGGATGTTGCCACTATGCTTGATGGTGGTGATTTAACATCGCAATTACGTAAGCTTGTTTCGCTCTACTTTGGTCTGTTAATGATAGGGCTTGCGTTTTGGATAGACGTAAGGTCGCGCGGTAAAGCGGATTATGCATTTTGGATTTATATTTTTGGTGTGATTGCATTTTGGGGCGGACTCTCTTCTCAAAGCTCTAACAACGAACTTTCAAAATTCTTTTACTTCTGTATTAATCTTTCAATGATTGGTATTGGCGTATTATTGGTGCGCCGAGTTTTTGTGATATTGGGTGCACTAGGATGCTGCGGTTATCTTGGATATTTAGCCGCGGATGTATTCAAAGATAGCGTGTTGTTTCCAATCGCATTAACCATTATCGGATTGGCGATTGTGTATCTGGGTGTGCTTTGGCAAAAACACGAGAAAACGATGACGCAAAAAGCACGGGCAATACTGCCGCTTGCTTTAAGAGAATTACTTGAATCAAGAACATAATAAAATATTGAATAAATAACGTCATTATTTTGGTTAAACCAAGATTACTCCCCATCTTTGTATATGGGAGTAATCAAGTGTTATGACTTATTTAGTAATATTAATTTTCCCCGTTTAACCCTGCCCAACTGACCTTAGCCAATTCGAAAAAAAATCATTCAGGAATGAAAATGTTTAATTAGGGGTTGTATGTGAGCTACCTGTTTCTCCTTGGTTTCGCATGAAACTCCTGCCTTTAGTTCGTACACGCCTAAAACCGCTCATGGATAATAAAACGAGATTAAATAATGAACTCTTGTATTGGTTTAAAAGTAGGCTTGCGTAGATAATGAGTATCATAGTGTTGATAATGTAAAAATGTAGACACGATAGCAGCGTCTTTAAATCGTCATACCCGCGAAGGCGGGTATCCAGCGTTTTGTTATTTTGGTCTTTAATATTGCGCAATAATTGGATTGCTTGAATGTCTTATTATGGGTGTCTTGATAATCTTCCGTAAAAGACGTCACCTGACGGCATAATATAATATGCCGTCAGGTGACGATTTTTCAGGCAAAGCAGGTTTGCAGTTAAATATTCAGTCAAAAGTATTAGATTAAATACTGTTCAATTTCAAAGGCTTAAGTTGATACAAATGTTTTAGCGCGACGTAAAAAAGGGAGGCATAATTGCCAAAAAAGGCTATATCCTCCATGATGACTCGGCTTCATTGAAATGAAGGGCGAAGGTGCCCCATAAAACACGTCACGGCATATTATATTATTTGATCACGTGCCATAGAATAAACTATTAAACAAGTTTTGGATTTATAAAACTGTAAATTTTGTATAGTACTGCTGTATGAAAATACAGTAAAAAGATAGCCGAATTTGAATTATTAGTTTACGCTTCTAGCGCTCGTCGCTGCAGTAAAACGAGTTTTGCGTGACAGCAAAGAGCGCTAGAAGAGAAGAATCAAAAACGGCTTCGATCAATTACAGTAATTAACAGATTTGGGAGTCGACCTAATAGATTTCTACTCAAAACTTTTTTTAACAAGTCGATAATAAGGACTTGAATTAAATGTTGTCACTTAATTTGCTACGCAAATGCATGCCAAATTCACTTCAATCCTTATATCTAATTCGTTATATTACAAAGTGAGCCTATGAAATTTGATCTAAATAAATTCGAAGAAGTTCTTTACGAAGAAAGTAAAAAGATTTTTCCAAAGATTATCCAAGACTGTGAGAGTGAAGGGATTTATTCATTGGCTCTATACAACAGTGGAGACTCTTGGTCGTATTTGTTTCCAACGGTAGCAACGATGAAAGGCCTTAGTAATGTGGCTGCTGAATATAAAAAAGATGAGTACTACAAAGACAAGACAATTGAGTATCTGGAAGCAGATCTTAAATGGAGTCCTTGCGACTCTCCAAAACATGAAGACTATGAATCATCAATGATCGAGACAGACAAAATCGTACAGTCAGCTTCGAAACTTATGGATGAATTATTCGATAACGACAAAGAGGTTGAGTGTGACGAGTTGCATCAACAATTAGTTAAAACCAGCCTTAATGTAATGAAAAGATTGGATTCAGAAGGCGTGTTTGGAAGCTTGGAGCGCAGCTCGTTTGTTCTCAACTTACTAAACGGCGACCAGTGTGACGAAGAAAGGCTTGAAAGAGCTAACTTTCTGAACCCTGAAAATGTTTACCAAACTTATAAAAATGAAATATAACCAGTTAAGGCAGCATATGCAAAAAACGCAATTCTGCTTGAGGCGTTAACTCAATAGATAAATCATGCAGATAAACGAAGATAATTACGAGAAGGCCGAAAGTGCGTTAAAAGACATTCTCTTTATGTTCGTAGACGCGACCGTACAGAATGGCGACTTCTCTGAATTAAACTTAGGGGGATTTGATCCTTTCGAGTATTTGGTGGTTAAAGGTAGCTCTGATCAAACAGTCTACATGACCGATGGCGAAGTCGATCTTGTAATGAAAGGTGCCGCAATTACCTTACTTTCAAAGGTCGCTGATATTTATTTCGATGACGAATGCCATGCAATAGATGAGGAAGATAAGCGTAAAAATGGTGTAATGCCGAGTTTTATTTCACGAAACGGTAATATTACTTTACCTGTAAATTATGGTTATTTAGCGCAAATATACGATGTATTCCAAACCGGAAAGTTTGTTGAAAACCAGTATATTGAGAGTGCATTTAAAGCTGCATTCAAAGACGAAACAGAATTTTATAATGCAATGAGAGAAGTGTTAGAGCAAGTGGTTAAGCCTTGCTTTAGCGTACTCTCAGAATTCAAGAGTTAACAAGGGACAACAAAGGACACTCATCTTAAAAACTATAATTTAAACACTATTAAAAATTAAAAAAATATATTTTCATTTCGTTTTTTTTAGTTAGTTATTCATTTGATAGTGAAGATTTATTCGGAGCTAAGATAAATTGTTGGATGACAGGCGAGTCGATTTGCACTGGCTCGTGATTTTGAAAAATATTAGATGTATTGAGTGTTAGGTAAGCAGAGCTTTACAGTTTTTAATTCCGGGTCGTCGCTTACGATTCATTAGCTCAATGGCGATATCCATTTTAGATGGCGTGCCCACTAAATCTTTAAACATGAATTCAAAACCTTGAGTCATTTTTATCCAGCTTTCAGCTTCAATGCCTAATCGTTGTAAAATAAGTGGCTGATTCTTTTCGATATAGCCACGCTTGTCTTCTCTTATGACGCGCCCAGTTAATTCAACCAATTCTAAATAGTCTGTTAGCTTAAAGGGTAAGCCGTGAGGCATATCTTGACGGGGATTACCTGCAAAAGGCATTAGGTCTTTTACTTGTTGGTTCGGGTGGTTAACTGAGTGTGCGGTTTTGGTTTTTAGGGCTCTGGCCTTTACGGATGTATGATCAGATGTCTCAGGTGTTTTTGCCATTTTTGCTCGTACTGGATTTAGGTCTACATAAGCTAAGCAAGCAGCCAATGCTTTTTCATCTAACAGCGCTTGAGATTTAAAACGGCCTTCCCAAAACCGACCAGTACAATTATCTTCGTAATTAGCTTGCCGTGAAATAAATTCATTTAAGCGCCGCATAAACCAACTTATATCCATTAAGCGTGCACGCCATCGCTCTACAAACTCAGTGAGTTTAATTAATTCTGCTTCAGAAAATCTAGGGTCTGTTAAATAACGTTGGCTGAGAGCATTACCCTTGTATAGCGTGTGCCAGCGTTCAATTACTTGGTCGAAAGTCCAGTCATCGGCTTGTTGTTTGTTGATGTGCAGCACAACGTGGTAGTGGTTCGACATAACAGCATAGGCTGCGATATCAATGGCAAATACTTGAGCTTGTTTAAAAATTTCTTGTTCTAACCATGCACGCCTGTGCTCATAGCTTTGTTTGGTGGTGAAGTCGATGCCACATAAATACGCCTTGCGAACACAGCGAGAGACGCAGTGATAGTAAGGCGTAGCCTCAAGACATATTTGTTGTGAGCGTGCTTTAGTCATAATTTTTATAATAGAAATCACTGTTCTCAGTATTCAACAGTGGAAGGTTTAAGAATTAAATAAGGTATTGTTATTAATTTTAAAGATCGGCATTTACGATCTAACGCAATATACTTATGATGAGTGTCCTTTGTAGTTCCTTTTTGTTAAGAATATTGAAGATTATATATAAATTTTCGCTTTATGGATTTATTGCAGTTTTTTCTATCGCTATAATATATTTGATAGTTACTGGTGAGCCATTAAGCATCTAACAAAAGCATGTTGCATTAACCACTGCGTGGTTTGGACGGTTTTCCGCTCGTACCTCGCTACAAACCGCCGCAAATGCTAGGCGTTAGTCATCTTTTGGAAGTGAAATGAATATAGACATACTACAAATTGGAATTGTGATAGCTTTTATTCTGTCATGCGTGCTGATATATAAATTTTTGGTGATGGCCATATCTGGGAAAGTTCCACAAAGCCCTGCTGCAATGGGTATTGGCATTGCTGCTCTTTCATTCTTACCAGCTATATCATGGTTCGTAGCTTGGTTTATCGATCGTAATATTAATCAGTTGTTTGGGTCAGACCTTCCAATTTATCTATTACTTAGTATTCCTATCCTAGTGAGCTCACTTACTTTAGCAGGGTATTTGGCAACTAAAACAAGTGAAGACACTTCAATGATGAACCTGAAATTATTAATTGCTTTAGGTGTCATTCCACACTTTATTGTATCAACATTCGCATTTATGAGTTTACCTGGATGGATGAACTACCTAGATTTTGGTGCCTATATTCCAGCAATAATTATCGGCAGAATTCTATATATTAAAATGACTAACAATACGCTTAAGCTTAGGACGCAGTAAACTGCGCCGCTTAGCTAAGCGTTATAAGGCTTAGGAAAGATGGCACCAAAATCCGTAAATCCACTAAGTCAGGATAAGTTAGAGAGTCTCACTACAAAAAGGCTTTTAGCTTACCTTCGCAGTTTGCAGCAGTGCGAGGAATCTATAGAAGCTTCTGATTGGAGTGAAGATGAAGTAGCTTCCGTGAGCGGTATAATTTTTAAAGCTTCTGATGAATGGAAGTTACAACACAATTTAGTAAAAGCAGTGTTAGCTGAAAGGCCGAACTATTGATGGACGCGGTCAAAAAATAATTCAGACACCCATTGTAATAATTAGTGAGTTCAATCCGCGCTGCTTTATATAAAATGGAAAGACAAAAAACGGATTCAGACTATGTTTTGATGATGAAATTGAAGTTTACTAAATAACAGGCAAGAGGGTGCCGTTTGAACTCTTTGTTGAATGAAAATACGGGTGTTTAAGTCAATAGCATCTCGCCGTTTTTAAAGGCAGGTCGTCGTTTTCGATTAAGCAGCTTTATCCAGATTATTTGAATTCTATGATGGTTGTCTTAGTTAATTATTTGGTTAATTCCCAGAAACGAAATTAGAAATCACTGTAAAAACCTTGGTTTTGTAGTCGGAGAGTAAATGGATTATTGGGCAAGTTTACTCATGGGTTTTATGATCGCGGCGATTCCTGGACCGTTAATACTGAAACTGATGCAATTATCATTAAATAAAAAATTTTCAAAAGCATTCGCAATGAGTCTTGGAGACTATCTAGCCAATATTGCCTTACTTTTAATAATATACAATATGGTTATTGCGCTAGACATCATTCAAAACTATATCAATATATTCTATTTGATTGGTGCAATCATATTATTCTATTTGGCATTTGATGGATTTACCTCGTCTTCGTCAATGGATGTCGATCTGGATGCGCCAAAGTCGGTTGGAACTCTAAAATATTTTACGCTCGGTATCGGCATGGCTTTGTTCAGTCCAATTGTAATAACATTTTGGATTTCATTATCGATATCTTACTCCGAGTTAGAGACCCACGAAGCACAACTGAATATAATAATGGTAAATAACGGTTTTCTATTGTTTGATATTTTATTTATTGGCTTGGTCAGATACTGCGCAGATAACTTAAATAAAATTTACAATCAAATACTGGTTAACCTCAGTTCAGTTGCGCTTTTGGGTTTTGGTAGTTATTTCATTTATATGTCACTTGAGTTGTTTTGAGTTCCTGAGGTGGGAGTAATCAGTCGAAATAATAGCTTATTTTAAAGGCAGGTCGTCGTTTTCGATTACTTGATCTAGTCGTATTTTCTTATCATGGGTGTCTTGATTCAAATCACCCTAAAAACCATCTCAGCAATCTAAGACACTTATTTCCTCTTCAGCTACGCAATAATGCTCAAAAACAGATAGCTTGGAGTCATCCTCTTGCGCTCAAAGACTGATTTTACGGTCAGATCAATCATAAACAATAATAGACGCAAGGTTTCCGTCACTTGGCTGATGGTTGTACTTGAGAATGTTTTCATGTTTTTACTGCCCCTATTCATTGGCTTTGCGATTGATGACTTACTAAACAAAACATTCACCGCGTTGTATTGGTTATCATCACTTTTTGTCTTGTTGATCGTCGTTTCAGTAATACGACGCCTCTATGATACTCGTGTGTACGGAAATATTAGAGTCCACCTTGGAGTGCAGGTAGACGCTTTGTTGGTTCAAAATAATAAAGCCGATAACAATATTTCAATTAGAAATGCGCGTCTTAACATGTCTCGTGAATTGGTTGATTTTTTAGAGAATGACGTTCCCTTGTTGATGACCGCCGTTATTCAATTAATTATGTCTGTCATAATATTAACCGCCTTTCATCGGGACCTTGCTATCAGCGCGGTTATAACAAGCGTCGTTATATTATTTATTTATGCTCAGTTTCATGGTTACTTCATTCGTCTTAACGGATATTTAAACCGCTGTGCAGAACAACAAGTCTTTGTTTTATCCCGCATTCCATTCCTAGGCGTACGCCGTCACTTAGAGCGTATTATGCGCCGTGAAATACTGATTTCGGATGCAGAGGCGGCCGTCTACGGATTAATATTTTTAGTGTTATTCAGTTTTGTTATCACTAATTTATGGTTATCGAGCCTTATTGACTCGCCAACGGCGGGGACTATTTTCTCGGTAGTGACGTATTCGCTAGAATTTGTTGAAGCGGCAATTATGCTGCCAGTGACACTACAAAGTTTGTCTCGACTCACCGAGATAAGTCATCGTCTAAATGATCTAACGGCGTCTCCTCAATCACCTTCTGAATCTAACCAATAAAAAATAGATTGAGATAATTAAATAATCGAGTGATGAATAACGGATTATTTGCTTTTGGTCAAAAAAACGACCATATTAATCGATACCAATAGATATTCGATTCGGTTATGACTGACGCTGTTAGACCTTATATTCTTGTGCCCGAAGTGGCCTTATTGGAGTCTTTACCTCCACATCATCAAAGGCGATTCGAAAAGGCTTTGTACTTGATGCATGACTTTTTAGAAGAGAGGCTATCATGGGAGCAAATCGCTGAAAAAAGTGCAATTTCACCTTTTCACTTTCACAGACAATTCAGTGGACTGTTCGGAGAAACACCTGGGCAATATTTAAGCCGTGTAAGGTTACAATACGCCGTTTTTTTATTATATTCCCATGGCGAACATAAAGTCACCGACATCGCGCATCAGTGCGGATACTCCTCATCTCAAGCAATGGCGAAGGTACTGAAACGCGAGCTTGGATTGAAAGCGAAAGATATTCGCACACTCTTCACTTCTGGTACGCCCTCAGAAACCGCTCAGTTAATGGAAGTGCTTTCGCACTCAGGGGAACAAGGCTCTCAAGAGCAGCAACTCGCGCAATCTATCCCAACAGAACTCCTGTGGTATCCGGCAAGAGGTATTAAAGTTATCCCAATACCCAATTTCGACTGGGATATGGTTTTTGACACCTATGGAAAAGAGAGCACCAAGCTGGTGAGTGCAACCCCTGTAATGGAGTTGGATAAAAAATGGGAAGACATCTCATATACCGTTGGTGATTGGAAAGTAGGCGTTGAACAATATGATTTCTTTATTCCTGAAGGCTACTACCTATGCTGTGAGGTCTATCTGACAACGGACATAGCCTATATCGCAGCCATCGACAGCCTTTTTATGCAAGCCAAAGACCAAAACTTAAGCGTCGACTGGAGTGGCCAGCTTGTTGAGCTGGTCAGAGACGTAGAGCTGAACATCATTGGTGGCGCGACGTTTTCTTTTCAGATCCCAATTCTTGTATGAACTGATTGCGGTGGGGGCGCCAATAGAAGCCAACACGGTTATAAAATACCTAATCAATAACCTCGCTTTTATAGCAATTTGGGACACTTCTTTTCTTTCTTCTCATGCCAGAATGATTTGACCATATGAATGGGTTGCCAGTTGTCCTGTGTGATTTATCCATGGCAAGGATCATCGTCTTAGAGTAAAAGGGAAATACTGTGAAATTTTATTTATTCATCCTAATACCAGTAATACTGACGACATCAATCGCACACGCCAATAATACTCAACACGGTTTTTCAGGAGAGTTAGGGCTTCTGGCCACTTATAGAGAGCAGACAAATAACGTATCTACTAATAGCCTTTCTACGATTGCCGAAACTAATAATTCTGGTGATTCATTCACAACAGGCGACTTATTGTCGCTAGCAGCAATACGCTACCGACTAAATAAACACGTTTTTTTCGCTGAACAAAGTGAGGATACTTTTGTAAGAGGCATTCTTGCTATCGAATTAGGGTACGGGTATCAGATTAATCAAGATTCACAGGTAAGCATCGGGTTTGCTCCGACAGTTGCAAGGGGAAGAGTTTGGCAGAACCCTTATCTCACTAAGGCCGAACGCAGCGAGACAAATATTAAGGGCAATGCATATCGCTTAAAATACGAGAATTCGTTCCTGAACAGCAACTTTGCTTACTACGATCGAAACGTTGAATCTGAAGGTTCTCAGTACACCGCTCTCAATAGAAACGGTGACGGATACTTTGGCCAAACCGCTATTATTTTGCCACTCTCAAGCCATATATTTATTGAGCCGATTCTCTTTTTCCAGCGAGATAATGCAACAGGCAATGCGATGGCTTATGACAAGTTAGGTGCCGG
The DNA here is from genome assembly GCF_052920985.1 of Pseudomonas sp. HK3. Taxonomy (NCBI): domain Bacteria; kingdom Pseudomonadati; phylum Pseudomonadota; class Gammaproteobacteria; order Pseudomonadales; family Pseudomonadaceae; genus Pseudomonas; species Pseudomonas sp. HK3. The sequence continues at coordinate 1,885,840 of NZ_JBREXD010000001.1, forward strand.
CCTCTCAACCACATTTCTGTACAATAATTACTCAATGTTCATTCACGGCCGTTTTGCCAAATCAGATTTTGATGCTATAAACCCGCTGTTTAATTCAGTGAGAAAAGATGAGAATCTCAACCTTACTTTGACACTTGTCGAGGAAGGCGCACTCAATATCAATTCTCTTAGTTTCATTGCGCAAGTGTCGTATCACGAAACCAATTCAAACATTTCCTTTTATTCAAAAGAAGATCTCGCATTTTTTTTGGGATTCTCCCATCAATTTTAATTCAGAGCTGATTAAACATGATCGTTAACCAAGTGAAACTTAAGCATCGTTACATTGCTCTGTTAAAGGGAGTCAAACCATGAAGCCAAGTCAACTGAATCACTTACTGATAACACTTATGCTTATAGCCTGTAGCTCTTTTGTACAGGCTAAATCAATCGAAGAACACGCTAGCTTTAAACATGGTGAACATCGACTTGCAGGTTATTACAAAACACCCGCCAATACAGGTGAGATCAAAGGTGTTGTTTTATTTGTAGCAGGCGATGGTGAGATTCCGTATGACGCTTATGGGTACTACGACGTTATTTGGCAAGTGATACTTGATGCGGGCTACGCTGTTTTTAGTTGGGATAAACCCGGTGTTGGCGATTCGACGGGGAGCTGGCTTAATCAATCCATGCTTGATAGACAAAAAGAAGTTAAAGCCGCCATTTCTTTTGTGAAAAATACCTATGACTACCAAGAGAGTGATATTGGTCTGATGGGATTTAGCCAGGCAGGTTGGGTTGCGCCAGCGTTTATGAAAGATAACCCTGATATTGGGTTTATGATTGGTGTCGGCTACGCGATCAATTGGATGGATCAAAGTTGGTACATGACAAAAACGCGATTGCTCGAAGAATCGGCCAGTGCGGCTGAAATCCAGTTAGAAAGAAAAAAACATGATCAAGAAATGGCATTTTGGGCGAGTGGGCCAAGCTATAAAACATACCTTAATGAATACGCGATTGACCCAGAAGACTTGTCAGAAGCGCGTTTTAATTTCATTAAAATGAATGTGCGCTCAGACGCCACTGAGGACTATGTTGGCATCAATAAACCCATTCTCCTATTGATGGGCGATAAAGACGCGAATGTCAGCACAGAAAATAGCTACCGAGTGTTAACAAGATTGTTTAGCCAGTCAGATAACGCCGTGATTAAAATCATACCTAACGCGACTCATGGGTTACTCAGGCACCCAGATTTTGATCAACAAAACCCAGGGCTTTATTTTCTGATGAAGCTCTATTTTTATGGTGAGAGTGCTTATGCGCCTGAGTTTCTAGACACATTGTCTAACTGGTTAAAAGAACGTTAAAAAATTGATTTCACTGGTTTATTAAACATTGAGGGGTTTAAACCTTATGCATCCAACACAATCAATGTTTTAAAATCACCAAAGCCAGTTACAAGCTCATCTTTGCTAGCTGTCAGTTGGCATCACCCTCAAAAACCCCAAAAGCTCACCCGCTAACCAATTCGGAGATTCCACTGCGGTCATATGTCCGCAGCTTGGGTGATGTGAATGCACGACATTGGGGATATTCTGCATAAAGTGTTGGCTTGTTTTGCAAAAGATATGATCCAGTTCTGCGGTTACCACTAATTGTTGGGCAGTTTATTTTTTTTAGTGCATCAATGTACGGGTCTTTATCCTGATAAAAACTGCGAATAAATCCACCGATGCTTTTGCCATTACCATCTTGCATGATGTCTAAACACAGGTCATATAATGCATCAGAATTTTGTGCCGCGGCCACGCCAGAAAACAACGGGCCAACATTTAATTTGAGCCCCTGAATAATTAGGGGCCAACTAAAATTTTCAAAACTACTGGCCAGCATGTGCATGGCGGCTTGGTTGGCAGCGTCAGGTAAGTTACTAAATTGAGTTGATGAACTGGTGTTGCATAACATCAAAGACAACAGCCGATTATGTACCTGTGTATTCACATCGTTTGCGTATTGCATGGCATAACGGGAGGCGATCATGCCGCCAGTGCTGTGGCCGATTAAATGGAATTGATCAATATTAAGATGCGCCGTCAGTGCATTGACATCTTCAACACAGGAATCGATATCGTAACCTTTAGGCTCACCTTCTATTGTGGTGAAACCGTGCCCGCGAATATCGAATGCAATCACGCGATGTGTTTTTGCAAGTTGCTCAGCGACCCCTGTTTTTATCCAATAGGCGGTATTAAGCGCTAAACCATGTAACACAATAATAGGTTCACCGGTTCCCATTTCTTCATAATGAAAGGTGACGTTTTGATGTTGAAAACTTGGCATGAGTCAGACCTTTTTATTTTATAAACTGACTATTACGGAGTTTGTACTACAGGTCAAATAATCGCCGATAATAACCCGTTATGAATAGCCTTAATGTTGTTGATATTTTATTTTTATGGATGAATTATTTTAATGTTACTTATCTCAAAGTAACCAGTAAACGCTTGTTTAATGCCAGACCATTGATATCGATAATGTCCACCTTGTTGGCAATGGGTGAGGGCAGGCGGCCTTAATATGGCAATGTTTTTATGGCCTTGATTACGAACACTGTTATAGAGCAGCCCCCATTCATCTTGTTGGCGTAACGATTCGGCAAAGGCTTGTGAGGGTTGATAATTGGTTTTGTCATGCAGGTGGTTAAATTCATCGGCGGTGACATCCACTAATGGTTTTTTAACGGTTGTAACATAGCTGCGCATGGTCAGCTCGGTATCACCTTCGTTGGTGGCACTTAAGAATTGTGCATTGTGATACATGGTTTCTTTGATGGCGGTTTCGATATCATCGGCGGCGTAATAAACACCGTATAATTGGCCGTTCGTAAATCGCGATGTATTACCTAGGTGGGTAAATGAGGCCATTATGGGGGTTGAGCCGATGCCTGTTATCCAGTCTTCTTTGGGGACAATATGCAGGTTTCCGGCTTCGTGGCGTAAGCGATCATTGGTCATGGCTTCGATGGCAAACGCGGCTTCAAATTCTTCGTGTGAATCGTAACAGTCTTCAAAAACATTAATAGGGGGGAATTTTGATAGGACTAACCGAAACCACTTCCTTGTTGGTTTTGTGTATTTGTGAATCATCCGCGATAGGCATCCAAATATTTTCTGACTCGGGCTAAGTCAACGATAGAGCCAGCGAGGATGGCGTCTAACGCGCTTTTGTTGCCGAAGTCACGATTGCTTTTTTGTATCCACGCATCGGCTTGTTCTTTACTGGGAAACATAATCATAAGGGATTTACGAATGCCCATTACATAGGAGATACGCTCTAACAAATCATGGTTTAATTTTACGGATGGTAACTTTTTATATTTATAAAAAGTTTGCTCTGGGATATTGCCTAACAACCGACGCTGCTGTTGGTTACTTAGTCCCCAGTCATTGGTGATTTTAAAAAAACCTTTTAAGGCGACTTGCCCAGTAAAACCTGAATCGGCTTTAAGTTCTGGCTGACTAATGGCTGTCATATTTCACCTCCTACTGACATTGGTAGGTTAATCTATATATGTAGTTAATCAAGTAATTTATTCATATATGTATAAATGGTGTTATTGGAATTAATAATAAGAAAAGAGGCTAAAGAATCATTAATTTAGGTAAGTAGTTGATTTTATGGATTATTTTTATGGTGAAGAGGGGTGGCAGGGCATACCGCTTTAATCGGTATGCCTTTCGCTACAGGTGATGTATTCGAGCATCAAGTGATGGGGGCGGTTATCTTAGCTTTTCTAACATTAAGTAATACCACATGCCTAAGGCTAAAAACTGATTACCAATCCACTCGCTGCCGGGCAGTCGAATATGTTTGCAGTTAGCAAAGGTGTCGTAGTCTTTCATTTGGCCGGTGATGGCATTGGCCATAATTTCACTGACAATATGGGTCAGTGCAATGCCATGCCCTGAATAGCCCTGTGCATAAAATACGTTGTCAGACAGTTTGCCTAATTGCGGAATACGGTTCACCACGACGCCCATCATGCCAGACCATTGGAAGTCGACTTTGACGCCCTTTAAACGCGGAAAGGTTTTTTCAATGGCAGGGCGCAGCTCGGCTTCTATGTTGCGGCTTTCACGGCCAGAATAATTCGCGCCGCCACCAAATAACAAGCGTTTATCGGCGGTTAAGCGGTAGTAATCTAATACAAAGCGGCAGTCATACACGGCGACGTCTTTTGGGTTGATAAGGTTGGCTACGTCATCACCTAAGGGTTCTGTGACCACTAGGCCGCCAGCAGCAGGGAAAATCTTTCCGCTCATTTTTAGGCGCTCTAATCTGTGATAGGCGTTGCCGGCAAGCATGACCGTATTGGCGGTTACGCAGCCTTTTTGGGTGAATACTTTAGCGGGCTTGCCTGCTTTATTGTCACCGTGGTCGATGTCGATGACTTCGCTGTTTTCAAAAATGAAGGCGCCCAGTGATTGTGCTGCACGTGCTTCGCCTAAACATAAATTTAAGCTATGCAGGTGCATGTTTTTGTTGTTGTAGATACCGCCGTGATAAATGTCGGTTTCTAAAAATTCGTTTATTTGTTCACGTTCAACAAATTCAACGTGGTCTTCCATACCGTGGTCTAAACATTCTTGGTAGTTAGCACGTAGCTCTGGTAAGTGGCTTGGTTTGTATGCTGTGTGTAAGTGGCCAAACTTTAGGTCGCAGTCGATGCCGTATTTTTGAATGCGTTTTTTGATGATGTCGTGGCCATGAAAACGCAAATGCCAAATGAAGTCGTCTACATCATTGCCTAAGGTTTTACGCATTTGTTTGCGCATGGCTTCATCACCAGACAGGCTACCAGTCACTTGGCCACCGTTACGGCCAGTGGCCCCCCAAGCCACTTTTTTAGCTTCTATAACCGCCACTTTTAGACCGCGTTCAGCTAATTCAAGCGCGGTATTAATGCCCGTAAAGCCGCCACCTACAATGGCCACATCCACACGGATGTCGCCTTCGAGTTCTGGGTAATCGCTGTCTTGGTTAATGGTAGCGCTGTAATACGCCGGACATCTTTGTGCTGTCATGTTCGACCTTTTGCATCCTGAGAGTTCTGTGGTCATTCTGGTGCAGATAGCGTGTGCTGGCTATCGGGTCTAGTGGGTATTGATTTTTGCTCAATACCCTTGTTTAACCGAATCATGTCGGGGCGTTAGTGGGCGTCTTTGGTTTGTACGTTTGTTTGCGCCTTGTCTTGGGCATCGTCTTGTAAAACTTGAGTCAGCTCTTTTAAGCCTTTTTGTACGGCAATGCCGTATTCTTTATCGTCGCCCCAGACCTCGGCTAATTTGCGCATGTTGGCTTCATCGTGTTCTTCAAATAACTGGCCAGCACGCTGGGCGTCTTCTGGGGTTGTGCCCAGCAGCTGCAAGGCATCGACGCCTAGGTGCAAAGCGGAATCAAATGTTTCACGGCGCAGGCCATCAATCTTGGTTTGCATAATGGCATAGGCATGGCTGCGGTCGATGGCGCGTGCCAATATTTTTAAGTGGGGAAAGTGCTTTTGTGCCGTGGCAATTATGTCTAAGGTTTTGTCTGCCTCATCTACTGCGATCACCAAGAGCTTGGCGTCATTTGCGCCAGCGGCTTCGAGTAACTCACTGCGGGCAGCATCACCGTAATAAACCTTGTTGCCAAAACGACGGACTAAATCCACCTGTCCTGGGCTGTGATCCAGAATGGTCAGGTTATAACCTTGTGCAATGAGCAGTCGGCCGATGATCTGCCCAAAGCGGCCATAGCCCGCTAAGATCACATGTTCGGCACTGTCGATGTTGGTATCGTCTTCAGGCTTGGCTTGCTGGCCTGTGCGGCTAAAGTAAATTTCATAGGCCACTAACAATAATGGTGAGATCAACATAGAAAGCGCCACTACAACCGTAATCATATTAACAAGGGCGTCGTCGAATACATTAAATTGGCGCGCGCTGCTGGCCAGTACAAACGCAAACTCCCCTCCTTGAGCAAGCGCCAGGGTAAACAGCATGCCTTGTGATCGGCTCATACTTGAAATAGCCGCCACGCCCGCCAATACAATAATTTTGATGAGTATTAATGCAACGACCGAAAGCCCGATGAATAGCGGCTCATCAAACAACAATTGGAAATCGATGCTGGCACCCACCGTGATAAAAAACAGGCCGAGCAGCAAACCTTTAAACGGTTCGATATCCACTTCGAGTTCATGGCGAAATTCGTTATCGGCTAATACTACGCCCGCTAAAAATGAGCCCAATGCGGGGGATAAACCAATGGCCTGCATGAGCACGGTAATGGCCACCACAATTAATAAAGCAAAGGCGGTGAACACTTCACGCATGCGGGTTTCGGCAATAAACCGAAAGAAGGGTGCGGCTAAATATTTACCGCCCAAAATAATCGCTAAAATAGTGGCACTGGAGATGACCACTTGTACCCAAATGGGTAAATGGCTAATCAGGCTGTCGTGCACATCGCTTGTGTTTATCACCTCGTCAATAGCGAGCAATGGCAATAACGCCAGAATAGGAATCACGGCAATATCTTGAAATAACAAAACGGAAAAACTATTGGCACCGGCTTGGGTTTTTAATAAGCCGCGCTCCGTCAGTGACTGCAAGACGATTGCAGTAGACGATAGCGCCAAGGTTAAACCAATGGCCAGACTGACTTGCCACACAAAGTCGCTGGCTAACATCACAAGGGCGCTGATCATGGCAGCGGTGAGAATCACCTGCAAACCACCCAAGCCCAAAATAGGGCGGCGCATTTGCCATAAGCGCGATGGACGCAATTCTAGCCCGACCAAAAACAGCATCATCACCACACCAAACTCGGCAAAGTGCATCACCTCGGTTTGATCGCCTACTAAGTGAAATACAAACGGGCCAATGAGCACACCGGCGATTAAGTAGCCCAGTACAGAGCCCAAGCCTAAGCGTTTAGCAATGGGGACGGATAAAACAGCGGCAAATAAATAGATGAGAGCACTGGTAAGCATGGCTTAGCCTTAAATCGTATGAATAGATTGAGTGTAGCGAAAAAATATTAAATCCTTTAGAGATTCTTTATAAATGAGTTAGAAAATGAATTGGATGATTACTGTACGCAGTTGTAGGGTGGGCACTGCCCACCATTAAGAATTGAGTCGGGCAGTGCCCGACCTACAGGTTCATCCTTTCTTAAATTTCTTTTTTCTTATTTGCTTTCCCATGCACCCACCCATACAAAATAGGCAGCACAAATAACGTTAATAACGTGGATGAAATAATCCCGCCAATAACCACCGTGGCCAATGGTCGCTGCACTTCGGCTCCTGTGCCGGTATTTAATGCCATGGGCACAAACCCTAAGCTTGCCACTAATGCGGTCATGAGTACGGGGCGTAAACGAATCACGGCGCCTTCCATAATAGCGAGAGCAAGATTGCCTAATTCTAAAAAGCGCTGGCGGATGAACGACAACATCACTAAACCGTTCAATACGGCGATACCGCTTAATGCGATAAAGCCCACCGCCGCAGAAATAGATAACGGCATGCCGGTTATCCACAGTGCAAGAATGCCGCCGGTTAACGCGAAGGGAATGGCGCTGAAAATAATCAATGCATCTTTTACCGAGTTAAACGCCATGATGAGCAACCCTAAAATCAATAACAAGGTCAATGGCACCACAATGCTTAAGCGCTTGCTTGCGGATTGTAATTGTTCAAATGTGCCAGCGTATTCCAACCAATAACCGGCGGGCATATCCACATTTTGAGAAATGGTTTGTTTGGCACTTTGCACAAACGAGCCAAGATCCACTCCACGAATATTGCTGCTTACAATAATGCGGCGTTTGCCTTGTTCGCGGCTAATTTGATTGGGCTGCGGGCTGAGTTCAATTTTAGCCACTTGGTTAAGTGGCACGTATTCGCCGTTGGCCAAAATAATTGGCAACGCATTTAATTCGTTCACATCGTTGCGTAATATTTCAGGTAAGCGCATGACGATATCAAAGCGTCTATCCCCTTCGAAAATCAAACCCGCTTGTTCACCTGAAATAGCGGTGGCTAATATGGTTTGAATGTCCGTTAAATTTAAACCGTATTCGGCCAATGCTTGTTTATCAGGCATAATACTCAGCATGGGTAAACCGCTGACTTGTTCGATGCGCGTATCCGCTGCACCGGGTAAGGTTTGAATGTGTGCTAATACCACTTGTGCTTGTTGCAGTAGCACATCCAAATCGTCTCCATAAATTTTTATGGCTAAATCAGATCGCACGCCTGAAATAAGTTCGTTAAAGCGCATTTGAATAGGTTGAGTAAATTCATAATTATTCCCCGGCAAGTGGGCAATGGCTTGTTGAATTTTTTCGCTCACATCATTTTGCGTTAGGGTTTGATTTGGCCACTCATTTTGCGGTTTTAACATCACAAAGGTATCCGCCACGTTAGGCGGCATAGGGTCGGTCGCGACTTCAGCGGTGCCGATTTTTGAGAACACGGTTTTCACTTCATCGATTTTAAGGATCTCTGTTTCAAGCTGGGTTTGCATCGCAACCGCTTGCTCGATACCTGTGCCGGGTGTGCGCATGGCGTGCAAGGCGATATCGCCTTCTTTTAGCTGTGGTATAAATTCCGAACCCAGCGTTGTAGAAAGATACACACAGAAAAACACCAAGGACATCGCCGCGGTAATCACTAAACGCGGAAAGTCTAACGCCCATTGCAATGCTTTTTTGTAGCCTTGTTTGCTTTTTACAATGACCACGCTTTCTTTTTCATTAATAGGGCCAGTCATAAACAGCGCCACCATGGCGGGAACTAAGGTCAGAGATAAAACCAATGCAATGAGTAATGCCATGACAACGGTGGCGGCCATAGGGTGAAACATTTTTCCCTCAACACCGGTTAATGAAAATAACGGGATGTATACAAGGGTAATAATTAACACACCAAATAAGCTTGGGCGAATGACTTCGTTGGTGGCATCAAATACGATGCTTAAACGTTCTTTTTTACTTAAATTTTGGTTGCCCTGTTTAAATTGAGATTGTGCTTGCGACAATCGGCGAGTGGCATTCTCAACAATGATGACGGCACCATCGACGATCAAACCAAAATCCAGTGCGCCTAAACTCATTAAATTAGCCGACACGCCAGTGCGTACCATGCCGGTAATGGTACCAAGCATGGCAAGTGGGATCACCGCGGCGGTAATCAATGCCGCGCGAATATTACCCAGTAATAAAAATAAAACTGCGATGACCAATAAGGCGCCTTCGATGAGGTTTTTTTGCACGGTTGATATGGCTTTTTCAACCAATGTTGTGCGGTTATAAACCACATCCAATGTTACACCTTTGGGTAAGCTTGTTTGAATGTCACTTAAACGTTTGGTGGCATTAATAGCGACCTCCCGTGAGTTTTCGCCGGCTAACATCATGGCGGTGGCGATAACCGTTTCTTGCCCATTTTGAGTTGCCGCACCTGTGCGTAATTCTTTACCGATTGCAATATCCGCCACATCCCGAATAAACACTGGGCTTGCATCAAATGTTTTAATAATCACATTGCCAATGTCTTGAGTGGTTTGCAGTTGTCCGGGAATGCGCACCAATAATTGCTGGCCGTTGGTTTCAATGAAACCGGCCCCTTGGTTTTGGTTGCTGTTGATTAAGGCATTATGAATGTCAGCCATGCTCATTTGTAAGCTGAGCATTTTTTCTGGCCATGGGGTGACGTGATATTGTTTTGCATAGCCACCAATGGCGTTAACCTCGATGATGCCTTTGACCAGTGCTAGTTGAGGTTTAATAATCCAGTCTTGAATTTCACGCAAAGCGGTAATGTCGTAGGGTGAGCCATCTTTTTGTACGGCACTTTTTTCGGCCTGAATGCTGTACATAAAAATCTCACCCAAGCCAGTGGCGATTGGTCCCATAGTGGCTTCGATGCCGTTTGGCAATTGTTGATTCACCGAACTTAAACGCTGATCGATTAAGTTACGGGCAAAATAAATATCGGTGCCTTCTTCAAATACTAAGGTGACTTGCGACAAACCATAACGTGAAAGTGAACGGCTATAGGCTAATTTAGGTAAGCCTGCAAAAGCGGTTTCAACGTTAAAGGTTATGCGCTGTTCGACTTCTAACGGCGAATAGCCTTGTGCCTGTGTGTTAATTTGTACTTGCACATTGGTGATATCGGGCACGGCATCAATGGGCAGTTTTTGGTAGTGATAAATACCTGTGACCGCAATGAACACGGCAAGCATCATCATAAGTACGCGTCGCTCTATGGAGAAACGTAAAATCGATTCGATCATGTTTCTCTCCTAGTGAACGTGTTCTGCGCCGGCTTTTTCAAAGTCAGCTTTGATTAAATAACTATTATCAACAACAAACGCATCACCTGCATTTAAGCCACTTATGACCTCACTAAATTGTGAGTCTTGTAAACCAAGCGTCACGGGGGATGCGATATATTCATGGCCTTGTTTGGTGAAGACAACGGTTTTGCCCTCAACCTGTTGCATAGCACGATTAGGAATACGCACGTTAACGCTTTTGGTTTGTGTGATCACATCGGCTTTTAATGTGACGCCAGCGCGCCAACCATGCTCATGATTATCTAACCGTACGCGAGCCAGCTCGTAAGGTGCATTGGTGGTGTTTGGAATAATATGAGCAATGCTAAAAACTTCGTTGTCGATAATGACACGCTGGTTCTTTTTAATGAGGCGCATTTGATTGGGGAAAACTTTAAATTCAGCCCATAAAATATCGTCATTAAAGAGTGTAAAAAGAGGTTGGTCTTGAGTGAGTTCCCCTGGGTTGGCGTGACGTCCGATGATTTTGCCATCAAACGGTGCGGTTACATAATAAGGGTGTAAGCTCTGGTTGGATTCAATTCGGGCAAGCTTGGCTCCTTTTTTAACATTGTCGCCAACACTCACATTGACTTGAATGATGGTGCCATCAAAACGTGCGCCGATGTGGCTGATCTGGCTGGCATCATTGACCACCTTACCAAACACGCGCTGGGTTTGAGCGATCTCTCCTGACGTTGCTTGGGCGGTTACGATGTTTGAATGTTTTGCTGTGGTATCGTCAATGGTGACGCTTTCTGCATGGACCGTGATCATGGCTGTCTTCTTTTTTAACAGAGTCATGATTATGGTCTTCATGGTCACTTTCATCGTGATCATCTTCACCATGGGCACGTTCTTCGTGCTCATGCTCGTCTTCCTCATGCTCTTTTTCTTCATGTGCTGGAGGGACGTCTTCGTGGTCGTGATCATGATCGCCACTGGCGTAAGTGATGCTTGGCAATAAACTTAAGCTTATGGCTAATAGTGCCGCTCGCAAAATGCGGGGCATAAAATTTGGGTATAAAAAGGCAAACATGGTATGTCCTATCGAATTCGATATTAAAAAATAAAATAATATTGAGAAAACGTTAGGTTCTAGGAGGGCGGAATAAAACCGCAGGCTGCTTAGTTAGCACTAAATGGTTAGCAAAAGAATGCTGTGGGCTTTGCCCAAATAACGAAGATGAAGAGTAAAACGAAGTAATAAAACTAGAATGGGCACCATGGCAATGACAGCAATGATGACAGTCGAATTCTGTTTGATTGTGGCGGTTGTCCGGCGCCTTTTTATCGGCGTGATCAGTATCGTGCTGATGCTCAAACTCTAAATGTTCAATGCCTGACTGATGTGTGCTGTGGGCATCCGCCATAGACCATACCGATTGCGTTGCAATCAATATAATCATTAGCCATTGGATACCGGTTTTAAACATAAGGTGTCACACGAGTCTGTATTAAGTGTGTGATGTTAGCCCACAAACCGCTGAATTTCAGCTGTTTTGTGGGGCATAGCATCACACTTTGTTGGTTAATCTTTGTTATGAGCGTCGAGCTGTCGATTAAGTTCCGTCTCCATTGCCAATGGTGACTGGGTGTTACGGGCTAATAAACGATACATGACGGGCACAATAACCAGTGTAAATACCGTTGAAGCCAGTATGCCAGTGAGTACTACAATCCCAATGACGGTACGGGTTTCAGCCCCAGCACCAAAGGACAATATCAAGGGCACGGCACCAAATGCTGTGGTGATGGCCGTCATTAAAATGGGGCGCAAGCGAATGGTGGCCGCTTCAATAATGGCGTGTTCAAACTCGATGCCTTCATCGCGTAATTGGTTACAAAATTCAACAATTAAGATCCCGTTTTTAGCGGTGAGTCCCACCAGCATGATTAAGCCGATTTGGGAATAAATGTTCAGCGATTGGCCGAATATATATAAACCCGCTAAAGCGCCGATCATGGCCATGGGCACCGTCAGCATGATCACCAATGGGTGAATATAACTTTCAAACTGTGCTGCCAATACTAAGAACACAACGACCAAGGCCAATGCAAAGATAAAGTAAATGGATTGGCCACTGCTTTCTAAGTCTTGTGATTGACCTTTGTAGCTAATAACCGCTTCGGCAGGTAAATGTGTTTTAGCCAAATCATTTAAGTAATCTAATGCCTCACCCAAGGTGTAACCGTCGGCAAGGTTGGCTTCAAGTGTGATGGCCCGAATACGGTTGTAACGATTGAGTGTGTTGGCGTCGGCGCGGTTCAGAGATCGTTACCAAATTTGCCAACGGAATGAGTGCATCGTTATAACGACTGCGCACATAAATGTTTTTCATATCCAGCGGGGTATTTTGTAAGTCACGCTCACCTTCTAAAATGACATCGTATTCTTCACCACGATCTAAAAAGGTAGTGACACGACGAGAGCCTTGTAAGGCCGCTAAGGTGTTGCCGATTTCTTCGGCGCTCACGCCTAAATCCGCCGCGCGCTGTGTATCAATGTTAATTAATACTTGTGGCTTGGTTTCTTTGTAGTCGTGATCAAGGCCAATCAGTTTTGGGTTTTCGGCTGCTTTTTTCAGCATGATGTCGCGCCATTGTGCGAGCTGCTCATAATTGCTGCCACCAATCACAAATTGAACCGGTTTGCCAAGGCCGCCACCTAAGGCTTGACGCATGATGGCAAATGCCCGCACGCCTGCTAAGTCACTTAAGCTTTTGTTAATGCGGCCAATGACCTCTGTGGCGGGTGGTCGCTCACTCCAGTCGTTGAGTACAACAATGACAAAGCCACCCGAATAATCAGAGGTTGAACCAAAACTGCGCGGCGTGCGCACCAATAACCGGTTCACGATGCCTTCGTCCACTAATGGCATTAAGCGTGTTTCAATTTCATCCATATAGGCTTTTGAATAATCATAACTTGAGCCCTCAGGTGCCGAGACTAAAACGAAAAACGCGCCGCGGTCTTCTTTGGGGGTGAATTCGGTTGGAATGTTATTAAACAGCCAAGCACAGCTTAACAACGCCAGTGCTAACAGAATGAGTGTTCGCTTGGGCGCGTTTAATGCGTGGGATAAATAGTCTTTATATTGTTCGCGCAGTTTATCTAACAGTTTGTCTGTTTTTTGCGTGAGAACATTGGGTTTTTCATTGGCGTGCAATAAACGCGAACACATCATAGGCGACAGTGACAATGCGACCAGTGATGAAAAACCAACGGCGGCCGACATGGCGATGGCAAATTCAGTAAAGAGTTTACCTAGGTCACCTTCTAAAAAGATGATGGGTAAAAACACTGAAATTAACACAGCCGTGGTCGCTAATATGGCAAATGACACTTGGCGGGCACCAAGGTATGCCGCCACCAATGGGGGTTCCCCTTGGTCAATACGACGATGAATGTTTTCCAACATCACGATGGCATCATCCACCACCATACCAATGGCCAGAATCAATGCTAATAGCGTTAACAAGTTAATGGTAAAGCCAAGCATGTATAAAATAACAAAGGTGCCCATGAGTGACACAGGCACAGTGATGGCAGGGATCAAGGTCGCACGTATATTTCCCAAGAAAACATAAATCACTAAGATGACTAACGCCATGGCAATAAATAGGGTTTGATAGACCTCTTCGATGGATTTCTCGATGAACACCGAGCTGTCATAACTGCGCAGTAATTCCATGCCTTCTGGTAGTTCTGGGTTTATTTTATCCAGCAGTGCGCGTGCTTTACGGGCCACATCTAAGGTGTTGGCTGTGCTTTGCTTGGTGATGCCAACGCCCACCATGGGAATGCCATTACCACGGAAGGATTTACGATGTTCTTCTGCGGCAAGCTCAACGCGTGCCACATCTTTTAAGCGCACGGGGTAATCGGTATTAGCGCGAATTACTAATTGGCCGACTTGCTCAGGGGTTGGATACGCGCGCTCTAAGCGTACGGTGAATTGGCGTTGTTCTGATTCGATACTGCCAGCGGGCAGTTCAATGTTTTCACGACGAAGTGCATCTTCAATATCGCTAATGGTGAGTTTACGAGCGGCGAGCGCTTTGCGGTCGATCCAGACTCTTAATGCATAGTCTAAACCGCCGCCTACTCGTACACGGGCCACGCCATCAATGACGCTAAAGCGATCAATTAAATAACGGTTGGCATAATCGGTGAGCTCTAATAAGCCCATGCGATCGCTCACAAGGTTGAACCACATGATGGTGTCATCATCGGCACCGGCTTTGGTCACCTCTGGCGGTTCGGCATCGTCGGGTAGGTTATTTAAAACACGAGAAACGCGGTCACGTACATCATTGGCGGCGGCATCGATATCACGACTGACATTAAACTCGATGGAGATATCCGAGCGGCCGTCTTCGCTGGATGAAATAATATTTTTAATACCTTCGATACCAGAAATGCGATCTTCCAAAACTTGAGTAATGCGTTGCTCAACAATGGCCGCGGCTGCACCTGTGTAATTGGTGCTAATACTGACAACAGGCGCATCAATATCGGGATATTCTCGCAGTGGTAGCTTATCAAATGCTAATAAGCCAAAGGCTAAAATCAATAAGCTAATAACCGAGGCTAAAACGGGGCGCTTAACAGAAAGATCGGTAATGATCATACGTCACCCTTGCGCCATTCTTCAGTTTGTTCGATGACCTTGCTACCGGGTTTCACTTTTAATAATCCCTGTAACACAATTTTGTCACCTACCTCTAAGCCACTTAATACTTCGACCTTGCCATGCTGGCGAATGCCAATTTCAATGGCGTGTTCAGTGACGGTCATGTCAGGGTTTACTTTATAAACTAAGTGTTTGTTGGCGCGCATAAACACCGCTTCTTCTGGCAACATTTTAGTGGTGCGTTGTTGGTCAATTAGATCCAGCGTCAGTAACATGCCTGGGCGTAATAGGGCTTCTTTATTTTCAATGTTAGCGCGTACTTTTATGCTGCGAGTATCAGAGTTCACACGGGAGTCCAAGGTGACAATTTCACCTTTAAACGTGCGCTCAGGGTAGGCGACACTAAACGCATTAATGCTTTGGCCCACTTTGATTCGCGGTAGGTATATTTCAGCGAGATCAAAATCCATTTGTAAGTTGATGACGGAATCTAAGGTGGTGATTTCATCGCCTGGCTTAAGCAAGGTACCCACACTGACATTGCGTAAACCCAGTAAGCCATCAAATGGCGCTTTAATAACGCGGTCTTTTAACGTGGCTTGAACTTGGGCAATGCGCGCGTGAGCGGTATCGATGGATGATTGCAGGCGGTCTAGTTCAGAGGCGGATACGGATTTTTGTTTAACAAGGTTTTCAATACGTTTGTATTCACGCTGTTGATCGGCTAATTCGATTTGAGCCACATTCAGTTGTGCTAATTCCTCGTCGTTGGCGAGGGTTAATAGAGTTTGTCCTTTTTTAACCGACTGTCCTTGCTCGAAAGCAATTTTACTGACTTTTTCGGTGACACTGGCGGTTAAAATCACAGACTCGGCGGCGCGTGCGCTGCCCAGTGCTTCAAGAGATTCGGTTATATTGCTTTCTTTGACCTCAAATAACACCACTTGCGTATCGCCACGCGGACGCGGATTTGATTGGCTATCCGTGTAGTAGCGCCAAAGAACGGCGGCTACGATGATGATAAGAGAGCCATAAGCAAGCTTGCGCAGCATTGGGTAATCCTAAATTTATTGGAATATGAACGGAGCACTATGATGCCAAGAATGATAATTAGTTTCATCTAAGATTTTATTTTGAGACTAATCAACTTGGCTAAAGTGCACGTCTACTTTGTTTCGTCCGCTAGCTTTTGCTTTATACAGAGCATCATCGGCTAACTTCATTAATTGTGTACGGGTAAAAGCAGAGGTTGGATGCCAGTGAATAACACCGGCACTAATGGTGATGCGATTATCAATACTTGAATTGGCGTGCGGAATATTAAGCTCATAAATTGTGTTCTTAATTTTTTCACCCCAAGCTAAGCACGCATCTGAGTTGATATCGTATTTAATGAGGATAAATTCTTCGCCGCCAAAACGAATGCAGCTGTCGAGCGGGTGGCGCTTCATGGTCAGTAACGCTTGCGCCACTTGAATTAAACACTCATCACCGGCCAGGTGGCCATAGTGATCATTGTATTGCTTAAAAAAGTCGATATCGGCAATGGCGATGGCAATGCCTTTATTCTCTTTTTTGGCTTGTTCAAGAAGTTCGCTGAATTGCTCATCGAATTTATGTCGATTACCAACACCTGTTAATTGATCGGTATTGGCCATGGCTTTTAAAAATTGATGGTGCTCAAAGTTGTCCCTTCGTTGTTTATCAAAGCTGTGGCTGTGAATCAGGCCTGCGATATTAATGCTTATAATGTAAATGCCGCTGTGTATGAATTGGCCGACGGACTGTTTTTCGATGATCAAAACTATGTAATAGCTAAATAATATGGCTGCGCCGATGAATAACTTTTGGGTGTAAAAAATATTAGGTAAAAAATAGATGGCAACTAAACAAAGTATGATGCTATCAAGTGTCAGTAAGGTGCCTAACTCTAGGTATATATAATGCACACTAATAATGGTTACGCTTGTGATCAAGAAGAGCGCGGCGATGAGCCTGTCTAATCGCAAGGTTAAGGTTGGCTGATAGCTGTATATGAAAACAAACAGACACATGGGTAATGATGCTGTAAAGCGGATGAATAAAAGCGGGTAAACCTCAGGATGATCAAGCCCTAGACTACTTAAGTCCCAAAGCGCAAACAGCAACAGCAAAAACAACGTAGCCACGCAGATTAATCGTGCATTGTGACGGTGCTGTTGATTAAACTTTTTAATATAAAGCAGGTTCGCTTCGCGAGTTTGCTGATGGGTGCTCATGACCACCTTGTTTATATCGACAGGGTAATAACCTCTTAATTCTAGATCATGGTGGGGAAACTACGATGAGGTTTTCAGTAAATCGTGAAAAATTAAGCGTTGTCGGCGATTGCTCCTTTACTCTTTCGGTACTTTCTTCTTAAATACCCCTGATTTTACCTAGTTAGGAGCCAACATGGCGTTATTAAATACAGTAGACCCAGATGGACTATTAGAATATTCAGTGGTGTTTACTGATCGCTCGTTAAACCACATGTCCCAAACCTTCCAAGGGGCTATGCGTGATATCTCTAGCACGTTAAAAGAAGTCTACAACGCGGATGGCGTGGCCGTAGTACCGGGTGGCGGCACGTATGGGATGGAGGCGGTTGCTCGCCAATTTGCCCAAAACAAGAAATGCTTAGTACTGCGCAATGGTTGGTTTAGCTATCGTTGGACGCAAATTTTTGAGATGGCATCTCTGCCAAGCGAAGAGATCGTGCTAAAAGCTCGCCGTGCAACAAACAGCGATACCGCACCGTTTGCACCAGCACCGATTGAAGACGTCGTTGCCACAATTAAAGCAGAAAAACCTGAGATGGTATTTGCCCCTCACGTTGAAACCTCATCGGGTATGATTTTACCGGACGATTACATTCAGCAAGTGGCCGCAGCCGCTCATGAAGTGGGCGCTTTGTTTGTTTTAGACTGCATTGCATCCGGTACTGTATGGGTTGATATGAAAGCCACTGGCGTAGATGTGTTAATTAGCGCGCCGCAAAAAGGCTGGAGCGCGTCACCTTGTGCGGCATTGGTTATGTTAAATGACCGCGCTTTAAGCGTATTAGAAGCCAGCACCAGTAACAGCTTTGCATGCGACCTTAAAAAGTGGCATCAAATTATGCAGGCTTATGAAAACGGCGGTCATGCTTATCATGCAACGATGCCGACCGATGCGCTGCTACAGTTCCGCGATACTATGTTAGAAACCAAAGAATATGGGTTTGCAAAAGTAAAAGCAGAACAAATTGAGCTAGGGCAAAAAGTACGCGCCATGTTAGAAGCGCGTGGTATCGAGTCTGTTTCAGCTGAAGGCTTTAAAGCACCGGGTGTTGTGGTGAATTACACCGATGATGCCGACATGCAAAATACGAAAAAATTTGCAGCGCTTGGTATGCAAGCCGCGGGTGGCGTGCCATTAATGTGTGACGAAGGGGAGGGCTTTAAGTCATTCCGCATTGGTTTATTTGGTTTAGATAAACTGCACAACATTGATCGCAGTGTGGCTAACTTAGAAGCTGTATTGGATAAAATGCAGTAATAGTTTCGCCAATAAAAAAGCCCCATCACGAACGTGTTGGGGCTTTTTTTATGCCTAATTTTTTATACCTAGGGTTTCACTGCAATATACGCCGTGTATTTATGTCAGCGCTATCGTGGTTGTAAATGTGCCAGTAAGCGCTCTTCTATCTTTTTAAACAAATAGATAATCGTAAACGTGATACACAAATAAATGGCGGCTACAAATAAGAAGCTTTCGAACGGTGCATAATAACGCGCATAAATGTCACGAGCGGCACCGGTTAAGTCGATAATAGTTACCGTAGAGGCAATGGCGCTGGCGTGCAGCATACACATGACTTCATTACTGTAGGCCGGTATTGCACGACGAAATGCACTGGGTAATACGATGCGAGTCATGCGCTTAAACCAGTTCATGCCATAGGCTTTGGCGGCTTCGATTTCCCCTTTTGGTGTGGCTTCAATTGCACCGCGGAATATCTCGGTTGTATAAGCGGCGGTATTTAATACAAACGCAATTAAGCATGGGTAATATGCACGTTCGAAAATCACCCAAAAAATGGAATCTTGAATACCATGAATGAGCGTGACACCGTAATAAATCATATACAGTTGGATCAATAACGGTGTACCACGAAATATATAGGTGAATAACCATACGGGAAAATTGATCAATGGATTTTTACTGGTGCGCATAATGGCCAGTGGCACAGATAGTATTAAACCAATGATTAATGACGACGCGACCAATTGAATGGTCATGGTAAAACCATCCCAGTAATGGGCAAGCGTGGTTAGGTTGAAAATTTTGTTAGCGTCGATGAGAGCGAGTAATGCATCCATGATTAAGCCTCCACCACGCCAGCGTTATAACGCTTCTTGAGCACAGCAAAACCCCATTCACTACAGGCGGTTAAAGCAAGATAGACACCGGCCACAGGGATCAGAAATAAAAATGGCTCCCCTGTAGATTTTGCCGCCTCGGTGGCTAAGCGCACCATATCAGATAAACCAATGACACTCACAAGGGCAGTGGTTTTTAATAACACTTGCCAGTTGTTGCCTAAGCCAGGCAGGGCATGGCGCATCATCTGTGGGAACATAATGCGTTTAAATACTTGTAAATTGTTCATGCCGTAAGCTTTGCCTGCTTCAATTTGACCTTGGTCGACGGCCAAAAAAGCACCGCGAAAGGTTTCGGTCATGTAGGCGCCAAAAATAAAGCCAATGGTTAATACACCGGCTACAAATTCATTAATGTTTATGAAGATATCAATTTTTTCATCGCTGGCGTAATACAGCCATTCGGTAAAGTTATTAAATGCAATTTGCCCACCAAAGAAAATGAGCATCATCAGCACAAGGTCAGGTACGCCACGAATAACCGTGGTGTAAGTGGTGGCTATGAAGCGTGCAACTGGCCCGCCTGACTGTTTTGCTACAGCGCCTATTAAACCCAATACAAATGAAATGAATACGGATAGGAAGGCGACTTGTATGGTGACAATGGCGCCGCTAAAAATGCTAGGGCCATAGCCGTGTAAATCCAACATAAATTCTGCTCGTTTAAATCTGGGATCAGCGTTTACTTAATGGTTTAAAGAAAGCGAAAAATGGTACGCCTCCAAATAATAAATGCCCAAGCAGTCAGTCTGCTTGGGCATTTCTTGGGTTGAAGCAATTATACCTTAATGCTGTAACTAAAGTACTTTTTCATGATTTTGTCATAAGTACCGTTTGCTTTTAGTTTATCTAGCGCAGCGGTGACTTTTTCAGCCAGTTCTTTATCGCGCTTACGGAACGCAGCCGCAATCCCTTCACCAAAAATGCTAACGGGTTGAGTCACCATTTCGCCTGCTTGAGCAAACTTGGCTTTGCCTTTTAACATATCAGCACCAACTGGCGCATCAACGAAGATAGCATCTAGACGGCCGCCCTCTAGATCAATGACCATGTCATCAGCTGTGGTGTAACGTACGACCTCAGCGTCTTTTTTCATTTGAGTCAGGTAGCTATCTTGAACCGTGGCACGCTGTGCTCCGATACGCTTACCTTTGGTTTCGGCTGCGTCAAACTTGCCTTTAACAGGAGCAAAGAAAGCAGATGGTACTTGATAATAAGGCTTAGAAAACAATACTTTTTCTTTACGTTCTTCGTTTACCGACATTGACGAAAAGATCATGTCGTATTTACGGGCCAATAAACCAGGGATAATACCGTCCCAAGCTTGTACGACCCAATCACAATCTTTTTTAGTGATTTCTTGGCACACAGCGTTACCTAGGTCCACTTCGAAACCCGTTAAAGTGCCGTCCGGTGATTTGTATTCGAACGGTGGATAAGGTGCATCAACAGCTACACGGATTTTGTCCATTTCAGCATGCGCCGTTAGGCTTAATACACCAGCTAAAGCGAGTAATGTTTTTTTCATGTGTTACTCCAACGATTTTTGTTTTTGGTTTGGTTATTTTTAATAAACAGAGGAAATAAATTGTTTAAAGCGCTCTGATTTCGGGTGCTCGAATACTTCTTTTGGATCGCCGTACTCTTCAATCTTTCCTTGGTGCAGAAACATTACCTTGTTGGAAACGTCTTTGGCAAACGCCATTTCGTGAGTTACCACCACCATGGTGCGGCCTTCTTCTGCTAGTTCGCGCATGACCTTTAACACTTCACCTACTAACTCAGGGTCAAGTGCAGAAGTGGGTTCATCAAATAACATCACTTCTGGGTTCATAGCTAGCGCACGGGCAATGGCGGCTCGTTGCTGCTGACCGCCTGACATATGAGCCGGATAATAATCTTTACGCTCATATAAACCCACGCGGTTAAGGTGCTCTGTTGCACGCTCAATGGCCTCGGCTTTACTGATGCCTAATACCTGAATTGGCGCTTCGATGATGTTTTCAAGTACGGTCATGTGAGACCAAAGGTTGAAACCTTGAAACACCATAGCGAGCTGTGAGCGCATACGTTCTACTTGGCGATTATCCGCCGGTACGCGCTCTCCCTTGCGATCAAGTTTGAACGTCACTTGTTCGCCATGTACTTGAATATCCCCTTTGGTTGGCACTTCAAGCATATTGATGCAGCGCAAAAAGGTGCTTTTACCTGAGCCAGAAGAGCCAATAACAGAGATAACGTCTCCTTTATTAGCTTCTAAAGAGACCCCTTTAAGGACTTCATTGTCACCAAATTGCTTATAAATATTGGTGGCAATCAGAGGGGCGATTTGTGGACCCATGATGGTCTCCTGTGTATTGCTTTAATGCTTATGCATTCATAACCAAATGGTATTGGTGATGGGGGCACGCAATATAACGAGTGGCTATAGAAGATCATTCCATAACCGTATAAATGCTTATTTATCAGCTACTTCTGTTTAAATCAGCCTGTGCAATCGCAAATATTATACCAAAACTAAATTGAATGCTTTAGATGAAGTGAAATGCACATCAACGACCCATTAGTGGTCGTAAGGTAGGGCATGATCCCTTAAATAGACAGAAAAAGGCAAAATATAAGGACACATTTTGGTGCAATTTACGCTATGTGCATTATTTTGGGGTGTTCAGGACAGACTTGCCAGGGTGGTTAAGGCCTATTGGTAAGTGCTTGGCAGTCAGTGGATCTTGTATCTATTCTTATAAATGAAGAGTAAACGGATCGGTTTGCTTGTAACGGTTATTCGGTGGCTGGGGGTTTTATGAGCAATGATGAGTTAGATCAGGCCTTTTCTTTGTCTGTTAGGTTGCTTGAGCACAAGACTTATCATGATCTTACCCATCAGTTTATTAGTATTTTAATGGAATTTGAGGGGGTGCAAGATGCCGCTTCATATGAAATTTTTAGCCTAACGCGCAAGCCGACTAATGGTGTAGCTGCAAACATTGAATATCTAGTCAGGCGCTTTCCTTTGTCGCTTGATGAGAATGTCCAAGACGAATATAGCCATTTGATTGACCAAGTTATGCAACAGAATAAAGGTGGCATTATTCGTCTACAGGATCAAAATACGGCCTACCTTGCATTAGATGTGCTTGAAAATGTAAAGCCTAGGCGAGTGGTGTTGATCAAAGGGGAATTAAATACCGCAGACTATAGGCAGCTGGAGGGCTTGTTCCAAATATATGAAAGGCTGGTTATTTTATTAGATTCAAAAGAACGCGATAACTTAACATGTCTGCATAACCGACAAACTATGGACCTGATTTTAAATCAAGTATTTGAGTATTATCAAAACACTGGGGTTGCGTGTGAAGATAAGCGCTCTTGGGTGGCCCTTTTAGATATTGATTATTTTAAGTCGGTTAATGATACCTTTGGTCACCTTTATGGTGACGAAGTGCTGATTCTCTTTGCTGGTCTAATGGAAAAAACGTTTCGTCACACCGATTTTCTGTTTCGTTTCGGCGGTGAAGAGTTCCTTGTCATCATTAACCGAGTATCTAAAGAAGGCGTGTCGCAAGCGCTTGAGCGTTTTAGGCAAGAAGTTGAGCAGTGTGACTTCCCATTTGGCAAAATTACCGTCAGTATTGGCTATACATTTGTGAACCCGAATGTTGATCAGCGCAGTTTATTAGAATATGCGGACTCAGCATTATATTCAGCTAAAACAAAAGGTCGTAATCGCATTGAGTATGAAGATCAAAAACAGCCATCGGTAAGCAATGCCAATGATATTGAGTTCTTTTAGGTTACCAAAACAATAAACTCCCCCGTATAATCCTCGTCAGTCTATGGCAACCTGTTTCATTCATCGCGCACTTTAATTTGGATTCTTTTATGTCTAATACGCTTCGAGCTCATTTTGCGTTGCTGATTGCCATGATTTTATGGGGCAGCTCTTTTATTGCTTTAAAAATAGCCGTGACGGATATGCCACCCATGATTGTGGTTTTCTTGCGTATGCTGGTGGGTTCCATCGCATTTTTGGTATTAGCCATCTGGCTGCGTCCTCGTATTCAATATCAAACAGGCGACTGGAAGTATTTGCTGGGGATGGCGTTTTTTGAACCCTGTTTATATTTTTTGTTTGAGGCCAAGGCATTGCAATACACCAGTGCAGGGCAAGCGGGTATGGTGACTGCGCTATTGCCGTTAATGGTTGCGGTTGCTGCTTTTTTTATATTTAAAGAGCGCAATACAGTAAAGCAATGGTTTGGATTTTTAATCGCACTCAGTGGCGTGTTATGGATGAGCCTTACCACCGAAGAATCGGATCAAGCATCAAATGCTCTATTGGGTAATTTTTTAGAGTTAATGGCCATGGTCACCGCGGTGGGGTATACCTTGCTCGTTAAACATTTAGTGCAGCGCTACAATGCATTTGTGTTGACGGCGATGCAGAGTTTTATGGGGGCGATATTCTTTTTTCCTTTAGCGCTTATGTCTGATTGGCCAGAGCAGGTGGCGTTGTCCAGCGTGGGGATGATTGTGTATCTTGGGCTGGTGGTCACGTTAGGCGCATATGGGCTTTATAATTACTCATTAAAATTTGTTAAAACAGCCACAGCCGCGGCCTATGTGAATTTATTACCCGTGATGGCATTACTGTTTTCGATGTTATTCCTAGGTGAGCGTTTAGTCATGGTGCAATGGTTGGCAATCGGAGTGATATTCATCGGTGTCTATTTTAGCCGTGAGCCAAAAAGTATTGTAAATAAAGAAATTCCACCGGCCGTTACTGGTTAAATGAACATAGATATCTATTAAGGAAATAAGCGTGAAATTAACATTGAATTGTTTGTTGTTACTATCGTTGAACGCGATTTCTTTTAATGCCATGGCCCAAGAAATTGTCTTCCCCAATTCAGCCGTAGTGGCTGAAGATGATCAATATTTTATGCAGGAATCACCCAATACACGGTTGATTTATACGCAAGAAACGAAAACCCATGCAGAGCATGCTGCTGCCATGGAAAAAAAATTACAGCCGTTATATGACGCAACGTTTGGTTATCAGCTCGATACCCCTTTGTCTGTCGGCTTGATCTCTTCAAATAATCAAATTGCGAATGGGTTTTCCACCCAATACCCAACGAATCGTCAAATTAATTATATGGGCGGCGCGCAAATACCAGACTACTTTTCGTCAAGTTCATGGTTAGACACTCTGCTACTGCATGAAACGGCTCATAACTATCAAACCAATGCGAAAAACAATCCTGTTTCCCGTGGGGTTTATAGTGTGTTTCGCAATGGGAGTATCTTTTTGC
Organism: Pseudomonas sp. HK3; assembly: GCF_052920985.1. Lineage (NCBI taxonomy): Bacteria > Pseudomonadati > Pseudomonadota > Gammaproteobacteria > Pseudomonadales > Pseudomonadaceae > Pseudomonas > Pseudomonas sp. HK3. The sequence continues at coordinate 1,910,613 of NZ_JBREXD010000001.1, forward strand.
CGTTTTTCCCCGCGGTGACGCCTAATGTTTTTGAATCCAGTTTTATCTTAGAAGGGAATGCGGTACTTAATGAGTCATGGCATGGCCGTGGCGGGCGACTTTATAGTGGTCGTTATCGGGCTATGACAAATGTACAAGCCAATGCAGGTCACTTAAAAAAAGAAAAACTATATAACCAGTCGCTGTCTTTTCCATATGGTGAAGGGCATTATATTTTTGGTGGTCACTACCAATACTTTCTTGCTGAAAAATATGGCTTAGATAAAACCAATGAATATTTTAAGAACCGTTCTAAGAATTGGTATTTTCCGTTTAGTGTGAATAAACCCACACAAAAAACATTTGGTCAAAACTTTGATACAACATTTGATCAGTGGGTGAGCGCTACCAAAGCCTCAGCTAAATCAATGGTTTTAGCCGGTGGTGAGGTATTGGGGCGTTCTAAATATTATTCGGATATGAATACTCAGCAAGGTAACGTACTTTTTTTAGCGGCACCAGAGGGAGTAAGGGCACCATTGCTACATCAATATAATATTGCAACACAATCAGTTAGCAGTGAACGCAAAGCACTGGCGTATGGGCGCGTCTTTTTACAAGATAATGACGTTTATACGGTTAATGGTCGTGCAACATCACCATGGCATATTACTCAAGGTTTATTTGATGATGCAGGCATGATTAAACCGGGTACTGAAGGGAAAATTATTCAAGGGTATATGAATGATGGGCGAGCGGTTTATTTTGATGTGCCATCATCGTTTGTAAGCCCACAATTATATATTGATGGCGAATTTTACCAATCAGTTAACTCATCGGTTATCGTGAAAGATGATCATCTTTACTACTTCAAACAAGACGGTAAAAAGCGAACGCTTTACCGTGACCAAGACGCGCTGTATACCCTAGAGGGTTTTTATAGCATCGTGGCTGATATTGATGAAAGCGGTGCGGTTTACTTTATTGCTAATAGCCCATTAGGCAGCTCTATTTATAAAGTAAAAGATAATAAAGTGAGTCGGGTTAATCATGGCGATAATATTGTTTCTGCAAAGCTTGCGGGCAATAATCAATTACTTATTGAGGCGATCTCAGCCGATGATTATTACTATGCACTAACGCCCTTGGTTGAAAAAGAAGAGCCTCCGTTTGTGGTAACACTCATGTGGGATAGCCCTGATCACCCGCTTCATTCGCAGTTAAGTTATTTTGATGATGTTAAAAAAGCAAATTTAGAGAATGAAGAAGCGTATGGTTTTTTCAATACGCTCGATTACACCGCCAGCAATGTATTGCTAACCAAGAATGATGACGATGAATCCGTTTATGATGTGTCGGTTGTATTCGCAGACCCGCTAACTTATCACGAAGTAACCTTAAGAGCGCAGCGTGATAAAGAGCAAAGCATATTGCTAGGGGCACGCTACAGCAATAATGAACACTTTTTGTTGTATGGTTTTGAAAGTTTTTATGTGGCCAAAGATGGCCTAGAAGAATATACCAACTTGAATACTCGTGATTACGGCGTGGCCGTTGATTTAAAGCTGCCCTTTTTAAGGTCTGGTTTTTGGAATGCATCACTGGATGCCGGATATTATCAAGATTATAAAAACGTCGACAGAGAGCCCTTATCACTTAACCTTGGTTTAAGCCGAACACAAGCATTTGGCCACAGCTTTTATTTTAATGAGTTGTTTACATTGAATGCTTACGGCACTGAAGATCGAGGTGATCATATTACCGGTGGCGCTTTAAATGTCAGTACGTCCTTTGCCCATGAATTTTTCGCAGGTTTTAAAGCTAAGTACTCTGAAAGTGATGGGGATACATCACCGAGTCAACGACGTGGTGTTGAGCTGAACGATGAGGTTTCTTTTTTAGGTAAAGACCCTGGCGCATTTGTTATTACCTCGCTTAAAGGTGATGTTTATGCACAGCGTGTTCAATTTGCAGAGGTGAATGTTTCAAAGGTTTTTAATCTTTCTAATTATTATTTTAAGTTTCCATTATCATTGCAACGCGAAGCGGTCACTCTGGCTTATCGTCATTATAATATTGATATAGCATCAAACTTTAAACCGATCGAAGTCAATCAAACGGCGGTAAAACTAAGCTTCGATTCTGTCTTGATGAATATTCTTCCTGTGCGCTTTGTGCTTGAATCGGTATATAACGATAATGATGTTATAACCGATGAAACCCGCACTACGTTTGGGCTTGAGGTCTCGCTTTAGGTGGTATAAAAGTCTCAGAAACGCATCATAACGTGATTCAAAAAAAACGCTCATATTGAGCGTTTTTTTATGCACACAACTATCAGGTGTCGGCTTTTATATTCAAATAATCAAATGGAGTATATGAGAGTACTGGTTTTTTCTCATTGGCCGTTTTCACAACATATTTTGATTAAGGGAATGTGGATGATTATTGATTGATCTATCAAATTTTAAATGGTAAATTATCACAAATGATAATCATTAGCATTAGCAGGCATGAAAGGTCTGTATGACGGAGTTAGGTCTATGGCCGCCTGTGACGAAAATAGCATGAATCTATTTGTCAGCGAAAATCATGGATGGTTAGTACGGTTTTTAACAGGCCGTTTAGGCAGTGCACAAGACGCACAGGATATTTCACAAGATACATTTCTGCGCATTATTAGTGCTTCGGTTGTATTACCCGATGTTCGTGAATCAAAGGCTTATCTTGCGACCATTGCCAACCGTCTTATTATTGATAAGGCTCGTCGTAAAAAGTTAGAGCACGCTTATCTTCAGCTGCATATGCATAGTGATGACGTGGCTCCATCCGCTGAAGAAATTCACGTTAACATCGAGCGGCTCGAACAAGTGGCGAGTTTATTAGAAGGCCTAGCGGACAAACCGCGTAAAGCATTTTTAATGGCGCGCATAGATGGCCTAGCATACAAAGACATTGCTCAAGAGCTGGGTGTATCAGTCAGTATGGTTAAAAAATATATCGCTCAATCGTTATTGCACTGCCTTACTCACCTTGATTTAGACTGACGAGAGCTCATCGGAAACACTATGACGTTTCTTCATCGCAAGCAAAAAGCCACCCCAAGACAAGAGCAAGCGGCTTACTGGTTTGCGGTTATATCGTCTGATGAAGCAACAGATGTAGAGCAAGATGAGTTCAAATGCTGGATGAATGAAAGCGAAGAAAATCGGCATTCCTATCAAAAAATCCAACAAGTTTGGCAATGTTTTGATGACATTGACCAAAATAACCAATCCAACAATAGTCAAATACTTAACCAAGCGCTAGACGGCTGTGCGGACTCCAAAAAATACGCGTCTACAATTCGCAATAGCGCTATCAATTTATGTTTACTGTTTGTGTGCTTATGGATAGGACTAGATAGTAATATTTATTACAAATTTACTTCTGATTTATCCTCATTTGATGGTCGGTTATCCACGCACATCTTAGAGGATGGCAGTCAAATTATTTTGGATGCCGGTTCTGCGATTGATATTCAATATAGTCAAAAAGAGCGACGACTCTTTTTATATCGCGGGCGAGTGCATGCAACGGTTGCAAGTAATCCTAATCGGCCATTTATTATAGAGACAACATCGGCTGTGGCCACGGCTTTAGGCACTGCATTTTCTGTGTCTACCGAGTCTGATGGTACTCAACTGGCCGTTACTGAATCAAGGGTGAAGTTTTGTTCGTCAGCTGATGACAACCAAAGAACAACAGTTCATTGTGTCAAAGCCATAGAAGGCGAAGGCAGTAATGTAAACAAAGGTTATTTATCGTTGGCTAAAAATATTGACTTGTCAGTTGAAACAGCCTGGTTAAACAATCGGCTTGTTGTAAATGATCAGCCGCTTGCGTCTGTATTAGATCAGCTAGATAAATATAAGTCTGGGCTGCTAATTTATAATAAACATAACTTAAAAGGCGTGAATATCTCAGGTGTTTTCCCCACCAATGACATTACCACTGTCATCAGCATGTTGAGTCAAAATCCCAATGTGAAAACCATTCGTCTGAGTGGTGTTTCAATTATTGTGTCAAAAATTTAAATTTAAATTTTTCTTTACTGTCCCTTTCTTATTTCACTTCGTCTTACTAATACATAAAAAATAAACAAGAATCATTCGTATTATGAGGCCTGTGTGAAAAGACAAAAAATACTCAGTTTGCATGTGCTGATCGCATTGCTGCTATACGCAGTCGTGTCGTTTGCTGAGCCCATGTACCAGTTGGATATTCCTGCGGGAAAACTTTCACAAGCATTAAACACGCTCGCTTTGCAGGCGGGCATTGTTCTGCACTATGACCCCGAGAGTGTCGGGGATTTAAAAACGCCAGGCTTGCGCGGTGAGTTTAGTCTACTAAGCGGGTTTGATGCATTGCTTGTCAATACACCATTGGTTGCCGTGCAAGGTGAGCGTGGTGAGTTTTTGGTGAAATCTAAAGTGGCGTTGAATGATGTTGATGGGTATTTATTAAATTCACTGGATGTCATTGCAAAAAATACCAAGCAAGTTGAGGTGTACCAACAAGCGCAATCCATTGCATACATACCTTCAGAGCAATTAAATAAAATCACACCGCGTAATACATCAGATGTGTTTAGTAATGTGACAGGTGTTAGTGCAGGTCAAAGTCGTCAAAACCCAGGAGTCGCGGTGAATGTTCGTGGCTTGCAAGACTTTGGTCGAATCAACGTCATGATTGACGGTGCTCGCCAAAATTTTCAACAAAGCGGACACGGGGCTAATGGTGTGGTCTACATTGATCCGCAATTACTCTCAGGGGTATCGATTTCAAAAGGCCCTGTGGCAGGTAAAGACGGCGCAGGGGCCATTGGTGGTGTTGTAAACTTTAATACATTGGCGTTTGGAGATCTTGTTGAAAAAAAGGATGAAGTGTCCGGAAAAAAAGAAGGCGGCCGTGCAAGCATAACAACAGGCACAAATGGCTATGACTTTTCTGGACACGTGGCTGGGGCAATAAAACTGAACGAGGACATCGATTTAGTAGTGGCCGCTGGACGTAAATCTATTGGCAACTTTGATAAAGGTCAACATGGTGGTAATTCTGGGCATGGTGGATATTTTGAAGAAATAAGCCAATTCACAGGACAAGACCAATGGTCTGCATTATTAAAAAGTAATTGGAAAATAAATGAAGCATCTTCTTTAAAGTTTAGTTTTGTCGGGTTTCAAGCTGAATTTGAAGAAGGCAGCAGCACCAGTACAGAAGGGATTGCGGCATCGACCAGTGAGGTAACCAATGAGGTTTACAAAATTGATCACGCCTATCAGCCAGGTGGTGACTTAATTGATTTATCATCTTATGTGTATTTCACACAAACGAAAAACAAGCAGCATCAATACGATTCATCAGAGGGATATGGTGAATTTGATTTACGTTATGAAATAAACACAACGGGTATAGGGGTTGATAACGCAAGTAACTTTGTATGGGAAGATGCACAATCATTTTTTACCATTCAAACCGGAATGGAATTTTTCATAGATAAAACCGTACCTAAAGCAACTAAAACAACGGTCGGCAGTGGTAATGCGGACTGGTATTTAGGGGGCACACCAGCTGGCGAGCGCAGTTTATTGAGTCTGTACACCACTAGCGAGTGGCTACATGATTCAGGATGGTCGTTGTTGACAGGTATTCGTTACGAACATTTCTTTTTATCAGGCGATGGTGAAATTTTGTCTGGCAAGATCAAAAATCCAACCGGTATTATGCCAGCCGTGACGGATGTCTATAGTGATTTTGATGTTTCAAAAAATGAAGGGTTTTTCCTTCCGTCTGTGCGTTTGTCTTATCCCATCAATAACATGATTCAAGTTTTCATGAGTGCTGCCAGTGGTGTGCGCCCGCCCTCTATTACTGAAACATTATTATTTGGCGCGCATGTTGGTGATTCGTTTCCGTTTTATCCTAACCCTGGGTTAGATGCAGAAAAATCCGTAAATGTAGAAGTCGGATTTAATTTTCAAAAAAATAACATATTGACTGAATCAGATTCATTAATGTGGCGTTCGGTTATATTTCAAAATACGGTCGAAAATTTCATTGTTCAAGGTTTTGTTATGAGCCCAACAGCCGTAAGTGATAAGGACATGATACTCAGCTATGTGAACCTATCAGATCGAATGGTTTTTGAGGGTTGGGAGTGTCAGTTTGATTATGACGCGCTTCATTTTTTTACCACATTATCTTATACAAGAAACGCAATAGATAAAGGCGATGGTGGTTATGACCCTTACCCATTAGGCAGTGTGGTGGGTTACCCAGAAACGTCTTTGGGAAAAATAGAAACGGGAGGCACACTTTATATTCCACCACCTCTTCACAGCTCCGCACTGACAATAGGCGCGAAGTGGTTTGACTCATCTTTGAATGTGGCGGCTCGCATGCGCCTTGAAGATAACAATGGACGAGGAGGGCAATCCTATGAATCCGTGGTCGATTGGAGGGTGTATGACAGCTGGGTGGAGTATAAACCGAGTCATGCAATTAAGTTACGTTTAGCAATTGATAATCTTACAGACTTAAATTATGCGGAATCCAATGGCACATCATACTGGATTGCTCCGGGGCGTACGTATACCGCCACTATGGCATTTAAATTTTAATTAATAAGGAGAAATAATAATGTTTTTTCAAACATCTAAAAAAATACTGTGCGCGAGTGTTACGGTTTTAAGTGTCTTGTCTATACATGCTCAGGCGGATACAGAAATTAATTTCATACATAAATTTGCAGGCGGCCTACAAGAATTCATGGCGGGGAAAAAAGGTATGGCGCCCGCTAAACCGCCCGTTTTTATTCCCTCTAAAAATGCACTATTTGGCTCCGTGACAGCCGGTGGTGGGACGGTAACCAACCCGACTGATATTTCAGATATCTATAAGAAAATGCAAAAATCAGGCTTTGTATTGCTAGAAAACCTCGGGCAAACCGAGCAAATTATTAGTGTGACAGAAAATCCACTGACGACAGAAAACATGAGTTTTGATTCTACATCGGTGGTTGATAGTTTAGGCAATGTATATGGTGCAAGTAAACGTGATGCGCGCGGTGATTTAAGCGGAGTCTCCACATTATATAAATGGAATGCAGCCGATGGCATAGTGGATTTGCTAACGAATGTTGATCTGACAAATTTTAATAATGGCGATTTTAATATTTCAGGCCAATTAGCGATTGACGATAACGATGACATTTATTTCTCTGGTTTAAACCATGTTAGCGGTTATTACGCACTACTTAAATTCAGTGCGGCAGGTGAGCTATCAACGGTTGTTGATTTTACGCTTGATGATTACACCTTAGGTGATGGTGATGAGGTTGTGTATTTAAAAGGGCAGGCGCCTGCTGCAATTATTTTTAGTGCGCAAGACCAAGCTTTATACGGGTTAGGGCAAAAAAATACAGGGACGTTTGGTTCTGGTAATCCAGAGGATTTAGACGCAGGCGATACGGCATCAGGTACTGTGTTTAAAGTAGCGTTATCCACTATGACTAACGATGGCACGTCTCCGGTTGATGTATTAGGCACTTTTTCTGCTAACAATCACGGGCCTATTGATGATCATATAATTAATACACACAGTTTGGCTGAAGCAGGTGATTGGTTATATGGCACATCACCTAAAGCCATTTGGAAAGTTAAAAAATCAGATGCGTCTACCTTCGCGTCATTACATACTTTTGGTCAAGGTGAAAATGGTATAGCGACCGTTGATGATGGCAAAGAACCTATAGGCCCTGTTGTATTCGCGGCTGATGGGAATATTTATGGCACAACACGCTCAACTAATACGCAAAATTTATCCGGCACGTTATACCGCATAAATGTCAGTGCCGATACGGTGAGTGATGCCGAGCGAAATAATGACAGTATTGAAATATTAACCGCGTTTGCACCGCTAGCGAGTGTGACGCCGATGGGATTATCACTGGGGGTAACCAGTGACCATATGCAAACACTTTATGGTGTAACGGCAGGGAATAATAAGGATGAACTAGGTGCTTTTTTTAGTTTCAGTGTCGAGCCGCAATCACTACAGTTATCAGCATCGAACACCAACATCACACTAGGTGAAACATTGGTATTGAACTGGAACACAGTGAACGTATCAGGTTGCACGGCTTCTGGTGATTGGTTAGGTGAAAAAACGGTCGACGCCAGTGAAGCGATAACACCGGCTAACACAGGTGAAAAAATATTTTCATTACATTGTGAGAATACCGCCGGAAAAATTTTCAGCCATTCTGTGCGCGTAACCGTTGAAGAAGACGATGCTAAGAATATACCTGACACCGACACCGACACCGACACCGACACCGATACTGGTACTGGTACTGGTACTGGTACCGATTCAGTCAAAGGTTCTGGTAGTTCAGGTGGATCAAACAGTCCTTGGTTATTATTAGGGCTAGCCTTGCTGGCAATAATCCGCCGTGAAACGCATTAAGCCCACGTTAGTTTGTGGCAAAAATATTGATTGGGTGTGAATCCTAGGTTGTTTTAAGCACCTAACCAGTATAACCAACCTCAACTTTTAAGGAGACAATTATGTCTATTGACGTAACGTACAGCGAATCGTTTTTTAATCTTGATTTAAATGGTTCAACCGACCAAACAGGTAACGTATATACGTTAGGGAATTTTTTCACTTGGGCCGACGGTATCTTGACCTCAACCGACTATGACAAAAGTGTGGGTGATTTTGCTGGTGAAGAAAACCCAGATCCAATTGTAGACCTTGGTTTCTGGGGCGCATTTGGCACCTTCTCTGGCACACAATACACGTTTAGTGGGACAGATAGTGCCAGCGATACAGAACTTGGTTTCATTATCGAAACCAGTGATGGAAGCTATTTGGATTACACCTTTTTTGCGGGCCCAACTCACACACTTTATGGCGAAATTACGTCTATTACATTTGGTTCTGGTTTGGTAAAAGACGCAAATGGTGAGTATTCATTCAGTGATGAGCTCGTCACGATTGATGGGTTAGACACCATTGGTTTAAACAATGGCGTAGATGCAAACGGTGATGTGATTGGTCGTAATGATGCAACGCAAACAAATGATACTCATGAAATTGTAAATGCATTAATGAACACAGATGTGAGTACATTAATCGATGCTATTGATGATTTTGTGGGTCTGAATGACGTAGTCACACCAGATGTCAGCGCTGATCTATTGCTAGCGGCTTAATCCATTAGCACTTACGTCTTTTGGCGTAAGTGCGTTTTATTTTAGGAGTACATGGTGACATTTATCTTACTTATAAAACGTATGTTTATGGCCGGTGTGATGGTGTGTGGTTTTATAAATATGACCATGGCAACCACATTAGTGGATGATATTAAAGTGAATTATCTCACGTCATTTCACACATTACCTTCAACGAGTCAATGGCCTGCTCCTGGTACAGGCTATCCTTTAAGCCCCCCATGGTATGACAATGAGCGAGAACAAATTATTGGGCTGGCTGGTGGCAGTATTTACACGATGCCGCCCACAAGGGGGCACCATACTAAAGTTGATGGTTTTGCTATGTCTGCGCCTTCAGGTTTTGTAAGGCATCCATTAACACATGAAATTTATGTGGTGGGCTCAAAAGGTGATGTGGCCAAAGCGAATCCTGATGGCGCGTCTCCTCAAATATTATATAAGGATTCTGAGAGCGGTAATATAATTAACGACGTATACGTCTTACCTGTTTTTGATGACGTAGGGCGTTTGTATTTTATGGATTCCAATGGTGAATCGTTATCACGGCTTTGGCGGTTTGAAACAGACCAAACATTCACACTCGTATATGAATTCCCTTCTGGCCCTGTGGGGCAATACAGCCATGCTAATGGATTTATGATTAGCAACGGCGTTATTTATGGTTTATTGGGTTATCGTCGGGGTATCCCTTATTTTGATACGTTATCTGCGGCGGATGATTTTGTAGTTGGGGCGTTATATCGGCTAGACCCCAACAGTAGTGCAATAGATAAAGGGTTTACGCTTTTACATGAATTTACGTTAGATCAAGGGGAGATACCTTGGGACTTAAATAATAATTATATCAGTGCGTATTTGAAAGAAGATGATCAAGGCTACTTATACGGTGGCACCTCAGTGGGGACATGTAACACCAAGGGCGTGACTCCCTTGGGCACGATAATGACTTACTTGAACGGTGTATGCGGCGGTAAGTATCAGTTTTTTTCATTTAAGAATGCTCACCTTATTCAGACACCTTACCCGCATATTGATGGTTCTAATCCTCATGGGTCCTTATACCGCATTAAAAAAGACGGCACAGACTTTTCAATTTTACATACTTTTTCTGATAGTGATGGTAGCCAGCCTCGCGGACCCATGACGATTGCTGATGGCTACCTGTACGGCACCACGATGGGCGGAGGTGATCATAAAACATATATTAGCACCAGAACAATAGAAGGGAATGAGTATCCTAAAAAACCCTTAAACATGACCTTAGATGGAACCATTTATCGGTTAAAACTGGCCGACATTCAAGTGGTGAACGGTGCCGTGATAAACAGTGGTTTTGAACATGTGCATAATTTTAAAAGCGGCCCCGGTGACGATACAGACGGTAAAGTCCCCTCAGGATTAATGTTGGCAGACAACGGTCGCCTGTATGGAACAAGTCGATTTGGCGGTCGTGGCTATGTTTCAAATAATTTTAAAAAATATCAGTTTGATATCCATGGCACGTTGTTCGAAGTGGATTTAAATGCCCGCGTAGTCGGTGGCAGCGTGAATATAAGTGGTACACCTACCTCTATTAAAATAGGTGAAAGCACCGAATTGGTTTGGAGCTCGGTCAATACATCGGATTGTATTCCAACAGGCGGAGCACAGGGGGATGGCTGGGCGCAAGACGCAACCATTACACCATTTGGCTCTTTAATATTGACGTTAGAAGCCGGCACGTATTATTACACCTTAAACTGTCATGATGATATTAAAGGTGGCCGTATTGGTGCTGTGACCACCATTAATGTCAGTGTTGAGGGTAAGGTTTCTAATTCAGAGCGCTTGTCATATGGCAACGGAGGCTCAATATTTTATCTTTTATGCATAAGCCTCCTTTTGCTTAGGCATAAAAAAGGATGCACTCATGATATCGAGTGATCCCTTGCGCCCTGTTCTTGATATGGCGCTTAAGCATAAATCAGAGTTTATTCATGCTGCGGCATTTAGCGCATTAATTAATTTGCTGTTATTAGCGCCTGCGATTTACATGTTACAAGTTTATGATCGTGTATTAACATCGGGCAACGAAATGACCTTGTACATGTTGAGCGTCATGGTGATTGCGTTACTTTTTTTAATGGGATTTTTAGAGTGGATTCGCAGCCAAGTCATGGTGCGTATCGGCGGTGCATTTGATGAGCAAATAACTGAAAAAGTATTCAGCGCATCTGCGGCTCATCAAATCACGACAGGGCAAAATAATGCAACGGTGTTATTAAACGATACGCAAACATTGCGTAATTTTATGACGGGCAGTGCGGTGTTTGCATTCTTTGATGCGCCTTGGGTTATCGTCTATTTACTTTTATTATTTTCATTCAATGCACTGTTAGGTGGTGTGGCGTTAGTAGGGGCCGCATTGTTATTTTTGTTGGCATTTGCGAATGATTTGTGGGTAAAAAAACCACTCACGCAGGCCAGTAAAAAATCCGATGAGTCTATGAAACAAGCGGAAAGTTATATTAGTAAGGCGAATACCGCTAAGTCATTGGGCATGCTGGGTGTGCTGCAACGTCGCTGGCAAGACAATTATCAATATGGCCGCCAGCAACAAATATTAGCCAACGAACGCAGTGGACTATTAGTGGCAATGGGGCGTTTTTTAAGGGTGTTATTACAGTCATTAATTTTAGGTTTGGGGGCTTGGCTTGCACTTCAGGGTGATATTACACCGGGTATGATGATCGCGGGTACTATTCTGATTGGTCGAATGCTGTCCCCGGTTGAACAGCTTGTCAGTAGCATGCGACAGTGGGAAGGCGTTAAGCGATCGGCTAATCGTCTCAATACATTATTGGTTACGTACCCGCCTGAAAAAGAAAAATTACAATTGCCAGAACCAACAGGAAAATTGGTAGTAGAAGGGGCCACCGTGCTGCCACCTAATGCACAAAAACCGACATTAACCAGTATTAATATGACGATAAACGCTGGTGAGATGCTAGGAGTTATTGGCTCGTCAGGATCAGGAAAAAGTTCATTAGCTAAATTATTGTCAGGGGTTTGGCAGCCACGTTTAGGTCGTGTACGTCTAGATGATGCCGACCTACAGCAATGGCAATCACAGCAGTTAGGCTCACACATCGGTTACCTTCCGCAAAATGTAAACTTATTTGCTGGCACAATAGCCGACAACATTTCACGTTTTGGCGATCGCAATGACGAGCAAATAATAGCGGCGGCAAAATTAGCCGGCGTGCATGAAATGATTGTCGGTTTGACACAAGGGTATGACACCATTCTTGGGGATAACGGCAGCGGTTTATCTGGCGGAGAACAGCAACGAATAGGATTTGCTCGTGCGTTATACGGCAGCCCTAAATTACTTATTTTAGATGAGCCAAATTCTAATCTTGATGATGCAGGTGAAGCGGCGCTTATGCTTGCGCTAAAAACGTTAAAGCAATCAAAGACAACGGTTGTACTGGTTACGCATAGGCGCGCTGTTTTGAATGCAATGGATAGAATTTTAATTCTAGATAACGGCATGGTAAAAGCGTGCAGTACTAAGCAACAAGTTTTGGATGTGATGCAACAAGCATCAAATGCAGTAAAGACAACGGCTCACATGCCATTGGCGGTTTAGATATGAAAAATATGGCAACACTTAATAGCACCAAAAAAACCGTTTATTTAGGCTGGCTCGTAGTTGGTATGACCTTTGGTATATTCATAGTGTGGGCATCGTTCGCACCTTTAGATAAAGGTGTTGTTGTGGATGGTAATTTAATAGTTGCAGGTAACCGCAAAATTATTCAAGCGCAAGAAAAAGGAATTGTGAGTGATATTTTAGTAGAGGATGGGCAGTGGGTTAAAAAAGGGCAGTTACTGGTGCGCTTGGATGGCTCTGCAACTCAAGCAGAATATGATGCGGCTAGGCTTCAATACTATTCTAATATTGCTCAAAAACTGCGTTTACAGGCTGAGCGAAACGGCACACAAATTATATTAAACTCAACGTTATTAGCTGTCATCGATAATGATGACTCTGTCAAAGAAGCATTGCAGTTGCAAGAACGATTTTTATTGGACTCAAAGCGAATAATAGAAAGCGATAAACAGGTTTTCGTGGAATCCAGACTCAGTACCTCAGCAAGAATAGCGGGATTAAAAAATGTCATAAATAGCTTAGATGAACGCTTAGCACTTTATGATAAACGCATAAATAATGTGAATGAATTAGTCCAACAAGGTTTTGCAGCAAAAGATAAATTAGATGAATTGCAACTTATCGCATCCGAGGCGCGTACTGAGCGTGCAAGTGCACAAGCAGACTTACAGTACCAAGTCGCAAGAATTCGTGAGATTAATGCACAACTTACGCAATTAGTTTCCAATCATAACCATCAATTAAGTAAGCAGTTGATAGACAGTCAGATGACACTGGATGCCTCATTTCAAAAGTACAAAGCGGCTGAGTTGATTCAACAAAGTCGTGATGTTGTTGCCAGTGTGTCAGGTCAGGTGGTTAGTCTGAATATCCATAGCCAAGGAGGCGTGGTTAAACCCGCTGAAATACTCATGGAAATTGTGCCTCATAACAAGCAGTTGGTGGCTGATGTTCAAATCCCTGTTGATGTGATTGATAGTATTCACATGAACCAAGTGGTAGAGCTAATGTTTACGTCGTTTAATCGTAGCCAAACCCCAAAAGTAGACGGGAAAGTAGTGAAGCTGGCCACAGATCGGCAAATTAATGAAAACACAGGCCAGCCGTATTATGCCGCGAGTATCGCATTTGATAGTGGTCCAACGAATCAACTAGTGTTGCAGCCTGGCATGCCTGTGCAGGCATTTATGAGCAATGGTGAACGTTCTATGCTGAGTTACTTGTTTAAGCCTGTATTTGATCGCATTCCTAAGGCATTGGCTGAAAATTAAATTTTCAATAAAAAACGGTACTTTTATCAGTGCTGTTCGTCTTATATATAAATGGATAATTTAATATAGGAAATATCATGACTCAAGATGCTGTAGAGCACTTGTCTGAAGTGACTCATCCCCTTACGGTTCGATTGAAAATGAGCACACATGACAGCCATGAATCTCTTGATCAACTAATCATGAAAAGTAAGCCGTTTGCTAGCTTGGGTAATTATGCGCGATTTTTGCGTATGCAGTATTGCTTTCATTGGTTGGTGCAACCTTTGTATCATAACGAAACGTTAAATAAACAGCTTTCTGGATTAGAAGGTCATTGCCGTCTTGAGCAAGTCATTAATGATTGCTTAGATTTAATGAAAGACCCAGCCGAGCTACCTCTTTTCGTCAAAAATATTCCTGTCCTTAATATAACCAATGCACAGGCTCTTGGTTGGCTTTATGCAATAGAGGGTTCAAATATTGGCGGTGCATTTTTGTTTAAATTTGCTAAAGAGCTGGGTTGTCATGAAGAGTTTGGCGCGTCACATTTAGCGGGCCATTCTGATGGAAGAGGAAAACATTGGCGTGAATTCAAACACAAAATTGATGCTTTATCATTAAATGAAACAGAACAGCTACAAGCGTGCGAAGGCGCAGCGGCTGCATTTTCATTTGTTCGTGATCAGGCTCGCGCTGCTTTTTTGGAGTTCTAGTCTCGTGTTGAAATGGCCGTATTTATGCCTTGCCTATATTTGTATCGCCATTGCGTTTCTTGGTGTCGTGACACCAGGGTTACCAACCACAGAGTTTGTTTTAATCGCGGCATGGGCCGCGGGAAAAAGCTCTCCGCGACTTCAGCAATGGTTACACAGTCATAAATTGTTTGGACCCCCTTTGAAGGATTGGCATAACGATCGAGTTGTCGCGTTGAAATATAAAATTATATCTGCGTGTACAATGATTATTGGGTTAATCGGTATGTGTTTATTTGTTACACATATACCATCTGTTGTGTTGGCCGCATGTGGCATGGGAATAGGTGCTATCTGGATTTGGAGTCGCCCGAGTCGTTCGTCATCGAATAATGAGAATCAAAAATGTCAGTAAAAAAAATATCATCACTGCTAGTACTTTTCTTATGTGTGATCTCAATGGATGCGTTTTCAGAAAATAGTAGCGGTGAATTGAGCATAGATGCACTGCTAAACCAAGCTGATTGGGTTGTAAAAACTGTGATGGGCGCATTGATGTTTGCATCTGTTGTATGTTGGAGCATTTTATTTGTCAAACAAGTAGAGCTGACATCGGCCATTAAAAACAGTAAGGCGTTAAATATGAGCATCGTTAATGCCCAGCAGCTTGGTGAAAGTGTCATGATGAATAAGAACACGCCGGAATATGAATTATTAAGTGCAGCCAAGCAAGAATACGATTGGACAGTCCATCACACGGGGGATGATGAAAAAGCGAAGTCCCGCATTATAGAAAGATTAAATACAATCACCGTCGCACTTGTTTCTGAGCGATTAACCGGGACGGGAATTTTAGCTTCCGTGGGTTCGGTTGCACCATTTATAGGCTTGTTTGGTACTGTATGGGGGATCATGAATAGTTTTATTGGAATTGCTGAAAATGAAACGACTAATTTAGCCGTGGTCGCACCAGGGATAGCTGAGGCGTTATTAGCAACTGCATTTGGCTTAGTAGCCGCAATACCTGCCGTCATTTTTTATAATTACTTTAGCCGTAAAGTAACTGGATATCAAAAACATTTAGATGTCATATCGTCAAATATATTATTAATAGCAAGTCGACAATTAGAATTGCATTTAAAACAATATCACGGTTCTTTGCTTGACGATAATGCCGCTATAGCAGCGGTTAAAAAATAAATATGATGCCAAGTCCTTCACGTCAATCCAGTAGCCCAATCGAAGAGATATCAGAAATAAACATGACCCCCTTTATTGATGTTATGTTGGTATTGCTTATTATTTTTATGGTGGCGGTTCCGCTTTCTAAAGTCGAAATTCCACTCGAATTACCATCCTCATCGTCTGATAAAAAGGTAGAAGAAGACGATCCAATTGTTATATCTTTAACACCAGAATTAGATGTTTACATTAATGATGATAAAATAAAGACAAAGAAAGAAAATTTATTATCTGAAATTATGACGATGACGAACAATGATACTGGGCGTGTTATTTATATCCGAGCAGATAATAAAGTGGATTATGGCAATTTTGTAACCTTGCTAGATGACATTCGGTCTGCAGGTTATACAAAAATATCGTTAATCAGCAATAAGGCAGAGTAATAGCATGCGAATAGGAGGTCATTCGGTTCGTATGCTGTGGCCGATATCGTTACTGATTGCTTTTTTATTACACGCTGGTGTCTACTTTATGGCGATTCATTCATTTGAAATTTCGGTAATTCAGCCAATAAAAAATACGGCCCCTATTGCGATTACTATTGCACCGGCATCTTTTAATAACAGTATAGCGAATGACATATCAGAGAAATCTAGGCTATCAAATAAAAAGCAAGAAAAACCAGATAAAACACATGATATTCATGTTAGTCAGTCTGATAACGGACAACTTAAAAAATATATTGTAAAGAAAAAAGATGCCGTCATTGATAAAAAAGAAATAAATGAATTAGAGCTTAATGATCAACCGGACGTAAAAGAAGAATTTAGAGCAGTTGAAATTAAAGAAGAAAAAAATGAAAAAGAAAACAGTCAAGAAGTCCAAGGTGATAGCGCACTTGCGAATACAAAAATAGTTGCTGATTGGCAGGCAAAAGTACTCGCACATTTAATGCAATACAAGCGCTACCCAATAGCGGCTAGAAAAAAATATCAGCAAGGTAGTGTTTTGGTCAGTTTTGATGTTGATGTTTCTGGTTTTGCAACCAATATAAAAATTTTAGATGAATCTAAATTCCCGCTATTAAATCGGGAAGCGAAGGCGGTGATCAATCGAGCATTGCCCTTACCTTCGCCTCCTCATGTCTTTATTGCAAGTAATAAGAATGTGGTTGTACCTATTAATTTCTTTTTACTTTAATATTTTATTCTATGTTTTCATGTGCACTTTGTGCTTGAATCGGTATATAACGATAATGATGCTATAACCGATGAAACCCGTACTACGTTTGGGCTTGTGGTCTCGCTTTAGTATGAATGTAATACGCTCAATTATTTGATTGATATAATTAGGCTGCTTTTATGCGAGTAGAGAAGGCCAATAATAGTTTCCTATATACTCGGGTATATTGACTTTTGGTAATTATCTATTTTCTGACTGTGTTTCATGGTTCACTCTTCTAGATCTAAGTAAACCAATTATTCTGTTACCCAAAACGCGACTTATTTAGGGAATTATGTCGATATCATTGCTAATTTAGGGGATTCTGCCTATTTCATCACGAACGACGTTTATATTGTTTATTTAAAATACAGCGTATGTATAATCCGCCAACTTTTAATTTTGCAAAGGAATATTTGTGAATACGTTGTTAAGAATGTTTGTTTCTTGTTTGGTGCTTTCTAGTTCGTTTAGCGTAATGGCGGATGAAGATAATGATCACATATACTTGGGTTTTGGGTTTTCTACTGGCTCAGGTACGATTGAGGCAGAATCACGTGGGATGATGACTGACACTGATGTTGATCAAGATCAAACTAGGCTTATAATCGGATATCAATTTCGATCCCAAAAACGTGTTCAGTTAAGTTTTACCTCTATTGATCTCGAAACGAAATCTTCTGGTGGGGAAACAGAATACTCTGGCGTTGATATCGATTGGCACTTCCCTTTTCTAAAGGATGCTACAGTACAGCCTTATTTAGGTGTGGGTTTTGGGTTGTATGAATATGAAGATACTGGCGAGCTTTTTTATAATAACGGTGATTTAGAAGGTGTGGCTTTCAATGTAATGGCGGGTCTATTGATCCCTGTTAATGAGCACATAGAATTTGAAGTGGCTTATCAGGTTAAAGTGATTTCATGGCAAACAATCGAATATCAGAATAACTATAGCTATGATTATGGTTATTATAGCGGTACTGAGGAGATTGAACTCACTTCAGTGTTAAGTTCTGTTGCTCTGTCTGCCCGTTATAAATTTTAATTTGTAATTTTCAATAAAAAAACCGCTCAATGAGCGGTTTTTTTATGCCTACTTATTTTTAAACTAATGTGTTTAAGGGTTGTGATTAATTACACTTGCTTTGTTTTGCGCAAAGGCATTAAAAGCAAAGTCATCTACCGTTAACATTTCCAGTACATTCGCTTCATATTTTGCCATGAATTCGGCTTCCCCTTCGCTGTAGATTTTAGCCTTGAGTGCTTCACTAAAACGTTGCTCTGGGTGAAGTGCTTCCATAGGAATATCCCCTTTGGCATAGGCTTTATTGGCTCGGCGATACAGCTCTTCTGCTTTTTCGTAGTCTTTTAATAGCTCGTTGTATCTTGCAACAGGGTTATCGACTTTGTCATTGCCGGGCGTGGTCCAACATCCGGCTAATATTTTATGACGAATGGCAGTATCGTTAGAGCAGCTAACAGCAATTTCACGCGTTAAGTCATCATGGGGTTTGTCCCAGCGACGACCTAGCGGCATGGTGAGTACGCGTAATGTTTGGGCGACGATTCGGTTGGGTAAGTTTTGTAAAAACTCATCTAATGAATTTTCCATGTTATATAACAGCAGATTAAGACTGTATTGCATGAGCGCTTTTTCGCCGTCTACTTTGTCTGATTCGTGCCAGTTTTTTAACACCATAGAGGCCAAATACATATTTGAAAGTATGTCGCCTAATCGAGCTGAAATAAGCTCACGCATTTTAAGCTCGGCGCCAAGTGTGCTCATGGCGGCGTCGGCACATAAGCCAAAGGCTGCGCTAAAGCGAGCAACGCCCTGAGCATAAGGTTTTGCGGCGTCATCAAATGGCACTTGTGCTTTACCAATGCGTAAACCAAGGGTGAGTGCGCGAGCGGCGTTACCAAAAATTAAACCAGCGTGTTTGAAGAAGGCGATATCAAACGCTTTGATATCATCATTATTTTTAGCGACCAGTTCATCCAATACATATGGGTGGCAACGAATGGCACCTTGACCAAAAATCATCAATGAGCGAGTCATGATGTTAGCCCCTTCTACCGTAATCGATACAGGGTTGCTGCTGTAACCAATGCCAAGATAATTACGAGGCCCAAGGGTAACGGCTTTGCCACCATGTACATCCATGGCGTCACTCAAAATACTGCGCTGCATTTCGGTTAAGTGATACTTTAAAATGGCAGAAGGTACCGATGGTTTTTCATCGTTATCGACCATGTTTGCGGTGTGTTTAACTGCGCTTTGGGCAATATAGGTATTGGCCATAATGCGAGCTAATGGTTCTTGTACACCTTCCATATCGGCGACGGGGGTATTGAACTGGCGACGTACTCTTGTAAAGCCACCACTGGTGCCGACCGCATAAGCGCCGGCGCCAGCGGCACCAGAGGGCAGTGTAATACAGCGGCCGACCGATAAGCATTCGACCAGCATGCGCCAGCCTTCCCCCGCCATTTCTTCACCGCCAATGATGTACTCAAGCGGAATGAACATGTCTGTGCCTTTAATAGGGCCATTTAAAAATGGCCCACCGATAGGGCAATGACGACGGCCAATTTCCATGCCTTTTGTATTGCGCGGAACCAGTGCGCAAGTGATGCCGCGGTCTTTGCCTTTGCCTAGTAAGTTGTCAGGATCAAGCATGCGAAACGCTAAGCCGACAACGGTGGCGATGGGTGCTAGGGTGATCCAGCGTTTTTCAAAATTGAGTTTTAAACCAAGCACTTCTTTGCCTTCAAATTCGCCTTTACAGACAACGCCAGTATCAGGCAATGACGTTGCATCTGAGCCAGCGCGAGGGCCGGTTAAACCAAAGCAAGGAATCTCACGGCCATCGGCTAAGCGTGGCAGGTAATGATCTTTTTGTTCTTGGGTGCCGTATTTTAACAGCAGTTCACCGGGCCCTAACGAGTTGGGCACGCCAACGGATACCATTAAGCTTTCATTGGTGGCGAGCTTTTGTAATACCGCGGATTGGGCTTTTGCTGAAAATTCTAAGCCGCCATAGGACTTAGGAATAATCATGCCAAAAAAGCCTTCTTTCTTTAGGTAGTCCCATACTTCTTTTGGATAAGTCGGCGCGTTCAACGGCCACATCCCAGCTGTTGCATTTTGAGACAACTTCAGTGCACTGCTTGTCTATAAAAGCTTGTTCTTCTGCGCTGAGTTCACCACATGGGTTCTCAAGTAATTTATTCCAGTTTGGTTTGCCTGAAAATAACTCGCCATCCCAACTGACGGTTCCGGCATCCAGTGCCACTTGCTCGGTGGCCGATACTTTTGGTGCCACACGTTTGAACATATTAAAAAGACTGGGTGTTAGCCATAAACGCCTAAAAGGCACTAAGCCTGTTAGTGCGGTTGCGGCCGCACCTAAATATAAAACAAATCCTAATAATTTGTGACCAACGGCGGCACTTGCCAACCCCATGGCGATAAAGACAGCGATCGCTGCGATTGCCCCTGCTTCTTTGCGCATGACGGTAATCAAGCCAGCAACGGTAATAAGTAATAAAAGCCAAAACATAGTAGATCCCTAACTGTGAAAGGTGGGTTAATCCTAGCGGGTTTGTAATCTGTTTTGTAAGGTTAGACTGAGACCTTATAAATAGCCTGTTATTACTATGGTTAATGGCGTGTACTATATTGATTTGCATCAGGTGAGATGGCGCTCTAAGCGTCTAGAATTGTAGGGATAAGGTTTTTTTATGTGGATCATTCACTCAGCCGAAGGCATTAATTTTTACTCATGTGCTAGAAAAAGCGATGACGCTGGCACAAATTTTTTTGCATGTACTTGTTTTTGAAGAAAATAATACAAATTGAGTTCAAATATTAACGCAACAATTTAGATGTAATTTAGACGCAATGATGAGTATAAACGGCAAGGCTAAGCTCACAACTGACGTATTTAATCCGGACAAAGAAAAAACGGCTAGAGGATAAAAATTGGAAAAGACAAATTAAGTGTACAAGGTACTCAGTGTGTGATCGGTGAGTGTACTCAGCAATATAAGCTTAATCTCTTTGTTTATGTAAAGGCTTTAGCGATCGCCGCATACTTGATGCTCAATTGCATTTGAGGAGACTCATCGCAATTTCAAAAACAAGTACCATGACCGACATAGCTGAAGCGCTTTTATATGTGCGCTAAAAAGGGCCATGCGATTAAAACTAAGTTAAACGATGACGTGAATGCGAAAATGCCGGTAATTAGTTTTTAGCGTATGTGACAACTGGAATGCCTTATCACAAGACTCCTTTGGTTGTGAAAAAATCGGCAGTAACTAACAGTAGATGCCTGTTAGTTACGTAATAATAAAACATTAACGGTGATTGAATATAAATGGCCGTTTGGTTTTTTAGATGGGATTTAAAATGATAAAAGCAAAACCGTTTATGACACCATTAAAAAATTTAGTGGATCAATTTGACCAACTTATTCATGGGCGGCTATGGCTTAAAGTGCTTATTGCACTTGCGCTAGGCGTAATGTTTGGTGTGTTGTTGGGCCCTGACTTAAATCTGGTTTCACCACCGTTAGTGAAAACCATTACCGCATGGTTAGCATTAACCTGGGCAAGTATTCTTGGCCATTATTCAAATGATCGTAGTGCCATTGGTGATGGCTTCTATTGTGAGAGGATTGGCGGCAAATAATAATCCAGAAGCCATGAAGAAAAATGGGTTTATCGCACTTATCTTTATTTTTGCATCCACAGCATTAGCCGCTGCAGTGGGTATTTTATTGGCGCTTAATATTCAGCCTGGGCATTTTATTGATGCAACTGCGCTGACCGATATAGACGCAGGTTCTGTTGTGAGTACGGTTGCTAAAGGGTTTCCAGAGGTATCGGAATTACCGGCAAAAGTATCTGGGTTAATTCCTAAAAACCCGCTTGCTTCAATGGCATCGGGTGAAATGTTACAGGTGATTTTATTCTCAGCGGTATTAGGTGCTGCGTTATTGTCGATTCCTGCGTCTCAGTCTAAACCGTTATTTGATTTGTTGGGTGCATTGCAAGAAGTCAGTTTACGGATTGTGTCTTGGGCTATGTTATTAGCGCCTATTGCTGTATTTGGGTTGATCACCCGATTAGTGGCTAATTTAGGCATTGATGTATTAGCGGGTATGGCCATTTATGTGTTGACCGTTTTATTAGGGTTATTGATTGTTGCGATTTTATATTTTGTTGTGGCAAAGCTGACGCTTAAACACAGCCTTAAATATTTCTTTGTCAATATACGTGAATTACTTCTATTGGCTTTTTCAACCAGTAGCTCGGCTGCAGTGATGCCAATCACGCTACAAGTGACAGAAGAAAAACTCAATATAAAACCTGAAATATCACGTTTTTTAGTGCCGCTAGGGGCCACTATTAACATGACGGGGACAGCCCTTTACCAAGGGGTTGCCACTGTGTTTTTAGCGCAGGTCTTTAATGTGGATTTAAGTCTGTCTAGTTATGTCTTTATTGTCACAATGGCGGTGGCGGCTTCGATTGGTTCACCTGCAACACCGGGTGCCGGCATTATCATTTTAAGCATGGTGCTAGAAGGGGTGGGGATTCCCGCAGCAGGTATTGCGTTGATTTTAGGGGTCGATCGAATATTGGATATGTGCCGTACATCCGTAAATGTATTAGGCGATGTGGTGACGTGCAGTACGGTTGAATATTTTACACAAGACAAGCATATGGATAACAAACCAGATGCTGAAAAAATCGCGCTTGAATAAGCAAAGCCTTAAAAGACTTAGTGATTAGGCATTAAGTTTGAAGGTATGAGCTGATACCCATGTGTCACGTTATCGTGACAGGCGATGAACCAAAGGGTTTAGGCTAACATTGGTGCGCTTGTAGTATTTTTTATCATGGCTTCTTGGTTAATTATTGATTAATCAAGTTAGCTCGATAAGCAGGGATATTAGATTGAGTGCTCTTGAGCGGCTTTAGCGTGGTGCTCAGAATATAGTGCTTTTATTAACCTCATCATAATTAAAGGCCATCATAAATAGCATGACCAATTTAGTTAAGTAATTAACTTGTACTAAGGGTTATAATGCCAGGTAACTGATTTGGAGGTTGTGAATGGCAAGTATTCAAAAAATTATTGCCCATGCTGAGCAACATTGTAAAGAGCATGGCACCCGCTTTACGGAAAAGAGAAAAAAAATATTCTCAACGCTTTTATCGTCTAAAAAAGCCACTTCTGCCTATGAGCTGGCAGAGCTTTATAAGGTTGAATTCGGTGAAATCATACCGGTAATGTCGGTGTACCGAATCTTAGATTTCCTGCAAGAAGAAAGATTGGTGCATAAGCTAAGCCTTGCGAATAAATTTGTTGCTTGTGCTCATATTACTTGCAGCCACCCCCATGAAGTCCCTCAGTTTCTAATCTGCAGTGAATGTCAGAAAGTTGAAGAGATCAGTATCAAGCAATCAATTATTGATGAAATGCAGCTTAATGCAGACAAAGCTGGCTTTATGTTGGTGAGCCCACAGTTTGAAATGAGCTGTGTCTGCAAGAGCTGCTTCAAAGCCTAAATAGACCTGCACGGGTTAATCCCCATGCACTATCCCATCCTATCGAAATGATACACCATAACTTTTATTTGTAATAATTATGATATGTTGTAACATATCTATTGATTTGTCTTGGATCAGGTGTCGTTTATGTCTGCTGAGAGTGAATCAATGTGCGTTCAAATATTAAAACAATGGCGTGACGCGTCTAGATAGCGACGCTGTTATCGAAAAGATGAATACACCTAAAACGTAAATATCATGCCACGTTATAGCCATTTTTATGGCAATGAATATATCTAAAACAAGTGATAGAGAGTGCGTTTTAACTATTCAATATTACGTTATTTGCTGTCTGTGATATCAGCCCTAATAAAGAATGAACGCTTAAAACTAACTGAAAGAGATTTTATGATGATAAATAAAATAGTGGCCCTACCAATATTGATGGCCGCAATGAGTTTGGTCGGCTGTAACGATAGTAAGTCTGGTGGGTCTAGTGAAAAATCAAAAAGCGAAACAACAGCCAGTGGTCGTTTATTGGTTTCTTCTGCAGACTCAGCTGAGTTAGCTGTGGTTGACTTAAAAAAAGGGGCCGAGCTAGATCGCATCAGTCTGAATAATATTGCGAGTTCGTTGTATTCATCGCCCAAATATCGATTTGGTTTGGTTGCTGAGCGTGAGCAAAATATTGTACAAATTGTTGATGGCGGCGTGTATCAAGAAGACCATGGTGATCACTTACATGACTATAAAAAAGATGCATCGCTATTATCAAAAACATTTAATGGTGTAAAGCCAACGCACATTCGAAATAATGACGGGCAGGTAGCCATATTTTTTGACGGCGATAGTAAGACATCATTAATGTCCTCTGTTATCAGCTTCGATGGCGATGGTATTTTAACTAATAACGAGCGGTCGTTAAATTTAGATAATTATATGCATGGCACAGCAGAACCTCGCGGTAATTTTTTAATAACCACGTACCGACCTGCCGAGCTTAAATCAACATTACCTAACCAAGTAGAGTTATATGAATTTAATGAGTCATCAAGCAATTATGATTTTGTCGAGCGCTTCGATTTAAATTGTCCGGCATTGCACGGTAGTTTCTCTACACATAATGCAAGTGTATTTGGCTGTTCAGATGGCGTATTAATCATTAAACAAGACGGGACATCATTCTCTGCCCATAAGATTGAAAACCCGACAACGATGCCTGAAGGTGATCGTATTGGCTCTTTTTCAGGAGATGCCAAAGCGAATGTTATAGCGGGGTGGGCAAATGGTAAATTATACGCTCTTGATATTAATGAATCTAAGATCACAGCTGTAGATTGGACAAATGGTGATAACTCTGAGTATTTAAGCTCTAAAGTTGAGAGTGACGCTTTAATTGTGCTGGATAAGTCAGGTTTTGTTCACGTTCTAAATATTGCGGATAACTTTAGCCGTTTAAATAAAGTAAAAGCATTAAATAAACTGCCTGAATTAACAGGTCATAGTCGAATTGCATTTATTACAAACCCTGTGAGTGACGATATTTACATCGTAGACAGTATTGATAAAAAAATAGTGGTTATTGATTCGAGTAGCGGAGTATTGAAAGATGCAATAACGCTCGACTTCACACCAAAATATTTATCATGGGTTGGTGTTGTTAGCGAGGAATGATTGTTTTTTCTTGGGTGGTTGTTGATTCAATCATTCAAAATAACATGGTAGATGAGTTGTCTCCATCTTAAGCTAAGTTGAAAATTCACCAGTAAAAGAAATGCTTTAGCATGGTGAGGAGTGAGGAGTGAGGAGTGAGGAGTGAGTTAGGGTGATTTGATATTTTATGCGTGTGTTACTAAATTACTTCGTGAATTCAACTTGTAAGTGCAACATCAGGTCGGAATAAAGAGCAAGCTGGGGTAACCTCTCTGCTTTTCGTTCCGGCAAGAATGATAGGCACTATGAGAAATTACACCCAGCTCACAGAAGATCAACGATACCAAATTTACGAAGATCGCACACTTGGTTTGACACAAAAATAAATCGCTCAAAAATTAGGCGTTCACAGGTCAACTATTTCAAGAGAGTTAAAACGCAACACTGGGCTTAGAGGTTATCGGCCTAGGCAAGCTCAACAGTTATCAGAAAATAGAAAGCAGCAGCGTACGTCAACGCGTATTCCCTCGCACCATTGGCTGCGTGTGGAGGCGCTAATTGAGGAAGACTGGAGTCCAGAGCAGATCAGCGAATGGTTAGCGATCAACGAAGCCATTTTTATTAGCCATGAGTGGATTTACCTGCACATTTATCAAAACAAATCTGATGGAGGGAGTCTGCATCAGCACCTGCGTTGTCAAAAGAAACGACGAAAGCGTTACGGTACAAATAGCCGCCGAGGACAGCTAAAAGACAGGGTTTCGATTGATGATCGCCCCAGCATCGTTGATTTAAAAACGCGTATAGGTGATTGGGAAGCGGATACCGTGACAGGTTTGCAAGCAGGGCCAAGATTGGTCACGCTAGTTGAACGAAAAACACGATTTACGTTAATAGGGCTGGCCAAAAATAAAAGTGCAGAAGCGGTGACTGATACAATCAAAGAGATGCTCAGCGGTTACCATGATGTGGTTAAAACCATTACGTATGACAACGGAAAAGAATTCGCTGGCCACATGGATATCGCTAAGGAGAGTGAATCAAAATCGTATTTCGCTCATCCCTACAGTTCGTGGGAACGAGGATTAAATGAAAATACAAACGGATTAATACGCCAATATTTTCCAAAAGGATCGGATTTTTCATTGCTGAATAAAAGAGATATTGAAATTGTTATTAATAAACTCAATAATCGCCCAAGAAAATGCTTAGAATTTAAAACACCGAATCAAACGATTTTTGGAATCAACCCACCGGTTGCACTTGTGAGTTGAATTCACGCATTTTAGCGCGATAGAGTATTAATTTTATGAGGCGTCTACTTTTAAAAACAAAAAAGCCCAGAACCTAAATTAGGCCTGGGCTTTTTTGATGGTATTCGATTAATTGAACACACCTGATCTTGGATGTGAGTTAAACAATCTAACTCTGTATCAAACTATGCTAACGCGTTAGCAAAAATTTGGTGGAGACGGCGGGGTTCGAACCCGCGTCCGTCAACACTCCACTATTGGTCCTACATGTTTATTCTCTCTATTAGTTTAGCCCATCACCGCCCGAGAGACAGGGTGCTTAGGGTGAGCCTAATACTATTTAGCAGTTTGGCCTTAGGCGAGCCTCCCGTGCGAGCTTATTCTGCGATGCTCTCATTGTCTGTTTATAAGCATCCAGACGCCGAGATTAGCGGCAATTAAGCCGCTAGTGCGTAGTTTTCGTCGTTTGCGACTATTAAAATGTACAACGGGGATTTAGGTGATCGTTATACCCTCACCACATGCACCTCAAGCTTCATCATCGACGTCGAATCCAAAATCGTCCCCAAAAGCTTTTTGGTTAAGCCAATTGTATGCCTGCATTGCGGTTAATACAAGTTAAGACATTGAATATAGGCTGTTTTGTTGCGTTGTCTATCGTGTGATTTAGATTGGTTTGAAAGCGAAAATATAGGATCTGTGTTGTCATTCATAGTTGGGTCAGACTGTGATCATAAAACATACAAGCTGGGACAAATGTTTAAGTAAAATTAAAATATCAGTTGCCAATTATTATATTTGGCTATTTCATAGAGTTATTGCAAAATAATTACTGATTTACAGTGTTTGCTTCTATAGAATGCTGCCTTTTTATTTGACTGAATAGTCAGCTGAATTCCAATCAATTATGTATTTGGTGAAAATATGAAACTTACACATACTGTAGGGCGTGCGTTGCCTTTAGTACTTGTCGCGGCGATAGCATCATCTGTTTCTTATGCTGAAGAGAAAGGCGACATTGAGAGTAGACTCGAGGCGTTAGAGAAAGTTCAAATTACGGGTAGTTATCGTTTGAACTATACCGTTAAAGATTGGGACGAGCGCCAAGAAGATCGTGGTGGTGACTTCCGTTTCAACCAAATCAACCTAGGTGCAGAGACAGAAAAGAACGGCGTACGTTTGTCATCGCAATACCGTTGGTATGATGGCCTTTCTATGGTTCACCATATTTATTTTGCTACAGATATCGGTGATGACTCTGAAATTCAAGTGGGTATCACCAAGGTGCCTTTTGGTATCCTGCCATACGAGTCTCACAACGATTGGGGCGACAATGCTTTGGTCATGGGCTTTAACGATGACTATGATGCGGGTGTTAAATATATCACTCAGCGTGATGCGTTGAATGTTCAGGTTGCTTATTTCTCTAATGGAGAGCAAAGCCCTTCTAATGCAGAGCGTTTTTCTGCGGACGTTGTGTCGTCAGCAGGGACAAACGGGCAAGCAAACGAAGAAGCGCATCAGTTAAACTTTCATGCTAGCTATAAAGTAGGTGGTAGCGAATTTGGTGGCTCTCTACAGCTTAATGGATTATACAATAATGTTACCAAAAAGATGGGTGATGCTTGGGCAGCAGCCGTATTCCTAAATGGTAAATACGATGCATTCGGTGTGCAATTGCAAGCGGCTCGTTATGAATATAACCCTGAAAACCAAGATGGTGTGAGCGAAGACTCTGTTCAATTAGGTGCGTTTGGTACAACTTACCTAATGGCTTCAGAGGCTAATATGTATGTTGCCAACTTCCATTACGACCTACCTTATAAAGGTGGTATTGTTGATCAAGTACGTGTTTATACCGATTACAACTTAATCGATAAAGATGAGTCTAGTTTTGATGATTCACAAATGCTTTCTGTTGGTACTATGTTTGTGACTGGTGATCTGTACACATTCGTAGACATTAATGCCGGTAAGAATGCCTTATTCTTTGGTAATGGCAGTGCAGTTAATGCACTTGCAGCTGGGGATGGTGACAACGACTGGAATACCCAGTTTAACATCCAATTTGGTTATTACTTCTAACCAATAAAAAAGCCCAAGTATCAAATGGTACTTGGGCTTTTTGTTAATTAGATAAAACTGTTTAGGTAAGGGTAAAAAGATTTAACAAATTAGCGCACGTTATGTTTCATGATACGTTCTTTTTGTTTGTTCCAGTCTTTTTCTTTGTCAGACTCACGTTTATCGTGGGCCTGCTTACCTTTACCCAAGGCAATTTTGCATTTTACGTAAGGGCCTTTCCAGTACATTTCTAAGGCAACTAATGTGTAGCCTTTGGCGTTAGCTGCCATTTCGAATTTATCGAGCTCTTTGCGTTTCAGCAATAGTTTTCGATTTCGTCTTGGGTCGCAGATAACGTGGGTACTGGCAGTATTAAGTGGTGTGATGTTCGCTCCGTGAAGCCATGCTTCACCTTGGTGTATCACAACAAAAGCATCCACAAGCTGGGCTTTGCCCGCACGGATACTTTTTACTTCCCAACCTAATAATGCAACGCCGCATTCGGTTTTATCATCAAGCATGTAGTCATGACGCGCGCGTCTATTCTCACAAATGCTTGAACCGCTGTTTTTGGTTTTTTTATTACTCTTAGCCATAGCAGCGATTATAGGGGCGAATTCGCCAAAAAGATATGCGGGAAACGAGGGTTTCAAATGGTTTTTTATGGTTATTTAAGCCATTTAATTCGATCATGACGGATTCTCTTGAGATAGCTCTCATAATTACAGACAATAACAGCAACATCTTTTATACACAGGAAGGCACATGGCTGAGCAAAAGAGCATTCATGGTTTATGGCGTAGTCGCTGGCTATTTATTTTAGCCGCAACAGGTTCCGCTGTCGGTTTAGGTAACATTTGGAAATTCCCATATATAACAGGCGAGAATGGCGGCGGAGCTTTTGTTCTTGTTTACCTGGCTTGTATTTGTGTGATTGGTATTCCTGTCATGATTGCGGAGGTGACACTCGGTCGCTTAGGTCGTCAAAGCCCTATTAATTCAATGGCCGCGATATCGAAAGATCAGCAATTACACCGTGATTGGGCTGGTATTGGTTGGATGGGCGCCGTTTCAGGTTTCTTAATTCTATCTTTTTACTCAGTGATTGCAGGTTGGTCACTGGATTACATCTTCCTTATGGCCAGTGGTGCATTCGATGGTGCTACGGCAGAAAGCGTCGGTACAACGTTTGGTGATTTATTAGCCGATCCTTGGAAATTACTAGGATGGCACACCTTATTTATGATTTTGACAATTAGTATTGTTGCTCGAGGTGTGAACAAAGGTTTAGAGCGCTCTATTAGCATTCTAATGCCGATGTTATTTTTGATCTTAATTATATTGTTAGGTTATTCAATGAGCACTGAAGGTTTTGGTGCGGGTTTTGATTTCTTATTTAGTTTCGATTTTTCTAAAATTACAGGTCAAAGTATTGTTGTGGCCCTGGGCCATGCCTTCTTTACATTAAGTTTAGGTATGGGTGCGATCATGGCTTATGGCGCGTATATGCCGCAAAACACGTCTGTAGGTAAGACGGTTATGACCGTTGCGTTCTTGGATACTCTAATCGCATTGGTTGCTGGTCTTGTTATTTTCCCAGTTGTGTTTAGTAACGGTCTTGAAGCAGGCGCAGGTCCTGGTTTGTTGTTCCAAACATTGCCTCTAGCATTCTCTCAAATGCCAGCGGGTACAATCTTCGGCACATTGTTCTTTGTATTGGTTGCATTTGCAGCATTGAGTTCAGCTATTTCACTGGGTGAGCCGGTTGTTGCTTGGGCTGTAGAGAGCAAAGGCGTTAGTCGTGTGGTTGCTGCCTCTGCAATTGGTTTTGTGATTTGGTTGCTTGGTATTGGTACTATTTTGTCTTTCAACGAATGGGCCGAGTTTAAGATTTTTGGTAAGACTATTTTCGATACATTGGACTTCCTAACTGCAAATATCATGTTGCCACTTGGCGGCTTACTGATCGCAGTATTTGTATCTTGGAAAATGAAAGAAAAAGATGTTCGTGACGAAGTGAAAATGCAGTCACCAATATTGTTCGAAATTTGGCGCATAATCTTGAAATACGTTGCGCCAGTGGCCATCGGTATTGTACTGATTAATGGTTTGGTGAAGTAAAGGTAGTTTATGGCTCGCATAGAACGTTCTGCGCTGGTTATGCACAGTGCAGAGCGCATGTTTGCATTGGTGTGTGATGTGCAATCATATCCTCAGTTTTTGCCTTGGTGTGTTAATGCACACCTTGTATCGGAAACAGAAACTGAGTTGGTTGCCGGTATGACAATACGCAAAGGTGGTATTGAGCAAACGTTCACCACGCGCAATGTAAAACAGGCGCCCCAGTGGATGACGCTGGAGCTAATTGATGGGCCATTTAGTAAGCTCAATGGTAAGTTTACATTTAAACCGCTTAATGACGAGGCGTGTAAAGTGATTTTAGAATTGGACTTTGAAGTGGCGGGTAAAATATTATCCCTGACCTTAAGTCCAATTTTTAAACAAGCCGCCAATACGATGGTCGATGCCTTCGTAAAGCGCGCTGATGCAGTATACGGAGTGTAAAATGACGCAAATTCAAGTAGAAGTGGCGTATGCGACCCCGGAAAAGCAACGCATAATTGTGTTGCAAGTAGAGCCGGGGTGCACGGTTTATCAAGCCGCTGAGCAATCTGGTATTTGCAGTGTTTTTCCTGAAATTGTTTTAGACGATGCAAAAATGGGTATTTTTGGTAAGACAGTGCGTAATCCAAAAGATGAAGTGTTGAAAGAAGCGGATCGGGTCGAAATTTACCGCCCGCTAATTATTGACCCTAAAGCAGCCCGTGCTAATCGAGCAGCAAAAGCGGCTAAAAAAGCTTAGCAACTCTGCATTAAGACAATAAAAAAGGCCCATCGGGCCTTTTTTATTGTCTTAATTTTAAGGGTTACTTAATCCCCAAAGACTTTTAGCGGCTTGTCATCTGCTTTTTGCAGCTCTGGTGCCGTCGACTCAGGAAGCTTGCCTTCAAAGTGAGTGTATTTTTGAGTTTGGTCAAAATGTACACGAATATGATAGCTTTTTACTTCATCTTCGCGGCGCTCAGTGCGATAAGTGTAATCCCAGAAGCGAGAACTAAAGGTGTCTTTCAAGACAGGATTGCCCATAATATAGGCAACTTGTCCTTTGCTCATACTGGGTTTAAGCTTATCAAGCATGTCTTGCGTGACAATATTGCCTTGCTGGACATTGAGTTTGTACACTTGCATAGAACAAGCGCTTAATAATATTAAAACTGTGGCTGTGATAATAAATCGAAACATGTAGAATAACCGTCACTTAAAAGTTGATTGCATAATACCTGAAGTTGCGTTGCTCGCAACGACCAAAGAGCATAACCCCATGGCAGATGAAAACTTAGAATTACGCAAAGCAGGTCTTAAAGTGACACTGCCTCGAGTAAAAATACTGCAAATACTTGAAGCAGCGTCCGAACCGCACATGAGTGCGGAAGATGTGTACAAGGCATTGATGGATGCCGACGAAGAGGTGGGTTTAGCCACGGTTTACCGTGTACTTACCCAGTTTGAAAGCGCAGGCCTTGTGGAACGCCACAACTTTGATGGCGGCCACAGTGTGTTTGAACTTGACCGTGGTGACCACCACGACCACATGGTATGTGTAAAAACAGGCCAAGTGATTGAGTTCGTAAACGAAGAAATTGAAAAACTTCAGCATTTGATTGCCGAAGAATATGGTTATGAATTGGTAGAGCACAATCTTGTATTGTACGTGAAGCCAAAAGGCGAAAAGTAGCCTCGACCGTTTGACCATAAAAAAAGCCAGCTATGCTGGCTCAGACTGCTGACAAAGTCCTCGCCTTTTTAGGTGAGGATTTTTTATAATAGGGCCATGCTAAATGACCGCCCCCAAACACAGTCGCAACTTGAGTTCGTTTCCATTGACGAGCTTGTGCCTAATGACCATCTTCTGCGCAAGATTGAGCAGAAAGTGGATTTCAGTTTTATTCACGATTTAGTCAAAGACTTTTATAGCCCCAATAACGGCCGACCGGCGTTAGATCCCACTTTGATGATTCAAATTATTATTCATCGGCTATTTATTTGGCGTGCGCAGCGAGCGCCAATTAATCCGCGAGGTTCAGGTTAACGTGGCCTATCGGTGGTTTTTAGGTCTTGGGTTAACCGACAAGATTCCCGATGCCTCCACCTTAAGCCAAAACCGTATTCGACGGTTTAAAGAATCCGATGTCTATCAGCAGATTTTTGATGAAATCGTGCTGCAAGCCATGAAGAAGAAGCTGGTGGGCGGAACCACCCTTTATACCGACTCTACTCATTTGAAAGCCAACGCCAATAAAAACAAGCACATTAAAGTGCAAGCACAAGCTGAACGCCAAGCGTATATGGATGAGCTGGATAAAGCGGTTGAGCAAGACAGGCTAGATCACGGAAAAAAGCCCTTGGCGTCGCGGTCAGAGACGCCCAATAAATCGAGAGACATCAAACAAAGCACCACAGACAAAGACAGTGGCTACATGGTGCGTGATAACAAGCCAAAGGGGTTTTTCTATTTAGACCATCGCACAGTTGATGCACGCTGCAACATCATTACCGACGTACACGTCACAGCGGGTAATGTTCACGACAGTGTCCCGTATCTAGCAAGACTCGACAGACAGGTGCAACGTTTTGGATTTAATCTTCAGCATGTGGGTTTGGATGCTGGGTATTTTACCGCAGCGTTATGCAAAGGCATCGAAGATAGAAACCTTTATGGTGTCATGGGCTACAGACGACCCACGCATAAAAAAGGGTATTTCTACAAAAACCAATACGTTTACGATGAAACACAAGATCTCTACACCTGCCCACAAGGACAGAATGTTTTTTATCGCACCACCACTCGAGAAGGCTATCGCCAATATCATAGCGACGCAAACGCATGCCAACACTGCCCAGACTTAACGCGCTGTACCAACAGTCAAAATCACACAAAAGTGATTACGCGGCATGTTTGGGAAGGCAGCAAGGATAGAATCAACGAACACCGCTTAACAGACAAAGGCAAACTACTTTACGCAAGGCGAAAGGAAACGGTGGAAAGAAGTTTTGCAGATGCCAAACAATTACACGGCTATCGCTACGCGCAATTTCGAGGCAAACACAAAGTGCAAATGCAGTGCTTAATGACGGCCGCTGCGCAAAATATGAAAAAGATCGCATTAATGGCAGCGTAAAGCGCTTTGCATTAAAAATGCCTGTCAGAAAAGCCTTATCAGGCCAAACTAAAGCTCGATAAGTGTGGGTGGAATATTAAATTGAGATATATGAGGTGAGAATAAATTGAGCAAGGAGGCGCTTAAATTGCCCTGAAATGAATAAACCCCAGTGAAAACACTGGGGTTTATCAGCAGTCTGAGCCAGCTATGCTGGCTTTTTTTATGTCTGCTTTATACTCGACAGTGTGTCGATATTAATATTGCCTGCCTTACCCATTCCATTGGGTATTAGCAGGCTACGGCAAGTTTTATGCTGGGGTTGCCGTGTCTCCCATCCTTGGGCTCTCCGTCCACACAGAGTCTTTACCGGCGGCTTATACCTGTGCCGCCATTAACATGTCTTTGGCATGGGCAAGCGTGAGGTCGCTGATCTCTAAGCCTCCCATCATGCGTGCCAGTTCTTGTTGTCTTTGATCGTTATCGAGTTTGCGAATTTGGGTGCGTGTTTGCTGTTTACCGCTCAACTTGTTTACCAGTAAATGCTGGTGAGCAAGTGCCGCTACTTGCGGTTGATGAGTTACACTTATAACTTGTTTTTTGCTGCCCAGTTGTTTGAGTAAGCGACCCATTCTTTCTGCAGTTGCACCGCCGACACCTACGTCAATTTCATCAAATATGAGAGTGTCAGGGCCTTGCTGAATTAAAATTTGCAGTGCCAAACTGATGCGAGACAGCTCACCACCGGACGCCACTTTTTGTAATGGTTGCAAGGACTGCCCAGGGTTAAAGCTAACCAATAATTGAATTTGGTCTGCGCCATACTTTGTCGCTTTGTGAATGGGCTGGTTGTCCACTTCAAATTTAATCTGGGTTTTATCAAGGGCCAGTTGTTTTAATAGCTTCAATAATTCGCTGCGCAGTTTTTCAGCCGCTTTGTTACGTGCTTTGTTTAGCGCGTTGCTGTGCCCACAGAACACGTCCTCTGCTTGCTCTAACGCGATGATTAACTCATCTAGCGACTGGTCTTGCCCTTTTAGTTGAGCAAGGTCTTCGGCCAAGGTGGTGTGCAGTTGGCTTAATTCTTCAGGGCGCACCTTATGCTTGCGAGCAAGTTCATAAATGGCATTTAAGCGCTCCTCTACGTGCAGCAGTTGTTCAGGGCTGACTTCAAAGTTATCAATATAGCTTGCTAATTCATAGGTGGCTTCACCCATTACCACATAGGCTTGATTCAGCAATTCATGTGCGCTGGCAAGAGCGGGGCTGCTATCAATGAGCGGATCAAGCTTTTGCAGGGCTTGCTGTACAGCTTGATAAGCGTCACCTCGGTCATCATCGTTCTGACATAAGTGCAGCGCTTGCTGAGCACTAAGTAAGTGGGTTTCGGCATTGGCCAATCGCTTTTGTTCAGCTTCAAGGCTTTCGACTTCTTCTGCTTGTAGGTCTAGAAGATCAAGTTCTTGAACTTGGTATTCCAGTAGCTGAATACGAGCCAATGATTCATCTGTTTGATTTTGCAGGTGATCAACTCGTGTTTTTAGTGTTTGCCAATGTTGATAACTGCTTTTTACGTCTTTAAGTAAATCGTTATATTGGCCGTAATTGTCCAGTAACTGACGAGGCGCGTCTTTGTGCAATAGCATTTGATGGGCATGCTGCCCGTGAATGTCTAATAGCTGCTGGCCGAGTTCTTTTAATTGTTGCAGCGGTGCTGGGCGGCCGTTGATATAGCCTCGACTGCGGCCTTCGTTGGTAATAATGCGTGATAGTATGAGCTGTTCTTGATCATCAGCCATGTCGTTGTCAACGAGCCAAGCTTGCAGCTTCGGCTTCTGCTTTAACTCAAAGCAGGCATATATCTCAGCTTTATTTGCCCCAGGACGAACATGAGAGCCTTCGGCTTTGCCGCCCGTTGCCAGTGATAATGCATCCAGCATGATGGATTTACCTGCACCGGTTTCGCCGGTAACGGCACTAAAGCCCGACTTTAGGTCGAGTTCTAATGTGTCAACGATGGTGAAATCTTTAATTGAGATATGTGCCAGCATGGTTAATTTTACCTGTATATTCATACATGTGTTTATTTATACAGTAAAAATTGTGTTTGTAAAGTTCTTGAAACTGTTTTTTCCATCCCCATATAGGGCATACATTATTTTTATTGATCTGTGTTTTGGAGAGACGAATGTCTGATCAGGAAAACATCACTCCCGAAGTGGAAAACGAAGAGCAACTGGCGCAAGAGCAAGTTGATGGCCAAGCAATCACTGAAGAAGTGGCTGATGACCTCGTAGCTGAGCTTCAAACCGAAGTGGCTCAACTCAAAGAAGAAGTACTGCGCGCCCAAGCGGAAACCCAAAATGTACGTCGCCGTGCAGAGGGTGACGTAGAGAAAGCGCATAAATTCAGCACCGAGAAGTTTGCTCGCGAGCTACTCAATGTTGTTGATAACTTAGATCGTGCTATGGCCATGAGCCCAGACGATGACGTGGTTAAGCCTTTCCTTGAAGGCATCGAGATGACCCACAAAAGCTTCATTGATACGTTAACGAAGTTCAATGTTGAAGCAATCAACCCAGAGGGTCACCCGTTTGACCCTGAGTTGCATCAAGCTATTTCAATGGTCGATGCGCCAGATGCCGAACCAAATACTGTACTTAATGTTGTACAAAAAGGTTACACCAATCATGGCCGTTTATTACGCCCTGCAATGGTTGTCGTGTCGAAAGCAGCACCAAAAGTAAACGAACAAGCTTAAGATTTTTTACGCATAAAGGCTTGAAATAAAAATAGCCATACCCACATTAGGGTTAAGCAAACGATTAACGCTCACTGAGCAAAGAATAGAGCCAGCGCTCTTACGAATTGAGATTGGAGAAATATTATGGGTAAAATCATTGGTATCGACTTAGGCACCACAAACTCTTGTGTGTCTGTATTGGATGGCGAAAAGACTCGCGTAATTGAAAACGCGGAAGGCGATCGCACAACCCCGTCTATTATTGCATACGCAGAAGACGGCGAAATTTTAGTGGGCCAACCTGCAAAACGTCAGGCAGTAACCAATCCAACGAACACGCTATACGCTATTAAACGTCTTATCGGTCGTCGTTTCGAAGACGACGTTGTACAAAAAGACATTAAAATGGTGCCGTACAAAATCACTAAAGCCGACAATGGCGATGCTTGGGTAGAAGTGAAAGGCGAGAAATACGCGCCACCACAAATTTCTGCTGAAGTGTTGAAGAAAATGAAAAAAACCGCCGAAGATTTCCTAGGCGAAAAAGTAACAGAAGCGGTAATCACGGTTCCTGCATACTTTAACGATGCACAGCGTCAAGCAACAAAAGATGCGGGTAAAATTGCGGGTTTAGAAGTTAAGCGTATTATTAACGAACCAACAGCAGCGGCACTTGCTTATGGCATGGACAAGACTGGCGGCGACCGCACCATCGCAGTATACGACCTAGGTGGCGGTACATTCGATATCTCTATCATCGAAATTGCGGATGTTGACGGCGAAATGCAATTCGAAGTACTTGCGACTAACGGTGACACCTTCTTAGGTGGTGAAGATTTCGATATGCGTTTGATCGAATTCTTAGCGGCTGAGTTTAAGAAAGATTCCGGTATGGATCTAACGGGCGACCCACTTGCTATGCAGCGTCTAAAAGAAGCCGCTGAAAAAGCAAAAGTTGAACTGTCTTCAGCGTCTCAAACCGATGTGAACCTTCCTTACATCACGGCTGATGCCACTGGTCCTAAGCACTTAAATGTAAAAGTGACTCGTGCCAAGCTTGAGTCTTTAGTTGAAGACCTAGTTAAGAACTCGCTTAAGCCTTGTGAAATGGCGCTTAAAGATTCTGGCCTAAGTGCATCTGAAATCGACGAAGTTATCTTGGTTGGTGGTCAGACTCGTATGCCTTTGGTACAAAAATCAGTAACTGATTTCTTCGGTAAAGAGCCACGTAAAGACGTGAACCCTGACGAAGCGGTTGCCATGGGTGCAGCACTTCAAGGTGCCGTACTATCTGGTGATGTTAAAGATGTACTTCTTCTTGACGTAACGCCTCTAACGCTAGGTATTGAAACAATGGGTGGCGTTGCTACTGCATTGATTGAGAAAAACACCACGATTCCAACTAAGAAATCTCAAGTGTTCTCAACGGCTGACGATAATCAGTCTGCTGTCACCATTCACGTGGTACAGGGCGAGCGTAAGCAAGCGGCACAAAATAAATCATTAGGTCGTTTTGACTTATCTGATATTCCATCTGCGCCACGTGGTATGCCACAAATCGAAGTAACGTTTGATATTGATGCCAACGGTATTTTGCATGTGAATGCGAAAGATAAAGCGACAGGCAAAGAACAGTCAATCGTGATTAAAGCGTCTTCTGGTTTGAGCGATGAAGAAATCGAACAAATGGTACAAGACGCCGAAGCAAATGCTGAAGCGGATAAAAAGTTCGAAGAAATGATCACAGTACGTAACACTGCTGATGGCATGGTTCACGCGACTAAGAAAACATTAGAAGAAGCAGGCGACAAAGCCACTGAAGAAGAGAAAACAGCAATTGAAGCGGCTATCGCTGATGTTGAAGAAGCTCTGAAAGGTGACGACAAAGACGCAATCGAAGCGGCTACTGCTAAGTTAACGGAAGCGTCTTCTGGTCTTGCTCAAAAAATGTATGCCGAACAAGCGGCTGCACAACAAGCCGGTGAAGCTGGTGGTGCAGAACAAGAAGCAGGCAAAGACGATGACGTTGTTGATGCTGAATTCGAAGAAGTAAAAGACAACAAGTAATAAAACGCTAGATGGGAGACGGGAGACGCGAAGTAATTTGCGCCTCCCGTCTTGCGTCTCACATCTAACGGAATAACTATGTCAAAACGTGATTTTTACGAAATACTCGGTGTCGATAAAGGCGCGGACGCAAAAGAAGTTAAGCGAGCGTACCGTAAGCTCGCCATGAAGTATCACCCGGATAGAAACCCGGATGATAAAGATGCCGACGCTAAGTTTAAAGAAGCAACCGAAGCGTATGAAATATTAAGTAACCAAGAAAAACGTGGCGCTTATGATCAATATGGCCATGCAGGAGTAGATAGTTCTGCCGGCCAAGGTGGTTTTGGTGGCGGTAACGGAAACTTCAGCGATATTTTCGGTGATGTATTCGGTGATATTTTTGGCGGCGGTGGTGGTCGTGGTGGTCGTAACGGCCCGCAGCGCGGCAGCGATTTAAAATACAATTTAGAGTTAACACTTGAGCAAGCGGTTAAAGGCGCGGAAGTTAAAATTCGCGTACCAACCCTTGTAAATTGTAATACCTGTGACGGTTCTGGTGCGAAAGATGGTTCAAGCCCCGTCACATGTAATACCTGTCATGGTCAAGGCCAAGTGCGTATGCAGCAGGGGTTTTTCTCTGTGCAGCAAGCGTGTCCAACTTGTCATGGTCAGGGTTCTATTATTAAAGATCCGTGTGGCTCATGTCGTGGCCAAGGCGTAAAAGAAGAAACCAAAACCCTTAATGTGAAAGTGCCTGCCGGTGTTGATAACGGCGATCGCATTCGTTTAACGGGTGAAGGTGAAGCAGGCGGCCGTGGTGGCCCAGCTGGCGATTTGTATGTTGAAACGCATATCAAAGCGCATTCTATTTTTGAGCGTGACGGGCGTAATCTGTACTGTGATGTACCAATTAGCATTGCGGATGCTGCACTGGGTGGCGAGATTGAAGTGCCAACATTAGATGGTCGCGTGAACCTTAAAATTCCAGCTGAAACCCAAAGTGGTAAGTTATTCCGCTTGCGTGGTAAAGGTGTGGTGCCAGTACGTGGCGGTGCAACAGGTGATTTATTGTGCCGTGTAATGGTTGAAACGCCAGTGAAACTGACGGAACACCAGAAGAAAATCTTGAAAGAATTTCAAGCCAGTTTGAAAGGCGGCGACAAACATTCGCCAAAAAAGAAAACTTGGTTTGATAATGTGAAAACGTTCTTCGAGTAAAACCTAAGGTTTAATGCTTAGGTGTCATAAAAACCTCAATGTGAAAGCATTGAGGTTTTTTTATGGGCGGCTCAAAGCGGTCATTGAGGCTGAGTATGGTTACTTACATATAATTAAAAAGATTAAGGAATAGGTTTTATACATATGTTTGTTCAATAAGTGGTAATGCTAAATGTTGTGGGGTTTTCTAAACGTTGACTATGCTGATAAATCAAGGTTTGCCATAAAATGGTTATCGACTATGAGTAACGTTTCAGTAAAAGCACGGCATTTTTTGATTTTGATCGCAGTGATTGTTGGCATGGGGCTGTCTGGCTCAATTAATGTGTGGTCATTGAATAAAATGTCTGACATTGAGCGCCTAAGGGCCAGCTATTTTCAATTTGATGCATCTCTACTCATGTTACGCCGACATGAGAAAGACTTCTTATCTAGAAAGGATATGAAGTATGTTGATAAGTTTTCTCAGCAAACACAGCTTAGTCGTGATCTTTTAGCCGAAATTCAGGCCGTCGAAAGTATTTTAGGTTTGCAGCAAGACAAACCACTCGAAGGCTATTTAAATGCGTATGCATCGAGTTTTGAAAAGATCGCCAAACACCAATTAACCATAGGACTTGATTCAACTGACGGGTTATATGGCGAGTTACGTAAATCCATTCACGATGTTGAAGAGCAGGTACAGACGCACCCTGAGTTGCTCGTGGATATACTGATGCTGCGCAGACATGAAAAAGATTTCATGTTGCGTTATGACAATAAATACCTTGATCGTTTTAATCAGACAGTGACGGAGCTAGAGCAGACAATTGAAAGCAAAGGGTTTAGTGCTTTATTACCTGGAGTGAAATCATATCAAGACCACTTTGGTAAGTTGGTCCAAGCTGAGATGTTGAAGGGCTTAGATCACAATGAGGGGTATCGTGGAGAGATGCGACAATCGGCTCATACACTATCCGGCATTTTCAAAGATAAAATAGGCGCTATCTCGGTGTTTATTAGTAATGAATTAGAATCCATGTACTGGGTATCGGCATTATCGCTCATCATTACCGCTATATTTATTGTAACTTTGGTAAGCATTACCAGTCGTTCAATTATTGAAGCCCTTAAGACTTTGATCGCAATGACGTTATCCTTGGTCACAAACGAAGACGATAAAAAAGAAATCCTCAACGCCAGTAATGAATTACAAATACTTGATAACGCGGTGAACTATCTTCACTCAAATTTAGAAACCGCATTCTCTAAATTTAAAGATGCGGCCAGTCGAATTGATAATGTGGCCAAAGAAATGTTGGCAATGACATCTGATGTGCAGCAAGCCACAGAGGATGAACACAAAAAGATAGAGCAATCAGCTGTGGCCATTCATGAGATGAATTTATCAATCCAAGACGTTTCAAAAAGTGCACAAGAGTCGGCTGATTTTGTGAAAGAGGTGAATAACCGTTTAACAAAAAGCACGCAAATGAGTGCTTGTGCTCAAGATGCGATCAGCATTTTACAAAATGAGTTAAATCATGCGGTGTCATCAATCAGCGAATTAGAAAGTGCGAGCCAAGGAACAGAAGCGGTACTGGACTCCATTGAAGACATTGCTTCACAAACAAACTTACTCGCGCTCAATGCCGCGATTGAAGCTGCCAGAGCAGGGGATCAAGGCCGAGGGTTTGCTGTGGTGGCGGATGAGGTGAGGTCATTATCACTGCGTACGGCTAAATCAATCGAAGAAGTACGCCATACCATGCGCCGCTTTCAGACGGTTATTCAAGGAGTGGTGTCAGCCATTCAAGAATCCAATCAAAAAGGTGAAGAAGGCAAAGATCAATCCAGTACGGCACTTACGTTAATGCGTGAGATGGCACAAAGCATGGCAGAGGTGAGCATGATGAATATCCAGATCGCCTCGTCTGTGGAGCAGCAATCAGCGGCGTCATCTGAAATTGACCGTCATATACACAGTATTCAGACGTCTTCAGAAAGCGTGAGAGAGAAAGCAGACCGAACACAGGAAGAGAGTAACAAGCTACGCTCGGTGGTGGATATTATTTCTGAGACCGTTGCCTCTATCAAGCTGTAATCTGTGCTGGGCTTGGATAAGCTCGCAACGAGGTTATTCAAGGTGTCTCGCATGCCTTTGCTTTTGTTGAACGCTTAGCTTGATACTCACCTTGGGTGTCTTGTTATTAGGCTGCATGTAGTAGAGTGCATTTATTAGGCCGAAAAGTCAGGTAAGGTTGCCCTCGCTCGCTCCATTAAACGCTGATCATTGTTTCCCCAAGTATCCAAATTGTTTAAAAAAGTGATACACCTATGCCCTTAGAATGGTTAAGCTAAAACGCTTCGGTCTCTTCTATCTGAAATGATGCATATTCCAGAATATACAAACTTAAAATAGAGACCCTTGTTAATTTATCTAGTTATAAAATAAGAGAGGCCGCATGGATTACCAATTAATAGACAGTGTTGCACAAATTTGTATCGACGATGGTAAGGCGAATGCTTTGAATCATGAGTTCATTGATGCCATGAACGAATCGTTAGATAAAGCTGAGCAAGAAGCAAAGGCCGTTATCATTATTGGCCGTGAAGGTATGTTCTCTGCTGGTTTCGATTTAAAAGCATTAGCAAAGGGCGGGCAACAAGCAACCGACCTGTTGGAAAAAGGTATGGTATTGGCGACACGTATTTACGGGTTTCCGCTACCTGTGATTGCCGCCTGTGAAGGTCATGCAATCGGCATGGGTGCATTTATCTTAATGGCGTCTGATAACCGTATCGGTGCGAATACTGAATATACCGTTAACCTGCCAGAAACGGCCATTGGTATGCCATTTACGCCAGTATTAATGAGCCTGATAAAAGATCGTATTGTGAACACACAGCAAACGATTGCCGTGATTCAATCGAAAAAATACACACCAGCTCAAGCGGTAGGCGCGGGCTTTTTAGATCAACTTGTTGAAAAAGACCAGCTACAGCAAAGCGCAATGGACTTAGCTCAAGAGTTAATTAAGCTACCAAAAGCGTTCTATAAAGCGAATAAGCTTGATCTACGCGGTGATCGACTTAAAGTGATGAAAGACTCTTTAAAGTAATCCCCTAAGTCGTTTTCCCAAAACCCCAGTTTGGCGCTTGGCAAACTGGGGTTTTCTTTATGTGTCATCGTCACAGCCTAAGAGGCGACGGCGTCTAATTTCATGTACAATCCCCAACCAATATAGACACCCAATTTAAGGTCACCCTCATGACTACACGTATTGCCATCATTGGTGCCGCTGGCCGCATGGGCCGCATTTTAATTGAAGCCACCGAACTAGCCGAAGGCGCAAAACTCGGTGCAGGTATTGTTTTACCGGATGACAGTCTAAAAGGCAGTGATGCGGGCGAAATGGCTGGTCTAGGTAAAAAATTAGGCGTAGCGCTTGTGGGCAGTTTAGATGAAGCCGTAAACGATTTTGATGTACTGGTTGATTTCACGTCGCCAGACACAACTATGAGTAATATCGAATTTTGCAAAGCGAACGGTAAAGGCATTGTTATCGGTACAACGGGTTTAACCGATGAACAAAAAGCCACGTTACAAGCGGCTGGCCAGGATATGAAAATCGTATTTGCGCCAAACTATTCAGTGGGTGTGACGTTATGCCTTAACTTACTTCGCATGGCCGCTAAAGTGATGGGTGACGAAAGTGATATCGAAGTGATTGAGATGCACCATAAGCACAAAGTAGATGCGCCATCCGGTACGGCACTGCGTTTAGGTGAAGTGATTGCAGAAACCATGGGTTGGGATCTAAACGAAGTGGCGAACTACGGCCGTGAAGGTCAAACCGGTGCGCGCCCGCATAAAGAGATTGGTTTCCAAACCATTCGTGGCGGTGATGTAGTGGGTGATCACACCGTGATGTTTGCGACAGAAGGCGAGCGTGTTGAAATTACCCATAAAGCGCAAAGCCGTATGACCTTTGCGAAAGGGGCAGTGCGCGCAGCAGCTTGGTTAAAAGCACAAGACAATGGCGTGTATGACATGCAGGATGTTTTAGGGTTTTAAGCGTCACTATCTACATATAGATTGTGCTAGAAAATTCAGCATCCGCTTGGATGTTGAATTTTCTAATCTGTTATTTTCAAAGTCTGTTACTTTAAGAGTCTATTCTTCACTAATCGATCAATAGAAATCATGCCCGGCCCCCAAATAAAAACTTGAGCCAATAACAATCCCCACAGAACGTGTAATGTATAGGCAGCAGGCGCGATCTCTTCCAAGCTAATAACCGCAACGATATTTACA
This sequence comes from Pseudomonas sp. HK3, assembly GCF_052920985.1. NCBI lineage: Bacteria > Pseudomonadati > Pseudomonadota > Gammaproteobacteria > Pseudomonadales > Pseudomonadaceae > Pseudomonas > Pseudomonas sp. HK3. Next base: position 1,954,939 of record NZ_JBREXD010000001.1, read on the forward strand.
ATAAATAAACCCAGTGCTGAAAAGCGCCCTAATAAACCAAATACTAATAATACAGGTAGAATCAATTCACCAGCGGTGCCTAGCCAAGCGGCCACTTCAAAATGAATAAAAGGCACAGAATATTCTTCTTCAAACAAAAAGAGTGTGCTCTCCCAATCTCGCAGTTTAGTTAAACCGGACGCAAAAAATACCCAAGCCACATAAAGTCGTGCAGCTAATAACGCTAATGGCTGAACTTTATTGATCGTATTGGCAATAACGTTATAAAGGCTTGCGATGTTTGAAATGGGTTCGTTATTTATATTCATGATTATGTTCTCTGTTATTAATGTTTAGGTTTGATTCTGGCCTGGGTTTTAAATTCAGTGGTTTAGGTGTGGTGGATATGGGTCATTATGTTTTCTTGAATCGCTTGAGGTAGCCATTGTTCAAATGAAAATGAACGGTTTTTATGACCAAATCTTTCTTCCATTTTGTCTAGCGCACGACCAATCGAAAAGCCATCTAATATTAAATTAAGCCAATATCTTTCTTCGACACGTTGTTCACGAACAAGTGCTTTAAATTGAGGTCGGTACAATAAAACGTTCTGCCCTAAGCCTTCTGCAATTTTCATTTTTGCATGGTTTAAGTATTCATCATTTTCTTTTGGTGATAGTGATGTATTGTTAGCTTGATAGATATCAAATATAGGGTAAGCAGACGCTAGCATGCTAACACTAGGATTAAGTGCAATACTTAGCGTATCAATGTCATGGCGAGTTAATAACGAGATAGAATCAATATTAACGGTAGAGTCTTTTTCTCGACTTAATATATGTAACGAGTAATCCAGTTTTGCAATATCCACAACGTATGGGAAATCATCTAAAGCGGCTGTTTTTGCTAATACACGAGCAAAACCGTTTCCCCATAAGCCCCAATCACCGAGTTTTGGCGGGTCACATAATAATAAGGTTTCAACACATTGTGAAAATAACGACTCTCCAATAAGGGCTTCAACTGTTGGAAAGCTAATCTTTAATGCTCTTGTTGAATTGGCTTTAAGGTTTCTTTTATAAACAGCTAAGCCTTTCTCATCTATTTTTGATGACTCGTGTGAGCCAAAAATGGCACTCATTAATGCTTGTTGTTCATTCATTATTGAAAACCTCATTAGCAATTGAGCGTGCTTTTTTGGCTTCATTTAATAGTGTATTCCAACTGGGTAGATTATTGTCCCATTCTATTAAGGTTGGAATTTTTCCAAAACGTTGAAGTGTAAATTGATAAAGTTGCCAGCCTATGTTGCTAATCGGTTGGCTGTGGTCATCAATGATAAACTCACCGTTATTAACAGGTGTATAACCTGCAAGATGAATTTCACCAATCAAACCTTGCGGTATATTCTCTAGCCAGTCTTGTGCGTACTCTAGTTCACTCTTTGATGAGAAATTATTTGCGTTAACAATTAAATTATTTAAATCAACCAGTAGCCCGCATTGCGTTAGGTCAGTTAATTTCACTAGAAATTCAGTTTCTGATAATGTTGAATTTTCAGGCTGTATATACGCAGACACGTTTTCAATGAGTATCTGGCGCCCAGTTGATTGCTGTAATGCATTAATATTATCAGCCATGGCCATTAATGTTTTTTGATTAAATTCAATGGGAAGTAGATCACCGCCATGGATGATGTCGCCATTTAATTCAGCCCAAGAAAAAGCCGCATGATCGGACATTAAAAATGGATTAACCACTTTAATTAACTCTTTTAACGAATCAAGATAGCCATTGGCCGCATGTGCATAAGAGCCAAGCCCTAAGGCTGTTGAGTGCAGGCTGATAGGGTATCGCTTTGCAATATCCTGAATTAATGCTCGGCTCGCACCACCTTGAGCAAAGAAGTTTTCAGAATGTACTTCGACAAAATCAATAATGTGATTGTTTTCAGGCTGATCGTAAGGTTGAGATAAGACATCAGCATAATGTTGATGCCGTAAACCGACACCAATCATCATTGACTGGTTGGCTTTCTTTTTATGATCATTGTCAGAGCGACTGCGAATATTGCTTGTGTCAATGGAGTCCATAAAAACCTCAACCTTACGATTATTTTGTATTAACGGTTTTCGTTGTAATGTTTTTTAGCGTCTGCTTTTTTCATGCCACCTAATTCTAGGCAGGTCCCTTTCGCAACAATTTTCCATTCGCCAGGATCATTATCAACGGTTGATTGGCCTGCACAGGAATGAGTGCCTGCTAAATTACCACAATCATTTTGGCCAGCCTTAGCTACGCCATAACATTTCTCTTTACCTGCCGCGTGTGCAGGGCCTGCTGTACTGACTGCTAATACAGCCAGTAAAGCAGCATTGGTAATGAGTTTTTTATTCATTACTGAGCTCCTTTACTGATAGATTGATTAATCTTCGCTTAATGCTTCTGCTGTTAGATTTTTGATTTCAGGCCAGTTGTGTTCAGATGTTTTTATGTTTCCAGGTACATCAGTTAGCCATTTCTTTTGTACCGCTTTGTTTAGGTTTAAGTACAACTTGTTGTTATCGATGTACCAAGCCGTCGGGTCAACGGTGAATTTTTTCTCTAGTGCAACACCCATGGCGCAATAACCACCGTACTGAGGGGCATAATATTCTGGGTTTGCACGAAATTTATTACGGTTTTCAGCACTTGAAAATTGATAAATAGCATTGTTATAGGTAGCGGTGTATTTTGAGCTACCTTGAGTTGGCTGACCTTTTGTGAAGTAAGAAACAGTGTCATAACCGCTGATTGCGATATCGTTTTCATCTGCGTTCATATCAATGTTTGCAGCAAATGTTAGGCTGCTTAATACAAGTGTACTAACCGCAAAAGCGGATTTAATTAAATGAGAAAGTTTCATTGTGTTGCTCCATTGCATTTATTTACATAGGTTTTGGTTTAAAAACGTATGCCAGTGACCCGTTCTTGATGAAGGGTGACTTGTGTTTGGCAGTGAGGCTAGATTACGGCTTTATGGGGGCTAAGTGGGATGATATAGTCCAGACTTTGATTCAAATCGTCCAGAAATGTGCGATTTTCAATGTTTTTATGTACCGAGGGCCATAAATGGATCGTTTATCAGAGATTCTTCTTCGCTTTTCTATGAATGCACAGGTCTTTTTTAGTGGCAATATGTGCGGTATTAAACCTTTTGGCTCGAGCGACAATAGCGAAGGCCACCTTCATTTACTTAAATCCGGTAAATTGACCTTAATGGACGATAAGGGTGAAAAGAGAGTATTTGAGCGCCCTACGGTTATTTTTTTTCCTCAAGCGACACATCATCAAATAATGGCGAGTGAGTCCGACCACGCTGAGCTGGTATGCGCCAGTGTTCAATATAAGGACAGCTTTAATAATCCTTTGGCGAGTGCACTCCCTAAGTTTTTATATTTCGATATCGAAGATTCTGATTACCTTGGGCAATCCGCAAGTTGGTTGTTTGAAGAAGCCTTTAATGAGCGTTGCGGGAGGCAACCCATGATAGACCGTTTAAGTGATATCTTTCTGATACAAGTATTAAGACAAGTATTAGAAGATGGCGAGGTTGCACACGGTATGCTTGCGGGCCTTTCTCATCCGCAATTAGCAAATGTCATGATAAAAATTCATGAGCACCCAGAAGAAAATTGGAGCCTTGCCTCGCTGGCTAATATGGCGGCTATGTCACGTTCAAAGTTTTCTGAACTGTTCAAAGAGGTGGTTGGTCAATCCCCGGGTGATTACATAACGGACTGGCGCCTATTTATTGCACAAGGTTTATTACGAAAAAATAAATCAGTTGGTCTAGCGGCCAATGAAGTGGGTTATGAAAATGGTTCAGCACTGGCGAGAGTGTTTCGCAAAAAAACAGGGCTGTCGCCAAAAGAATGGCTGGATAAGTTTAAATAGACAGTTGGGCTAAAAAATAAAAAGCGATCATTCTTTAAAGTAACCACACTTAAAGAATGATCAAATCAATGACAGTATTAAAGATGCTTGGCTAGCAAATCATTAATGGCCAACGCAAACTCGGTTCCTGAATCCTCTTGTAAAAAATGCCCACCCTTTAATGTTTGGTGAGGCATGTTTTTACAACCCGGTACACGACGTTGAAATTCTTTGTCGAAGCCGCGCATGATCGGGTCACCATTACTAAAGAGCGTTAAAAAAGGTTTGTCCCATTTCTCTAGAATATGCCATGCATCGAGATTGGCCTGTGATGCTGGGTCATCAGGTGTGGTGGGCACTAATCGAGAGAACGCGCGAGTACCCACCATTGTTATGTGTTTATTTAACGTAAATGTAATGGAGTGTTTCATATCCGCCATGGCATATTCCATCACCGTATGCATATCCAACAGTACCTTTTGAAATGAATGTGGCCATTGAAACGCTGATTAAAGTGCTTTCAAGGTCAGAATCTTTTGGTATAAAGAAAGCTTTTGTCCCTGCTGTAGAGCATTCAGTTTCTGAACTAGACCAATCACCAGAGCCTTCCATCCAGATGTATGTACCATCTCGCCGTACATCTAGTTGAATTCCTGTAATAGAGCAATTTTTACATACCGAAACAGCATAGGAAGCATTGGAAATAAATAGTGCTATAGCAGTAATTTATAATTTAAAATTCATATTTTTCACATAACGGCTCTCATCATCCCGTATGGGATGCATGAGTTTGTTATATTTTAATTTATTTAGAAACTGAAATCGCAGTTATTGTACAAAGTCCCCAGCCGGCATAATCAGAAGCTACATCGTTCAGGGTGTAATAAACCCTTAGTCTTTTATCAGCCATCTGGGCCGCAAGAAGAGTTGAATAAGCCGCCTTTGCCGAAGCTTCAGATGTAACAGGCATATATGCACCTGTATTCCCATAACAGCCTGGTAATGTATTTGCTTCAAAGTTTACAAATGGAGTACCTGATATTGGCGCATAGATACTAAGGACGCTTGTATCTAAACTTGTTTCCGCAGAAAAAGAATTCATAGATGCAGAAGCTAGTGACAGTAGTAAAATTTTTTTAATCACTTATAAAACCTTTATTAGCTGGTAATACATAACGCCCAATTAACGGGCAAAAAATTGTTTGCTAAAATTGTTGAGGCACGAAACAGCAAACTGTTTTTTGTCCCTGTTTAATTACTTGTTAGGTTTCCCTTTCAATTAACCGTGACATAACATCGGAAACTAATTTACGCCCTTTGTCTGTTACATCATCCACACTCTTGGGGTTTTCTGTTAATAAAAAACCAAACTTCTCTAGATCTCTTCGGAATATAATTCCTTTAGACATATCTAATAAATTTAAAAGTAATTCATCTGGTTTTAGCACTACCGCATCATCAATTCCATATTCAGATATTCTTCTCTTGAGATAACTTTTAATACTAAAGGTTTTCTTAGCTTCAATTTTTGCTTGCTCTTCTTTCAATGTACTTAATTCTGCATTTTTTCGTTTTAATTCGGTTTCTAATTTTAGTTTTTCTTCAGGTTCTATAGTTGCTGAATTCAAAATTTTATCTAAAGATTCTTGCCACTTATTTTGAATATCCTCAATTTGCTTTTCATTATCTGCTGAGCTTTGCTCATCATCACCGTTCGATGAATTCAAATAACTTTTGTCTATCCTGTCTCCTAATTCTTTTTGACGAGTATTTACGTGTTTAAGTTGCTCATCTAACCTGCCCAATAACTCTGAAGTGTCTTTATTGAATTTGTTTATATTGTCATAAAATTTATTACTCGCATTAGTTGCAGCAAAATAAAATGCAGCAGATAAAGATATCGAGAAAAAAGCTAGTAAAATGCCAACCAATTCTGTTGGGGATAATTTAGTAAAATCCAGGCTTAACCCCCCACTAAATACATTAATGCATAAAAAAGACAGTACACCGATGATAGCGACTTCTCGTATAAATCGAATAATATGTTCAAAAGTTAGTTCTGTAATTTTTACATTTTGAAGATTCACAAATCCCTCCAGAGGAAACCTAACAATTTGGTTATTCGGATGGATCTTGATAACCAGTTATATACAAGAAGGGGAATGACCAGCACTTTCCCTTTGCTATCAGTGGTTTGTCGCGTCCATGTTAATTGCTCGCGAATACTACCGAATCGAAAAAATAGTTCAATTAAATAAACTGATATATTTCCGTATATCACCATCTGATTTTTTGAATGATCCTACAGCCCTTTAATAGCATGGGCTGTAGTGATTTGTAAGAGATATCTTAAAATCGGGATATACAGATCAACCTTGATAATCTAGTGGATATACATACAATAAAATAGAATTTGGGGTTTATCAGGGAGGGTGAACCGTGGCTAAATTACAGGCAGAATTTCATGATAAGATGCACCAAATAATTCAGACACCATAGTTGGTTATATTAACTAGATGTTGAATTACATACAGGAAACTACATCACAAGTTAATTTCTACACGAGTATGCGTGATGTTGCTCGTTGGCTTGAGATTAAGCTTGAAGATTATGACTGCTGATATAGAGGGAGCTTGGCCTGAATTGAATGATCCATCATGGGTGCGCGGTGAGGATCTAGCTTTGAAGCTAAAGGCATTTGATTATCAATTTGTATGGGCTGTTATTTCAGCTTTTCCTAAAGGTACTGAGCCCTTTACTACTGGTCAACCTATGCTGAAGGAAATCCAGGTTTTTGGGAAGGTGAGCCAGATAAGCAGCTCGAAAACGCCTATTTTGAAATTGTGTGTTGGGATAGCAGTGTAACCCTATTTATTGGGTTGCCTGACAACTTAGGTAGAAAACTTGTAGCAAATGCACCATGTGTCAAAACCTAAATAAAGAAAATAATCAGCGTCAGTACTAACTCATAAAGGCTGTGGATGAACGTTTCTTTGAGAGTAAAAAACCCGAAGATCCATAACAACCTTCGGTTTTTCTTATAAAGATTCCCTAAAGATAGTTAGCAACCAAATCGTTAATCGCCAACGCAAATTCAGTCCCTGAGTCTTCTTGTAAAAAATGCCCTCCCTTTAATGTTTGGTGAGGCATGTTTTTACAACCCGGTACACGACGTTGAAATTCTTTGTCGAAGCCGCGCATGATCGGGTCACCATTACTAAAGAGCGTTAAAAAAGGTTTGTCCCATTTCTCTAGAATGTGCCATGCATCGCGATTGGCCTGTGATGCTGGGTCATCAGGTGTTGTGGGCACTAACCGAGGGAACGCACGGGTGCCTGCTTTGTATTGAGAGGACGGAAACGGTGCATCATATGCGCGGCGCTCACCTTTGCTAAAGCTTTTAAATGAACCCCCTTCGATGATACGGGCAATAGGAAACCAAGGGCTGTATCGTGCAAATGCGCGCCAAATTTTAAACACGGTAGGAACCTTACCCGCATCCCCTGTTGGTAGCATGCCATTACCAATGGCGATGGCACTAAAGCGACTGTCATTTTCGGCCGCCAAGCGTAAACCAATAAGTGAGCCCCAGTCTTGGCATACAAGTGTGATGTCGTTTAGGTGTAATTGATCAATAAAATGTTGCATCCAGTTCATATGTTTTTTATACGAATAATCATCAATCTCGGTCGGTTTATCTGATTTCCCAAACCCGATTAAATCCGGCGCAATGACGCGGTGCCCAGCAGCAACACACACTGGAATCATGTGGCGATAAAGGTATGACCAGCTTGGCTCGCCATGCAGCATTAAAATAATTTTGCCGTCTCTTGGGCCCTCATCAACGTAATGCATTCGCATGCCATCTACTTCAATATAGTGTGGTTCAAAAGTATAATTGGGCAGGTTTTTAAAACGTGCTTCAGGTGTGCGAATCGATTTCATTTTATTTTTTTACTCTTCGATTTTAAGGTTATGGGAATGTTCTAGCTGCTGAATAAACGCGTCGACTGTTGGGATAAGCGTGCGAGTATCTTTAATATGTTTGGCGGTCATTAGTAAACCTGTCATAAACACGTTTACTTGTAGTAACTTCGACTGTAGTGCCACAGTAGGTGGCGCTTCTTTTTTTGAATCTATTGCGATGAGAACTTTTTTGATCGCATTTGTAATATAGCGATTGGCTTTATCGATAACGTGATGAATAGGGGTATCACCTATGCCTAATTCGTTTTTAGAATTAATCAATAAACACGCTTGATATGCCACTGACGTAGGCAGCCCGTGTACGCTTGAAACTAAGAAGTAATGAATGCGTGAGAGTCCAGTATCTAGTGTATTTGCTTTTAGAAAAGCAGGGTGCTCGGCCAGTAAAATAGTATCGACACGAGGCTTTATTACCTGAGCGAAGTAGTGCTCAAGCGTGGCTGCATACAAGGCCTCTTTGCTGCCAAACTCATTGTAAAGCGTGCCCGTTGTCAGGTTTGCTACCTTAGCCACATCTCTTATGGATGTTGTCTGATAGCCCTGACGCCAAAATAACCCAACAGATTCAGCGAGAAGTGCGTCCATATCAAATGACTTTGGTCTGCCTGTCATGCTTGGTTATCTCATTGAGGTTTTTTTAAAACACATGTTATATAACAGGTGTTTTAAAAGTGCAAGGCACGCTCTGTTATTGGCTTGCTAATGTGCTGTTAGCAGATATAACAATGTATGGTGAAGACATACCATTCTTGCTCAGCGTCATATTTTAATGAGTTGTAGCGGGTTTTTCTTTCGAGCGGGTCGTTTGCTGATTTTTCATAGGCTTGTTCATTATTGAGCTGCGAAAGATAATCAAGCCAATCTTCAGGGGCCATTGAGTCGGGTAAGTTGAATTTCACCCTAAGGCGGTTTTTCATCGATTCTTTTTTATAGCCTATATATTTACTTGTTACGATATTTGACATTTCTGGGATATGTAGCTGCTCACGTTTTAAACCGTCAATACCTTCTTCTTTGCTGGCACTTTCCCAATTAAATTCTGAACCACAACCTTGTAATAGGCTAAGTATTAACGTGGCTAAAATTATTTTATAGCAATAATTAATACTTATTTTTCTCGAATCGTATTCTTGTTCTCAAAAATACTAGTTGATAAGGCGCGTTATCATATATTAATTCAAGGGGGTAAATTGAATATATTTAGCGACTGCGTTAAATAAACATTGAACTTAACGCACTGTGTTTAATCCACGTGCGCAATATAAACCGAGTTAGACGACTGCTCACCTGTATACGGATTATCAAAATAGACCATGTGAGTTTCGACCGATGGGAAGACCGCTTTTAACACATTTACAAAGGTTTCATCCGGTGCTTCGTCTGACCATAAACCAAATACGCCGCCACTGTGAATTTTGGCTTTCATTGCATTCAGACTATCCGTTGTATAAAAACGGCTGTTTTCAGGATTTAACCAGTAGCTAGGAGTATGGTCGATATCGAGTAATACAGCGTGCACTTTGTCATCACCAGATGAGCCATCAAAGCTCGTGTTTGGGGCGGTGGCAAATTCAAAAAAGTCACCAAGGGCATAACGACAACGCGGATCGTTTGTGAGCTCGTTACCCAGTGGCACCAAGCCTTGTTCATGCCAGCGAATAACCGGCTCCATCACATCGACTACACAAAGAGATTGTACGTTTTCAAAATCCAGTGCCGCTTTGGCGGTGTAGCCTAAACCGAGGCCGCCGACGACGACATCAATGTCTTGCCCTGCAAATTTGGCAAGGCCCAGTTTAGAGAGCTCAACTTCAGCCTCAACAAATAAACTCGACATTAAAAATTCGTCATTCATTTTTACTTCGTACAGCACCTTATGATTTAGGCGTGGCTCTGAGCGTTTGCGTAAGCTAATCGCGCCGCGCGGGGTGACTTGATAGTCGAGTTCTTCAAATACAAATGTCATGTTCAGAGCCTTTTAGGGTGCATGGCTATCATACGGACAAAGGCAAATACAGGCGAGGCTGTATCATGTTTATTTTAGTCAACCACTTGTCATAGTATGTGGTTAACTTAGAGGCTTTAACGTAAGTGAAAATAGAATCATGAAATATCTCATTCTCAGTGTTTTTTTGGTGGCGGTTATCAGCTGCTCCAGTAATGATATTACGGCGGCTGGCGTGGTTGCCTACGCAGAACATGACGGCGTGCATTATGTGCTGTTAGCGGATCATACCGGCTTGGCCTCTTATCGGGGTTATGCCGCATTTGGTGGTGGCCTAGAGGCGAATGAAACACTAGAGCAGGGTGCATTAAGGGAGTTTCATGAGGAGACGGGTTGCTATTTTTTAGGACAAATACAATCAATTTCTAAAGAGTATGTACGCAATGATCACTATGTGAGTTTTGTGGTGCGCATCCCTTTCATACCCAGTGACAACTTAAATCAGCCGTCACAATCAAACGGTTGTGACGGTGATGTTTATTCGGAAAGAGAAAACTGGATTTGGGTTGAAAAAGCGGCACTATTGCAGCAGTTAGAAAAAGGCGATCACTTTAAAAATGATGTTGTGGATATTTCGCTTTGGGATAAATCCACGGTGATCATTAAGCAGGCCCAGTCACAAGGGCTCTTGCCATAAAATAAAGTGAATCAGGTTTTCGGTTTAAGCTCAACGATTCCCTGTGCCATGACTTCACCTAACTGCCAAAGACGCCATTCACCGGGCTGGTAAATGTGCCAGTCTTCATCTGTTGTGAGCGGTTCGGTGGCAATAATACTGACCACATCATTGGGTGTGGTTTCGCCTGCAAAGTCTACCGTGACATCGGCATCCTTGAGCTGTGCAGCACCAAATGGCGCGCGACGGGTGATGCAGGCAAGTTTGGTACTGCAAAAGCTGAACAACCAATCCCCATTACTTAACAAACAATTAAAGACGCCTTGGTTCGCGTATGTTTGCGCAAGTGAGGTAAGCGTTTGGCTTAATTGATTCGGCATCGCATCGCGAGGAATGGTTTGGCGAACTTGATTCATGATATCGCAAAAAATACTTTCGCTGTCGGTTTCGCCGATGGGTTCATACATGCCAATACGGTGTGCAAAGTTTTCTATTTGACCGTTGTGCGCAAACACCCAGTTGTGTCCCCAAAGCTCACGTACAAACGGGTGAGTGTTGGCAAGGCAAATATTGCCCACATTAGCTTGTCGAATATGGCAAATTGCAGTTTTACTTTTGATGGGCAGTTTTTGTATGAAGTTTGCGACTTCTGAATCGGAACTGGCCGCCGCATCATGAAACGTACGAATGCCTTTGCCTTCAAAAAAAGCCACGCCCCAGCCGTCGGCATGAGGGCCAGTTTTACCGCCCCTTTGTGTGAGACCGGTAAAGCTAAAGCATAAATCGGTGGGTGTGTTGGCACTCATGCCTAACAGTTCGCACATGCTGATTCGCCAATGTATCTAAAAGTAAGTGTGGTAGTTTACTGCAAGTTTGCCCTAACTACGCGCAACATATTCTCGCCCATGACTTTTTTGATTTCGGTTAGGCTAAAATTTTGTACTAGCATTTCATGAGTGAGAGCGGCTAGCTCAGAGGTATCAAATTGTGTGACGACGGCGCCGTCGTAATCAGATCCCAATGACACATGATCTTCGCCCAGTAGATCGATGGCTGCGCGTACGGTTTTTACGATACCAGCCGGGGTGTCGTCGCACGTCACATCATTCCAATAACCGATACCAATAACACCGCCATTGTTGGTAATAGCTTGCATGAGGCTATCAGGAAGGTTGCGTTTGGTTTTACAGTGACTATGAATGCCTGTATGGCTTAATACAATGGGTTTGCTGGTCATGGCTAATACATCTTTAACCACTTGAGGTGACGAGTGCGCCACATCAATAATCATGTGCTTAGCGATAGCCCGTTTTACAACTTGCTGACCAAATTTGGTTAAACCTGTATTGCTTTTGCCGTGTAGCGAGCCGCCGAGTTCATTATCGAAAAAATGCTGTAAGCCAATTAGCCGATAACCGGCACGATATAATGCATCGAGGTTTTCTAGTTTGCCCTCTAAAGGGTGTGCTCCTTCCATGCCCATTAATGCACCGGTTATTTTGATGCCTTTGTTTCTTAGGGTGAAAACGTCGTCTAGGTCTTGTTGAGATTTGACGATGCGAATCTGCCCAGGCGTGCGTCGTTCTAAATCGTGTAAGCGTTCTACTTGATAAAGTGCTCGTTCAAATAAACTCGACCAGGTTCTGGTTGGCCAAGCTTGTGCCATAGCCAGAAGGGTAATGTTATCGCGGGCTTCTTTTGCATTCGATTGGTAATTTTGACCGGTTGGGCTTTTGGTCACCGAGGTGAATACCTGTAGCGCTACATTGCCTTTGACTAAACGCGGGAAATCAACATGACCATAGTCCTCTTGCTCAAGCAGGTCGCGGTCCCATAATAATGAGTCGGTATGCCAATCGCCAATGACCAGCTCATCATGCAAGGCTTGAGCAGCTTGTGAAACAGGCCAAGGCGAGTGGGGTTTTATAATGTTCATTGATTGCTCCACATAAGGGGGAGCAATATACAAAAAAGCAGCAACGAGTAAACAAAGACCGATTAGGGCGCTGATTATTATTTTCATGTTGAGCTCTTTTATATTGTGTTAGTGCTTAATTAAAGAAAGCGCCCTGCGCTGGCGACAATAATCGTCACAAGTCCGATCACTAAATTAACCCCTACCATTTTGCGAATGGTATTTAGCTGCGCCGCTCCAGCAGCCCAGTCTTGATTATCAACCGCGGCTTTTAAACGTTTAAACGGTGTAAAAAAGAGATGGCCAAATATCGCAAACATAATGTAGCCCAGTAGCAGCATAATATGAACATGTACGCCAACCAGTTTCATACCGCCGAACATGGCGATCATGAAGTGACCGCTTAATATTAAGACGGCGATGGCTAATAACACCCATTTAAAGAAACGTTCAAATACACCTCGCCAAAGAGTGAGTCGTTGGGCGGGTTCTAATACGTCAGCAGCAACAGGACGCAAGCATAGGTAAGCGAAAAACATCCCGCCCACCCAAATACATGCGGCTAAAATGTGTAAGCTAATTGCAATGGCCATGGTCTTTCCTTAAATTGAATATTATTGATGGCGCAATAGTGTCTATTATTGTGCCTTGGGGCAAGGCTCTGGGAACGTTCATGTGATTAAATGTTCATATGCTGGATGATAAATAGGAGAAAAGAGATGCTAAAACGAATTGGCTACATGGGATTGTTGCTTGCGTTGACGGGGCTGGTGGGGTGTTTTCCGACTGACGATATTCAAATACACACACAAGCTCAAGGCGAAGTGGCTTTAAAGGCTGACCAGTACTCTGTGCAGGTCGGGTTTTCAGCACAGGCTAAAACCAGCGAAGCGGCTTTGGCTAAACTGAATGCCAATCTTGCAGACTTTTTAACATGGAAAAAAGCCTCAGGCTTTAATGTTGTGACGCAAAATGAATCGGTACAGCCTATGTATCACTACCCAAGGGATAGTCAGCGTGAATTAACCGGTTACCAAGCTCAACATAGTTTTAATGTTAAAGGGTTAAGCTTAATTCAGTACGACGATACCATGAAAAAACTGACACGCTTAAAACCTGAATCACTGTATCAAGGTGGTGTCGGTGTGGGGGATGCGATTCGTAAAAAAGCAGAGCAGCAGGCTTATGAATTGGCGTATGCCGCAAACAGAGAAAAGCTTAAAACATTAACCGGTTTGGCTAATTTGTGCTGGCCAAAAGTAAAAGATATTAGAGAGTATACAAACTCCCACGGTGGCCCTCGCGTTATGATGATGGAGGCCAAATCGGCCCCAGTGGCCAATGAACATAACATTTCGGTGCGCTTAGAAATCATCTGGCAAGCAAGCGGCTGCTAGTCAACCGGCTCGGCTATGTTTTGAAAGTAGGGGTTTGCCACCCCTGTTTCACAAAATTGCTTAAGCTGTGTCATCAGGCTGCCCCATGTGCTGTTGCATAAAGGGAATAGGCCATCGTCTCTTTGCCAATTCATGTGTTTGAAATCAAGCACACAGGTATTGCCCTCTGCTAAGCTGATTTCCCACCATAGCTCTGTGCCTAGCCATTCTTCTGGGCCACCAATGCACTGCCAAAAGACACGCTGATTAGGCAAGAGCCGTGTGGCTTCCATGGTGAAATGGGTTTGGTGATTATCAAACCAAAATGTGCAATGACCCCCTTCGTGACGGGCGGTATCGCATGTGTCGGTCCACCAGCCTTTGATGCCTTGGTTTTGTGTGATGGCATCATAGACGGTAGCAGGGCTGGCCTCGATGAGAACCTGATGTAAGCTGTCTGCCATGACTTACCTCATATGTTGGTGGTCAAAAAAACAACAGTTAGTCATTTTAAGCAAAATACTGGCCATTATTTGTACAGCGCGCGTTTGGCAATTGTTAAGGGATCTCCTAGAGTAAAACGCATGGACTTTGCTGGCCGTGTAACGTACAATGCGCACCTAATTTGCACAGGTAGGCCGATGCTTGATTAAGCGCCTCACCTCCAGCCAAAGATATAATTTCAAAGAGCGGGATAGGGTTAAACCTTTGTCCCGCTTTTTTGCGACTTGTCCACTTGCATTGTCACGAGGAAGAAGCCTTGTCTAAGTCAGCTATTCTTGCGCTCGAAGACGGAAGTATCTTTAAAGGAACCGCCATTGGAGCGGATGGGGAATCTGTTGGTGAGGTTGTTTTTAACACCTCCATGACAGGTTACCAAGAGATTCTGACCGACCCTTCGTATTGCCGCCAAATTGTTACTCTTACTTATCCACACATTGGTAATTATGGCACCAATGATGAAGACGCCGAATGCGATCGCATTTGGGCCGCCGGATTAGTGATTCGCGATCTCCCTCTCGTTGCTAGTAATTTCCGAAGCACACAAGCCCTTGATGATTATCTAATTGAACGTAATGTTGTTGGTATTTCCGACATCGATACTCGTCGTTTGACGCGTATTTTACGTGAGAAAGGCAGCTTGAGTGGTTGCGTGATGGCCGGCGATGACATCGATGAAGCGCGTGCACTAGAGGCTGCAAAAAGTTTTGCTGGCCTAAAAGGCATGGACTTAGCCAAAGAAGTGACCACAGATAAAAGCTACCCTTGGAAAGAAGGCAGCTGGCAGCTTGGCCGTGAGCCCAGCAAAGGTCACGAAGACGTAACGGATACGCCATTTAAAGTTGTCGCTTACGATTACGGTGTTAAGCGTAATATTTTACGCATGCTGGCGGATCGTGGTTGTGACCTTACGGTTGTACCTGCACAAACCCCAGCAAGTGACGTTTTAGCCATGAACCCAGATGGCGTGTTTTTGTCAAATGGCCCTGGTGACCCAGAGCCGTGTGATTACGCCATTGCTGCGATTAAAGAATTGTTAGAAACCGATATTCCGGTATTCGGTATTTGTTTGGGCCATCAACTATTGGCGTTAGCCAGCGGTGCACAAACATTGAAAATGGGTCATGGCCACCACGGTGGTAACCACCCAGTGCAAAACCTAGACGATAAGACGGTACTCATTACCGCACAGAACCACGGTTTTGCGGTAAGCGAAGAAGGCCTACCCGCTAACTTACGTGTGACACATAAGTCACTGTTTGATGGCACAACGCAAGGTATTCATCGCACTGATAAGCCAGCGTTTAGCTTTCAGGGACACCCTGAAGCCAGCCCAGGTCCACACGATGCAGCGCCATTGTTTGACCATTTCATTGAATTAATGCAAGCCCGCAAAGCTTAATAATTGGAGATATAACCATGCCAAAGCGCACGGACATAGAAAGCATTCTAATTATCGGCGCGGGCCCAATCGTAATCGGTCAAGCATGTGAGTTTGACTATTCCGGTGCCCAAGCCTGTAAGGCCCTTCGTGAAGAAGGCTACAAAGTTATTCTGGTGAACTCTAACCCAGCCACCATCATGACTGACCCATCCATGGCCGATGCCACCTACATCGAGCCAATTACCATTGAGTCAGTGACGAAAATTATCGAAAAAGAACGCCCAGACGTTTTATTGCCAACCATGGGCGGTCAAACCGCACTGAACTGTGCATTGGGTCTTGAGGCCGCTGGCGTACTTGAAAAGTACGGCGTTGAAATGATCGGTGCAAATGCCGATGTGATCGACAAAGCAGAAGATCGCAGCCGCTTTGATAAAGCCATGAAAAAAATTGGTTTGGATTGCCCGCGTGCGGGTATTGCTCACACCATGGCAGAAGCATGGGAGGTTCAAAAAGGCCTTGGTTTCCCTTGTATCATTCGTCCTTCTTTCACCATGGGTGGTACCGGTGGTGGTATCGCGTATAACAAAGAAGAGTTCGAAGAAATCTGTACTCGTGGTTTGGACTTATCCCCAACCAGCGAATTGCTAATCGATGAATCATTAATCGGTTGGAAAGAATACGAAATGGAAGTGGTGCGTGACAAAAACGACAACTGCATTATCGTGTGTTCGATTGAAAACTTTGACCCAATGGGTGTGCACACGGGTGATTCAATTACCGTGGCACCTGCTCAAACATTGTCAGATAAAGAATTGCAAATCATGCGTAACGCCTCGTTGGCAGTACTGCGTGAAATCGGCGTAGAAACCGGCGGTTCAAACGTACAGTTTGGTATTAACCCGGTTGATGGTCGTATGGTGGTCATTGAGATGAACCCGCGTGTATCGCGTTCATCAGCATTGGCATCTAAAGCGACTGGTTTCCCGATTGCAAAAATCGCAGCCAAGCTTGCCATCGGTTACACCCTTGATGAATTGCAAAACGATATTACAGGTGGTCGTACCCCTGCGTCGTTTGAGCCTTCAATCGACTACGTTGTTACAAAAATTCCTCGTTTCACTTTCGAGAAATTCCCACAAGCGGATGCGCGCTTAACCACACAGATGAAATCTGTCGGTGAAGTGATGGCCATTGGCCGTACACAGCAAGAGTCATTGCAAAAAGCATTACGCGGTTTAGAAGTGGGTGCCACAGGTTTTGATCCGATCATCGACATTAAATCGGAAGGCGCGAAAGAAAAAATTATCTCTGAATTAAACACCCCAGGGGCTGAGCGCATTTGGTACATCGCGGATGCGTTCCGTATTGGTATGACACTTGAAGAAATTTTCGATTGTTGCGCCGTTGACCCTTGGTTCTTAATTCAAATTGAAGACTTGCTAAAAGAAGAAGCGAAAGTAGCTGAAAGCTCGCTTACCTCTTTAAGTGCTGATCGGATTTACCGCTTAAAGCGTAAAGGCTTCTCTGATGCGCGCTTGTCTACGTTATTGGGTGTGAGCGAAAAAGCGTTCCGTAAACATCGCCAAAAGTTAAACATTCGCCCTGTGTATAAGCGCGTTGATACATGTGCAGCTGAATTCGCAACCGACACGGCGTACATGTACTCGACGTACGAAGAAGAGTGCGAAGCAAACCCGACTGATCGCGATAAAATCATCGTGCTAGGTGGTGGCCCTAACCGTATCGGACAAGGTATCGAATTCGATTACTGTTGTGTGCACGCGGCGTTTGCGGCAAAAGAATTAGGCTATGAAGCCATCATGGTTAACTGTAACCCTGAGACGGTTTCAACCGATTACGATACCTCTGATCGTTTGTTCTTCGAACCGGTTACCCTTGAAGACGTACTAGAAATCGTCGACAAAGAAAAACCAAAAGGTGTGATTGTTCAATACGGTGGCCAAACGCCACTTAAATTGGCTGAAGAATTAGAAGCGGCTGGCGTACCGATTATTGGTACCTCACCAGAAGCCATCGACCGTGCTGAAGACCGTGAACGTTTCTCTAAGATGATTCAGCGTTTAGGTCTTAAGCAACCAGTTAACGCAACGGTCACGTCTACGGAAGAAGCCGTGGTGAAAGCCACTGAGATTGGTTACCCATTAGTGGTTCGCCCATCTTATGTTCTAGGTGGTCGTGCGATGGAAATTGTAAACAACGAAGACGCCCTTCGTCGTTACATGACCACAGCAGTGAAAGTGTCTAACGACTCGCCCGTATTGCTTGATTACTTCTTGAACCGTGCGGTTGAAGTGGATATCGATGCCATCTGTGATGGTGAGCAAGTGGTGATTGGTGCGATCATGCAGCACATTGAACAAGCGGGTATTCACTCTGGTGACTCGGCCTGTTCATTACCGCCTTACAGCTTGCCTCAAGATGTACAAGATGAAATGCGTGCGCAAGTGGCTGCCATGGCGCTTGAGCTTGGTGTAGTTGGTTTGATGAATACCCAGCTAGCTTGGCAAGACGGTGAAATCTACGTGATTGAGGTTAACCCTCGTGCATCTCGTACCGTACCGTTTGTGTCTAAGTGTATTGGTACATCATTGGCTGCGATTGCAGCGAAAGTGATGATGGGTAAATCATTGGCAGAGCTTGGCTTTACCAAAGAAATTATTCCACCTTACTACTCTGTAAAAGAAGCGGTATTCCCGTTTAATAAGTTTCAAGGTGTTGACCCAATTCTTGGGCCAGAAATGAAGTCTACTGGCGAAGTCATGGGCGCAGGCGAAACCTTCGGTGAAGCCTTCTTCAAAGCACAATTGGGTGCGGGTGAAGTCTTGCCTACTGAAGGTAACGTGTTTATTTCTGTACGTGATGCCGATAAAGAAGGCGTTATCGATGTAGCAAAAGGCCTTTCAGCCCTTGGCTTTAATTTGATGGCGACCTCTGGTACGTTCAAAATATTGGACGCAGCCGGCATTGACGTTAAGCGTGTGAATAAAGTGAACGAAGGTCGTCCACACATTGTGGATATGATCAAAAACGATGAAATCGCCATGAGCGTGAATACCACAGAGGGCCCAGTGGCCATTGCGGATTCGGCTGCGATTCGTCGTAGTGCATTGCAGCACAAAGTTTACTACACTACCACGCTAGCCGGTGCAGAAGCCGTAGTGAAAGCGTTAGAGTCTGACGGCCTACAAACGGTTCGTCGTTTACAAGAGTTGCATGCAACCATCAAGTAAACGTAAGCTTTGATGTTAGAATAAGGGCCTTATGGCCCTTATTCGCGTTTTAGGCACTTACGTTTTAAGTGTTTATGTTTGGGGTCTCGTATTTTTTATAAGATCCATTGATAGCCCGATTTGATTGCATCCATGTTTACCACAGTCGCATACATGCAGTGAGAATAAGAAAAGGGGTTAAGGTGTTGTGAAGCAGTAAGAGTCACCACTTTAATCACTCGCCTTTTAATAGGAGTGAATATGCAAAAAGTACCCATGACCGTACAGGGCGAAAAAACCCTACGTGCCGAATTAGAGCAATTGAAAAAAGTTGAACGCCCTAAGATCATTAAAGAAATTGCCATCGCACGTGAACACGGTGATTTAAAAGAAAACGCTGAATACCATGCCGCTCGCGAACAGCAAGGTTTCATCGAAGGTCGTATTCAAGACATCGAAGGTAAACTTTCAAATGTGCAGGTGATTGATATCACCACTATGCCAAAAAACGGTAAGGTTATTTTTGGCACAACCGTTTCGTTGATTAACGTTGATACTGACGAAGAAAAACAATACCAAATCGTTGGTGAAGATGAAGCCGATGTACCAAAAGGTAAAATCAGTTCAGGCTCACCAATCGCGCGTGCACTGCTTGGTAAAGAAGAAGGCGATGTCGTCGTGGTTAAAGTGCCTAATGGTGAAATTGAATACGAAATTGACCGCGTGCAGTATATTTAATTTTCGCGTTTAATTAGCCATAAAAAAGCCCAGTTTAGCTGGGTTTTTTTATGGCTAGGGGCCTATAAAATTTCAAATTCAATTCTGTCCAAATCCCCAGCTTCATCTAATACAACCAATTCATGGATCCCTTTTTGGCTGATGGCGATAGGATAAGCATGCCCTTGTAGCGAGCTGCCCACATACCGTCCGTTAAGGTACCAATCTAATGTCCCTTGCCCTCCCAATGCTGACAAGTTGAGCTCTAGCGTCGTACTTGTATCGGGTAATCTGAACTTGCTGTTGTTTTCAATGCTATTAATAGCCAATGGCCTAATGGATATGGTTGGCGGTGCTTGGCAAGCCGGATCGAGTTTTGGCAATTGATTATAAAACCAAAACTTATGATGAATCCAAGGCTCGCTGACACGTGGCCAAATGGCAATGGCGCGTTTAACGCTGGCATCAACATGACAATTTTTATCCACAAGTTTATTGTTTTTGGCATTTACCCAAATGTTGTAAGGGTTAGGTCGCCAATGCTCCATACCTGGCTCGGGTAAGGTAGGCGGAACTTTCATTTGATCGACCCATGCCTGTTTTTTTCTATGGCATAACGGTGCAGGTGTTTTCGATTCTAATAAACCTAAAGGCCAGCAAATGTGTTGCAGGCTGACTTTAGGAGGACTTTTTATACTTTGCCTTCTGCCGGGTAAGTTTGCAAATACGTCAAATAAAATGGGGGATGCCGTAGCGGAACCAAAATGCCCAGGTACGGGAGTGCCGTCTGGTCGTCCGACCCAAACACCCATGGTTATATCTTTGCTGACACCAATGGCCCATGCGTCTCTGTAACCAAAGCTGGTGCCTGTTTTCCATGCAATGGGATTTGTATCATTAAAAAATACAGGGCTATGTAATTGATCCGGTCGTGGCGCGCTGGATAGCATTTTATACGTAATCCAACTTGCTTCTTTTGATAATAAATATCGGCTAGCACTCAGTGTGGATGCCTGTCGTAATCGTGGCGTCACAACTTGGCCGTTATTGGCAAGGGCCGAATACAAGCTGACTAAGTCAAATAGTGAACTGCCCGCACCGCCAAGCGCTAAACTTAAATTGGGTTGCCCTGGTACTTCTAAGGTCACGCCTGCATTTTTTAAGCGCCCATAAAAATTGTCTGGGCCTAATGTTTCCAATACTTGCACAGCTGGCAAGTTTAATGATTTTTGCAACGCAGCAGTGGCACTAACTGGGCCGCTAAAGCGATGGTTAAAATTTTCTGGACGATAAGGGCTGTTATAGCGCGGTGTGTCGAGTAACAAACTATGGCTGTGAATCAGGCCATCTTCGATTGCCATGCCGTAAACAAATGGTTTTAGGGTTGAGCCGGGTGAGCGAATGGCGCGCACCATGTCAACATGACCAAAGCGTTCGGTATTATTAAAATCCGATGAGCCAATGTACGCTTTCACTTCATGGTTCGCATTGTCGATTATTAAAACCGCCATAGAGGTTTTATCAGGCAGTAATTCGCTTTTATCTTTTACGTAACTTTCGATGGCGCTTTGCAAGTCTAGGTTAAGGGTGCTGTGGATGACCTGTTCATTAGGGTAAGTTGATATTAACGCCCTCGAAAGAAGCGGGGCATATTGAGGGCGTTTTGGTGAGTAGGCTAAAACAATTTCATGCTGAGCAATCGCTATTCGTTCTTTAGACCAAGTGCCTTGAGTATTAAGACGCTTTAGCACCTTGTTTCGTTCTTTTTGTGCGCGACCTGGGTAGCGGTCAGGGCGATAGCGGGACGGTGCTTGCGGCAGCACGGTTAAGAGTGCCGCTTCTGCATCGGTTAGTTCATTGGCGTTTTTATCTAAGTAGGTTCGGCTGGCCGCTTGTATGCCTTCTATGGTTCCACCAAATGGTGCGTTGTTTAAGTACAGTTCTAAAATTTGTGTCTTAGAAAAATGCCACTCTAATTGCAATGCTCTAAGCGCTTGCAATAACTTTCCGCTGAGGCTTTTTTCATGTGGGTAAAAAATGCGTGCCACTTGCATCGTAATCGTACTGCCACCGGACTGAATACAATTGCACGTTATGTTTTGGATAAACGCTCGTATTAGCGCGTATGGGTCAATGCCCAGATGGGACCAGAATCGTTGATCTTCATATTCGACCAATGCTTCGATGTAATTTTTCGATACTTGTTCAATCTTAACTGGATGGCGCCATACACCATTGTGATCAGCAAATGCGCGCAGCAACCGACCTTGTTCATCGGTGACAATACGAGAAAAGCGGCTTGGGTGATCAAGCTGGTCGAGTGGGAACAGTAAATCGAGTGATTTTAATGTGCATAACATGCCTCCTATGATTAATAGGAGGCATTGCCATTTTTTCATACGTTTAATAAAGCGAAGGACCACTGTTTAATGATCACTGATTAATCGTGATAACAGGTATTGTGTTGCCGATGGCATAGCGTTCTGGATCATACATATCTTCAGCATAAGACGCGGGCACAAGATAAGTGCCGGGTGTGACGGCTCTTGCTAAATAAAACACGGTTGCGCGTTTGTTCCAGCCAATATTAATCGCGGCAACATAACGGTCGTCACGGAATTCTTGGTGGACAATATCGGTGTCACTTAAATATTGCTCAATGGGTTTGTTGTTGATGGTTAAATCATTAATAGACGCAGAATGCGCTAGGTTTTGATTCTCAAGCTCTAACCCGGCTGGTAATAAATCAACCAGCATTAAGTCAGGCATGCGTTTATGGGTTGCAACATCGACAGCGACTAATACAAGGTCACCCACAGTAAGAGAAGACGGGTTAAGCGCCTTACCTTTCGTGTCGTAATAACGGCGCTTAATTGAAATGCCTTTATCGTCAACGCTCTTAGGCGCTTTTGTTTGATAACCGGAATATACAACACTGGCATAAAGTGGACTGTCGGTGCGATTCGTTATGGCGATACCATTTGTTAATTCATAACCTTGGTGAAACTTCGACATTAAACCTGTGTGTTTGATGCTTTGCATGGCGGATGCAAAACGAATATCCGCTTCCCATTGTTTGTTGCTTCCTGTTTGTAGCGCCAAGCCTGCAAGGTAAAGTGCATTGCGCTCTTGTGTGCTTAGGTAGTTTCGCTCTTTTAACAAGCCAGCTAATTCAATGGAGTAATCAAATACTTTATCGGTCTCTAATTTGTGGCGAGTTAATAAATGAATGGCCAACGCAATATCGCGTATTTGACTGCCATAATCCCCAAGGTAGTAAGATGATCTTGCTTCTTTGGTAAAGGCTTGGGCTAATATTTTATTACCGTTTTCACTATCACCTTGATTATGCAAAGCGATACCAAGATGTATTAGCGGCAAAAGACTTTGGCTGTGACTGGTTGAATCCATTAATTGTCGTAAGTGTCCTAGGCTTGCTTTGTTGTGACGTGATAATACATAAGCGGCATAAGAGCGGTAGGCAAATTGATAGTGCTCAGGTTTTTCGGTCCAACGGGTTGCATAACTCGATGAGTTTCGTAAGTAATCGCCCAATTTACGCATGGTGGTGTCATACATATTTGATGGCACATCAAAACCTTGCTGGCGGGCATCGGTTAAAAAGTCACCAGCATAAGCGGTTAACCAATGTTGCTCATCTTTATCTGTGTTTGACCATAAACCAAATGCACCGTTACTTTTTTGTTTTTTAAGTATGCGGTCAATCCCGGCTGCGACATTTTGAGCAGGTGTTTTGTTGGTTGGATTTTTTAATTCTAACTGCTCAAGGGTTTTCTCATTGGTAAATACCCAAGGATATGTACTACTCGTGGATTGCTCTAAACAACCATACGGGTAATGCAATAAATTTTCTAATTGGCTTCGAATTTGTAAGTCGACAAAGTTAGAGGCACTCATGCTTGCTTGAATAGTGCCATCAATGTAGTCGGCCATTTCGCTTTCAGGTACGGATAGCGACTCGTTTTCTTTTAATACTTTCTTAATATTTTTAGTAATAGCTGGGTAGGCAGAGCGAGCATTAAGTTTCCAGCTGCGTTGTATCGGGTACCCGTCCATGCCTTCGATAGTTAAATTAATGTCAGACTGAGCATCCGTGCCATCTATGTTGATAGGGTAAAGCAATGTTTGCTTGGTTTTATCGTCAATCACAACTTGTTTGGTATCTTGAGGTTGTGAAATAGGATTAGACGTTGTCAGGCTCACATTTAAGGTTTGTTTTTCACCACTTAAATTGTTGATATCAAGTGCTAGGGTTGAGGTGTCGCCCCAAGCCACAAACCGTGGCATAGAAAGTTGTGTGACCAATGGCGCTGCCACGATCACTTCTTGTTCGCCATTGCCGAAGCTGTCATCTGTAAATGCGATGGCCATGAGTTTTAAGCGGCCGTTAAAATCAGGTAAGTTCAATGGGATGTTGGCTTTACCATCTTTTATGCTGACTAAACCTGAGAATAACGATACGATTTGAACTTCTGACTGGGCTTGTTTACCGCCACGGCTGACATCACTGGCATCGCCGCCCCAACGTTGTTTGGCTAAAGGGTTGTCGTTAAGTTTAATTAACTTGTTGTACATATCGACGGAGTCAGGGTTATAACGTCTTTGTTCAAAGAAATATTTCTGAGGCTCTGGTGTTTTGTAATTGGTAATATTAAGAATACCCACATCAACCGCAGCCAGTGTTACCCAAGCGTCTTTGACGGCTTCTTTTTTATTATTGATGTCTTTAAATATATTTAAGTTTAAATCGACAGATTGATTCGGCAACCATTTTTCTGGCGCATCAAACTCTACTTTAAGGGTTCGGTTGTTACGATTAAGTGGCAAGTGAGTTAAACCAAACGAGCGAGTAGGTGTGATTTTCTTTTCTTGATTAGCCGCTTGTATGTGAACGGCCGAGATATAAATATCATGTCGGTTCCACTTTTCACTGATTGGAATTTCAATCTTTTTGCCTTCTTTAGGGACGTGTAAACGTTTGCTCCAAAGAGATTTGTCAGCTTCTACCACAATAATGGTTTCACCAGAAGACGGCGGCACAATATTTAATATGGCAGTATCACCTGACTTATAATTTTCTTTATCTAACGCAAGTGTGACCACATCAGGCTTTGCCGATTGCCCGTTAGAATCATTGTCTCGCCACCAGCTATACCAGTTATTACCGGCTCTAAACTTAAAGCTGGTTATGTATCCTGTTTCAGGATCACTGATTTCTAAACGGTATTGGCCGTATTCAACGGGTAAATTAATGGTGGTGGTTGCGTTTGATTGAATGCTAGAGCTGCTGGTGATTTCAGGGAATTCTTTTTCTGTGTATTCATAGTGCCAGCCCTGATGAGAATTATATTCCCAATAATAACGGCGATCCTCACGAATAAGCGTGATACCTAAATCGCTAGCGGCGAGTTTTTTCTCGCTGTTATCCGTTTTAATAATTTCGAACATGGCTTGGCCATTGGCAGGTGCATACTCGTTAAATAACGGACGAATACCAACGATGGCTTTTTCAGGTAAAACAACGGCGGTATGTTTACGTGTAATCGGTCGGCCACCACTTTCATATAAGCTGGCAAAAACGTTAACCGCTAAAGGTGACTTGGCACTTTGCCAGCGGCTAGGAATGGTTAACGTCTTTTTGCCGTCAATGTCCATTTTTTCGTTTTCATGTTTAAACGAATCATTCCATTGGGTTTCTTTTATGTGGCCAAAATTGAATTTCTTGTAGGCTTCAAATGGATGAGGGTTAAGGCTCACTTTAATATTGGCATCTAAGCGATTGCCAGAAGCGGGAGCGCCATATAAATACTCGCCCAAAACAGGCACGTTTATTTCTTGCTTGGTATTAAAAACTTGAGAAACGTTGTTGTCAGGATTAAATGTGAGTTTTAAACGCTCAGGTAAAAATTCTTCTACCTTAAATTGATACGTCACTTTCTTTTTGCTGATCCCGGCGACTTCAAGTGTCCAATTGCCCACTTTTGCGTTCTTATCCACGGTATATGTAAATTCATAAAAGCCTTTTTTACTTGGTTTCCAGCTGAATTCTTTGGCTACTTGGCCTGTAGGTTGTTTCAGTTTCGCTTTGAGAGGCGTGTTGCGTGATAATTGCCCATCGAAGTTTCGTAACAGCGCATTGAAATTAACGGTGTCACCTGGGCGATATAAATCTCGTTCAGAATAAATAAAGAGTTCGTTTTCTTGATAAGGACGTTTACCTAAATCAAATTCGGATAAATCCAGAGCTGCTTGTTTAATTGGCAAGATTGAATATGAATCTTGATATTGGGCAATTAAATAACGAGCACTTGATTTTATATGATAATAATTAGCATGCCCGCCATCTTTTGTGACCGCGCTTTTCAAAATATTGCCGCGATAATCCACAACTTGTAATTTGACATCATCAATAGGTTCGGCTGACTTAATGCTATTAACATAAACATCCATACCTACTTGGTATCGACGCACGTGAATACCTAAATCCGTAACCATAAAATAAGTAGTATGGCTGTTGTTTTTGTAGGTGCCGGGAATATCCATAACCGCTACATATAAACCGGGCTTGTTGAGTTCAGCAATGGTTGAAATAGGAATATTAAACTCACGACGTTTGTTTGCTTGTGCAGGTAATTCAAAGCGACCGCTGTAAACAAACTCTCCAATTTCTGAAATCTGTTGTAGTTGGTATTGTCCGTGTTGTTGACGCTCACCTAAAATGTCGACAACAAGGGCGGTGTCTTTTGTGTTAATACGGTGGAAGTTGATATTAACTTCCGGAACATTGACGGTAGTGACAGGTAGGCCAGTGTGTAAATCGAGTGGTAAAAAATGCCCTGTTGATGAAAAGCTAATGGTGTCTTGTACATTACGGGTGGTAATGGTTTCTGATTCGTCATTTTTAAGGGATTGCCCTAAAGCCGATGTGAGATGCCAATCAACAGAGACGGTATATTTTGTATTGGGTGAAATGGCTTCAAAGTATGCGATTTTACCTGAATCAGATAACACCCATGAGCTATTGATGAGCCCATTTTCACCTTTAACCGATAAGTATTTAGCAAAGTTATCGGCAGGATTTATGGGCACTGAAAATGTAACCGCAAGTGAATTGCCGCCATCATAAGTTCGTTCAGAAATATCAGAAACGCTAAAAACCACATTCTCATAAGACGTTTTAATCTTCTCTAGATTAAACGTAGGGTCAGCGACTGTTTGGCTGGCGGTGGATTCTGGATGAGAGGCCTGGGCATTATCGGCTTTGTTAGGCTCGAGTGTTGACGCAGCACTCTTATCGGTGTTGTTAAGTGACGCCGTATCTGACTCATTTGTGTCATTACTGCACCCTTGAAAAAGCACCAGCATAATAGCCAATGCGCTTATTCTTCTTAAGTGATTCATCCCTGATAAGCCTTTAAACGATAAAAAAGGGGCTCATTCTATACAAGAGCCTAGGCGGACTCAATCGGTCTTACGGGTATTTTCCTGTGATGAGACGCAAGCACTGCGCTTATAACTTTGTAACTATTTATGTGGGGAGATGTTAAAATTTCAGTTTGTTTTGCCATCGTATTGTGTCATTAAAGGCGTTTAACAGGTGATGAGCAATAACATGAGCGGCAGACCCCAAGCCCGGCCAAATTGGGCTTTTTATATTTCTATTTAGAATGATAGGCAAAGTTGTATGTCGTTAGAATTCAATGAGCAGCAACAAGCAATGTTCGAAAGCTTGCTTCAAGCACGTCGCGATGTGCGTGGTAATCACTTTTTATGTGATGAGCCTGTCAGTGATGACGAAATTCAGCGAATATTACAGGCAGCGGTTTGGGCGCCATCGGTTGGCTTTTCACAGCCTTGGCGGTTTGTTGTCATTCGTGATGCACTTATTAAGCAACAAGTGGCTGAGAGTTTTGCTAAAGAAAATAAAAAAGCCGCTCATTTATTCGATGAAAAACAACAGCAATACCAACAACTAAAATTAGAAGGCATCCACGAGGCTCCTGTTAATATCGCGGTGTTTTATGAACCATTAGATTCTCCCGTATTAGGCCAAACATCGATGCAAGAGATGGGCGAATACAGTGTGGTGTGTGCCGTGCAAAATATGTGGTTAATGGCGCGTGCCATGAATATTGGCATGGGGTGGGTGAGCATTTTGAATCCAGATGATGTTAACCATGTTTTATCGGCACCAGACCACAATAAGCTGGTCGCGTATTTATGCGTGGGTAAGGTTGATCAGTTTTTAGATCGCCCAGAGCTTGAGCAGTTAAAGTGGGAGAAGACAAAGGCATTAGATAGTGTCGTGAGTTACGACGGGTTTTAATAATCGATACTCAAAAATTACATCCCTCAAATATATGTTTTTTTAAATAAACCAATTGGTTGTTCAATTGGCTTATTTAAAATGTTTATGGGTTTAGGTTTATTCCTCTTTGTACCAAATATCATCACCGCCTAAAAATTCATTACTGCGTTTTTCTGCGGTGCTGCCATCGTTACCTTCGCCGCCGTCACCTGAGGCCAAATGCAGTTGATTATTGGTGACAATCTTAGCTAAATAATACTGTGTAGAACTTACTTCAATATAATCAAATTCATATGCGTCGCCGCCATTAGCATCTTTGGCTAAGTTACCAATTTTAACGGTGCTTTCATCTGGTCCCCAAGTGTCATCTTGAGTGGTGCAGTTTGTATCAGAGTATTCAATACCTGTATTTATAATTTTTGTTTCACTAAACTCAAATGTGCTAACAGATGAAAGAAAGTTAGAACCGGTGTTACTTTCATCTCTACAGTTGGTCGTCCATTTACCTTGCAGAAGATCAATAAAAGCTTGCTCGGTATCAGAAGGGGTGTCGGTATCCGAATCTGATCCACAGCCACCTAATAGCAGCAAACCGAGAATAGAAATAATAATGAGTTTCATTTTGCGGGCCTTTGAGAAATAACGGAGGGACCTCAAACATAAACGAAGGTGACGAAAAGCGCTATGACTCTGCGTGACAGAATACGAAGCCCCATCTGTGTAGACGAGGCTTGTTAAAAAACGGGTTTATATGCTCAACGAGCAGGAAGTATAAATATGTAACTGTTTAAGTGAATAAGTGTTGGATTATTATAGGCTAGATTTAGATTATATATTCACAGACTCAAACGCGTCATCATCATCACTTTCAATCGCTTTCATTATTTTTTGTAACTTAAAGCGTGCTTCTTTGCGTTTTACGGCTTTGTTCCAGCGGTGCCTCTGAGTATCGTTTTCAATCACAAGTTCTGGTACTTGTGTGGTTTTACCATCTTTCATGCCCACCATGGTGAAAAAGCAGGTGTGGGTATGGCGCACGGTTTTTTCTTGAATGTTTTCTGCAATGACCTTGATGCCTATTTCCATTGAGCTGCGGCCAGTGTAATTAACCGTGGCAAGGCATGTGACCATTTCACCTATGTGAATAGGTTGCTTAAAAATCACATTATCGACGGATAAAGTAACCGCATAGTGACCGCTGTATCGCATTGCACAGGTGTAGGCGACTTTATCGAGCAACTTGAGCAGTTCACCGCCATGCATGTTGCCAGAAAAGTTGGCCATGGAAGGTGTAACCAGTTCGGTCATCTCGGTTTGGATAATCTGCCCCATTGCGACTCCATTATCATTGATGGTTTATTCGAGGTTTGCAAAACCACAGGGATAGGTGGCTTTGCAGGCTAGGGTTCTTGTGAAACCTTCGCGGCCTACGTGCTCGGTTTGCAAATAGTAATGGCGTTATAGCATAAAGCCTGCCAGAAATCGAAGAGGCACCGTTTATGGGCCTTAATATCCTATTTCGTCAGCGAGTATACACTTTTCGCGCCTACTTAGTGCGCATGAAGGCCTTCTGGTGGTCATATTTCGGTGCGCAAATTATATATAAACGGGCAAATAAAGCACGTCCCTTGGTCTAAACTGTAATAGCGAATACCGTTTGGAGATGCAATGAAACATCCGGGAAGTGTGGCATCTCACGATGTATCTCGTAAGCGTTTACTGGGCTTATATGGCCTAATCGCTGTATTTGGTGTCCTGCTGTTTGCTGTGAGCCTCTTTTTTCTTGTTTGGCAGAATATACATCAATCTAAAGTGGACTTTCGTCAGCTCGGTTTTAAGGTCAGTGAATCCCTTCAGCAAAGCTTTGTGATTAATGAAACCATCCTTGATGGCTTTGCCGCATTTTTAGCGGACGTTGGTATCCAAGAACCTTATCGTGCCCGCTTTTATAGTCGAACTATGATCGAGCGATACTCTAACCTTTATATGTTTCAAGCGGCTCAGCGAGTCAAAGGGGCCGATGTTGAAGCTTTTGAAGAAACGTTGTCGGATAACATGGGGGATGATATTTCCGTCAGGCGGTTCGAGTTTGGTCGAGGCTTGGTGGACGTGGACGTGGACAAGCAAAGTAAGGGCTATTTCTACCCCTTGGTTTTTGTTGAGCCTGTCTTGAACAGTAGTATTAATATGCTGGGATTGGATATTTCCAGCATTCAGTTCGTGGAGGAGGCCATGGATGCCTCTTTAAGTTCAGGGCTCGCCAGTATCAGTGAGGGTTTTGAGTTGTTTGATGGCAACATGGCTTTTGTCATGATTAAACCGAGTTTATTACCAGAGCAAAAAGAGCCAGATCAATACGCCTTATTGGTGGTTAAAACGGAGGCGTTACTACGAGAAATTTCATTAGCTAAGCCCGGCCTTCAATTAGACGTACGTTATCAGACGCTTGCACCCATGGTGCAAAAGAAAACTCAGTCTCTGGCTGACTGGGAGTCGTTCATTTTCCCTAAATTAGAATATAAAAACAGTTTCACCTTAGGGCCTGGCAGGGTGAATATCAGGTTGAGTCAGCAGTTGGGTTTAGACAGCTTAAATTTGGGTGCTGTGATTTTCATCGTTTTAGTGTGCTTGTTCATTGGTTGGATGATGAGTCTGTTTTTACGCAATCATTATCAAGGGGAAGTCGATAAATTACATGCTAACAACAAGCTTTATCAGTTGGCGAATTATGATCGTTTAACGGGGCTAGCCAATCGACATTATTTTGAAGATTACTTAATTCGTTCCATTGCGACGAGTAAGCGACGAGGTGGGAAGATTGGCTTATTGTATGTGGACTTAAATGATTTCAAATCCATTAATGATACTTATGGTCATGCCACTGGAGACAAAGTGTTAACCATTACCGCGGCTATTTTATTAGACTGCATTCGCGTGGAAGACGTGGCGAGTCGCGTCGGTGGGGATGAGTTTGTCATTTTACTTGAGCACATTACAACGCTAGAAGACGCGCAAAAAGTCAGTACGCGTATTCATGACCAGATGGATGGTATTGAGTATGTTGATAATAAGTCGGTTAAGCTTTCAGCCAGCATTGGCTTTGCGATGTATCCAGATGAAGGTGAGACACTAGACCAATTAATGCATGCCGCGGACCACAATATGTATGCAGCCAAGCGGCGAGGTAAAGTGTTATCTATTAAAGATCATACTCAGCGTCGTACTTAAAGCGCCTGCTCAATCGCCTTAACGATTTCGTCACTTTGAGGCTCTTGCTTTGCACCAAAGCGCTGTAGCACATGGCCGTCTTTACTGATTAAAAATTTCGCAAAATTCCATTCAATATCATCGCCGTCTTCTACTAAAAAATCATAAAGTGCATGACGCTGCTCACCATTTACATCTACTTTTGTTGTCATAGGAAAGCTCACTGAAAATTT
Source organism: Pseudomonas sp. HK3 (assembly GCF_052920985.1). Classification (NCBI taxonomy): domain Bacteria; kingdom Pseudomonadati; phylum Pseudomonadota; class Gammaproteobacteria; order Pseudomonadales; family Pseudomonadaceae; genus Pseudomonas; species Pseudomonas sp. HK3. The sequence continues at coordinate 1,986,336 of NZ_JBREXD010000001.1, forward strand.
TGCACTGCAAAATTCAGCAATTTCGGCATTACTTCCAGGTTCTTGTAGACCAAATTGATTACACGGTACGCCCAGTACAATAAGACCCTTGTCTTTGTATTGTTCATACAAGGCTTGTAGTCCTTTGTACTGAGGTGTTAGTCCACATTCGCTGGCGACATTAACCACTAATACGGTTTTATCTTTAAAGCTTGCTAAGTCTAATGGTTGCGAATTCAGGCCATTAATTTTGATATCGTAAAAGCGTGTCATGGTGTTCTCCATTCGGTGTTACGCGCGCTGACGTGAGTGAGTACGTGTTCATATTTAGGGGTTAATACTTGCCAGTCATAATGGCATACATCCACTTGAGGGGGCAGCCCTTGTTCTTGCCATTCTTTGAGTTGCCTTACGATGATGTGTGCTTGTGTTTCTGTCGTTTCTTCATCGTATAAAGACGAGGTTGGAATCCACTCTGGGTAGGCCAAGCGATTGGGGGCCAGAGGAATACAGCCGTGAGCCGCGCCTTCTAATACCGCCAGTCCTTGAAATTCATGATGTGCAGTTGAGAGCACCACGTGGTGCTGAGCAAGTTGTGATAAATATTCTGCTTTGCTTTCGAAGGTGCCCATGTGCTTAACATTAGGTAAGGCTAACTCTTGTAATGCTTTAAATTCAGCTGGAATCGTTCGAAACGACATACCACAAATGGTGAATGCCATATTCAGTTGTGTTTGATGAGCATGTTGAATGAGGTTAACTAACGTGTCTGGGCCTTTATCGTATTCCCAGCGGTGATTCCAAATGATGTTTAGCGTCTCACCGGGTGTGAAATGCGTTGTGGGTATTGTGTGTGGCGTGTCAATTGGCACAGGCAATACATGCGATTTATCTGTGATACTTGTAATGGCACTTACAGACGCGTGATCAGGTAAACGATTAAATAAATCGGTGAGCCCAGATAAAAAACTCTGTTGGTTAAAGTGACTGTTAAATAAAACAACGTCGGCACTGAGTGCGCTGTATAAATTCACCATTTGCGGCTCAATACTGGCGTGTTGCTGCGCACTTTTAGGGTATGCAAATTGGTTTTCATGAAAATACACAATGCTGGGTGTTGTTGCGAGATTGGGAACAAGCCCTTTTAGTGTGGCCAAATCCACCATGGAGGTTGCAATCACTAAATCAAAGGGCTGTTGTAATAATTCAGCGTGTTCGCCATAAGCAAAGCTCAAACCATTGCCACGAATGCGCCAACTAAAAAAGCGACCAGGCAAAGTAAGGTAGCACCACTGATGATGCGGCAAGTGTGACATGAGGCCTTGGCACCACGATTTATGACTATCCGTGTCGTAGGCGCTGAGCAGTAAAATTCGCATAAAGGCCGCTGGTTATTTAAAAGAACTATTCTACCTAGTTCGCAGCTGTGCCAGCAAATGATTGAGTATCAGGCACAGGCTGCCTAAGATAAGGTAACTTTAACTTGACCGAACAAGTGAACACTGATTCACTTGTTGTGAATATAGGTTCATTTTATGGCGTATCGCCCAACCGAACAGACACAATCTAAAAAAGCAGGCACCCGCGAGCGAATATTAAAAGAGGCTCGCATGCTGGTGACACAAGGAGGCTTTGCCGCTGCCTCGGTGGCGCAGGTAGCCCGTCAAAGTGATATCGCAACGGGGACAATATACCGCCACTTTCCATCGAAAGCGGAGCTGGTGGCTGAAGTGTTTCGCCATGCCACTGCATTTGAGTTAGCCGCCGTTACACAAGCGACTCAAACGAAGGGAACGTATCGTGAGCGTTTACTCATTGGTGTTGAAACCTTTGCTGACCGTGCACTAAGAGCCCCGCGTTTGGCCTATGCACTAATAGCCGAACCGGTGGACCCACTGGTTGAAAAAGAGCGTTTAAGTTATCGCTTTGCTTATGCGGAGGTGTTTGAAGATTTAATCAGTGACGCCATGGCAGTCGGAGAGTTTGTTGCGCAAAACGCCAGCATCAGTGCTGCCGCGTTAGTGGGCATGCTATCAGAGGCGCTAGTAGGACCATTGGCCCCGCAAATAGAAAGTTACGACGAACAAATTACACAGCGTGAAGCATTAACCGAAACAGAAAAACGCGCGCTGATCGCAGAAATTAAAGCGCTGGCCTTAAGGTCGGTAGCCGGTAACGTGTAGTACAGATCGCTGTGCTCACTAATAGGAGGGCAGCATGAATCATTTTACGCAACCGAATATAAAAAATAGTGACGCCGCAGCGCTCAAAAATGTGAGCACGGGCGAAACCCATGATGTGTTTAATCAGCCCACAGCGTTAGATCCGTTTAATGCTTTTGAAGGTGACCAAGCGCTTCAACACTGGGTCACGACTTTTCAAGGTGATTGGCACAAAGACGTCATGAGTCACTACGGCGCGCGCGTAGGGTCCGACTTATTCGAAGCCGGTTTTGCCGCCAATAAATACAAACCTGAATTCAAATCCCATTCGCGTTTTGGCGAGCGCATTGATCAAGTGGACTTTCATCCGGCTTATCATTTACTCATGGAAGCGGCCATTGAGGGGGGGCATCACAGTCTACCGTGGGCACAAAAAAAAATGGGTGCCCATGTCGCTCGCGCCGCCATTGAATATATGCACAGCCAAGCGGACCCTGGTTCCGGTTGTCCACTCACCATGACATTTGCGTCTGTGCCTGCGATTGCCCATCAACCTAATATTGCCAAGGACTGGTTACCAAAAATTACCGCTAATGTGTATGACCCGCGTAATGTGCCATTTTATGAAAAAAAGGGTTTAACCATTGGTATGGCCATGACAGAAAAGCAAGGTGGTTCCGATGTGCGTGCCAATACCACGCGCGCTACGGCTATTGATAAACATGGCCCAGGTGAAGCCTATGAATTAGTGGGGCATAAATGGTTTTGCAGTGCGCCCATGTGCGATGGCTTTTTAGTGTTGGCGTACACCGGATCAAAAGAGCAAGGTTTGTCATGTTTTTTATTGCCACGCTGGCGTCCTGATGGCCGCAAAAATGAAATGGTTATTCAGCGCATTAAAGACAAAATGGGCAATGTTTCGAACGCGTCAAGTGAAGTGGAATACCGCGGTGCGTTTGCATGGATGATTGGAGAAGAAGGTCGCGGCGTGCGTACGATTATCGAAATGGTTTCCATGACACGCTTTGATTGCATGGTGGGCTCAAGTGGGATTATGCGTCAGGCGTTAGCGCAAGCGGTGCACCACACATCTGGTCGAGCTGCGTTTGGTGCCAACTTACATGATCAGCCATTAATGCAAAATGTGCTGGCGGATTTAGCCATCGAGAGTGAAGCGGCGCTAGCGATCAGTATGCGCATTGCTCATTCGTTGGATGTATTACAGCAAGATGATGTCGACGCAGAAACTCTGGAACAAGAGTCGAAGTTTTCTCGTGTTGCGACCGCCATTGGTAAATATTGGATTTGTAAGCGGGCGGCGCAATTCACTTATGAGTGCATGGAATGCATCGGTGGCGTTGGGGTTGTCGAAGATAATATTTTGCCACGCTTGTATCGTGAAAGTCCCATTAATGCCATTTGGGAGGGCAGTGGTAACGTGCAATGTCTTGATGTATTGCGAGCTATGCAAAAAGATAAAACGGTATTAGACGCATTTATGACGGAATTAAAAAAAGGCTTAGGTGTGTATCGTGTTTTTGATCAATACCTCGAAAACGTCAGTGACGAATTTAATGATCTCGTCAGTTTAGAATTCCGTGCGCGCAGTGTCGTGGAAAAACTGGCTCTCGCTTGGCAAGCCAGCACACTTATACAGTTTGGTGATGAATCTGTAGCATTTGGCTACGTGCATTCACGCTTGAATCAGTACGGGGGATATTACTATGGCACTTTGCCCAAAGAAGTGGATGTAAAAAGCATCATTGAACGCGCCCGCGCAAAGTAAGCCTATATTTCACCCAACAATACGCCCTAATAGTTCGCTATTAGGGCGTTTTTTATGCAATTAAAACAGGCGTTTGTTTTCTAATCAATTTAACAATGCCCAAGACAGCATGGCCTGTGCAGCCATTTGTCATCAACTCATCCACACACTTATGCACAGTATCTGTTGGTAAGTATTGTGTTGGGATAAGTTTTGTTGGTAAATGCATGAGTTAGCCCCAAGTTGCTGATTTTATGCGCTTTTAGTGTGATTTATGTACGCTTACTTGAATGGATAAAGGGTATGAATAAGCCCTAAATAAATTTAATTCTACTGTATGTTAACTGTATATCCACAAAGTTATTCACAGGCTGGGCGTTATCTGTACATCTGTTGAAAAAAGCGGAAGCGACCTGGTTTTATGTGAATGAATTTAAGTCACTTATCTATGTTTTGAGCCTGTATTAGCAGTATTTTGCCTTATTAATGACGATTTTGATCACAGCCTAGGTTTGTGCATTATTTTGGTCGCAGGTGCTCTTATCGAGTGATCATTAGGAGTGCATTTTGAGCAGAAAATGGGATATATCGTGTGATATGCCATATTCCCTCCCCCGTTTTTATGACGATTTGATGAATCAACAGCTTAATTTGGCAACTTATGGCTAAAATGTTCTAAAAAGAGGCGTTTTTTGACTTATGGCCTGTTTGCACATTGGTCTATAATGTCTAAATTAGAGTGCTGACTCTAAAAAGATTAGTTATGCAGCTCAAATTTGATTTGCAGATAACAATAAAAAGGAAAGGCAATGACAAAAATAATAACGCGCCTGACTCTGTTAATGGCGATGACATTCGCTATGCAAAGCCATGCTTGGTTCTGGGACTCTTGGTTTCAGCCTTCCAACTACACAAAAACAAAATACCCAATTGTATTAGCACATGGCTTACTTGGCTTTGATCAACTATTGGGCGTGGATTATTGGTATAAAATTCCACAAGACTTACGCAGCGACGGTGCGACTGTTTATGTTACACAAGTGAGCAACACCAATTACACTGAAGTACGTGGCGAGCAATTGATTAGCCAAATTGAAAACATTTTGGCAGTTGATGGCGCCAGCAAAGTCAATCTAATCGGTCACAGTCATGGTGGCCCGACCATTCGTTATGTTGCGAGTGTTCGTCCTGACCTAGTTGCATCGGTTACCACGGTTGCAGGTGCAAACAATGGTTCAAGCACAGCTGACTTCTTGCGCCAAATTCCAGAAGGTTCACCTCTTGAAGGTTTGGCTCTGAGTATTATGAATAGTTTTTCTGCTGTATTAGATTTTCTAAGCGGTGGTGGCTACACCCCTGATGCATTAGGTGCGTTAACGGCGTTGACCACAGAAGGTGCTCAAGTATTTAATGCGCAGCATCCTCAAGGCATGCCAACGACTGCTTGCGGTGAAGGTGCTTATGTCGTGAATGGCATTCGTTACTATTCATGGGGTGGCGGCAGCTTATTAACAAATGTATTGGATATTACGGATCCTGCATTGGCATTAACCTCTATCCCATTTGGTTCAGAAGATAATGATGGGTTGGTGGGCACATGTGATAACCATTTAGGTCAGGTCATTCGTGATAATTATCGTATGAATCACTTAGATGCGGTAAACCAAATATTGGGCTTACATCACTTATTTGAAACCGATCCGATTACGACGTATCGCAACCATGCAAACCGATTGAAAAATGCCGGCTTGTAATTAGCCATCATTAAAAAGGCGAAGCTTAGCTTCGCCTTTTTTGTGCCTGTCATTTGATGAAATTATTTAATGGTATGGTAACGTAGTCAGTGTTTACTCATTAATAATAAGAATAAAGATATGTTAAAGCCTATTATTGCCATTGTTACGTGTTTGGTTGTTATTTTTTTGGTGTGGTTAAAACCTGAGGCCAGGTTAAACCAAGCAAATATTTCTTCAGTTCACTCTAGTGCGCAAGTTTCAGCCGAGCAGGCATCGATCGAGCAGCAGGCCAGTAGGAACAATCAACTGCCTGAGTTCTTAAGTACCAGTTCATTAAGGGGTACCTCTATTGATGGTTTATACCCGGTTGATGACGCAGGTAACTTAATCTTAAGCGGCTCAATTAAGCATCGCTTTGAATATTTTTTATCAACCATGGGTGAATTCTCGTTAGAAGACGTTCAGAAGATGATTCGTGATGATATTAAGTCAAATTTACAAGAACCGGCTCGCTCACAAGCACTGCAATTATTTGAAGATTATGTGGGTTATAAATACGCCCTGACGGATTTAGAAGCATCATTAGACGCGCCTCAAGACTACGAAATAAATGATATAGAACACATGCGCTCTCAGTTGCAGCAGTTACGTGATAAGCGTCGCGAGTATTTTAATCAAGAAGCGGTTGATGCATTTTTTGGTTTTGATGAGTTATATGATGACTTTATGCTGAACCGTTTAGAAATACAGGCCAGTTCTCAATTAAGCGAAGCGGAAAAAGCCGAGCAAATTTCCTCTCTAGAGCAAAATTTACCGGAGCATGTTCGTAGTATGAGAGATGAGACGCAACGCATTAGTCAGGTGTTTGAAATTACTCAAGACATGCGTGATGAGGGTGCCAGTGAAGACGCTATATTTGAACGTAATAGCCAAGCGTTCGGGCAGGCGGCCGCCGAGCGATTACAGGTACTAGATAACAAGAGGCAGGTCTTTCAACAAAAAGCAGATTCGTATTTGGCGCAAAAGCAAACAATTTTAGAAAACGAATCAATGAGTAACACTGAAAAAAAAGAACAGCTTGATGAGTTGTTATCGGAGTTTGATACGGATGAACGTCGAAAACTGAATGCACTTGAGATAATGAATCAAGAACATTCAGAAACAACTAGCAACTAGCAACTAGCAACTATAATTGTGCATCACGCAAAATAGTTTTTAACGGCTCGTAAATAGCAGGCGTTGCCACAATTAAATGTTCGCTGTGCAGCTCGTGTGTGATGTTGGCATCAGGTTCAATAAAGTAACCACAGCGAGCGCCGGCTTCTTTTGCAATCAACCAACCTGCTGCACAATCCCAAGGGCTAACCGTTTCATAATAAGCATCTAACCTGCCTAGCGCGACCCAACATATATCTAATGCTGCACTGCCTAAGCGGCGAACGTCGGCGCATTGCTCAAGTACTTTATGTAAACGGTGCATGAGTTGATCAAGCTGATCGGCTTTATCATAGGGAAACCCAGTGGCCACGATGGCTCTATTCAATTCTTGTGTGTTACTGCAACGAATAGGTTGGTGATTTAACCAAGCGCCTTTTTGACGAATTGCACTAAACATCTCACGTAAGAACGGGTTATAAACCGCAGCCGCCTGTATTTTGCCTTTAACAACATAGGCGATGCTAATAGCGACTTGATGATGATGGTGTGCATAATTAACCGTACCATCTATGGGATCAATCACCCAGATGGGGCTATCGGAGTAATTCAGTGATGTTAAATCTGGATTTGATTCTTCGGCTAGAATTTGATCGTTAGGATAATTGGCTCGTATGGCGTCGGTAATCAATGTGTCAGCGGCAATGTCGCTATTGGTAACTAGCTCGATGCCTTGTTTGTAATTATGGCTTAGCTGCGAGCTTGCGCGCATTTCGACAATTAAATCGCCTGCTTCAGAAGCTATGTTCATAATGAACTCTAGAACAGATTCTAAGTCAGCCATGATAGTCTCAATTGGATTTATTTTATTAATGATATCTATCTTAAGATGATTAGATGAAAATTGGATGACTTATTTTACACATATTTCAGGTTCAAAGTACAAAGACGCAAAAGTTTGGCTGTCAAGTGGCTTGTTAAAATAATACCCTTGGTATCGCTCACAGCCTAAATCCTGTAGCAATGCCAATTGGGCTTGCGTTTCGATACCCTCGGCTAACACAATTAGGTTTAAGCTTTTCGACATGGCGATGATTGCTTTTACCATGCTTTCATCTTCCGCGTTGTTTTCTATGTTCATGACAAATGCACGGTCTATTTTGAGCTTATTAATAGGTAAATAACGCAGATAGCTCAAGCTGGAATACCCTGTACCAAAATCATCAATAGCAAAGCCAACCCCTATTTCTTTTATATCATTTAAAAGAGGGAGGACGTAATCAATATTTTCCATTAATAAGCTTTCAGTTATTTCTAATTCAACAGATGCGCCAGAAATATTATATTTTTTTTAATAATTTACTGATTTTTTTGGGGAATCCTTCATTAATTTGCACCGCTGAAACATTAATAGACATAATAAAGTCAGGGTCAAAGTTGAGCCATTCTTTAAGCTGTATGATGCTCTCTTCGAGAATCCAATCACCGAGTGTATTAATAAAGCCCGTTTCTTCAGCAATAGGAATAAACTCAACAGGAGAAATTGGCCCAAGTTCAGGGTGAAACCAACGAATCAATGCTTCGCAACCCAATATTTTCTGAGTATGAATATCCACCTGTGGTTGATAAAATAGCTCGAACTGCTGATTGTCGAAGGCAGGCATAAAGCTATGTTCGATATTTATACGATGCTGAACCAAGTCACCTATTTCTTGAGTGAAAAATTGAAAACCATCGCCGCCCCTTTTTTTTACTTGGTACATAGCGGTATCGGCATAGCGCCATAAAATATGGCTATGTTCACTATGATCAGGACATAGGCTGATGCCAATTGAGCAACTTGTCCGCAATTCATAGGAATCAACGCGAAATACTTGGCGTAAGTGTCGGTTGATATCCGCAGCAAATATTTCAACATCTTTGATTTTTTTTATGTCGCGCATGAGAATAACAAATTCATCGCCACCCATACGAGCTAGAAAATGTTCTTTAGGAATAATACTTTGTATACGTTGTGCTACTTTTTGTAGTAAGCGATCCCCCAGTTGATGGCCCAGTGAGTCGTTTATGTTTTTAAAGCGATCGAGATCAATAAATAGCATCGCAAAATTTTCACCACTTTTTTTAGCATAACTGACAGCCTGTACTAATTCGTCATTAAATTTAAATCGATTGTATAGTTCTGTGAGTGGGTCCTGTACACCCAGGTATTCGATTTGCTGCCTGACTAATTCTCTTTCTGTGATATCAAGCATGACACCTTCGATGAAATATTTTTTATGTTCATCTTGAAAACAACGCCCTCGGTCTAAAACCCATTTATGTTCACCACTTGCAGTTTTAATGCGATATACCATCTCAAAAGGTTTGAGTGAAAAGTGCGCAGCTTTACTGTTTTGAGAAAATTCGTGTTTGTCATTATCATCAATAAAATCAAACGGAGTAATGTTATTTTTTATAAAATAACCAGGGGAATATCCCAATAACTGATAACAACCCGGGCTTAAGTATTCAAGCGTATGTTGCTCGACATTTAAACGATACAATATGCCGGGCAGGTTACTGACTAGGCGTTTAAAATCGTCATCTTGTTTCGTGATGCTGCTTTCAAATTTTTTCTTGGCTGAGATAGAGTGTATTTTTTGTTTGTGGCCGAGAAATAAAATAAATGACATTAGGCCTAGGCTGAATAAACAGGCGATAATGAAATATATTTTTTTATTAATCCAGTAAGGTAAGAATATTTCATTTTGTAGGGTTGAAACAAGGAGTACTTCATCATTGAATTGATAGGCACATGCTTGTACGGGGTTTTCAAATAAACTATAAAGTTCTTTTGTGCATGGTTTTGCCCAGAGCAAAATTTTCTTGCAATTGTGCAACGATAGGGCTGTAAGAAAGTTGGTTTAGATTTTTTAAGTTAGAGGCGAGGATCTTTCCGTTGGTGCTAATGGCGGATAATTGCAATGAGGGGTTAAAGTCGAAAGAGAGTTTATTGAAATAGTCATTCTTAACATCGGTGCTTTCTTCCCGTAAGGCTGGCCAGTGTCGCTCAAATTGCATAAACGCCACTTCAGTTTTCAGGTTCAGTTCGTTAAAAACATCATCCGTTTCTACTTTGTATGAGTGCACCATTAACAAACTGATTACTAGGATCCAGGCGATTAGCGACAGCGCGTATAAGCGTGTTCGCATGTAAATCGAGTTGGTTAGTGTTATCACCTTCTTGCCCTAGAATATTGAATCTTTTTCAGTATAGCCCTTACCCGCTATTGGGCTAGTGTTCGTGAGCCAGAAAGCAAGATTTATTGAGGGCATAATGCTTACGCCGTATAGGCGAGTCCACTGTATAAATTCACATGGCGGAACTCATCCAGTTCATCTAGATCAGGTACGGTGAAAGAGGCTTGTTGGCTTAGGTGTTCATATTGCGGGTGATGAAAATTTTTGATGCGAGAATCAGCAAGTAATACCGCGTCAGCATATTCAAAGAAGGTATCTAAGAAGCTCAAGTTTGCTCGGTCATAGAGTACATCTGCGGCAATCAGAAGATCGATATCGCGCTCTGCAATGGCAAACAGATCGTCTGATAAGGTCACCTCTACGTTGTTAAGTTTGGCATTGTCAGCGCAGCTGATTAAGGCGCCAGGGTCGATATCGCAGGCGATCGCTTGTTTTGCGCCTGCTTTCATGGCTGCAATGGCGACAACGCCAGAGCCACTGCCAAAATCAAGAATCTTTTTACCTTTAACAATGTCAGGGTTATCGAGAATATATTTCGCCAGTACCTGGCCGCTGGCCCAGCAAAATGCCCAATAGGCGGTATTTTCCCAGATGCTGCGGATTTCATCGAGCGAAAACTTACGATTCATCGTCGTGGGATCAACTAAATACAACGATACACTCGGACATTGTGGTAAGGCTTGCACGCTTACTTGCGCATCACTGAGCATATTTTTTATAAGTGTATTAAGTTGGTTCATAATAAAGCGGGTCCTGCATCAAAAAAACGGATCAAATAAATGTGCAAAAATCTATGAAAAAATATCACGCTGAGGGTTAATTAAATCAGCAAAGCGCTTATCAAGGAAATACAAAATACCGTCGACAACGGGCGAAATCTGTTTGTCTATATAATGCTCGTAATCAATTTTAAATGGGGTGTTTTCTAAGCATTCAATAGCTACAGGGCCTTGTTGGGTAATGATGTATTCAATCCATCCACCGTTTTCATATGGATTGTTTAAGTTTTCACGGGCATACAGTGCACTGGCTAATTTAGCCGCTTGAATTTGCGGCGGAATATTTTTTACGTAAGTATTAAGTGGTTTACGAATACGCTTTTTATATATGAGTTGTTCGTTACGTTTGCCAGCCATTAATTCATGAACAACATTGAGCAAATAACTTTCATAAGGCTGATTATGAAAGATGCGCGAGTATAATTGTATTTGGACTTCTTTTGCCAGCTTGGTCCAATCACTACGAACGGCTTCTAATCCTTTGAAAATAAGTTCATCGTGTTGAGTTAATCCGGCATATCGTTTTTTACTGCCCAGTTCGCTGCCTCGAATGGTCGGCATGAGAAACTTTTGATAGTGACTTTCGAATTCGATTTCCAATTGGCTTTCAATATAGTGCTCTTTTTTTAGCTGTAACTGCCAATACTGGTTTAAGCCATCTTGTAATTTTCGTCCGATGACTTCAGTTTCAATTATTGTGAGCGTATTAGCTATTTTCTTGGTGCCTGTGTGCAAGCTGATAAACACACTGTCCGTATCGCCATAAATGACCTGAAAGCCTTGTTGTTCGATCCATTGACCACTGCGCTGAATAATTTCGTGTCCACGCAAGGTGATAGAGCTTGCAAGGCGGGCATCAAAAAAGCGGCATCCATTACTGCCTAAAATACCATAAAAACTATTCATAATAATTTTAATAGCTTGACTGGTGGCGCTGTTTTTTTGTTTTTTTGCCTCATCACGTTCAGCCCAAAGATGGGTGATAATGTCGGGTAAAAAATGCGTGTCTCGATGAAAGTACGCATCATGAAACCCCATAATGGTTTCTTTTTCTTTATTTGTTTTATTTGCTTTGAGTCCTTCGATTAACCCCATGGGATCAATCTTAAAGGTGCGAATGATGCTGGGGTAAAGGCTTTTAAAGTCCAGTACCAGTACATCTTGATAAAGCCCAGGCTTACTTTCCATGACAAAGCCGCCAGGTGCATCAAACTCACCAAAGCCTTCACCAATGTTAGGTGCAATAAAACCGGCTCTGTGCAGTTTTGGTAAATATAAATATTCAAACGCAGCAACAGAGCCACCTATTCGGTCTAATAAGTGGCCGGTTAAAAAGCTGCGTTGTATTAGATATTGTAAAATTTGAGTGTGCTCAAAAACATCCAATACAAGCTGACAGTCATTAGCATTATAGTTTGCTAAAGCTATCTTATCTTTTTCAAAAAAATCACTAATGGCTTGTCCACGGTTATTCATGCTGCCTTTATGGCCTTCGAGCGTTTTACCTGTGCCTAAAAGTGTTTGTGATACAAATTCGAGAGAAAAACTTTCAAAGCTGTAGGTGGCGTTGCGTAATGCATCGATGCCATCGACAATTACACGCCCTGCAATATCGACAAAATTTAGGTTATTGTGACCATGACGAATATTGACTTCTGAGCCATCACGACACCAATGAAACGCAATGCCGTGTTCTTTATAAACCCGTTGTAAAACGCTGAAATCAAAGTTGATTACATTCCAGCCGATGATGACATCAGGGTCGAGGGTTTGAATATAATGATTAGCTGCGATAAGTAGTTCGCGCACATTTTTAAAGAATACAAGCCAGCCGGGTTTGATATCTTCTTTGTGGCCCAGCATGTACACACGCTTTTCACTGTGATGTTTGCCATTGTTATCTTGCCATTGGCTGACAAAACCGATGCTGTATAACTTCTCTTTTTGTTCCTTAGTGGGCATGGATGTTTCTATGTCCATACTGAGAACTTTCAAACGGGGCAGGTACGTGCTGGCTTGTATGTGTGGTTTAACCCACGTGTTTTCATTGCTGGTTGAACCGTTGAACTCAAGGCTGCCTTTGATGAAGCGTTCCATTAAAAAGCGATGTGTTGGTCGAATATCCGCTTCCCATAAGGTAATACTATGTTGTTCGCAGTACTGACGTAATTGCACATGTAATTGATAGGTATGACAGTAAATGGCACACACAGGCACACCGCTAAAATGGGTTAGCGTTAGCGGCTCAACCCTTAGACCGGATAATTTTGGCAGTTGCTCGCTTTGGTCTTGCGCGCAAAAACACACGCTCTCCTGTTGGGGGAACTGAATGCACTGCGGACCACTATCGGTACTTAGCCAAAAGCTAAGTTGCAGTTTGTCTTGGATGTCTTTCCATTGTTGTGACAGGATAAATCCGTGCACGGTTGACCTTATTTGGTTTTGGGCTTCAATTAGTATAAGCCTCAATGGGAGTGAGCTATGAAACCTCGGATTTCCCCTGATCCTATGTATCAATTACTCAGGGACGATAAAGTCGACGAGTTTAACAAGCTAAAGGCACAAGGAAAGAGCTGTGACCTATCTGGTTGCGATTTTCGTGGTTTAGATTTGCGTAACCTCGATGTAGAAGGGCTGGATTTGAGTAACGCTTATTTCCGTGGTTCCGATTTACGCTCATTAGATTTCCGCAAATCGAAGTTGAATGGTGCCAGCTTGGCCGATGCAAAAATGAGTGGTTGTTTTTTCCCTGCGGATATCTCTGCCCAGGAGATTCTAATGTCCTTTCAACAGGGCACACGCCTGCGCCAGCCATCTGCCTGACGGATAACTAAAAAAAGTGTGATAGGTGACTATTTTTTGTTCATATATTAGGAAATGGTCCGCGTTTTATGGTAGAAATACGCCCCCTGATTAATTAATGGCCAGTATTATGTTGTTCCTTGGCAAAACTCCTAGAGCGACCCATGAACTGCTTGAGCGTTTAAGCTTGCTCGGTGAGCGATTGCTTGACGGTTTAGACACCTCAAGTCAGTTGAAAGCATTCGCGAATGACGCTCAATTGTTCGATAGCTTTGATAAAGAGCAGATCGGAATTGTCCGCAGTGGTCTGGTCATGGTGGTAAATGGCGGAACCGATGCGGTTTGTTTAGAGGCTGGTGATATCATTGGTTTGAGTCGTGTGTTTGGCTTACCGGACGCCCAATTAAAGGTTGAAGACAGCGCTGAAATTGAACTGATCTCCCGTGATGATTTTATGTCGTATGTGTATGGCGATTCGCACCGCCAGCATCGCTTCAGTAATTACTTACTAACCTTGCTTGCACTGTATCAGGTGATGCTAGCAGAATATCATCGGCAAGGTCAGGCCAGTGCTCCAACAGGCTTCGAACACATTGAGTCAGGCAGTGTGATGATTCGTGAGGGTGAATACGCTGATACGGTCTATCAGCTTATGTCAGGCAGCGCCGATGTGACGGTCAACGGTGTAACCGTGGGTGAAGTATTATCGGGTGAGATTTTTGGTGCGATGGCAGCATTCACTGGTGAGAAACGTAATGCTACCGTTATCGCCAGAGAGCATTGTCAGCTACTGGCCATTCCCAAAGCTCAATTTGTCGACTTGATTAAAGCCCAGCCAGAAATAGCCATTACATTGCTGGACAATATGTCACGTCGAATTAAATCGCTGAACGAACAAATCTCCGGTGGGCAAAGACAAATCGCATAAGTGGTCATAATTCGCCTAAATGAAATTTAATTGAGAATTGTTCTTGATAACGCGAATGATAATGACTATTATTAAGTTGTTGTCATGACCCGCCCAGTGTCCTTGCCAAGAGGACATTAAGCAGCAAGTTAATCATGGCACTCTCTCTCATCAAGCTAATCACATTGTCGATTTGACAAGGCCGCTCAAACCACCGAGCGGTTTTTTTTCGTCTATTGTTTTTGTAAATGATTCAACGAATGAATCATGGCGCTGACTATTTGCCTCATCATGCTTATGGCATTGTCGATTTGACAAGGCCGCTAAACCACCGAGCGGTTTTTTTTCGTCTATTGTTTTTGTAAATGATTCAACGAATGAATTATGGCGCTGACTATTTGCCTCATCATGCTTATGGCATTGTCGATTTGGCAAGGCCGCTCAAACCACCGAGCGGTTTTTTTTCGTCTGTTGTTTTTGTAAACGATTCAACGAATGAATCATGGCGCTGACTATTTGCCTCATCATGCTTATGGCATTGTCGATTTGACAAGGCCGCTCAAACCACCGAGCGGTTTTTTTTCGTCTGTTGTTTTTGTAAACGATTCAACGAATGAATCATGGCGCTGACTATTTGCCTCATCATGCTTATGGCATTGTCGATTTGACAAGGCCGCTCAAACCACCGAGCGGTTTTTTTTCGTCTATTGTTTTTGTAAATGATTCAACGAATGAATTATGGCGCTGACTATTTGCCTCATCATACTTATGGCATTGTCTATTTGACAAGGCCGCTCAAAACACCGAGTGACTTTTTCGCCTGTTGTTTATCAATGCTTATAATTTGAGTTCAGGGTTGTAGAAGTAATAGTGATTGGTACCTGAGCTTTTTGCGGCATACATGGCAATATCGGCATTTCGAGTGAGTGTTAAAATGTCTTCTCCGTCTTCTGGGTAAACACTAATACCGACACTGCAACCAATTTGCAGTGTACGGTGTTTGATTTCAAATGGTGTTGATAATAATCCAATAATTTTTTCGGCCAAATTGGCTGCGTCGTCATTGATGGTCATGTTTTCCATAATAATGACAAATTCATCACCACCTAATCTAGCCACCGTGTCATTGTCGCGAATTTTATTTTGTAGGCGTGAAGCAACCGCTTGTAAAATTAGGTCACCGACGCCATGGCCATATTCATCATTTATTGGCTTAAATTTGTCCAAATCAAAAAATAATAAAGCGCAATGAGAGGTATGACGTTTGGCCCTCGCTAGAGCTTGAGTCAGGCGGTCGTCATACAAACTTCTGTTGGCAAGGCCTGTTAAGTAATCATAATGAGCAAGCTGGCGCAGTTGTTCCTCTGCGGCTTTTTGTTCACTGATATCCGTTATGTTAATGACGTAGTGGCTGATTTTATAGCGCTTATCTTTGACGGTATTGATGCGAATATTAACAGGAATAATACTGCCAGATTCCGTTTTATCAAATGCATCCCCTTGCCATTGGTCATGCTCTTGAAGGCTTGACGATATCTCAGAAAAAAACGAATCATGCATGAGGTTAGAAACAAGAATGGGAGGCGTAAAGCCTAATAGTTGTGCTTCATCTACCCCCATTTTCTTACAATAGGCTTGATTAACGGCAACGACATGCTTGTATTTATCCGTAATAATAATGCCGTCACTGCTTGCATCAAAAACCGTGGCAGATAATTTCAATTGCATTTCGTTTATTTTTTGAAGGCTTTGGTCAATGACAAAGCAAATGCCTTTATCCGCTTCGCCATTTAATAAGGTCGCACCCATGTAGATAGGAATACGCTGACCATTTTTATGGATGATTTCTTTTTCGAATGAGGCGCACATGCCATATTTTAATAATTCCTTTTCTGCTTTTTTATCGACAGATCTAAATTCTTTTGGCGTGAGTGCCTTCCAACTTAATTCTCCATTTTTTAGCGAATCATGAGAATATCCAATCATTTTCAAATAGGCATCATTAGCGGCTAATATAACGCCATTTATATCCCATTCCATTATTCCGATTACATTGGAATTGTATAGTGATAAAAACCGTTTTTCGCTGATCATCAACTCTTTTTCTGTGTTGTCCAATGCCATTATGATTCTTCGAGTAACAATGAAAATCAACAACGAAAGAAGACTAGTGATGATAATTGTGATGGTTAAAAGTGTGGACTTTATCCAGCGGGCACCTTCACTGAGTATTAATGAAAAATCAGTGCCTATTTTGTTTAATTCTTTATTTAGCTTATCTAGCTCAAGTCGTTTACTTTCCAAGCAAGCCGATTTATTTTGTAAGACACATTGATGAATGTCATTACCTAATAGCATGAACTCATGTATTTTTATATCGCCTTTTTCCCAAATTTCAATCGCACTTTTCAAATAATAAAAATTCTGGAAGCGAAGAAAAAAATTCATCATGCTGTCTACATCATCTGGGTGGTTTGATCCGGCAAGAAAGCCTTTTCGGGAACGGTCTTTATTTGGAGGTGACTCAAGTAACCCTAAGCGACCTTCTTTGTCACCAAGATTGATACTGAGTGCTTTTTTAAATCGCTCGAAATCATTAATATCATGCTTGTGTGCATAACGTTCAAGATAAAATGCCGCGTCTTTTTGTGCCTTTGCCCACAAGCCTTCCCCGCGAACAAACGCACGAACACTGTTTAATGTTTCAGATTGAAGATAGCCTAAGCCCATGAGAGTGATGCTAGCCATGATGAAGAGACTAACGATCAACAATACTTTTTTTCTCATTGGCGAGCGTACACACTCTTTTTGAGCAGGTTTAAGTGAGTCTTTAGGCTTATTCATGTTTTACACAGAATATGTGCTGATTAGATTAATGTCATTTCTTGAGTATAGACGCTAATCTGAAAAGAGCTGAACCATACCGGAGCCGCTCCATTATGAAGTAGAGTCGTTTTGTATGGTTTCATACTGCGCAGCAGCTTGCGTGGCTTGATCATTTTGTCGTAATGTATCCAAAGTTGATAAAACGTCAACCACATTTTCAAACTCTTTTATTAGAGCATCATCACTATTGATGTCTTTTAGGTGAGCAAGTATTTGGTTGGCATTATCAAGTGCAACGACTTCGTTTTGACGTTGTGAGCTGGTACTGGCTGCATCCATATTATCGATGGCCTTTGCAATCGGTTCGAGCATGTTCAGGGTTTCGTTGTCACCTTGCTTAGAGGCTTCAAACATAAAGCTATTAATGAAGTGTTTTGATTGCGTGATGGTGCTTTGTTCTTTTTTAGTATTATCTAAATTATTAAGATCTGTGTTATTGATGAAGCCATTTTCATATAGACTTTGACTGAGTGCGGCTATGTTTTTTGATGCAATGGGGCCGTTAAAAAACTCTTTACTAATAGCACTTAATTTTTGGCTACGAATAGATAAGCTTAACTCTCGACCATTTGACTGGTTATCTTTTTGTACCGCAACATCAGGTGATTGTGTTGATGTTGCGGCAACGTTTTTGCCTAGATCTTTATTATCCTTATAAAGGCTGCTTATTAGGCTGGGTAATGGGGTATTAACGTCCATAATCTATCCTCTTTCAGGGTCGCTCTTTTATCAATGAGAATAAAATAGCAAGTTATGCGCCAATGAAAACTAGGTTAATATAGCGTATTAACGTGCCTTTATAGGCTGTTTCTTTCCGCTTTGTATTTTCTTGGCTGTGGTTACGGCAAGCAATGGCCTAACTAAATGATGAAACGCTAAATCTTTGAAAGGTATATTTACGATGCAACGACAGGTGGGTAATTTAATGGTTAATTTAAAATTAGTGCTGTGTTTAATGTTCATATCATTAAATAGTCATGGTTTCGAGCAGGTACTTAAATTTAGCGAAGCGCAATTACAAACGCGACTTCAAGAAATCACCCCTATATCACGCCAAACGTTATTGGCGAACGTTGTATTAACGGATGGCACATTACAGTTATTAGAAAAAGAAAATGAAATATCTGTGACTGCATTTTTAGATGTGACCGCATTGGGCAGTTTACACGGTTCTGGTTCTGTTTCGGTTCAGGGTAGCCTGACTTATGACGCGAAGGCCGGTGCATTTTATTTAAATAATGCCAAGGTTACAGCGTTAAACGTTGATCAATTATCAGCGGATAGTGTTGCGCAAATTAAGCCGTTAATTCAAGACTTGGTGACACAAAGCTTACAAAGCCAGCCTATTTATCAATTAAAAGATAACGACATGCGCCACAGCTTACTTAAAGCCAGCTTGAAACGTATGGAAGTTAAACAGAAAACCTTATTCGTGATCCTGGGCTTTTAAGCCATAACAAGATTGATTTATGCATTTAACAAGCGTTGTCGGATTTGTGGATTGTTTTTAGCCCGAATGAACAAGGCTAATACAAAGATACCCATAATGAGATTACCAACTGCACAGCCGTAAAATAAGCCTGTTAGCCCGCCAAAGTGTTGGCCAAGCCATGCACAGGGCAAATAGATAATAAATAATCGCAGTAAGTTCAGGCTTAGCGATAGTTGCGTTTTATGCAGCGCATTTAACGTTGCCGTTGTGACTAAAGTAAAGCCCATAGCAAAATAGGTTAGCGGCACAATATAAATAAAAGTTTGAATAATGTGCTGTACGCTTGAGTCATCACTGAAAATTGCACTAATAGATTGAGCAAAGAAAACCAGTAGAGCATACACAATCACTTGCCATACAAATAAGAATTGCATGCTTTTTATGAGAGCGTGCTCAATTCGTCGGTGTTCTCCTGCGCCATGATTTTGCCCTACAAACGGCGGTAAACTTGCCGTAAATGCCATGATCACAATCATGGCTAATGGCTCAATACGACTACCAACACCATAAGCGGCCACAGCATGTGTGCCATACTGAGCAACCCACGCAACCATAATACCACTGGCAATTGGCCCTAGCATATTCGTCAATGCGGCTGGTATGCCTAGTTTGGCAAGCTGTCGCCACTGGCTCACAATTGCATCTGGGACGGCGAGCGAAATAAGGTCTTTATCGAGTAAATACTTAAGCACAAAGGCAAGTGCGACCCCCCAGCTAATCGTGGTGGCAATCGCGGCCCCTTGAATACCAAGCTCAGGGAAAGGCCCTAAGCCAAAAATAAGTAATGGATCTAAAATCGCATTAATAAGGGAGCTACCCAGCATCAGAAGACTCGGTAGCTTTGTATTGCCTGTTGCGCGAATACTGGCGTTTACAATAATTAAAACAATTAATAGAACACTGCCTACGTACCACCATGTCATGTAATCAGAAATCATACCCAGTAGGCTTTCATCGGCACCTAGCCAGCGAAAAATAATCGACTGACTAATAATGCCAATAGTCGCTAATATAACGCCGAGAATGATGGATAAGTACAAGCTAGCGGTCACCCAGTTTCTAGCTTGATCAACTTGTTTTTGACCTAAGCTGCGAGCGACAACGGCACCCGTTGCAATGCTTAATCCAATAGCGAGGTTCATGATCATCATAGTGACAGGAAACGTAAAACTTACCGCGGCTAGGGGTTGCGTCCCCAATAAGCTGATGAAATAGGTATCGACTAAGTTAAATAAAAAAATACTTAAGATACCTAGAACCATAGGCGCCGTTAACCGGTACAGCCAAGTGGAAATAGCACCTTGGCTAAGATCTGATGCCATAAATAGCGCTCTTGTTAGAAATAAAGATTATTAATGATGCCATAGATAGGGTTAATCTGGGCAAAACTTAGATGAATGGTGTGTTTCTTCTATACTCATAATAGAGGAGATTTCACTATGCTTCGTTTCTATTTTGAGTGTTTTGTTTTTTGCTTGATAACCACTCTTACGATGAGTGCTCTGGCTGAGAATAAGATCATTCGTATTGTGTCCGACGAGTGGCCGCCAATCACCGGCAGTCAATTACCCAAAGGGGGCTTTAGTGTTCATTTCGCTACGGATATCCTAAATGCACTTGGTTATGAGTTTACAGTGGAGTTCATACCTTGGAAGCGAATCGAACGGACTCAAAAACAAGGCAGGTACGATATGATCGTTGCTATGTGGTATGACAAGGTGCGCGAACAAGGCTTTGCTTACACACAACCCTATTTAGATACCAAGGTGGTATTTGCCAGTTTAAAAGAACAAGCTTTTACATATTCTGATTTGGCGAGTTTAAACGGTAAGACTGTTGGTATGGTGTCTTCTTATGCGTATCCAGAGGCTTTACTGAATTACGAAAAAGTAACTTGGCATACGGGGATCGACTTAAATCAAAACCTAAAAAAGCTTATAGCAAAGCGCTTAGATATGGTGATTGGTACAGATGCGGTTATGCAATACGAAGTGAAGCAAAAAATAACAGGTTCAAAACATATCTATTTTGATACAGACCACCCTGTTGAAATTAGGCCTGTGCACATGGCTATTAATCGAAATACACAAGGGTATGCGGTATTAGTAAAAAAAATAGACAAGATGATACAAACATTTAAACAAGATGGGCGGCTTCAAGCGCTAAAAGATATTTACGGCCTACACTGAATTACCCACATAATCTGTGGATAAGCCTGAGGGTAAACATTGGACAAAACGTTATCGTTTAGGCCTGATAAAGGCTTACCTTAATTTGTCCAATTTTCACACGATAATAATGTTAATAAAAAAACGTGTTATAAAAAATGTTGTATTGCTTTCGGTTTTACTGGCCATCGGCCTTTGCTGATAGCTATTAAAGACGAGTAATAACTTAAACTCAGTGTTGTCGGTTTTTATAACTATAAAGTGGCCATTGATTTGTAAGTGTCGATATCCACTATTCGTTCTAGCATTTGCTAAGATCGTTTAAACAAAAAAAGCCCAGATATATCTGGGCTTTTTAACGCAGTGCTGCGATTGAATATTTACAGTGTTGCAAATACTTTATCAGCGGCTTGCAGCGTTTGTTGAATATCGTCTTCCGTAATCGCTGCACACATAAAACCAGCTTCGAAAGCGGATGGTGCTAAGTAAATCCCTTCGTTTAACATACCATGATAGAATTTTTTGAAACGCTCTTGGTCACATTTTTGCACTTGAGCAAAGCGGCGGATGTTGCTCTCTTCACTAAAGAAAAAGCCAAACATGCTGCCGACTTGGTTTGTTGTTAGCCCAATATTATGGCTTTGCGCAAGCGCTTCTAAGCCTTTGCATAGCATTTGTGTTTTTGCCGTTAGCACATCGTAAAACCCTGGTGAGCTAATGGCGTTTAACATAGCAAGGCCAGCGGCCATCGCAATTGGATTCCCCGATAATGTACCCGCCTGATAAACAGGGCCAAGTGGTGCAAGGTACTCCATAATTTCTTTTCTACCGCCAAACGCACCCACAGGCATGCCGCCGCCAATGACTTTACCTAATGTGGTCATGTCAGGTTTTACGCCGTACACTTCTTGTGCTCCGCCTTTTGCCGCACGAAAACCGCACATGACTTCGTCAAAAATTAATACGATGCCATGTACATCACATAATTCACGCAAGCCTTGTAAAAAACCATTTTCAGGAGGGATGCAGTTCATATTGCCTGCTATAGGCTCCACAATGACACACGCAATCTCATTGCCCATTTGTGCGAAACATTCGCGTACGCTGTCTAAATCGTTGTGCGTCAACGTAATGGTTAAATCTGCGACGGCTTTTGGTACACCAGGCGAGCTTGGCACGCCCAGTGTTAATAAACCAGAACCTGCTTTTACTAATAGTGAATCGGCATGGCCATGGTAGCAGCCTTCAAATTTCACCATTTTATCGCGCCCGGTGTAACCGCGCGCTAAACGAATGGCGCTCATGGTGGCTTCTGTGCCACTTGAAACCATACGAACCATGTCCATGCTTGGGTAAATCTCGCAAACTTTGTTGGCCATTTCGATTTCAATTTCAGTTGGTGCGCCAAAACTTAGGCCGTTTACCAATTGTTTTTGTACCGCTTCGATTACCTGAGGCGCACCGTGACCCAAAATAAGCGGTCCCCAAGAGTTCACATAATCAATGTAGCGATTCCCATCGGCATCAAACAAATACGCGCCTTCGCCTTTTTGGAAAAAAATAGGGCTACCGCCCACGCCATTAAAAGCACGCACAGGCGAATTCACGCCACCAGGAATGTGGGTTTGTGCTTGGGCAAACAAAGATTCAGAACGAGAGATATCCATAAAAAACCTACTACTAAAAAATTAAAATGGGCGAACCACAGCTAAGATAACCACTGCGATTAAAATTAATACGGGTGCTTCATTAAAGAAACGATAAAAGGTGTGGCTTTTGGTGTTTACATCATCACGAAACTGCTTAAGTAACACACCGCAATAGAAGTGGTAACCAATCAGCAGAGCGACCAGCATGAGTTTTGCGTGAACCCAGCCTTGGCTGAAATAATAATTTGGGTTGAGTGTTAACAGCCAGCCGCCGAGCACGACCACTGCAATCATGGAGGGGGTCATAATACCGCGATACAGCTTTCGCTCCATAATCTTAAAACGATCTTTACTGGTTTGGTCTTCACTCATGGCGTGATAAACAAATAAACGCGGTAAGTAAAATAGAGCAGCAAACCAGCACACCACGGCAATAATGTGAAACGCCTTAAGCCAAAGCATAAACATCCTTTGAATGATTAATGAGCATATCGATAATAGTTGTGGATTTTATCATGTTCGATGATACCCATGACAGAGGCTGTGTTGACTTCTTTACCATAGTGAATAGTCAGGCATTCAACTTTGTCATCGATCATGATATCCAATGCTTCTTGCAAGTTGGCTCGCATAGAGATGCTTTTACAGGTGAGTCGTTGTCCGGGTATGGCCATTAAATTTAATGCGGGGTCTTCATTGTTGTCAGTTTGTTCTAACCATTCACTGAGGCTTTCTTCATTCATCAATAAATTAGCCACATCCGATGCGGCCAGTGCCGCAAGTATGCCTTTTTCGCCATGAATCACCAGCCAAATAGGATTGCCACTGAGCGCCAGCTTGAGTGTCTCGATGGATGCAAACTTAGGCACCACTTTAATATTTTTTTCGGCCACACTTAGTACGCTATTTTGCCTGAGCATTAATTCCACAGGGCTTGTGTCAGTGGCAAGGCCACGTAATTGAAGCAACCGTGGAAATAGGGCTGTTTGCTTAAATACTTCACTGGCGGTTAAATTTGCAATCACCACCACCAACATAGCGGGTAAAATAATATTGGGATTATTGGTTAATTCTAACAGCGTCATTAAGGCCGTGAGCGGTGCTTGTAGACAAGCACTCATCATCGCCGCCATTCCCAGCATGGCATAATAACCGGTTGCACTGGCAATATCTGGTGCGAAGTAGTTACCCACTTCGCCGATAGCCCCACCGGCACAGGCCCCAATAAACAACATAGGGCCAATGGCACCAGACGGTTGCCCTAGTCCTAAATTGAAACCAGTAATACACAACTTGGCCAGTGCAAAGCTGATCAATAACATCCAAGGTAATTGCCCCGTCAGTGCATGGTTTACTGTGTCATAACCGATGCCCATCATGGACGGTATCGCCAATGCGAATAACCCATTCAATACACCAATGATTAAGAATCGTAACCAAATATTTTTAGGCGCGCGCTGGGCCGTTTTTACGCAAATCCAAATAAAGGCAGCGGCAAGTGTGCCCATCACCAAACCTTCCACTAATAAAAACGGAAACTCGAGCAAAGAGCGCATTTGTAACGGGGGCACGCTAAAGGCGGGTTCTGCACCGTAAACCAGTCGCGTTAATAGCGCGCCAGCAACAGACGCCAAAATAATCGGAATCAAACTGACAAAGCTGTAACCCATTACGATTACTTCCATCGCAAATATCACACCTGCAATTGGTGTATTGAAAGAGGCACTAATGGCGGCAGCCACCCCTGACGCTAATAATAGTTGTATGTGTCGACTGGGCAGTTGAAATTTACGTCCCATGATACTGCCATTAGCGGCGCCTAAATGTACGGCGGGACCTTCACGGCCAGCACTTTGTCCGCTGAGTGCACAGATAACCCCAGCGAAAAATTGCGCGATAAAATTACTAAACGGCATGTGCCCTTGGTGATGTTTTAAGCGTTCAATAACATGGCCGATACCAACCATGCGACTTTGTGCACTCAGGCGAGCAAATACAACCGCGATTAACATGGCACCGCTTAGTGGCAGAAAAAATCGTATCCAAGGTGCCAGTGCTTCAAAGTTTTCACTATCTCCATTTGCAAGATACGCATTTAACGGACCTTCAACAGCGAGACGAAATAATAAAATAGTGCCGCTGGTGACAAGCCCTGCAAGCACCCCAAGCAATGCTAACTGAGGAAGAGCATCACCTTGGGCCAATGAAATTCTTAAGCGACGAATAAAAGATGCCATTAATTGCTCTATCACTTTTTATGGAAGGCGCTATTATAAGGCCCTTCGAAATTAATCAAAAAAGAAGGTGATATTGTGATTAATGTGGGACTTGTGGGCGGAACCGGTTATACGGGTGTTGAATTATTACGAATTCTTGTACAACACTCGCAAGTAAATTTAAAAATTGTTACGTCCCGTGGTGAAGATGGCACGCCAGTGTCTGACATGTTTCCCAATCTACGCCCATTCACAAATATCACCTTCAGTGTACCGGATGTTAAAACCCTGTGTGAGTGTGATTTGGTCTTTTTTGCGACACCGCACGGTGTTGCCATGGAAATGGCTCCAGAATTAGTCGCAGCAGATGTAAAAATAATCGACTTAGGTGCCGACTTTAGAATTAAAGACGTTGTCGAATGGTCAAAATGGTATGGCTTAGAGCACACGTGCCCAGAGATTGTTGAGCAAGCTGTTTATGGTTTACCTGAAGTCAATCGTGATGCGATTAAAAACGCCAAGGTTATTGCAAACCCAGGTTGTTATCCCACAGCGGCACAATTGGGTCTTTTGCCATTAATTGAACAAGGCTTAATAGAAGTGGATAGCATTATTGCTGACTGTAAATCGGGCGTCAGTGGTGCGGGCCGTCAGGCTAAAATCGGTGGCCTATTATGTGAAGCCAGTGAAAGTTTCAGTGCTTACGGCGTGCCGGGTCACAGACACTTACCAGAAATTAAGCAAGGTTTACAAAATGCTAACAATAACAACGCGGTAGGTCTGACTTTTGTGCCACACTTAACCCCTATGATTCGTGGAATTCATGCTACCCTATACGCTAAATTGAAAGACACTAGCGTAGATTTGCAAAAAGTGTTCGAAACACGTTATGCAAATGAGCCTTTTGTCGATGTTATGCCTGCCGGTACACACCCTGCAACGCGTAATGTAAAAGGCAGTAATTACAATCAAATTGCGGTTCATCGTCAGCAAGGCGGTGACACAGTGATCGTACTTTCAGTTATTGATAATTTGGTGAAAGGCGCAGCCGGTCAAGCCGTACAAAATATGAATATCATGTTTGGCTTTGAAGAGAATGCAGGCATGACTCAGCCAGCTATGCTTCTATAATAATGGTTTTAGAAAACAAAAAGGACTGCAAGTAATGACAGTGGTAAAGGGCAGTAAGCAAGAACATCTGGTCGTGGTAAGTTATGACCCTTGGACGCGCTTTTTTAAACGTCTGCTTTTGTTAGTGTTAATTGCTGGGCTAGGCGGTGCTGGTTATTTGTTTGGGCGTTTTGAAGCGGCTCAAGTTCAGTTTCAGGCGATTGCCGAACGTGACCAGTTAAAAGAAAACCTAGCCATGTCGCAAGATGAAATGTCGTCTTACAGCCAGCGTGTGATCATGTTGGAAAAAGGCGGTGAAGTTGATCGTCGTTCAACGGAAGGCTTGCGTCAAAACTTGGTGGACTTAAGAACCCAAATTGCGACCTTACAAGAAGAAGTGGCTTTTTATAAGGGTATAATGGCGCCGTCTACCAGTAAGCAAGACTTACGTATTCAAAAGGTTGATATTGAATCCACATTGGAACAACGTCGTTTCCGTTACAAAGTCGTCGTTACGCAAGTTGGCACTAACCAACGTTTTGTTAGTGGCCTAGCTGCAGTGAATATTACCGGTGTCTTAAACGGTAAACAGATTGTCTATGGTTTACGCGACTTATCTGAAGATGTTCAGGATTACGGCATTAAATATCGGTTCCGTTATTTCCAAGAAATAGTGGGGGACTTGGTTTTACCAGACGGTTTTACGGCCGAGTCCGTTGAAGTGGTATTACAAACAAATGGTTCAAAGGCCAACCGGGTAGCGCAAACATTCCCGTGGCCAGGAAAGGAGTAAAGATGTTGAGTAGTAAAAGTAAAAACCCAGGGCATTACGATACATTAATTTCAAATAAGTCAGAGTTTATCGGCGACCTTCATTTTAGTGGTGGCTTACATGTAGACGGCCGTATTAAAGGTAACCTGATTGCAGACGAACAAAGCGGTGCCGTTGTTCGCATTAGCGAAACAGGTGTGGTTGAAGGTGAAATCCGTGTTCCCAATATCATTATTAACGGTACAGTTGTTGGTAATGTTCATTCAGGTCAGCACATTGAGCTTGCTAAAAAAGCCATCGTAAATGGCGATGTGCACTACGGCATGATGGAAATGGTTATGGGCGCGCAAGTTAATGGCAGCCTGATTCACCACGGCTCAGATAAAAATGCCAAAGGGCGCAAGCAAAAAGATTCTACCGGTAATTTAGCCGCTGAAACTAAAGTTGACTAAAATACTCGGTTAATCACATAATACCTCTGTTATATACCGAAGGTTTTGCAGTATGAACGTTCTTTCGTTGACCCCGTCAGCTGTCACTAAAGTGCAGACGCTTATCGAAGACGAAGGTGATGATAGCCTTTGTCTGAGGGTGTTTGTCACCGGTGGTGGTTGTTCTGGTTTTCAATATGGCTTCACATTCGATACAGAAGTTGCTGAAGACGACGCACAAGTAGAGCAAGAGGGCGTTAAAGTATTAGTAGACTCTTTGAGCTACCCTTACTTAGACGGCGCTAGCCTTGATTATAAAGAAAGCTTAGAAGGATCTCGCTTTGTGGTCTCTAACCCGCAAGCTTCTGCAACCTGTGGTTGTGGTTCGTCATTTACAATTTAGCAGGCTTGTCCTGCTAATGTGCTTAGGCTTCAGTTCAACCAGTTGGGCTGAGCCGAGCTCACATATTGCCTTGTTGCACGCCCATACGCCTGAAGAGCTGGCGGGTATCCTAGATCAAGCTGAAGCTTGGGCAAATACACGCAGCGAATATCCCGATCAACCCATCACCATTGTGCTCCATGGTAAAGAGGCCAACGTATTTGTTAGGCAAAACTATCAAATGTATCGTCAGTTAGTTGATAAGGCGGCCAGGTTAGACGCTTTTAATGTTGTGGATATTAAGATTTGTGAAACTTGGATGGGAATGAATCAAGTGCGCAGAGACCAGCTTCCTGCATTCGTGGACACAGTGCCATTTGGCCCCGGTGAAGAAAAACGCTTATTAAAAGCAGGCTATCAAAGCTTTTAACGTAACACTTTGATGCATTTATGCTGGATAGAGAGCGCCTAGCACTCTAGCCCCTTTAGCCCCAGTCACCGCAGGCACATTACCAGCAAGACGCAATATGTTCTGCTGACCTAGCCAAGCAAACGCCATTGCTTCTACCCATTGTGGGTCAATTCCTAATTTTACACTGCGACAAACATGAAAGTTTGAGCCAAGCCCATGCCCCAGGGCTTTGAGTAACTGCCCATTAAACGCGCCGCCGCCGCACACCACTATGTCAGCAGACGACGTGAGTCGCTTAACTTCTTTACAAATACTGCTAACCGTTAGCTGTAGCAAGGTTGCTTGCACATCCTCCGCTGGGATATCGGTTATTGGAAGCTGGGTCAGCCACCGCAAATTAAAGTGTTCACGGCCCGTACTTTTTGGTGCTGGCATTTTAAAGTAAGGATCATCTAGTAACTGAGCAAGCAATCGAGCATTAACCTGACCGCTTTGTGCCCATTGGCCATTTGAATCGAACGGACCCTTTTTATGCTTAATACACCATGCGTCCATCAAAATATTGCCAGGGCCAGTATCAAATCCCCCGACCTCACCATGGGCGGGTAAGAATGTAATATTGGCCATACCGCCAATATTGACCGCTACGGTATCTTTATCTGCTTGTTGAAATACCTGTTGATGAAACGCAGGCACTAATGGCGCACCTTGGCCACCAGCTGCCATATCCCGTGAGCGGAAATCGCATACCACATTAATCCCCGTCAATTCAGCGAGCAAGGCACCATTAACCAGCTGAACGGTATAATTAGGAGGCATATGCCTAACCGTTTGGCCATGACAGCCAATCGCTTTTATCTGATCACTATTAATCCCGGTTTGATTAAGCACATCGTCAACGCCTTTTGCATAAAGAGCGCTCAGTTGTTTGCTTGTTTTTGCCGCGAGGTCTAATTCGTTTTCGGTGCCTTGGCACAGAGCCATCACATGTTGCTTTAGTGTGTCAGGAAAAGCATGGTGAATAGCGCCAATTAGCTCAATGTCGCCGTCACTCGAGGCAATGATAACCGTATCGACACCATCTAGACTGGTGCCAGACATTTGCCCAATATAATAATCAGTCTTAGCGTGAGGCAAAATAGTCACCATACATGTGGCTTTCTAAGCGCATCACCATAATTTGCGCATAGTGCAAAAAGCGTTCTTTTTGCGATGAATCGATCGGTTTAGCGTGAGGTAAGCGGACTCTTAGAGGGTCACGGTGAACCCCGTTTACTCGGAATTCATAATGTAAATGTGGGCCAGAGGCTAATCCTGAGCTACCCACGTAGGCAACTGATTGCCCCTGTTTCACACGTTTACCCACTCGAACACCGCGCCCAAACGATTGCAGGTGCGCATATAACGTTGTGTAGCTAGTACCGTGTTGTAAAATGAGTACCTTACCGTAACCTCCTTTGCGCCCGGCAAAAATAACTTTACCGTCACCTGCTGCACGAATAGGTGTGCCACGACGGGCAGCATAATCCACGCCTTTATGTGCACGAATACGGTGTAAAATAGGGTGCTTTCTTGAAAGATTAAATTTGGAACTGATACGAGTGAAGTCCACAGGGGTGCGCAAAAATGCTTTGCGCATACTCAAGCCGGCTGGCGTAAAATACTGCGCATAGCCGCTTGCATCATCATAACGTACCGCGGTATAGGCTTTGCCTTGATTCTCAAAGCGAGCCACAAGAATGTCACCATCGCCTACTTTTTTACCATCAAGGTACTTCTCTTGGTAAATCAGACTGAAATTATCGCCTTGGCGAATATCCAGTGCAAAATCCACATCCCAGCCAAATATCGTTGCCAGTTGCATGATAATATTGTTGCTCATGCCTGCGTTGATGCCAGTTTCAAATAATGAGCTGTCGATAGTGCCTTGGGCAAACGTTTCAACCACATCTGGCTCAAGGGTGATTTGCTTACTATCAAAGCCCTTTCCAGTATGTGTAAAAATATAACTTTCAAATAACGACTTCTCTAAACGAAAGCTATGTAAGCTGCCGTCCTCTAAATGAAAACCTACTTTATCACCAGGGTGTAGCTTGTTAAGACTGCCGCCATGTTCACTTTGAGTGAGTTGGTATAAAAGCTGAGCCGACAAACCTTCATTGTTAAATAACTGTGCAAGCGTATCGCCTGGTTTTACAGCCTTCATTTCCCACTCAGTAGTGTCAGCTTTCTCTTTAGATGTTGACTCTATTTGCGGGAGGGGAAGTTGGTATGCAAACGTACGTCGTTCCAACTCTTGTTTGACCGGAATTAAAATAAGCAGTGCCACGACAAATAAGCCAGTTAAACCAAGCGCAATCCAATGGCGCTTAGGAAGCAATTCGACGGTGGATAAATCCTTGTTAATCATAGTATTGCCTGTACATCGAGTGGGCCAAGCATAACATTCCCTATTTGAAATTGTAGACCCCTTTGCCAGCTTTCGGAGCCAGTTGGCAGCTAAATTGCTGCAACAACTTGCAAATTTGCTCAAATCCGTTAATTTCCCAGCTTCATTCAGATACGAGCACTACTGGGTACGCTACATGACAGCCGCACTAATAGAAGACCTAAAGGCCAGAGGCCTATATAACGATTGTACCGGTGAAGCCGAATTGGCAGAGCGCCTAGAAACAGGCTGCCAGACACTATATTGTGGCTTTGATCCAACAGCCGATAGCTTACACATAGGCTCCTTAGTGCCGCTATTGGTCCTTAAGCGTTTTCAAATGGCCGGGCATAAACCACTGGCGCTGGTTGGTGGTGCAACGGGTTTGATCGGAGATCCTAGTTTTAAAGCCGCGGAACGCAAACTCAATGGCCCTGAAGTTGTTGGGCAATGGGTTGAAAAACTGAAAGCCCAAGTCAGTCGCTTCATAGACTTTGATTCAGGCGAAAGCAGCGCCAAAGTTGTAAACAATCTAGATTGGGTTGGTGAATTCACAATGCTCGACTTTTTAAGAGACGTCGGCAAATATTTCTCTGTGAATCAAATGATCCAAAAAGAATCTGTAAAGCAGCGTCTAGATCGCGATGGCGCGGGCATTAGCTTTACTGAATTCACCTATATGATTTTACAAAGCTATGACTTTGCTAAACTGAATGAAATTGAAAACTGCATCCTGCAGATTGGTGGTTCAGATCAGTGGGGTAACATCACAGGCGGCACCGAATTAACGCGTCGTATGAACGGAAATCAAGTATTTGGTTTAACCTTACCTTTAGTAACCAAATCAGACGGCACTAAATTTGGTAAAACCGAAAGCGGTACGATTTGGTTAGATGCAAAGAAAACCTCTCCTTATGCTTTCTATCAATTCTGGCTAAACACCGCCGATGCCGATGCTTATAAATTCCTTAAATACTTCACTTTTTTATCAGTCGAAGAAATTGATGAAATCGAAAAGACGGATTCACAAATTCAAGGTCGTAAAACGGCACAACCTATATTAGCCAAAGAAGTGACTAAGTTACTCCATGGTGAAGAAGGGTTGGCGGCAGCTGAACGTATTACGGAAGCGTTATTTTCTGGTGATGCTGATTCTTTGAGTGAACAGGATCTTGAGCAGATCAAATTAGATGGCCTGCCATCCGGTGATATACAGGTATCTGACTTAATAGATGTGCCATTAACTCAGTTGTTGTCAGATGCAGGCCTTGGACAGGGCAAGCAAATTAAAGACGCGTTAGGTCGCAACGCCGTTATTGTAAATGGCCAAGCCTATGGAATGGATGCCTTAATGGGCGCTAAAGACATATATAGTAAAGGCAACGCATTGTTTGGTCGTTTTTTCATCACAAAACTGGGCAAGAAAAAGCATCACCTGTTTGAATTAAAGTAATTTTCATTCAGCGGTTGACGCCTCTGATAATCTCCCTATAATGCGCGCCTCCTTCAACGGGAAGCGCGTTTTCTTTATCTGAAAAAGAAAAAGAAAACCCCAAAAAGGATGCTTAGTTTTTAGCCAGTCAAATGACAAAAAATTAAGTAAAAACAAAGTGTTGACAGCTAATCGAAACACTGTAAAATGCGCCTCCGCTTCGAGGAAAAACATTGAAAGCGAAACATTTTTGAAAAGATTTTTAAGATTTAAAAAACTCAAAAAAATGTTGACACAGAGAAGCGGTTCTGTAGAATACGCGCCTCGCTTCGAGAGAAGCACTGCACTAGCCCAGCTAGAAAAGCAGATAAGAAATGGCCAGTCCGAGCGACGGTCACGATCTTTAAAAACGAATTCAGACAATTCGTGTGGGTACTTACCGAGAGTCGAGATGTACAGCTTCTTAGGAAGCAAAAGACTTTTCAAGTAAGTATTTACACTGTCAAATTTATTTAACAGTAGTATTTAATACTTGAGCACATCTTAGGATGTAAAATTTTTAAACTGAAGAGTTTGATCATGGCTCAGATTGAACGCTGGCGGCAGGCTTAACACATGCAAGTCGAGCGGAAACGAAGATAGCTTGCTATCAGGCGTCGAGCGGCGGACGGGTGAGTAACGCGTAGGAACCTACCTAATAGTTTGGGATAGCCCAGAGAAATTTGGATTAATACCGGATACGCCCTACGGGGGAAAGCAGGGGATCTTCGGACCTTGCGCTATTAGATGGGCCTGCGTGAGATTAGCTAGTTGGTGAGGTAATGGCTCACCAAGGCGACGATCTCTAGCTGGTCTGAGAGGATGATCAGCCACACTGGAACTGAGACACGGTCCAGACTCCTACGGGAGGCAGCAGTGGGGAATATTGCACAATGGGCGCAAGCCTGATGCAGCCATGCCGCGTGTGTGAAGAAGGCTCTAGGGTTGTAAAGCACTTTCAGTCGGGAGGAAAGCTTGTAGCTTAATACGCTACAAGTGTGACGTTACCGACAGAAGAAGCACCGGCTAACTCCGTGCCAGCAGCCGCGGTAATACGGAGGGTGCAAGCGTTAATCGGAATTACTGGGCGTAAAGCGTACGTAGGTGGTTTGTTAAGTTGGATGTGAAAGCCCAGGGCTCAACCTTGGAACTGCATTCAAAACTGGCGAACTAGAGTATGGTAGAGGTGAGTGGAATTTCCTGTGTAGCGGTGAAATGCGTAGAGATGGGAAGGAACATCAGTGGCGAAGGCGACTCACTGGACCAATACTGACACTGAGGTACGAAAGCGTGGGTAGCAAACAGGATTAGATACCCTGGTAGTCCACGCCGTAAACGATGTCTACTAGCCGTTGGGGTCCTTGAGACTTTAGTGGCGCAGCTAACGCACTAAGTAGACCGCCTGGGGAGTACGGTCGCAAGATTAAAACTCAAATGAATTGACGGGGGCCCGCACAAGCGGTGGAGCATGTGGTTTAATTCGAAGCAACGCGAAGAACCTTACCTACTCTTGACATCCACAGAACTTTTGAGAGATCAATTGGTGCCTTCGGGAACTGTGAGACAGGTGCTGCATGGCTGTCGTCAGCTCGTGTTGTGAAATGTTGGGTTAAGTCCCGTAACGAGCGCAACCCTTGTCCTTAGTTACTAACATTAAGTTGAGAACTCTAAGGAGACTGCCGGTGACAAACCGGAGGAAGGCGGGGACGACGTCAAGTCA